>URVM01000053.1 GCA_900551325.1 uncultured Eubacteriales bacterium | reverse complement strand
ACCCTTGACCCCCTGCGTGCAAGGCAGGTGCTCTCCCAGCTGAGCTATGCCCCCAAAAGTTGTTATCTGCTTTGGTGTTAACCGCTGCTGACTTGTATTATTTTGCACTAAAACTAGCTTTATGTCAATAGGTTTTAAAAACTTTTTTAAAAAAGTTTTTAAAACCTATATATCTACTACAAAACCTTTAATTTTCAATACTTCTAGCCCTTATATTTGTGCCCTAAAATATTAAAAATTATATTTTTTTCAATACTTTTTCACTGCTTATATATGTTTATATAAGTAAACAAACTTAAATCCAAAACTATTACTAGTAGCAAAAAATATAGACCAAGGAAATTTGAGCATACGAGGTGACTCCAATAGACACATATAACGCTCACCCTCAATTTCTACAATAGGCTCTATACCTTCTCTTAAAATCATTAAATCTAATTTCTCATGCTCTGCATATTTAATAAGTTCTTTGGTAAAGTCTTGCTTACTTAAAATAGGCTCATCTGGTTCAAACCATCTATCACTATCTGGTGGTATATAGCCATTTAATCTGCTCCATAGGTTTCCTTTTATACTCTTAAATTTATACCCTGACTGCTCTAACTGATCTATGTGTTTAAGATATGCCTGTGCATCTAACCCATTATAATTTACTTTCTCTTCTTTAATTGACCTAGCTATCTCAATCCACTTTGCCTTATCTTGTCTTGATGCCTTCTCCCATCTATCTATTTGTCTATTCATACATTCATTTAATGAAAGTATACCTTTTTGCATCTTCATAATATCTCTTACATTGACACCTAGTTTTCTCATAAGCTTAATACGCTGTAAAATGACTACAGCTTCTTCACCATATTCTTCCTGTTGTTTTAATAAGTTTTCTTTTCTTAAGAAAATAATTTCACTTTTACTTAGTCCTGTACGCTCACCTAATGCTTTTATTTTCATAAACCCTACCTCCTTTTCCCCTATCCTATACCTTCCACAAAGTAGAAGGTCAATAGCTTTATTAAAAATTTACTCATATTTATAAATATATACAAACCTGAACCCATATGTATGACTTGCAAAGAAAATAGAAAAAGGAAAAGGGAGAATTTGAGGTGTTTGTAGCATACAAAAATATTTTTCTTCTCCTATAAGAATAACAGGTTCCATGCTCTCCCTTAAAATCGTTAGATCTAATCCATTTTTATCTGCAAAGATACAAAGTTCCTTAGTAAAATCTTCACGCTTAATAATAGGTTCATTAGGCTCAAACCAATAACTATAACTTGGGGGCATACACCCTTTAGCCTTTTTAATAAAGTCTTTAGCAATATTGGCAAATTTTGCACCCTTAGCCTCATAGTTATCAATTTTGTCCAAGTAAGCATCTATATTAATATTTTTCGTTTCTATAACATCCTTTTTAATTTCTACACATATTTCTTTCGCTCTATTCATTTCTTTAATACGCTCGTCCATATAGGTCACATACTTTTCCATACAACCTTCTATAGAGATAACACCTTTTTGAATAAGCTTAATATCTTCTAGAGATATATCCAATTTGCGGTATAATTTAATCTGTTTTAATGTGTTAACATCTTCATCACTATAGTCTCTATACTTATTGTTTTCATTTCTACTTGGTGTAATCAAACCTTCTTTTTCATAAAATCTAATATTTTTACTTGTAATACCAGTAAGGTCTTCTACTTCTTTAATACGCATAAATATCCCCTCCATATACACCTATATTACACCTTCCACCAAGTAGAAGGTCAATAAAAAATATACAAATACAGTTATTTGATTATAAAATTAACAAACAAACTTAATAAATAGTCCTTTATACGAAAAAATCACCAAATAATTTATTTTACCATTTCCTCTTTTTCTTAGTACTTATGCATAATTTCATAACTTTGTTTTAGGTTAAAGTGCCTATTTATTCGTGATTTCCTGTAAATCCACTTTCTTTACTTAGAAAGCAAACTTTCTCTTCTTCTGTCGCATTTTATAAGTTCTCATCGATTATACTTATTTTAATTTTGTGACTTATTAACTCTTTACTTCCCTCTTCTTTTTAGGTATAACTAGGCTATAAGGACAAACACCTTCTACAACAATATAAAAGTACAAGGGTATAGAGCATTCTAGATAACTTTATACACTTGTACCACTAAAGATAAGTTAAGAAGTTTTTTGATTCTCCCCCCATCTAAAAATGGACAAACTTATTTTTAGGCACTAGATAAGATAAGTGGTGGCATAGATCTTATCTAGTTAAAATATGATAGGTATTTATTCAAAGTCACATATTGTTTAATCAAATACAGCCTTATTCAAACAAGCCGCAACAGCCGAAGATTAAAGCAAAGCGACTCCACTACTGGCCGTGATAACTCTTAGCTAGAGCTCTTTCACCAATAGGACATGGACTAGCCAAGCTAGCGTCAGGTGCCACATGAGCCCACATGAAACAAGGCGTATACAACAAACAAATGTGCATATCCTAATACCCATCACCTTTGCCACAAAACACAAGCCAGCTTAAGTCTACCCATATTTTAGGGGGGAGGTAGATTTAGGCTGGCTTGTGTTGTTTTAGAATTGATTAAATTATATCCTTAATTCCCTTTAGAAACATTAATTCATCTGCTATATACTTGCATTTACCAAGTATTCTAAATGATGAGAAGTGAACGTGATCTACACTTTCCAAGACAATATATATACGATTTCCCCTACTTAGTTCAGGACAAATACTTTTATTGTGATAATCAATACCTGATTCTTCAACAGCCTTATTAAATTGTTCATTCTCTAACTTTTCTTTAGTTGAAACATATTTATTAAGTATGGCAGGATCACTTACTATATAAATTAACTTTAGAGAATTAGTATCTTGATTTAACCCATACATATCACTATCAATCTCTTGACGAGATAAATTAGTATGTTCTATAGCATTAAATTTTTGAACTAATACTCTCCTTACTTCTTCAAGTGTTCGTTGTTCTTTTAAAAAAGGAATCATATAATTCTCCTCTTCTCAATTATTAAACTGATGAATCTATTTAGTTTGAAGTCTTTTATCTATAAGTTTACTGTTAAAATCTAAATATTTCAATATTTTTCTAGAGGAAAAAAGAAGCTATACACTAAAAATAAGTGTATAGCTTCTTTAAAGAACAGGGGCAGAAGGAATCGAACCCTCCTCTGGAGTTTTGGAGACTCTTATTCTA
>URVM01000052.1 GCA_900551325.1 uncultured Eubacteriales bacterium | reverse complement strand
TAAAATCCTGCGAGCTAACCCTCGTACCGGTTCGATTCCGGTCTCGGGCATAAAAAAAGAGAGTTACTATAAGTAATTATAGTAACTCTCTTTTTTTATGTTAAAATATTTACAGAATAATCACTAATAATGATATAAATCATCAAGTTTTTATAAGTATGCTATGCTAAACTGGATATAGTTAGAAATGAGGGAAGAACATATGAAAAGTATAGATATTTTAGTTCAGGTCCTTGATTATATTGAAGAGCACCTACAAGAAGGATTTTCTTTAGAAGTGTTAGCCCAAAGTCATTATATCTCTTTATCTCATTTACATAGGTTATTTGCATGTCTACATAGAGGATCATTAAAAGAATACATAGAGAAACGTAAATTATCAAGAGCTGCTAGGGATATAAATTTAAGCAATAAAAAATTAATTGATATAGCTTTTGACTATGGTTATCACTCTTATGAAGTATTCTCTAGAGCTTTTAAAAAATGTTATGGATGTTCACCTAGACAATGGAGAAGGCAAGGAATAACAAAAGAATTTCTTCCACGAATACATCTTCTAACTATTTATAGTAATAAGGAGGGAAACAAGATGATTAGTATATCTAATTTAGAAGCGTACTTTGCTGCAGTAGAGAATGAACATGAAATAGGGGAATATATACTTTGTTTTGATATTGATCAGTTTGAAAGTTACAATAAAAAATATAGTTGGCATATAGGTGATCTAGTAATAGAGGAGGCAAAAAGAAGAATAGATAAATATTTAGAAGAAGAGATGGAATCCTATCGTATAGGAGGAGACGAGTTCATTGTTCTAACAAAGACTTTGGAAAAAGAAAAAGTCCTACAAATTGTTAAAGCTATTCTTTCAGAGAGTGAAAAAGAACTGTATTTAGAGGGACATTGTTTGAAGTTTAAGATGAGTGTGGGCATTGCTAATATAAAGGATGAACTAGTATCTCATGAAGTTGCATTAGTTGAGGCTCAAGAGGCTATGCTTAGAGCTAAGCAGTTAGGAAGAAATTGTTATTATGGTGAAGAGATTTAAGGTGAAAATAAATATTTAGATATAATTAGGAGATATTTAGGCATACTAAATATCTCTTTTCATTTCTAATAAATAAGTATAAATATAACAAGAAGAGCAAACGCTAATAAATGAAGAAAATTTATTAAAAAAGATAAAAATTATGCAAAAAAGTCTAATTATTTATTTTGAATGTCATCTTTTACTAAACTTTTTAATTAATACTATCTAACCCAAGTAAATATAAAAATTAGTAGATATTAAAAGTATACTTTATATTTAATGAAAATCACAAAAGTCAGTAATGCCAATGTATATAATGATTATTAATAAAAAAACATAGAACATATATACTAAACTCTTAGTTTTATAAAAATAAGTTTTTTGCTAAAAAATCTTGACGTTTTAGGGAATAGTAAGTATAATTTCATATGTTGAAGTTTAATTTGTGTAAACAAAAAGTTTATCATACATATAAGAAGATGAGGGAGGCATAAGAATGGATATTGGAGCCAAGATAAACCAGCTCAGAAAAAAGAATGGTTTGACACAAGAAGAGCTTGCTGACCGATGTGAATTATCTAAAGGATTTATTTCTCAAGTAGAAAGGGGATTAACATCACCTTCTATTGCTACTTTAATTGACATACTGGAGTGCTTAGGTACGAATCTTAAAGATTTCTTTAATGAAACAAGCCAAGAAAAAATTGTATTTACAAAGCAAGATGTCTTTGAAAAAGAAGATAAAGAATTAGGGAATATGATTACATGGCTTATTCCTAATGCACAAAAGAACGATATGGAACCTATTTTAATTAATATTGATCCAGGTTGCAAAGCACTTGAACAAGCACCTCATGAAGGTGAAGAGTTTGGGTATGTCTTAGCAGGAACAATTTATATACACCTTGGTAATAAAAAGTTTAAAGCTAAGAAAGGTGATAGCTTTTACTTTAGACCAACAGGAGATCACTATCTAGAAAATGCAGGCAAGACAAAGGCAACAGTTCTTTGGGTTGCAACGCCACCAAGTTTTTAAAGGAGATGGGATGGATGAAAGAAACTAAGAATGACACAAACCATATTATTAATCTTGTAAATATAACTAAGACTTTTGATGATGGTACAGAAGTTTTAAAGAATATTAACATGTATATTAGACGTAACGAGTTTCTTACATTACTAGGACCTAGTGGATGTGGTAAAACAACATTACTTCGAATCATTGGTGGCTTTGAAGAAGCAACAAATGGTGAAGTTCGTTTTGAAGGTAAGAACATTGCAAATTTGCCACCTTATAAGAGACGTATTAATACAGTATTCCAAAAATATGCTTTATTTCCTCATATGACAGTAGGAGAAAATATTGCTTTTGGTCTTCATATTAAGAAGATGGATCAAAAACTTATTGATAAAAAAATTGCTGAAATGTTAGAACTTGTAAACCTTAAAGGTTTTCAAGATAGACGCATTGACTCTTTAAGTGGTGGACAACAACAACGTATTGCTATAGCACGTGCTGTTGTAAATGAGCCTGAAGTACTTCTTCTAGATGAACCTCTTGGTGCGCTTGACTTAAAATTACGTAAAGGAATGCAAATGGAGCTTAAGAAAATTCAACAAAAGCTAGGTATTACATTCATTTATGTTACTCATGACCAAGAAGAAGCCCTTACTATGTCTGATACCATTGCTATTATGAATGAGGGGCGTGTACAACAAATTGGTACACCAGTTGATATTTATAATGAACCTAAAAATGCCTTTGTTGCTGATTTCATTGGCGAGAGTAATATTATTTCTGGAACAATGATTAAAGATTACCTTGTTAAATTCCAAAATGTAGAATTTGACTGTGTAGATGCAGGTTTTGGAGAGAATACACCAGTTGACATTGTAATTCGTCCAGAGGATATGGTGATAGTAAAGGCGGACCAAGGTATGTTACAAGGTGTAGTAGAGTCTGTTACTTTTAAAGGTGTACATTATGAGATGATTATTAATTCCAATGGTTATAAGTGGATGGTACATTCAACATCTATGGCACCAGTAGGTGCTACAGTGGGTATGTCCCTTACACCAGAAGATATCCATATTATGAAAAGGGGGTAATAAAAGGTGTACAAAAAAAGATTAGCGCTCCCTTATCTTATTTGGGCAAGTATTTTTGTAATCGTTCCAGTTCTTATTATTTTATATTATAGTTTTTTCGAACAAGGTGTTTTTACACTAGACGGATATAAACAAGTATTAAATCCTAAGTACTTAGAGAATATTTTAGATTCAGTAGGTATTGCTTTTATAAGTACTGTTATTTGCTTGTTACTTGCTTATCCATTAGCTATGATTTTAAGTGCAAAGCAAATGTCAGGAAAAAGTATTATTTTACTTCTTGTTATCTTACCAATGTGGATGAATTCCCTTTTACGTACATACGCTTGGGGATATTTATTACAAGATACAGGTGTAGTAAATAATATATTAAATAGTATAGGTCTACCAAGTATGCAGTTTTTGTATCGTAAGAGTGCTATTGTATTTGGTAATGTATATAACTTCTTCCCATTTATGGTATTGCCTATTTACAATGTACTTTGTAAAATTGATAATAGCATTATTGAAGCATCTTATGACTTAGGTGCTGATAAAGTAACAACCTTTAAAAAGGTAATCTTACCTCTTAGTATGCCAGGTGTTATAACAGGTGTTGTTATGGTATTTATGCCAGCACTTACAACATTCTTAGTATCTAGATTACTAGGTGGAGGAAAGACAACCCTTTTAGGAGACTTAATCGAACAACAATTTAATAAAACAGGTGATTGGGCATTTGGTTCAGCACTCTCCGTAATTTTAATGATTATTATCTTAATTACGCTTATTTTTATGTCTAAAAAAGATTCATTAGATAAAGGAGGCGGCCTATTTTGATGAAGTTTATTAAAAAGTCATATGTAGCTCTTGTTTTGCTTATTATGTATGCACCTGTGGCTATACTGATGTTTTACTCCTTTAATGATTCTAAGCTTCCTATATGGAAGGGATTTACTTTTAGATGGTATGAGGAAATTTTCCAAGATGCAAGTATTCAACAAGCTTTCTATAATACGATTTTTATAGCAGTTATATCTTCTGTTGTAGCAACTATTATAGGAACACTTGCGGCAATGGGTATTGAACGTATGACAGGTTGGAAGAAGAAATTAGTAATGAATATTACTTATATTCCTCTTTTAAGTTCAGAAATTGTAACAGGTGTATCTTTAATGTTACTATTTTCAGCACTTAAAATACCAGTAGGTATTACAACACTTATATTGGCACATATTACTTTTAGTATACCGTATGTTATCCTTTCAATTATGCCAAAGTTGAAGCAGTTAAATTATAATATATATGAAGCAGCACTAGACCTTGGAGCTACACCAAGCTATGCTTTTAAAAAGGTTATTTTACCAGAGATTTTACCAGGAGTATTAGCTGGATTGTTTATTGCTTTTACTTTATCTATTGATGATTTCATCATTAGTTTCTTTAATACAGGACCAGGGGTAGATACTCTTTCCATTAAAGTATTTGCTATGACAAGAAAAGGTGTTGCACCTACAATTAATGCTATTTCTACTATTATGTTTGGTACAATCATTACTATTTTAATTGCAACTAATGTGTTCCCTAATAAGAAACATAAAAAAGCAAACAAAAATAGAGAAGAAGTAGAAGTAAAAGAAAGAACTAAATCATCAAAATTTGGATTTACAAAAGCTATTATAGCTGTTCTTATAATTGGCTTAGGTGTTATGGCATATGTGGTAGGTACGGGTGTTGGTGGAGAACAAGAAGTTGTTAATGTATTCAACTGGGGAGATTATATTGACCCAGAGGTAAATAAAGAATTTGAAGAAGAAACAGGAATAAAAGTTGTTTATTCTGAATTTGCAACCAATGAAGAAATGTATCAACGTCTTGAACCAGGTAATATTAGTTATGATGTGGCAATGCCTTCAGATTACATGATTGAGAAAATGATTAGTAAAGGCATGGTAGAAAAAATCGATACTACTAAACTAGAAAACTATTCAAAAATTGATGATAGATTTAAAGATTTACCATATGATCCTACGAATGAATACTCACTTCCTTATATGTGGGGAACAGTAGGTATTGTATATAATACAACTATGGTAGATGAGGTAGTAGATAGTTGGGATGTTTTATGGGATCCTAAATATGCAGGAAAGATCTTTATGTACGATAGTGAACGTGAAGGTATAATGGCAGCTCTTAAAAAACTTGGTTATTCTATGAACACAAGAGATAAACAAGAGTTAGAGGCAGCTAAGCAGGAACTTATCAAACAAGCACCTCTTGTACTGAGCTATGTAGGAGATGAAGGAAAAGGTAAGATGATAAGTGGCGAAGCTGCAGTTATGCTTGCTTGGGCTGGAGATGCTATGGTTATGTTAGAAGAAAATCCAGACTTAGCCTTTGCACTACCTAAGGAAGGAACAAACTTCTTTGTAGATGGTATTGTTATTCCGAAAGGGGCTAAGAATATTGAGAATGCACATAAGTATATTGACTTCTTATGCCGTCCGGATATAGCAGCAAGAAATGCTGAATATATTGGATACTCTACACCAATTAGTGAAGCAAGAGCTTTACTTCCAGAAGAAATTAGAAATAGTGAAGTTGCTTATCCATCGGAAGAAGAAACAGATAAGATGGAAATGTTTACAGATCCATCAGATGTTATTAAATTATACAGTAGTATTTGGATGGAAGCTAAATCAAGTGCATCTAAATAATGAAAGAAATACCTAATGAGGGCTAATTAACTAGCCTTCATTAGGTATTTTTATTAAACAAATGTTTAGTACTTTAAAAATAGGGAAGATTACTTTATAATGAAGATACCCAATATACAAGTACAAAGGAGGCTGTAAGGATGAAGAAGAAAAAAGTAAATAATGAGGAAATAGAATTTTACACAAAAGAATATGTAGCAGATGAAAATGATACAGATAGTTGTGTAGAGATGATCCCAAATATTGTATCTGTACCAAGACCTAATCCAAATGCTTGGACATCTTTTATACTAGGAATTGTAGGATCAGTAGCATGGATTATTCCGGTTATTGGTTTACCTGTTACTATAGTAGGAACAGTTTTAGGTGCAATTGGTATGAAGAATAAGAGAAATAAAGGTTTTGCTATAGCTGGTTTTATTACAAATCTTGTATTTTTGACAGCAACTATTGCAGCAGGTGTACTAGAAATTATATATTTTGTTAAAAAAGGAAAAAAAGATAATTAAATGTTAAAGATACACTTCTAAATTTTTCCTGCATATTATATCAATAAAGATAGAGTTATGAGGAAAATGGAGGGAGTAGAAGTGTACCAAAAGGTTATAATTGTTAATAGTGAATCATTAGGAAAAGGTGATGATGGCGTAGGCCAAACCTTATTAGGCGTATTACTAAGAAAGATATTAGCAAGTTTGACAAAACCCGAGATTATTATTTTTTATAATTCAGGAGTAAAGCTGCTTGTACAAGGATCAAAATATATAGATATTTTAGAAGCATTAGAATTACAAGGAGTTGAATTACTTGCTTGTGGTACTTGTGTATATAAGGCCTGTGGTCAACATTCATTATTGGTAGGACGTATAACAGATATGAATGAAATTACAGACATAGTACTTAATACAAATACGGTTGTTACATTATAAAAAGGTGTTAGATAAATCAATATTGATTTATCTAACACCTT
>URVM01000051.1 GCA_900551325.1 uncultured Eubacteriales bacterium | reverse complement strand
TTCCCTCACTCATTAACAGACTCTAAGTCACCTACATAAGCCGCTTTCGGAGAAGCTCCCTATCCTTTAGCCTTATCTAGTTTTCTTAATGAGATAGCAATTCTAGTCTACTCATAACCTTATTCACTCGCTTATTAACATCCTCTAAGCCATCTGCATAAGCCGCTTTTGGATGAGTTACAGTCACCCTTTTACCTAATAGATGATTCTAAAAGACAGTAATTCTAGTCTACTTAGTTTCTTGATTTATAAAATTATTAACTGATTACGTATGTATTTATTTACTTACTTATGTATTTATTTACAAAAGAAGGAGTACTCAATGATTAACTACAGAATGAGTACATAAATTAAGAAAGATTTCTTAAATAGCAAATCTATGAAGTTTAATAGATTAATCTCTTACACTAAATTTTAATTTAGTTGTATGTTGATATGGAGTGTCTTTTCTTAGTAGGCTTAAATCTTTAAAGCACTCGTTATAACCAATAGGAGGTGCTTGGGTTTCAAAACAAATAGAATAGTGTGGTGTAGATGGTTGACCATTTTCAAGTGTGAGTCCATCTGCAAAATTCATTGTGTAAATGACTATAGCTGGTTGAGTTGTAGAGATTTCTAGGAAGCGTTTTGAAACAGGATCGTGTAAAGAAGCGTGCGTAGTTGTATTGTCATTTAAAAGCCATGCGTAGTCATAACCTCTTTGAGGTTTAAATAAGTCATCATGAATAGATGTACCAATTATTTTAGGTGTATTAAAGTCAAGGGCTGTATAAGTGGAAACATCTAAAAGTTCACCAGTTGGTATGTTTTCTTCGTCTAGGGCTAAAACTTGCTGGCTATTAACAAAGAGGATTTCTTCAGTAATCTTACGTTTAGCAAAACCAGAGAGATTAAAGTATGTATGGTTAGTAAGGTTAAGGAGTGTATCTTCATCACAGATTCCGTAGTAAGAAATCTCAAAAGTGTTATCTTCATGAAGAATATAAGTAACGGTTAAGTGAAGGCGTCCAGGATAACCTTCTTCACCAGCTTCACTTATAGTGTGAAGATGTACACCTACATGTGAAAGATCTTTAAATGGTTCTATAGTCCAATTTTTTTTGTCAAATCCATGAATACCACCGTGTAAAGTATGACCATTATCAGTAGTGTTAAGTTGATAGAGGTGATCATTAATAGTAACTTGCCCTTTATAAATACGTCCTCCTGTACGGCCAATGAGTGCACCAAAATAAGAAGGATTTTCTAAGTAATCTTCTAAGTTTTTATAAGCTAATACTACATTTTCTAAGTTACCTTCATAATCAGGTACTAAAATCTTAGTAATGATACCGCCAAGACTTAGGAATTCTACTTCCATTCCATTATTGTTTATAAGAGTAATTTGCTTACAATTAGTATTTTTGAGTGTGAGATCTTGAATTTTAATTTCCATATGACTATCCCCTTTTTATTTTCATTTTATCATAAAAATATTTTAACATAAACCTATTTAATTTAGTAAAAATATGTTATAATTACAGTAAAATAATTTGTGAATTTTACTTTCAAGGAGGATAAATATGAATACTGAGCTTGCTGTATCAAAATTTAAAGAAATCTTTAAGGGAGAGCATGAAGGCATTTACTTTGCACCTGGTCGTATTAATGTAATAGGTGAACACATTGATTATAATGGTGGTCTCGTATTTCCAGCTGCTATTACTCTTGGAACTTATGCACTTATCAGTAAACGTGAAGATGGAATGATTCATGCCTACTCAATGAACTTTGAACAAATTGGAACAATTATTTGTGAGTTAGAGAATTTAGAGTACAATGAAAATCATAACTGGGTAAATTACTTAAAGGGTATGGCAAAAGTTTTAAAAGGAGAAGGACATAAAGTAGAGCAAGGTTTCAATATTCTTATTTATGGAAACATCCCAAATGGTTCTGGATTATCATCTTCAGCTTCTTTAGAAATGTTATGTTTAGCTGTATTTAAAGAATTAAACAACTTAGATATTACACCTGTTGAAGCAGCAATTTTAGGTAAAAAGGTAGAAAATGAATACATAGGCGTAAATAGTGGAATTATGGATCAGTTTGCTATTTCATTAGGTAAAAAAGATCAAGTAATTTTACTAGATTGTAATACATTAGAATACTCATATCATCCACTTGAGTTAGGCAAGTATAAAGTTGTTATTATGAATACTAATAAACGTCGTGAACTTGCAGATTCTAAGTATAATGAACGTCGTAGTGAATGTGAAAGTGCTTTAGCAAAACTTCAAAGTGTTTGTAGTGCTACTAATCTTTGTGAAGTAAGTTTAGAAGTACTTGAAGCTAACAAAGGCCTACTTGCTGGAAAAGAGTACAATAGAGCTTACCATGTTATTACAGAAAATGAGCGTGTTAAAGAAGCTACTCAAGCATTAGAAAGAGGAGACTTAGTACAGTTAGGTCAACTTTTAAATGCTTCTCATAAGTCTCTTTGTGAAGATTATGAAGTAACAGGTATTGAACTTGATACACTTGTTCACACTGCATGGGAAGTACCAGGTGTATTAGGTGCACGTATGACAGGTGCAGGTTTTGGTGGATGTAGTATAGCTCTTGTAGACGAAAGTTGTATAGAAGAGTTTATTACTAAAGTTGGAGCAGTGTATAAAGATAAGATTGGCTATGAAGCATCTTTCTTTGTAGCTACTATAGGTGATGGACCTAAACGTATAGGATAGGAGGCTAGATAATAATGGAGCAAAAACTTTGGAACTTAATAGATGGACTTATTGCTGTAAATATTAAAGCAGGACTAGTAGAAGAAATGGACCAAGTTTATTTACGTAATAGACTACTTGCTTTATTTAATGAAAATAATTATGAAGTGACTGGGCCTACTGAAAAAGATCAATATGAACTATTAGAAGGTCTTGTAGAAATAGCTTTAGAAAAGGGATTAATAGAAGATCAAGTACCTGCTAGAGACCAGTTTACAAGTCATATAATGGATCTTCTTATGGATAAACCTTCAGAAGTAAATAAAAAGTTTTTTACTTACTATGAAGAATCTCCAAAACAAGCAACTGATTATTTCTATGAGTTAAGTAAGCTTTCCACATATATTAAAGTAAGACAATTAGCTAAAAATAAGCAGTTCGATGTAGAATCAATTTATGGTGATATCCAAATTACAATTAATTTATCTAAGCCAGAAAAAGATCCTAAACAAATTGCTTTAGAAAGATTAGCACCTAGTAGCAACTACCCACTATGCTTACTATGTGAAGAAAATGAAGGATATGAAGGGACTATTAAGCATCCAGATAGAGCAAATCATCGTTTGATTAGACTAGAGCTTAATGAAAGACCTTGGTTACTACAGTATTCTCCTTATTTATATTATAATGAGCACTGTATCGTACTTTCAAAGACTCATAAACCTATGGAAATTTCAACAGATACCTTTGTGAACTTATTAGATTTTACAACACAGTTTCCACATTACTTTATAGGTTCTAATGCAGACTTACCAATTGTAGGAGGCTCTATTCTTTCTCATGAACATTACCAAGGAGGATGTCATACCTTCCCAATGGATCATGCTAAAGCTGTATTTGAATTTACTATTCCAGCCTATAGCCAGATTCAAGGAAAGGTACTCAATTGGCCACTTTCTACTATAGAACTTGTATCTCCTTCAAAAGATGAATTAGCTAAGTGTAGTGATGAAATCTTAAAATTATGGAGAGGGTATAGTGATGAAGCTTGTGAGATTTTAGCTTATACAGATGAGACACCACATAATACGATTACCCCAATATGTAAGCGTGAAGGTGAACAATATGTTATGCGTCTTGTACTAAGAAATAATCGTACAAATGAGGCACATCCACTAGGGATATTCCATCCACACGAAGATGTACAACATGTTAAAAAGGAAAATATAGGTCTTATTGAAGTTATGGGGCTTGCTATTTTACCAGGTAGACTTTTAACAGAACTAGAAGAAGTAAAACAATATATACTTGGTGAAGCTTCTAGTGTAGCACCATATCATGAAACATGGGCTCAAGAATTAAAAGCAGCATATGATTCTAACAAAGATATAGAAGGCTATGTAAAACAAGCTTTAGGCAATAAATTTGTACGTGTATTAGAAGATGCAGGTGTATATAAGCTTGATGAAAATGGATTAGCAGGCTTTAAACGATTTATTTCTAAATTTGGCAAAGTAGTAGAAATTAACTAAGGAAAAATATTAATACATAAGAAGTCAAGCTAGATAATCTAATTTAAATAATAGATTAAAGTGATAGATTAAAGTAGTAGAACTAAGATAGAGATAAATAGATTAATAAAAATATAAGATAAAACCCCTTCAATATAAATCTGTAGAAGATTATATTGAAGGGGTTTTCATGTTATAACTCAAATTATATCATAACTTAAACTATAGTGTAGCCAGTTTAACTTTATCAATATGCCATTTTTTTAGTGAGAAGAAAATACTAAAGGTGATAAGCTCTGTAAAAGGATAGGCAAGCCATATACCTGTTTCACCCCAGAGTCTTGGAAGAATAAGAATTAAAATAAAAATTAGTCCAATACCTCTTATAAATGCCATTAAAGTAGAGTGGAAAGAGCACTCGATAGACTGGAAATAATACATTAAAACTGTATTGAAGCCCGTAAAAGCAAAGGTAAAGAAATATAGGCGAATAGCCCGTGCACCTTGAGTAATAATTTCCGGATCATTTGCAACTAAAGCACTTACAATTGGGTGAGAGAAGGTGTCTAGTATAATAAAGGAAAGAAGACCAGCGCCACCAGCTACCCACATAGCATAACGATGAGCAAGCTTAATAACTGGAAAGTTCTTAAGTCCAAAGTTAAGACTAATAATAGGTTGGCTTGCTTGAGCCATGCCGCCAAAGAGGCCCTTAGCAATAAAGCATATATTAGAAATAACACTAAAAATAGCAACAGCAGTAGCGCCACTTATTTCCATTAAAGCTAAATTAATAAGGAAAATGGTAACACCTGTAGAGACTTCTAGAAGGCTTGCACCTACGCCGTTTCTAATCATACGTATATATAATTTTAAGTCTAAAAAGTTTTTAGTAAGATGTACTGTATTTTTCTTTAAAACAAAGTGAAAAAGTAAAATACACATACTAATTGTAAAGCCAATAGCTGTAGCAAAGCTAGCACCGAAGGTTCCCCAGCCTAATGGAATAATAAAGATATAATCAAGAATAATATTAATAATATTTCCAACCATATCAGCCATCATGGCTAAAGCAGGATTGCCATCTGAGCGTACAAGTACAGTTAAAGCACCTGTAAGCATATAAAATAAAACACCATAGCAAACAGGTTTTAAATAATCAATAACACCAGTCATAATGGTTTCATCAGCACCTAGTAAAATAGCTAATTCTTTTGTAAATAGTACACTGAGTATGGTAAGGATGATACCTATAATTAATACACTTCCTATAGCTAGAGTAAAAGTTTTATCGGCTTCATCTAGTTTACCTTGGCCCTTTAAAACACCTATTGTAATGGAAGCACCTACCCCAATTAATATAGCAATGGAAGAATAAATTGTAAAAATAGGAAGAGAAATATTAAGAGCTGCTAATCCATCGCTCCCTACTCCTAAAGATACAAACAATACATCAGCTAAACAGTAAAGACTATAAGTTACCATACCTATAACAGTAGGCAGTAAATAGCTAACATAATTTTTCCAGACAGACTTTTTCAGTGTATCCATGATGAACTCCTTATGTAATATTTTAGTATAAATTTAAGCAACTTTATCTATTTTACGGCTATAAATTTTAGAAAGCAATAGGAGAAAGCAGAATTATTCTACCAATAAATAAGGCCTATATTAAAGATTATTTAAGGAATATGTACAAAGGAAAGGTTTCTCTATATATGGTTGATTAATTAGTATATTGACTATAGTTAATATATTGTGTAAAATTTAATACAATTTTATTTTCAGCACCTAGACCTTAAATAGAAAGGAGAAGAATATATGACGCTTATTAAACATGATATACCTATTTTAGAAAGGGATACGGAGCAAATAGCAGTGATTATGGCAAATCGCCATGAAGACTATGTATTTCCTAAAAAATGTGTCTTTGCCTTTTTAGGTGAAATGATAGAACAAGTAGCAACAAAAGAGCAGCATGAGGTCATAGGGGAGTTTGAATCTATAACTAAGATTTATCCTATTTATAAGATGAATTATAAAGGAGAAGAAGTTTGCTATGTACAGGCACCCTGTGGTGCAGCACCAGCAGTACAGATATTAGAATTTTTAATAGGTTATGGAGTTGAAGAAATCATAGCATGTGGAAGTTGTGGAGGATTGAAACACTTTGAAGAAAATCATATTCTAATTCCTACAGTTGCCTTGCGAGACGAAGGAACTTCTTATCACTATATAGAACCTTCAAGAGACATTAGTCTTAGCGAAAAAGCAATAAGAGCCTGTACCCAAGCCGCAGAGCATTTTAAGATTTTACATACCTTATGTAAGACATGGACAACAGATGGATTTTTTAGAGAAACAAAAGAGATGATAGCCTACAGAAAAGAAGAAGGATGCCAAGTAGTGGAAATGGAATGTTCAGCCCTTATGGCATGTGCTCAGTTCAGAGGAATAGAATTTGGACAAATTTTATTTACTGCCGATAGTTTGGCTATACCAGAAGCATATGATGAAAGAGACTGGGGAAGATCATCCTATGAGATTGTATTTCAGTTAGCTCTAGAGGCAGCTTATCTAATGGATAAAGTCTAGAGACATAGAAGAAAAATTAAAGAGGACACAGAAAGATTACAGAAAATAGAGAGCTAGAGTAAGTAAGCTAAAAAAAATTTTAGAATAAAACATTAAGACCAGCTATGAAAAGTAAATAGTTTTTTTAAAAAAGATTTTTATAGCTG
>URVM01000050.1 GCA_900551325.1 uncultured Eubacteriales bacterium | reverse complement strand
ATTACCTAGACAGGACTTTCACCTGTAAGCATAGTCCAGCTTAGCTGGACGCACCGCAAAAAAAAGAAGCTGATGGACAGCTTCTTCTTTTAATTTAATCTAGTTCGTAAAGTCCCCAGAGGGCTGGTGTAGCGTCTGGTGTCCAGTTTGATACTGCTGTGTTTGCTTGAATACAAGAGTAGTATTTGCCTCCATGAAGTACAACATCTTCTACTTTGTAGGATACTCCTGCTTCCCATACTGTCATGTTGGCATCCAAGCTTGGTTTATCTTTATCCTTGTCTTTATTGTTATCTTTGTTTTTGTCCTTATCCTTATCTTGATTTTTATCCTTGTCTTTATCCTTATCTGCTACTTTTGTAGGTACAGTATTCCAAAGTGCTAGGGTTGTATCTGGATTTGGATACCAATCACCTAGTGCTTGGTGTGCTTGTACGCATACATATTGCTTGCCTTTGTATGTTACAATATCACCTACTTTGTAGTTTTTGCCTGGTTTCCAGTTGCCTGTGTTTGTGCCTTCACCTATATTTGGGTTTTCTACTCCGCCTTTTGTCGTTACACTTATACTTTTACTAGATGCTATAATTTCTTTATCTTCAATGGCTTCAATTAGGTAAATATAAGTCTTGCCTTTTTCTAGATTCTTATCTTCAAACTCTGTTTTCTTTGTTTCTGCAATTATTTCACCATCTCTATAGATACGATAGAAGTCAGCATCTTCTACAGCTTTCCAACTTAATTTGGCGCTTGTCTGCGTAATATCTTTATCTTTAATTTGATCGACCTTTACTTCATCCTTAAAGGCTTTTGGCGTTTTTATAACAATTTCATCAGAACGCTTAGACTCATTATTTTGTTCATCTAGAGCTGTTACTTCGTATTCGTATTCTTCTTGTGCTTTTACATCTGTGTCTACAAATTTTGATGTTGTTACTTCAAAAGTCTTTTTATTACCTTTTTCATCTTCACGATAAACTTTATAGCCTTTTACTTTATGATTATCTGTACTTGCTTTCCAAGTAAGTACAACTTGATCGCTTCTTACTAGAATAGGTTTTAGTTCTGTTGGTACAGTAGGTGCTTCTTTATCTAGGAGTATGGTAGCAAAGCCTTCTGCATAATCGTATTTATTATTGTCTCTTGATACATCATAAAAACCTACATAACCCATACCTTTTTCTACTACATATCTACCTACTTCTTCTGCATCTTTTGGTGTGAACTCTAAGGTTCCACCATTATTACCAATAAGAGGTGTTACCCCTAATGATTTCCAAAGTTCGCTCTTACTATAATTTTTTAGTACCTCTCCTAAATCATCATAGGCTTCTTCAATGACACCAATAGTTTTGTCAGCCATCGTTTTAGAATCACGAGTTTTTGTATTATAGATATATGTCATTAAGTTAATACCTTCAAAATCTAATTTATTAGATTCAGCATACTCTATTACTTGAAGCGCATCTTCTCCTAAACCGTCTTCATCAGCAGGTAGTGTTAACCATATTTCTAAATCTTTTATTTCTTTTTGAAGCTTTACCAGTGCATCTATATTTCGCTTTGCTGCTGTAAGCTTACTCAAACCTTTACCATCTATATAGAAGTCTACTGCTTTTACATCATATGCTTTAATAACCTCTATATAAGCTTTAGCTAGATCATTTATTTCTTCTATTTCTCTATGTAATACTTCATCATCTTTCCCACCAAAAGAAATCATGATATCTATATTCTTTTTACGAAGTGCTTTAATTTCATCTGCTATCTCTTGGGCATCTACTTCTTTCCCCTTTTGATCTATCCAAATAGGATTTCCCTTACCATCTGAAATAATAAACCCTAAATTAAATCTAGTAATTCCTGTTTCCTTAGATATATCTTTTAGTTCCTCAATATAATCCAGATTACTATCTACATAAGGGACTAATATCTCATTCCCTAGCCCTATACCCTTACCAGCATCTATGTCTTTATAAGACATTTTTGCCATAACTGGAAAACTTACTGTTCCTACCATAGTCATAACAATAGCTACAGCACATTTTCTTTTAAATTTGTTAATTTGCATCCCTAAATCCTCCTTATCTATTGAACTACTTTATATAATACATTATAATATTTTAATTCTGAAAATTCAAATTAACATTGTGTTACAAATTTCAGGTTTTAGTACATATTATATGTTGTAGATATATAAAGAAAATTGATATAATAATAAAATATAGGGGGGATCTAATCAGTGATTTTAAACACATTAATTCAATACAACCATATCGTTATTCAGTGTCACAATAATCCTGATGCAGATAGCATCGCTTCAGGGTTTGCACTTTATTCATATTTAAAAGATCTGGGGAAAAACGTTCGTCTTATTTACGGTGGAGATTTTATTATTAGCAAGCCTAATCTTAGAATGATGGTGGAGCATCTATGCATTCCTATAGAATATGTTACAGAACTTGAAACACCTGATTTATTAGTCACCGTCGACTGTCAATATTACAATAATAATTTAACTCATTTTAACGCCAAAGAAATCTGCGTACTTGATCACCACATTGTTCAAGACTATGAATATTCTCTTTCTGATATTAGACCTTATCTTGGAAGCTGTTCTACTTTACTTTGGCATCTACTTAAACAAGCCCATTTTAATTTTGATAACTATCCTAATGTAAGTACAGCTCTTTACTACGGACTCATTACAGATACTAATCATTTATCTGAAGCTCGTCATCCTCTTGATCGGGATATGGCAGATACTATTCATTATGATCCAGCTCTTATACGTAAACTTAAAAATTCTAACTTATCAATAACTGATTTGCAAACCGCTGGTATTGCTCTTATTCATTGTTCTATGAATGCAATGGATAAATTTGCTGTCTTAGAGGCTAGACCCTGTGATCCTAATATTCTAGGATTTATTAGTGATTTAGCCATTCAAGTAGATAATATTCATACTTGCATTGTTTACTGTAAGAATGAAGAAGGGATTAAATATTCTCTCCGCAGTTGTATTAAAGAAGTAAAAGCTAATGAATTCGCACAATACGTTTCAAAAAATATAGGCTCAGGGGGAGGTCATTTAGATAAAGCAGGAGGCCTTATTAGTATAGATGCTTTTTCTAAAGAGCATGGTGTCTTACCTATAAAGACTTATTTTCATAATATTACTAAGGAATATTTTAAAAGCTTTGATATTCTATACCATGATGAATACGAGATGGATATAAATACAATGAAGCTTTATAATAAGTATCCATCTCCTTTAGGATTTGTTGTATCTACAGACATATTTCCCCCTCACGTACCTATTTGTATTCGTACCTTGGAAGGGGATTTAGACTTAGTTACATCTCCTGATCTTTATCTACTTGTAGAGGATAATGGACATGTTCGCCCTATCCATAGAATTACCTTTAAGCGTAACTATAAAATAACTAATATATTCTTTAACTTATCTCCTGAGTATACACCTATTGCTAAAAATAAAGAGTCTGATATATCACATCCTTTATCTAATTTTTTAAAAGAATGTGTACCTCTTAATTGTTTAAAAGTGTATGCTAAACCACTGACCAAAAATTTAAAAGTTTTTACAAGGTGGGATAAAGAGTTATATATCTCTGGCTATATTGGAGATTATTTAGTTATTCAAAGTGATGATTTCTTAGATATTTCTATAGAACCTCAGCATAAATTTCATAAGTCTTACTATCTTCTAGAAGATACAAGAGATACAACTAAAAATTAATATATAAAGGGGTATGCCTTATCAATCGGCATACCCCTTTATATATTCTTTTAATTCTTCTTTATTAAGACTTTGTCTAAAGTCTCCTTTTATTTCTAAGAAGTGCTCTATATCATTAAGAAATTGATAGAGCATGGCTCTATTTTCAAACTCTTCTCTTGAGCTTGGTAAAGCAGATTCTTTAAATTCCTCTCTTAGAACATGCAATTCTTCAAGAAGTACCTTGGCAGATATTTCACCATGTATACTCCTTGCTACTCTTTTCGTAAAATTAGCCACAATCTCTGTTTGCTCAAAAGTCATAAAAAACTTTGTAAAGTGTTCTTTCATATATAGCATGACTTGATACTGCTTATTTCTCATACGAAAATACTTACTAAATGGCGTATGTTTTGTAAAAAGATAATTATTAGCATAACGATAGGCTTTTAGCTGACCTTCTTCTATTTCATGTTCTAATAGATGATATGCTTCTTCATCTAGATTAATTTGTTGAGATCTAAGGGCTTCAGCCATATTTATAAAAATATTATACATATTCGACTCAATATTATGTCTACACTTAATAATCTCTTCTTCCATACTTGGCATATACAGATTAATAATAAGGGCAACTAATACCCCTATTACAACTAGTGCTATCTCATTTAACATAAGCGAAAGTGTAATGTTGCCTGAACTTAATAAGTGGGTTACAAGTACAGATGCGGGTACAATCCCCTCAACCATATTTCCCTTTGACGCAATAGGAATAAAAAGTATTAAAAATAACCCAAAACTAAAAGGATAAAATCCTACACCTTCAAATATAAACGCTGCAAGTAATAGAGCAACTATAGTTGCTATAAGTCTTTTAATAGCAATTTCTACAGACTGCCTTTTTGTACTTTGTATACTCAAAATAGTAATGACAGCAGCAGATGCAGAATATTGAAGGCCTAGCCCATTTCCAATTAGAAGTGTTACTACTGCTCCTATACCTGTTTTTAAGGTTCGTATACCTATAAATCGCTTAATACCTATTCCTCCTAACAACTTAAAGTATTCTATAAAAGTATAACCATCTCTTGTACACTATGCAAATTTAAAGAAATCATTATACTTAAGTAAAAATAAAAGGTTAATAGACTCAAAGAATAGTCTACTAACCCTTTACCTTCTAACTTTTATTTAAGTGTATTACTCATTACTGTAAGTAATTCACCATCAATATCATTTACGTACTCCCAATACATAATACCTGCTAAATCTTTTTCTTTAATATATTCTGCTTTTGCTTTGATTGAATCTACATCATCATATGAAATGAATGTTTTGCCATCATATAAATATGGTGCCTTTGCAATATCATCCCAATGACGTTTAAATCCATTTTTATTTACAAAGTATGCTTTAAGTTTTGAATAAGGAATACTTGATACCCAAGTTCCTTTATCTGTTGTCATCTTTCCTTCAGCATCTGTTACAAATGGTTGGAATAAACCATCACCATTTGCACCTGCTTCTACATTTCTAAACTCTTTTCCGTAAGTTGGAACACCTACAATAAGTTTATCAGCTGGAACACCATGATTTAAAAATCTATCTACAGTTTCTGATACTGATAAGCCCCAATCTTGTGGCTCAGCTGGGTTACGATAAAGACCTGCTGAATGAAATGCTGAAGCTTCCCAGTTACCACGCATATCATATGTCATAAGGTTTACACTATCAATAATTGGCACTAACTTATCAAGTTCTACTGCATCGAAAAACCAATTACTTACATTAGCACAGAAAGAAATTTCTTTGTCCTTACCAAGTTTCTCACGAAGAAGTTTGAAAAGAGCTGTAAAGTTTTCTTTATCTTCTGGTCTAGATTTAATAACTCCCCATGCTCCATTTACTGGATATTCCCAGTCAATATCAATACCATCTAAATTATGTTCTTTAACGTATTTTACAGCACTATCCACGAAGATTTCTCTGTTTGCAGCATTAGCTGCCATATCAGAGAATCCATCTGCTTCCCATCCACCTACTGCAATGATGAATTTAAGGTGTGGATATTTCTTTTGAAGCTGAGCCACTTTTGTCCAAGTTTCGTCAATAATCATTTTTTCTGATACAATATCAGGCATTGCATATTGTCCACCTACTGTATGAATGCGCATCTCTGTATTTGAAATCTCAAAATCATTGTCAATACGTGCAAATGATAAGTATACATGTGTAAGCTTATCACCTTGAATATCCTCTACCTTCCACTGTCTACTTCCCCAACAAGGTAAATATGTAATTACTTTCTTTTGCCCCTCTACTTTTGCTGGCTCTGATGCAAAAATAGGTGTTACTGATAAAACCATAACCAGTGATAATATTAATGCTAACAATCTTTTCATCTTACAATCCCCCTTCTGTATTTATATAACAATTATACTTTCTTTTCCAACTTGTATATAGATAACAAATTTTACAAATTTAAAAAATATTTTAGTACACTTTAACTACATTAACTCTATTAAACTATATTATAATTTTGTTTGCATATTTTCTTACTATAGCTCGTACATATAGAGTATAGATGCTTTTAAAACCATCTTGTATACTATCGAAAAATAGGGGGTTTATTATGCCACACAAAGTTTTTAAAATTATGCCACGTACTTTAGATCAAAATCTACTCAACCTAAGAAGTTCAGGTATTGTCCCCGGTATTATGTACGGTCAATCCTTAAAAGAATCTGTTCCAATGGAAATACCACTTCCATCACTTCAAGCTATTATTAATGATACTACTAATGTAATCTTTCCACTTGAACTAGAAGGTGAAGTTTATAACTGTATATTAAGAGACTTCCAAACCGATCGCTTACATACTCAAATTCTTCATGTAGATTTTCAATTTGTTAAACCTGGAGAAAGTACTAAACTTTATGTTCCTATGGCCTATGAGGGACTTGAACACCTACGCACAAAAAAATATGTTTTAGAAAAAGCTGTGTCTCGTATTCTAGTAGAGGGACCTGTAAATGTATTACCTGAATCCTTTGTTGTGAATGTAGGTACATTAGGACATGGAGATAAAATTGTTGCACGTGATTTAGAACTTCCTGAACATGTAGAACTTCTTATGAATCCTGAAACAATTATTGCTACCATTCAGTAGCTTTAAATTTATAGATAGAATAAGCCGCCATACAGCTTTTGGTTGTATGATGGCTTATTCTATGTGTTAAATTGTATAGGATTACAGCTCCCCATTAGATGAAATAATCCTCTCCTTTAGCTTATGATTTAGGTTTGAATTACTGTCTCTACTAATCTACTTAGGCTTTAGGCTGGCTATGACTCCTCCTCAAGCTTCCACTTCCGGTGACTAAGAGGTTGTAAACTCGGGAATTGCAAGAACGCTCGAAACTTGCTTCGCTTCGGACACCTCGCTAAAACCCTTGCTCATCCACTCGTTAACAGCCTCTAAGCCACCTACATAAGCCGCTTTCGGAGGAGCCACATCCATCC
>URVM01000049.1 GCA_900551325.1 uncultured Eubacteriales bacterium | reverse complement strand
GGAGACGGACCGGGAGAGTAGGTGGCTGCCAAATTTTTATTTAATGACATAACAAGACAATAACGCGGAGTGGAGCAGTTGGTAGCTCGTCGGGCTCATAACCCGAAGGTCTCAGGTTCAAGTCCTGACTCCGCAATTTCAAAGTCCTAAAACTTCTTAATAAGTCGTTTTAGGACTTTTTTGACTGTATACTTAAGATAAAGTTGATCTAGTATTATCTAAATAGGCTTTTGGACATTATTAAATGCATATTCCATTTAAAATGAATGATAATCCTACTGTTACTCTACAAATTATATCAGTATAAGCAATAAAGGTATTAAAATGCAATTTAATAATCTGCATTTTAATGCCTTTTATTATTTAGATTTTAGTTTAGCAGGGGACAAATTGGTTTGGGCTGGGTTATCTATAAGGTTGCCTTTAAAGTCAAAACGAGAGCCGTGGCATGGGCAGTCCCAACTAAGTTCATCTGGATTCCATTCTACTTGGCATCCTAGATGTGGGCAGCGAGTAGAGACTAGGAAGATTTCACCTTCAAATGTTTTATATACCCCAACTTTTTGGCCTTCGTAATCCACAATACCCCCATGTCCTTTAGGGAGTGCGTCTATTTCAGTATGAGGAGACACAAGAAGTTGTCTTGAAAGGCCTTTAACTGCTTGAAGGCTATCTTGTAAAGAAGTTTTGGCAGAAGCAGGAATGGTAATACGTAAAGGAGAAAAGACTTGGGCATAGGGATTTACGTTACCTGTTATTTCATCACTTATTATATGAGCAGCTACCATAGAAGTAGTCATTCCCCATTTGCCAAAGCCTGTTGCAACGTACCAATGAGGGGTAGAGTGAGAAAACTGACCAATATAAGGAATACCATCAAGTGTCATACAATCTTGAGCAGACCAGAAAGCAACTTCCTTACTTTTAGGCCAAAAGTTCTTTGCCTTTTCTCGTAAAGTATTATATTTGTCACCAGCAGAGTTCTCACCTGTACGGTGCTTGCCACCTCCTAGAATAAGAAGATCTCCACTATTTCTAAATGAAAGACCATCTTGGTCCATACCTTTATACATACCATCTAGTTTAGGTGCATTTGCTAGTGCCAATGCGTAACTACGTTCTTGATGCATACGAATAAAGTAATAGCCAGGTTTATTCATAAAAGGATAATGGGTAGCAAAAATAATATCTTTAGCGGTTACAGTGCCTCGGTCTGTAACAATGGATTCTCCTTCTACAGATAAAACTTTGGTATGTTCATAAATAGTTAGGTTCTTGGAGATAGCTTCTATGAACTTTAGGGGATGAAATTGAGCTTGTTTATCGAATCTTACAGCACCTTCTACAGGAAAGGGAAGCTTTGTATCTGTTGTAAAGGTTGCAGATATACCTAAAGTTTTAGCGGCAATGGCTTCTTGGTGTAGGGGAGCTGCCTCTACAGTGGAATAGATATAAGCTGGAAAGTCTTCAAATTCACAATCAATATTATTTTGGGTAATGATTTGACGATAGCTTTCTATAGCGTTTTCATTGGCAGTAGCATATTGCTCAGCTTTATCTTTACCAAAGGTCTTAATCATCTTGTCGTAGATTAAATCATGTTGGGAAGTAATCTTGGCAGTTGTATTACCTGTTTGACCACTTGCGATGGTATCACCTTCTAAAATAATGGTTTTTATCCCTTTTTGTTCTAGAAAGTAGGCAATTAAAATGCCAGCTAGTCCAGCACCAATAACAGCAGCGTCTACTTGCATGTCACCTGGAAGTGGATCTCTTGTAGGTAGGGTTATAGTTTTTTTCCAAATTGATTCCATTATATTCACCTCCCATTTAGGGTTAGCAAAATAAGTAAAATTAATCCTAAGTTTTGATTAAAAATTAGTCATTTTATTAAAAGCTGAGGTATAAAATTAAATTAGTATAAATAAAATATTGACCAATGTTCATTTTGGGTGTATAACAATAAATGAACATTGGTCATTTTTATTTTTAGACGAAATGAGGTAGACAAATATGAATAAGAAGATGATTGCTTCACTTATGGCAATTGTACTTATGACAAGCACAAGCGTTTATGGAGCTACGGGTAAAGTAGTTCAAGCAAAAAGTCAAAATGATAAAGTACAAGAAGTTCAAGTTTCGCAAGAAGATGAAACACAAGCTACATCTAATGATATAAACAAAGAAAAAAAGGTATTAACACTTAATGAAGCAATAGAAAAAGGTCTTCAAGACAGCCTGCTTTTACAGCAAGTTAAAAATCAAGAAAAGCTAGCTCATTTAGTAGCTTCAAATGCATCTACTATTAAAGATACATTGGTAGATAGTGAAAATGCCCTAGAAGATGCTAGTTATTTAATTGATGATGGTAGAGACCAAGTTTATTCTTCAGAAGCTCAGTTACGTTCAGCTCAAGCTAAGTTAGATAATGGGTGTGCACCTACAGCAATCCCTATAAAAAAGCCAGAGTTTAATTTGAATACAACTATACCAGAAGGGGCAGAGATTTATAGCTTTTTAGTATCTTACTATGAAGGGCTTGGATTACCAAATGCTACTGCACAAGGATATGCCTCACAGATTACACCAGTCGTTATTGAGAGTGCACAAAAGGTGTTAGATCAAAACTTAGATATTTTAAATGGAAGTAAGAAAAAGTTAGAAGCAAGTACTCAGGAATATTTATCTAGTAAATCTAAATATGATGCAGCTCTACAATTTGCCATGGCGAATGTAGCCAATAAACTTTCTACAAGTACTATCTCTTCTTTAAAAACAAAGCCTTTAGGGGATTTAGTAGTGAAGATGGCACTTGCCCAAGATGAAGTAACTAGCTACTCACAAAATATTTTTAAGAATAAGGCAGCACTTTTAATAGAGAATAGCTACTTTGAAGCACTTAAGCAGCAGAAGCTTTTAGAAGTTAAAGATAAAGCTGTAGAAAGAGGAGCCGTTCAATATGAGATGGCAAAAGCGGCTTATGAGGTAGGAGCTAAGTCTAAGGATGATTTAATCATTGCTAAAACTTATTATGACTCAACTTTAATGAGTAGAGAACTTCAACTAAAAGACTATAATGCAGCCCTTATAGAGTTAAAGAAAAACATTAATATGAAGTTAGATGAAGAGATTGTTCTAGAAGAAGTAGAACCAAATATTCATGAGGAATTTGAGCTTGCAAAAGGGATTGAAAGTGGGCTTAAAGCAAGATTAGAAATTAGAATGGCTACTACACAGCAAAAACTTTACGAAGATTTATTAGATGCAGTAAGTAAATCAGAATATAGTTCAAGTGATGCTCAGTATAAAGAAGTTAAATTGCTTCAAGATAAAGCACAAATTGAACTAAATAGTGCAAAGCTTCAAGTAGAAAGTGATATTAGAACTTCTTATTCTACAATGACTTCTATGGAAAAAATTGTAGAGAAAGCTAATGAACTTGTAGCAAGTGCTAAAGAAACTGTAGAACTAGCAAAGGTAAAATATGAAGTAGGATATGGATATGATAATGCTTTACTTAAACAACTTAACCTTGGAGACTTATCTGGAACATTAACAGAGGTTATTGCTGCAGAAGAGAATTTAACCAATATACAAGAAAAGCAAATAGAAGCTATTAATGGCTACAACTTAGCTAAATTAAAATATTTAAATGATGTTGGTATTTTACCATATAAATAGGGAGGAGAATTCACAATGAACATAAAGGAAATGATTAAGCAAAAAAGAGTTGTGAATGTAGGTGTTACAGCAGGATTATTAGTAGCTGTAGTAGGTGTTATGTATTTTGGATTTAACGGTACAGCTCATGCAAGTACTATGAATGTAAGTCAATTCTTTAATGAGAAAGAGGGCTTAGTAGCTCAGGGACTTATTGAAGCTAATGAAGTAAATATTAATAGTAAAGTACCAGGTAGAGTGGTTAAAGTATATGTAGAAGAAGGGCAACAAGTAAAACAAGGTGATCCTTTAGTAGAAATCTCAAGTGATGAGCTTCAAGCAAAGAAACAACAAGCAGAAGCAGCAGTAGCTCAAGCAGAAGCAGCTCTAAAAGCAGCTAAAGAACTACATGAACAAGCTAAAGCTGGAGTTGAAGCATCTAAAGGTCTTGTACAACAAGCAGAAGCTGGTGTAGCAGCAGAAGGTAAAGTAAATGAAGCTAGTGCTGGTGTTAAAGCGGCAGAGAAACAATATGAAGCTGCTACAGCGGTTAAAAATAAAGCAGATAATGGTGCAAGAAGTCAAGAAGTAGTTCAAGCACAAACTGCGTATGACTTAATGAAAGCGTCTTATGATCGTGTAGCTGTTCTTGCAGAAAAAGGTGCAGTATCACAACAAAAGCTAGATGAGATAAAAGCACAGCTTACAGTAGCAGAACAAACTTTAAATATGGCAAAAGAAGGTGCAAGAATAGAAGATAAGGCAGCAGCAACAGCTACAAGTGAACAAGCTAAAGCGGGGCTTGAAGCAAGTAAAACAAGAGTAGATCAAGCACAAGCAGGTCTTACAGCAGCACGTGCCCAATTAACACAAGCAATGGCAGGTGTAGATTCAGCAAATGCTCTTCTTCTTCAAGCAAGTGCAGGAGTTGAGGCAAAAGAAGGTTTAGTAAGTCAGGCTAAAGGTGCACTTGCTGAAGTTCAAGCTTACTTAGATGAAGTTATTATTAAAGCACCTATAGATGGAACAGTTACAACACTTAACTCCAAAGAAGGTGAACTTGTTTCTACAGGAACACAAATAGGTATTGTAGGGAATTTAAAAGACACATGGGCACAGGTAAGCGTAAAAGAAACAGAACTTGCAAATATTAAAGAAGGAGGGGCAGTTGTAGTTAAAGTACCAGCTTATAAAGACCAAGTTTTCACAGGTACTGTTAGTACAATTAATGCAGAACCTAGCTTTGCAGTAAAACGTGCAACAAATGAAAATGGAGACTTTGACATTGTATCTTTTGGAGTAAAAATTAAACTTGATAATGTAAATGAAACCTTAAGACCTGGCATGAGTGCATATATTCAATTTACAAACGAAAATAAATAATGACTCCATGAAGGTTCTAGAAGGTGGTGATTGAATGTTAGAAAGTATAAAAGAAGAGATACATAAGCTAAAAACAGATAAATTAGTACTCATTACATGCTTAATAATCCCCATCTGCGTAAATCTTATTGTAGGATGGCAGCTAGGAAAAGGTGTAATAGACCATATCCCTATGGCTGTTGTAGATTATGATGATTCACAACTTAGTAGACAAATTATTAATTATTTTGCAACCAACGATGCATTTGATATACAGTATTACGTAGATGATCAGGCACAACTTCAGAACCTCTTAGATACAAGTACTGTAAGGGTAGGTATGGTTATTCCTAGGAATTTTTCAGCAGATGTAGTGAGTCTTAGAGCACCTAATGTACTTATACTGTATGATGGTAGTCACATGAGTATGACAAGTATTACGAAGGCAAAGGCAAGTGAAATTCTACTAACAGCAAGAGTAGGTGCTTCAATTAAACAAATACAGACTAGATTAAATAAAAGTTATGATGAAGCTTATACTATGGCAATGCCTATAAGCTTTGAGACACGTACGCTATATAACCCAACTAAAAACTTTAATTACTTTATGACACCAGGTTATGGAACGATTATTTGTCAACTTGGTATTGCACTCATGGCAGTTGTATGTGTGAACTTTCCAAGAGATGAGGAAAAAAGAAGAAGCATTCTAGGCTATACAAGTGGTAAGGTGATTTTTTACGGTTTACTAGGAAGTATAAGTATCCTTTTTAATATATTAGTGCAAATATACTTCTTTAAAATACCATTCAAGGGCTCTTTACTACTTGCATGTGGGTTAAGTGTATTATTTATTTTTGCTGTAGCCTCCTTAGCAGTAGCCGTATCTGCTTGGCTACATAATAGAGTATTGGCCATGGCAGTTATTGGACTTTTACTTATTCCAAACTCTATTATGGCAGGGTATACATGGCCTGTTATTTCAATGCTTCCTTCCTATCAGTGGATGGCAAAGTTTATTCCATTTAGCCATTATGGAGACAATATAAGAGATTTATTCTTAAAAGGAACTACAGTAGATGTATTCAAAGATATAAGGTTTTTAATCATTTTCTTAATTATTATGATTATAGCTAGCACGCTGGGAGTTCAGGTGGAACAACTTAGAAAACCAAGGGAGGCTGATAATAGATGAATACCTTTTTTAAAAGCCTTCTAAATGAAATAGATTATACTTCTAAAAAATTAGGATTACTTATTTTATTATTTATAGGGATACCTTTTCTAGGAATGTGGTTTACAGGAGCGTATTACTCTGAATATGTAAATGATGTAGCCATTGCTGCATTAGATGAAGACAATAGTACACTTAGCAGACAAATTATAGAGTACTTTGATAAGAATGAACGATTTCATGTAGCTTATTATGCTGAAAATAGAGAAGAACTACAACAACTTATAGATGAAAGAAAAGTCTATATGGGTGTGTATATTCCTGCTGATTTAAGCAATAATATTAAGCTAGGAAACCAGTCTCAAGTTATGATTTTAACTGATGGGACAAATGTTATTATAGGAAACAATGTTTATGCAGGGGCGGCACAAATTATCCAAACTGTTTCAGGTGGTGCATCTATACAGGTATTAGAAGCAAAAGGTTCCCTAGAAGAAGGTATAGCTACTAATATGGCAGTACCTTTTGGCTTTGAAGAAAGAATGCTCTATGACTCAAAGCTTACCTATATGAATTATTTAATATATGGTATTATAGCCGTCTTTCTTCAACAGCTTATGCTTTCAGCTATGGCTACCTTATTATCTAGAAATCCAGAGGAAACAGCAGCTAGGGATACCTTTAAACAAATAATAGCTAAAATAATAGTAGCTGCTACTTGTCTTATTGGCTCAGGAAGCTTTACTATCTTTTTACTCCATAAGAAGTTTAACTTAATCTTTAATGGAAATATTATGGCAGCTATAGTGTTAAGCATACTTTTTGCAATAGCTATTAGTTGCCCAGCAATTATTCTATTTAGCTTTACTAAAAAGAAAACTAGATTTACACAAATTGCTTATATGCTTTCACTTCCAACCTTTTTAACATGTGGATATGTATGGCCTGTTGATCAGATGCCAACCCTTTTAGCAGTAGTAGCAAAAACAATATGGCCACTTATGAATTATGCTAGATCCTTTGACGAAATTATGATAAAAGGTTTATCATTTGCAACTGTAAGTCGAAATGTAGTAGAATTAGTATTATATATTGTCATTATGATGCCAATAGCTATTAAATGTTTTAAACGAAACTTTAATATAGAAGAAACACATTACAAAACAAATGAGATAGCTGAAAATAAAAATATCAATTTATAAAAGGAATAAGAGCAATGGGTAAAATTAAGGAAAATCAACAAAAGAAAAGGCAAGAACTTTTGGAGAACGCATTTGACTTATTTACTTCTAAGGGAGTTAATGAAACAACTATACAAGATATCGCCAAAGCAGCAGGTGTAGCTAAAGGGACTTTCTACTTATACTTTAAAGATAAATATGACCTTATTGAGAAATTAAGAAGAAAGAAGACAGCCAAACTCTTTGAAGAAGCAGTGGAGTTTAGTAGAAATACACACTATGAAAATTTTACAGAGCAACTACTAATTATCACAAATTATATTATTGATGAACTATCTAACAATCAAGACCTACTAAAGTTTATTTATAAGAACTTATCTATGGGGATAGGGATAGAGAAACTTTATATAGATAAAGAAACAGAAAATGGAGATAGTGCGGCCAAGTCTATTTATGAAATTTTTGAAGAGAGAGTTATACAAGATGGGTTAAAGCTAAAGGATCCTAGAACCACACTCTTTATGGTTATAGAACTTATAGGTTCTACATGCTATAATGCGATCTTATATAATATCCCATTGCCTATTGAGGAATTTAAACCTTTTTTAAATGATGCTATAAGAAAACTATTAAATGAATAAAACGAGATATACCCCAAATGCTAGAGAAAGAAGTAGAGCATTTGGGGTATAGTTATATGTGGAAATGTGCATAAATCTGGGGATAAAATGTTGGTAATATGAGGATAAAATGAATAAATAGTGGATAACATAAAAAAACACAAAAAACCTTTAAAAAAGCTAAAAATAGTGTTGACTTATAGTTTCTTATAAGGCATAATAATAAAAGTCAGCAGGGCACAGCGCCACTGACACAGGGCATAAAGCCTTGGTAAATAAGAAACAATGAACTTTGAAAATAAAATAGTAACCATTAAA
>URVM01000048.1 GCA_900551325.1 uncultured Eubacteriales bacterium | reverse complement strand
TCTAAGCCACCTACATAAGCCGCTTTCGGATGAGCCACATCCATCCTTTCACCTACTGGAGTATTCTATGAGACAGTAATTCAAGTCTATTTGGTAGAGAGATAAGGGTTAGCCCTATGAAGTATTCCTTATAAAGACAAGCTATCTTCTCCCCTATGCTACGAAGATTAGACAGAGGTATATGAGAGTATCAGAAACCTACTACGTAGTGTTCGACTAAGAAATGTTCCAAATAAGAAAACGACAACCTTAAGTCACTCTCTCTTGCGTGGGCTTCCCTTGCTCTCTCAAGTAGACTTGGTGGGTAGAAGGATGTGGGCTGCTCCTACGAAGGATTCCTCATGGAGGTGAGCTTAGAGTGGGTTAGTGAGCGTGTGAACAAGGGTTTTAGCCAGTTGTTTGAACAAGGTGAGTTCTGGCGTTCTTGTTCATGCCGAACTTACCCACTCTTAGCTACCGTAAGGGAAGCCGGAGTAGGAGTAGCACACAGCCTGGCACCCTCGCAGGCTAATTGAGAGAGCATGAACACGTAGTCACCAGTTAAAGTTAAAGAAGAATAAAGGAGGGAGATATCTCCCTCCTTTATTCTTCTAGTCCTGTACTTTGAATCCCTACATCTACTCCTATACTTATAGGTATATCTTTATAAGTTGCTGTATTCCATGAGTCTTTGTATTTATTCCATAGTTTAGGTTTTTGTCTATAGAGGGCTTGGCCTATACCGAAATAGTCTACATTAAGTGCTTGGGATTTTTCTAGCCCTACATTTATTTGCTTAATTATTTCTTGGGCAATTAAATTTTTTACTTCTTCTATAGTTTGATTTTTGGTTAATTTAGATCTCCCTTCACTTAAATACTCTGAAATGCTACCTTCTACTTCTATTTGTATGAGGCATTCTATACCTTGTGGTCCCTCATTAAACTTGAGTTTACTTTTTTCTCTTTTTATATTGTAGGTAAGGAATGTATCATTATATGCTATAACTACTGGTGAGTTTTTAATCTTTCCTTCTATAAAGAGCTGGCTTCTTACTTCTTCTTTTGTCAAGTAATCTACTAGTGTATAGTCTTTTATAAGTGCTGCTCCACTTATATCTACAATTCCTTTTTCTCCATTTACTTCTTCTAGATGAAACACAGGTAGAGTGGAAATTCCTGTATCATCCATTTCTCTTATATAGTTACCCATAAGTTGTTTTTTAAAGAAACTTGTAGCACGTTCATCATTATTAAAGTAATCCATAATGTACAGACCTAGTATAGGTTGTTGTGGATTTTCTACTTTAGTTGTTTCTTTAGCCTGTCCATTTACTGCTATTAGGGGAACGTTTCTTGCTATAAGCATATCTCTTGCTAAACTATCTAAAGTTCTCTTAAATAGCGCCTCGTCTTTTAATAAGCTTTCTCCTAGAAGAATAGCCTTTACATGACTAAAACTTACTGAATTTTTATTTTTAATCTCTAAATCATCTATACTTGAACCTATTGTAGGTGCCTGAATTTCTATATTGTTTTCTACGTCTTTTGCTAAACTTTCATTGCCTGATAGTTTACCAAAATCAGGAATAGTATAGGAAATCGTATATATATTTTGATCATCTATAAGTTTATCTGGATTATAACTATAGTCATTGTTTTTATCTATAGCTAATTCCAAAATAATAGACCTATTATTAACTTCTGTACTATCCCAACACCCTGTAAATATCATACTTGTCATAAGAAATATAGGGATTAATACGTGTATCTTTTTAGGCATGCTTTTTCCCTCCTATATGTCTTATCTTGGATAAGGTATACAGCACAATAGGCACGATGAAAAGAAATACAGGATTAATTATTGCATTAAATCCTACTAGGTATTTATAAGCTTGTGCTAGACTGCCTGGTAACATGCTTATAAAAAATACGATAGGTATAAGTGGCAATACCGTTACATTTTGCCTATTAAAATGAGCTAGTCTACTTAGAGTTAAACTGGCTACATATATAGTTCCACTAATGTACATATATACACTTATAATCCACAAAGACATCATTAAAATATCTTGATTTTCTAAAATTGAGCCAGGTAGTTGAATACTTTGCATAAGTGTAAGTACAGGCCATACTTGTTTAGTAGTGGTTATCACACCTACTCCTGTAAATGTGAGTGCAATTAAAATAACCTCAAAAAAACTTACAATTCCTATAGCCCATAAACATATAGATTTTAACTTATACTGCTTACTTACTAAATTTCCAATGATGAGTATAAATTCTAAAGGTACAAAAGTCATACTTACTAAATAAGCTCCTCCAAGGGCACCTTTTATACGTGCTGTAAAAAAGGGCATAAGTTGCTTATAATCTGTTCTAATAACTAATATACTAAACACAAATATTAAAGGAATAAATACAAAATATGCTACTACTTCACCCATTCTTCCAGTTGCCTCTAATCCAGACTTAATGAGATAGTGTACTGTAATGAGCAATATGAGTATAATAACCGGCAAAGGTGTAGTAGGTAGTAATACTTGTGATACCATTTCAGCAAACATACGTACTTCTAAGCCTGCACCAATGATCAACTTAATAGTAAATAAAATAACTACTACAATTCCAATCCATTTACTAAGTAGTTTAGGTGCAATAGTATCTAAACCTTCTCCTGGGAATCTTTCTAATAAAGATACGATACTTAATACATAAATACTACCAAATACAAAGGCTACAATAGGTAATAAATAGCCATCATTACCTACTATACTACCTGCTATTCTAGGTAAAATAAGCATGGACATATTAAACATTTGAAGGATTAATAAAATTTTCGCCTGTCTTACAGAAATTTTTGCATTATGGGTATACATCTTATTCATCCCCTTTCTTTGGTTCACCTTCAATATCTGTAGCTGTTTGTGCACTATCAGGTCCTGGTGGTGTTTCTGTTACGCTTTGTGCATCCTTTAAACGAATACGTGTTTTTTGGTGTTCTCTAGCATAACGTGGTCTTCTATCTTGTAAAAAGATCGGAAAGCGAATGATTGTATCCCTAAAGTCCCTATAATGATTTTGGTCTCCTGCTGTATAAGGTGCAAGAAATGGTGTACCAAAACTCTCCAGAGAAGATAGGTGAGCAAGCAACCATATAAGGCCAATTAAGAAACCATATAAGCCAAATAAAGCACAGATAACAATGAAAATATAGCGCAATAATCTATAGGCTGCAGTAAGTCCATAATCAGGGATAGCAAAGGTTGCTATAGCCGTTATAGCTACAATAATAACAATCATAGGACTAATAAGCTTAGCATCTACCGCTGCTTGACCTATTACAATACCGCCTACTACCCCTATAGCATGTCCTACTGGTCCTGGTAACCTGATACCCGCCTCCCTTAAAAGTTCAAAGGCCATCTCCATAATGAGCATCTCTAGTACACTAGCAAGTACAATGCCTTGCCTAGAAGCGGCCAAAGTAACCATCAAAGATGTGGGGAGCATGGCTGGGTGAAAATTAAGAACAGCAATATATAAACCTGGTAATGCAAAAGATAGAAAAGATACTAAGTATCTTAAAAGTCTTGTAAAACTCATAATCTGCCAACGTTGATAATAATCTTCAGACGCTTGATAAAAACTATTTAAAGCAGCTGGAACAATGATTACAAAAGGTGAAGTATCTACTACAATAGCTACCTTACCTTCTAATAAGCTAGATGCTACCTTATCTGGCCTTTCTGTTACTTGAGTTTGTGGAAATGGACTCTTCCAACTATCTTCTATAAGTTGTTCAATATAACCACTATCAAACACCCCATCTATAGTGTACTTTTCTAAACGAGCCTTTACCTCTTTAACAAGGTCTGGCTTTACAATGTCCTCCATGTACATAACAGCTATATCTGTACGGCTTCTTGTTCCTACAGTTGTCATTTCTACCTTTAGCTTTGTATCTCGTATACGTCTTCTTATAAGTACTGTGTTAAAACGGATTGTCTCTACAAATCCATCACGTGGACCTCTTACTACAGCTTCTGTTTCTGGTGCTCCTACTCCCCTTACTGGCCAACCTCTTGTAGCAATGATAAGCCCTTTGTCTTCACCATCTACAAAAATAGCAGTGTCCCCTGCAAGCACAGCATTTACCATAGCATCCATTGTATCTGCTTCTTTAATATCAAAGGTAGCAGAAAAATGATCCATAATAAGCTGTGTTTTAGAGCCTTGCACAAGAATACGTTCTTCATTTAAGTTCTTATAGTCAATAATACGACTTAAGAAGAAGTTTTCTATAATATCCCGATTTACCATACCATCAATATAAACACCATAAATGCGTATAGGTGTTAAGGTTCCTATATTGACTTCTCTTTTGACAACGTCCATACAGTTTTTAAATAAATACTGTACGCTTTTAATATTTTCATCTAAGCTTTTACCAAAGGGAACAGTAATTTTATTATCTTTATCATGAAAGGCATCTTCCCTACTGGGTTTATTTACTTGATTTTCATTTTTAATCTCTTCCACTTTTCTCACACTCTTTTCTTATGTGTCTTATCTAGTTACCTATTGTATAAACAAGAAGATTACACCACAAATGCTTATAGCAATATAGATATAACCTATAATCCCTGAAAACTTTGCTTCTCTTTGTAAATGCTCTACTTGTTCGAAGGTTCGCTTTTGAAGAAATCCCATATAAACCCCTATCCCCAACATTACTAATACAATATAAATACTTACCACTTCTTGTAATTTAGCCATAGCGCACCTCACCGATTATAACTTTCTCATACCTCATTGTTTGAAAAAGTTTTCAAAAATATACACTATACTAAACAAAAAAAGTATATTACAATACTCACTATATGCTGTCTTAATCTTAAGGAGGAAAAATATGAACTTTTGTGGGGATTTACTAGACTTAGAATTTGGCTTAAATGAGATTAGAAACTACTTTAACCTTTCTCTAGCAGATACTATTAAAGTTGTTCAATTAGATGAAAGTAGTGACTTATGTTTAAGTATCATTAGGGGAGAGGAAAATATTATTGCTTATAAAGCAAAACACCATTTCTTTAGGGGAGTAAGCCTCTATATGCAATTTGTAGAGGAAGGACAAGCTACTTTTACATATGAAGAAAAAGCTTATATTCCTGTATGTGGTGCTATGTTTGACGTATCCCGTAATAGTGTTTATAAAGTAGATAAAGTAAAACAAATCCTTGTTCACCTAGCTATGATGGGGCACTCAACTTGTATGCTTTATAGTGAAGATACTTATACCATTCCTGAGTATCCTTACTTTGGCTATATGCGTGGTCGTTACACACAGGAAGAGATTAAAGAATTAGATGAATACGCTTACAAATTAGGTATTGAACTTGTACCTTGTATTCAAGCACTGGCTCATCTTAAACATGCTCTTAAATGGAACTTTGCCCAAAAATTCAAAGATACTGCTGATGTTCTACTTGTAGGTGCACCTGAAACTTATGAATTCCTTGATAATATGTTTAAATCTATTCGTGAAACTTTTAGAACAAATCGTATTCACATTGGTATGGATGAAGCTTGGGACTTAGGTCTTGGTCGTTCTATTGAATTTAATGGTTATAAACATCACCAAGAACTCATGTCTATTCACCTTAAAGAAGTTTGTAAGCTCCTTGATAAATACAACTTCCAACCTATGATGTGGGATGACATGTTTATGCGTGCTGCAGCACCTCATGGTGATCACTATGACTTAAGCATCGAAATTGATCAAAAAGTTATTGATGGTATTCCAGAGAATATGAGTCTTGTTTACTGGGATTACTACCATTTAGAAGAAGACTTTTATAACGATTCTATTAACTTAAAGAAAAAGTTTAATAGACCTTTAATTTTTGCAGGTGGGGTATGGAAATGGGTAGGTTACGCACCTAACTATGAGCGTACTTTCCTTACAACAAATGCAGCTCTTAAAATTTGCAAAAAGCAAGGTCTTCAAGAAGTATTTGCTACTATGTGGGGTGATGATGGTGATGAAGCACCTATCGATACATCTATCCTTGGTCTTATCTACTTTGCTGAACACTGCTTTATGGATGAGGTAGATGAAGCTTGGCTTGATAGACGTTGTAAATATTTAACTGGACTTAGCTTAGAAGATCTTAAAACTCCAGAAGAGTTGAACTTAGTTCCTGGTGTACCTCGTCCAAACGTTGGTTCATATAACCCATCAAAACAATTCCTCTATCAAGATGTGCTACTTGGTGCCTTTGATATTTATGCCGAGGACCTTGATCTTGCAAGCTACTACACAAAACTTGCAGATAAATATGAAGCTATTGCAAATAAAAGCTGTGCTTACAACTCTATGTTCAAAATGTATGCTTCCCTTGCTACAGTTCTTGCTACGAAAGCCACTATTGGCGTAGAGCTTCGTCAAGCTTACCTTGAACAAGATAATGAGACTCTCGCTATGTTAGCAGCAGAAGTTTTACCAATAATCATTCAAGATGTAGAAGACTTTATCTCTTCTCTACGTACTGTATGGTATACAGATTGTAAAGGACATGGTTTTGAAATTCTTGATAACCGTTTAAATGGTGTCATTGGACGTACTAAAACAGCTATTTATCGTATCAATAATTATTTAAATGGTGAAATAGATCGTATTGAAGAACTAGAAGAAGAACGTCTTCCATTCCATATGGGATGGCATACAGAAGAAGGTATGCTCTGTTTCGATCAATACATCTTTATGGCTTCACAAAACGTAACTTCACACGGTCTATAATAGATCTATAAAATATAGGCTACTACACATTTCAAATAGTGTAGTAGCCTTATTTTTATGATTATCATTTTATTTCTACAATTTAAATTATTTTTATTTGAATTATTTGAATTTAAAGGTATAATAAAGGTAGTTATGTTTTAAAGGGGGAAATCCATATGAAACGTTGTTCAAACTGTAATTTTCCAAATATAGATTCTGATAGAATATGTTTTAAATGTGGCACAGCACTACTTGAAGAAGCACCCACATCTGAAAACCTTTCTAGTCAAACTGATGAAATGACTCAAGCCGAAGAAACTATACACCTTGATGAACCTATTCAAACTAACGAACCTACACACTTTGACTCATTTTTACACACTAACCAGACACTAAATCAGGACCACTCTACTCAAAAAAATGAAACTTTACATACTGATTTACCTGGTCAGCTTAACCAAACTATACATACTAGCCAACCAAGTCAACCTAAGATAAAAGGAAATACAGACGACCTTGTAGCAAAACCAAATCCTGTATTTGATACCAATACAAATATATCAGCTTTCATACATAAACCTACAGATACTACAGAGGTGAGTCCTAAAAATACACCAACTATGTCTAGTAGGCCAATACCTTCACCTAAAGTTTCTCCTACAAATAATAAGGCTACTTCAGAAGTTGCAGCTACCTCTATACCATTACCTACTATACCCGCTCCACCTCTTGCAACTTCATCACCTTCATTACCAACACCAGCACGTATCCTGCCTAAATACAAATCTTTAGCACGCTTAAAAACCCTTAGTACATTAATGGGCCTAATTTTTGGACTTGCCCTCATTGCTGTCGGTGTTTTACTTATTTTTGTATATCCTGGATTATTAGGTGTAGCAAGCTGTATAGGTTTTGCAGGAATGGGGCTTATTTCTATCTTACTAGGATTCGTTCTTTCAGCAGTACTAGGATGGCTTAATGATGTGGAGTGCAATCAAAGGAAACAGATAGAATTGATTAATCATGTTTATCATAAAATTGAGGATTAAAAGTAAAGGAGACAGATTACTGTCTCCTTTTAGTGTATTTAGGTTTCAGGCTGGCTGTGGCTCCTCCTCAAGCTTCCACCTTAGGGGCCGAATTTCTATCTCTACCTAGTCTTCTTCGGTATCAGGCTGGCTGTGACTCCTCCTCAAGCTTCCACTTCCGGTGGCTAAGAGGCTGTAAACTCGGGAATCGTAAGAACGCTCGAAACTCCCTTCGGTTAAACAACTCGCTAAGTACCTTACTCACCCACTCATTAACAGCCTCTAAGCCACCTGCATAAGCCGCTTTCGGATGAGCCACATCCATCCTTTCACCTACTAGAGTATTCTATGAGACAGTAATTCTAGTCTGCTTGTAAACCTACTACTCTCTCGTTAATAGTCTCTGAGTCCCTACCATAAGTCCCTTTTGGAAAAGCCATATCTATCCTTTCGCCTTTTATAGCCTTCTCAAGGCAGCACTTCTAGTTTGGTTATCTTCAATTAACCACTTATATCAATCTCTTTAACTCCTCTAGGTAAGCTTTCTACTCGTTAGTTTTACTTAATTCTGTTAAAGGGGTAGTAATTCTAATATAATTAGAACTCCAATCATGCCTTGAATGATCTATGTAAAAATGTACGACAAAAAAAAGGCACATAGCCTGAGCTATATGCCTTTTCTTAATTTATGGTTAAATTAA
>URVM01000047.1 GCA_900551325.1 uncultured Eubacteriales bacterium | reverse complement strand
ATGTGTTCCGCCTAAGTTAGAAATCAATGTGTCCAGGATTTTGGGTACATATCAATTTAGTCTTTATTCGTTAGGGTACTTTTTTATCTATCTTTATTAGCAAATTTAGTGTATTGTCCAAGCCATACTAGTTCTACTGTACCTGTTGGACCATTTCTTTGTTTTGCAATAATAACTTCACCAATATTTTTCTTATCTGAATCTGGGTGATAGTATTCATCACGATAAAGGAACATAACAACGTCAGCATCCTGCTCGATAGCTCCTGATTCCCTTAAGTCAGATAACATAGGTCTATGGTCTGCACGGGCTTCACAGGCACGTGAAAGCTGGGAAAGAGCAATAACTGGTGCTTGCATCTCACGGGCAAGAGCTTTTAATGATCTTGAGATCTCTGAAATCTCTTGTTGTCTTGAATCGCCCTTAGAGTTACCAGACATAAGCTGTAAGTAGTCAATCATAATAAGATCTAATCCCTTTTCCATCTTCAATCTACGACATTTAGCTCTCATTTCCATTACAGAAATCCCTGGTGTATCATCTATAAATACATCTGCCGCACTTAGATTAGGAATAGCCATAGCTATACGATCCCAGTCTTCTGGTTCTAGATTCCCTGTACGTACTTTTTGAGCATCTACTAATGCTTCTGCACAAAGCATACGGTTTACTAACTGGTCCTTTGCCATCTCCAGACTAAATACTGCTACTTTTTTCTTATACTTTACTGCTGCTGTTTGAATAATATTAAGGGAGAAAGCTGTTTTTCCCATAGATGGTCTGGCTGCTACAAGAATTAAATCTGAAGGTTGCATTCCTGCTGTCTTATAATCCAGATCAATAAAGCCTGTAGGAACACCTGTAATACCACCTTTGGTGTCATGAGCTTGCTCTATCTTCTCAATAGCTGTTACTACGATTTCATTAATATGGGAGAAATCTTCGGTTTGCACGTTTTGTGTAATATCAAAGATTTGCTTTTCAGCAAATCCCATAATATCATGTATGCCATCTTCACCTTCATAACTTTTGGCGCTAATGTCTTGGCTCGCCTTTATAAGTTTTCTTAGCATAGACTTTTCTTGCACAATCTTTGCATACTCTTTAATATGTGCTGAAGTTGGTACAATAGTTGCAAGTTCTGCTAAGTAACTAATTCCTCCTACTTGTTCTAGTACCCCCTTTTCAGATAACCTATTCTGAATAGTCACCAAATCTACAGGGCTATTAGAAACATGAAGTTCTGTCATAGCCTCATAGATTTGTTGATGGTCGGGCCTATAGAAATCCTTGGGTTTAAGAGTCTCTGTCGCAACTATAAGGGCCTCATGGTCCATAATAATTGCCCCAAGTACAGATTGCTCTGCTTCAATGTTATGTGGAGGAATACGCATTATTTGTGTTTCATCCATAAACGTTCCTCTCTTCCTTTAGTATGATTACTTAGATTCTACTGTTTCTACAGTTACTTCTGCTGTTACTTTTGCATGTAATTTAACTTCTACTGTTTTTGTTCCAATAGCTTTGATTGGTTGAGAAAGTTGGATTTTTTTCTTATCTACTTTTACATTAAATGTAGACTCAATGTGTTCTGCAATTTCTTTAGTTGTTACAGAACCAAATACTCTTCCGCCTTCTCCTGTTTTAATAGGAATGATAACTTTTTTATCATGAATAATTGCTTTTAATTCATTTGCTGCATCTAATTCTTGTTGTTTTCTCTTATCTTCTGAACGTTGCTCTACTTTTCTTTGATTAAGATTTACGTTATTTGCTTCTACAGCTAGACCTTTTGGAAGAAGAGCATTACGAGCGTATCCGTCTTTAACCTCTAAAATGTCACCTTTTTTACCTACTTTTTTTACATCTTGTGTTAATATAACTTTCATTTTATTCACCTTCCTGTTTATAATCTTTAATAGCTAATTTAAGCTTGAGTTTAGCTTCTTCTACAGTAGCATCTTTAAGCTGAGTACCTGCAATATTCTTGTGTCCACCACCGCCAAGCATTTCCATAATACGTTGAACATTAGTATCTCCAAGTGCTCTTGCACTCATCATAAGGTCTTTACCACTTTGTGTAATAACAAAAGCAGTTTGAATACCCTTAATAGTTAAAAGCTCATCTGCTACTTGTGCTGCAATAATATTAGAGTGTTCATGTTCTCCTACTACTACAGCAACTGCAATATCTTCATCCCAAATCTCTGCATCCTTAATTGTTGCAGCTTTTACCTTATAAGTTTCCATGTCGTTTTGGAACAACATACGTACCCTTGTACTATCTGCACCTGCACGTCTTAAGAAGGCGGCTGCCTCAAAGGTTCTAACCCCTGCTTTAAAAGCAAAGTTCTTTGTATCTACAGTAATACCTGCAAGAAGAGCATCTGCTTCTACATGAGTTAATTTTACTTTATCTGCAAGATAAATTAGGATTTCTGAAATCATCTCACACGTAGATGAGATAAATGGCTCAATATAAGTAAGTACTGCATCTTCAATGTAATCTGTACTCAATCTATGGTGGTCAAATACAACTACATTTTCAGCCTTATCAATAAGCTCTGGATGTTCTACATAACTCTTTCTGTGTACATCCACCATAACAAGTAAAGTTTGTTTTGTAAGTTCTTGTTCTGCCTTATCATTCGTAATAAATAAATCCTGATACTCTGGCTGTTCCATAATTCTATTATATAGTTCTTGTACAGCAAAGGTAGACTCATTTAAAATAATATGTGCCTTTTTACCCATAAGGGTGGCTGCTCTATATACACCCATTGCTGCTCCAAGACAATCCATATCTATATTCTTATGACCCATAATAATAACTTTATCAGCATCATGTAAAAGTTCTTTGAAGGCATAAGCTTTAATTCTAACTTTAACACGTGTACTCTTTTCTACTTCTTTAGTTTTACCACCGTAGAATGTATATTTATCATTACGTTTAATAATGGCTTGGTCTCCACCTCTACCGATAGCAAGGTCAAAGGCTGCCCTTGCATCTTCTTTAGACTCTGTAAGAGACTTAAAGTTACGACCTATTCCAATACTTACTGTAACAGGTAAATCATTTCCTACTTGAATATGTCTTAATTCATCTAATATATCAAATTTACGATTTTGCATTTTCTCTAGATTCTTCTGAGTAAAGAAAATCATATAACGATCTCTATCAAACTTGCAAACAGCTACGTCATTATTTTTAAACCATATACTAATCTTTCTATCAATAATTGCACCTAGCATAGGTCTTCTTACTTCTTCAATACTTTGCATGATCTCTTCATAATTATCTACATATACGTAGCCTATCATACAACGTTGCTGCTTAACTTCTTCTTCTAATAACCTTTGGTCTGTTGTATCAATAAAATACATAGCATATTGAAAACCTGTTGCACTAGAATCAGAAAGTATTTTATTACATATAAGCTGATAATGTCTATCGTTCTTTACAATGTCTCTTTCGTATAACTCATCTTGTTTAGGAAAACTTTCTAATTGTAAGTCGGAGAATATAGACCTAATATGCTTATCCATAACTTCTTCTTGTTTAACCATTTTCTTAAATGAATGGTTTCCCCAACATATAGTTCCTATTTTATCAATAACAACTATGGGAATAGGAGATTCTACAAACATATCTCTTCTAATTTTACTTAATTCATCTACCTGGTTACTTATTTCTGCTTGTATTTTCTTTGTAATTTTATTTTCTAAAATAAAACTATAGGCTAACATACCCACAAAAACAAGCGCTGTAAAAACACCAATCCATGTATTAAAATATATACTCACTATGCCTTCCATAATTCCTATTACGAAACCAATTTGAGTAAATCTTAGGATATATGTCATATAACCCAATGAATTCTTGCTCTGTGTACTCATACTCACTACCTTCCCTAGTTAAACAATAATATCAACTTTTCTAAAATTAAATAAGGTATCTGCAAGACCTACTATCATCATTATAAAAGGTACTGTAAAATATGTTAATACACATAATACAATGACCATCGTTCTTGTGGTTGTAGCTAGCTTACTCTTTTTAACAAACATAATACTTGCAATTAAACCTATTATTTGTAATAAATACATTGTGAAAAAATATAGATTTGTAGCAAGAGCAAGTACCTCATTTGAACCATTGCCCATAAATAGTGCAACAAAGCCAGATACTAATAAAAGTCCACTCATCCATTTAGAGAACTTAAAGTTTGCAAATTGTACTAAAGGTAACATACGCCACTTTTTTAATCTACCTATGAAGGTAATAAAAATTGTGCCTATAACACCTAATGCTACTCCTGTTTGAAGTAACATTGTTGGATATAAATATTTAAGAACATCAACACTATCTAATATCTGTCTTTTCATACTTGCTAGCTGCTTACTTACTTCAGCTGATATTGCTTGATTTTGATTTGCAACCAATTCATTAAACATAATTTCATACTGTGATTTAGCTGCATCTAAAAGGCTATTGTACATTTGTATATAATCAACTTGCATGTATTTCATTCCTATAATATATAAATAAAATACTGCAATCATACCAACACCTGTATACATAGCTATTTGTGGAAGTGCTAATTTCTTTCTATAACATGTTACAAATATATGAGCAGGCACTGCCACACTTACAATATATAATAATACTTCTTGTATACTATTGGTAAATACATATAAAAGCATTGAAATAATTAAATGTATAAATAAGTCTCTTTTATAATTCTTCTTATTCCCCATCAGGAAAATAGCCATAGGAGTCATAAGTAATGGTGCTAAAAAGATTAGGGTAAAAGAGTATACTCCTACTATCCCTAATAAAACATATATTCCTATCATTAATATTAATTTAAAATTTTGTCTTGTCTGTTGATTCATAGCTTCTTACTCCTTCTAAAATGAGTCTAAGTTGCCATGTACCTACTCATATATTTTCATATTATATCATAAAACACAAATTATATATACCCTGTGTTTAACAAGAAACAATAGCAAAAAAAAAGCACTGCTAAAGCAGTGCGTGTGCATATTGTGTGTGCGCTTATTTGTCTCTCTATATAGTGCTGAATTGAATCTAAAATTACTAATTAGTCTTGAGTGTATGGTAAAATTGCGATATGTCTAGCACGTTTGATTGCAACTGTAAGTTTACGTTGTGCTTTTGCAGAGTTACCAGTAATTCTTCTAGGAAGAATTTTACCTCTTTCAGAGATAAACTTTTTAAGTGTATTAATATCTTTATAATTAATTTTCTTGATATTATCACCAGCAAATTGGTTAACTTTACGTCTTCTACGACTACGTCTTTTTTGCATTGCCATTGTATTTTCCCTCCTTACATTTTAAATGATGTGATTAAAATGGTAAATCGTCGTCTTCTTCCATAGTAGTAGGCATAAACCCATCTACTGGACTACTTGAAGGAGGAGCTGAAACAGGTGACATAGATTCAAGTGGGCTATTTGCCATAACACCTCTTGATTCAGCTGAAGATCTACTTTCTGCAAAATGTTGCTCTTCAACAATAATATCTATTGATGTATGTTTAACTTTTTGTTGGTCTTCCCAACTATTAGTTTGGAGTCTACCTACGACTGCAACCATTTGTCCTTTTCTAAAGAACTTTTCTGCAAATTCGCCAGCTTTTCCGAATGCAACAATATTGAAGAAATCCACATCTGGTTCTCCTTGTTTTGCAAATTGTTTTCTAACAGCTAGTCCATATCTTGCTACTGCAACTGGGTTGGTTGATTGTGAATAACGCACTTCTGGATCACGTGTTAAACGTCCCATAAGAATAACTTTATTCATACCATAACCTCCTTCTTCTAATGGTTATTATTATTTTTCGTCAAGACGTACGATTAAGTAACGAAGAACAGTTTCTGTGATACGAAGTCTGCTTTCAACTTCTGCTGGAGTTGATGTCTCAGCGTTGAATTGGATAAAGTAGTAGAAACCTTCTTTTTGCTTGTTGATTTCGTAGCAAAGTTTTCTTTTGCCCCAATCATCAACATTTGTGATTTCACCACCGAAACGAGTGATTAATTCTTTCACTTTTTCAAGGTTAGCTACTTTCTCTTCTTCGCTTAAAGTTGGGATAAATACTAGTGCTAATTCGTAGTTTTTCATCTTGGCACCTCCTTTTGGACTTTGGCCCTACATCAATGTGTAGAGCAAGGATACATTACAGTTTATTATGATAACATAGTTACTCCATTAATACAAGCATTTAGACAAAAAATAATGCTGGATAATGTTGCTTCTAAGCTTTATCTACACTACTTTTAAGCAGTTTTTTTACACTTTTTTCAAATTTTTCTCGAGGCAACATAATGATATGCTGACATTCACTACAGCGCAGTTTGAAGTCCGCGCCTACTCGTAGAACTTCCCAGGCATTAGTCCCACAAGGGTGCGGCTTCTTCATCTGCACTACATCTCCAACTTGATAGTTCATTTCTTACCCTCCTTTGATTAATTGCCAGTTTTAATTCTTATTATACATGATTTTACAATAATTATAAATTAACCTATTATAGCTTAATTTTACCCAAACAGTTTATCTTATATAGAATATGCAATATAGAATATATAACTTATAAAAGTTATTTAATCCATCTATTAATAATAGGAACATATTTTACATCATCTACTGTAATAATTTTTCCTATAAAACCTAATATACTATAAATTATAATAGCAAATAGTATTGTAGGAATAATAGCAATAGTTGTATTGTGGGTGATGGATAAAATCCCTTTGTATAGGAAGAAACTCATCCCACCCATTAATACTGAACATACTAATGGCTTTAAAATGACCTCATTCCAATTGAAATTTATCTTAATAGACTTCTTCAAAGTATAGATATTGCAAAAGGCATAAATCATATAACAAACTATAGTACTAATAGGAATAGCATAAACATGTACTGAAAGATTAGGCAGTAATAGACTATTTAGAATTACCTTAATGATTAATGCTCCTGCTACATATAAAGTAACTCGGTACTGTTTACCCATAGCTTGAAGCATACCTGTTGTAAGCTGTGCTAAAGTCATAAAAACAATAGCCATAGATCCTACCCTAAAGAGACTACCTCCATCTGGTGCCGAAGCATAGATAAATCTCATAATAGGTTCTCCAAATAAAGTTAAACCTACTGTAGATGGTAGGGCAATAAGCATACCTATTTTTAATAAACGATTCATTTTATGCTCTAAAACTTTATATTCACCTCTAGCAAACTCTGATGCTATAACAGGAATAGAAGAAGTTACCATCACTAATATAATACCTACTGGTATATTAATAAATTGGGTATACTTACTTAAAAATTGTCCTGATAAACTAGATATAATAGTATCTGTATCCATTAGTGCACTATTGGTAACTGGTATATAATCTATGTTGCCCATAACTCTTAACTTCTCTATGACATCAGGCAAGTAATGATAAAGCATTGTATTATCTATAAGTGTCATTAATGCAAATAGTGCTGCCGTTACAACAACAGGTAAAATAGTAACTAGTAATTGTTTAATGATATGGCCAGTCGTAGGATAAATAGAGCAAGTACTCTCCTCATTTATAAACTCATATTTCTTATAAGTACGTTTATATACAATGAGTATAGTAACCATACCCGCTACCGCCCCTATTCCTGTACCTAAGGTACTTCCCATAGCTGCCACTGTAATACCATAAGGTATAAATAAACTAGCTAATACAACACTAAAAATCCCATTAAAGAGTTGCTCTATTGTTTGTGAAAGAGCTGTAGGCATCATATCATTTAGTCCTTGAAAGTAACCTCTAATAACAGCCATTAAGCTTACTACAATAACAGTGGGTGCTAAAGCTCTTAAAGGAAGGACAATATTATCTCCTCGTTTTAGTATAAAAGCAATTTTCTCTGCACCAAACCATAATAAAAGTGCCAGTATAATACTGAGCCCTCCTATATAAATTAATGTAATCTTGAAAATACGTTTAGCGTCTTTATATGCCTTTAAACTTATACATTCAGCTACTAACTTAGCAACCGCATTAGGTATACCTAGACAACTTATTGTAATAATCAATACATATACTTGATAAGCTAGTCCATATATTGAATTCCCTGCATCTCCTAAAATATTAACAATAGGAATACGATAAAGTACTCCTATCAATTTACTTAAAAAAGTAGCAATTGCTAGAATCATAATTCCCTTAGCAACTTGCTTACCAGTTATCTTTTGTTCCATTAATTTTGTTCCTCCACATAGAGTAACTTACTCAAAATTCTGTAATCTGTTTATTGGATTATACTATGACCTGTTTCTATTGTCTAGCATTTAGAATACTTTCTTATACGACAAAAAAGAGCTTAGATTATATCTAAGCTCTTTTGAAAGGCGGCAACCAGATTTGAACTGGTGATGAAGGTGTTGCAGACCTCTGCCTTACCACTTGGCTATGCCGCCGTATAAATTTGGCAACCACTTACTCTCCCAGTCCGTCTCCAGACAAGTACCATCAGCCGATTTAGTCTTAACCTACGTGTTCGGTATGGGAACGGGTGTTTCCCTAAATCGCATCGTCACCAAAAAATGACCCATAGGAGAATCGAACTCCTGTTACCGCCGTGAAAGGGCGGTGTCTT
>URVM01000046.1 GCA_900551325.1 uncultured Eubacteriales bacterium | reverse complement strand
AGAGCACTTGACTTTTAATCAAGTGGTCCGGAGTTCGAGCCTCCGGTGGCTCATAATTAATATAAGTAGTATGTGTCTAATATATATTATGCATGTACTACTTATTATGCGCGAGTGGCTCAGTTGGTAGAGCATCTCCTTGCCAAGGAGAGGGTCGCGGGTTCGAGTCCCGTCTCGCGCTTTTTTTATTTTATATGTGTATAACAACTAAAATATCCACAATCATACAGTATTTAAACCTTATGATTGTGGATATTTTTATTTCTCATGTTTAAAATGAGGATTAATATTTTTTATTATAATATTTCTTAGCTATTATTTGTACTATAGGTGCAGTTACAATTAGAATGAAAGTAATATAGTGAAAAGAGAGTGGTATAAATAGATTAATTAAAAAGCAAATTATAATGCCATAATATAAATATGCAAAAGAGATAGAAACAGAATACATGGAAAGCATTTGATTACGTTCATCTTGCTCATTAATAATTTGTTGCTTTTGATATTTAGGATTTTTACTACGGATAAAGTTTATTATAATTATACTAATACTTGCGAAGATTAATCCACAGGCAACCCCATAAAGATAAGCTACATCATGACCTGTATTATTAAAGAAGTTAGCAAGTACACCTACTAATACACCGATACCTATCATAATATAACCTATTAAATTTTTCATCTTCCCTGTCTTACAATTCATTTTAAGTCCCCCTTTTATTCTTCTTCAAATAAGAAAATCTCTTCAATACTTAAATTAAAAATCTTAGAAATACGATATGCTAACATAATAGATGGATTATATCTTCCGTTTTCTAGTGAAATAATAGTCTGTCTGGAGACACCTAAGTGATCTGCTAAATCTTGTTGTGTTAAATTTTGTGTCTCACGTAAAGCTCGGATATTATTATTCAACTAATCACCTCCCCTTTAAAAGTAAAGTTAACTTTACATTCATATTACATCTAAACAAGTTTAGATGTCAAGCTAACTTTACATTTAAATTTTAATTTTATTTATTTACTAATCAATTTAGTGTTTAATAAGGTGACTTAATAGTGGATACTTAGAAGGTTTAATAACTAAAAGTCATCTATAACTAGAACCTGTAGTCTAGTTATAGATGACTTTTAGTGTATAAAAGATGTATTTACATATTCATATTGGAGGAAGAGTGGGTGTGATTATGTTTTTCATCTACATTAGGAACACGAAGTAGAAGAATAAAACCTATAATGAAGAGAATAATGAGACTAATAATACCATTATTTGTACGTCCAGTAAGCTGTGTTACGAGTGCTACTAAGAAGGGCCCCATTATGGCTGCAAATTTACCAAATATATTGTAGAAGCCAAAGAATTCATTGGATTTTTCTTTTGGTACCAGTTTAGCAAAGTAGGAGCGAGAAATGGCTTGAATACCACCTTGAGCAGATCCTACAGCCATGGCTAATATCCAAAAATCAAAGGTAGTTTTAATAAAGTATGCATAGCAACAAATACAAGTATAAGTGATAACACCTATATAGAGTAATTTTTTAGCCCCCAATTTAGAAGATAATCTTCCATAAAGAATCGTAAAGGGGAAAGCAACAAATTGCGTTAATAATAAAATGATTAATAAAGAGGACATAGAAATCCCTAAATCTGTACCATAAGAAGTAGCCATACCAATAATAGTATCTACTCCATCAATATAGAAGAAGTAAGCAAGTAAAAAAAGAAAAATACCTTTATAGTTTCTAATTTCTTTAAAAGTAATAAAAAGTCTTTTAAAAGATTGACTAATAGGACGAGGTTCACATTCTATGTAATATTTTTGATGTACATTTTTTAGAAGTGGGAGAGTGAAGAGGCCCCACCATATTGCAGTAATCAAAAAGGTAATTTTACAAGCTAGACCTAGGCTAATAGGTAGTATATGTTTTTGAGTTAAAAGAACAATAGCAATACATACTATAAAAGGAATGGTACTGCCAATATAACCCATTGCAAAACCGTAGGAAGATACTTTATCCATACGATCATCGGAAGTTACATCTACTAGAAATGCATCATAGAAAATATTACCTCCAGAAAATCCTAGAACACAGAAACCATAAAGGATTAAGAGCATATAGGGTTTATCAGAAGGGACTAGACTAAGTGCGATGGTGCTGCAGACACCAATAGAGAAGAAAGTAGTGAAGAACTTCTTTTTAAAACCCTTATAATCTGCAATTGTACCAAGAATAGGAGCAAGTAAAGAAACGACTAAAGTTGCAAGTGAAATAGTATAGCCCCAAAGTGCAGTAGAATCTGTTAAAGACATGTGACCATTTGAAGCTACCATTTTGAAATAAATAGGAAGAATAGTAGAAGTAATAGTCATGGAGTAGGCAGAGTTAGCCCAATCATACAGTATCCAACTACGTTCCTCTTTAGTTAAACTTTTCATATAGTTTTCTCTCTTTCTTTAAAGATTGACCATTCAACATGGCCATCTGTATTTTCAAGTGGTAAATCTAATAGATGAGCGAAAGTTGGGGCATGATTAATCAAATGCCCATGTTCTTGTATGTAATTTTCTTTAATATCAGGTCCTACAGCTAAGAAAAAAGTGGTATAGTTAGGCTTTGTAGGTAAGTAGCCATGAGAAGATAAGATATGGTGTGGTACATGGCCTACCTTACTAGAATCTATAGTTTCAATAAACTCACCAGATGGAGTATCTATAAAGTAGTAACCTTCTTTTGCTTCTAGCATAAAGCTGCATGTTGGATCCGCACCTAATTGAGTAACTTCTTTTGTTTCAAATACACACTCAATAGGTGAATAATCTTGTTCACTTAAAGTTTTTAGTAGTTGTTTAACTTTTTGAAGAGAAGAAGAGTCATTTGGGTCTTTAAGATAAATATAGCAAGCACCATCACAGGCTTTAGCAATAGCTGTATAGCTTAGTATTTTTCCTTTAGAGCTTAGTTTAATAAAATCATGGTCAACAAGTATTTTATTAACTTTAATTAGAGAGTGGACAGGTAATTGAGCATGATCACCTAAGATCACAAAAGTTGTCTCGTTATAAGTACCAGCCTCTTTTAGAGTTTCTATAATTGCACCTAGACGTTTATCATGGCGCAAGAGGGCAGATTGACTTTCTAAACTATTATGTCCTGTATAATGTCTATTAGTATCTACGTCTGTCATGTGTACAAAAAGGATACTAGGTTTGTAGTTAAGAAGTGTATATTTAGTACATTCTAGGACAAAATCATCTAAAGCAGGTTGAGTGGTACCTTTTCGTATATGTCCAAATAATTGTTGTAATTTTAATTGATAAGATAAGGATCCAGCTAGGCCAGACATAAGTAGTTGATGATGCCATTTTTTAGTTGGAAAGATTTCAGGAAGGTTATATGTAATAGGTGCCCTAGCTGTAACAGGCCATAAAATAGAACAAGTAGTTAACCCTTTTTTATGGGCAAGGTCAAAAAGGGTAGGACTTTTAATAGATTTATGATACCAAAACCAACTAGGATTTTCGTGATTAGGTTCTAGGTGAGTGTTATTAATAATACCATGATGAGAAGGGTATTTACCCGTAACCATAGTTGCATGGGCTGGATAGGTAAGTGAAGGATAAATTGTTTTTACCTTTTCAATAAGGCTTCCTTTAGTTAGGAGTTTTTTAAAATGTGGTAAGGTTGAAAGTGTTTTTATATCTTCACTTGAAACAGCATCTAAGGAAAGAACAATTAAACGTTTAGATAACATTTTTTTACCTCAATTCATTATATTTCATTGAAAATTTTTGATATACTACGTATTATTATATGATAGAATAGGACAAAAGCAAAAGGAAATGAATCAAATTATAGTTAAATTAATGTTAAATTTAAAAAATAACAAAGGTTGTAACACTAAGCTTTAGTATTACAACCTGTATAATATTTTAGTGAATAGAAGCATAGAACTTTTCTAACAGTGCTTGATATTCATATTGATTGGGAGCTTCCTCAGAAAATGTAGACCAAAATGTGCCTAAAGGTATAAGATCGAATTCTAAATCCATAGTTGTATGAGTAGTCATGATGAAATCCCTTCTGTGTAAAAGCATTTTAATAATACTAGTATAAGTAAAAATTAAAAGTTTAAAGATAAAAATTAAAACTGACAACAAATACAAATGGGGGTATTATATGGAACAATCTTATTTAAAGAGAATTATGGTATTAGTATTAGGAATTATTATTTTATCTTTTGGAATTGGTTTGATTATTAAAGCTGACTTAGGTTGTGATGCCTATACAACCTTAAATCTAGGCATAAGCGGTATCATGCATATTAGTTATGCTCTTGTACAAATTGTACTTAATTTTATTATTCTAGCATTTATAATAGTTGTGGATAAAAGTTTTATTAATATAGGGACAATCATTAATCTTTTAGCTGTTGGTCCTTTAATTGAATTTTACAATACACTGATTAATAAGCTTATACCATATGAATTAGGATTTATGACACGTATATTATTTTTAATTATAGGGTGTATTATTGTCTCATTTGGGGTAGGTATGTATATAGCACCTAATTTAGGCGCAGGGCCTTATGATATTCTACCTCTAATTTTAGAGAAAAGTAAAAACTGGCCTTATAAATGGATTCGAATTACCTTAGATGTGAGTTGTAGTATAGTTGGCTTTTTGCTAGGTGCAACAATTGGCATAGGTACAATAATAGTAGCCTTATGTTTAGGACCTGGCATTGAATACTCTAGAAGTTTTGTAGTAAAATTTATTTTGAAAGAGAAAAGTGTATAATGAAATGGAAGATATAGGGGGATAAAATAAAGTTTAATACGGTAAGGAGAAGACTATGAATTGGGAAATTAGTGTTTTACAAGGATTACAAGCAATAAGAACACCTTTTTTAACAGCTATAATGGAGGCTATTACAGGGCTTGCAGAGAGTCTACCAATAGTATTAGTCATAACGCTTTTATATTGGTGTATAGATAAAAGAAAAACAGTTCGTATAGGATGGATTGTCTTAACTAGTAGTGTAGTAAATGGAATGATTAAAAATTTAATAAAAGCAGTTAGACCTTTTGAGAAAGGTATTGTGAGTCCTATACGTGTTGAGACAGCTACAAGTTATTCTTTTCCTAGTGGTCATACACAAACAGCTACAAGTTTTTGGACAAGTGCTATGATGCTATTTAAAAATAAGACAACTTATATTATAGGTTGCTCTATGATTGGATTAGTAGCTTTATCAAGACTTTATTTAGGTGTACATTGGCCTGTAGATGTTATAGGTGGAATTATCATCGGTTTAATTATGGTAGTAGGAGCAGATAAACTTTATGATGAGGTAAAAGGATTTACAAGATGGCATGTAATAGGTGTAGGAATACTTACCTTTATTTTTTTAATTGTACCTATTGAAGAAGACCTAGTAAAAGCAGTAGGTGCACTTTGGGGATTTGTAGTAGGTTGTTATATTGAACAACACTATATTCACTTTCATACTGAGGGGACATTGAAAAAACAACTCTTTAAAATAGGACTTGGTTTAGGTGGAGCAGTGATTTTATATCTTGCATTTAATCTTATTACCCACGGAGATTTAACTTTAGCAATGATTAAATATGCAGTTATTGTATTATGGTTAACAGCAGGAGCTCCTTACTTATTTAAAACTATGTTGAAATAAGAGGTTATTAAAAATGATTAAGTTACTACGTTATTTAAAGGTCTTTAAGAAGGAAGTAACCTTAGGACCAATTTTTAAACTAATTGAAGCAATGTTTGAAGTGATTGTACCATTAGTTATGGCAAGTATTATAGATATAGGAATAGGAAATAAAGACATACACTATGTATTTAAAATGGGTGGTGTAATGATCCTACTTGGAGTAACAGGATTAGTGTGTGCTTTAATATGCCAGTACTTTGCAGCTAAAGCTTCCCAAGGAGTGGGTACAATTATGAGAAATGAGCTTTTTGCTCATATTAATACATTGTCTCATACAGAGTTAGATAGGATAGGTACCCCTTCACTTATTACAAGACTCACTAATGATGTAAATCAATTACAAGTAGCAGTTGCTATGCTTATACGTTTAGCAGTACGTGTACCTTTTTTAATCATAGGTTCTTTTATTATGGCTATGATGCTAGATGTAAAACTATCATTAATATTTATAGTTGTTATACCTATCATTGCAATAATTATTTACTGTGTTATGAGCCGCTCTATACCTTACTATAAGAAGATACAAGGCAAACTAGATAGAATTGGACTTATTACAAGAGAAAACTTAGAAGGAATACGTGTTATTCGAGCTTTTTCAAAGCAAAAGTATGAGAATAATCGTTTTGAAGCAGCTAGTGATGACTTAATGACTGCCTCAATAAAAGTAGGAAAAATTTCTGCTCTATTAAATCCTCTCACATACCTAGTAATGAATTTTGCTATTATAGCTATTTTATGGTGTGGGGGTATACGTATTAATGAGGGCATAATGAGCCAAGGAGAAATTATAGCCTTTGTAAACTATATGACTCAAATTCTTTTAGCACTTATGGTTCTAGCTAACCTAGTCATAATTTTTACAAAAGCAGCAGCAGCGGCACAACGTGTAAATGAAGTTTTTGAAACAAATTCATCAATAAAAGATGCTAAAGAAATACATACAGAAGAAAGATCAAATGAAAATTCTTTAGTAGAATTTAAGAATGTAAGCTTTGCCTATAAAGATACCAATGAATATGCAATAAAGAATATTTCTTTTAAAGTTAAAAAAGGAGAAATGATAGGAATTATAGGTGGAACAGGTTCAGGAAAAAGTACTTTAGTAAATCTTATTCCTAGATTCTATGATGCTACAGAAGGAGAAATATTAGTAGAGGGTATAAATGTAAAAGATTATCCTTTACAAGTTCTACGTAAGCAAATAGGTGTAGTACCTCAAAATGTTGTTTTATTTGCAGGTACCATTAGAGAAAATCTTAAGTGGCAACAAGAAAATGCTACAGATGAAGATATAACTAAGGGACTTGAGATTGCTCAAGCCTTAGAATTTGTCAAAGAACTACCAGAAGGCTATGACACACCTGTTCTACAAGGTGGGAAAAACTTCTCAGGGGGGCAAAGACAAAGATTAACTATTGCTAGAGGTTTAGTAGGAAATCCTAAAATACTTATTTTAGATGATAGTGCTAGTGCTCTAGATTATGTAACAGAATCAAAGCTTAGAAAAGCACTTAAAGAAAGAACAAGGGAAATGACTACATTTATTGTTTCCCAAAGGATAAGTAGTATTAAACATGCAGATCAAATTATAGTTTTAGATGATGGCGAAGTAGTAGGTATAGGTAGCCATGATAACCTTCTTAAAGAATGTAATGTGTATAAGGAAATTTGCTTATCACAGCTTTCTAATGATAAGGAGGTGAAATAAAATGCAATTCTCATTACTAAAACGTTTATTGAGTTATACAAAAGTTTATAGTATTTATTTAATTGGAGCATTATTTTGTGCTATAGGTTATGTTATATGTACACTTTTAGGTCCAGTGCTTATTGGAGAAACTATAGATTATATGATAGGGCTAGGACAAGTAGAGTTTAGTATTATTTTAAAAACATTAATTTTACTGGGTATAGTAATTGGTATAGGGGCAGCTTTACAGTGGCTTATGACTTTATGTACAAATATAGTTTCTTATAAGACAGTTAAAGCACTTCGTATAGAAACATTTAGAAAGCTTAATAAAGTACCACTTAAATATATAGATGGGCATGCCCATGGAGACATAATGAGCCGTATTGTAAATGATATTGATCAAGTGTCAGATGGATTAATACAAGGCTTTTCACAGCTCTTTACAGGTATCATTACAATTTTAGGAACACTTATTTTTATGTTTTCCATTAATGGTGTTATTAGTTTAGTTGTTGTACTTATTACACCACTTTCTCTTTTTGTAGCATCTTTTATTGCAAAGCGCTCTTATAATATGTTTAAAGAGCAGGCAAAAGTAAAAGGAGAGTTAAGTGGTTATATAGAAGAGATGGTAGGAAACCAAAAGATAGTTAAAACTTTTGGATATGAAGAACGTGCTATAAAACACTTTGAAGGTGTAAATGAAGAACTCTATAACTGTGGTGTTAAGGCACAATTTTACTCATCTATAACTAATCCATGTACAAGATTTGTAAATGGTGTAGTTTATGCAGCAGTAGGGATTATTGGAGCTATAAGTGCTATTTATGGAAGATTAAGTATTGGACAACTTTCTTGTTTTTTAGCTTATGCCAATCAATATACTAAACCATTTAATGAAATATCAGGTGTTATTACTGAACTGCAAAGTGCTTTTGCATCAGTTAAACGTATTTTTGAAATATTAGATGAAGAGGAAGAAATCCAAGAAGAGATAGCCATAGATAGGTTAGAAGAATGTAAAGGTAATGTAGTATTAGATAATGTAGCCTTTTCTTACAATAAAGACAAAAAACTTATTGAAAATCTAAATCTAGTAGCTAAACCAGGAGATAAGATAGCTATTGTAGGCCCTACAGGTTGTGGTAAAACAACATTAATCAATCTACTTATGCGTTTTTACGATGTAGATGAGGGAAGTATCCAAATTGAAGGTCAAGATATTAAAACAATGAATAGGCAATACGTAAGAAGCTTATATGGAATGGTACTGCAAGAAACTTGGTTATTTGCAGGAACGATTAGAGAAAACATTGCCTATGGGAAAGAAGACGCTACAGAAGAGGAAGTTATAGCAGCAGCTAAACAAGCTTATGCACATAGCTTTATTAAAAGATTACCACAGGGATATAATACACTTATCACAGAAGATGGGAATAATATTTCCGAAGGGCAAAAACAACTTTTATGTATTGCGCGTATTATGCTGACTAAGCCACCTATGCTTATTTTAGATGAAGCCACAAGTCGTATAGATACACGTACTGAAATGTATATCCAAAAAGCTTTTACAAAGATAATGGAAGGAAGAACACACTTTGTTGTAGCACACAGACTATCTACTATAGAAGAAGCAGATACAATTATAGTAATGAATAAAGGTAAGATTATAGAACAAGGAACACATAAAGAGTTGCTTGAAGAAAAAGGCTTTTATGCAGAGCTTTATAATAGCCAATTTGCAAAAGAAGAGTAGAAAGGAAAAATAAGGCAAGAATAAATTAGAAGGACTAGGGTATTAATATATTAGACCCAGTCCTTTTAGTTTGCTTAGATAATAAAGTAATGAGCTAGAAAGTTAAATAGGAAGGCAACTAAAAAGATAAATAGAAAGATCATCAGAAGAAAGAAAGAAAGAAAGAAAGGATAGATAGATAGATAGATAGATAGATAGATAGATAGATAGAGGGGCAGGAATTATTATAGAGAAAAGCAGAAGAAATTATAAGATGAAAAGGATCAAGTAGAGTAACACAGAAAAAAATAGAACTAAATAAAAAAAGTTAAAAAAAAGGGTTGACTTATGTAGATATATGATGCATAATAATAAAAGTCAGCAGGGCACAGCGCCACTGACACGAGGCATGAAGCCTTGGTAAATAAGA
>URVM01000045.1 GCA_900551325.1 uncultured Eubacteriales bacterium | reverse complement strand
AATCGCATGCACGGTTTGATGAGGGGGAGGTGAAATTTTCACCTCCCTACTCTACTTAAAGACTATAACTTTAAGTAATACATTAATATAAAAAACTCAGTTCAACAAATATAATATAGCTTATTTTAGATAGCAATCTTAAAGTGTAGACATTTCAGCAAGGTGTTTCCAATAACGAGTAGGAACAAAAGTTTTTTGTAGCTTAGGGTTAGCTCGCTCTGGTATAGTGACACTATCATAAAATGTTTTAAACAAGGTCTCATAAGCATCATTATTTTTATAGGATTTAAATAAGCTATTTTCTTTAGGGGTTAGCTTCTTTAAATAAACGTTTGATTGATCATATACAAGTGCAATTTCTCTGTTTAAATCATGAATAATAAAATTTTGATCTGAAAAACGAGTAGTAAAGTGCTTTTCTATTAAAGGTAAAATATAATGGTCTGGTTCGATTTGAGCATAAAAACAAAGATGACCAATTTCATGAAAACGTACAAAACCAGTAAATCTATGAGTTTCATGAGAAACTTTACGACAAATCGTATCTACAGAAGAAATGATATGATTATTCTTGGCTAAATTAATATCTACGCCATACTGATAACACAACTTTAAATAGTTTAAAGCTAGGTCTTCACAGTTAGAGGTTTCGCTTAAATAAAGATAGTAGATATTACGTAATGTGCTAGGAGAAAGCTTGCTATTAATGCTATTGTATACTCTTTCAAATTTATCTAATTCAGTTTTTACCTGTACTGGTTCATATATTAAATTAGGTAAATAGTCTTTAGACTTGATAATATGACTATCTTCTTTTTCGGAATAGGCATAAAAAATAGCAGTTAAAAAACCTTCAAAGCTACTATCATATAAAAATTGCTTCATACAATAATTCCTTTCCTTTATAATTCACCAGATAATGCAGTAGATAAATCATCTAATAAAAGAAGAGGAGAACTTATAGATGGTCGATCAAAAAGGCTTAACTGATGGCCAGATTGTTCTAAGAGATTAAGGTCTAGTTCAGGCTTTATTGCAAGGCGCACCTTTTCGCTATCATAGGCAACATTACCATTATATTTACCTTGGCAGAGAATGAAATATTGAGCACGTTTAAGTACTATACGGAGCTTACGTAAGTCCTCAAAATTAAGAGGAGCAAGCCTACGGCTACTAATAATTTTTTTGGCACCTTGTATACCTATTCCAGGAACACGTATAAGCATTTCAAAAGGAGCTTTATTAATCTCTATAGGAAATTGGTCCATATGGCGTAGTGCCCAAGCTGTTTTGGGATCAAAGTTAATATCGAAGTTAGGATTAGTAGTATCTAAAAGTTCATCAACTTTAAAGTTATAGAATCGTAACAGCCAATCACCTTGATAAAGACGATGTTCACGCATTACAGGAGGAGATTTAATAATAGGTAATTGACTACCTTGGTTAACAGGTACATATGCAGAGTAATAAACACGTTTTAAATCATATTTATTATAGAGACCCTCACTAAGTTGCATAATTTTAAGGTCAGTTTCAGGAGAAGCTCCAACAATAAGTTGTGTACTTTGACCACCAGGTACAAAGATAGGACTATGACGGAAGGTTTTATAATTCTCTTTAGACTCTATAATATTGGACTGAATAAGGTTCATTGGCTTAAATATATCATTAGCAGCCTTATCAGGGGCTAATAATTTAAGGGATTGTGATGAAGGCAGTTCAATATTAACACTCATACGATCAGCATAGAGGCCACATTCTTTAATAAGATCTTCACTGGCGCCAGGGATAGCTTTTACATGAATATAGCCTCTAAAACTATGTTCATTACGTAACTTCTTGAGTACATTAGTAAGTAATTCCATAGTATGATTAGGATTTTGGATAATAGCTGAACTTAAAAATAAACCTTCAATATAATTACGTCTATAAAAATTAATAGTAAGCTCAACTACTTCATCAACAGTAAAAGCAGCCCTAGGAATATCATTTGATTGTCTATTAATACAGTAAGCACAGTCATAAATACAGTAATTAGTAAGTAAGATTTTAAGTAAGGATATACATCTTCCATCTGGGGTAAAAGAATGGCAAATGCCACTGGAGTTTGTAGAACCAAGATTACCTTTTTGTGATTTTCTATTGGAGCCAGAAGAAGAACAAGATACATCATATTTTGCAGCATCAGATAATATTTCTAATTTAGTTTTAATATCCATATACATCACCTTAATTTATTATACAGAACATATGTTCGAAAGTCTAGAGTGAACGATGAACTTGATAGAAACAATTTATTAAAATAATATAGGAAAATCCCTTTACATAAGTCAAATTCCATGCTAAAATAGCAAAGTAATAAAGATTTGTATCCATAGCTCAGCTGGATAGAGCAACGCCCTTCTAAGGCGTGGGTCCGGGGTTCGAATCCCTGTGGATACGTATATGAGAGAGATATAAGTATATACTTATATCTCTTTTTTTGTATATAAACAATTAGTAGAAGGTATATAGGTAGATTATAACCAGTACAATATTAATACAAGTACACATATTATTAGAGATTAAAAAGAGTTAATAACATTAATCTCAAGTAATATGTGTATTTTTTATTCATATACTATTTATATAAATATACATTGACAGGTGAGGTATATTTATATATGATAATAATAGAATTATCTTTATTTAATATCTATTTTAAATAGTGAATATTAAAACTGTAAAATTAATAAATAAATTTTGCATAGATATAGGGGAGGAAAATATAATGTCTATTGCATCTGATCTTATAAGAGGACACACAGAAACAATTATATTAGCACATCTTATGTTACAAGATAGTTATGGATATAAAATTAATAAAGCTATTCAAGAAAAAACAAATTATGCATATGAATTAAAAGAGGCTACTTTATATTCTGCCTTTAGGAGATTAGAAGCTGGAGGTTTTATTACTTCTTATTGGGGAGATGAAGTAACTGGGGCTAGGCGTAGATACTATAAGATTACACATCTGGGTAAAGCATTATTTGAACAAAATACCAAGGAGTGGCAGCAAGCTAGAGGTTTAATAGATAAACTAATAAAGGTAGGGGATTTTTAATGAATAAAAAGCTAAAGGATTATATTGATAAGTTATTTTCGGAAGTGGCTGATACAGTATATACTAGAGAACTTAAAGAAGAGATGCTCATTAACTTAAATGATCGGTATGAAGATTTACTTACACAGGGAAAAAGTAAGGAAGAAGCATTTATTATTGTAACTTCAAGTATAGGTGATATAAGAGAGCTTGTAAGTGGATTAGATGAAAGTGCAGTTATTATAACAACTAAGGATATTGAAAAGAAACGTAAAGAAAGTGCATTAATTAGAAGTATTGCTGTTATGCTCTATATAGTAAGTCCAGCTATTTTAATTGCGTTATCTATAGTAGGATTAGAGATAATGGGTGTTGTATTAATGCTAATTATTATTGGGGGAGCAACAGGTATATTAGTATATGATAACTTTAGTAAACCTGAAGTTTTACGAGAAGACCGTGGGGCAAGTATAAAAAGAGCTTATCTTAGTAAAGAAGAAAAACAAAAAGATAAGCTTAGAGAAGGAATTAGTTCAATTTTTTGGTTAATAGTTGTAGGGGTTTACTTACTATTAAGTTTTACATTAGGTATATGGGCATATTCTTGGATTATATTTATTATTGCAGCAGCAATAAGCAAAATTATTGAGTTAACCTTCGACTTAAAGGATTAAGAGAAATGAGATATAAGACGCTTATTAGTATACAAATAGGGTTATGGAGTTGTATTATTGTCTTTTTAATAAGTATATTTGGTTATACCTTATATAAAGATTTTAATAGGGAAAGTATAGATACTTTTGGAAATGGTGATGAAGCTGAATATACTGTTAAAGTAGCAGATACAAAAGTTATTAAAATAGACTTTGTAAGTGAAGAAGTAGAGATAGTTATGAGTAATGAAGAGGATATAAGGATTGTTCAGGCTACTTCATATAATTTAAAAGAGGAAGATAGATTAAGAATAAAATCATCTGGTAAAATAATAAACATTGATAAGAAAAAAATTAACTACTCTTTTAATTTTTTAGATGGTCTTAATAAAAGTGAAACAATAACTATTTATATACCAAAAAACTTTAATAAGAATTTAGAGGTTAAAACAGTCTCAGGAAGTATTAATCTACAAGATTTACAATTAGAGAAGATAAGGTGTAGCTCTACATCGGGATATATTAAAATAGAAGATTTGCAAATCCAAGAGGAACTAAATTTAAAGAGTGTAAGTGGAGATATAACATTAAATCAAGTAAATAGTAACTTAATAGATATAAATACAACAAGTGGACGAATTGAATCATACAAAGTAGCAGGTGAAACAATTAAAAATACTACTACAAGTGGAAATGTAGAATTTATGGGTACTTGTAATAAATTTAAACATAATACAACTAGTGGTAATTTAGAAGCAAGCTTCAATAAAATGTTTAAAGAGGCAACTATCTCAAGTGTTTCAGGTGATGTAAATATAGAAATACCTGAGAATGATGGGTTTAAAGTAGAGTATGATACTGTCAGTGGAGATTTAACAAGTAAATTTAGTTTAGATAATTACATGTATAAGAAAGATATTGCAAAGATTATAGTAAAAACTACATCAGGAAACTTAAATATAGAAAAATAAATTAAGAGCTTAACTTAGAATCTAAGTTAAGCTCTTAATTTATCTAGAGAAAATTGGTTTGAGTTTTCTAATATATGAATATTTGCCTCATTACGTAGATCCAAATTATAGTTTAGTATAGTATTGTTAGTTTCATTATAAATGACACGTACAAGAGGACGGTTAGGGTTATTAGGGAAATTTTGTTCTACTAAAGCAATTAAGTTATTACTCAATTTCACAGTACTTCCAATAGGATAATAAGCAATCATATTCTCTAAAATACTAATAATATCTTGATTTAACTTTTGCTCTTTTAAAATCTTTAGTGCATTACTTGGTGCAAATCCTAAGCGATAAGGTCTATTAGCTACAAGTGCATCAAAAACATCAGCTACAGCTACAAGTTTAGCCCCTAAGTGTAAATCAGCGCCTTTATTGAGAGGGTATCCATTACCATCTTCACGTTCGTGGTGACAAAGAATTATTACTTTAGAAATAGCATTTAGTGATAAGTTATTTTTTATAATATCATAACCAATTTGGCAATGAGTTTTTATAATATTTCGTTCACTAGTGGTAAGTTGACCAGGTTTGTTAAGAATATCTTTAGGAAGTATAATTTTCCCTAAATCATGTAATAATGCACCTGTTATAATATGATTAATATCTTCATAATTAAAACCTAATTTTTTTGCTAAGACACAAGAAAGAATAGATACATTAATACAGTGAGAGTAGGTATATTCATCGTTATGCTGTAGGTCTAATACATCAAAAATAACATCTGTATTAGATAACTCCTTTATAATAGTAGATGTTAAACATTTCATTTGTTCTAGATTAACAGTAGTGAACTTTTCTACCTCTTTAAACTGATGTTCTAAATTTCGAGTAAGACTTTGTTTAATATGGGGTGGAATAACTGGATTGGGAATAATACCTTTAGAAACTTCGTCATCTATATAAATTTCATATATATGACGTTGGGTTAAATACTTTTTATAAGCTAACTTAAAGTGAGAAGATGCTCTAAGTAAAATACTGCCCTCTGATGTGAGAATATCTTGACCAAGAATTTCTCCACCTTTTAATTGCTCTACATTGACTAATCGCATAATATAATGATCCAAAAAAATGGAACACACTCCACCTCCATTTATATAGTAAATTGCGCATGCAAAAGTAATTATATATTAAAGTTTAAGGTTTGTGTATTATTATATTTTTAAATGAGAAAAGTATATGTTATTAAAAATAGAAAAATAGTATGATATAAATAAGATATTAGTTTAAATAAGTAAAGCAGAGAGGTTTGTATGAATGTAAAATTAGATTACTATAAAGTTTTTTGTAAGGTTGCAGAATGCAAAAGTTTTTCAGGAGCAGCCAAAAAATTATATATGACACAACCAGCAGTAAGCCAGACAATTATACAACTAGAAAAAGAATTAGGAATAAGTCTTTTTAGGCGAGGAGCAAAAGGTGTAGTACTCACTACAGAAGGTTATACATTATACGAATATATTCATACTGCAATCAATTTAATTGAAGTAGGGGAGCAGAAGATAAAAGAAGCTCTAAATCTGGAAGTAGGAGAATTAAAAATAGGGGTAGGAGATACAATCTCTAGGTTTTTCCTGTTACCTTATTTAGAAAAATTTCATGAACAATATCCAAATATAAAGTTAAAAATTATTAATAGAACTACTACTGAACAATGTGAACTCTTAAAAGTTGGAGAAATAGATTTAGCCATATGTAATTTACCAATTAATGATGTAGCACTAGAAGTAAAAGAATATTTCTATATACATGATATCTTTGTAGGAGGAGAAGCTTATAAGAAATTAAGTAGAAATCCTGTAGCATTAGAGGAGTTAAAAAATTTACCTTTAATTTTTCTAGAAAAGAAGTCTAATTCAAGACAATATGTAGAAAAATATCTTGAAGCAGAAGGATTAAATATTAGCCCTGAAATCGAATTAGGATCTCATGATTTACTTTTAGAATTTGCACGTATTAACTTAGGCGTATCTTGTGTAATTAAAGAGTTTTCAAAAGAATACTTAGACCAAAAAGGTATTTATGAAATACGTTTAATGAATCCAATACCAAGAAGAAGTGTAGGGTGTTGTTTCCTAAAAAGTGTACCACTTTCCCCAGCATCATCTAAATTTCTTAACATACTAGAAGAAAGTATAAAAAAATAGTTATTAGCTATTTACATAAGTTAATAATTATGCTAAAATATCGATGAAATAGCGATGGCCCAGTGGTACAGTTGGTTAGCACGCCGCCCTGTCACGGCGGAGGTCGAGGGTTCGAGTCCCTTCTGGGTCGCTTATATGCCCGAGTGGCGGAACTGGCAGACGCACAGGACTTAAAATCCTGCGAGCTAACCCTCGTACCGGTTCGATTCCGGTCTCGGGCATAAAATTTCTACAAAGTATGTAGGATTTTATCATGGCATAAGTCAAAAAAGTTTTAAAAAAAGCTTTACATATGACAAATGTTGTGATATTATAATGAAGTAATTGACATAACGAATTTGGAGAGGTGTCCGAGCGGTTTAAGGAGCTGGTCTTGAAAACCAGTGACTCCGAAAGGGGCCGTGGGTTCGAATCCCACCCTCTCCGTCTGAAGCGTATAACTTAGGTTATACGCTTTTTTTGTTTTTTAAAACTATGTATAAAATCTAAGATTTAAAGTGATAAGAAATATGAGTTAGGTATAAGTATATAGAAAAAGTGGATTATACAAGAGATAGATAAAAAGGAATTCAATAGTTAAGGTGATAAAATATATAAAAAATTGGTTTTTATTAGAATATAAATTGTGCAAAAAGTACAAAACATATATAAAATAAAAGGAAATACTATAATAATTTTGTATTTTATGGTAGTATACTATATGTTAATTATTAACTAGAACACACATAAGAGGGGGCGCAAAAAGTGGAGGGCTATAATCACAACAAAGTAATAGAAGAACAACTAAAACAGTTAGGTGTAAAAGAAGGTGATATCTTATTAGTACATTCATCTTTAAGATCTTTAGGAAGATCTGGATTAAAGGCTGAAATGGTTATTAAGGGGATAGAAGCTGTCTTAGGTGAAAAAGGAACTTTGCTCATGCCAACTTTAACTTACAAATCAGTTGATGGATATAAAAATGATACATTTAGTATAAAAGATACAGAATCAGAAGTAGGAATGCTTAGTGAATGCTTTAGAAAGATGCCAGGTGTTATAAGAAGTGTCCACCCAACACATTCTGTTTGTGCAAGAGGAAGATTTGCAAAAGAATTAGTAGGTAATCATTATCAGGACAATACACCATGTGGGCAGAATTCTCCATATAGATTATTAAAAGAAATGGGCGGTAAAATTCTTCTATTAGGATGTGGGCTAGAATCTAATACATCTATGCATGGAATTGAAGAGTTGGTTGAACCATCTTACTTATTTGGAGATATGGTAGAATATAAGATTTATAATGCTAATAGAGAAAAGAATTATAAAAACTATAAAACTCACAGTTTTGCAGGGGTAACGCAAAGATATGATAGATTAAAAGATCTATTAGAAGAAGGAATAGATTTTCATATAGGAAAAGTATTAGATGCAGATTGTTATTTAATGAATGCTCAAGCTGTTTGGAAAAAAGGACTTGAAGCTATCAAAAAAGATGAATTCTTTTTTGTTGAATCTAATAGATAAAATCATATATATACAATCATATATACAATGATGTTTAAACATATAAAACTCCCAGACATAGAACGGTTAAATGTCTGGGAGTTTTTTTATATTTCTAATACTATCTGCAACATCCACAACCACGGTTACAAGCACAGTTGTTATTGCATCCACAACTGTTTTGATTAGTAGATCTGATACAATCAGCTTCTTCTAATTCTTCAAAAGCTTCTTCTAATTCTTCGATAAGATTACGAACATCGTTAGCTAAACATGTGCAACCTCTTCTTTGAGCTTGATTACATCCACCACAGTTACAATTACAACCACAGTTAGAACCCCAATTACATGCCATATTAAATTCACCTCCCTAAAAACTTGTTCATAATCATATAATATGTAGACATAGGAAAAGTGTGACAACATATAATTAAAAAGATAAGATGGTAGAATAAAGTAAAAATGAAAGGAAATAAGAAGATGAATGAATGGATTAGTGAATATATTGTTCAGCATGGAGGAATGATAAAAAATATATGTTTTAGTATTATATTGATTGCAGTATTAGAAGGGGTAAGACGTATCACCAATAAGGATTTAAAGGGTAACAAAATAGAAATGAAAGAGAAGTATAATAAGAAAAAAAGCATCAATGGTATTTTTATTGTTCTTAATTTACTAGGATTAGCTATTATTTGGTATAATTGGTCCACCTACATAGTAACTTTTATAGGAATATTTTCAGCAGGCTTAGCTATCGCTATGAAAGATATTATTATTAATATAGTAGCAGGTATCTATATTATATGGGCAAAGCCATTTCAAATAGGAGAAAGAATAGAAATAAGTGGACATATTGGAGATGTGGTTGATCTAGGTTTTTTTCAATTTAGTATGTTAGAAGTAGGAAATAGAGTAGGAGGAGAACAAAGTACAGGTAGAATGATACAAATGCCTAATATGCAGATTCTTTATTCACCTATTGAAAACTATGAAAAAGGATTTAAATATATTTGGCATGAGATAAAAGTACAATTAGAAAAGGATAGTGATTGGGAAAAAGCTAAACTTATACTAAATGAGTTATTAGAAGAACTTACACAAGAAATCACAGAAGAGGCAAGGAAGCAGATAGAAGACTCAGGGAAAAAGTATTTAATATACTATAGTTATTTAACTCCTATAGTATATGTTAACTTTGATAATGGAGGAATTATACTAACAGCACGTTTTTTATGTGACCCTAGAAAGACAAGAATGGTTGAAAATGATATATGGGAAAAGCTCTTAAAGATTATTAAAGAGGAGGAAAAAATAAGATTGAAATAGAAGAAAAGAAAAATAATAAAAAAAGTAAAAAGAGGGTTGACTTATGTAAGTTTATGTCTTATACTAATAAAAGTCAGCAGGGCACAGCACCACTGACCACAAGGTGCTAAGCCTTGGTAAATAAGAAACAATGAACTTTGAAAATAAAATAGTAACCATTAAACCAGTCGA
>URVM01000044.1 GCA_900551325.1 uncultured Eubacteriales bacterium | reverse complement strand
TATTTAGAAGAACTCATTTGTTTTGGAAAAACTTAGGCTTAAGTTAACGCCTATGGAATAGATTCATTAAAAAAAGTAAAATATTAAAGTGGCAAAGTGTTGTACTTAAGCAACTTAAATAAATTTACACATAAATGTTTTAAATAAGCAAATAATATTTGAGAAAGGATGTGTAGCTATGTATCAAAACAAACCTGGCTCAAATAACCCAATGCAAAAAGGAAAACGTAGACAAAAACTTCATGAGGAACAAAACAATCATGGAGAACCTAAAAAACAAACATCTTATACAGATTTTAATGGCAAACCAATTGAATAAATAGGTGAAGAAGAGATTAGGCCAGCTTGGGCTAATCTCTTTTTTGTACATACTAGTATATATTTAAAAGGCTTAAACATATACTTATAAAAACAAGCAATAGGAGGTACTGGCTATGACAGGATGTAATGTATTAGTCTATGGAAGTGGCAATTGTGAAATAGCATCCTTAATAGAGGAAGAAATAGAGCTTCTTGGAAAGTTGGAATTCTCAAAACTTAAAATTTTTGCCCGCGGCTATATACTAGAAAAAAGTTGTCTAGCCATGTACAAACGATTTAGTTATCTAAAGGATGAACTAGGGCAAGTAAAACGAGGAGGACTTTATGAGTATTTCTATGACGGAGAAAATAAAGTAGAAAGACATGAAATGGTGCTTGAGAAAAGCTCAGATAAGGAGAGCTTTGAAGAAGCACTACAGATGGGATTAAAACGTATAAATGAAGAGGAAGTCTATTTAGTGCTGTTAGGTCAAAGTAATGTGACAGGTTTATTTTGGGACTTTGTAGGGGATAGACCAAGTAAACTAAAATATGAGGAATTTAGCCAAGTACTTTACCGATTAGGAAAACGAAACAGGGTGAAATTCCATGTGATTTTAGATATACCTAGTTGGCATGGTGTAGAGTTTCCTTACATGCTAGTAAGACATCCATATATACAGACGCTTTTTATTTATGAAAGGCGTAAAGAGTTTGGGCTATTGCCTATAGCACAATGGATTGAACGGGTACATATAGAAGATGGAGATTATCTAGAAGGACTTTATAAATATTATCCAGGCTATAAGATTAATATGGATACGGTCATTTGGAAAAAGTGTAAAGAAAGTTGGAGAAGCTATTGGGAAAATTCAAGTCATAATAACTGGAAGATCTTTTATAATTACTATAAAGATGCAGTGGCCTATACAGCTACAAGAAATGTAGAACATAAAGTGAAGATTAATTTTAAAACAGAAGTAGTTCCGGAGCAAAAAAGAGAAATTAGTACGAAGGAACTACAAGAGTATTTAATAGAAATGTATCATACTACTTTTGATGAAAAGAATATTGAGTTGTGGTTAAGGGAATTTAAAACTTGTGTAGATTACTATAAATTGTAGATTTTTGGTAGTTCTCCTTATATAATGGTGTAAGAGAGAGTGAATGAGCTTGAACAAAAGAGGAGGAACACCATTGGTAGTAAAATCGCATAAGATAAAAATGATAGTAGGGGTCATAGCTTTTGCTATTCCTATGATGATCCAAGGGAAAACACCAGAGTCTATTAGAATAGGGTTAGAGTCCGTTTATAAAGATGCGGCAGTTATTCAAATAAAAAGTGAAGAACCATTGGCAATCGGCTATTTTGAAGGAGAAAGATGGATTAAAGAAGGTTATCTTGAAGCAAGTGACGTAAATGTATCACTTGATAGTGAAGCTTATTATAGTTATAAAGAAGTATATAATGACTTTGAAGATGCCAGTGAAGCTTTAGAAGTATATGATTCTCAGGCAGTAGTAGCTTGCATAGAACCAGGTATGTATAAGATTTATACAACAGATGACTTTACTGGTGATGAACAAGTAAGTAGTAATGGAAAGCGAATTGTTGTAAAAGATACAAAAGGTGAGGTACTTTTAGTAAGTGAAAATGAGGAACAACCTCTTGGCTTTAGAGGAGGTTATGGAGCCTATGATTTCCCAGCTACAGGAGTTGGAAGTAGTAGAATTTATAGAGGTGTTATAGAAGTAGTAAAAGGTCAAAGTAAGGGACTTACGGCTGTAAATCAAGTAAATATGGAAGAATATCTATATGGTGTAGTACCTTGTGAAGTATCTGCCTCATGGCATAAAGAAGCACTAAAAGCTCAAGCAGTAGCAGCTAGAAGTATGGCAACCTTCCAATACTCACGCTTTTTATCAAGAGGCTATAACTTAGTAGATACAACAACAAGCCAAGTATATAGAGGTATTACATCTGAACATATAAATACAACCCAAGCTGTAGATGCAACAAGAGGTGAAGTAGCTACATATAATGGGAAAGTGGCAGAAACAGTTTATAGTGCAAGTAGTGGGGGCTATACAGCAGATGCTAAGTATGTATGGGGAAATAGTGTACCTTACTTAGTAGCTAAGCCAGACCCTTATGAAGTAGACCATGTGCCATGGACAAGAAAGATTACTCTAAAGGAAATAGAAAGATGTGTTGCAAATGCAGGTAAAAATATTGGGACTGTAGAAGGTGTACGCATCGATGAATATTCCCAAAGTGGACGAGTAAATAGTCTTACTATACTAGGTACAAAAGGTGAATACACAGTAACAAAAGAAAATACAAGAACTTTCTTTAGTGGCACAAATGATGGTTCACTTAAGAGTCGTATGTATCAATTTACTCCATATACCCAAACACCAGGTAGTGGTGGGAATATAACTATAAAACCAGGAACAGGTAGTAGTGAAGTAACACTTCTTACAAGTGAAGGAAGTGTTAAACTTGATTTAGAAGGTTTATGGATGGAAACAGAAGACACTTATTCTAAAATTCGTGATGCTGTATACATCCAAACTGATAAAGAACTTATAAATAGTGATGAAATTATAAGTTCAAGTGGAAGTACAACCACAAATACAGGTGGAACTTATGTACCAAAGCGTGAAGGTATGACTGTTTATGGTGATTTAACTATTTATGGCTATGGTTATGGACATGGAGTAGGAATGTCTCAATATGGTGCAAAAGGTATGGCGGAAGCAGGCTTTACTTACGATGAAATTATTACATATTATTATGAAGGTGTAGAAATACAATAAAAGAAAAAGGTGTTATGTCCTACTAAGTGGCATAGCACCTTTTATAATGAACCAACTTGACGAATAGATTTTAAAAACGTACTATTATAAGTAGATTGTAATGAGTAGATAATAAATACAAAAAAGCTTATAATAACCAAGAAATAAATTAATAAGTATAAAGTTGCGAGTAGATTGGAGACCTTATGAATACATCAGAATTTAATTTTCACTTACCAGAAGAACTTATAGCACAAGTACCTCTTAAAGATCGTACAGCCTCTAGACTGATGGTATTAGATCGTGAAACAGGTGAGATACAACATAAACATTTTTATGAGATGATAGAGTACTTAAATCCAGGAGATTGTTTAGTACTAAATGATACACGTGTTATCCCAGCAAGACTTTTTGGAGCACGTGAAGGCTCTGGTGGGAAGGTAGAATTTTTACTTCTAACAAGAAAAACTGATAAAGACTGGGAAGTTCTTGTAAAACCAGGTAAGAAAGCCCGCGTAGGGGATCGTATTGTTTTTGGAGAAGGTATTTTAACAGCTACTATTAAAGAGATTATTGAAGATGGAAAGCGTATTGTAACTTTTGAATATGAAGGTATTTTTGAAGAAGTATTAGACCAATTAGGAGAAATGCCACTACCACCATATATTCATGAAAAGCTTGAAGATAAAGAACGTTATCAAACAGTATATTCTAAGCACGAAGGAAGTGCAGCAGCACCAACAGCAGGCTTACATTTTACAAAAGAGTTATTAGAGCAAGTTAAAGCTAAGGGTATTAATATTGCTTACGTTACACTACACGTAGGCCTTGGAACGTTTAGACCTGTTAAAGTAGAAAATGTTTTAGAACATGAGATGCATTCAGAGTTTTATATTATAGATGAAGAAAATGCTAAAATTATCAATGATACGAAAGCAAACGGAGGTAAAATCATTTCTGTAGGTACTACAAGCACAAGAACTTTAGAATCTAATGCAGATGAAAAGGGCTTTGTAAGTGCAGGAAGTGGTTGGACAAACATCTTTATTTACCCAGGATACAAGTTTAAGTGTATTGATAGATTATTTACTAATTTCCACTTACCAGAGTCTACTTTAATTATGTTAGTCAGTGCACTAGCAGGTAAAGAAAATGTATTAAACGCATATAATGAAGCTGTTAAAGAAAGATACCGTTTCTTTAGCTTTGGAGATTCTATGCTGATTAAATAAGTTACAGAGTTGTCACAGTATAAAAGGCTATACTGTGACAATTTCTTTTATAAACTTAAGAAGAAAGAGGGGAAAATAATCTATGTACGCATGTATAACAGGTGCTACAAGTGGTATAGGTAAGGCCTTAGCTAACTTATTAGCAAGGGAAGGATATGATCTATTATTAACAGGAAGAAATCTAAATCATTTAAAAGATTTGCAAATAATGTTAGAGAAGACGTATAATGTAAAAGTACATGTTAAAAGTCTAGACGTAACAAGCATAGGAGACATGGATGCATTCATTGCATATATAAAAGAGCATGGTATGCTTATTGATCTTTTTGTAAATAATGCAGGTGTAGGTTTCTTTGGTGAGTTTCAAGATATAGATATCCAAGATGATTTAGTAAGTATAGATACAAATATAAGAGGCTTAACTTATTTAACTAAGAAGGTTTATCCTTACCTTAGACCAGAAGGGACCATGCTACAGGTTGCATCTACAGCAGCTTTTGCACCAGGACCTTATATGGCAGTTTATTATGCATCTAAAGCCTATGTTTTATCTTTGTCCATGGCACTACGCAATGAGTGGAAGGATAAGGGGATTTATGTGAGTACACTTTGTCCAGGACCTACTAAGACACCTTTTATTAAAAAGGCAGGTATGCAAAAGTCAGGACTTGCAAGATTTACTGCCATGACACCAGAGAAGGTAGCTCAGATAGCTTATAAAGGTGTAAAAAAGCATAAAGCAATTATTATACCAGGGTTTACTAATAAGCTTTCTACATGGATCATGTCTCTTTGCCCAATTGGTCTTAGTACTTTACTTGTACGTAGTACTCAAAAAAGTGAGAAATAGAAAGGAGGATGGTGATGATACCTAAATATAGCAAGACATTTAAAGTGAATTTTAGAGATGTAGATTTTAATTATAATCTTACAATGAACGCATTAGTAGATTTGATGCAAGAAGTAAGTGGTGAACATGCTCTAGAGCTTGGTGTAGACTTTACAACAGATGAGGATCAACAAGCTTATTGGATTGTTTCACGTGCTAAGATGCATCTAGATCGTTATCCTAAGTGGCAAGAACATATTCGTATTGAAACCTATCCTATTGGAGTGGACAAATTATTTTGTATGAGACGTTTTGATATTTTTGACGCACAGGATGAGCAAATAGGATATATTATTGGATATTACATCCTAATGGACTTCCATACACATAGACCTTTACGTATTCAAAAGATGGAAGGAACCCTTAAAACTTTAAATTGGCCATATGAAGGAGAAGAGCTTCCTAAGCTTAAAGGACCAGAAGAAGTGATTAAAGAAGATAGAAGAATCGTACGTAGTGGAGAGATAGATATTAATAAGCATATGAATAATGCCCACTATATACGTTGGTCTACAGATATGATAGATTGTGAAGAACGAACAAGACATCAGATAGAAAGTATCCAAACCAACTACACAACCTCTTTAGTTGAAGGGGACGCGGTAAAAGTAGTAAGAGGATTAGATGAAGATGGAAACATACTTATTCAAGGAACGAGCCTTGACGGTAATACAGTGTATTGGACAAGTAAGATTGTGTTTAAGGACTTATAATTTATATTATACTAAGAAAGAAGTGCAGGAAACTGTACTTCTTTTATATGATAGGGAAATATATTTTTGATATAGAAGACTATCTTATTCTAAATAAATTACACCTCAAAAATAAAAAATATGTTATACTAGCTGTAGTTTGCGAGGCAGCAATAAAAGATAGAAAAGAATCTTAAGATTATGATAAAGAAAGGAATTTAATATGGACTTTATAGAAATTTTTAAAGCAATTATATTAGGTGTCATAGAAGGTATTACAGAGTGGCTACCTATTAGTAGTACAGGCCATATGATTTTAGCTGATGAATTTATTAAGTTAAATACTACACCAGAATTTAAAGAAATGTTCTTTGTTGTAGTACAGCTTGGAGCAATTATGGCAGTAGTATTACTATATTGGAATAAGCTTTTTCCTATTTCTTTTAAAGAAAAAGTAACAATCAAAAAAGAAACTATAGATTTATGGCTTAAAGTAATTGTAGCAGCTCTACCAGCAGCTGTTATAGGATTGGCTTTTGATGATTTATTAGATCAGTTATTTTATAATTATCAAACAGTAGCACTAATGCTTATTATTTATGGTGTATTATTTATTGTTATTGAAAACCGTAACAAAAATAGAAGTGCTAAAGTAGAAACATTAGAAGCTCTTACTTACAAGACAGCACTTTTAATTGGTGTATTTCAAGTATTAGCACTTATTCCAGGAACTTCTCGTTCTGGCGCTACAATTATTGGAGCTATCTTACTTGGAACATCTCGTTATGTAGCAGCAGAATTCACATTCTTTTTAGCTATTCCAGTTATGTTTGGAGCAAGCTTACTTAAGCTTCTTAAGTTTGGACTTGCCTTTACAGGTCCAGAGCTCACTATCTTACTTGTAGGTATGGGTGTAGCTTTCGTAGTATCTATACTTGCTATTAAATTCTTAATGGGTTACATTAAAAAGCATGACTTTAAAGTATTTGGATACTATCGTATTGTACTTGGTGTCATTGTATTAGCATATTTCTTATTAAGATAAGATGCAATGGATGAAAGAGAATTAAGTAACATTATAAATGACATCAAATAACATTATAAATAACATGGAAGAGGCTACCTTGGTAGCCTCTTTTGTTGTCTAAGTAGGAAATAGAGGGATAATCACAAAAACTGACTTAATTACATATAAATACAATAAATATTCAAAATGCTAAGGGATAATTGATAATAGAGGTTAGAAGTAGGGGGTTCATGTATAGTAATAGAAACTTTTGTGGATATTATAACTAATATGGATTTAAGGAGTGAAGATATGGAAAAGACCTTTATTATGATAAAAAGTGATGGGGTAGCACGAGGATTAATAGGGGAGATTATAGGAAGAATTGAAAAGAAAGGTTTTAGGATTACAAGAGGGAAATTATATTGTCCTGGTCGAGAGTTAGTAGAGGAACATTATAAGGAACATAAGGGGAAGCCTTTTTTTGAAGAATTGGTAGATTATATACTTGAAGGACCTGTAATGGCAATGGAAATTGAAGGAGAAAATGTAGTTTCAGTTATGCGTAGTATGATGGGAGATAAAGACCCTAAAAAAGCAATACCAGGTACTATAAGAGGAGACTTTGCTAACTCCATTACACGTAACTTAATCCATGGTTCTGACTCAGTAGAACATGCTCAGCAAGAACTGGATTTATGGTTTAATCATAAGGATGACATAAATTAGTACTTTACTTTCCTTGACTTATGTTATATAGTATACGTAAATAACAATTAAATACGAAGTAGATAGAGGTTGCGATTTCTAATAGTATGTTTGTGGAGTTAAGCACAGTGAAGCAAACAAAAAGGAGAATTCGCCGAAACGGATAGTTAATGCTTTAAGACTATTACGTTGGGGTTATATAGAATATGTATAACACTGTCACAAATTCTATTTGTGGGGAGCTATCACGAAAGCTAATTTGTTAAAGGAGGGCATTACCAAAAGTTTGGTATATACCCTATCGGAGAATAAAATGAAGTCTTGAGTGATCTGCTCAAGGCTTTTTTTGTTATTAAAATAATTTTAGAGACTGAAGGGAGACAACTATGGAAGCAATTGACATTGGGTGGTTATCTATTTTGCCCCCTATTATAGCTATCACATTAGCCTTAGTGACAAAAGAGGTTATTTCATCACTTATTGTAGGGATTTTATCAGGAACATTAATTTATGCGTTTAATACTGGCGGAGGTATTGTTAAAGCTTTAGATGTAACATTTGCTTTAATGGCCGAGAAGTTAGGAGATAATGCATCCATTATTTTATTTTTAGGTTTTCTAGGAGCACTTGTAGCAGTTATTACAATGGCAGGTGGTTCAAAAGCTTACGGTGAGTGGGCAGGAAATAAAATTAAATCTAGAAGAGGTGCACAGCTTGGTACAGCCTTACTAGGTGGACTTATCTTCATAGATGATTACTTTAACTGTTTAACTATTGGTACAGTTATGAGACCAGTAGCAGATAAACATGGCGTATCTAGAGCTAAGTTAGCATATATTATTGATGCTACAGCAGCACCAATTTGTATTATTGCACCTATTTCATCTTGGGCAGCTTCTGTTATTTCACAAATGAGTGGGCTTGAGGTAAATGGGGTACCTCTTAATGGAATGGAAACCTTTATGGCAACAATTCCTTATAACTTATATGCTATTTTAACTTTAATTATGGTTGTGATAGTTTGTGCTACAAATATTGAATTTGGTCCTATGGCTAAATTTGAAAGAGCAGCGAGAGAAGGTAATGGAAGTAACAGTAATGTAGTAGAAGCTGAGGAAGAAGACGAACTTTCTAGAGTGAAAATTTCTTCTAAAGGTAGAGTATTTGATCTTGTTATTCCTATTCTTTCACTTATTGTATTTGCAGTATTGTCTATGCTTTATGTAGGTGGATATTTTGAAGGTGGTATGACTATAGCAGAAGGTTTTGGAAATACAGATGCAGGAAGTGCTCTTGCTATTGCAGGATTTGGTGCACTTATTGTAGCATTCCTTTTATTCGTACCACGTAGAGTTATTAGTTTCAAAGAATTTACAGATGGTATAGGTATTGGGGTAAAATCAATGGTAGGTGCTTTTATCATCTTAACACTTGCATGGACAATTAGTGGAGTATGTAGAGATCTTTTAAATACAGGAGAATTCGTAGGTGGTTTAGTAGCACAGTCTAATATGCCACCAGCTATTATTCCTGGTATTGTCTTTCTTGTAGCAGGTGGACTTGCTTTTGCTATGGGAACATCATGGGGAACATTTGGTATTTTGATTCCTATTGTAACTATGATTTGTGCAGCAGTAGCACCAGAACTTCTTACTGCAACACTCGCAGCAACACTAGCAGGTGCTGTATTTGGAGATCATTGTTCACCAATTTCAGATACAACTATCCTTTCTTCTACAGGAGCAGGATGTAATCACATTGATCATGTATCTACACAAATTCCATATACATTAGTAGTAGCAGGTTGCTGCTTTGTAGGATACCTTGTAGCAGGATTTACAGCTAATATGTGGCTTACTTTAGGAAGTTCAATCTTATTATTAGTGGTAATGCTCTACATATTAAGCAGATTAAATAAGAAAAAACAAAGTGCATAGTAAAATTAATATTTAATAATCCTAATAAAAAAGAGATTATTGTCAGTCAGCATTGATTAGACCTAAGAGATAAAAGCCCTATGAAAACTAGAAATTGTATACTAGTTTCATAGGGCTTTTCTATATGGGTAAGGGTAATAGTTATTGCTATAGCCTAGTCATCCACTTTATCATAGTTTATTTTCATGAAGCAAACGTATCTATTTAGCAAGTTTAATGAGTAAAGTCTATATCTGCCAATATAAGAGGAGAGGTATCACCTATACCTAAACAATAGGTCATAGTGTGAGTATTTAAGTCATATAGGACTATATATTGTTTAAAGTAAGATGCCCCTTCATCATAGAGTGCAAGAGCTAATGTAGAGTCTTGTAAACTTAAGTCTACAAGCTTACAAGTCGTTGTAGGTAAAGTAAGACTTATACTTGTAGGCGTAGAAGATAGGGAATGGGTATTTAGTAATACGCCCTTTAACTCAGCACCCATCATATTGTAAGCCCATATAGTTTCCTTGTCACTGGTAACACCTGTAAGGGTATAGGGCATAGGATAGGTAGTTTCCTCATCTTTTAGTGGATCATATACTTGTAAAGCTTCACCAGCAATCCATAGAGCCTTTCCATCACTAGTTAAAGTATAGTGAGAAGTATCTAAAGCAGAAGGGTGAGTCTCTAAACGTTTACTGTGGGATACGTCCCCGGTAGCTAGGTCTATTACATAAATAAGACCATGATAACTTCTAGCTTCACCAGCTAAAATAATAAGTTTATTATCTACAACTACCATATGAGAAACATACATAGGGGCTATATAGGTATTTGAAGAAAACTTGGGGGAATATACTTTATTTGTAACTTTTTCTAAAATCCTAAAACTACTTAAATCACCTGGAAATGCAAAGAAGACAAATTCATCTGTTTCATAATAAGTTTGAAAGCTAGAGGTAAGGGACATACCACTTGCCTCTAATAATTTTTTATAGGATTTAAATGTATTTTTCTCCATAAAACCTTCAGAATAAGGGATGTAGTTTGCCTTATGTTCATTAAGACCTGTAGGGGTTAATGAATAAGATTTAATACTATTATAATCAACATCAGTATAAAATAAGGAAATATCACTCAAATCCACATTATTTTGTGTATTTATAATCAATTCTGTGTATAACTTAGGTTGTCTATCTATAGTTATGAGGATAACTAAGATAAATATAAAAAAACTAAGTGAGATTGGAAGGAGTAGCTTCCTTTTTAGCTTTGTTTGCATATACATATCACCATTTTTTATTTGGATCGAAACCATATATTTGTAAAGTTTCTAAATAAGGACTACGAGCAAGGTCGCCAGGAGAGACAAATATTCCACCAGAGCTATCAAGATCAATACCAAAGTGTTTAAAGGTATGCCATACAATGTGAGAACAATGGGTACTACTTGGAACAGTTTTATTTGTTTTCATGGCTAAGATATTATAAGGAATATCTTTCATATAAGTCTCGGCAAAGAGAGCAATTTGGTCTAAATAAGCTTGATCTACATCTTTAAGACGCATCATCTTAAAGGTAGGTCTATATTCCCACCAAGAAGCATCTTGTTCCATACTAAGGGTAAAAGGCTCAAGTGATTCTAGAGTCTTACCACGTACACTATCAATAACTATGCCAGCATGTCCATGTCGCCAGTTATAAGTATAAGTAGATTTAGTAAGGAAGATATAGCCGTTTTCATAGGGGGCAAGGTCGAAGACTTTAACCATCTCACCTTTTTCGTTATGAACTTGATCAATATTTGTAAAAGGAGTCATTTTAGTTTTTACTACATTTTGTTTTTTAAAGTAGTTGGATTGAAACTTAAGCATTTTTGATTTAAAATCAGATTGTTGTTTCAACATATCCACTATAGGTTTGGCGATACCAGTTTGTTCATAGAGGGTAGTATAATCTGCTTCAGAAAAACTAGCTTGATCCAATATAGCTTCTATAGAAATAGGGCTAACTTGTGGTGAATAAAACATATTGTTAGCAGCGTGAAAACCTAATAATATATAGATAATGAGTGCAAGACCTAATACAGTAGAGAAAATGTATAAAGGTAATTTAAATTTTTGCATTTTTTCTCCTCCTAACTCCATTATCCACATTATAGCAAAGGTTTATGATACAAAAAAGTAGAATACAAAAAGAGGTGGCAAAAATGATTAAACTCATTGTATCCGATTTAGATGGTACACTCGCTTTACCAGATGGGAGTATTTCAAAAGAAACATTTGATGTAATTGGTGCATTACATAAGAAAAATATAAAATTTGCTGTAGCTACAGGCAGACAAGGGATTACAGTAGAAAATGATTTTCGTGAAGTATTAGATTATATTTATGTTATAGCAGATAATGGAGCTATTATTAAATATCAAGGTGAGGAAATAGGTGTAACTTACTTAGATAAGGAAAAGGCAAAAGGTGCTATAGAAACAGGCAAACAAATAGAAGGAATACAGATGCTTATTTGCTGTAAAGATACAGCTTATAATATGACTACAGATGAAGCCTTTGAAGAAGAAATAACAAAATACTATCATAGCATTACAAATATAACAGATAGTAATGAAATTAAAGAGGATATTATTAAAATAGCCCTCTATCATAAAAATGGTATTACAAAAGAAATAGAAACTTTATTAAAAGAAACTTGGGGAGAGCATTTTGCTATTACTGTATCAGGCAAGAATTGGGTAGATATAGGTAGCTTACATACAAGTAAAGGTGAAGGTGTTAAATTCTTAAGAGAAAAATACGGATTAGAAAAAGAAGAATGTATGGCATTTGGAGATTACTTTAACGATGTATCTATGTTACAAGAAGTTGAAGAGAGCTATATAATGGAACATGCACCACAAGAAATGAAGGTCTATGGGAAGCATATTGCGCCATCAGGTAAGGTATTAGAAATTATTAAAGAAAGATGTTTGGATAAATAAATTGTATATAATTTATATAAGATAAAATGGCCTTCCTCTTTAGAGAAGGCCATTTTTTATTTATATTAGTTTAAAGCTAAAGTAGGAAATAGGAAGGTAGTTAATAAGCTATTTGATAATTTATTTAATAAATATGTAACAAATAAAACTAGAAAAATCATAAAACAAACCTCTAAAAATAAGGGATTTAAATAGATGTAATAATATGGAAGGCTTAAAAGCTTGAAAATATAAAGAAAGTGTGTATAATAAATATTACAGAGATGTTACAAAAACAAAACAAGTTTGTAATAACTTTGAATCCGAATTGATACGATAAGAGGAGACATATTATGAAATCAAAAAAATTATTTAGTTTATTATTAGTAGGAGCAACTGCACTTGGTGCAACAAGTTCAGTATATGCGAAAGAAGTTACATATAAAAATATTTCTGTTATTAAAGTACAAAAACCTAGCAACTGCTTCCCAAATATTCAATTACCAGAATTAGATTGCCCTGAAGTAGAATTACCAGAGGTAGACTGTCCAGAAGTAGAATTACCAGAAGTAGATTGTCCAGACGTAGAAATACCAGACGTAGAAATACCAGATGTAGAAGTGCCAGATATAGAAGTGCCAGATGTTGAGGTACCAGATGTAGAAGTGCCAGATGTTGAGGTACCAGATGTAGAAGTACCAGATGTAGAAAAACCAGGTACAGAAACACCAGATACAGAAAAACCAGGTACAGAAACACCAGAAGTAAGTACACAAGCAGCTTATGAAAACAAAGTATTAGAACTTGTAAACGTAGAACGTGCAAAATATGGTTTAAGCCCACTTCAAATGGATGAAAGTGTAAGAAACGTAGCACGTATTAAATCATCAGATATGCGCAAAAACAACTACTTTGATCATAATAGCCCAACTTATGGTTCACCATTTGATATGCTTAAACAATTTGGTATAAGCTATAAGAGCGCAGGAGAAAACATTGCTCAAGGTTACCCAACACCAGAAGCAGTTGTAAAAGGATGGATGAATAGTCCAGGTCACCGTGCTAACATTTTAAATAGCAGCTTTACACATATAGGTATTGGATACGATGCACAAGGTCACTACTGGACACAAATGTTCATTGGTAAATAAGGATATTACAAAGTAGTACGCTATAATAATACAATACATATAAGACAACAATTTATAATTAAATGAATACAACATAAAAGTAGATTTTACATACAAAAAAAGGTATATTATATATATCCTGTAAAATAGAGGTTGCTATTTGAGCAGCCTCTATTTTTTATGGGTAAAAATTAAACCTTTCTAGACTGCATAGGACAAGATTTTCAAAACATAAACTAGCAAAAAGGGAGGTGAAAAAATGACTCATAAAACCCATTTAGTAGGTGGAGTTGTATTAGCTAGCGTAATCCATCAACATTTTTTCACTATGACAGAAGTACAATTTGCTTGTTATTATGCAGGTGCTTTAGTAGGAAGTTTACTTCCTGATATAGACCATCCAAAAAGTTTAATTAGCCAAACAGTATCAATTTTACACTATCCATTTAGTAGACTAGGGCATAGGAAGGCTACTCATAGTCTACTTGCAGTAATTATTTGTATGGGGCTTATGTATTTATTATTTGGTAACAATTACATAGGAGTGGGGCTTGGCATAGGATATGGTTCACATTTAATTTTAGATATGCTAAATCCAAGAGGTGTACCTCTTTTGTATCCATTTATCAAGTATAAATATAAGGTGGCAAATATTCATACAGGGGAAAAGGGAGAAGAAATTATATACTTTTTATTAGTAGTTAGTCTACTTATCATTATAGTTAAAGGAATGCAGTCTTTTATTTATTAAATTTAAAAAAGGACAATAGTAAAGGAGTTGTCGCACTAAGAAAGTGAACTGCTACCCGTCAAGTAGACAACTAAAAAAATAAAAATTCTTTCTGCC
>URVM01000043.1 GCA_900551325.1 uncultured Eubacteriales bacterium | reverse complement strand
TTAGAAGAACTCATTTGTTTTGGAAAAACTTAGGCTTAAGTTAACGCCTATGATAAAAAATTTTATTCTTGACATAATAGAAATAAGTTATTAAACTAATGTCATAATAACCCCCTATGGGGGGGAGGGTAGGTGAAAAATGAAAGATCAAAAATTTAAAGTAAGTGGTATGACCTGCTCAGCTTGCGTAGCTCATGTAGAAAAAAGTGTAGGCAAGCTAGATGGAGTAGAAAAAGTAAATGTAAATTTATTCAACAACACCATGCAGGTAACTTATAATACAGAAGTAGTAAACGAAAGTAACATTATTCAGGCTGTTGAAGCAGGTGGGTATGGTGCAGAAGTAGAAAGTAATGAAACTAAACAAGCAGGAAGTCAAGCTCAAAAAGTAGACCCAGTTGGGGAAGAACTTAAGGAAATGAAAAAGAGATTGATTATATCCTTTATATTTGCAGTACCTCTTTTCTATATTTCAATGGGACATATGATGGGATGGCCATTTTTAGAAGGTTTCCATGGTACTGAAAATGCAATTACTTTTGCATTTACTCAATTTTTATTAGCATTACCAGTTGTTATTGTAAATAGTAAATACTATAAAGTAGGTTTTAGAGCATTTATGAAGAGAGCCTCTAATATGGATACTTTGATTGCTATTGGTTCTAGTGCAGCACTTATATATGGTGTATATGCTATTTATAAAATTAGTTATGGTTTAGGTCATGGAAATTTAGAACTAGTACATCAGTATTCAATGGATCTATACTTTGAATCAGCAGCAGTTATTTTAGCCCTCATTACATTAGGAAAGTTCTTAGAGACAAGAGCAAAAGGAAAAACTTCAGAAGCTATTAAAAAACTGATGGACCTTGCACCAAAGACAGCTATTGTTGTACGAGGTAATGAAGAGCTAGAAATTCCAGTAGAAGAGGTTGTTGTTGGTGATATTATACGAGTAAAACCTGGTCAAAGTATTCCAGTGGATGGTGTGATTGTAGAAGGTAGTTCATCTGTAGATGAAGCAATGCTTACAGGGGAAAGTATTCCTGTAGAAAAAGTGGTAGGTGATAAAGTTATAGGTGCTAGTATGAATAAGACAGGTACCTTTAAGTTTAGAGCTGTTCATGTAGGTTCAGATACAACACTTTCCCAAATTATTAAGTTAGTAGAAGATGCAAGTGGTTCTAAAGCACCTATTGCAAAGCTAGCTGATAAAATTAGCAGTGTATTTGTACCAGCTGTTATTACAATTGCTATAGTAGCTACACTTATATGGCTTGTACTAGGTGCACCATTTGAGTTTGCGTTATCTATAGGTATATCAGTACTTGTTATATCTTGTCCATGTGCCTTAGGTCTTGCAACACCAACAGCTATTATGGTAGCTACAGGTAAAGGTGCTGAACATGGTATCTTAATTAAATCTGCGGAGGCCTTAGAAACACTTCATAAGGTAGATCGTATTGTACTGGATAAGACAGGTACTATTACAGAGGGTAAACCTCGTGTAACAGATATTATAGTAGGCCAAGGACTTGGAGAAAATGAATTTTTAGCACTAGCAGCCTCAGTAGAAAAGCAATCAGAACATCCACTTGCTGAAGCCATTGTTGTAGAAGCTAATAAAAGAGGACTCACTCTTAAAGAAGTAAGTGAATTTAATGCTTTAGTAGGTCAAGGCCTAGAAGCAATTGTAGAGGATACAAGAATTTATATAGGAAATGCTAAACTAATGATCGAAAAAGGTATCTCTATAAATACTTATGAAACTGAGACTAATAGGCTAGCAACTGAAGGAAAGACACCTCTTTACTTTGGAAATGATAAAGGTATTCTTGGAATTATTGCTGTAGCCGACACTGTAAAACCAACAAGTGCAGCTGCAATACAGGAAATGGAACAAATGGGTATTGAAGTTATCATGCTTACAGGTGATAATAAAAAGACAGCAGAGGCTATTAAAAATCAACTGGGCCTTACAAAAGTCATTGCAGAAGTACTCCCACAAGATAAAGAACAAGAAATACGTAAGCTTCAAGAAGAAGGTCATACTGTAGCCATGGTAGGTGATGGAATAAATGATGCACCAGCGCTTGCAAGGGCAGATGTAGGTATAGCCATTGGTGCAGGTACAGATGTAGCTATTGAATCAGCAGATGTGGTACTGATTAAGAGTGATTTACTTGATGCTGTTTCAGCAGTTGCTTTAAGCCATGCAACAATCAAAAATATTAAACAAAACTTATTCTGGGCATTTTTCTATAATGTAATAGGTATTCCGCTTGCAGCAGGTGTATTCTACAGCATACTAGGATGGAAGCTTAATCCAATGTTTGCAGCAGCTGCTATGAGTTTAAGCTCTGTAACAGTAGTAGGAAATGCACTTAGATTAAAATTATTCAAACCTAAGAATTATAAAGTAGTAAAAAAAGAAAATAAAGTAGTAGACCAACAAGTTTCTATAAATGTTACCAAAACAAATGAGTCTAATAAAGAAAAGGAGAATAAAGAAATGACAAAATATATGGTAATTGAAGGTATGAGCTGTGGACATTGTTCAGGAAGAGTAGAAAAAGCTCTTAATGCTTTAGAAGGTGTAAGTGCAACAGTAGATTTAGGAACTAAAACAGCAACAATTAATCTTACAAGTGAAGTAAGTGAAGCTGTACTTAAAACTACAGTAGAGGATGCAGGATACGAAGTAGTAAGTATAAACTAGGGCATAGATAAACAAATTATGTTAGAATAGGAAAATAGAATATATATAGCTAAAATCTATAAAAACTAACATAAAGAAATCAATAAAGAATAGAGGAGTTCTAAATGAAAGCAGATAAAGATAAGGTAGGTAGATACCTTAAAACCGCTAAAGGACAAATAGAAGGGGTTTTAAAGATGATAGAGGAAGACCGCTATTGTATAGACATATCCAATCAACTGCTAGCAGTAGAGGCACTCCTTAAAAAGGCTAACAGAGAAGTTTTAAAAGCACATATGGAACATTGTGTAGTAGAAGCAGTAGAAGATAATAAAGCACAAAAGATAGAAGAAGTACTTTCTATTATTGATAAGTTAGCTAAGTAAATTAGAACTTATGGATGTAGCAGTTAAGTAAATACAAAGATATAGAATTATAGATAAAGGAGTTAGTTATACTTAGAAAATAAGTAAAGCTAACTCTTTTATATTATAAAATTATAATAAACATAATATGGATTAATTATATAGAAATAGTATGATAAGAAATATAAGAGGTAGTATAATAGATAGTATAAAAACAATAGAGTATCATATGGTAGGGAGGATAAAAAATGGTTAAGCATATTGTAATGTGGAAGGTAGCAGAACATGCTGAACATGGTTCAAAAGAGGAAGTAATGACTAAAGTTAAAGAAAGACTTGAAGGATTAAAAGGACAAATAGAAGGGCTCCTAGAAATAGAAGTAGGTCTTAACTTTAATACAAGTGAGATGAGTTATGACGTAGTACTTTATTCAACCTTTGAAGATAAGGAAGCTCTTGATTTCTATCAAGCACATCCTAAGCATTTAGAGGTAGCTAATGATATAGTAAGGCAAGTAGCAATATCCCGTGCAGTAGTAGACTATATAGTTTAAAAATAAAAAGATGTATAGATACAACATATAAGTATCTATACATCTTTTTTAATTATGTTCAAATAAATTGCAAAGAGAGAGTAATAAATTTTAATAAATATCTAAGATAATTTATCTAGAAAGAGCTGTCTAACGCCAATAAGTGTACTCAAAGAAGAATCTGTGCTTAACTTTATATGGATAGATGGGGGACATGTAACCAGTGAAGATTGTAATCCAGACTCAAATAAAGAATAACTTTTGGCGATTTGCCCACCAATAACGATAGTATGTGGTTTAAAAGTTTCTATAAAACCTTTTATAGCATCACCTAAGCGTTTTCCAAAGTGAGAGAAAGTGGTAAGAGCATGTAAATCACCTTGGAGTGCTAGATCAGCAATAGATTTAACATCTGACATAGTAATTCCGTGAAGCTCCTTATGGAGATTTAGTATTCCACGTGCAGATATATAATCATCAATAATACTACCTAAGAAAGGTGTATCATAAACCCAACCGTTAGCGGGAACATCCCATCTAGAAGTGATGAGTTTGCCATCTTCTAAAAATGCAGACCCAAGGCCTGTACCAATACATAGACAAAGAACCCTTCCATTCATAAGATTTTCATCTTGTACAGTTTCACCTAAAGCATAAAGACTAGCATCATTTTCAAAACGAATTGTATAGTTTGGGGCAGCTTGGGTTTTGAAAGTTTCACAGTGATTTAGCTTAATTGTAAGGGCTCCAGGTAGGTCTATTCCATAAAGAGCATCATATTTATTGATATTTTGCATAAGAGAAATTCCTTTTGCATAATCAAAAGGGCCAGGAAAAGCCATACCAATACCTTGAATTGTAATAGAAGAAGATACATTATTTAACTCATCTATAATAATAGACGAAAAGTGATTCAAAAGAGTTCCCAAATCTGTATGAGAAAGAGAAGGATAGTGAGAAATTTTAGGGCTAATAAGTTGACCTGTAGACGAAATAACACCAGCTTTTATAGCTGTACCACCAACATCAAGTGCAATAAATCCATTCATATAGAAAGTCCTTTCTAAATTCATAATATATGTTATAACATAATAAAAATATATTATAACATATTGAATTAATATATAACATATGTTACTATCCAATTAAAGTACTAAGAATCAAAAATAATAATTAAAGTAAAAAAAATTACTAAAGTAATATTAGGAGGCAGGGTATGTTAGATCGCAAATGGAAAGTTTATGTGATTCACCATTCACACACAGATATAGGTTACACAGATTTACAAGAAAAAATTATGTACAATCATATGGATTATATAAGATCAGCAGTAGAAATGACAGCTAAAAGACCAGCTTTTAAATGGAATTGTGAAACTTATTACTGTGTAGAAAAATTCTTAGAAGAAGCTACTCAAGAAGAGAAAGATAGCTTTATAGAGCAAGTAAAAAAAGGTGGTATTGGACTTTCAGCAAGCTATCTTAACTTTACAGATTTAGTAGATAAACAAGTGTTAAATGAACGTACAAAAGAGATGGTAGATTACTTTAAGCAATATGATGTTCCAGTAAAAGTTGCTATGAATGCAGATATAAATGGAATCTCTTTAGGAAGCTTAGATGCATTTGTAGATAACGGTATAGAGTTCCTTTTCACAAACATTCACTGCCATCATGGTATGTACCCTCTTTACCAGAATCAAAAACCATACTTCTGGGAAAATAATGAAGGTAAAAAACTACTTGTATGGAGTGGAGAACATTATAACTTAGGTAATGCATTAGGTCTTGTACCAAATAAGCATGCTAACTTTATGACAGAAAACTACTTTGGAAGTGAAAAGCCAAAAACACCAGTAGAAAGCTTTAAAGGTAATTTATATGACTACTTAAAAGAGTGTGCAGATTATGGCTATGATTACAACTTTATGATTACAAGTGTATCTGGTGTATTTAGTGATAATGCCCCTCCTAATATGGATATTCTTGATTTAATAGAAGAGTTTAATACTCTTTATGGCCAAGAAGTAGAAGTAGAAATGGTAACAATAGCAAAACTTTATGAAGCTATTAAAGATCAACTCGGTAATATTCCAACATATAAAGGTGATTTAACAGACTGGTGGGCACATGGTGTTGGAAGTACACCATATCCAGTTAAGCATTACAAAGAAGCTCAAAGAATGTATCATCTTTGTGAATGTCTTGACCCAGAACATAAGGTGATGAGAGAAGATTTTAGAAAAGAAGCTCAGGATAATTTGTTAGTATATGCAGAGCATACTTGGGGACATTCTTCAACTATTACAAATCCATATGATACAATGGTTCAAAACTTAGATATTCGTAAAAATAGTTATGCTTCTAAAGCGCATGAAGCAGCAGCTAAAAACTTAAATCGCATTCTTCATAGTAAAGGTGATAAGTTAAGATACTATGATAGAGATGGTAGAATTAAAGCAATTAATGCATCAGATAGAGTAGGAAAAAAAGTAGTAGAGTTCTATATCGAAGTATGGAAGTATGATGGTGTAGAAGTTGTATCAGATGAAACAGGCAATATCATGGAAACACAAACATCGTCTCACCCAAGAGGTGTACTCATTACATTTGTGGATCACTTCGAAGCTTATGAAGAAAAGACTTATACATTCGTTGAAAAAGCACCAAAACAAGTAAAAGGTAGCACACGTGTTGCTTATACAGGATCAGAGCGTGTAAGAGATATTATCAATACTTATGATCCAGTAACTTATACTTTACCTTATGGTATAGAAAATGACTTCTTTAAAGTAAGTTATGAAATAGGAAAAGGCGTAACCTCTTTCTATAACAAGATAGATAATATAGAAATGTTAAAAGAAGGCGATGCACGTTTCTTTACTCCAATCTATGAAAGTACTGAAATTCGTACAGATGTCTATGAAGAAAGACGTCTTTTAGGAAGAAATATTAGAGGGCTTCATGCTAAGAAATATATTGGTGAACTAACAGAAGTAAAACTAATAGACAATGGACCAGTGTTTAAGACATTTGAACTAGTTTACAAATTAGAAGGAACATATTTTAGTAGTGTTGTAATTAAAATGTATAGTCATCTTCCAAAAGTAGAGTTTAAGTATAAGATTGCTAAAACATTCTCACAAAATATCGAGAATATTTTATTACCATTAACACTAAACTTACCAGAGTATACCCTTTATGTAGATAAGGGAGATGTATGTTTTAGACCAGGTGTAGACCAAATTCCAGGAACATGTATGGAATATTATCTCATTGATAATGGTCTAGTGTACGAAACACCAAACAATAATATTTTAATCCAAACAAAAGATGCACCTATGATTTACATGGGTGAACTTAAACATCATCCAATCTTACTTTGCGATAACAAAGAAGAGAATAATAAGAGAGATGTTTATTCATGGATTATGAATAACATTTGGGAAACAAACTTTAAGATGGACTTATCAGGTGTAACAGAGTTTTGCTACAGCCTTAATGTAGTGGAAAAAGAAGTTGCACAAGATAGCTTTACAACAATGAAGAATGAGGATTACGGCGTAGTAACATTTATGACGAACTAGAAATATACTATTGACGATGTGATTAGGAGAGGACTAAAAATGGCAAGATATGATAAATACCCTGAGGTAAGAGTAAAGGGCTATGATTTACATGCAGTAGCAGGTTATGAAAGGGTAACAACAGTTATTAAGAAGGATCTAAAAGAACAAGAAAAGAATGTAGTAGTAGTAGATTGTTACCCAGGTGTAAATGTAGAAGAAATTGTACAAGGGTTAGAGGGGATTGCATTTGAGAAAGTTATATACTCAGATGAATGTGCTTTAAAAGAAGAGGTACTTACAAAGGCTATTGATGAGTACTTAACCGAAGACCGTGTATTTGGTGTGCTTACAACAAAGAACTTTAAAGATGTGTTTATCGATGAGGAGTTAGAAGCGGCGAGAGAGCAAATCGAAAAAGCAACAGGAAATGTACTTGTTATTGGTGTAGGTGCAGGGCTTATTACAACAGGAGACTTATATATTTATGCAGATCTTGCAAGATGGGAAATCCAATTACGTTACCGTAAAGGAATGAGTAACTGGAATATCACCAATAGTGATGCACCAATCCTTACAAAGTATAAGAGAGGCTTCTTTGTAGAGTGGCGTATGGCTGATAGACATAAAATGAGTCACTTTAAAACATTTGATTATGTATTAGATACAAATGTAGCCAATGAACCAAAGATGATAACTGCAGAAGCATTCTTTGCAGGCCTTAAACAAACGGCATCACAACCATTTAGAGTTGTTCCATATTTTGACCCAGGTGTATGGGGTGGTCAATGGATGAAAGATGTATGTGGTTTAGATAAAGATAAAGAAAACTTTGCTTGGAGTTTTGACGGTGTACCAGAAGAAAATAGTCTTTACTTACGTTTTGGTGATATAAGAGTAGAAGTTCCTTCTATCGATGTTGTGTTCTATCAACCAATAGAACTTCTAGGAACACGTGTACATGCAAGATTTGGAAAAGAGTTCCCTATTCGTTTTGACTTCTTAGATACAATGGGTGGGCAAAACTTATCTCTTCAAGTACATCCATTAACTGAGTATATTCAACAAACTTTTGGAATGCACTATACACAAGATGAAAGTTATTATATCTTAGATTGCGAAGAAGGCGCAGATGTTTATCTAGGACTTAAAGAAAATGTAGATAAAGAGGCTATGATTAGTGATCTTTATGCAGCTCAAAGAGGAGAAAAGAGCTTTGATGCAGATAAATATATCAATACATTTAAAGCCCACAAACACGATCATTTCCTTATACCAGCAGGGACTATCCACTGTTCAGGAAGTAATACAATGACGCTTGAAATTAGTGCGACACCTTACATATTTACTTTTAAACTATGGGATTGGGATAGACTTGGTTTAGATGGTTTACCACGTCCAATACATCTTGAGCATGGTGAAAAAGTAATTGATTGGTCACGTACGACTAAATGGGTAGAAGAAAATTTAGTAAGCCCAGTTCAAGTGATTGAAGAGGGAGAAGGCTTTGTAGAAGAAAGAACAGGCCTTCATGAGCGTGAATTTATTGAAACAAGAAGACATTGGTTTAGTGAAAAAGTACTTCACTCTACACATAACAGTGTAAATATGTTAAATTTAGTAGAGGGTGAAGAAGCGATTGTTGAAAGTCCAACAGGTGCTTTTGAACCATTTGTGGTACACTATGCAGAGACTTTTATTATTCCTGAGTCTGTAAAAGAGTATACAATTAGACCTTATGGAGCTGCAGAAGGTAAAAAAATCGCAACAATTAAAGCATTTGTAAGAAATTAAAATAAGGAAAGTCTATGGTTAGAGATAACCATAGGCTTTCCTATCGTTATATGAGATATAAAATAATAGAAAGTAGGAGGTATATATGCTAAAAAGAGGTAAAGGCGCCCCTACCCTTAAAGAACAACTCATTGCTATTATAAAAGAGGAAATCGAAAAAGGCGTCTACAAAGAAGGAGAACTGCTACCAAGAGAGATTGACTATGAAGAAAAATACGATGTAAGTCGTATTACAGTTAGAGCTGCTATTGGTGAGTTAGAACAAAAAGGTTATGTAGAACGCATTAAGGGAAAAGGCACTATTGTATTAAAATATAAACGTTCTGAGCCACTTCTTAAAATAGAAGGTTTTACAGACGAAATGAAAGCCAAAGGCATTATACCTACTACTAAAAGTGCAACGATAAGTTTAGTCAAAGCAGATGAAGTATGTGCCAAGGCACTACAAATTCAAAAAGGCATGCCAGTTTATGAAATTATACGTGTAAGATGTATCAATGATATACCAGTAGTAAGGTTTAAAACCTATATTAAATGTCATATTGACTTAGAACTTAATGGAGCAAATTACTATGATTCACTTTATGAGTATTTAAGGGTACACCATGAAGTAGAAATTTCAAAGATTACACAACGTATTACAGCTGGGCTTGCAGATGAAGAATTAGCCAAAGAACTTAATTGTAATAAAAAAGGTGCTATGCTTATTCTAAAAAGAATTGGTTATGACCAAAAAGGTGAAGTGTTTGAATACACAGAAGGTTACTATGTAGCTTCTAGATATGAGTATTATATGGAATTGGAAAAATAATTATTTAAATAAGAAGAGGCATTACCATAACCCTAATAGGTTAAAGGTAATGCCTTTTCTTATTCTCCTTTAAAGAAGTAGAAGGGGTATCCTGTTTGATTTCCCAATGAATAATAAGTGTCATAAGAGCACGAAGCAAAATAATAGCACCTAAAATAATAATTTCATCAATTGTACGTACAAGAACAGTTTTTAAAATTTCAGCAGCAAGCTTAAATTCTAATGAAATAGCCATAGAGTTAGCAAAGTGACTTCTAGAAGTAGAGGGGTAACTATAAAAAAGAGATACCAAATAATGATAAAATCCATTTGCAGCACCAATAGTAAGGACTATAATTCCCATAGCCTCAAGTACATGTATAAGTGAAGGAAGAAAGCGTAAGATAAGGTGATCTAACATAATAAACTCCTTATAAAATATTTAGAGTGGGACTCTAGAGTTTATACAAGGTATGAGGTAAGGAATAAACATAGAACACATTTTTATATAAGATTGACAAAGCAATTGTGAAGTGATAATCTTCTTAACAAAATAAAGGTATAGAAATATTACTATTAAATACAGAAGCATATGGGAGGAAAAGAAATGAAAAAAGTATTAGAAGAAGCAAAAAACTTACAAGAACAACTTATTGACTATAGACGTTTCTTACATCAAAATCCTGAAATTGGCATGGAATTACCTGTAACAGTTGCTTATGTAAAAGAAGAGCTCACAAAAATGGGTTATACACCAGAAGAAATAGGGCAATCAGGTTTAGTTGCTACAGTAGGTGGTAAAAATCCAGGTAAGGTGATTTTACTTAGGGCAGATATGGACGCATTACCTATTAGAGAAGAAGTAGATGAAGAGTTTAAATCTGAAAATGGCAATATGCATGCTTGTGGTCATGACTTTCACACGACTATGCTTCTTGGAGCGGCAAAGGTACTAAAAGAGCATGAAAATGAAATAAAGGGAACGGTTAAACTTATGTTTCAGCCAGGAGAAGAAGTCTTGATGGGTGCAAAGGCTATGATTGATGCAGGAATTTTAGAAAATCCTAAAGTTGATGCAGCTGTAATGTTTCATGTTTTTACTGGATTTGGAGCACCAACTGGTATGGTTGTAGTACCTAGTGCAGGGGCTAGTTCTGCTGCCTCTGATAGATTTGAGATTATGATAAAAGGTAAAGGTGGGCATGGAGCAATGCCAGAAAGAACTATTGATCCACTAAATGTTATGTCTCATATACATATTGCTTTACAAGCTATCAATAGTCGTGAAATAACTTGTACAGATAGTGCCGTTGTAACAGTTGGAATGATGGCAGGTGGTACAGCCCCTAATATTATCCCAGATACAGCTACAATGAAAGGAACAATAAGAACCTTTAGTGAAGAAAACCGTAAATTTATACACCAAAGAATTAAAGATATTGCTGAAGGTATAGCAAAAACCTTTAGAGCAGAAGCTAAGGTAAACATTATAGAAGGTTGTCCAGCACTAGTAAATGATCAATCCCTTATAGATAGTGCCAAAGAAGCTTTAATAGATTCCTTTGGTCCTCACATGGTTCTTAATATGGTAGATGTTATTCCAAGTGGAAAAATAATGAGTTCAGAAGATTTTTCTTTTGTAAGTCATAAAGTACCAAGTCTTATGCTAGCTATGATGGCTGGAGACTCAAAAAATGGATATATTTATCCTGTACACCATCCTAAAGCAAAGTTTGATGAGGATGTTTTATATAAGGGTGCAGCAGCCTATGCCAATATTGCGATGCATTGGTTAAATCATAATAGTTAATTTGCAATAAACCTATAATAGAATGAGAAAAACATAAAATTAGGACACAATAAGCTAACTTAAGAGACCTTCCCCCTGTAAAACATAGGTCCTTAAGTTAGTTTTATTGTGTTGTGGCAAAACCTAAGATTTAGGTGCTAGAGTTTACAATTATGCTATACGATAGTGTGGGCTGCCTGACTCTCTTTTATAGCCGTTCCTACCTACCTTTTCGCTCCAGTGGGGTTCCGTCTCTATCAGAGCCATCCAATGATGGAGTAATATTCAGGTTGCCAAAGTGCTTACGGCCTGTAGAGGTACTCGCCGATACGCCATTAAGCTTAGCTTGCGTTATGCAACTTTGTATGCTCTTAGCATAATAAATCTATAAGGTTAAGGTGTTGCTCCAAAGTTACTTATTGCCACAAAATAAGTAACTCAGGTCTTCTAGGAAAGAGGCGCTATCTTTAAGAGGGGGAAGCTTAAAAATAAATACCTTTTCCTAGGATGGTGTAAGTCAAACTACTTAATCTAGAATGATAGATGATTTACACTTATAGGGCTAGATTATTTAACCCTATACTATATAAATACGTTAAAATATGTAAAAACCGTCACTTATTTAAATGAAAAATATTATTTGTGGAATATATACAAATGAAATGATAACTCATTGTACATATTTTTGAGATTTTTAAATAAATAACTTATTTAATTTAAAAAGAGGAAGTCTCTAGTATTTAAGGGGAAAGATGTAATACCTTTTTAAAATAAATAGATGTATGCTATGATAACAGAAGAGACAACGAAAAAAGGAGCAAAATTTAAAATGGCAAAAAAACTTGTTTTGGCAGAAAAGCCAAGTGTAGCGCGAGATATAGCACGTGTTTTGAAATGTAATAAAAAAGGGAACGGCTACCTTGAAGGAAATGACTACATCGTAACTTGGGCACTAGGGCATTTAGTAGGGCTTGCAGACCCTGAAGCTTATGATGATCGCTATAAAACTTGGAGTATGGAAAGTCTTCCAATGCTTCCTAAAGAGATGAAATTAGTAGTCCTTAAAGGGGGCGGTAAACAGTTTAGTGCTGTTAAAGAGCAAATGCTTAGAAAAGATGTAAGTGAAATCATTATAGCTACAGATGCTGGGCGTGAAGGAGAATTAGTAGCTAGATGGATTATTAAAAAAGCTAAAGTGAATAAGCCTATGAAACGTCTTTGGATTTCTTCTGTTACAGATAAAGCCATATTGGAAGGATTCAAGCATCTTAAACCAGCTAAAGACTATGAGAATCTTTATGAAGCAGCGGTATGTCGTGCAGAAGGTGATTGGTTAGTAGGGCTTAATGTAACACGTGCGCTTACTTGTAAATATAATGCTCAACTCTCAGCGGGACGTGTGCAATCAGCTACGCTAGCTATGATTGTAGCTAGGGAAGAAGAGATAAAAGGATTCAAACCAGAAGATTACTTTAACCTTAAGGTGAAAGTACCAGGCTTTAGTTTAAGCTGGCAAGGCCCTAAGGGACCTAATATCTTTAGTGAAAAGGTAGCACAAGACCTTAAAGTAAAACTTGAAGGTAAATCACTACAAGTAACTAAAGTAGATGAGAGTCATAAGAAGGCTTATGCACCAAGTTTATATGACTTAACAGAGTTACAACGTGATGCCAATAAACTCTATGGTATGAGTCCAAAAGAGACTTTAAATGTTATGCAAAGACTTTATGAGAACTATAAAGTGCTCACTTACCCACGAACAGATTCTAGATATATTTCCCAGGACATAGTAGCAACCCTCAAAGACCGCCTACAAGCCGTTAATGTAGGAGACTTTAGAGTAGCTGTAAAGAGTATCTTGCAAAATGGTATTAAGGCAGGTAAACACTTTGTAGATGATAGTAAGGTATCTGATCACCATGCTATTATTCCTACAGAAGAAAGTGTGATGCTAAGTAAATTAAGTACAGAAGAAAGAAGAATCTATGAGTTAGTTGTGAAACGTTTCTTAAGTGTACTCTTACCACCATGCGAATATAAACAAACAACAATAGAAGCTAAATGTGAAGAAGAAACTTTCCAAACAAGAGGCAAAGTCATCATTAAGCCTGGTTTTAAATTAGTTTATGAAAAAGGTGAAGATGAGGGAGAGGAAGAATTTAAAGAAAACTTACCAGAGGTAAAGGTAGGCGATAACTTAAAGGTGATAGGTGTAGAATGTAATAAACTTCAAACTAAACCACCAGCACGCTTCACTGAAGCAACACTACTTTCTGCTATGGAAAGTCCTCATAAGTATGTAAAAGTAAGCAAAGAAGCAGCCAAAACTCTAGGTGAGACAGGAGGTATTGGAACAGTTGCTACTCGTGCAGACATTATTGATAAACTTTACAATATGTTCTATATAGAGAAAAATGGTAATAGTATCATTCCAACTTCCAAAGGCAAACAACTTATTGACCTGGTACCAGAAGAACTCAAAACACCACTTCTTACTGCTAAATGGGAACGCGAACTAGAACTTATTAGTAAAGGAAAGCAAAATCCAAAAGACTTTATAACACGTATGCGTAAGTACAGTGGTGAATTAGTAGACACAGTTAAAGGAAGTACAGATCAATTTAAGCATGATAATGTAGTAGGTAAAAGGTGCCCAGCGTGTGGTAAACACTTACTTGAAGTAAAAGGTAAACAGGGTATGATGTATGTTTGTCAAGACAGAAGCTGTGGACACCGTGAAAATGTAAGTAAATTCACCAATGCTAGATGTCCACAATGCCATAAAAAACTTGAGCTAAGAGGTCAAGGAGAAGGTCAAATCTATGTATGTACGACATGTACCTTTAGAGAGAAAGCAAGTAGCTTTAAGAAGAGATTTGAAGATAAACCTGGTAAAGTAGACAAGAAATCTGTTCAAAAGTATATGAAACAGCTTGAAAAAGAAGATGAAGGCAACTTTGCTTTTGCAGAGATATTTGCAAATCTTAATAAAAAATAGATGGAAAAGGTGCTTCACATTAGGGAGGCCACTGAAAAAGCATATGATTATTGAATTTCGATAATCATATGCTTTTTT
>URVM01000042.1 GCA_900551325.1 uncultured Eubacteriales bacterium | reverse complement strand
TTATAAAAAGGTGTTAGATAAATCAATATTGATTTATCTAACACCTTTTTATAATGTAACAAAAAAATAAAAAATAAAAAAATAGTATAATTGTGTAAAAATATTAGAAAAATGATATAATAATGTTTAGAGTATAGTCTTGGAGGGGAATATGGAAGGACGACTAAAAATAAATTTTAAGTGGCTTATGTTATTAATTTTGGGGATATTAATTCATGGCATACAATTACCATATATATTAGGTACTAAACTTATATTTCTAGGAATTGTAATAGTTTTTTTAATAAGAAATTACTCTATACATATAACTTTGATTACACTAGCTATTATTCATACACTAGCTATTCTTTTATTTGATGTTATTCCGTTTAATCTATTTTTCATAATTGAAGCAATTTGGTTAGGCATAGCTTATAAAAGAAACAAAGAATGTAATTTAGTACTAATGGATGCTCTATTACATATAACAATAGGTATTCCAATAGGATTTATAATGATTAAGCTTTTAGAGCCTTCATTTAGTAATGAGTATAATTTCTTTATTTGTGCTATGTATGCAGTTATAAATATTATAGCTGTTTTACTAGGTGAAATTTTATTTAACTATGTACCAGTTTTATTTAGAGGAATAAGAAGTGATGATACTCATCCAAAAAGCAAAATACATCTTAAGAACTTCCTATTCCATGCAACCTTATTTATGGTATCTATGCCTATACTAGGAAATACTTATATAAATAGTGTGAAAAACTATGAGTTATCTATTAAACAAGTAGAGGCTTCAGCACACAGTATTTTTAGAACTATCCAACATGAAGTTGGAAGTTGGAGCAATAGAGATAAACAAAAACTTATACTTTATGATGTTGTATATAGGGAAAAGTTAAAAAAAGCTTTAGCAACAAAAATATCAGATGATCAAACTAATGTAATTATTACAAATCAACAACATAAGGTTATTTTATCTACACAGTCGAAGTATTCCACAAAAGAATTGTTTAACATAGAAAATTTAGTAGGCTTAGAAGAAATCGATAATGAATTTTATAAGATCATTCCATCTAAAAATATGGGAATTGGTATAGTACATCATTATATGGATCAATATTATATAGTTCATCAGTGTATAGTAAATCCTTATATTAATGTTTATGTTAATATACATAATAAAGATTATCTAGTAAATGAATTACAAATAGCTTTAGATGGAGTAAAGCTTCTTATGATATTATGGGGATTTACCATTGGTCTTATGATTTTATTAGATCGTATGGTTTTTCGTAGTATCGTAGAATTAGGGTTAAAAACTAAAAATCTACCTGATCAAATTTATATGCTAGATAATATTGACTGGCCTGAAAATTGGACATTAGAAATAGCCTTTCTACAGCAAAATTTCAAAAAGACTGCTTTTAAATTAAAAGAAATGCTAGAAAGTATTAATAAGTTAAATGAGGAACTGAAAGCTTCTCAAAAAAAGATGTATGAACTTGTTTATTTTGATCCTTTAACTCATATAGGTAATAGGTTAAAAATGAAGAAAGATTTAAATAGCATCAAAGAAAAAGCATATTATAATACCAAGTTAACAGGAATATTTTTATTAGATATTGATCGGTTTAAGCAAATTAATGATACTTTAGGACATGAAAAAGGAGACAAGCTTCTTATAGAAGTAGCTAAAAGGCTAAAAAAAATTGGAGAAAAGGAAGAAATACAATCTTATAGACTAGGAGGAGATGAATTTGTAGTAGTAGCAGAAAAAGATAATATAGAAATTATACATAAAATAGGAGAAGAGATAGTAGAACTATTTGAACGTTCCTTTATTATAGATGATGCTTGTATGCAAGTGGGAGGAAGTGTAGGGGGAAGTATTTATCCTTACCACACAAATGATATGGATATAGCTATAAGATATGCGGATATGGCTATGTATACAAGTAAGGAGATAGGTAGTACATCTCTACAAATGTTTAATGAAAGCATTAAAGAAAAATATATTAAAAAGACTACTATTGAAAAGAGTATTCGAGAAGCTATTGCAAATAGGGAATTTGAAATATACTATCAACCAGTCTATGACTTATATACAGGTAAAGTAATTAATATAGAAGCTCTCCTAAGGTGGGAAAGTAAAATATTAGGACAGGTCAGACCAAATGTTTTTATACCTATAGCAGAAGAATTAGGCTTTATGATGAGCTTAGATCAATGGGTTATACAAAATGTATGTAAGCAAATTAAAGAGTGGGAAAATAGAGGTATATCAAAGGTACCTGTATCTATTAATATTTCTCAAAAGTACTTTAAGCAAAAAGCTTTTATTGTAACCTTGTTATCTATTATTCAGAAAGCAAAGATTAGGCCAGAAGATGTAATTATTGAAATTGCAGAAAGTAGTGTTATAGAACAAGCAGAAAGTATGGGAAAGATCATACAGGAGCTAAATGATAGGGGAATTCAAGTGATTTTAGATGACTTTGGAAAAAAACATAGCTCTATTAGTCAATTAATAGATTTACCTATTAAAGATTTAAAGCTTGAATACGATTTAATCAATGGTATAGATAAAGATCCAAGAAAGCAAACTTTAGTCGGGCTTATAATAAGTATTGCTCACAGATTAGGTATAAGAACAATTGCAGAAGGAGTTGAAACAGAGGCAGAACTATTACAACTTAAGGAAATGCAGTGCGATAGGGGACAAGGCAAAAAGATGTGTAAACCATGTAGAGAGAATGAAATTATAGAGATTCTAAATTATAAGGAGAATGAAAAATGAAAAAGTACAGCATGCTAGTAATTTTTGTAATATTGATTATGACAGGCTGCACGAGACACACTGAGCCAAAAACTGTAGAAGGGGTAAGGGATAATAAATTAGAAATATGGAGTTATTATGATGGGTGGCAAGAAGAAGCTAATGAGTTTAAAGCAAAATACGGGGAAGATATTGAAGTTGAAGTAAAAGTTTTTTCAAATAAAGAATATGTAGATGCTTATTTAGAAGGTATGGCAAGTGGGGATGGACCAGATTTAGTTATTATGGATAGCTTACAAATGGGACAATTTAATACTTTAGATGCTTTTGAGAATCTATTAGATGAACCATATAATATAGGCAAATACAAAAAAGATTTTGATAAAAGTGGTTGGACCGCAGGAATGGATTTTAAACAAGAGAAAATGATAGCAGTTATGGTAGCTAGTGCTCCAAAAGTTACATTCTATAGAGCGGATATTATGAAAGAACATGGATTTCCAGATGATCCAATGGAATTAGCTACCTTCCTAGAAGATCCTAATAATTATTTAGCAGTAGCTGAAAGTTTAAGAAAAGATGATATTTACGTTGCACAGTGGGCACTTGATCCTTTAACTATTTTAATGTCAGCTATGCCATATTTTGATCAAGACTATAATTTTGTAATGACCAATGAAGCCTTTAGTGAAGGAATAGAGTTATGTAGGACTTTTAAAGAGAAAGGACTTCTTTCCTATAAGGATGTGTGGCTAGAAGAAGGACAAGAACTTATTAAGAAGAACCAACATGCAATGCTTTACTTTGGAACATGGGGAAGTAGTCAAATAGAAAGTTGGGTACCTGAACAAAAAGGGCTATGGCGTGTAACTAGTCTACCTTTTGGAACACATGCTGTAAGTAATGGTACATTGATGGCTATTCCATCTAATAGCAACAATAAAGAATTAGCATGGGAATTTATTGAACAGTATGTTTTTGGGGATTTAATGCCTATAGTAGCAGGAAGTATTCCATGTTATGTACCTAAACAAGCTGCTTTTTGTGAAGCAAGCGGAGCAAATGAGTTTTTAGGTGGTCAAAATGAGCAACAATTTTATACAGATATATTGAAAAAGTGTAAACACATACGAATGTCATCGTTAGATGAGGATGCACTTAGAATTATTAATGAGCAAATTATTAAAGGTATAGATTCAAATTACTCCAATGAGTCTATTATCCAAAATATTAATAACGAGATTGAAAAGCAACTAAGTGAGAAGAAAGAAATTTTGAAAAAATAAGTAGTAAGGGCCATTCAAATAGTGATGGTCCTTTTCTTATATAGATAAAGTGATTTGAAAAAAGAGAATAAAAAATAGTATACTAATAAAAAGGGGATAGGGCTAGAATGTATACTATTATAAAAACAGGATAAAACTGAACATAAAACCTATATGTGCAAGAAAGCTATAAGAATATATGAAATGAAAGTAAAACATGATATAAAAAGAATGAGATAAAAATAGAGTATAAGGTGAAAACAAAGTATTATCAAAAATGGAATATACCATGAAAACAAAGTGTCATACTAAAATAGAAGACCAGATAAAAACAAAACAACATATAGAATTATGGAATAGAATATAAGACAAAAATAAAATAAAGATAAAATAAAAGTAGAGATAACAGTAAAGAGTAAGGGACAGTAAAGATCAAGATAAAAATAAAAAGAGATATAAGAGTAAGAAGTAATAATAGAAGATAGAAATAGAATACAAACATAAATAAAAATAAAAGAGGTGAGCAAATGAAAATTTTACATACATCAGATTGGCACTTAGGTAGAACCTTACATGGATATAGCCTAATAGATGACCAAAGCTATATGTTAGATCAAATGATTCAATATATTAAGGAAGAGCATATAGAACTTTTAATTATTGCAGGAGACATATATGATAAATCATTGCCTAATGAAGAGGCAGTATCTTTATTTAACTGGTTTATTAGCAAAGTGGTAGGAGAGTTAGAGCTACCGACTGTTATTATAGCCGGAAACCATGATAGTAATATAAGGCTACATTTTGGTAGTGAGCTTTTTGCAAGTAAACAGCTTTATATTATAGGAGAATGTGAAAGAGGCTACCATAGAGTATCTATTACAACAGATGAAACTATAGATTTATATTTAATACCTTATATGGAGCCTGCTAAAGTACGTGAAATAGCAGGAGATGAAGGGATCAAAAGACATGATGATGCTATGCGCTATTTAACAGCTGAAATCTTAAAGGAAAAAAGAGAAGTTCCAACTCTTTTAGTTGTACATGCCTTTGTAGCAGGTGGAGATTTGTCTGATTCAGAAAGAAGATTATGTGCAGTAGGGACAGCAGAAATGGTAGGTGCAGATTGCTTTATGCCATTTACTTATACTGCCCTTGGCCATTTACACAAACCTCAACCAATAGGTGCTGAAACGATACGTTATAGTGGTTCACTGCTTAAATACTCTGTATCTGAAGCTAATCAGAAAAAAGGTTTTGTTAAATTAGAGATTGCAAATGGCATATTAAATGGCATAGAAGAAGTGAGTCTATCACCTAAACGTGATTTAAAAGTAATTCAAGGTCCTATTGAGGCACTTATTAAAGCAGCTGCAGAACTGCCAGAGGAAAGTAGACAAGATTATGTATATGCTAAAGTAGAAGGTAAGGTTATAGAAGATGTAGTAGGGCTACTTAGACAGGTATATCCTTTTGTATTAGGAGCAGAATTTGTATTACCTAAGACTAAGAAAACTGAAGAAGTAGAACAAAAGAGTGATTTTGCTGCTAAAAGAAAGAAATCCTTAACTGAACTATTTGGAGAGTTTATGGAATACGTAGGAGAAACAGATTTAAACGAAGAAGATATGGCTTATATGAACCAAGTCATTATGGAAATTGAGGAGGGAAAAAATGAGGCCTAAAATATTAACCATGCGTGCCTTTGGCCCTTATGGAGGTACAGAGGTTATTGATTTTACTTTACTTGAAGATATTAATATGTTTCTTATTCATGGGCCAACGGGGGCTGGGAAAACAACAATATTAGATGCTATCTGCTATGCTTTATATGGACAGACAAATGGTGGGGAGCGTACAGCGGAAAGTATGCGTAGTAAGTTTGCTACAAGTGATGAGCCTGCTGAGGTCACTCTAATCTTTACGTTAAAAGGAGAAGAATATAAGGTTATTCGTTCTCCTCGCTTTGAGCGTCCTAAAAAAAGAGGAGAAGGTTTTACAGTAGAAGAAGGAAAAGCCTTACTTTATAAAAAAGAAGAGAATGAATATAAATTAGTAGCTGCTAGACTTCAAGAAGTAGATCGTAAAATAGAAGAATTACTTGTATTTAACGTAGAACAGTTTAGACAAGTTATTATGATTGCACAAAATAAGTTTAGAGAGCTTTTAACAGCAGACAGTAAAGCTAGACAAAAAATTCTTCAAGATATATTTGAAACAGGTATTTATCAAAGTGTAGAGAAGAAGTTAGAAGAACGTAGTAGCAAGCTAAATGAACAGATGAAAGAAAAAAATGTTCAATACGAAATCTTTATGAGTCAACTTAAAGAGATTGATAATGAACAGCTAAAACCCTATGTAGAGACAAATATCTTAAATAACAGTCCAGAAGTAGAGGAAATATTAGTAGAGCTGATTGAAGGATATAATAGAGAACTTGAGACTAATAAACTTCAAGAAGAAGAACTGAAAAACAAATTAGAAGCTACTCAAAAGGAATTATTAGTACAAAATGAAAAGTATACAGCTTTTAAAGAGTTAGAAAAGTTAGAAGAACAATTAAAGCTTCATAAAGAAAGAGAAAGTACTTATAAAAGTTACCAAGATAAAGTAAGTAGAATAGAAAAAATCCTTCCTATAATCCCTATCGAGGAAGAAGTAAATAAAACAAAAGAAATCATAAAGCAAACTGGGGAAGCTATTTCAAAGTTACAAGAAGAAGAGAAAAATCTTAAGCTACAGCTTGAAGAACTGGCTAAAGAAGAAGCAGCTTATGAAGAAAGACGTAAAACAGTAGACGAAGAAAAGATAAAGGTAGCTCAATTAGAAGCCCATTTACCTAAGGTAGAAATATTAGAAACATTACAGCAAACTACACAGAAAAAGTTAAAAGAGATTAATGATTTAATTAAGCAAAAAGAACAACTTATAAAACAAATTGAAACTGAAGAAAAACAAATAAAAGCTATAGAAGAAGGCCTAAAAAGAAAAGAAGAACTACAAAATACTATTTTACAAAGCCAAGTTAACTTGCAGCAAGTAGACTATATCCTTGAATATGAAATAGAAAAGAAGCGTAAGCAAGAAGAACGCTTAAAGCTTTTAGAAGAATATAAAGGAATAGGCGCTAAAATTAAAGGGCTTAAAGTTGAAGAAGCAAGTAAGCAAAAAGAATATGACATGTATGTAGAACAATGGATGAGTGGGCAAGCAGGTATTTTAGCAGAGTCTTTAGAAGAGGGGACACCTTGTCCAGTATGTGGGAGTGAACATCATCCAAAGAAAGCAATTAGGCTAGAAAATGAAATTAGCTTTGAAACAATTAGAGGACTAGAAGTAGTAAAAAACCAACTTTTAGCTCAAATTAGCAAAAAAGAAGAAGAGCAAAATGGTATTTTACTAAGAGGAAAAAGTATTCAAGAAGATATAGCTCAAATTGAAAATCGCCTAAAAACCTATGCAGAAAAAATCAATATACCATTAGAAAATATTAATGCAGCTTATAAAGAACACTTAAAGCAATCCCTTCAAAAAGCACAAGGTGAAGTAAAGCGTTTAGAAGAGCTAGAACAACAAATTGATAAATATAAGAGTAAAATAGAAAAAGAACAAGGTACTTTAGAAACTTTAAAAGAAACTTTACATCTTGCTCAAATAGAAGTAGAAAGAAACAGTAGTAAGCTAGAAGAGATTAAAAAAGAAGTGCCAGAAAACCTTCAGTCTAAAGAAGAGCTTATAAAGGTTATAGATAAACTTAGAAAAGCTCAAGAAGCATTTGAGATAGAATTTAAAGCACTGGGACAAAGGATGCAAACTGCTAAGGAAAGAAGTTCTGTATTAAAAGGTATGTTAGATGAAAAAGAAGCTTACCTAGAAGAGCAAAATCAACATTCTAATAAGGCTCTAGTAAGCTTTGAAACAGGATTAGACCAATTACAAATAGGAAGTATTGAGGAATATAAAGTCCTTAAAGAAGAAGTAAAAGACTTAGAAGGATTAAAATCTAGTATTGTAGCTTATGAACAAGAAAAAGCTGTTTTAAGTAGTAAGGAGGAAATGATAAGAGAAAAATCCAAGGACTTTAATGAAAGTAATCTTGAACGAGTAAAAGGAGAATTTGATCAGCTTACAAGAGAGAAAGAGAAGCTGCAAATTGCTGGTGTAGAGCTTATACGTCATATCAACTTATTTACTAAAGTAAAAGAAGGTATTCATACACTTTATATGGAAAGTGGAAAGCTTGGAAAGAAACAATATGTTATTAATCTAATGACATCCATGGCAAAAGGGAAAAACAGTAAAGGACTATCTTTTGAAAGATATATTCAAAGTAGTATTTTTGATGAAGTACTAGAAAGTGCAAATAATAAACTTAGACCGATGACTACTTCTAGATATGAGCTTTATCGTACAGATGATTTAAGACGTAAAAATGCTCAAGCAGGTTTAGATATAGCTGTTATTGACCACTATGTAGGGCAAACTAGACCAGTAAATACTTTATCAGGTGGAGAAAGCTTTATGGCAGCTCTTGCTCTAGCTTTAGGGCTTGCAGATGTAATTTCAAGACTTGCAGGGGCATCTAGTTTAGATACAATGTTTATTGATGAAGGCTTTGGTACATTAGATGAAGAATCTTTAGAACTAGCTATTAAAACCCTTTTAAATCTTCAAGATACAGGAAGACTTGTAGGGATTATTTCTCACGTTAAGGAGCTAAGAGAACAGATACCAGCACGCCTTGAAATTACCAGTACCCACAAGGGAAGTAAGGCTTCCTTTAAGTTATAAAAAATACTATCATTACATTATGAAATAAGGTATATTATAGATAATAACAAACAAAGTGGTAAGTCAAGGAGTGAAATAAATGAATAGAATTAATACCATCCATTTATTAGCACAAAAGATAAATAAACAATTTATATTAGAAGATGAGTGGATGAATGGACATACTACATTTAAAGTAGGTGGACCAGCAGATTTATATGTAATTCCTCAAACTGAGGAGGAGCTTATACATGCTATTCGTGTATGTCAAAGTGAGAACATTCCTTACTATGTTATAGGGAATGGAAGTAATCTGCTAGTTACAGATAAAGGTTATAGAGGCGTTATCATTGAAGTGTATAAGGCTTTAAGCCGGATAGAGGTAAAAGAAGATTGTATTACAGCTTATGCAGGTGCACTTTTATCACGTGTTGCAAATGCAGCTTGTGAAGAAGGCTTAACAGGCTTTGAGTTTGCACATGGTATTCCTGGTACTTTAGGTGGTGCTGTAACTATGAATGCAGGTGCTTACGATGGTGAAATGAAAGATGTACTAGTAAAAGCAACTATTATAGATGAGCAAGGTGAGCTTAAAGAATTAAGTTTAGAAGAACTTGAGCTGGGGTATCGTACGAGTATAGTAAGTAAAAAAGGCTATACAGTAGTGAAAGCAACTATTAAACTTACCAAAGGTAATAAAGATGATATTAAAGCTAAAATGCAAGATTTAATGCAAAGAAGAAGAGATAAACAACCACTAGAGTATCCAAGTGCAGGGAGTACCTTTAAAAGACCAGTAGGGCATTTTGCAGGTAAACTGATTATGGATAGTAACTTAAGAGGTTATGAAGTAGGTGGAGCTAAAATTTCAGATAAACATTGTGGTTTTGTCATCAATACTGGTAAGGCAACTTTTGAGGATATAATAACCTTAATCCAAGATGTACAAAAATGTGTTAAAGAAAAATTTGATGTAGCACTTGAGACAGAGGTTAAAGTGATAGGAGAAAGATAAAGCATGGAATTTATTATCGTTACTGGAATGTCTGGAGCTGGAAAGAGTACAGCAATTAATTGTCTAGAAGATATGGGATACTATTGTATAGATAATTTGCCACCCATGCTTATTCCGAATTTTGTTGGTTTAATTGTAGACAAAAAACAACAATATGATAAAGTAGTACTTGGGATAGATATAAGGGGAGGTATTCTCTTTGATGACTTATTCAGTAGTTTAAAAGAACTTAAATCAGCAGGCTATGAATATAAGATTATATTTTTTGACTGTGCAGATGAGGTCCTTATTAAACGCTATAAGGAAACACGTAGACTACATCCTCTTGCACGTAATGAACGCATTCAAGAAGGTATAGAAAGAGAAAGAGATATCCTAACAGAAGTTAAGGATAAGGCTGATTATATTATTGATACAACACATCTTCTTGCAAAAGATGTGAAAGACTTACTGTATAATATAGTTACAGAGAAAACAGAATTTAAAAATCTTATGATTACTGTCTTAGTTTTTGGATTTAAATATGGTGTACCAATAGATGTAGACTTACTATTTGATGTACGTTTTATACCTAATCCATATTATATTCCTGACTTAAGACCACTTACAGGAAATGAACAAAAGATAAGCGATTATGTTATGAGTTTTGAAGTTACACATACCTTTTTTAATAAGTTAAAAGATATGGTAGACTTTCTTATTCCTCACTATACAAAAGAGGGTAAAAACCAATTGGTTATTGGAATTGGTTGTACAGGTGGTAAACATAGATCAGTTGTACTAGGAAATGAACTTTATAGATATTTAAAAAATAGTGGTAATGCAGTAATTATTCAGCATAGAGATATAGATAAAGACAATAAAAGAGGTAAATAATATGAATAAAAGTTCCTTGAAAGTGGTTGCTATCGGTGGCGGAACAGGGCTTTCTACTATGTTAAGAGGTATTAAAAAACATACTTCAGATATAACAGCAATTGTAACCGTATCAGATAATGGCGGTGGCTCTGGTAAACTTCGAGAAGAGATGAATATGGTTCCTCCAGGAGATATTCGTAACTGTTTAGTAGCCCTTGCAAATACAGAACCTATCATGAAACAACTTCTTCAATATCGGTTTAAAGAAGGAACATTAAAAGGTCAAAGCTTTGGAAATTTATTCCTTGCTACTCTTGCGGATTTAAGCGGTAATTTTGAAAAAGCAGTACAGGTAACAAGTAATGTTTTAGCTATAACAGGTAAAGTCCTTCCAGTTACTTTGGAAAATGTACAGCTTTATGCTACATTTGAAGATAATGTTTGTGTAGAAGGGGAAACCCAAATAGTAGAGTATAGTAAAGATCATCATAAAATGATTACACATATTAGACTAGAACCTGAAAATCCTAAGCCAGCAGAAGAAGTTATAGAAGCAATAGAAGAAGCTGAAGTAATTCTACTTGGACCAGGTAGTTTATACACAAGTATTGTACCAAACCTTTTAATTAGCGAAGTTGCAAGTGCAATTAAGGCGTCGAAAGCAGAAAAAATATATATAGCTAATATGATGAGTCAACCAGGAGAGACTACAGGTTTTACTGTAGAAGACCATGTTAAAGAACTAGAAAAGTTTTTAGGTGTAGGAACCATTAATAAAGTTATTGTAAATAATGAAAACATACCAGAAGAATATTTGAAAAAATATATGGAAGATGGAGCACATATGCTCCAGTTTGATCCTGAAAATCCTATTTGGCAGTATACAAAACGTATAGAAGCACCACTTGTGCGTATTAATCATGAAAAAGAATATATTAGGCATAATCCAGAGAAATTAGCCAAGTATATTTTTAATGATTTCTAAATAATATTTAAAGAGGTGAGAAAATGTCTTTTTCTTCAGATGTACGTAAGGAACTTACTGAAATTACAGGGGATGCAAGACACTGTATGATTGCAGAAATTGGCGCTTTCCTCTTAATGGCTGGCAAAATAGAATGTGAAAAAGGATGCTTTAGTATTCGTATTCACACTGAGAATGAAGCTATTGCTAGAAAATACTTTACAATGATTAAAAAAACTTTTAATATTAATACTGAAGTTATTTTAATGACCCATAAAAAAAGAAGTAAAGAAACTTATTTACTTAAAACTATAGACTCTAAGGATGCAGAAAAGATTCTTCTGGCTACAACTATACTTAAGTATGAGAATAATGTGCCTATATTGAGGCAACATATGGACTATATGATGGTTCAAAGTATGTGTTGTAAAAGAGCTTATCTTAGAGGTTCTTTTTTAGGTGGGGGGTCTGTAAGTGATCCAGAAAAGGGTTATCACTTTGAATTTGTAACCTTGTATTATGAGAATGCAGCCTATCTACAAGATACAATGCATCAGCTAGATATGGATGCAAAAATAGTAACCCGTAAAGGAAGTTATGTGGTATACTTAAAGGAAGGTTCACAGATTGTGGACTTGCTTAACGTTATTGGGGCGCACATTGCTCTTATGCAACTTGAGAATATAAGAATTGTAAAGGAAGTACGTAACAATGTGAATAGATTGGTTAACTGTGAAACAGCTAATCTTAAAAAGACAGTTTCAGCAGCAGTTAGACAAGTTCAAGATATTGAGTATTTAAAAGACACAATAGGGTTATCTGCACTTCCACAAAATCTAGAAGAAATGGCAAGATTTAGACTAGAATATCCAAGCGCAACACTTAAAGAGTTAGGTGAGCTTTTGATGCCACCTGTAGGCAAATCAGGAGTAAATCATAGATTAAAAAAGCTAAGTGAAATTGCAGATCAAATAAGAGAGCAAAGAGGAGGAAGGATTAAATGATCAGAGAGAAAGTAATTGTAGGACTTAAAAATGGTTTAGAGGCTAGACCAGCAGCATTATTTGTACAAATTGCTAGCAAGTTTGAAAGTCATATTGGGGTTGTAGTAGATGAAAAAAATGTTAATGCAAAAAGCATTATGGGTATGATGTCTTTAGGTACTATAAAAGGAGCGACTATTGAACTTGTTATAGATGGTGAAGATGAACAAGCTGCATTAGAAGCATTAACAAAATTCTTAACAACTGAAGAAACAGGCGAATAAATAACAAGGAGTGCCAAGAGGCCTCCTTTTTTTGTTGGATTTTGTACCACAGTAGTAGACAAAATAAAAGTTATTGATTATAATGTATTAGAAAATAACAGTTATTAATTACTGGAGGTTTTGAAAAATGGAACAATTAAATCAAGATATTAAAGATAGATTAGAAAAAGTTTGCGTATGTCGTGCCATTACAAAAGAGGCAATTAAAAATAGTATTAGAAAAGGTAATAAAACAGTAGAGGCGGTAGCAGCAGATACAGGTGCTACTAAAGGTGGCTGTAAAGGTTTTAGATGTAAGGGGAAGATTGAAGACCTTATTGCAGAATATGGAACAGAGTGGAACTAATCCACTCTGTTTTTGTATATTCTAAACATTATATGTTATTATTTTTATAAGATAATAAGAAAGGTTAAAAGGGGCTAAAGTAATGGCATATACAATTGGTAAAGTAGCAGAAAGAGTGGGGTTAAGTACCTATACATTAAGGTATTATGAAAAAGAAGGTTTATTACCTCAGATTAAAAAGAACGAACATGGTATTCGTATTTATGAAGAAGATGATATCGTCTGGATTGAACTTATTAAGTGTCTTAAAGAAACAGGCATGTCTATATCTGATATTCATTATATAGTAGAGCTAAGCTTGAAGGGGGAACAAACAATCCCAGAAAGGAAAGCAATATTACTAGCACATAAAAAACAACTACAAGTACAAATGGAAGTCATTCAAAGAAGCATGGTAAAGATTGATAAAAAGATAGAATGGTATGAGGGTAAACAAGGAGATTGCTAGAAAAAACTTGACTTAGAGTAAACTTTAAGGTGTAAGGTAGGGGTATAGAAGATTAAAATAAAAAGGAGTATAGAAAATGCTAAACTTTAATTTTTATAATCCAACACAAGTTGTATTTGGAAAAGATACTTTAAAAGAACTTAACCACTTAGTTCCACAAGATGCTAAAGTACTCATTCTTTATGGAGGCGGAAGTGTTAAAAGATTTGGTACACTAGATAAAGTTAAAGAATTCTTAGGGGAAAGAACAGTATTTGAGTTCGGTGGCATAGAGCCTAACCCTCAATATGATACTTTAATGAAGGCTGTTGAAATCGTTAAGAAAGAAAATATTACCTTTTTACTAGCAGTAGGTGGAGGTTCTGTTATGGATGGGACAAAGTTTGTTTCTATGGCATCTACTTATAGTGGAGAAAATGCGGAAGATTTGTTTAGTTATCGTACAGTACCAGTTGAAGTGGCACCATGCTTACCAATTGGAACTGTTGTTACTCTTCCAGCTACAGGCTCAGAGATGAATAATGGTGGTGTTATCACTTCTAGACTTGGTAAATTAGGTATTTTTAGTCCTAAGTGTTTTCCAGTATTCTCAATTTTAGATCCAGAACTTACTTATACCTTACCAGCTACACAAGTTGCTAATGGCATTATTGATACCTTTATCCATACTGTAGAACAGTATGTAACTATTCCAGCTGAGGGAAGATTCCAAGATCGTACAGCGGAAGGTATTTTACAAACACTTATTGAGATTGGTAGAAAAACAATAGATGAGCCAACAAACTACGATGCTAGGGCAAATTTAGTATGGTGTGCAACCATGGCACTGAATGGTTTAATTGGGGCAGGTGTACCACAAGATTGGACTACACATATGATTGGACATGAAATCACAGCCCTCTATGGCATTGATCATGCAAAGACATTAGCTATCTTGCAACCTTCTATTTGGAATGTACGTCGTGTACAAAAGCAAGCTAAGTTACTTCAATACGCAGAACGTGTATGGAATATTACTGAAGGAGATGTAGACACACGCATTGACAAAGCAATTGAAAAAACACGAAATTTCTTTGAAAGCTTAGGTGTAGCGACTCATTTAAGTGATTATGGTATAAAAAAAGAAGGAATAGAAGAGATTGTTGCAGCACTTGAGAAGCATGGTATGACTCAGTTATCTGAAACAGGTGAGGTAACCCTTGAAGTAAGCCGTAAGATTCTTGAAGATGCTATGTAGAAATCGAATTATCTTGTAAAGAATAGTTTTAAAAATGAATTTAGAATATGAATAATGAATAGATTCCATAAGCGTAAACTTAACACTAAATCTTTCCAGTAAAAAATACAATAAAAATGGG
>URVM01000041.1 GCA_900551325.1 uncultured Eubacteriales bacterium | reverse complement strand
TAGAGCACTTGACTTTTAATCAAGTGGTCCGGAGTTCGAGCCTCCGGTGGCTCATCAGAAACTTGCTTATATAGGCAAGTTTTTTTATTTTAAACTAATTAACAAATCAAAGATTTAGTGTAGAAAATGATAAATAGATAGAAAAGGCATCTGTATAATACAGGTGCCTTTTCTATTTTGACTCTTATTTTTAGTATTTTACAGAAAGATGTTTAAAGAAAATAATAATGGGTAATACTAAAAATAGTAAAGGAGGAGAAGTCATGAACATTGAAGAAACATCTTCTGAATACATATATCCTCGCAGGGGAGAAATTTATGAAGCTGATTTAGGGGTTGGAGATGGTAGTGAACAAGCTGGTATACGACCAGTTCTAATTATACAAAACAATGTAGGAAATCATTATTCTCCTACTATTATATGTGTACCACTTACTTCGAAAATTAAAAAGGATATACCTACTCATTATACTGTTACTAAGGAAAAGTATCATTTTTTAACACATGATTCAACTATATTATGTGAGCAGATTAAGACGATTTCTAAGAGACGGCTTTCACATAAGATTGGTATGTTATCTAAGCAAGATATGCAAAATGTTGACCAGAGACTTAGTATAAGTATTGCATTGTAGGGGTATTAGGTATACATAGAGAAAATACTATAAACGAAAGCATAGGAAATCCGTCTCCTATGCTTTTTTGTTTATAGTATGCTACTAGATGCATAGATTATAAGAATTTAGAGAGGAATATTTATAGAAAAAATAATAGGGTTACTATCTTAAAATAATTTAATAAAAGTATCGAGGAATTTTCTTTTTTTTTATATAAATAAACTACAATGATAAGGTTAAAACTAAAAAGTAGTAAGTGATAAGTAATAGGAATTTAAAGTAAGGATAAATGAATTTATAGATATAAAAATAAGTAAATTATATTAGTATATTAAAATATAAGCTTTTACAACCTACTATAGGATACTAGTCTTTATTAGATTGATACTATGAATAATATACGTGAAATGAAAGAGGATACCACTATGAAACAATGCCAAATGAGAATAGGTTATGCTTGTATTAATTTATCTTTAAGTAAAAACTATAGGACTTTTAGATTAAAAGCTATAGAAGATCAAGATATAGAAAAAATTAAAGAAGTAGTTGAACAAAATATTATTTTGTTGGGCGATATTATTCATCATAATATTAAAAATAATATTTATGTATATCGTATCACAGCTAATTTAATTCCATTTATGGATAAAGAAGAAATGAAAGAAATTATAAGAAAATATAATTTACTAGAAAGTAATAAAATAAAAAATGAATTAAATAGAATAAAGAGTTGGCAACAAGAATATAATTTAAGAATTTCTATGCATACAAGTCATTTTACTATGTTAGCATCTCCTAAGGAAGAAGTTGTCCAAAAATCTATAAAAGAATTAAAGTCACAAACAGAATTATTACATTTAGTAGGAGGTAAAAATCTAGTTTTGCATATAGGTGGAGCATATGTAAATAAAGAAGAGGCTTTAAAGCGTTTTAAAAAGACTATTATAGAAAATAAAGATATGTTGGATTTAAGCCTATTAACTATAGAAAATGATGATAAAACCTATACATCAGAAGAAGTTGTAAAAGTATGCAGTGAGTTAGGATTAAAATGGGTATATGATTTTCATCATGAGAGATGTAATCCAAGTAATAATGTAGATATTATAGATTTAATCAAAACATATCCACCTAGTAAATATCATATTTCTTCAGGAGCTATTTCATCTAACAAGCCACCACATGCAGATTTTATAGATAAAGAAGATATTGAAGCCTTACAACAGCAATTAACAATAGCAGGAGTTACAGAAGCAGATATAGTATTTGAAGCTAAACAAAAAGATTTAGCGATTTACCAAGTTATGCAACCTCTTAAAAATGGATTTTGGAAAATTAAAGGTATCCAATAATAATTATTTGTAGTAAGATAAAAGAAAAAGTATTTTTTAGGAGGACTTGATATGAATATTAGTATTAAAGATATAGAACTTAATAATCTTCAAGGTAAAATTGTACCTGTATATGAAGATCAACCATATAGTTGTGAGCAAGTAGAAAATATTAAAGCAGGTGAATTATTTAAAGGAAAAATAGGTGAGTGTTTTTATTATACAACACCTGAAATGAAATATATTATTTTAGTTGGATTAGGTAAATATGAAGAATTAAAAATAGAGAGCTTTAAAAATGCAATTGCTAAAGGAGCTAAAAAAGCTAGAGAGCTTAAGCTAAAAGATTATAGTGTAGAATTTATATCTGCAGCACATATGTGCCCTGGAACTGTTTGTAAATCTATAGTGCAAGCACTTAGATTATCTACATATACTTTTGATAAGTATAAGACAGATGGAGATAAAAAGACATATACACCAAACGTTTATTTAGTAAATGCACCAATAGATAAAATTGATAGACTTAATACAAGATTAGAAGAAATTAATCAAGTAATTAATGGAGTTATTGAAGCACGTAATTTAGTAAATGAACCTGCAAATGTAATTTATCCAGAGACTTTAGCAGAACGAGTAAGTGTACTTGGTAAAGAAAATGGGTTTGAAGTAGAAATTTTTGATGAGAAGCAAATTCAAGAATTAGGTATGAAAGCCTTCTATGAAGTTGGTAAAGGCTCAGAAAAATTACCAAGACTTATTGTTATGCGTTATATGGGTGATTCAGAGAATGAGGAAATCTTTGGTCTTGTAGGGAAAGGTTTAACTTTTGATACAGGTGGTTATTCTCTTAAACCAACAGCTTCTATGGATACAATGAAAAGTGATATGGCAGGGGCAGCAGCAGTTATTGGAACAATGTGTGCAGTAGCTCAAAATAAACTTAAAGCTAATGTTGTTGCCGTTGTAGCTGCTTGTGAAAATGCTATTTCAGGTGATAGCTATAAGCCAGGTGATATCATTGGTTCAATGGCAGGAAAAACAATAGAAATACTTAATACAGATGCAGAAGGACGTTTAACCTTAGTAGATGCAATTACTTATATTATTGAAAAAGAAAAAGCTTCTAAAGTAGTAGATGTAGCTACACTTACAGGGGCAGCACTTGTTGCCCTAGGAACAACTACGACAGCAGTTATTTCTAATAATGATGAATTTTATAATGAGCTTATAGAAGAAGCAGAAAAAACAGGTGAAAAGTTCTGGAGACTACCAGATTATGATGACTACAAAAAGCTTATTAAGAGTGATATTGCAGATTTAAAAAATGTTGGTGGACGTAATGCAGGCACTATTACAGCAGGTCTTTTCATTGGAGAATTTGTAGAGGGTAAACCTTGGTTACATTTAGATATAGCAGGAACATCTTGGGCTGATAGTAGTCTAAATGAATATGCTGGTAAAGGTGCTACAGGTGTACCAGTATATACTTTATATAGTATGATAGAAAAGGCAAAACCTTGTAAGCATTAATTAATTATAAAGAGATAAATTAAAATAATAAAAGGCTATCACGAAAACGACTTAGAACACAAGATAAATTATTTGTGCGTTTAATTACACAAATATATCTTGTATAAAAAGAGGCTTCGTGACAGCCTTTTTATATTATAAAGATAAATTGTTTTATAAGAATATTTTTATTAAAAAATTAATAATTGGCTATATGATAGACAGAGATAACTTAGGTTAAGTTGTTACGAACCTTTTTATTTCGTATATAGCTATAAAGTATTACTAATCCTAATATAAAAATAGAACCAATATCAGATAAAGGTTGAGCATAAAAAATACCTTCAACACCTATAAAAATAGGAAGTAAAAGAGAAAAGATAATTTGTAATACAAAACTACGACCTAGAGAAACAATATTAGCTTCTATATTACGATTAATAGATTGATAATAAGCACCCATAGTATAAACAATACCGATACAAGGAATACCTAAACAGAAGATAACTGTACGTTTATAAGCAAGAGGTAATAAAGAATCAGCTATGCCAAAAAGTTGAATAAAGTAATTACCATAGCTTATTAAACAACCAAGAAGTAAAATGCCAATAACTATACTTACAATTAAAGTAATTTGGAGAAGTCTACGCATACGTTTTATAGAATGTGCTCCAAAATGATAACCTATTAAAGGTTGCATACCTTGAGATATACCTACACTTAATTGAATATATAGTGAGATAGTATAGCCTGCTACAGAGAATATAGCAATATCAGCAGTATTTCCATAAAGATAAATAATTTTATTTTGAAGTAAGATAACAACTCCTATAGATAATTGAATCATAAAGGAAACAAAACCTATTTTTAAGATATCTTTAAGGAGGAGGGGATCTATTTTAAAATATTCTTTTTTAAATTTTAGATGAGATCTTCCAGATAAGAAATACCATAAACCTATAATAGTCGATAGGATAACACCAGCACCTGTTGCAAGAGCTGCTCCTTTTGTTCCCCAACCTAAATTTATTACAAAGAACCAGTCTAAAATAATATTTCCAATAGCTCCTGCACCTACCATAATCATAGAAAGGTTAGGATTACCATCAGCACGTACAAGAAGGTTGAGAGCATTAGCTAAAAGATAAGGAATAGCCATTAAATAAATAACTAAAAAATAATCTTTAGTATACTGGTAAGTATCTGCTGTAGCACCTAAAAATTTAACCATAGGGTCTGCTAGAATAAATCCTAATATCATTAGGATAATACCTGTATAAAGGATGGATTTAAGTACTGTACCTAAAAGGCGTTCGGCTTTATCTGTATCGTGTTGCCCCATATAGATAGAAATAAGACTACTTGAGCCAGCTCCAAACAATAGACCGATACCTAAAATAATTGTAACAGCAGGCCAAGCTAAGTTAACTCCAGCAAGTCCAGCTTCACCGGCACCTTGACCAACAAAAATACCATCAACCATAGTATAAATAGTATTTAAAATAACACCTACTACAGATGCAGAGACAAACTTAGTCCAAACTTTAAGTAGGTTGTCTTTTAAGATATAATCTAAATTCATATTTCACCTCTTTTTTATAATGTCAAATACGCACATTAGGCTATTATATATTAGGATTTCCTAGAAAGTAAAGTAGATACATATAACTAGTGTTATAATAGATATAGGATAAATGTAAAATATTTATTGAAGGAGAAAGTTATGAGAAATTTCTTAAGTCAAGAAGATATTGAGGAAATGAAAAAAGAAATTGAGTACAGAAAGGTAGTAGAGCGGAAGCGACTTATTGAAGACGTAAAAGAAGCTAGAGCGCATGGGGATTTAAGTGAAAACTTTGAGTACAAAGCAGCTAAAAGAGAGCGTGGTAAAAATGAATCACGTATCCGTTATCTAGAGAAGATGATTAAAACAGGACATATTATTTCTACAGAAAGTAGTGTCGATGAAGTGGGATTGAACAAAGATGTAAAAATTAAATTCTTAGATGACGATTTTGAACAAGTATTTAACATCGTAACAACTATGAAGACAGATGCAGTAAACAATAAAATTAGTATCGAATCTCCATTAGGAAAAGCTATATTTAAAAAGAAAGTCGGGGATATTATTCTAGTTGAGGCGCCTGAAGGAAGTTATGAAGTAGAGATCATTGAGATATTTTCATAATTAGCAATATCTATATATCTATATGTTCAGATATTTATATGTTTCTACGAAAATATTTCTATAGTGTAAAAGGGGGGAAGGGATTTTGAAAAGAAATAGAGTATTTGGGGGATTAATATTAGGTTTAGTAGGAGTAATGAGTATTCAGACTCCTGCTAAAAGCTTTAGAGAAATATTAGGTATAAGCAATCCAGTAGAGGAATCTAAAGTAAAATTAGAACAGCAAATGAAAAGTATTTTAGAAGAACAAAAAGAAAGACAAAGTTCACAAGTTACCTTATCTTTTGTAGGTGATTGTACATTAGGTACATATTATGGACAAGGGGAATGGAATCGCTTTGATAAGGTGGCCTTAAATAAGGGATATGAATACTTTTTTAAAAATGTAAAACCTTACTTTGAAGCAGATGATTTAACTATTGTAAATTTAGAAGGACCTTTGACTACAGGGGGAAAGAGGGCCCAGAAAACATATGCTATAAAAGGGGAGCTTAGCTATACTCAAATCTTAAATGAGGGAAGTATAGAGGTAGTAAATTTAGCAAACAATCATACCAATGACTATGGGGAAGAGGGTATGAAACAAACCAAAAAAGCTTTAGAAGGAGCTGAGATAGGATATTTTATAGGTAATAAAATAGAATATAGACAAATAAATGGAGTGAAACTTGCCTTCATTGGAGAGGTAGGTTGGGATAAAAGTAAGTCAACCAAGGAAAGGATAAAAAAACGTATAGAAGAAGCAAAGTCTAAGGCAGATCTAGTTTTTATTATGTTTCATTGGGGAATAGAAAGAGAATATTATCCTAACGATATACAAAAAGAATTAGCATACTTTTGTATAGATGAAGGTGTTGAACTTGTATTAGGATCACATCCTCATGTTATACAAGGGATAGAAACTTATAAAGGTAAAAATATTGTTTATAGCCTTGGAAATTTTAGCTTTGGGGCTAATAAAAATCCAGATGATAAGGATACTTTTATTTATCAAGCAACATACCAACTAAAAGATAATCGGATTAACCTAGTTGATAGCAATGTTATCCCTTGCAGTATTTCATCAAGTAGTGAACTTAATACATATCAGCCTACTCCTCTAAAGGATAAAGAGAAGGATAGGGTACAAAATAGATTGATCACTTATAGTAGTAAATTTAAAAACTCTTATTTTAAGTAATAGATTAGCAGTTAAATAAAAGTACATAAGAAAAACAATTATAATTAAATAGAATATTATACAGGCACTAGAGAACAGATACAAACATAATAGATATGGAATTATAGGAACAAAGTTATATATAAATAAGCATAGTACATAAAAGAATAAGATTAACAGGATAGGATAGTAGTATGAAAGAAAATAATTATACACCTCTTTACACAGTATTAATGGAATATAGTAAAAGTAAAAAGCCGTTTCATATGCCTGGGCATAAATTAGGTACCTTTGGTAATATGAAAGAGATGGATTTTACTGCTTTAGATGTAACAGAGGCAAATGGGCTTGATAACCTTTATGAAGCAGAGGGCATTATTCTAGATGCTATGAAGGAAATGAGTAGGTTTTATGGAGCTAATCAAACAATCTTTTTAACAAATGGTTCTACGGCAGGGATTTTAGCTAGTCTTATGACCTTATGTAAGCCAGGAGATGAAGTATTAATAGCGAGAAACTGCCATCATAGTGTGTGGCATGCACTAGTATTAATAGGTGCCATTCCCATTTATATTCAGCCTGAATATGATGATAACTTAGGTTTAATGACTGTTATGAGGGCAGATAGAGTAAGAGAGGCAATTAAACTGTATCCAAATGTAAAGGGAGCTATTATAGTAAGTCCAACTTATGAAGGGATTGTATCTGATATTGAAGGTATAGCTAGGGTGTTACATGAAGCCAGAAAGTGCCTTATAGTAGATGAAGCACATGGAGCTCACTTTGCAGTAAATAATGTATTTCCTAAAAGTAGTGTAGGGTTAGGTGCTGATATAGTTATACAAAGTATGCATAAGACGATGCCTACTTTAACACAAAGTGGATTACTTCATCTAGGAACAGATTTCGTATCTTATGATAAGTTAGTTAAAAGTTTAAGGATGACTCAGACTAGTAGCCCTTCATATGCTATGATGGCAACAATGGATTATATGAGAGCTTATGTAGAAACACATTTAGTGGAAATAGAAGCTCAATATGTTAAACCACTTCAAGAGATGCGGATGCGACTTAGAAATATGAAAAAGTTATATTTACTAGAATTATCTTATGAAGCTTATGATATAAGTAAGATAATTATTTTTACACATAGAAGTCGTATAGATGGTTATACTTTAGGGCAATACTTAGAAGAATATTATGGAATAGTAGCAGAAGCTACCTTACCTCATTATATTATTCTTATGACTACTATAGCAGATAATAAGGTTACTTTAAGTGGGTTAGAAGAAGCTTTAACCACTATAGATAAAGCATTAGAACTAGATAACATAGAAGGATTAATATATAACCCAAAGGAAACCCTAACGGATAAGGGGCAAAGTGCCGATTTATATTGTAGTCAACTAACACAGGTTATGAATGAACTTTTACCAATTCATAAAGGCATATATACACCAAGAGAGGTGTATTACGGAGAAAGTAAATGGTTACCACTAGAATATTGCCTAGGAAAAGTTGCAGCAGAATCTATTATGTTTTATCCACCAGGTATACCTATCTTATATATGGGTGAGGTATTTCAAGAAAAGCATATAGAGCTTATTAAAAAGCATGCAGATAAGCTTAAAGGAATTTGCTATAAGAACCTAGATGAGAAAAAGGAAATTAATTGCAAAGTATTGGACATTCCATTAAAATAAACTATAAGAAGTGGGGCTAAAGGGGGACGCAAATGGCTGATTTTCAAATTAATTCTATTCAACTACCACAGTTAAGAGAGCTTACAACAAGTCCAAATGCTAAGATAGATAAAGGATTTAAGTTTACATTACTCAGCCATATTGAAGAAGGCGAACTTCAAGATTCTCTTACACAAATGATAGAACGTATTACAGAGCAAGGTAATAAATTATCTGAACATATGGATATTAGAGATATGAAAGTTTATCGTGCTATGATTTCAGAATTCATGAATGAGATAGTTTCTAACTCTCATAAGTTTTCACGTGAAAACTTCCTAGATAGAAGAGGTAGACATAGAGTTTATGGAATTGTAAGAGTAGTAAACGATAAAGTAGATGAATTAGCTAAAGAATTACTTAAAGTAGAAAAAGATAAAATAGATATTTTAGATCGTATAGGTGAAATACAAGGATTATTATTAGATTTAGCAACTTAATGGACAAAATAGATATGACAGAACGTTCGTGGTATACACGAACGTTTTTCTGTAGAAAGGATAAACTATGGATACATTTAAGCAAATAATAGGACATGATGATATAAAAAAGTATTTTAATAAAGCAATAGAAGCAAATAAGATATCACATAGTTATATTTTTGAAGGTCCTACAGGAGTAGGGAAAAAGACTATGGCAAAAGCTGTAACCAAAGCATTACTTTGCCAAGGTGAAGACAAGCCTTGTGGAGCGTGTAAGGCATGTACACTAATAGAGGCAGGCAATCACCCTGACCTTATCTATGTAGAAAAGGATACAAAAACTACTAAGATAGATACTGTAAGAGAGAAATTAGTTAAGAATATGGATATTAAACCATATCAAGGACCTTACAAGATTATTGTTGTAACAGAAGCAGATACCCTAACAATAGAAGGTCAAAATGCTATGCTTAAAACAATAGAAGAACCTCCAAGTTATGGGATAGTTATTTTAATTACAGAGAATTTAGCAAAGCTTTTACCTACTATTAAATCAAGATGTATTCATCTTAGATTTAATCCTTTAAATTATGAAACTTTGGTTAATTATTTAGCACCTTATAATCTAAGTGAACGTCAAACAGAAATATTTGCTCAATTTGCAGAAGGAAGTATAGGCATAGCTAAAAAACTGATAGAAGATGAACAATTTTTAGAAGAACGAAAAAAGAGTATAGAATACTTATTATCTCTTCAGAAGGTAGATCTTATAGAAATGTATAACTTAGTTAAAACAATTTGTGATGAAAAAGAATTTATAGGAAGTATGCTTCGCTTTTGGCTATTTTGGTATAGAGATTTAGCAATTTTAAAAGCTACTGGTGAGGGAAATTTATACTATTTAGATTATAAATCTCACTTACTCGACATGACTTCTAAATTAACGTATAATACAATTGATAGGCATATTAAGCTTATCAAAAATGCACAGACACAAATTAATCAAAATATATACGCAACGTTTGCAATAGAAAATTTATTACTTAAACTAAAGGAGAAAAAGAAATGATAACTGTTATCGGCATTAGATTTCGAACAGCAGGTAAGATTTATTATTTTGATCCTGAAGACAATAATTATGTACAAGGTGAACATGTTATTGTTGAAACCGCAAGGGGGATTGAATATGGCGAAGTTATCCAAGGTAATCGTTCATTAAATGATGAAGAAGTTGTTTATCCTTTAAAGAAAGTTATACGCAAAGCCACAGAGGAAGACTCTAAAAAAGTTGCAGAGAATAAAGTTAAAGAAAAAGAGGCATTCTTTATCTGTAAGCAAAAAATCTTAAAACATAATCTAAATATGAAGCTTATTGATGTAGAATATACTTTTGATAATAATAAAATTCTTTTCTACTTTACTTCAGATGAACGAGTAGACTTTAGAGAACTTGTTAAAGATTTAGCTGCAGTATTTAGAACACGTATTGAGCTTAGACAAATTGGTGTAAGAGATGAAACAAAGATGTGTGGTGGGATTGGAATTTGCGGAAGAAGCTTATGTTGTAATAAGTTTTTAAGTGATTTCCAGCCAGTATCTATTAAAATGGCAAAAGACCAAAGTTTATCTCTTAATCCTATTAAAATTTCAGGTATTTGTGGTAGACTTATGTGTTGCCTTAAATACGAAGAAGATGTATATGTAGAAATTCGTGGTAGACTTCCTGAAGTAGGAGACTTAGTAGAAACACCGGATGGTCGTGGTGAAGTACTTTCTGTAACCGTACTACGTGAACAAGTAAAAGTTGCAGTTAAGAAAAAAGATAAAGATGAAAAAGAAGCAATCGTTTATCCAGTATCTGACTTAAAGATTCTTACACGTAAGAAGAAATGCGGCGGAGGATGTGGCGGTTGCGGTAGCAATCCAGAGGAGAAGGAGTTTGAGAACTTTGACTTTAGTAAACTCGAATGAGAGAGTAGATGACTTAGATAGAAATGGATATAAAATCATACAGAATCCCGAAGTATTTTGCTTCGGGATTGATGCTGTACTTTTAGCCCATTTTGCAAAGGTGACAAAAAAAGAACAGACAGTATTAGATATAGGTACGGGAACAGGTATTATTCCTATTTTAATGCATGCTATCTACCAAAAAGGTAAATACGTAGGTATTGATATTCAAGAAGAAATGGTAGAAATGGCAAACCGTTCACTTATACTCAATGAAATAACAGAAGATATAAAAATTAAACATATTGATGTAAAAGCAATTAAGGAGCATTTTATAGGTCATTCTTTAGACTTAGTTACGACTAATCCACCATATATGAAAGGTACTAATGGACTGAAGAATGAACATCCTTCTAAAACTATTGCAAGGCATGAGGTTCTTTGTACTTTAGAAGACATTATTGCAGCAGCAGGATATGTACTCAAAGTAAAAGGTAAGATTTGTATGATCCATAGACCACAAAGATTAGTAGATATTATTTGTGCTATGAGACAAAATAAGATCGAACCAAAGAGATTACGTATGGTATATCCAAAACCAGGACAAGCACCTACTATGATACTAATAGAAGGTGTAAAAGGTGGTAATAGTGAAATGCGAGTAGAAAAACCACTTATTGTTTATAATGAAGATGGAACTTATACGGATGAAATATATGAGATTTATGGTAGAGAGAAACCAGAGGCATAAATCTTATACAAGGAGATAAAGATGGAAACATACGGATTATTAACTTTATGTGCTACTCCTATAGGTAATTTAGAAGATATAACTTATCGTGTAGTACGTACACTTAAAGAAGCAGATTTTATAGCAGCAGAAGATACGAGACATACAAAGAAGCTTCTTAATCATTTTGATATACACACTAAGCTTATTAGTTATCATGAACATAATAAAATAGAAAAAGGCCCTGAACTTATAGAGATTCTAAAGGCAGGTAAAAATATTGCTCTTGTAACTGATGCAGGAACACCAGGTATCTCAGATCCAGGAGAAGACCTAGTACGTTTAGCTATAGAAGAAGGGATAACTGTGACAAGTGCCCCTGGTGCTGTAGCGGGTATTACAGCACTTATCTTATCTGGTCAAAGTACAAGAAGATTTGTATTTGAAGGCTTTTTACCAACAGATAAAAGAGAAAGAAAAGCTGTACTTGAAGGTCTTAAAAATGAAACAAGAACAACTATTCTTTATGAAGCACCTCACAGGCTAATGAAAACCTTAGAAGCTCTTTATGAAGCAGTTGGAGATAGATCTATTACTGTAACTAAAGAACTGACTAAGAAGTTTGAGTTTATCTATAAAACTACATTAAGTGGTGCCATTAATTATTTTAATGAAGTAGAACCAAAAGGTGAATTTGTATTAGTACTAGAAGGTAAAGACCCTAAAGTTATACAAGAGGAAGATCAGAAAGCTTGGGAAGAGTTATCTATAGAAGAGCATTTACAGTTTTATTTAGATAAAGGGCAAGATGAAAAAACAGCTATGAAGCAAGTAGCTAAAGATAGAGGCGTTAGTAAAAGAGATATTTATGCATATATTCATCAGAATTAAGTGTACTAAATAGGGGGATTAAAATGTCTAAGAAGCAACAACTTATTAATCCAGACCATTTATTTATATGGTTTAGTATATACCTTATAACTGCAGTACCTGCATATTATATTATTTATCATTCGGTTCCATGGGGATTAGTAGTAGTTATAGTATTAGAAGAGGTAGCTTCTTATTATTTATTAGATGATAAAATACTAGATTTTTATATGGAACAGGTTAATAACCAAATGAAGATGTTAGTACTTTTAAGTATAAGTGTCATTATTATGCTTATTAATTTAATCTGGCTTCTTTTTACTGAATGGAAATTATGCATGATTATAATGGTAGTAGAGATACTTACCTATAGTGTGAGAAAACTAATAGAAAAAAATAAAAGCTCTAGGGATACCTAGAGCTTTTTATATTAATTATTTATTTTTGTAAAACCATCAAATAGATTAGTACTTGTAGCTATTTCATCAGGTAAATCAATAGCAATTTCACCTTCTTCACTAATAAAGAAAATAAGATTTTCATCATGGATGATACCAAAGCTTAATGGTTCTCTATATGGAAGGTGAGTAAGTAAATCTTGTACCGTATTAGATAAAGACGTAATCACCATAGAGAAGCCTTCTTTAGGTTCAAGTACAGCTAATTCATCATCAATAGTATAAAGCTCAGTTGCATTTAAAAACTTAGTCTTAAATGTTTGTACCTTTTCATTACATTCATTAGGAAAATAAATACTTAATTTATTACAATGAGGAAAGCAAAAATTGAGTATAGCATTGAATGTATCTTGAGAGAAATCTGAGATGTTTGCATATAGTTTCATAAATCGAAAACTCCTTATCTTAAGCAGTAAAATAACTTATTTATATTATACCCAATTCAAATTAAATAAGCAATGAAATGAAAAATAAGCAAAAAGGGGATATATAAAAGACATGCATAATAAATATAGTAAGGATAATAAGGTTTTTAAAGGAGAGTTATAATGAAAAGAATTTGTCCATACTGTCATTATCCAAACTATGAAAAAGCTATATTTTGTATTAGCTGCCAAGAAGAAATTAGTCATATAGAGCCTAATCAATATTCATCCAATCAAACACCATATTATACAGGAATAAAACCAATCGAAACTTCAAGATATGTAGCATGTATGCCAGAAGAAGTTTCAATTTTAAAATGGCTTTGTATCTTAATAGGATTAGCTATTCCGTTTCTAAATATTATTATGATTATTTCAATTTTAATCGTATCAGACAATGAAACAGTAAAAAACTTTGCAAAGGCCAATATTATTATGATTATACTCGGGGTTATTATATCTTTTATGATTTTTTTATCTAAGATTGCATGATAATAAATACATACAACCATATGTATAAAAGGTGGGAGAATAGATGACAAATTGGAAAACAAAAGTAGTGTATCAAATTTGGCCAAGGTCCTTCTGTGATAGTAATGGAGATGGTGTAGGTGATTTGCAAGGTATCATCAGTAAACTAGACTACTTACAAAATATAGGTATAGATATTATTTGGCTTTCCCCTATTTATTTATCAAGTAACAAAGATTATGGTTATGATATTAGTGATTATTATGAGATTAATCCTGAGTTTGGAACGATGGATGATGTAGATGAGTTAATTATGGAAGCTAAGAAACGTAATATAGAAATTATAATGGACCTTGTAGCAAATCATACATCTGATGAACATAAATGGTTTCAAGAAGCAATCAAAGATTGTAAATCTCCTTATAGAAATTTTTATATTTTTAAAGAAGGAAAAGACAATGAGGCGCCTAACAACTGGATGAGCTTCTTTGGAGGAAGTGCTTGGACCTATGATAAAACTAGTGAGGAGTATTACTTAACTCAGTTTACACCTAATCAATGTGATCTAAACTGGGAAAATGAAGAGATGAGAGAAGAGATTTATAGAGTTATGAAATTTTGGTTAGGCAAAGGGATAGTAGGTTTTAGAATGGATGTTATTAATGCTATTAGTAAAGCAGAGGGCCTACCAGATAAAGATCCTCATAAAAAAGGATTACAGTTCCCAGGAGAATTAACTTTAAATAGGTCTAAAACACATGAGTACTTACAAGAGATGTATGAAAAGGTACTAAGTAATTATGATTGTATGGCTATAGGAGAAGGAGTTCTTGCTACAGAGAAAGACGTTATTCTTTATACTAATCCTAATAGGCATGAACTACAAATGATGTTTCAATTTGACTTACACAACCTTGGTAATGGTGAACTAGGTAAATATGACTTTCGAAAGTTATATAAATGGACAGTAAAGGAATTTAAAGAAGTTCTCTTTAAATGGCAAGAAACTATAGAAGATGGTGAAGGGTGGTTAGGAAACTATTTGTCTAATCATGATCAAAGAAGACAGGTTTCTAGATTTGGGGATGATAAAAGATATAGGATAGAAAGTGCAAAAGCTTTATGTCTTTTAAATTTCACATTAAGAGGAACGCCTTTTATGTACCAAGGGGAAGAAATAGGGATGACGGATTGTGTACTTGAAGAAGAGGAATGGAGAGATTATGAGGCACTTAATGCGCATAAAGTACTTCAAACAATGATGCATTTACCAAAAGGTGTAGCAAAACAAATAGTCAAGAAAGTATCTAGAGATAATAGCCGTACACCTATGCAATGGAGTAGTAATCATAATGGAGGGTTCACTAAGGGGGAACCTTGGATAAAGGTTAATCCTAATTATAAAGTAATAAATGTAGAGCAAGAGTTACAAAAACCTAATGGAATACTAAGCTTCTATAAAGAAGTAATTAGATTGTATAAAGAATGTATAACCTTAAGAGAAGGAAAGTTTAAACCTATATTGAAAGAGCATAAACAAGTTATAAGTTATATAAGAGAACATGAAGAGGGGAATTACTTAATAATCATCAACTTAACTAAAAAGCTAGCTAAAGTAAAATGGAATGAAATAGAAGATATAAGACAGAAGCAGATAGAAGAAATAATATGTAATTATAATGATAGGCCTAGTAAGCAAGATGAACAGCTTAGATTAAGGCCATTCGAAAGTATAATGTACAGGATAGGGAAGGAATAAATAGGTATTAGTAAATCATTTAAGTAAATTTAAATTAAATGGATGATGAGAATATAATTATTAATCATATAGAATTTATAAAAACAAAAAGGATAAGTAAAAACTGTTATGGGATTATGTAAAATTATAATAGGTTTAATAAAGTATATAAAATAAAGAATTAAAAAGAACGACTAGTAATCTTAAATGCCTTATAGTATCCTATATAGTACATGTGTGAGGATAAAACACTATATATAGTATATTAGAAACTAAAACATAGAGTAAACTTAGCAATAAAACTGAGAAAGGCACGGTGAATATGTTGATAGTAGTAGGCGGCATGATAGGATTAGGGAAATCTAGCGTAGCGGAGATTTTAGGAGAAGCTTTAGGAAGTGATGTTTTTTATGAAAGTGTAGATGATAACCCTATTCTACCACTTTTTTATACGGCTTCTCCTGAGGAAATACAAACAAAAAGATATCCATTTTTATTACAGCTTTATTTTTTAGATACACGCTTTAAAGCAATTAAACAAGCACTTGTTCAAAATGATAATGTATTAGATAGAAGTATCTATGAAGATTGGTATTTTGCTAAAAAGAATATGGAGTTGGGAAGAATTAGTGAACTTGAAATGCAAGTGTATGAAAATCTATTACACAATATGATGGAAGAACTTGATGAACTACCAAAAAAGGCACCAGACTTAATGGTATATTTGAAAGGTTCATTTGAAACTGTAATAGAACGTATTATGAAAAGGGGTAGAAGTTTTGAATTAGATACAGAGCTTGTAGATTATTATAGATTCCTGTGGGAAGGTTATGATGAATGGGTAATGAATCACTATAAAGCTTCACAAGTACTTATCATAGATATGGATGAAATAGATGTAGTAGATAAAGAAGGAGACAAAGAACGAGTTATTCAAATGGTGAAGGAAAGACTGGTAGAAATTAGAGCATAAATAGGATTATAAATAAGATTATAAACATCATTATAATAGATAAATATATACACGAAGAGAATGCCTAGAAGCATTCTCTTTTTTCTATGAAAATGCCTATTTATTGGGTTCAAATAATAAGAGAAAAAATAAAATAAAAAAAGATTAAAAAAGGTGTTGACTTATGTAAGTAGATAAGGCATAATAATACAAGTCAGCAGCGCACAAACGCACTGGCCACAAGGCACTAAGCCTTAGTAAATAAGAAACAATGAACTTTGAAAATAAAATA
>URVM01000040.1 GCA_900551325.1 uncultured Eubacteriales bacterium | reverse complement strand
AAAATAAGTTTAAATACCTAACAAATGAGATTAAGTACTTAAACTTATGGTACAAAACAGCTGGCTAAAACCCTTGTTCATACGCTCACTAACCCACTCTAAGCTCACCTCCATGATGAATCCTTCGTAGGAGCAGCCCCCATCCCTATACCCGCCTATTCTCCGTGAGAGCGGCTCATGCTACTTAATATATAGTGTAAATGTGAAGATCTATTATAAACTCCCCCACACTACCCATTTTAAGTGTTTTTAATTATATAATAGAATACTGCTTAATTATATGAAGAATATATATAAAGTATTTGTAGGAGCGTATCCTTCACTATACCCACTTATTCTCCGTGAGAGAGCCTAATTTACTTAATATGTAATGCAAATAAGAAGAGCTATTTTAATGCAGCATATTTCTTTTAGAATATCTGTAGGCAAGTTACAGCAAAATATCCCCTTCTTCTTACCTATGTTATCTAAAGGAACTGTCAGCAGCAGTCCTGTGAGGAGGAAGAAGAAAATATAAATAACTTAAAAATTATAGTAATGCTTATGATATTATATAATAAAAAAGTGAACTCGGGAGAATTTCTATGGAAAGATTGTGTGATAAGTATGGAAGGAAGAAAGTTTATATTTTAGGTGTTGTATGCGCTTTTATTTTATTTGTATTAGTAAGTTTATATGCCTATTTTGATAGTCGTACTTTCCATTGGGAGGGGACTACTTTTAAGTTAGTTGAGCAGGATTGGGGTCGTGCTGTTTTTATTGATGATGAGGAGAATGTATTAAATATTACGTTGAAGTCGGGACAACTGAATTCTTTCTTTTTAGCAATGGATATTGATTATGTGGATAAAAAAATTTCTTATGATAGTACTGACTTTGACAAAGGAGTAATCATCACCTTATCAGATGGTTCTATTTATGTGGATGAGCCATTTTCTATTGATTATGAGGCTGTAGGCCTTCCGGCTGGACATGAGCCAATTAAGCCATCTGAGGTTGCGCTTATAGATCAGATACTTAATACAATGAATAATCATGTAGGTGCCAGTACCCTTGTTGTTTACGATGGATTTTGTTTCATTTTAATTTTGGTGGGATTTATGAATATCCTCTATCCTGAAATAAGTTGGAAAATGAAATATTGTCTTGATGTAGATGGTGGGGAACCTTCTGAATTCTATATTGTAACTTGTAAACTAGGGAGTTATATACTTATAGGTGCTATTATTCTTTCACCTTTATTTTATCTTTTTAGTATTAAATCTTAAATAATGGATACAATTTTATTTTGTAATACAGATATAAAAAGGCTGGCTTCATAACATAGAGTTATGAAGCCAGCCTTTTTATAGATAAATTTAATACATATGTCCTTTTTCTAGTGCTTCTTGTGCTTGTGGTGGCATGTCTTCTAGGCGTTTAGTAAGGCCGTATGGGCAAAGGGCTAGGAACATGCAGTTTATACATTTAGGGGCACGGGCAGTACAGATTGCACGGCCGTGAGCTATCACTTGGGTGTTGTAGCGAATCCAGTGTTCTTTTGGAAGCTTTTTCATAAGTTCCATTTCGATGGCTACTGGGTCTGTAGCTAGGGTTAAGCCCCAGCGAATTGAAATCCGTTTTACGTGGGTATCTACTACTACACTTGGTATATTGAAAATATTGCCGCGTACTACGTTAGCTGTTTTGCGACCTACTCCTGCAAGTTCTGTAAGAGCATCAATATCTTGTGGTACTTCTCCCCCATAAGCTTCACATAGTTTAGTAGTACAGGCTTTTATGTTTTTAGCTTTATTTTTGTAAAAGCCTGTGCTTTTAATGTCTTCTTCTAGTTCATTTAAAGGAGCTTTTGCAAACTCATAAGCTGTAGGATATTTTTTAAATAAATTTTCTGTTACTATATTCACTCTATCATCTGTACATTGAGCACTTAAAATAGTAGCAACAAGGAGTTGAAGTGGACTTTCATGATTTAAATAGCATTTTACATCTTTTTCATAGTATTTATCTAGAGTTTCTAAAATCATGGTAATACGTTGTTTTTCTGTCATAGTGCTACCTCCTTTGTACTTAACTTTAGTTTTATCTAGCGTAAATCATTTAATACAGTGTAGCGTACTGGTGATGTGGTATAGTCAAAGAGTAAGGCAATAGGTTTTGTAGCTTTTTCATTATCTAAGTGTACCCCGTAGCTAAACCATTCAATATGCATCTTTCTTAGACGTTGTCTTGAAGTCCATTGTGGATCTACACCTACTTTTTCTATCATAAACACATCATCACGAATGATGCTATTAGCCTCTTCTCTATATGGATTTTGATCAAGAGTAATAAGTGATTCTGGCACTTCTTTAATCATTTCATGAGCATACCAATCCATCTTTACAAGTTCTCTTATAAGTGTTTTATTTACACCTTCTAATGTATCTGCAAATTGAACAAGTAATAAATAATAAGCATCTTTTTTATGAGCTACCTTGTCATAGCCATTTACTTCCCAAAAGTCATTAAAGGCTTCATAAAAATCAAAAGGTGATGTACATAAAGTATAAAGGTATTCTAAGCTACGGCTAAAGCGTTCACTATTATAATAACGTTCTACTAGCTCTTCTATACCATGTAATCTTAAAAGTTCTTTAAAGCTAATATGGTTTGTATATAAAACTTCATAAGGTGCTTTAGAATGGTAAACAATACCGTATTCTTCTGCACGCTGTCTAAGTCCTGAACCTTTAAGAAGCTTTAAAAAGCCAAGTTGGAATTGTTCTGGTCTTAAGCTAATCACATCATTAAAGGATTGTCTAAAGGACTGATAATCTTCATAAGGTAGACCAGCAATTAAATCTAGATGTTGATGAATATTGCCTAATTGTTTAATTTTAAGAGAGATCTCACGAATATCTTCAAATGGCATTTTACGATCTATAGCAGTTAGTACTTCAAAGTTACTTGACTGAACACCTATTTCAAATTGGATAAGACCTGGTCTTGCTCCTTTTAAAGTTTCTAGACATTCGTCAGTAAGAAGCTCTGCTGCAATTTCAAAATGGAAGTTTGTATAACCATTGTCATTATTAATAATGTATTGCCAAATTTCTCTTGCATAATATTTATTTGTATTGAAAGTACGGTCTACAAATTTAACTTGTTTTACTCTATGATCTAAGAAGTATTGAAGCTCCTTTAATACCCTTTCTATAGGCATAAAGCGCACACCTTTTTCAACAGAGGATAAACAGTACTGGCAGTTAAATGGACAACCACGTGATGCTTCATAATACATGATTTTATGTTCAAGGCCAGAAAGATCGTCATAGACAAAAGGAAGCTTAGCCATATCCATAAGTGGTCTAGCTAGGTTACGACGAATTTCTCCTTCTTCTGTACGATAAACAATACCTTTTATATTTTCTAAAGCACCTTCACCTTTTATAAGGTAAGTGGCATATTCATACCAAGTTTCTTCTCCTTCATTTTCTATAATCACGTCAACTGGAATCTTATTTAAAATATGCTCACTATTATAAGAAACTTCTGGACCACCTAGTACAATTTTTGTATTTGGTAATACCTTTTTAATAAGTGGAACAAGTTCTTCTACTAAGTCCATATTCCAAATATAGCAAGAAAGTCCTAATACATCTGGTTGCTTCATGTAGATTTCTTTTAAAATACTACCAAGCTGATGATTAATAGTTAGTTCTAAAATTTCCATATGTTCGTTATAATCCTTGCAGTAATCACGAATAAGTCTTAGAGCAAGGGATGAATGAATAAATTTAGCGTTAAATGAAACAAGTAATATCTTCACAATATTTAAGTCCTTCCTTAGTATAATAGTCTTATTATAACATAAGTTGGTCTATTGCAAAAAGGAAGTAAAATTTGTATACTCATTTATAATAATTAAAGTTAGGGGAATAGATATGAAAGATAAGAAAAACTCTGTACTGTCTCTTGAAAAAGGTAGTTTACCTGAGAAAGAAAAAAAAGAAGTTTATGATTGGGAGCAAAAAAGTCAACATAAATTGGAGCCTTGGCATTTAAGTACACTTACCCTTTTAGGTGATGTACTTGTATTATTAATGTATATGTTTTTAAATATTGGTGTAACTTATCAATTGCCTATAGGCGTTATTTTTATATTAGTAGGCTTTCTATTTATTATTGGAAGTTATTACTTCTTACATACAAAAAAATGGCCTATACATGTTGTACGTTATACAAAACTTATTAATATAGTAACTCTTTGCATCCATATAATTTTAGCAGGATTTACTTTGTTACTCTTATTATAATAAAATGCATAGATCTATTTAGGAAGGGTTTTTATTTATATGAAAAGACCTATTAAGCTAGTAAAAATCTAGTTTAATAGGTCTTTAATTTATTGAGTCTTATTAACAATTAATAGACAACTATTTTTAATAGTTTGGTGTCATTGTTGTACCAGTACCTGTTGTACCGTACCCAGTTGTCCCATAACCTGTTGTTCCATTGTAAGTATTAGTACCTTTATAGGTAGTTGTACCATAACCATTGTAACCAGGTCTATTATAGTAATTACTATAACCATAACCTCTACCATAGTTATTATAGTTGCCATAACCATTATAGTTATAGCCATTATAACCTGTTGTAGAATCATAACCAGCTGCACAACCAACGAATGATAACATACTTGCAACAACTAACATTAAAATGCATGCTTTTTTCATTTTACATTGCTCCTTTGCTAAATAAATGTTATGAACTTAGTATAAGCAAAGTGTCGAATTTTATACGCGATAAATTCTTAAGCAATTTGTAAAATTTTAATATGGGCTTGTACATTTAAATCAAAATATGTTTCTCCTACACGAACAATAGGTCTGTAAACACAGTGAGGATGAACAAAAACAACTTCACCTACATCACCTGTGCTTAAAACAACATACGTACCTACATAATAATTAGCTATATTATTAATAAAGGTAAGAAGAATTTCTGGATCAAATTTACCAATGACTCCATTTTGTAAAAGCTCAAGTATCTCAAAAGGTGACTGATTCTGACGATAAATACGATGAGCTGTCATAGAATCATAAACATCTGCAATATCAATAATACTTTGGATTTTTTTTAGTTTAGTATTTTCGCCTTCATCTATTTTTGTTTCTCTTATTTTTTCTAGAACTTCATAACCGTAGCGGATACAATTTTTAATATGAGCAAACTCATCATTTGAAAGTGAACCTATAGGTTGTAAAAGCTCTTCAGGCATCATATCTTGTCCCACATCATGAACTAAGCCAAAGATGATTAAGTCTTCAATTGCATCATCTTTATAACCCATCCATTTACCTATAAGCATTGAAAGCAAAGCTACATTTATACTATGTGTATAAGTATAAGCGTCTGCTAAACGTACCATATTTATACAAGCTAAAATGGTATAGTTTTGATTGAAATCTACTTGCATACGTGTTGCAATGGATTTAAGCGCTTCTACGTCTAACACTTTTGTTAATGTTAATTTATCTAAAATAGCTTTTAATTCTTTACGGTGTACTTCGTATTTTTCTACCACCTCTGGAGCTACATTCCAAATATTATTCCATGTGCCTACATATACACATATTTTATTATAATTAAATTTATAGAGTTTTTGAATAATAGTATCTGTTAGTATTTGTTCTGCTCCAATAATTGTAGAACCTGTATTAAGATCTATAACTGGTTCTGCTGTTACCATCCCCGGTAAACATCTTGTAACTGGAAGATCAATTTTATACATAGCGTCTCTCCCTCATCTCATTGAAGTATAAATGTCTGTAAGGAATATTATATTATATTATATTTATAATTCATAGGTTATCTTTGTAAAAAGTATGATTTTGTCAAAGAATGTTTAAATAAAATAAAGAAGGTATGTATTCTATAAAAGGAATCTATAGAATTAACATACCTTCTCTTTATAAATCTTCGTCCATTCACAAAGGGGTCTATTTTAGTAAGCAACACCTTGCATATACATAGCATCAGCTACTTTTAAGAAACCAGCAATATTAGCACCAAGTACATAGTTATCTGGATCACCATATTCTGTAGCAGCAAGACGAGCACTATTATGAATATTTTTCATAATGTTTTGAAGCTTTTCATCTACTTCTTCAAAAGTCCAGCTAAGACGTAAGCTGTTTTGTGACATTTCAAGGCCTGATGTAGCAACACCACCTGCATTGGCTGCTTTACCTGGTCCAAAAAGAACATTATTTGCTAAAAATACTTCTACTGCTTCTGGAGTAGATGGCATATTTGCGCCTTCTGCTACAGCAATGACACCATTTGCTACAAGTGTTTTAGCATCTTCTTCATGTAATTCGTTCTGTGTTGCACAAGGAAGTGCTATATGACATGGAATTTGCCAAATACCACGGCAACCTTCAGTATAAGTTGCACCTGCTTTTCTGTTTACATATTCGCTAATACGTGCACGTTCTACTTCTTTTAATTGTTTAACAAGGTCTAAATCAATACCTGCTGGATCATGAATATAGCCATTTGAATCACTAAGTGCTACAACTGTTGCACCAAGTTGAGTAGCTTTTTCAGCTGCATAAATAGCTACATTACCAGAACCTGAAATAACTACTGTTTTACCACGGAAAGATTCATTACGTGTAGCGAGCATTTCAGCAGTAAAGTAGCAGCAACCATAACCTGTTGCTTCTTTTCTAGCTAAAGAACCACCATATGTTAAACCTTTTCCAGTTAAAACACCAGTAAATTCATTTTGGATACGTTTGTATTGACCATACATATAGCCAATTTCACGTGCACCTACACCAATGTCTCCTGCTGGTACATCTGTAAATTGACCAATATGTTTAGCAAGCTCTGTCATAAAGCTTTGGCAAAAACGCATGATTTCATTGTCAGATTTACCTTTTGGATCAAAGTCACTACCACCTTTACCACCACCCATAGGTAAGCCAGTTAAAGAGTTTTTAAAGATTTGTTCAAAGCCTAAAAACTTAATAACTCCAAGATTTACTGATGGATGGAAACGAAGCCCACCTTTATAAGGACCAATGGCACTATTAAATTGTACACGGTAGCCTCTATTTACATGAACTTTTCCATGATCATCTACCCATGAAACTCTAAAAATAATAATTCTTTCCGGTTCTACAATACGTTCAAAAATACCTGCATCCACATACTTTGGATTTTTCTCGGCTACAGGCTCCATACAAAGTAAAACCTCTTTAACTGCTTGGTGAAACTCTGGTTCAGCTGGATGATTTTTAATAACACGCTCCATTAAATCTGTCATATAAGATGTACGAAATGCCATGGTAGTGCCCCTTTCATTTATAAATTAATATAACATATATCACTATATATTTTTATAGTAGTATATTATCATATTATATAAAAATTGCAAGATAAAATTTTTACATTTCATATTTTTATTTTTAAAAAAGTATATGCCCGTGTTTTTTTATACTTAAAGTCAAAATATGAAGGTTCTACTCATCTATAATGCATTTTACTTTATATTAGCTAGATCAGTTTCTAGTTTTTATAACTATCTAGATACATATAAAAAGGACTGCTAAAAAAGCAGCCCTCATTTTTTAGTCATGGATGACTATCATTGTATCAATAGGCAGGTTCTCATAAAGCCAAAGTGCATCTTCTTCTCGCATAACAATGTCTCCTTTTGTCTGGCCTTCACCTAAACGATTAAGTACATCCATTTTAATTTCCCAGTATTCGTTTCTTGTCATGCCATGAATACGAATTTGCTCAGAAAGCATAAGCCAGTAGTTGCTACCTTCTTGAGTCTCATCAAGGAAATATTTATCCCCTTTAGCTTTTAAGTAAAAGGTTCCCAAAGTAGTTGGTGTTTTAGTACTTCCGCCTGAACATTGAATACGTTTTACTTCTTCTTGACCTTTATAGACAACCATTTCTTGATTTTTTCCTAGTCTCACTTCTGCCCAGTATTTGTCTTTACTAATAGGTTGGGTTGTAAATTGTATAGGCATAGGATCACTTAACTCTCCCGATGCTGCTTCAATTTGAACACTTCCAATATAAGTATGATCAGGCTTTAACATCTTTTTAGGATAAAACTCTACATGGTACTCTGATTTCATCTTTCCTGTTAACACTTCACCTTCTAAATTAAAGTAGGCAGCTACTATAGGCGTTTGGCTTTCTAGTGTCATACGCGGATAAAGACCTACCCACTTACTTCCTGTAGGTGGCATTACTTGAGAAATCATAGGTTTTTTATCTGTTTGTAAAACAATATGTTGGCTTTCTTCTAGCATCACATTGGACTGAGAAGGCATACCTTTTTTAAAGGTTAATATGTACTTATGATCATTTAAAAGGGGTTTTTTAGGCGTAAACTTAAAGCGTGTATAGTCTACAATGGTTTTACCACCTTTTGTATGTTCTATCGGCTCAATAATAAACTCTGCATCAGATGATAAGTAGCGACTGACCATGTCCTTATTCATTGGCGTATTAAATTGTACAATAAAGGATGCCTGAGTGCTAATGAGTAGGGCTTCTTTTGGTTCTACAATCATCACCTGACTTTGAAACTGAATTGGGATAATAGCTTCCTTTGTCAGCTTACCATATTGGGTTGGTGCATGATTAATGATTAGTTGTACTTTCTGCCCACGTATTTCCCCTTCTTCCTTTATACGCATACGACATACTCTAGGACTTAACCACTCAACGGTGCAAGAAAAATCTTCTGCATAACCTAACTGGTTTTGTATTTTAAGTGTGTCTTTAAAAGCTGCCTGATCCATAGGTAATAAAAAATTAATCGTAACTGTTGCCCCTTTATCATCTACTTCTAGAAAGTGAAAATTTAAATCACGTACAATAAACAAGGCAAGTGTTAATAACACAAGGGTTAAAGCACTTGAAAAAAGTATTTTATTAGGCCTCATCCTCTCACCTCACATAGCTTTCTAAATTATATATATGAAAGAATAAGGACAATCATACCACCTTAGGGAAGAAAACTTGTACAAGATATAAATATAATAAAGCTTATGACAAAATTAATATTTATAAAGTTTAAAAAATGAAAAACCTATGAAGCTAGATATTATATACTAGTTTCATAGGTCATTATTATATAAATAGGACTATCCTTTAGTTCTAAAGTCTATTTATACACTCATTATAGTTTTCTTATTTTTTCTTAATATACTTTCTTGTATCAATAGCTACAGCAATAACGATAATAAGTCCTTTAATAATATACTGAATGTATGGGCTTACATCTACGTAGTTTAGTCCATAGTTAATAACTTGGAACATAAGTACACCACTTACAACACCAGCTATAGAACCTACACCACCGTTGAAGGATACGCCACCCACTACACAGGCCGCAATGGCATCTAGTTCATAGTTAATACCAATATTGTTTGTTGCACTACCTGTTCTAGCTACTTCTAGTGCACCTGCAAATCCATATAAAATACCTGCGATCATAGATACAAGAACAATAGTACGAATAACATTGACACCTGATACAGTTGCTGCTTCTTCATTCCCACCTACAGCAAACATGTTTTTACCTAGTCTTGTTTTGTTCCAAATAATCCATACAATGCCTATAGTAATAAGGGCATAAATAACTAGGAAAGGAATTTTAATCACTCCTAATTGTATACTTCCTTGTGCAAAGTGTTTAAAGCCTTCATCTAAGTTGGCAATTGGTGAACCACCTGTATAGTCATAGTATAGGGATGCCATACCATAAATAATAAGCTGCATACTTAAGGTAACGATAAATGCTGTTACTTTAAACTTAGCAATAATATATCCACTAATAGTAGATGCTAACCCTGTTAGAAAGATAGCAAGTAGGATAGGTATAAAAATTGGAAGCTGTGCCATGTCAGGATAGATTCTTCTTGCATAGTCAGGTGCTTGAAGTAAAGAAGCTGTCACAACAGCAGATAAACCTACCATACGTCCTACAGAAAGGTCCGTACCAGCTAAAACGAGAAGTCCTGCAACCCCTAAAGCTAAAATAACACGTGTTGAAGCTTGAGTAATAATATATCCAAAGTTTTCCCAGGATAGGAATTTAGTATCCATACAAATAATAACGCCTACAATAATGAATAGAACAACATATATTGCATTATTAATTAAAAAGTCTGTTATACTACTTTTATTCCAGTTTTTTATACTTTTTTCTTTCATGATGATCCCCCCTATAAGTACTTCGCTGCTAGCGTTAAGATTTCTTCTTGCGTTGTATTTTTTGTTTCAACAATGCCTGCAACTTTTCCATTACTCATAACTAAAATACGATCTGTAATACCTAGTAACTCAGGCATTTCTGATGAAATCATTAAAATACCTTTATCTTTATTTGCAAGATCTATAATGAGTTGATAAATTTCATATTTAGCACCAACGTCAATGCCTCTAGTTGGCTCATCTAACATAAGGATTTCAGGTTCTGTGAGTAGCCATCTACCTAAAATAACTTTTTGCTGATTCCCACCTGAAAGGGACCTAATTTTTTCCCTTTGAGAAGGTGTTTTTACTTTCATACTCTCTATAACCCAGTCCGTATCTTCTTTAATCTTTTGATCTTTTGTTATACCAGCAGCATTACAATACCTTGGTAAGTTAGCAATCATGGCATTAAAACGTATATCTAATACATCAAAAATACCTGTCTTTCTTCTTTCTTCTGTAAGAAGAGCAAAACCATTTTTAATAGCTTCTTTTGCATTTTTATTTTCTATAGGTTGTCCGTGAAGGAATACCTCACCTGATTCTTTCTTTCTTATACCAAATAAAGTTTCTACAAGCTCAGTACGTTTTGAACCCATAAGTCCTGCTATTCCTAAAATCTCACCTTTTCTAAGTTCAAAAGAAACATCTTCAATAGTAGGTTTATAGAAAGCTGTAAGATTGTTAACTTGTAAAATAGGCTCACCAGGTACATTGGTTTTAGGTGGAAACCTATGTGTTAAATCTCTTCCTACCATAAGGTTAATAATTTTATCTGTTGTAAGTTCACTTGCCTTATGGGTAGCAATCCACTTGCCATCGCGCATAATGGTTACTTCATCACAAATTCGAAGAATCTCTTCCATTTTGTGTGAAATATAAATAATGCCACAACCTTGTTCACGAAGTTGATTAATAATCCTAAAAAGATGATCTACTTCTTTTTCTGTTAAAGAAGAGGTAGGTTCATCCATTACAATGATTTCTGCATTATAAGAAACAGCCTTTGCTATTTCAATCATTTGACATTGAGATACAGATAAATGTCCTACTTTTTCTCGTGGATCCACTTCAATGCCTAAATGATCAAAGATGGCCTTTGTTTCTTCATACATTTTTCTTTCATCTACCCATAGACCATTCCCTGGAAAACGGCCAAGCCATATATTATCCATTACACGGGTTTGACTTACTTGGTTAAGTTCTTGGTGCACCATAGATACACCATGTTCTAAGGCTTGCTTTGGATTTAAAAAATGAATGCGTTCACCTTTTAAATAAATTTCACCCTCATCTTCTAAGTAAATTCCAAATAAACATTTCATTAGTGTAGACTTACCAGCCCCATTTTCACCCATTAAAGCATGAACGGTACCTGGTCTAAGCTTTAAGTTTGCATCATCTAATGCTTTTACCCCTGGAAACTGCTTTGTAATATGATTCATTTCAAGTAAATATGTTTGATCTGCCATGTTTTTCACCACCTATTTTGGTTCATTCTAAAGGGGCTATAGCGAAATAACTTAAACATCGTTGCGTTCGCCACAGCCCCTGTACTTACCTTATTTATTCAAACCGTAAGCTTCTTCTGCTACACCTAAGTTATCTTTTGTTATAGCTACATAAGGTACACGTACAGCAAGTGTATCGTCAAGTTTCCAACTTGTACCTTCTAAAACATCTTTACCTTGTGCTGCATTAAGTGCTAGTTCTACAGCAGCTTTTCCTTGGTTAAGTGGGTCGTTAAGTACTGTTCCTAACATTTTATTTTGTTTAATAAGCTCAAGCGCTTCTGGGATAGCATCTACACCTACAACTGGCATATATTTATCTCCTTGGAAGTAACCTGCAGCGTTTAATGCTTCTACAGCACCAAGTGCCATACCATCATTGTTACAAATAACCATTTCAATACTATCACCTTTAGCAGCTAACCATGTTTCCATTAGCTCTTTACCTTTTGTAGCATCCCACATACCTGTTTGTGTACCAAGGTCTTCTGTTTTAATACCTGCCGCATTAATAGAGGCAATAGATTCTTTTGTTCTTGCTTCAGCATCTGGATGTCCTGGTTCACCCATAAGCATTACATACTGAATAGTTTGGTCACCGTTTTTGTCCCAAGTAGGGTTAGCTTTCCAAGCATCAATGATAAGTTGACCTTGAATAATACCTGATTCTGCTGAGTTTGTACCTACATACCAAGCTTTGTCATAATCAATTTTATTTGTTCCATCTGGGTATTCTTTGTTGATGAATACAACTGGTACATTTTTAGCTTTAGCTTTTTCTGCAATAGTTGGTGCTGCACCTGGATCTACTAAGTTAATAACAAGTGCATCTACACCTTTTGCAAGTAATGTATCTACTTGGTCATTTTGCTTAGCTTGATCGTTTTGTGAGTCATTCATTGTCACTTCAGCCTTATCTTTAGCTGAATCTTGAATAGCATTTCTTGTAAATGTCATAAAGTTATCATCATATTTGTAAATTGTAACTCCTATTTTAGGTAAGCTTCCTCCACTAGTTTCTCCTGAAGCAGCAGGTGTGCTACCAGCTTGAGAACAACCTACAAATGCCATCATCATACAACTTGCTAAAAATACACTTAAAACTTTTTTCATCTTCATGACTATACCTCCACTTAGTTGAATCTTTTTAGATTCTTTATACCTTTATTTTAGAGGGAATAAGTATTTACTTGAATACAATATTTTAGTGAATTCTATGAATTTTTTAACATAAAAAAATAATACAAAATGGACTTTCACCCATCTTGTATTATTTTTTACTTTCTAATGTATGTTTTTTTACGATACTATGTTTTACCCAGAAATATTGACCTTCTGTAGTGGTCTTAGGTATGTATTTTTCATCTAATTTTATGCCTAATAGTTCACAAGCTTTATAAATCATACAAAGGGCTTGCTCACCTGAATCATTAAATACTGTCCCCGTTAATGTACCTTCCATTATAGCTTCATAAGCTGCAGGTAAACCATCTACACCTAAGACAGGTATAGTTTTTCCATCTTTAAAATACCCTTTTTCCTTTAGCACTTCTATAGCACCTAGTGCCATTTCATCATTATTGGCAAGGACTACTTCAATCTTATCACCTAGAAGTGTGTACCACTCTTCCATCTTCCCTTTAGCTACTTCCCTATCCCACATAGCTGTATCTGTACGTAGGTTTTCCATTTCATATCCCCTTGCTTCAAGGGTCTTAATACAGTGATAAGTTCTTAAAATAGCATCTTGATGTCCATATTCTCCTTCTAGCATAACATACTGGATTTTCCCATCTTTATTCTTATCTGCAAGAAGGCCTTCATCTAGTGCATCTGCAAGAACAGTTCCTTGAAGTGCACCAGCTTCTTCAGCTCTTGAACCTACATAAGCTACTTTATTCCATTTTTCAATATCTTGTGGTACAGGTTCCCTATTAAAAAAGATAAGTGGAATATTTGCATTTTGAGCCTTATCAATAATCATACTGGCATCTTGTCTTTCTACCATATTTACAATTAGTAGGTCATACCCTTCTTCAATAAAATGGTTAATTTGATCATTTTGCAACTTTTGATTACCCTCACTATCTTCAATATGTAGACTAAGATTAGAAGCTGTCTCCTTATTAATTGTCCATATGTAGTCTTGTAGTTTACTAGCAGTTTGTAAAATAAAAGGATCTTTTCCATTGTATAGTACCATCCCAATTTGAAGCGGTTCTTCTTCTTGGGTAAGATGCTTATTTGAATAGGTTAAAATGGCTCCCATACCTAAAAGGATAACCATTAGTATACATATTAAGCCCCCTATACGCCTTCTTGTCATACTATATCTACCCCTCATTCTCTCTTATAGGTATTCTTATTTCTATCTTTGTACCTTCTTCTAATTCACTTTCTACCTTTACCCCATATGTATTGCCATAATAAAGCTGAATACGTTTATGTACATTTTTAAGTCCAACCCCTGAGCCTTTTGTTTCAAGATTATAATTTTCATCTAGTAAATGTTCCATTATATGAGGTGGAATACCAACCCCATTATCTTGAATTTGGTAAATAAGTGTACCTTCCTCCTCATAGACTTTAATAGAAATTTCTCCCTTATGTTGAATGTATTCAATGCCATGGCAAAGAGCATTTTCTATAAGTGGTTGTAAAAGGAGTTTTAAGGTAGGAAGCTCTAATACTTCCGGGCTAGCCTCTATATTATAATCAAACTTACTCTTATATCTTATTTTTTGGATAGCTAAATAATTCCTAGCATGTTCTAGTTCTTTCCTTACAGTAATGATGTTTTTACCACTACTTATACCTATTCTAAAAAACCTCGATAAGGCTGTAATCATAGTTGTAGCTTCTTCTGTTCTTTCATCTTCAATTAACCAAATAATAGAATCTAATGTATTGTAGAGAAAGTGAGGATTAATTTGAGACTGGAGCACTTCCATTTCCTTTTTTCTCTTATGATCTTGTTCTTTTACAATTTCATGTTTCAATCCTTCAATACGTTCTACCATCTTATTAAAAGTTTTAGAAAGCTCTGATACAATATACTCCCCAGTTTCTTGAAGGCGAATATTAAAGTTCCCTTCTTCTACAAGCTTCATAGATTTCTGAAGCCTGTATAAAGGGGCAGAAAGTCTTGATGAAATAAATAAAGTACCTAAAATACACATAACTAAACCAACAGCAAAAATTAGAAGTAAAAAGTTTTGAAAAGCTAGGTAGTCTACAAGAAGCTTTTGTAAATCCCATACACCAACTACCTTCCAGCCTGTATAACCTGCAATTTGGTTAGTTACTAATAACTTTTTCTCCTTAAATACTTGTATAGGTTCTTTTGAGTTCTGATTAATCCACTGTATATCTATAGGCTCACTACCTTCAGGTGGACTATAAACAATTTGTCCATCAGGGGCTACTATATAAATTTTACCTATATGACTATCTGTAATAGGTGCACAAATATTTTCTATCCCTGTTAAGTTCATATCCACTAGCAGCACACCTTGAATAATATTCCCAGCTTCATTAAGTGAGATGGCACGACTTAATGATATAACCCAAGGCTCACTTCCCTTAAATACTTCTTGTTGATGAGGGCTTGAAAAATGTACATTTTCTGGTTTGAGTAAGGCATTTTTAAACCATGACTGATCTGCAACATTTACATCTGGATTAAGCTCAATATAACCATGTGCAGCAATAAGTTCACCTGTTTCCTTAAAAATGGCCAAGTTCCCAATATTGTTATTAGAGGTATGTATAATAGACATTTGGTTAGTAAAATGTCCCACTTCAATTCTTTGGTTTTTGATCATCTTATAGTAAAGGGTGTTAGAAATATCAATCATATTTCTAGTATAGGTATCTAGACTATATTTTACTTGCGTTGTAAGCTGCTCTGCTGATTGGCTTGCGTAAAGAATAGCCATATCATTAAATTTCTTATACAAGGTCATACCTGTAAAGGCCATACTTATAGTCATAATTGAGGTAAAGCATATAATCATAAGACTTTTAATGCTTTTAAATTTTTCCATTTCTATACTCCGTTGGGGCATATCCTGTTATTTTTTTAAATACAAAACTAAAATAATGACCTTCTGGATAACCTACTGCACAACCGATTTCAGACGCTTTTTGAGTTGTCGTTTGTAAAAGGACCTTAGCCTTTTCTATACGTATTTGGGTTAAATAGGTACTAAAGGTAATATCCATCTCTTTCTTGAAAAGCGCTGAGAAATAATGAGTAGAAATATGTAATTCATTACATACAGATTCGGCATTTAAGCTTTCCTCATGGTAATGACTATGAATATAGCTTAAAGCTTTTTCAATAAGCTCATTTTTACTTGCCTTACGGGTTGTATTAATTTGCTTAGCTATAGCAAGACAAAACTGAGTAAGCCACTGCCTCATTTCTTCTTTTGTACAAAGTCTACTAAGTGCTTCTAAAAAATTAGTGTCAGGTGGTAGAAGGTCTTGCCAATCCACCTTCATACTTCCCCCAAGTTTAATAATATTTGCCAAAAGTCTTACCATATGAAGCTGGTATTCACGAAGAGTCATATACTCCCCTTCTAGTTGTGAAAACATTTTATCAATAGCTACAGGTATATGGTTTTCTTGTCCAAGTTTAATTAAAGTTAAAAAATCATGTTCATCATAAGCTTCAAGTAAAGTAGTGGTACATGATGTAGGTTCAATATCATCTATGTAAATAATTTTACTACTCCCCATAGTAATACGGTAATCTAAGGCAGAAACAGCAGCTTCATAGCTTTTATATAAATAAGTAGGATCACTACATATATTTCCAACCCCTATAGTAATGGCTGTATTTAAGTACTTTTTAATAGACTGACGTATTTGTTCTAATCCTCTAAAAAGGCGACTACTTGATTTAGGATTTTCTCCTTTTCTTAAAGGAACAATTAAAATAAGATCCTCTCGTCTTGGAAAGAGTATACCTAGTTCTTCTTTGGCTGTAATCTCTTCACAAATATTAAATAAAGCCAGTTTTAATATGTTTTTGTTTTTAATCAAGGCATGTTTTATTTCTCTTTTATGTAGTTCATCTGGATGTATGACCACAGCTACCAAGCTTTCACTATTTATTTCTAAATTTAACTCATAAAGATTATGCTGAATATCTTCAAGGGCTATATGAGCTTCCACCCACCCACTTAAAAAACGTTCCTTTAAAAGAGGTAAACTCTTTTTATAAATATTCTTCAGTGAATGAAGATTGGTTTTAGATAAAATCTCTTCATCTAAGATGACTTTAATCTCTCGTAAAAGGGTATTCATTTCCATCCCATTAATAGGCTTTAAAATATAACGCATAACCCCTAATTTCAGTGCTTCTCTTGCATATTCAAAATCATCAAAACCAGATAATATAATGACTTTAATAGTTGGAAATCTTTCATGTAGCTCCTTTGTTAAAGCCATTCCGTCCATAAAAGGCATCTTAATATCAGCAATAACAAGATCAGGTAAAGTTTTCTCTACAACTTCTAGAGCTTCAAGTCCATTTTCTGCTTCACCTACAATTGTAAAACCTAGCTCTTCCCATTTGACTCTACGTATAATCCCTTTACGAATTTCTTCTTCATCATCTACTAGTATAACTTTATACAGTTCCATAGACACCTCATATAGCTATATTTAAAAGTATAGTATAATGTTTTATTTAAAATTATAACATATTCTATATATTTTTAAAATAGTTTTCAGAATTTGTAGTAAATCTGTATAGTGTATGATAAAGGTAAGCTATTTTTAGATAACAAAAAAAGCACCTCCTAAGAGATGCTTAGTATGCCCAGAGCCGGAATCGAACCAGCGACACGAGGATTTTCAGTCCTCTGCTCT
>URVM01000039.1 GCA_900551325.1 uncultured Eubacteriales bacterium | reverse complement strand
AAAACAAAAACGGTTGACTGGAAATTTCCAATCAACCGTTTTGTCTACAATCTGAAAAGACCAAGATAGCCTAGCTACCTTGGTCTTTTATTTATCTAACTTATAAAGTTAGATTTTACATCATACCCATTCCGCCCATGCCTGGCATTCCGCCACCTGCTGGCATACTTGGTTCGTTTGATTTAATATCTGCAACGATACATTCTGTTGTAAGGAATGTAGATGCTACAGAAGTTGCATTTTGAAGTGCACTTCTTGTTACTTTAGTAGGGTCGATAATACCGCCCTCAATCATATCTACATATTCTTCTGTAAGGGCATTGAAACCAATACCTGCAGTAGAAGATTTAACTTTATCAATGATTACTGCTGCTTCAAGACCAGCATTTGCAACGATTTGACGAAGTGGTGACTCAAGTGCTTTAAGTACAATACGTACACCTGTTTTTTCATCGCCAATTGTTTCTTCAAGAAGTGGTTCGATAGCTTTCATAACGTGGATATATGTGCTACCACCACCTGCTATAATACCTTCTTCTACAGCTGCTCGTGTAGCTGCAAGAGCATCTTCAATACGAAGTTTTCTTTCTTTCATTTCTGTTTCTGTTGCAGCACCAACTTTAATTACTGCTACACCACCAGCAAGTTTTGCAAGACGTTCTTGAAGTTTTTCACGGTCAAAATCTGAAGTAGTTTCTTCGATTTGACGACGGATAAGACTGATACGGTTAGCAATCTCATCTTTATCTCCAGCACCGTCTACGATTACTGTATGTTCTTTTGAAATTTTAACGCTTGCAGCACGACCAAGTTGTGCAATACCTGCATCTTTAAGGTCAAGACCTACTTCTTCAGAAATTACTGTACCACCTGTAAGTGTTGCAATATCTTGAAGCATTTCTTTTCTTCTATCACCAAAACCTGGAGCTTTAACAGCTACACAGTTAAATGTACCACGAAGTTTGTTTACTACTAATGTAGCAAGCGCTTCACCTTCTACATCTTCTGCAATGATAAGAAGTTTTGCTCCTGATTGAACAATTTGTTCAAGCACTGGTAAAATTTCTTGGATATTATTAATTTTCTTATCTGTAATAAGAATGTATGGATTTTCAAGAACAGCTTCCATTTTTTCTGTATCTGTTACCATATAAGCTGATAAGTAACCACGGTCAAATTGCATACCTTCTACAACTTCAAGTTCTGTTGTCATAGTTTTAGATTCTTCTACTGTAATAACTCCATCATTTGATACTCTTTCCATAGCATCTGCGATTAAGTTACCAACTTCATCATCACCAGCAGAAATAGCTGCAACTCTAGCAATGTGGTTTTTGCTATTTACTGTTTGGCTCATACCTTTGATTGCTTCTACAGCAGCAGTTGTTGCTTTTTGCATACCACGACGAATAATAATTGGGTTTGCACCTGCTGTAATATTTTTAAGACCTTCTGTAATCATAGCTTGAGCAAGTACTGTAGCTGTTGTTGTACCATCACCTGCTACGTCATTTGTTTTAGTCGCAACTTCTTTTACAAGTTGTGCACCAATGTTTTCAAATGGATCTTCAAGCTCGATTTCTTTTGCAATAGATACACCGTCATTAGTAATAAGTGGTGTGCCATATGATTTATCTAGAACAACGTTACGACCTTTTGGTCCAAGAGTTACTTTTACTGCATTTGCTAATTGATCTACACCTGATTGAAGTGATTGTCTTGCTTCCATTCCAAAACGAATTTGTTTTGCCATTGTAAATACCTCCCTTATTATTCTACGACTGCTATTATTCTACGATTGCTAAAATATCACTTTGTTTAACGATAATATATTCTTCTTTATCTAATGTCACATCTGTGCCGGCGTATTTTGAGTAGATGACTTTGTCACCTATTTTTACTTGCATTTCAACTTTTTCGCCATCAACCATACCACCTGGGCCTACTGCAACAACTTCAGCTTCTTGTGGCTTTTCTTTGGCAGCACCTGTTAAAATGATCCCTGATTGAGTTTTTTCTTCGGCTTCTAATTGTTTAAGTACAACTCTGTCACCTAATGGTTTTAAATTCATAAAAATACCTCCTTCTATAGATAAAGTATATGTTTTATTAGTTTGTTAGCACTCACTCTACCTGAGTGCTAATTATATTATAATATTATTCGATTTTTGATTATAATGCAAGCCTAAATTAAATTATTTTCTTATTTTTTTTATTAAATTTTTATTAATTTTTTGAACACCTTATGTCTTATTATTTATAGAGATTATTTTCTCTTCCATAAAAGAATAAATACTGTTGAGCATAGCCTGCTAAATCTCCAAAATACTCTCTTGCAAAAGTCTGTATGGCCTTTAAGGAAATTTCTTTCCCATCAAAATACATACCTTCTATAACCCTTTTAATCCATACATCTGTAGGGAATAAATCCATCTTACTATATCCAAATAATAAAATACAGTCTGATACTTTAGGACCTACTCCTTTAATTTGCATAAGCTTTTCTTTAGCTTCTTGTGATGGTAGGTGAAAAAGTTCATTTAAGTCTACTTCACCACTTACTACTTTCTGGCAAGCATCTACAATATAAGGTGCCCGAAATCCTACTTTACAATCTCTAAGTTCTTGTTCACTTACCTTTACTAGTTGTTCTGGTGTTGGAAAGGTATAGTAAGTTTTCTCTGTATCTTGGTTGTAACCAATCTCATCACCATAACGTTCTGTAATACTTGCAATACACTGTTTAATTTGAGGAATAGCTTTATTTTGAGAAATAATAAATGAAATAAGCATTTCCCAAGGGTCTTGCTTTAATATACGCACTCCTTGTCCAAACTTAACTGCTGCCTCCATATATTCATCTTTATTCCCTAAGGTTTCACTAATATGCTTATAATCTGTATGAAGGTCAAAGTAATCCTTCCATACTTCATCAAACTCACCTACAGATGTATGGTAAATCATAAGCTCATTATTCCCTGGATGTTGAACCAGCTTAATGCACTTACCTTTGGCAATAAGAATATAAGTATGATCATTAATTCTTTCAAACCTAAAGACTTGTCCACTCTCTAATATTTGCCCAATATCAAAACACTCTACTCGCTCTACGATAGCTCTATTTTCCATGTGGCTCACATCCTTTACCTAAAACTTCCTTTTATATTATTACCATATGATTTAGTTTTATCCAACTTTAATCTATTTTGATTTTACTTCAATATTCCTTATTTATCTACTAAATATGTTATAATAAATATATAAAATTAAATTTCGGTCCTATAATATAATGAGATTGGAGACTCTTATGAAAGATACACTTTATACTATTCCTCTTACTGATGCTTTTAATGCCCAGGATGAATGTCCTTTTTGCTTTATACATCGTAAACTTGAGCAAGATGCCATTAGCTTTACTTTAGGTGCTTCCTATATGGAAGATGATATACGTAGTGAAACAGACCGTCTAGGCTTTTGTAAGGAACATTATAAGAAACTTTATGACTATGGCAATCGTTTAGGCCTTGCCTTTATCCTTCATACTCATTATCAAAAGCTTGAAAAGGAGTTAGATGGCTTACTTCAAACGACCAAACTTTCTACACCTTCCCTCATGAAGCGACTCCAAAAAGCTACAGGCTCCAAAGCTCACGACTTACAACAATCTACACCTCTAGCCCAATTTCTCCATGAAAACTTACATAGTTGCTATATATGTGAACGCATAGATAAAAATTTTAATCGTTATATAGAAACCTTCTTTCATCTTCTTGAACATAATGAAGAGTTTAAGACTCTATTTATAAATAGTAAGGGTATGTGCCTCGAGCATTTTTCTAAGCTACTAGAGCTTGCCCCTTATCATCTAAAAGAAGAGACTAAAACCTTTTTCCTAAATACTTCAAAAAACATGGTATCAACCCATCTTAAACGCCTTGAAGAAGAACTATCCTGGTTTATTGATAAAAATGACTACCGCAATGCTTCCGCCCCATGGAAAAACTCTCAAGATGCCATACCACGTAGTATTCAAAAACTTGCTGGTATTTATGTACAGGATGAACCTTTTAAAAAGAATATTTAGAAAAATATTTAGGGGTATATGTAAGGTCGGGAGCGTGGGGGTGTATTCTCTTCCACCTGCTCACTCCGCTTTTAGAGAAATGTAGCTCATTCCAAAATGATAACGGGGTGAACTCACTTCGTTCAAACAGCACCCCTAAAACCATCATTTTCTCATTTCGCACATTTCTTAACTAAACGCTACGTAGGCAAGTTCCAGAGAACACACCCCCACACCCCCTCCCTCAATGCTACGGTTAGATTAGAAGAAGGTCAAATAGTGGAGAAATAGATTGTTCAAATGGCAAAACATGCATTATGTTTTTTGTTGCTATATGTGTTCCAGCACTACCACCGATATATGTAACTCCTTGGTTAATATAGTTAGTAATTATTTTGTCAGCATTACAGCTTCTAATTCTATCAAGTGTTTGGCATGCACTACCACCACTTATATGTAAGCAATCTATTTGTAAGTTTATAAACTTCTTCGGATTATAGTAATCAAAAATATATACATTTTCTTTCTCAAATCCACACTCTTGCATCCACTGGTAATACTTTTCACTTTGAATCATTTCTTGAGTTGCCTTTTCATTAGGAAAAAACAATACCTTACATTGTTCTATGGGTTTCTTTAAGTTTTTAATAATACATTTTTTAGACTTTTCATTTCCAAAATCACAAGATGTTAATATTAAATGCATAGTAATACCTCCTAAAAAATACGGATACACTTACTAATTTAAATATCTATTTGAAACTTCTTATCTATAACTATTTGCAAGGACACTTAAATGTTTCAACAAATCTTTTCTTAGTCCCCTAAAAAAAGTAGCATCTATAGGTACTATGCGTAGCCTATAAAAAAGCCATGATTTTTTCCTACACAACATACTCATAAGAAAAAGTCATGGCTTCTTTGATATATATACTAAAATTACTATCCTTTTAGTTGTCTTACGCAAGAGAAACACTTATCTCCCCCGTCTTTAAAACCTAATAAGGAAGCAGCATAGAATGACTGTCTCTTCTAATGCCTTAGAAAAGGTGGCAGGGTGGGGTGCGTTATCCGGAAGCGGCTTATGCAGGTGGTTTAGAGGATGTTAACGAGTGGATGCACAAGGGTTTTAGCCAGACTGTTCGCAGCGAAGCAAGTTTCTGGCGTTCTTGTCCTTCCCGAGTTTATAGCCTCTTAACCACCGGAAGTGGAAGCTGTAGGAGAATGCACCCCACCCTGCCACCTTATAAGCCTAACCAGAGATAGTCATTCGTCCCTTCTCCAAAATTTAAAAGTAGATCTATCTATTTCATTCCATAATGTTTAGCTGCAAATCTCCATGTATCTTGGCACATTTCATCTATATTTTTCTTAGCTTCCCATCCGAGAAGATCTTTAGCTTTTTGAGCATTAGCATAGCATGTTCCAATGTCGCCTGGGCGTCTTGGTGCTATTTCATATGCAACTGGGTGTCCACATGCTTTTTCAAAAGCGTGTACTACTTCAAGTACACTGTATCCATTACCTGTACCTAAGTTTATAGCTTCAACACCTGTATGAGCTAGTGCATAGTCTACTGCTGCAAGGTGTCCTGCTGCAAGGTCACATACATGGATGTAATCTCTTACGCCTGTTCCATCTACAGTATCGTAGTCATCCCCAAATACACTTAGCTTCTGTAATTTACCTACAGCTACTTGTGCTATATAAGGAAGTAAATTATTTGGAATACCATTTGGATCTTCTCCTATTAGGCCTGACTCATGTGCTCCAATTGGATTGAAGTAGCGTAGAAGTACAATACTCCACTCTGGATCTGCTACAAGTACATCTCTTAATATATTTTCAATCATAAGCTTTGTACTTCCATAAGGATTTGTAGTACTTAAAGGCATCGTTTCTACAAATGGTGCTTCATTATTCATACCGTATACAGTAGCTGATGAAGAGAACACGATTTTTTTACAACCGTATTTTGCCATTATATCACAAAGAATAAGTGTTCCAGTAATATTATTATGGTAATAAGTTAGTGGTAAGCTTACTGATTCACCTACTGCTTTAAGTCCTGCAAAGTGAATAACTGCTTCAATCGTGTTTTCTTTAAATACTCGTTCTGTTCCTACAGCATCTAATAAGTCTACTTCATAGAAGCTTGGACGTTTACCTGTAATTTCTTCTATACGATCAAGTACTTCTACCTTTGAATTACATAAATTATCTAAAATAACAACTTCATGACCTGCTTCTATAAGTTGTATTGTTGTATGACTTCCGATATAGCCCATTCCACCTGTTACAAGTATAGCCATCTTTTTCACTCCTTATCTATTTATGTTTCACATATGATTTTATTATAACTATATATTCATTCCTTATTTAAAGCTTACTACATAAACTTCTTAATAATTTCTTCTAATTGTTCCCACTGTGCTTCCATATCTTGAACTAACTTAAACTGTGTTCTTGCACGGTCTAGATTGTGATTTTCACGATGGATTTTAAAGTAGTGATCCCCTTCTAAGTAATCTGTTAAAAAGCGTATACCACACTCTAATGTCATAACCTTTGCACCTAATAATAAAGAATAGATTTCGTCTTTTCCAAAGCTTTCCCCTACTTCTTCTAAGAAACCTTTAGCAAATGCTTCAAATCTATCTGCCATAAAGTTAACTTTTGTAAGATCTACTTCATCTTCTTCACCAGAAGTTGCACCAGTACGAATACAATCACCAAAGTCATAAGCTGCAAGACCTGGCATAACTGTATCTAGGTCTATAACACAAATACCTTCTTGAGATACTTCATCTACCATAACATTGTTAATCTTAGTATCATTATGTGTTACGCGAAGAGGCACTCTACCTTCTTCATATAAGTTTAATAATACTTCTGTATCACCCTTATGAGCCAGTACAAAGTCTATTTCTTCTTTTACTAAGTCTTTGCGATTTGCCTGATTGCTTTCTAAAGCTTTCATAAAGTTTTCAAAGCGATTTTTAGTATGGTGGAAATAAGGAATTGTTTCATAAAGTTCCTCAGCATTAAAATCAGCTAAACGTTTTTGGAATAAACCAAAGGCTTTTGCACAGTTATAAAATATTTCATTACTTGGTACTACATCATAAGAGATGGCATCTGTAATAAATACATAAGCTCTCCAGTAGTAACCAGCCTCGTCTTGAACATAGTATTTCTTGTCTTTAGCAGGAATTAAAGTAAGCACTTCTCTACTTACATCTCCACCTACTTCTTCTACCTTATGTTTAACGTGATTACATACCTTTTCGATATTCTCCATTAACTTTTGTGGATCTTTAAAAATATGATGATTAATACGTTGTAGAATGTATTTCTTATTCATCTGTGTTTCTACTAAAAAAGTATCATTAATATGTCCATTTCCTGTAGGTCCAAGGTGAGTAATTGCTCCGTCGAATTCGAACTGTCCGCATAAATGTTGAAGCTGACTTTCATTAATTTCTGCTTTCATCTTATTTTTCCTCCCATAATTTTAAAGGATATATACCTGCTTCTTGGAACCCTCTAATAGCTTTTACAACTACAGGTTTATCTTCTTTATATGTAACCCCATACCACTTATCTTTTGAATGAAGTACTTCTACTGTAGCCACGTCTTCCTTAATAAGTGTATCTACTACTGAAGGTAAGAAGTATTCTCCCTTAAGTGGATTTTCTACCAAGGCCTTATCTAAGAACTTTGTAAACTCTTCTTCTAAAGCTTTAAAAATACTTGGTGTAAAGCCCCATAAGTTCATTGAAACAATAGACTCTTTATCTACAGGTGTCCATACATCACCTTCTAAAAATTGAACTTCACCTTCATGATAAGCAATGTGTGTACGCTCACAAATAGAATCTAAATAACCATCCACTTGTGTACAAACCCCTCTAGCTACATGTCCATTTTCTGTTAAAGTATTGCTAAGTGTATAGCCTACCATAGCATAACGACAATGTTCATCATCTTGTGCCTCTAAAAGGAAGTCATAGATTTTCTTAAATGCAAGAGGTCCATAGTAATCATCTGCATTAATAACTGCAAAAGGTTGATCTACTACATCTTTACAAGATAAAATTGCATGCCCTGTTCCCCATGGTTTTACACGTTCATCGGGTGCACTATATCCTTCTGGTAAGTTATTTAAATCTTGATATACATACTCTACTTCAATATATTTACCAATACGATCTCCAATAGCTTCTTTAAAGTCTTGCTCATCTACCTTTTTAATAATAAATACTACTTTCTTAAATCCAGCCTTAATAGCATCAAAGATAGAAAAATCAATGATAAGTTCATTGTGTGCTCCTATTGGATCAATTTGCTTTAACCCACCGTAGCGACTTCCCATTCCTGCTGCCATAATTACTAAAATTGGTTCTCTTTTCATGATATCCTCCCTCTAACTCTTCCTTACATTTGTACTCATTTTAATATTTGAGTACTCTTTAGTTTTCTCATCGCTTTTTTATTATTAAATCTCTAAAACAGCTCTTTCTCTACAGCCTACTTTAAGATTTTCCCCATCTAAATACCCTTCTGGTCTATCTTTTAATTCTTGTATAAGGATGTTCCTTAGCTCTTTTATCTTTTCCTCATACTTTGGTGTATGTATATGGTTAATCATCTCATTAGGATCTTCTTTCAAGTTGAAAAATTGCTCTTCACCAGTTTGAGTATACCATATATATTTCTCATTTTCAGTTACAATATAATGATTTCCTATATTGCCTCCTGAATGCTCCCCATGAATATAGGTTCTCCACTCTTTTCTTTCTTCTTGCCCTTTTATTCTTACACTTCTTCCATCTACACTCTCTGGTATCTGGGCACCTGCAAAGTCAAGTAAAGTAGGCATCACATCTCTTAGTTCTACTAAATCTGTAGAAACTGCCCCATTAGTAGGTACTAAATGACCTGGTCCTGATAAAATAAATGGTACATGTATACTTCCTTGATAAGGTCTTGTCTTTCTACACATATGATGATCACCTAATAATTCACCATGATCAGATACAAATAAAATAACTGTATTGTCATAAACTTCTTCTTCAATTAAAGCTTGTATAAGTCTTCCTATTTGATGGTCAATATGAGTAATGCATGCATAGTAGCCCATTTGTGCCTGTCTTACAAGTTCTGGATCTGCAATACCATCTCCTGAATTAAATACTCTTCCTAAAGTTTTGTAGCTTTCTTTATCTGCCCATTCACCTATAAAAGGTGGTCTTAGCTCTTTATCTTTATAAAGATCAAAATACCAACTTGGTGCATCAAAAGGTGGATGAGGTCTTACATAAGAGGTCATTAAGAAGAAAGGTTTAGATCTATCTCTTCTTCTTAAGAAATCTAATGAACGATTAGTTGCCCAATTAGTTGGGTGTAGTTGTTCCTCATACATCCATGGCCTTGCAAGCCAAGAGTTACATTCAAGCCCAGTATCTGTTACATCGCAAGAAATTCCTTTTTCTTCTTTTAACCAGTAAAAATAATCATCTGCTATTTTTTGGCTTTCATAATAAGGTACTTTAGCATAACGATTATGATGTAGATAGCCATCATGCAATTCTATATGATGAAAACCTAATAAATTTCTAAGTGGACTTACATGCATCTTCCCTATACATTGAGTATAATAACCTGCTTTTGTAAGTTCTCCTGCTAAAGTATGCTCATAATTCCAAGCTACACCATCTTGATAGCCTACACGTTTATGATTTTCCTGTGACATTCCTGTCATAAGAGCAGCTCTTGCCGGTATACAAGTTGGACATGCCGAATAAGCATTTTTAAAAAGTGTTCCTCTTTGAGCTAAACTATCTAAATAAGGCGTTTTTACATCTGGATGACCTGCTACCCCTAAACAATCACCCCTATGTTGGTCATCTACAATTAGTAAAATATTAGGTTGTGTCATAAATTTTACCTCTCTTATTTATAATGAAGAAAGATGTGAAGATAATCTTTCTTATCTTCTTTTATTATAAATGATTATTGATTAATTTACTATAATTTACTATGTTTTTTACTAAAAAATATAGTATTTATCCTTTTAATCCACCTATACTAATTCCAGATGTCAGTTTCTTCTGTACAAGTGCATAAAAAATCATAGTTGGTAACATAACCATAACCATTCCAGCAAACATTGCCCCCCAATCTGTAGCAAACTTTTGTACTTCCATTAAGTTTTTTAGTCCCACTGGTAATGTATAGTTGTCTGGTTTTAATATAGTTAAAGCCATAATATATTCATTCCAATAAGCCATAAAGGCAAAAATTCCTATTGTTACAAGCCCTGGTTTAGACATTGGAATAATTACTTTAAAAAGAGTTCTCCAGTATCCACAGCCATCTATTTGTGCTGCTTCTTCGTATTCCCTTGAAATTCCTTTCATAAAACCTATTAAAAGATAAGTATTAAATGGCATTGTAGTAGAAGCATAAACAATACAAAGTACCCATAATTTATTTAAACCACCAAAATCTTTTAATATCATAAAGATAGGTACAACCATATAGTTTGAACTAATGAAAAGCCCTGCCATAAAAAGCATAACAATCCATTTGCTTAACTTAAATTCAAACCGTGATAAGGCATAGGCTACAGGTACAATAAGAATAAAAAGAAGTATTAATGATCCTAAAGTTACACCTATAGAATTTAGGAAGTAACTTCCCATATTTGCCTTATTTATAGCATTTATATAATTATCCCAGTGGAATGTACTTGGAAGCATCCAAGGATTACTAAGAAACTCTCTACTTGTTTTAAAAGAAGTGTAAAACACCCAAGTTATAGGTAAAATGACTAATATACTTGTAGCTATTAAAATACATCTTAAAAGGGTGCTATTGATTAATTGTCCAATATTTTTAGCTTGTTTTCTTTTCATCTACTCCCCTCCTAAGTAGTTTTTTCTTTCATTAAAATATTACTTATAATAGCAAGTGTAAAAGCTATGAGGAAAATAAAAACTCCAATAGCCATAGCATAGCCAAAATTTGAGTTTGTGAATGCTTGCCTGTACATATAAGTAAGTAATACTTCTGATTTACTATTAGGGCCACCATCTGTCATAACATTTACAAATAGAAAACTCATATTTAAAGTTGACGTAATAAAAAATACTATCGTTACTCGAATAATACTCCAAATCATAGGAATGGTTATTTTAAAGAACTGAATAATTTTATTTGCTCCGTCTATATCTGCTGCTTCATAAAGTTCTGGTGAGATACCATCCATACCCGCCATATACATAACCATATAATAGCCTACTGCTTGCCATATCATAGCTAGAGCAATGGCAAAAAGTACAGTGCTCCCATTTCCAAGCCAAGGCTTAGCTAAATTCCCAAGCCCTATATGTCTAAGTAATGCATTTAAAATACCTGTATTAGGTTCATAAATATTACTAAACAATACGCCTATAACAACTATAGATAAAATATTAGGAAAAAAGAAAAGTATACGATAAAAATGTTTTTCTTTTAACTTTGTTTGTGTAAGTGCTGCTGCAAAAAATAAGGATAACAACATAGTAATTACTGTACATACAATTAAAAGAACTAAGGTATTTTTAAGTGCTAGCCAAAAGGTTGCATCTTTAAAAAGTCTTATAAAGTTATTAATACCTACAAAAGTCTTGGTTGGCGATAAGCCACTCCACTCATACAGTGATGTTTGAAATATATTAAAGGTTGGATAAATGACAAAGAGTGCATAAAGACATAATGCCGGTATTAAGGATAGGGCAATGGCTATATTGTTACGTGTGCTTTGCTTTTTAGGCATGAATTTCTCTAGATTGAACATGTTCCCATCTCCTCCACATTAATCTATATTTTTGCAATAAAAAGGAGAGGTCATAAAAGCACATACCTCTCCCGTATATTGTTTCTTATCCATTTTATTATTTAACTACATAATCTCTTACTGAATCAGATACTTTTTCCATATGGGCTGCCCAGTCAGCTGCCCTCATCTCACCATTCATAACTGATGCAACTTGAGCATATAATTCTTTTCTTGGGTTAAGTTCTGTACCTTGAACACTAGCAAATCTTAAAATAGATGGTACATAACCTTGATCAAATAATTTGTATGTTTCATACGTGGCTGGTGATACAACTTCTTTAAGCTGTTCGGCTGCACCTTTTACTGGTGGAATGCCTTTAGCATTCTTAGCATTAAGTGCTACCGCTTCATCCGAGTACTGGAACTTTAAAAACTCTTTTGCAAGGTCAACTTGATCAGAAGCTAATGGAATATACATTTCCTCTAAAGTTGTAAATATATATTTAGTATCTTCCTTATTAAATACTGGTACTGCAGTAAATCCCCATTCAAAGCCATCTTCTCTTGGAGAATCAGCCATTTCCCCTTCTAACCAACTAGCACATGGGATAAATAGTGCATCACCTTTTAACCATTGTTGCTGTGCTTGTGTATGGCTAAGTGCTACTGTACCATCCATTAAGTAGCCACCTGATGAGATTTTAGCAATTTGTTCCATGGCCTCTATAATCCCTTGTTGCTCCCAAGCACCATCTTCATAATTAAGTGCCTTCATAAAGTTTTCTTGTCCAATCTTTGCTGATATTGCTGGCATAAGGACTGCCTCTAAATAACTTGGTACAAGACCTTGATATGTAATAAGTGAACGATTTATTGCTTTTGCTTTGTCACCAAGAGCGAAGAATTCTTCCCAAGTTACAGGTATTTCCCAACCATTTTCCTCGAATACAGTTTTGTTGTAAAAAAGGCCTGTTGTAGAATAATAAAGTGGTGCTAAATACACTTTACCATCATCATAAGGTTGGGTTGCTACATTTTCCGCAAAGCCTGGTAAAAGTTTATCTTTGATCTCTGGATCTTGAAAAATATCTGATAGATCTACTAAAAGTTTATCTTTAACAAGCGCATCTGTAATCCCTGATCTATTACTAGATGGCAAGTATATAAAGTCTGGTGCATTGCCTGATAATAAATCAGGACGAATATTGTCTCCTATTTCAGGATTAGCATTTACAACTACATCTACATCTGGATTTTGTTTTTCAAAGGCTTCTGCTACGGCATCCCAGTAAGCACGTCCGTATCCACCTTCAAATACTGCAATATCTAATACTTGCTTTTCTTCACTAACTTGAGCTGCTTTATCCCCTGATTCCTCTACTTTTCCTAGTGCTCCTTGTTGTTTATTAGTTGAACAGCCGGTAAACATTGATCCTATAGTCACTGTTGCTAATAAAGTGGCAATCAGTTTTCTTTTCACAGTATTTCCCCCTCGTATAATACGCTTACTAGTTTTTGGTTACTTAAATTATATTAGACATTATCCCTATTGGGAATGTACTATATTTACTGCATTTTGTACATTTTTTACCCTATATTATATTTTTTTATTTACTATTTGTACATCTCTTATATTCTTTTGGGTTTACACCAAAATACTTATTAAACATCCTATTAAAATAAGACTGTTCCTCAAAACCTAGTGCATAAGCAACATCTTTTACAATCATATTCTTTTCTCCTAGTAGTTCTTTAGCCTTTTCCATCTTTCTTATATTGATATAATTGATAATGTTCATCCCAGTTTCTTGTTTAAACAATCTACTTATATAGCTTTCATTCATATTAATGTGATTTGCAATAGAACCTAAAGTAATCTTTTCTCCTATATGTTCTTCCACATAATCCATAATCTCTACTATTTCTTTTCTATAATGCTTATCCCTTACTTGTCCTATTGAAGTACAAATAATATAAATAAGTTCATCTATTAGCCCCTGATATTCATCTAATAAAGTACTTTTCTTATACTTATCCATAATAATTTCTATTTGTTCTTTTTCGTTTTCTAAATAGATGCCATAGTCTAATATAAATCTTTCTAAAATATTGCTTAAAATAAGCTCTACTTCCTTTTGAGGCATATAGTATTCTTTCAAATGTTTAAAATACTCATTTAAAGCCTGTACAGCTTCTGTATAATGACCTTGCCTCATAGCTTCGTATAACTGCTTCTCATAAGTACCTTCTTCAGTTAGCTTATATGGTTTAATTAGCTGAGCAGCTTCTTCTTTTAATACATCATCATAACCTGTATAAAACGCTATATCTGTAGCCTTCATACATTGTTTAATAGAACTTTCTAAATCCCTACTTGTATAAATAGTTTTACCTATAACACCTATAATCTTTATATTTGTATAGAGCTTAATTAGATTTTGAATCTGTAGGCTTATTTTATGTATTTCGTGGTAGGGTACTTCTCCAAAGAAAGGCAAACTATAAAGACACCAATTACCTTCAAATATCATAAAAGGATCCCCTGATTTAGGGAGTATCTCTGCAATAATATTTTTAATTGCTACTTTATAGTCACTAAACTTCCTGTCTATATTTCTAGATTCTTCATATTTACTTTCTATATATCTAATAAGTAAAAACTGATAATGCTTAGAAAAGGCTTTTGCCTCTATATTTACCTTTTCACCTTTTAAGATTGGAACCCCAACTTGTGTCATTAACTCATAATCTTGAGTATTTTCTTCTATAGCTACACCCTCTTGTCCTATAGCTTTATCCTTAAGTTTAGGTCTTACACCTTCTAATGCTTGAATAAGCTCTGAAGAACGTAGGGTTCCTTTTAATAAATAATCATGTACGCCATACCTTAAACATTCCCTAGCTAAATCAAATTCTCCATAACTAGTAAGCATAATAATTTGCCCATTAAACTCTAGTTCTTTTAAACGTTTAACAAGCTGTATACCATCTATTTTAGGCATCTTTATATCTGTTATAACAAGGTCTATTTCTTCCTCCTCAATTACTTGAAGAGCTTGTTCACCATCACTTACTATCCCCACTACTTTAAACCCATAAGCTTGCCAATCTATAATTGCTCTCATACCAATACGAATAATCTTTTCATCGTCTACAATTAGTACATTATACATTTAAGCCTCCCTCATTTTGGGTATACGTAGCTTAACCTGTGTCCCCTTATCTAGTTCACTTATGATTTCTACACCATATGGTTCTCCATAGTTAATTCGTATACGATCTACTACATTATTAATACCTATACCAGATAATCTAATATCTTTTCCTTCATTTCCCCTAGCCATTTGTGCCATATCAAAACCTTTTCCATCATCACTCACTTCAAAAAGTAAGTATTCATCTTCTTCACTTAACTTAATGCTAATATTAAGTAAGCTATCATCTTGGCGTATTCCATGGATAATGGAGTTCTCTACTATAGGTTGTAATATAAATTTTAAGGTTTTATAATCCATAAGTTCTTCTTTTGCTTGTACATGGAGTTTAAATGAATCCCCATAACGTAAAGTCTGTATAAGCATATAATTATGTACATTTTCTAATTCATTCTTAATAGTTGTATATTGATCTTTTTGTATGATTGTATTCTTCAGTAAGTCAGATAAAGCCAGTATTCCTTCACCTACGCTTTCTGCACCACTCATCATTGCAATCCACCTTAAAGAATTTAAAGTATTAAATAGAAAGTGAGGGTTAATTTGTGCTTGTAGCATATTAAGCTCTAACTCTCTTCTCTCCTTTTCATCCTTTTCGATTTTCTTAATCATCTCATGCATTTCATTATTAATCTCTATATAGTTTCTTCCAAGTTCCCCTAACTCATCGGGGCTATCATCTCTAAATTCTGAATGAAACTTTTCTCCCATAGCTGTTCCTATATACTCTTTTAACTTCTTTAAAGGATCAATAATACTTCTAGAAATACGCTTAGAAAGAATAAAAGATAAGAAGAAACACCCTATAATAAGTAAGATAACCTTTCCTGTCATAGCGTTTATTTCCTTTAAAAAGTGATTGTTAGGAATCATGGCTATACAATCAATTCTAAATTTAGAAATCCTACTTCCTACAATAGTATACTTTTGTAAGCTCTCACTATACTCAAAGGAAGGTGCCTTATAAATTAGTGCTTCTTCATAAGCAGCTAATAACTTTTCATTAAATCTTTCTTTAGCCTCTTCATATTGACTAGACAAAATTTCATCTTTTTGGTCTATTAAATAAATATTTGCCCCATCACCTAAATCTAAATCCTCATAAATAGATCTTACTGCATCTTCTTTAATAACAAATATAATATAGCCTACTTCTTTTTGAGTATAGGTAGAGTTAATCCTTTTAGATAAGACAATATAATTTTCCCCATATATAGGTTGTATAAAACACTGAACAGCTCCACCTATTGTTTTAATAGAAGCTACTATATCTTTAATATGACTCTCATCATTTAACAAATACCCTCGTTGATAAATCACCTTCTCATCTAAATCAATCATTTTTACATCTCGAATATAAGGATAAGAAGATATTTTATTAATCAATATATCACTAATCTTATTGCTTAAGTAGGCTTTTTCCACATTGGTACTTTCATCATAAATATGAAATGTCTTTTGGATAAGAGCATCTACCATAAGGTCATTAAGTATTGCCTCATAACTCCTAAGTTCATTCTGTAAGTTATCTTCTACTGCATCAACTAACTGTACAATATAGTTAGTACTCTTCTCTATAATAGAATGTTTTGCAATTGTAGTTGCTAAACTTCCTACTATTATAATAGGAATTAAAGACAAAAAGAAAAAGCTATACCCTAGACGCTTTTCAATAGTCATATTCCTTAGTCCAAATCCAAGTCTTTGCCCCAATATATTATCCTCCCCCAGAGCCTTATGTTAATACCTATCCTTAATTATAATATATAGCTTGTAAATTATCAAAATTTAATTGTATTATTGCTATTTATAATTAAATTTAAGACAAATCTATAAAACAAAAAAGCATATTCATCCCCTTTAGTATAACTCTTTATACTTGGGATTAATGAATATGCTTTATATTAACTAGATAACTAAAAAGCAGGCTATAGAAGTAATTATACTCTATAGCCTGCTTCTTTAAATGAAAGCCGACGATCGGACTCGAACCGATAACCTGCTGATTACAAGTCAGCTGCTCTGCCAATTGAGCCACGTCGGCTTATTCAACTTATAATTTTTATAATTTGAATTTAAAAACGTGCACAGAAGGATTCGAACCCTCGGCCTTCTGATCCGTAGTCAGACGCTCTATCCAGCTGAGCTATGCGCACAAAATAATTTTTATATTTGGTTTTAAAAAGCGTGCACAGAAGGATTCGAACCCTCGGCCTTCTGATCCGTAGTCAGACGCTCTATCCAGCTGAGCTATGCGCACACATTATGATATTGGTAAAGTTTTTATAAATATGCCCGAGACCGGAATCGAACCGGTACGAGGGTTAGCTCGCAGGATTTTAAGTCCTGTGCGTCTGCCAGTTCCGCCACTCGGGCATATCAGTGGTCGCTATAGGGCTCGAACCTATGACCCCCTGCTTGTAAGGCAGGTGCTCTCCCAGCTGAGCTAAGCGACCAAAACGACCCAGAAGGGACTCGAACCCTCGACCTCCGCCGTGACAGGGCGGCGTGCTAACCAACTGTACCACTGGGCCTTACTTAAAATGTAATATAATAGCTTTCGCAGTGGGCCCTCGGGGACTCGAACCCAGGACCGTCCGGTTATGAGCCGGATGCTCTAACCAACTGAGCTAAGGGCCCCCACTGAAGCCGACGATCGGACTCGAACCGATAACCTGCTGATTACAAGTCAGCTGCTCTG
>URVM01000038.1 GCA_900551325.1 uncultured Eubacteriales bacterium | reverse complement strand
AGAAGAACTCATTTGTTTTGGAAAAACTTAGGCTTAAGTTAACGCCTATGATATTAAAATAATTTTTTTATTATTTTTCACCATAAAATAAACTGTTTTTACAGTTTTTATTGTATAATATATTATTATGTACTTTATAAAAATTTATTAAGGAGTATTTTATGAACTATAATATTATCCCTCAACTAAAAAAAGTAGAGCTTACTGAACAAGTAATCAAACTTAAGGACTATGTGCTAGCCGATGACTTAAAAGCAATTGTACCTACAGGAGAAACTTTACTTCTAGAAGGGACTTATACGGGCAAGGGTACTTATCCTATTACATACCATTTCGTCTCCCTTCCTCATCAAGAGGGGTATCGTCTCATTCTTTGTGAAGATTGTATTCAAATCGAAGCCACTACACCTACTGGTGTTTTTTATGCTTTAACTACTTTATCTGAACTGGACCGTTTAAATAAAGGGCATCTTTCTTGCGGTATGATTGAAGATTATCCAGATATGGATTTCCGCTCTGTTTCCGATGATATTTCCCGTGGACAAGTTTCTACTTTTGAACATTTTAAAAGCATTATTAAACGTCTTTCTCGTTTCAAGTACAATGTGTACATGCCTTATATCGAAGACGTTTTTAAATTCAACTGTTGTCCAGATTGGGGGAAATACTCAGATGGACTTACAGGAGAAGAATGGAAAGCACTTGTAGCTTATGCATCAGACTATCATATCGCTATACGTCCTATTATTAACCTACTTGGTCATTTTGATAAAAATGCTGCCCTCAAGTCTCTACAAGCTTTAACTATTCATGATGATAAAGGTCACCCAACAAGTGTTTTAGATCCACTAAATCCACAAGTTAGACCGCTTATTGCAAATATTTTAGATGAAGTTGTGGCAGCTTTTGGTACTGGTGTCATTCACGTAGGTGGGGATGAACCTTGTGCAATTACTGAAGTTTATGGCAAAGAAAAAGGCGGTCAACTTTTTATTGACCACTTTAATTGGATTTATACTGAGCTGAAACATCGTGGTTGCTCCATGATGATGTATGCTGACTTTTTTGCACCACCATGGGGAGACTATGCCGTTGGGTTAGAACGTGCACTAGAGCTTCCAAAAGATGTAAACTTTGTTTTTTGGGATTATGCTGTACGCGAAGACTATCCTTACGTAGAAAAACTTCACGAAATAGGTCTTACTGTTACTGTATCACCTGGAACTTGGGCATGGAACCGCTTTAACTGCCATATGAAAACTTGTTGGGGGAATACTGCTGGCCTTCTTCGTGCAGCAAAAGGTAATGCAAACCACATGATTATGTCTAGTTGGGGAGATGGTGGCGATTGTTCTCGTGAACTGAATTGGCCTGGCTTCCTTATCGGTGCCAACTGGTCTTGGTCTACACAAACAACCTATACCTTTGAACAATTCTATACACTTTACCATACTATCTTTTTAGGTATTACCGAAGAAGATGCTGCACAACTAGAACCTGTATATCATTACGACAATGTCATTGGACTAGAAGACCTTTTTGCCTTTAAAAATGAAATGTATAAATGCGCTTTAAACCCTATTGATTTTGCCGCACAAGAAAAAGCTGCTCTTCTTATTCCAAAAATGGAACGCGCCCTTACTTGTCTACAGGCTCTCAAGCAAACAACCCAAGAAAAAACTGTACTAGATGCTTTATACTTAAGTGCACAACGCATCCTGTTTACAGCAAGAAAAATCACACTCCTTCCTTGGGAAAGTCCTAAAAATAGAGAAGAAGCAAAAGCTTACATTAGTGATATTTTAGCCCTTGCAGGTGAACTTGAAACCATTCGCTGTTACCACCAAAAAGTTTGGTTTGATACAAACCGACTTTCTGATTGGAACTATGTAGATATGCTCTACCTTGATTTACGAGATGAATTAGCTAGGCTGGCAAGACATATGGATAGTGACAAAAACTTTAATAGTAATTTAGGCTTCCATGTTTTCCAAGGTTAAACTACAAATACTTCCATTTCAATATACATAAGCAAAATGCCGCCATTTCTGGCGGCATTTACACTTATCTACCTAGCATAATATCCAATATTTCTTTATCTGTTTGATGCATACCATCTCTACCTAATCTACCAACAGCAGCGATTGTTTCTTCTATACTCTCTTTGAGTATTCCTGTATTAGGTTCATAACTTTGGCTTGCCATGGCTAGGTGATGCCCCATCATAGCCCCATCTAAGCTAGATGCAATTTTTGCTGCACAAGAAGGTTTAGCCCCATCACATACAATCCCACTTATATTGGCTAATGTATTTGTAATAGTATAAGCCACCTGCTCTACACTTCCACCTTCTAAGTAAGTTATAGCCGCTCCACTAGCACAAGATGCACTTACTGCACCACAAAAAGCAGATAATCTACCTATAAGGGTTTTTTGATGGATGGTAATTAGATTAGCAAAGACTAATCCGCGGTAAAGGGCTTCTTGTGATAATCCCTTCTCCTTAGCATATATAATGACTGGAATAGATGATGTCATCCCTTGGTTTCCACTGCCTGAGTTGGTCATTACAGGTAATGGACTACCACTCATTCTAGCTTCAGAAGCTGCTGCTGTATAAGCCTTGATCTTAGTTTCTATACATCCTACTGGATGTGCATCTACTAAAACTTTTCCAATACCTATACCATACTTACCTGTGAGTCCCTCTTTAGCCATTTCCATATTGTACTCCATTTGAAGGGCCATAAGTTCCTCCACATCTTCAAGGCGTACTTCATTTGCAAAATGATAAATGTCCTCTACATTTAGAATGGCTCTATCAATAAATACACCTAAGTATTTATCTGGAGTTTCCTCAACTTCAAAAATCACTTCATTGTTTTTAATGATTTTAACAATATTAGTATGAGCATACTTAATCTCTACACTAGCCCATTCCTCTTCTGCATAGACTTCCACAATTAGATGAAGTGAAACCTCTGTATCTAAAAGTTCAACCTGACAAAAACCTTCTTCAAGGCGTTTCTTTGTCTCACTGATTTGGCTAGCTGCTACTTCACTAATAACTTCAAGCTCTTTCTCACTTCGGCCTGCTACAATTCCTATTGTTGCACTGGCATCAATCCCTTTTAGGCCATCTGTATTAGGTACTGTTACACATCTAGCATTTTTAATAATATTGCCACTACACTTTACTACACATCTCTTTGGCATCTTGCCAAGTACTTCTTTTGCCTTAGCCCCTGCATAAGCTATAGCTATAGGTTCTGTACATCCCATAGCAGGTACTAACTCTTCTTTTAAAATCTGTAAGTACTGTTTATATTTTTGTTCGTTCACGATGTATACCTCTATCCATTTTTATCCTATTTCTTCATTTTTTATAAAATAATACCTCTAAAAAATACTATACAATAGCTCCCCCCTATTTTCTAGTAAGAAATTAAAAACCTCTTTAAAATCATTAATTCTAATGATTTTAAAGAGGTTTTATTATTTGAAAAATACTTCATTAAGCTCTGCTTTTAATGCATCTCTTAACTCATTGATTTCCGCTTCATAGTTCTCAGAACTATTTTTTGGTGTACGGTCGTTTACAAATCTACCTTTATTTTCAACACCCCAGAATCCTGCTGTATCATTGTCTAATACTTCAAAGGCTTTCATATACTCATCCCATGCAGCATCGTTGATTCCTACACCATCACCCATGTAACCACGTCCACCACCTAAGAATCCTGCATTCATGATTGTATAAATAGATTTATCTTTAAGTAAACCTTCTAAGCCTTGTGCACTATCTTGGTAGGCAAACTTCTTAGCAAATACTTTTTCCATATAACCTTTTACGATTGCAGTTGGTGTATCATGCCAGTTTGGATAAGCAAAAATAATATAATCCGCTTGAGTGACTAAATCTTGTTCTACTTTAATTTCAGGTGTTGGTTCCCCATTTCCATCTTTTGCATAGTAAAACTCTTCTGGCATAAGTACTGGATTGAAGTTCATATCATATAAGTCTCTTAACTCAACTTCTACCCCATTGTCTTCAAAATGCTTCATAGCTGTACGAACTAAATCATACTGTACACTATATTTTCTAGGGTCCCCTACCACAAATAATGCCTTTTTAGTATCTGCATCTGTAAAGCCTTTTGGTGTATAGTCTTGCACCAGTTCCTCTGGCACAACAGAAGCAGATGTTGTTGCATCCACTTCAGAAGCACCAGATACTGTATCCGCTACTTCTTTACCTTCTTCTGTGTTTACTTTGGCTTCATCTTGTTCATTAGTTGCTTGCTCTACAGTATTTGTATCTTCTGTTTTTGGTGCTTGCCCACACCCTACTAATGCAATAGCTAATCCGATTGTTACAAGTCCTAGTACTAATTTTTTACTCATTTAGTCTCTCCTTATTTTAACCTTTATACTTTTCTAATTGGTCTAAAAAATAAACGCATTCCTCTCTTAACACTTCATTTTGTCTTTTGACCATAGCAATATGTACACCTATTTTGTCACTTCCTAAAGAAACTCTTTTCAAGGTAGGATTCACTTCTAAATCACAATGCCATTCAGGTGTTACCCCAAATGAAGGAAATTTAGAAAGTGCCATCTCATAAGTTTTAATTTGATGAGTGACAATACTTACATGCTCAAATCCAATGCCCATTTGTTTGGTTTCATAGTCTAAACTAAATGCCCCACTAAATAGCATATGCTTCTTCACATGTATAAGCCCTTTTAGATCTTCTAAATGAAGGTTAGCTTGAGTACTTATAGCCCACTTGTCGCTTATATGGAGTTTCAATTCTCCTGTAAATAAATTTTTATTTACTAGAAATTGATCTAACTTTTTATACTGAAGGGTTGTATAAGGAATAATAGCTAAGTCCACTTCTTGAGTCACCAACTTATCAATACAACTTTCAACACTACAGTATTCTAGTTCAAATTTATAATTGCTTGTATCAAAGGCTTTGCAAACTTCTAAAAAAGCCGGTTCAACGATTTCACAACCACAAGAAGCAATTTTCGTTTTATTATAACTCACATGATTGAGGAGCTTATGCTCAATCAGTTCATATTGACTTACAACCTGCTTGGCATAGTTATAAATCTCTATTCCTTCTTTGGTTAATGTGACCCCTCTGTTGCCTCTTACAAAAAGTTGTCTGCCTATTTCCTTTTCAAGTAATGCAATTTGATTGCTAACAATCTCTTTCAACCACTTGGCTATCTCTATTTTTTATTACCACTATTGTCTTTTTATATATCTGCATTTTTTACTTTCTAGTCATAAATAAAACCTACTTAGCTATACACTCAAGTAGGTTTCTATTTTCATATTTCATTCTAAGGCTCATAGACAATGAAGATATAATATATACGCTGCCCATACTTCTGGTCAGGCCCATAATGATACAAATTCAACATACGCATACCTGACTGCTTCGCTTTAACCTGTGTATCTGGCATCTTTTAATCCAAAAAAGAAAGATTGGACTCTAACTTTTCACCCACTGAAAAATTATTTACTCATTCTCACTTATATGCTTATGCTATAAAAAGTAATACAAGAGACAAAAAAGTAGTAGACTCATTTAAGAGCCTACTACTTTTATAATTCATCTCATTTTGTTCTTATATTAATTTAGCTAACTCACTACCTTTTAATAATGCGCCGATTGGTAGTGCTTTTAAATCTATGTGATCAAGGCCTAAACATGCTTTTGTTGCGTTCGCTAATACACGCACATCGTATTGACTTGGATAGATTTCTGTCACTTTTTTATCAAGTCCCATTAAGCCATATACTGCCATCATTGCACTTCTAACTGAATACTCTACAGTGAATACACAGTCATTTGGAATCTCTGCATATTGTCCTAAGAAACCAAAGTTTTGGCTACCAGCTGGAATAACAGCTGGACGGTCACCAGCCACTCTAGGCATAAATTGAGAAGTAATATATGGCATCATAGCTGGAATAACATTAACTGTGTGTTCAAGGATTTCTGGAATTCTATCTTCTAATCCCATATGGTATAATAATTCTTCAAACATTTCTTTACCTGTACAATCTGAGAAATGTTTCTTCACATAATCTCCATCAACATCCATATTTAATGCATAAGCCCAAAGTACTTTCACATTATCTGGTTGTCCAATAAAGTGAGGTTGTTTTGGTACTACCCAGCTCATAAACCAGCTTGAATCTTTAATAGTTACAAGACCACCCATACCTGGTTTATCTGTTGTTAGTTCAAGAAGATATGGGAAGACAATATCGTCATCTTTTAATGTAACAGTAAATGACATCCATTTTGTTTTATCAATATCACTTACAAATTTTTCTGGGTGTCCAAAGTCAGGTGATTTCTTAGCTAATTTTTCCCATACGCTAAAGCAGCCTTTGTCATCAGAAGTATTGATTTTTGCAGGTGTGTTGTAATCTCCACGTGTTGTATTTTGAGTCATTGAACCATTTGTAAAGAGGACAATATCATCTGGTTTTACTTGAATGGTTTCAGTAGCACCTTTTCTAACAATATCAAAAGATGTTGCTGTTTTCTTCTCACCTTCAAATTTGAAGTCAATGTCTGTTACAGTAGCACCAAGTTGGAAATCTACATCATGTGCTTCTAGCCATTTAAGAAGAGGTAAGATTAATGAATCATATTGGTTGTACTCAGTGTGTAAAATACCTTTTAGACAGTTCATACCACCAATTAAGTGCATAAAACGTTCTTCATAACGTTTAACTTCTACTACACTGTGCCATGGTTCAAATGCAAACATAGTAGCCCAGAAGAACCAGAAGTTTGTTTTAAAGAAGCTTTCATCAAAGAATTCTGCGATTGTCATATCCCCTAATGCTTCTTCTGTTGTAAGATGAAGTTTTGCAAGTTGCATCGCATTGGCTGTTGATAAACCAAAAGAAGAAAAGTCAACTTTTTGACCTTGTTTTTCAACAATTCTACAGTGAGATTCAATAGGCTCAGCAATGTTGAATTCTCTAAACTCATCCAGTACACTACGTTCAGGATTTGTTAAAGAAGGGATAAAGCTATATAGCTCAGCAAAGCACTCAAAATGTGCTTCTATTTCTCTTCCGCCTCTTGCTGAATAACCTTTCTCTGCAGTTCCTGCACCATCCATAGAACCACCAAATACATCTAATTCTTCATAGATATGAATATTTTTTCCAGGCATTTGTGCATCACGGATTAAAAACGCCGCTGCTGATAAAGATCCGATACCGCCTCCTAATAAATAAGCATGTCTTTGTTCAATATTTTCTGGTTTTAATGGTTGAATTCTTTCGTAATTGTTCATGATTCAAACTTCCTTTCATTTCTCTTTACTTATCGCCTTTATCATAATGTGATAAGTATGAATAAAACTTATTCTGTCCTGTTTCTATCCAAGTTATCCTTACTATGAAAAGGTGTTATCGTTATTGATAAAATTATTATATGCTTTAAGAAAATTTGCCTCAATGAACAAAAAAAGTCATCTGTGTTATATCTACACAGATGACTTAAAGTGTGTCATTTTTAATCTAATAAGTGGCTAATAGTGCCATTAAACATATAGACAATTCTTGATTTAACAGACTCTATTTCTTCAACAAAACCATCCATAATCCATTTTAAAAATTCCCCAGTAATTGCAAATGCAAAAAAGGAAGCTATTGCTTGCTTTTGTGAACACTGCACACCTTTTTCTTTACTTATATCTTCAATCACACCTTCTAATACGGTTTGAAATGTTTTATGTAAAAACTTTTCAAGATGCTCTCGCCCTAATGAACGGCAAGTATTTGCACAAATAACTCGGTGTTCATAAGTATAATTCAGTACTAACTCTATCCCATTTTTCCAGTTCTTTAAATTACAGTTTTGATCTAACTCTTCAATGACCTCATTTTTATAAATCCATTCAAGTAGATCATAAATATCACGGAAATGATTATAAAAAGTATGGCGTGAAATACCACACTGATCTGTGATCATCTTAACTGTAATTTTATTGACTGCATGTTTTTTCATTAATGCTTTAAATGTATTGGCAATTGCCTGTTGGGTTAAAAAACTAGTCGACATCTATAACACCTTCAAACATAAAAATTTCTTCATGATTCACTGTATCGTACACTACGTACATAAATAAAGTTTACCATAAAAGCTTTTTATATTTAAATTAATTTTTTAAAGTTTTTTCACCCTTCTCGCTTTTAGACCACTTAAAACTTCAAATCAATCCACTTCATTAAAGCATCTGCTGTAGGTGCTACTAACACTGTAAATATTTTGCTACCCACTTTATACTTTTTAAGTCCAGTTTCCAAACTTAAGTTTGGAACAAGACGTTTTAAACTCGGTATATATCCCTTCTCCTTTTCAAGATCAATAAGAAGGATACTGTCTTCATACTGCTCATAAAGTTTTTGACTTAGGAAATTGCTAAGTCCTGCTCCTGCTCCTAACTTTCCTTTTTCACGAACAGCCTCAGTAGCTTGTTTGGAACCCACTAACATATACTCCTTAATACTTTCTGAGTTCCCTATTTCCCCTTTAGTATCTAATCCCATAATCACTTCCATACCCTTAAGCTGATACGTAGTCTTCTCATAAATAGACTGCCCTAGTAAAAGTTCCACATAATCTTCATAGCCATCTCCATCTGTATCTTTAAAATAAGGTGCTAGTGCCTTTCCTAATCCACCTTTTCCAAAGATATAGTTTTCAAAATAAGTACTATAATCTTTTCCTGTTACTTGCTGGATACATCTTATCACTTGATGATAATCCATTTGCTGTTGATTGTTCCCAAACTGTTTATGAAGTACTGCTACTACTTGATCTAGTCCTATTTGTCCGTTACTTTCTGCTTGCATTTGTAAATCCATGAAAAGCCAAAAGAGAGCTCCTTCTCCATAAGGATCCTTGCCATTTATAAAGGCAACATCAGTTGGACAATCTTTTAGAAAGTTTTCGTACTGATGGGTTAAGAAATGCACATCACCTTTGCTTACATTGAACAGATTTTCCATATTCTCTATAATAAACTTACCTTCATAGTATCGATTTAACCCTTCATTCATCAACAGTCTAAACACTGTATCTTTTGGGTTACTACTTTTCACATGCCATCCCCACAGCCAACTATTCCATCTATGGAACGTTTGATGAGCATAGAAATCATGTTGAGGCTCTTGGTTGTTTCCAATTCCTACCCCTTGTGAAAAAGGAGATTCTCCAGACCAAACTTTTGTTTTTGTAGTATCTGGGAATAAGATCACTACATAAGGAACTTGTACTTTGGTCGCTCCTCCTCCAAAAAGTTCTGTTTGATACTTAATGACCTGTTGAATATTCCCGGCTAAATCCTCATGATACTTCAAATCATTATGAATATAAGTAATGACTTGGGTCCCCCCAATGATAGGTCCTTCTACTCTTTTAAAATTACCTACACTCATTGTACTAGCATATAGGGACATATAGGCATTCTCCCATTCTGACTCATTCTTTGTGGTCTGATTGGCATAATAATTAGGATCATATACCCCATCTTTTTTATAAAACGGTGTGGCAATAGTACTTCCTTCTGGCAACTCAAAAGCTACTGTAACCCCTTGAAGGCCATACTTTTCTTTTGTGGCAAGAAATACTTGTCCACCTGAAAATACCCCAAAGTCTTCTCCTATGTAACCCATCACATTGTGATTATTTGTTAGCATATCCCCCTTATAAATACTATAAGTAACCTGAATCTCATGGGCGCCTTTTGTATCAATGATAAAATTATAATCTTCTGTTTGAGCCTGTTTAACTGGAAGTACTTCCCCACTCTTTTTCATGGCCTTCAAATCCTTAATTTGCCCCTTGATATTACGTTCGCCCCATCCAAGCTCTTCAAGCTCTAAAGTACTAGTCGTTACATTCTCAATCTGCATGGTTACAAAAGCTTCATGGGTTGTATAATCTTCAATCGTTAAAGTATAAGCTACCTTTAAACCCGATTTAGCTACAAGGCTCACAGGTAATAAGCTTATGCCTATAAATATTAAAACAAAATAGATGCCCCAATTATATGTTTTGGCTGCTTTCATATTTACATATCTCATCTTCCTTACTCCTCATTGTATATGCTATTCTTAAATACCTTGCAAAATTAATAAATATTACATATTAACTCAATTCATGCATTACCACATCTAACCTTTTTTATTAACCTTTAGATTGAGTGCACTAAGGTTATAATTTCTTGCTCAGTCTTTCCCATTATTACTGTATAGTTTTTACCTTCTATCTCATATTGTTTTATACCAATCTTTGACTCAAAACCCGGTATTCTTTGTTTTATTTTTTCTAAATAAGGTCGATCTGTTTGCATGTTTAGTAATAGAATGATTTTATCTACTTCATTCTCTACTCTATTTTCCAAAAAGTAGTCTATAGAAGATCCTGAAGCTTTAATGCCTCTTTGTTGACGAATAGCATCAGCAGCTTTTTTGCTTCCTACAATAAACGTTTGGCCTTCTCTATACTCACCTAGACTTACATAATCAAAGACTTTGTTGGTTTCATACTTATCTACAGGCATTTTCTTTATAAGTTGCATAAGGACTTCGTCAGCTTGTTTACTTGTCTTCGATTGAGTCATATCATAAACATCCATCCCTTTTCTAAGCAACATATTGTTATCTGGTAAGGTTACACTTGTTGGTTCATAATCCATGACAATTTCATTGGTTGTTGAATTGATTAAATACCATTTCCCCTGTATATACACCTCTACATACCAATGCCCACCCATTGGGATATTTTCCTTTGAGCCACTTTGTATATGTTTTACATAATCTATATTTACCCCTTCTACTAAAAGCGCTGGTATACCTTTTGCTCTTGCCATTTGAGCGTATACTACAGCGTAACTTGTACATCCCCATAATGTCTTGTTTTTAATATAGTCTTCAGCTGTATATTTAAGGTACATGTTATCTTTATCCTTATACAGTTTTTGTGCTTCTTCCTCTGGTACATTAAGTTCACGTCGCATGGTCGTATAAATCTCTCTTAATGTAGAAAAATCTTTCATATCATTAATATCTTTTACAAAATCCGTTGTAATTGATGTAATCGGCGAATGCATCCCTGGATTTATAAAAATATTAGGTTCAGTATAATTAACCGTTGTAGGTTGTTTTAAATTACATATTGCTACAGGCTTTTGTACTGGGTGTGATTGTGCATGAAGCCCAGGTACATTCATACTACTCATCAGTACAGTCGCTGTTATAAATAAAATAAATTTATTTTTCATCATGCTTCTCCTTCATGTGCTTATGATGTGGCAATTTGCCTAGCTGTAACTTAATTTTACATCAAAAATTATACTCAATAAAGACTACTTATATATTAGTTCATTTTTAATTAAAAAATAACAAAAATACTCCAATACATTTTCACCGTTGTAATGGAGTATTTTTATTTAAATTTTTACTTCTTTATAATTACATTGAGCCAGCGCTCCTCACAATCTGGACGTTGATCAATGGTTATAAACTGTTCTAGCATTGTAAACGCTGGAACCTGTGCCAGTAAAGTAGCAAAGCGTTCCTCTGTATAGTCAGTAAAATAACGACCATTGCGTTCCCCTTCAAATTCACCATATTTAAAAGAAGCATATAAGATACCCTCTGGCTTTAAAGCACGTGAAAGTCGCACGAGTACATCCACCATCTCATCATGTGGTATATGAAGCAAAGTGGCACACGCCCAAATGCCCTCATAAAGGGAAACATCTTCTAGCGCTTGAAATATCATTTGACGAACAGGTTGGCCTAAAAGTTTCTCTGTCTGCTTACACATCTCCATAGAGCCATCAATGGCACTTACCCTATAACCCGCTTCCTTAAAAGCAAGACTATCACGCCCCGAACCACAACCTGCGTCTAAAATATGGGCATCTAATGGAAGATAACCAAGAAACTTATTACGAATCTCACTCATATCCACGTTTAAAGTCCCTTCAATGAAATCTTTAGCATTGGTGTTGTAGTAATTTAAAGTTGAGTTCATGTGTATTGCTCCTTATCCAAGTTATCATCTGGCTTATCTCAAAACTTAGCCACATTCCCTTTTATCATTACTTGCATAAACTAATTATTTAGCTTTGCATAATATTGTTCTAGCTTTTCATCACACAGTTTTAAAATATTATTTTTATCTTCCTCTGTTAGCTTTTTAAATATAATTGGATTAAACTCTATCATCTCTACAGCTTTATTACGTTGTAAAAATCGCATGTCCGCAAATCTTTTAAATGGATTAGCAAGTATATTTTTCTCTACATCTTTCTTTGTGTAACCACCTTTTGTATAAAGGCTATTAGATTTTTCTACTACAAGTCCTTGTTCTCTTCTACTTTCGTAGAAGGCGATAAAGTAATCCACAACCTCTTCTAGAGCCACTCTTCCTTTTTCATCAGCATACTCTAACATAGCCTTAATAAGTACAGGCTTATACGAATAAGACATATCCATTTTCTCTATGAAACTCATAAATTTATCTACAATATTGGCAGATGTAATAAGCTCCCAGCCAAACTGCTTGGCATAACTTTTAATCGTCTCTTCTTTATAATAATTAAAAGTTCTTTTGTCTCCAATATGAACTGCTAAATCAGGTTTTATCTTTCCTTCTCTTACATAACGTTCAAGTGTCTCAGATTGTACGTCCACCATACGAATAAAGTCTAATTGAGATTTCATAGTTTTGACTTCATTTTGCCAATTAAATAAATCAATCAACTCATAATCATCTACATCTATAGGAATATCTAAGTAAGCCTCTGGTCGCTCTCCTTTACGTCGCATATCCTCATCTAATTTTTTCAAGTGTGAGGGTGCAAGAACATACTCACCTGGTTTGTACTTTCCTATATCCAAAAGTCTATGTAATGAATAGGGCATATTAAACATATTTGCATTATCTACAAAATCAAAGACCAATAAAGCTTCTTTTCCTTCATACTTTCTCGTCCCACGTCCTAACTGTTGCATATAAATAACCTTTGACATAGTTGGTCTAGCCATAAAAAGAACTTCTGTACAAGGACTATCCCATCCTTCATTAAGAAGATCACAAGCACAAAGTACATTGATGGCTCCTTGTTCATACTCTGCCAATATTTTATTTCTCGTAGCAATATTTTCTCGACTGGATACCGCTGCTGCATGAACACCCTGTGCTTTAAGTAAAGCTGCAATCTCCTCGGCATGATCCACACTAGCACAAAAAATAACCGTTTTCTTTCCTTGTACATATTGCATATAGGTCTTTACAATTAACTGATTACGTTCCGGAATAAACAACTTACTTTCTAAATCTTGTGCATTGTACTTAATCCCATTGATACGTACCTCTGTCAAATCAATATCTGTTTTTACACGAATACATCGAATCGGTGCAAGCACATCTCTTTCCACAGCTGTTTTTAAATCCATCTTATGGGCTACATTTTGAAAAAGCTCTAAAATATTCTCTCCATCAGCACGTTCTGGTGTAGCTGTAAGTCCTAAAATAAATTGTGGCTCAAAATAACTAAATATTTTTTGATAGGTTGCAGCAGCTGCATGATGGCATTCATCTACAATAATATAACTAAAATCCTTAGGTCCAAAATCTAATAAGTTATTAGACATACTCTGAATGGTAGCAAATAGAATTTGTGCGTCTGGATTCTTCTCCATACCTGTATAGTATCCTCGTGTTGCTTCAGGCCAAATCTGAGAAAAAGTCTCCTCTGCCTGCTCTGCCAACTTAAGATTATGTACTAAAAATAAAGTTTTACCATTTACCTTCTTCGCATCAGTGGCAGCTGTAACTGTTTTCCCTACACCTGTTGCATGATACAACAAGGCAATCGAATCTCCACTTTCACGAATAGTAAATAAGTTATCAATGGCTTCTTGTTGATACTCCCTTAGCTCAAAAGCTTGTCCTTGTTGTGGAGGCAAGAAAAAATCTACCTCCTTGAAAAAAGGTGTTTCACCTAAAAAGGTAACCAATTCATCCTTCACTTTCTCAGGTTGTTTGGCGAGTTGATTATATGCCCATCTAAAAACACGCCACCCCTCATACACTAGACTATTTTGCTTTAGTAGATCATCGAAATATTTAGTATCAGACACTTTCTTAGGATTATGATAAGTCTCTCCATCAATCTCAATAGCTATTTTCATTTCTTGATTTTCAAGTGCAAAATCTATATATCTATTCTTCCCGTAAATATCTACAAATGGATATTGTACATAAAGATTTTCTGCTTTATCTGGGCCAAAAGTTTCACAAAAAAGTTGTACAAACAAATCTTCTGCTTTACTATTTACTTTAGTTGCCTTGCCCTCTTCCATTGTCTCACCCCTCTTTATTCATCCTCTAGAAATATTTCATCTAATTTAGTATCTTTCATAAACTGTTGGTATTTGATATGCTTATCTAATTGTTTATACTGACTAAAAGCTTTTCGTTTTGCCGAAGTGGCACCAGGTCTTTCCATATAATATTCCAATGCATGCTTTAAAATTTGTAGCCTTGTGTATTTCCTCATTGTTGCTCTTCCTCCGTAATATATAGATTATATTACCATTTAGCTTCACTATATTCTAGGTAAAGTGCTATATTTATTGTAACTCCTTTTCCATATACTTATAGCAAAAAGGGCTAATACCTAGATAAAAATATCTAGATACTGCCCCTTTTACTATCACATAAAGCTAACAAACCTATCGCAATTTACTTGTACACTTAAGTGTACTCATTAAAATTTGCTGGGTATAACTAATACAAAAGACATCCTTATAAATTTCTAATAAATTTACACTTTGGGTAGCTTGAACAACCATAAAACTGTTTACCTGAATTATCGCCACGCTTTGCTATTCTTAAGACTAACTCAGATCCACACTTTGGACAAAGGTTAGATGAATCTACCTTTATTTCATTCAATTGATTTTGAACTTTCCCATCCTCTTTTTTTCTTTTCTCAGGTCTAAAATTATTGGCTGTTACGTTATTACACTTATCTACTTTATTATTTTGTATGTTATCTATATGTTGTTCTTTAACTACACCAGAAACTTGTGTGTATGGATACAAAGAATCATATAGTGAATTAATAGTTTGGGTTGTTAGTTTTTGATTTTGTCGATTCCCTATTTCCCTGACTGTTGATAATATTTTATTCCTGTTAATTACATAAATATCTGGACTCTCTATATGCACTTTCTTTAAAGTACATCGTTCCGAAAATACAATCACAGAATGAACTGGAATATTTTCTCCTATTTGTTTTTTTAGCCATTTAATATGCACCTTATTCTGGATAATTGGATTTAAAAAGTACTCTTTATGTGAACGCCCTTTTCCTTTTGGCAATGTCTGTGTCCAATTCTTAGCCTTTTCATCACCAAATATCCATCCACTATAATTCTTACTTTCGAAACAAAAAACACCATCTTCATTTATCAATATAACATCAATCTCTGTTGTTTCACCATTATCCTTTGGTAAATAGCAATTAAATAAGAACTTTCCACCCTTATTCTCATAACTTTGCAAATACTTATAGGTTAAGTACTCACCATTTCGTCCAAGATCACATCTTGTTGATATAAAAGAATTATGTGTTATCTTATAATATGTGGTCTTCTTAAATGTATAATTTTGATACCAAGAAATAGCAATTCCACATAGAATGATTAGCAATAACAATAACATGTACATCCTCCTTGTAATAAACTCTGTAGTAATTTCTTTTATCTAAGCATAGTCTTAAGAAGTTCTTTTCTTTGCCCAAAATGCATCTCCCTATGGCAATTAGGGCATAATGCAAAAACATTACTAAGTGAATCTTCCCCACCTTCAGATAATGGTATAAGATGATGTTCTTCCAAATAAGGTAGCCAACAAAAGTTAACACTTTTGTAATGGTGCCAGGCATATGACTCTTATTTATAGTTTTACTTCTTCTTAATTACCCCTACTAATTTCCCCATTACTTTAAAGTCTCCTTGTGAAATATGTATTGGTTCATATTCTGGGTTTTCACTCATTAGTAAGATAGTGTCCCCCATAGGCACTACTCTTTTGAGTGTGGTTGCATTGTTATAGTACACAGCGCCTATGTCATTCGTATTTACTACCTGATCTGGGTCTATTACGACTAAATCTTCATTGTCTATGTCTGCCCCTATCATACTGTCTCCGCGTACTTGTAAGATATAAAGGCCTCGCCTTCCGCGTACCCATTCGGTAGGCAGGCGGAAATTTCCTCTTACTTCATCTACTATTTCAATAGGTACGCCTGCTGCAATATCAGAATAAATCTTTATAGATTGTAGTCTGTCTTCTCCTATTGTTTCATCTTCTGTTATAATTTCTGCTACGTTGATATCTCTTTCAAAGTGGTAGCTTCTACCACTGCCTCTATCTATATAGCAATAGGCTTCCATTGTTGTTGGAAGTAAACTAATATGGCATATAGGAATATCTTTAATCTCGTTAAATTGGGCATCTAAGAAAACTATTTCTTTGCCATTTGTAGCGATACCATACTTTGACTTTGCTACATTCATATAGGATTTAAGTTGTAGTATAGCTTCTTCAATGGCTACACTTCTTTGTTTGACTTCTACAAATAGATAAGGTGTTTGTGTCTTACTATTTATGATACCAATATCTACATAACCTGTTTGTGAAAAGCTTCGTACAGGATATTCTATTTGTATGAGTTCTTTTGGATAACCATAGTTATAAATGAGCTCATTTAATACCCATTGTCTTACGCTTTCTTCTTCTTGATACTGACTTTTAAGCTGTTCTGTAAATAGATAAGCATCATAGGGTAACTGATAAAAGGCATTCATACGACTGCCCATTTGAATGGTGAGTAAATGCTTATCTATATCTTTAATAAACTTAGAAGCTTCTCCGTAGGAACAGAGAAATAATTTTTCTTGTACTCTTGTCATCCCTACATAGAGTAGCTTACGATCCATCTTTTCATCTTCTTTAGCTTCTTCCTCTGTCAGTCCATTTTGAACATATGGAATCACATTTTGATTGAGTTCGATTAAGATTACTACTTTAAATTCTAGTCCTTTTACTGAATGCATAGTTAAAAGCTTGAGCTCATCTTTACCAAAGTCTACTTCTTTATTTGTTTTAAAGAGTATGGAAGGGAGTTGAACGCCTTGTAGTTCTTCTTGTAAAAGTTCGAGTGCTTTATTCGTCTTGCTGACAATAGCAATATCTTTTAAACTATAAGTTTGTCTAAGTGATTTTATAAGACGTATAACGTAATTTGTCTGTTCTTTACATGTTTCAAAATGTCTATATACTGGATAATCTCCATGCCTTTCAAAAAGGGAAGGCTTTACAAAGTTTTCATCTTCTACTATATCTGGATCTTTTGCTAGTAGGCTATAGGCACACTGGGAAATTTCTGTAGTTGTACGATAATTTTTATTTAACTTATATCCTTTACCCTTCATATCGTAACCTATACTCTTAAAGGTTCTCCCCTTTGTCAACCATGCATGAGGATAAATACTTTGAGCCACATCCATTAAAAAGAGAATTGAACTATCTTCATGGTCTGCTTTTAATTGACTAATCAGTTCAAGTTGAACCCTTGTTAAATCCTGTGCCTCATCCACTATAATATGTTGAAACTTTTCTTCTACGCCTTGTTTGACCATATACTTTAGGGCTAAATTATTGGCAGTTAAAACATCTACTTGATTGTTCTTAAAAAGTATAGTATCTATTTCTTTTAATAACATATAAATGGCTTCACGATTAGTAGAATTCTTATATAATTTACTAGGTCCTTCTTCATTACTTCCTAATGAACGCCCTATACGCTCTGCATTTTGATATGCTTCAAGTGTGGTATAGCCACAACCTTTAATCCAAGCTATTTCATCTTTTAGAAATTTAAAGTGTTGATAATTTAAAAATTTACATTCTGGGTATTTCTCTTTTACTTTTGTAATAGCTTCTTGTACTAAACTATGTGGTACTTGCCAAGCAATATTAACCTCTTTATGATTCAAATCTTTATATTTCCTAAAATACTTATAAGCCAATGCATCTATTGTTCTGACTTCAACATTTTTATCTTTTTCTTCATTTAAATCAAATAAACTTATGTTCCTACCTGTATTCATCTTCTTGTAAAGATACTCTATATATTTGCTTAAAGAACGATTATAAGTAATAAAAAGAATCTTATCTTTTTCATAACAGTAATTTTCTAATAAATATGTAATACGTCTTACTCCTACTGATGTCTTTCCTGATCCTGCAATTCCCCTAATAAGTGCATGCCCCATTGCACCATTTTCTGCTAGCTTAAGTTGCTCTCTATTTAAATGCACAAATTCTCCCCCTTATACCAAGTACTTTCATTATTTCAATAATTATATCAAATTATTAGAATTTTTTCAGTAAGCGTCAAATAACATCATGTATTGAAAAAAGGCAATCTCCATGTTTGTGGAA
>URVM01000037.1 GCA_900551325.1 uncultured Eubacteriales bacterium | reverse complement strand
AGAGCAGAGGACTGAAAATCCTCGTGTCGCTGGTTCGATTCCGGCTCTGGGCATATTTTTATGTGTAAAAGTCCACAGATTGCTAATAATCTGTGGACTTTTTGCTGTTTGAAAATATTTTTTGTGGATAGTTTAGTAACTTAATCTATGTTAGTATACATGGGTTATAAATCAAGTTTATTATTTACGTTAATAAAATGGTGAGGCATTTTTAAAAGCTTCTTACAACGTCTTACTTTGCAGTGAGCACAATTAAGATTCATATTGGTTAAGGAACTAAAACGTTCGGGGTATTTATAATGAAGGTATTCCCACTGGCAGGCAGATAAGAAAGCAAGTAGAACTAAGCTATAGGTATAGCAACTTGGGATAATGAGAAATGGTGTAAAGTACATGATTTGATCGAAATTATAAATACGGCATACATTACAACACCTATTGTGCATAAAGAAAGCTTGAAAAATGCAAAACACATTAGCACACCACATATCGCACATATAATAAAATAAGAAAACTAAGAAACAAAGGGATATTTTATTAGGGGTATGGCGAACAAAGGTGAGTATAAAGATATTACATATAATCCAAAAGCTTAAAGCTTTCAAAGCACCATAATTGAAAGTTTTAGTATAGGCTTTTAATCTTTCTTCTCCAATAGGTGGACCAGGTAAATAATGTTTATGTAGATGCTTACCACTTGCTACATGAGTGTTTAGTTTAGGAACAATACGTAAGATTATTTCGTAGGCAAGATAGCACCAAAAAATATGATAAACTTTAATAGATCCTATGCCAAAATTAAGTATATGCTTTAGCAGTGATGGATTAAAAATATATAAACTTGTAACACTCATAAACAGTATAGTTCTAAAATAGAGTTTTTGACGCAAGCTTAAATCCATAATGGGGTTTCCTTTTCTCATATGTAAATAATATAGTTATAATAAAGAGGCTAAATAAAAAATACTCATTAAGAGTATTTTTTATTTTTCTAGATAAAGTTTAGCAAGCTTTGTAAAAGCAGGAAGTGAGCGTAGGATTTGTTCATAACTAATACAGTAAGCTAAACGCATATAACCAGGACATCCAAAGGCAGAACCAGGTACAAGAAGAAGGTTAAATTGTTTTGCAGCCTCACAAAAAGCTTTATCATCTTCAATAAGTGTTTTAGGGAAGAGATAAAAAGCACCTTCTGGCTTAATGCACTCAAAACCTATGCTTGTTAAATGGTTGTAGAGAAGGTCACGATTACGCTCATAAATAGATACATCTACTTCACTATCTAAGCATTTGCCAACAACCTTTTGGAAAAGTGAAGGTGCATTAACAAAGCCTAAAATACGATTAGCCACATTCAAAGAGGCCATAACATCCTCGAATCCATCCATTTCACTTGGTACAACAATATAGCCAATACGTTCACCAGGAAGAGAAAGAGATTTACTATAAGAGTAACCAATGAAAGTATTTTTGTAGTAATGAATAGGATAAGGGACTGTAGCACCATCATAAACAATTTCACGATAAGGTTCATCGGAAATAAGATAAATAGAAGTACCAAAGGTTAATTGAGCATCTTCTAAAATACTAGCAAGCTGCTTAAGTGCTGCCTCTGAATAAATAACACCAGTTGGATTATTAGGAGAATTAATAATAACAGCTTTTGTTTTAGGTGTGAGGGCATTTTTAAGGGCTTCCATATTAGGTTCAAAAGTAGTTGTATCTGGTGGAACAATAACAAGCTTACCATCAAAATTACTTACATAATTACGGTATTCTCCAAAAAAAGGAGCAAAGACTATCACTTCATCTTCAGGATTTAGAAGGGTTTTTAAAATAATATTTAAACCACCAGCAGCACCACAAGTCATAACAATGTTGGAGTCGTTTAAAGTAAGATTATATTTTTTATTAATAAAATCAGCTACCATATTTCTTACATCTTCATAACCAGAGTTATTCATATAACCATGTAGTACATTAGGATTTTCTTCCTTTACAATTTCTAAAATAGCATCTTTTACAGATTCAGGTGGTACAACATTAGGGTTACCTAAACTAAAATCATATACATTTTCAGCACCATATAGGTTTGCTAGACGTTTACCTTCTTCGAACATAGCTCGGATAGTAGAACTATTAGCTACTAAATCTTTCATTTTATTTGAAATCATGTGGTTCAGCTCCTTAGATAAAATTAAATATAATGAATATAATACAATATTTTATAAAATAAATCAAAATATTTCGATTTAAAAAGTCTTATTGTAGTCTAAATTAATCACTATGAATATATAAATAATTTGTATTGATATATAAATAACCTATATAAATAGTTTGTATTAATATATACATAAATAGGGGTATATAGATAAATGAAAGATAAAAGTTGTATAGACTTATTAGAGGGTATAATAGATAAATTAAGAAAAAAGTGGTATAATAAGAACAATTTTTAGATTAAAATGGAGGAATGATCAAGATGGAAATTAATAAACAATTTGTCTTAGATACAGCAAAGAAACTCTTAGAACAACACAGTCCAAGTGGCTTTTGCTTTGAGATTATGGAAGAGATTGCAAACTTTGCAAAAGGCTTTGGATATAGTTTTGAACTTACACGTAAAGGCTGTGGTATCATCACTATCCCAGGGAAGGAAGCGGGTAAGGTTATTGGATTATCTGCCCACGTAGATACATTAGGTGCTATGGTAAGAAGTATTACAGGCCAAGGTACACTTAAGTTTACTTTAGTAGGTGGTCCTATGCTACCAACTTTAGATGGAGAGTACTGCAAAGTTCGTACACGTGAAGGCAAAATCTATACAGGAACATTTTTAAGCACAAGTCCATCAGCTCATGTTTATGAAGATGCTAAATCAAAGGCTAGAGATGAAAAAAATATGGAAGTACGTATAGATGAAGTCGTAAATTCTAAGGCAGATGTAGAAGCTTTAGGTATTGCAAATGGAGACTATATCTTTATTGAGCCTAAAACTACTATTACAGAAAGTGGCTACATTAAGTCACGTTTTATTGATGATAAAGGAAGTGTAGCAGCTTTAATGGGATTACTTGAAATGCTAAGTCGTGAAAAAGTAGTACCAACTTATACAACTAAAGTATTTATTTCTGTATATGAAGAAGTAGGACATGGTTCAAGTTATATTCCACAAGATATTACGGAAATGATAGCAGTAGATATGGGATGTATTGGGCAAGATTTAAGTTGTACAGAACAAGATGTATCTATTTGTGCTAAAGATTCAGGTGGACCATATGATTATCAAATGACTTCAAAATTAATAGAGCTTGCTAAAGTAAATGGATTACGTTTTGCAGTAGATATTTATCCAATGTATGGTTCAGATGTAGGAGCTGCACTTAGAGGTGGCAATAACATCTGTGGTGCCCTTATTGGACCTGGTGTACATGCTTCTCATGGTATGGAGCGTACACACTATGATGGGCTAGAAAATACTATTAAATTACTTTATTACTACATTACTCAATAAGACAAGATATAGAGATGTATATGAATGAGTACCATATAATTTAAATGAGGGAGGGTCCTTATGACCTATACAATTGAAGTTAAGAAAGAAAAGGTAGATTGGAATGAAATAGAATCTATAGAGATTACAAATTACCCTTGGGGTACAGATTACATGCCAAAAACAATAGCATGGTTATATCGTATTGAAGATCTAGGATTTTGTCTTAAAATGAGATGTGAAGAAAAAGAGCCAAGAGCTATATATACTGAGGAAAATGATCCAGTATATAAAGATAGCTGTATGGAGTTTTTTGCAAATTATTATCCAGAAGAAGAAGGTACAGGCTATATTAACTTTGAAATGAATAGTAATGGAGCTGTACTTTGTCAGTATGGGCAACCAGATGAAAGATTTTATTTAAAAGATAAAGGCTTTGAGGTTCCTACACCAGTTGTAATAAAGAAAGAAGGATACTGGGAAGTTGAACTTATGATTCCAGATACATTTATTAAGTCTGTCTATGGTAAAGATACAATAGGTAGCCTAATTAAAGGCAACTTCTTTAAGTGTGGAGATGATACACATACACCTCATTATGGAAGTTGGAGTCCTATAGAAAATCCATTTCCAGCATTCCATAAACCAGAGTTCTTTGGAGATTTAATCATTAAATAAGATGTAGTAATGAGATGATAAAGGATAGATCATTTCCAGGGAAATCTCATATATTTATTAGATATACACATTAATAACGTATACTCCTATCATGTAAAAAGCATAAGTCTTATAATAAACTAGAATAAGATGACAGGAGGATGTTATGAAGAAACTTATAGGTACAATGGGAATAATACTTTGCTTAGGTGCTTTTTTAACTGGCTGTAGTATGGGGCCAGAAGCTGTTAAATCAGAACCTATTACAGATGAAGGCAAAATAGAAGAACTTTATAACGTAGCAAAAGAAGCAATGGTAACTTACTTTGATACAAACATTGAAGATGGGGTAGAGCGTAAAGTAGAAGCATATGAAAACTATGTATTAGTAGACTTAGCTTCTAGCACATATCTTCATAGAAATAATATGATTCAAGGTAGGGCTGAAGGTGATCCAGTAACAGGAGAGCTTTACTCTTATGGGGTAAGCATGGATCCAGAGACAAATGCTGTAACAGGTGCTATTGTTCTAGAGTATTCAGATGCTGAGCCTAAAGAATACCAGATAGAAACATTACAGGAAATAGCTACTAAGTTCCTTACAGATAAACAAATTATAGATGACCCACAAAAGTTAGTTTTTAGTGGTACAGAAAAAGCCATGAGTAATAAAAACTATACAGGACTTAGATTTGGGTACAATAACGAAGATGAGATTTTAATAACAGTAAGTTTACAAACAGGTGAAGTTACACACTTTGAGTATTCAGCTAAGATCCAAATAGAAGAACCAGTACAAGAATAAGAGATAAAGAGAAGTCCCTAGTAAACAAAAGTTTTACTAGGGACTTCTCTTTATTAAAATACATAGGAATGGTGAGCCTTAGCTTTTAAATTGTTCAAGAAGCTCATAAGGCACTAGAGTCTTTCCATATCCAGAGCCAATTTGAATATGTGGCTTATTGTCTCCGTGGAAGTCGCTACCACCAGTAATGATAAGGTTATGGCTTTTACAATATTGGGTAAGGCGATGAACTTGAGGTTCATAATGTTTAGGATAAATAACTTCAACACCGTCCAATCCATTATAACGAAGCTCATCTAACATAGGTAAAGGATTTTCATTAACGAATTTATAAATGTAAGGGTGAGCTAAAATAGCCTTACCACCCGCAGCATGTATTAGGTCAATACAGTCTTTAAAGTTAGGAGAAGTCTTTTTCACATAAGCAGGTTTACCTGGGGTAATATATTTTTCAAAAACCTCATCCATAGAACTAGCATAGCCTTTATTTACCATGGCACGAGCAAAGTGAGGACGAGCTATAATGGCTAGTTGGTCCCTTGGGCCTAAGTCATCTTCAGTAATATTAAAGCCTAAATCTTGAAACTTACGAAGCATTTGGATATTTCTTTTTTGACGAGCTTCTACAAAAGCTTTAAGCGTTTCATGAAGGATAGGTTTAGATAAGTCTAAGTAGAGCCCTAAAATATGAATTTCTTTATCATGATAATCAGCAGAAAGCTCAATACCAGGAATAACTTCAAGTCCTAGTGATTCCCCAACTTTTTGGCATTCATCAATACCAGCTATTGTATCGTGATCTGTAAGAGCGATGGCAGATAAGCCTTTAGCATGAGCAGCATAAGCTACCTCACGAGGATTTAAGGTACCATCAGATTTATTTGAATGAACATGTAAGTCAATGAGTTTCATAAGAAAACCTCCTTTTATAAATTACATTATTATTTTAGCATACTTCTTGTACATTAAACGTAAAATGTATAAGAATGCCATATGGTAGGGAGGGGAGTTATAATGAGCAAACATAAGAGTAAGAAAAAAATGAACATCAACATGGGACAATTAGGAGCAACACTTTTTAAAGCTAATCTTATAGGATATGCATTAACAGCCATTTTTATTATTGTTGCAGCACTTGTTATTACATACACCAATTTAGGGCCTAACTTTGAGAAATGGATTATCATTATAGGGTGTATTGCTTCAGCAGCACTTGTAGGATATGATACAGCCAAGAGTCAAGGTAAACAAGGTTATAAATGGGGGACAGTAGGTGGGCTGAGTTATCTTATCATCTTTACACTAGTAGGAATCTTAACAGAAGGTGCAAAAAACTTAGATATTACCTATATGTTTTTACTAGCTATCCTTGTGCTTATTAGTAGTGGTGTAGCAGGTATATTCTGCATGGCAAACCAAAAATAATTTTTAGTTATATTTTCAAATATCACAAGATATGGTATAATAAGCAAGGTTTATAGCGAGGAGGGAAATGTAATGAAACACGTAAAAACACTTAACACTAAAAACTTAAAAAACAGTGCAGTTAAAGGTGGCTGTGGTGAATGTCAAACATCTTGCCAATCAGCATGTAAAACATCATGTACTGTAGGAAATCAAGCTTGCGAAAAATAAGTTTGACTATTATTAAGCTTTCAACTTAAGTTGAAAGCTTAATTCATGCTAAGCCCTTTAAACCAACTTACATTTAAACAGATGCCTTACGACATAGAAAGGAAAAGATTATGATACATAAATTTAAATTTGAGGAATCCAATATTTTAATGGATATTCACAGTGGAGCGATCCATATTATTGACGATATCACTTACGATATTGTAGAAGATGTACTTGCACTTTCTAAAGAGGAAGTTATAGCGAAATACGAAAATAAGTATAGCAAAGAAGAGCTAGAAGAAGCTATAAGTGAACTTTTAACTTTAAAAGAAGAGGGAATGTTAGATACAGAAGATACTTATAGAGATTTAGTACCTGCTTTCCTTGAACGTGAGCCAGTTGTAAAAGCACTTTGTTTACATGTAGCACATGACTGTAATTTAAAGTGTAAGTATTGTTTTGCAGGAGAAGGGGAGTACCACGGGGATCGCGGTATGATGACTTTAGAAGTAGGTAAAGCAGCTATTGATTTCTTAGTGAAAAACTCTGCACATCGTAAAAATATTGAAGTAGACTTCTTTGGTGGAGAACCACTTATGAACTTTGAAGTTGTAAAAGGTGTAGTAGACTATGCAAGAAGCATTGAAGCTGAAACAGGCAAAAACTTTAGATTTACAATGACTACAAATGGTGTACTTCTAAATGATGAAATTATAGATTACTTAAATGAGCATATGTACAATGTAGTACTAAGCTTAGATGGACGTCCTGAAGTAAACGATCATATGCGCCCAACAGCAAATGGTAAAGGTAGCTATGATGTGATTTTACCTAAGTTCAAAAAACTTGTAGAAAAGCGTGGAGGCAAACAATACTATATTCGTGGTACTTTTACACATCACAATACAGATTTTGCAAGCGACGTATTACATATGGCTGACCAAGGTTTTGATGAAGTATCTGTAGAGCCAGTAGTAGCACCAGCAGATATGGATTATGCTCTTCAAGCAGGAGATATTGAAACAATTTGTAAGGAATATGAACGTCTTGCTAAAGAAATGCTTAGACGTCATAAAGAAGAAGGCAAGTGCTTTAACTTCTTCCACTTTATGGTAGATTTAACAGGAGGTCCTTGTGTACACAAACGTCTTGCAGGTTGTGGTTCAGGTTCTGAATATCTTGCAGCGACACCTACAGGAGAACTTTATCCATGCCACCAATTCGTAGGTATGCCAGAGTTTAAAATGGGTGACGTATGGGAAGGTGTAGTAAACCACGAACAACGTAAAGAATTCGAAAAATGTAATGTATATAGTAAAGATGACTGTACAAAGTGTTGGGCAAAATTCTTCTGTAGTGGTGGATGTGCAGCAAATGCCTACAACTTTAATGGAAATATAAACTCAACTTATGAAATTGGTTGTGAAATGCAAAAGAAACGTTTAGAGTGTGCAATAGGGTTAAAAGCAGAATTAAGTGAATAAAGTCTAGGAAAAAATTGACTAAAAATAGTATAAATTATATAATCAATTTAGAAGTTTAAGGCACGAAGGAGGAAAAAAGAATGAACAAAGGCAATCAAAAGCTAAAAAGTATTGGTCTATTTGCACTAGTACTCATTGTTGCAGCTGGTCTTTCATATCTTGCTTACTTTGGGCTTGGGGAAAAGAACACCTTTGGTATTGAAAATATCAAACTTGGACTAGACCTTCAAGGTGGGGTAAACATCGTTTATGAAGCGGCTATTGACAATCCAACATCAGCGGATATGGCAGCAGCCGTACAGATGATTCGTACAAGGCTAGACAAAGAAGGATACACAGAAGCAGATGCGTCCCAAGAAGGAAGTAATCGTATTCGTGTAGATATCCCAGGGGTAGATGATGCACAAGCAGCTGTAGATAGTATTGGTGCAGCAGCTATGCTAAAGTTTCTAGATGAAGCTGGCAATGAAATTGTAACAGGTAAAAATATTAAAGAAGCAACAGCTCAAATCACTCAAAATAATTTAGGTGCTCAAGAGCCAGTTGTATCTATTAAGATGGATGAAGAAGGGACAAAGCTCTTTTCAGAATTCACAAAGAATAATATTGGTAAGCCAATTATTATTATGTTAGATGAACAAGTTATTAGTACAGCTACAATTAGAGCTCATATTACTGATGGAAATGGTATGATTTCAGGTGGCTTTACAACAGAACAAGCTAAACAATTAGCAGAGCGTATTGAAGCAGGGGCTCTACCATTTGCTCTTAATGCTGTTTCTTCAAACGGTGTAGGTGCTAAACTTGGTATGGGAGCATTAGATACAAGTGTTAAAGCAGGCCTAATCGGATTTATCTTTATTTTAATCTTTATGGTAGCACTTTATAGATTTAGTGGAGTAGCAGCAGATATTGCACTTGTTATTTATGTAGGTCTTTTATTAGTTGCATTAAGTATTATGGGTGCAACACTTACTTTACCAGGTATAGCAGGTATTATCCTTTCTATAGGTATGGCAGTAGATGCAAACGTTATTATCTTTACACGTATGAAAGAAGAACTAAGAACAGGCAAGAGTGTACGCTCAAGTATTGAAGCGGGATTTGAGAAAGCATTTAGTGCTATTTTAGATGGTAACGTTACAACACTTATTGCAGCAGCAGTACTTTATACACTTGGAACAGGGGTTATTAAGAGTTTTGCAACAACACTTGCAGTAGGTATTGTTATTTCAATGTTTACAGCACTTGTTGTAACAAGATTTTTACTTAAACTTTTTGTAGGTATGGGCATTGACAAGCCAGGTTTATATACTGGTAAACAAAAGATTGAAGAGGGGAGGGCATAAGGAATGAAAGGTTTAAAAATTATTGAAAGAAGAAAGATTTTCTTCATTCTTTCTGCAGTCCTAATTTTAATCGGGTTATTAGCTATGCCAATTAATGCAGCACGTGGACAAGGTATCCTTAACTACGATATCGAGTTTAAAGGTGGCTCTGTTATGCAAATAGAGCTTGGGGTAGATGTAGATACACAAGAAGATATTCTACCAATAGTAGAAGAAATCTTACCAAACTCTGCACCACGTATTCAAAAAGTAACAGGTACAACTCAAGTTATTATTACAATGAAACCAACTACAGCAGACGAAAGAACAAAACTTTACGATGCTCTAGCTAAGAAGTATAACTTAACAGGTAAAAAAGGGGATTATCTTTTAAAAGATGATAACTTCTCACCAACTATTAGTCCAGAATTTAAAATGAAAGCATTACAAGCTGTTGCTCTTGGGGCAATCTTAATGCTTATCTACATTTCAATTCGCTTTAAAGACTTTAAGTATGGTGCTAGTGCTGTAATCGCTCTTATGCACAACGTACTTATTATGTTAGGTGTATACGCAGTATTTAGAGTACCACTTAACAACTCATTTATTGCGGCAATGCTTACAATTATAGGATACTCTATTAACGATACAATCATTATCTTTGACCGTATTCGTGAAAACAAAGGTAAACTTAAAGGTAAAGATGAAGAAGTTATTAACCTAAGTGTTGAACAGACACTTACACGTTCAATTAACACATCACTTACTACTGTAGTTATGGTTGTACTTCTTTTCGTCCTTGGAGTATCTTCAGTTAAAGAATTTGCTTTCCCACTGATGATCGGTATTATTGCAGGAACTTATTCATCAATCTTTATTGCTAGTCCACTTTATTATGAAATGAAGAAATACGAGAGAAATCATAAGAAAAACCAAAAAGTGGATAATAAAAAGAAAAACAACAAGAACAATAAGAAATAATACTCAAGCTGTAGAACAAAAAGGTCTAGAAATTTATAATTTCTAGACCTTTTTTATATAAATATACTTTACAATATGTGCAATATATTTTATACTATTAAAGTAAATTTAGATTTATGGATCGTTAGCTTAGTTGGTAGAGCATCAGACTCTTAATCTGAGGGTCCTGGGTTCGAGTCCCAGACGGTTCAATAAAATAGAAGAGGCAGGCATTGTATATGGATTTATACAATGCCTGCCTCTTTTTGTATTATTGCTTAGAAGTTAAGTATTGTCCGTTACTAATTGCAAAGGAATTATTATTTTGATATGCATCCCAGTTGATAGACCAAGTCATAATCCCTCTTAGATTAGGATAGTTTGTAAGCAAGGTATCAAATGCTTGTTGGAGTTGGGCATTGGTGATGTGTCCACTACCAGCTGCACTAGGGGATGCTGGAACGCCAATTGCAACTTGATCAGCACGTAAAGGCTCAAAGAAATACTCTGCTTTTCCACCAACGTTAAATCCGTCTAATAGCATTTTACACATTGCAACGGTGGCTTCAGCATTACCCATACTATAGGTTTTACCATCAGGTGCAGTAACTACAATTGAGTTGTAGAGTTGTGTATGCACATAAGTAGTTTTGTCTCTAAGTGCATGAATCATAGGGAGATAAACACCTGCTCTATTATCTACGTTTGCATTTATCCCACCGTAGTATTGATAACCGAGTTGCATATAATATGTTTCAGGTGCCCAAGAAAGGATAAAATCTTTGCCATAAGCGTCACAAATCTGACGAATAGCAGTAATCATATTTACAATCTTAGGTGAAGTAGGATTCTTGTAGTCAGGATCTGCACCACTATTAAAAGTAACTGAAGATTGTTCTAAGTCGATATCAATACCATCAAAACCATATTCATTAATAAAACTCTTTATGTCAGATACAAATTGATTTACTGCAGCGGTAGAGGTTAAAGAGAAATAACCTTCGTATCCACCTATAGATAATACAACTTTCTTACCTTGTGACTGGAGAAGCTTAATGTCAGCTTTAAAGTCATTAATGGTGTAATCAGCTGTGAGCCCAGACACTTGGAACTTCATTTTGCCATCTGTACTTCCAGCTGATACAGGTTCTGCAAAAGAAATATTAATAACGTTCCAGTTTGGATTTACATCGCGAAGCTTCACAAATGGAACACCACCAGAAGGTCCGCCACCCCAAGTGTGCCAATAACCGATAAGAAGTCTTTTAGGTAAGGTAGTATTACCGATTGGGTTAATGGTGTAAGTAGCAGTAACTGTATCTGAATCAGTCATGCCAGCTTTAAAAGCTTTTGCTTTTAAAGTAGTGGTAGTACTTAAAGTAATAGGACTTGTATAGACTTGTGAAGTTGAGGTTGGTTCAGTCCCATTGGTAGTATAACGAATGGTAACGCCAGAAGTAGCACAAGAAAGGAATACAATTTGACTAGAAGTATAGGTTCCACCTACAGGAGAAAATGTTGGTGTAGCTATTTTTGTTGGAGTAGTGTTATTAGAAAGTGCATCTAATACAGGTCTAATGGTATTTGCAAAATTATAGCCATTAGATGCATCCCAGTTAATAGACCAAGTCATTGCACCACGAATATCTGGATAAGTGTTAGGTGGTACATAGCTACCGCCTTTTGAGCCAGTTGCAAGGCAGTTTAAGGCAGTATTTACTACAGTTGGATTTACATAGCCGCCACCAGCACCAGATGGAGAAGCAGGTAGGCCTAAGCCAACTTGATCAGGACGAAGTCCATTTTCTAATTGAATAGCTGCAAGAGCAGTTAAGAAATCAACAGAGCCTTGGGAATAAACTTTACCATCTTGACCTAACATAGCACCTGAGTTGTAATATTGGGTATTTACAACGGTTAAGATATCCTTAATAGATAGTGCAAGTTTAAAGTATTCCATGCCGGTACTTTGCATATCGATGGTTTGTGGAGCCATAGTGATAATCAGGTTAGAACCAGCTTTTGTAGAAAGTTGACGAAGGGCAGATCCCATATAGGTTGCATTAATGCCATTTTCTAAGTCAATGTCTACACCATCAAAGCCATATTCTTGCATTAAAGCATAAACACTATTGGCAAAGTTAGTAGCAGCTGTAGCATCGGCAACACGGATTGTACCTTTTTCACCACCCACAGAAATAATAACTTTTTGACCTTTTGTTTTAGCAGCAGCAATATCTTGGATAAACTCTTCTTTTGTATAGCCACCAAGTCTAGAAGAAAGAGTAGGGTCTAAAGTAAAGGAGATTGCACCAGGAGTAGCTGTAGCATCAGCAAATGAAACACAGATTAAATCATAGGAGGTTGGAACATCGCTAATCTTTAAACACTTAGCACCGTTGTCAAAGTTTTGCCAATAACCTGTTAGGATATGTTTTGGAAGAGGAGAAATAGGCGTCGTTCCAATAGTATAAGTAGCAGAAACAGTAGCAGAATCATTCATACCAGATTTGAAAGCTTTAGCTTTAAGAGTAGTTGTTTTAGCTACATTAATTGTACTAGAGTAAACTGGTGAGTTTGCGTTAGGTTCTGTACCATCAGTAGTATAGCGAATGGTAGCGCCAGAAGTAGTACAGGTAATGGTAACACTTTGATTATAGGTATATGTACCTCCCTTTGGTGAAAAAGTAGGATTTGAAACAGTTTCTATAGGTGTAACAGAGCCACTATATTCTTGCCATAGGGCAGGTACGTTTGTTGGTTCCCAACCAAGTAAAGACGTATGAGGCTGACGACATTCATAATTTTTACCATTGTAAGATACGATATTACCTTTTACGTAAGCTGTATTAGGAGCCCATGGTTTTACAACTACCGCACCTTGAATGGTGTAAGTAGCAGAAGCAGTAAGAGAGTCATTCATACCAGCTTTGAAGGCTTTGGCTTTAAGTGTAGTCGTTGCACTTACATTAATGGCACCAGAATAAATAGTAGAAGTAGCAGTAGGTTCTGTGCCATTAGTAGTGTATCTAATAGTAGCATCAGAAGTAGTACAAGCTATGGTTACACTTTGTGAAGAAGTAAAGGTACCACCATTTGGCGTAAAGGTTGGAGTAGCTACAGTTTCTACTGGTGCAACTTGAATAGTATAAGTCACAGAAGTAGTAGGAGAGTCATTCATGTCAGACTTGAAGGCTTTTGCCTTAATAGTAGTGGTTGTACTTACATTGATAGGATTAGAGTAAATGGTTGAGTTAGTAGTAGGTTCTGTACCATCAGTAGTGTATCTGATAGTGGCACCAGAAGTAGTACAAGTAATGGTTACACTTTGTGAGGATGTGAAAGTACCACCGTTTGGAGAAATAATGGGAGCAGATACAGTTTCAACTGGTGCAGTTTCAATAGTATATGTAGCAGAAACAGTAGTAGAATCATTCATGCCCGTTTTAAAAGCTTTAGCTTTAAGTGTAGTAGTTGTACTTACATTAATAGGACTAGAATAAATGGTAGAATCACTAGTAGGTTCACTACCATCAATAGTATAACGGATAGTAGCACCAGAGGTAGCACAAGCAATGGTTACACTTTGAGTAGAAGTATAAGTACCAGCTGCAGGTGTAAAGGTAGGAGTCTCTACAGTCTCTATAGGAGTAATAGAGCCATTATACTCTAACCATAGAGCAGGTACATTTGGTGGTTCCCAGCCTAGTAAAGAAGTATGAGCTTGGCGACATTCATAGTTTTTTCCATTGTAAGAGACTATAGCATTTGGGGCATAGGCAGTATTAGGAGCCCATGGGCTGACAGATGTGTTGTCTTGAAGGGTATAAGTAGGGGAATTTAATGATAAACTTAAATCTTGTGCAAGTGTAGGACCAGAGGGAATAAGAAGTAACATTAAGAGAAAAGAAAGAAAAACACTAGACACTTTTTTGAAATTTTTTTTCATATCATCTTATCCTTTCCTTTAAGTAAAAAGCTATATAAAAACACATCTACACTCTAAATAGCTTTTGTCTATGTTTATGAGACAAAAGTTTATAATAAAAAACACCTCCTAAATTAGATTTTTAGAATGGAGATATGAATTTTCAAATTTACACTAAAAAAATATATTTACTTGTAGATGAGGAAATAGGATATTAAAAATAAGATAGTAATAAGTTAAAAAAAACTTTTTATTGTGAAAATACACTAATAGCTAATGTGATTATATGATAAATATAATATGATATATATAATTTTTCAATGATATTTATTTAAAATTTGTAAAATTTTTAATAAAAGGAATAAATGGACTATATAAAAATGAAGAGTACCTATTATGTCTGAATAGGTACTCTTCATTTTTATATTTAGATAGACATAGTTAAAAATAATAAAACAAGGATTTGCCATACTTTTGTAATATTTAGTTTATATGATGGTTATAGGAATTGCTCATACCTATTGAGATATAACATTAGATGGAAGATAGGAGGATGAAAAATGAATAAGGATAAGAAGGATTCTAATAAAAGATTAGTAAAAGGTACAGCTATGATGATGGGATGCTGTATAGCACCGATTATAGTAGTGATGCTTTTAAACTTAGGAGTTGGAAAAATGGGAATAAGTTTAGGAGGGAGTAGCATTATTTCACTGATAGGTTCTCTTATATGTCCAATTATGATGATTGGAAGTATGTTCTTTATAATGGGTAAAGATGGACATAAATGCTGCAGTAAGGATCAAAAGGATAAGTTGGAGGAATAGAGTAGATGAACTCTACACATAAGAAAGAGATTTTTAAAGTAGAAGGAATGACCTGTATAAGTTGTTCCAATAGGATTGAGAAAGAACTTGCAAAGATAAAGGGCATTATAGATATAAAGGCAAGTTTTAGCAAAGGTATAGCAGAATGTATATATGACGAAAACTATCTTTCTATAGATGAAATCATAAAGGCAATTGAGAAGGCTGGTTATAGAGTTCAAACTACGAAAGACTCTAGTAATGTAAGAAATGAATTAATAAGAGTACTTGAAATAGGGCTTATTATTTATGCAATTTACAGTGTCATGAAGTATTTTGGTTTAACTAATATTTTTTATATCTTTCCAGAAGCAAAAGCAGATATGGAATACAGCATATTATTTATGCTAGGTATGTTTACATCTATCCATTGTATTGCTATGTGTGGAGGTATCAATCTTTCACAGTGTCTTAGCTATAGAGAAAGTCATAATCAAAAAGTAAGGGGAGGATGGTTATGGGCTATTAAACCTAGCCTTCTATATAATGGAGGAAGGATAATTTCTTATACATTATTAGGTGGCATAATTGGAGGGCTTGGATCAGTAATAAGCTTTTCAGCAACTGCCAAAGGTACTATTCAAATTATTGCTAGTATATTTATGGTTATTATGGGATTAAATATGCTGAATATTTTTCCTTGGTTACGTAAATTTAATCCTAGAATGCCTAAAGCTTTAATGCACAAATTCCCTGTAGGGACAAAAAATAGTAGTCCTTTATATATAGGTATGCTAAATGGATTAATGCCTTGTGGACCTTTACAAGCTATGCAGCTTTATGCCCTCTCAACAGGAGACCCTTTAAAGGGAGCTTTTAGCATGTTTTTATTTAGCATAGGCACTGTTCCACTTATGTTAGGATTAGGCGTACTATCTACTGTACTAAGTCATAAATTTTCAAGAAAAATTATGTCTGTAGGAGCAGTATTAGTCATTATTTTAGGTATATCTATGTTTAATAGTGGATTAAGTTTATCAGGCATCGCTATCCCTCGGGTGACACTTAATCAAAATAGTAGTAAGGCAAGAATTGAGGATGGCATACAAATTGTAGAAACTACCCTAATGCCAGGACAGTATAGTCCAATAACCGTTCAAAAAGGTATACCTGTAAAGTGGATTATAAAAGCAGAAAAAGGCAGTATAAATGGCTGTAACAATAGAATTTTCATCCCACAATATAATATAGAAAAAAGATTTCAGCTAGGTGAAAACATAATAGAATTTACCCCAGAGGAAGAGGGAACTTTTACATATAGCTGTTGGATGGGTATGATTGGAAGTTATATCACTGTAACAAAATAATCAATAATGATAAAAAGGGAGGAAAAAACATGGCTCAAAAGAAGAATAACCATACTAAAAAGAACGATTTACCTATGAAAAAAATATTAGTTATTTTAGGTGCAATTGTAGTAATAGTAGGTGCATCCTTATTGACTCAAAACAAAAATAGCGGTAGTAATACTATAAAGCCAGTAACATTATCTGAGGCAGGAGATCTTATTATTCCACTTAATGAAGTGAGCGAAGAAGCTAGCTTCTATCCAGTAGAGGTAGATGGGACAAAGCTGGAAGTATTAGCGATTAAGGCATCAGATGGAACAGTACGTACAGCTTTTAATACTTGCCAGATTTGCTACAGTTCTGGACGTGGATATTATGTACAAAATGGAGATGCACTTATATGCCAAAATTGCGGCAACCAATTTGCGGCTGACCAAGTAGAGATAGCTAGGGGAGGATGTAATCCAGTTCCTATTTTTGCAGAAAATAAAGTTGTAACTAATGATAGCATTACAATTTCAAATGAATTTTTAAAACAGACAAAAGATATTTTTGCTAATTGGAAAAGTGAATTTTAAATAAATATAATAGGTAGGCGTTTGCCTACCTATTATATTTATAACCCATTATTTTAGACTAAAGTTTCCATATTTGATGCTAGTGTTACTAAATCATCAATTGAGGCTTTAGCAGAATCTGTTTCTTGAAGATAACTTTCAATATGTGCAATAACTTCTTCTGTATGTGCTAGTGTATCTTGTGAGATATTCATAAGCTGTGCACTAGAGGTTTCTATATTTTCATTTGCCTTTAAAGTATGTTGAACTTGAGTATTAATAAGTATTATAGAGTTATTTAAGTTACTTAAAATATGCTCTAATTGTTCTACTTCATTTTCAGTTAGTGAAATAAGAGAGATTGCCTCAGAGTTTGTCTCGGATAAAGAGGAGATTTCTTTAAAGAGATATTCTACCTCTTGTTGAAACTGAGATAAGATTGTACCAATGAGTGTGGCAGATTGCTTACTTTGTTCAGCTAAAGATTTTATTTCATTTGCTACAACAGAGAAGCCTTTTCCACTTTCCCCAGCGCGTGCAGCTTCAATAGCAGCATTTAAAGACAGAAGATTAGTCTGATCTGAAATAGTTGTAATAAGTTGCAAGATATTTTGTACTTCATTGGTTTTAATAAGTAAGTGTTCAAATACACTGTGCAAAGAAGTATTTTTGGTTTCAATTTCTTGAGATTTATTAGCTAAATTTTTGATGGTATGTAAAGTGGTATTAAAGATTTTTGAGCCTTGGTTAGAAGAGTGCGTCACCTCATCAGAAAGTTTAGCAATAACTTGAATAAGTTCATAAATATGTTTGGTAGCAGAGGTTTGATTATCAACATAAGTCGTTGTGGTTTCACACCCAGTACCAATTGTTTTAATAGAATAGTTGATAGCTTTTGAGCCTTCTTGAACGCTATGAATGGTATGCTTAAGTTGATTAGTATGGTGTGTTAGAAGTTCAATAGCCTGTGTAATTTGAACTATAGTATGTTCTTGTTTTTCATGTGCTAACTTAACATTTGCACTTTCAGTAATGACAGCATCCCTAACCATTTTATTGAATTTCGTAACGATATAAAGGGTTAACATTAATACACAAAGAATAAATATTTCAATAAGAATAAGTGTAGAATGTTCAGGGGTGTAATAGCGTAGAAACCAAAATAGATTCATGATAATAGATCCAATATAAGCACGTTTTAAAAGACCTAAATCAAGATAAAAGCTAGCATTAATAAACATAGGGAGAATAAGCATTGGTGCTATAAGAGAACGTAAAGAAAATAAGCTAATCAAATAACCAATAGCAAAAGGTGTAGCACAGATCCTATGAATAAAATTACAACTAGGATTTTTTGAATATATTAAAAAAGATATTAGTGTAGGAACAATAAGAAAAACAATAATACCTATAGTGGGCAACAAGTCAATTGTGCCACGTACACAAGATAAAGATATGCCTAATGAATACAGGATTGAAAGAACTAAATTTAAAAGTAAAAAGCGTTGATTGGTAAGTAAGGTAATACGGTCTTCGGTCATAAAGCCTCCTAGTATAATAGCGTGGTTTAAATTTAGTGTAATTATGAAAGAAAGTATAATGAAATAACAACTTAAATTTAAGTATTATTATAATAATAAGTATAAATACATGCAATAAAATATATCTAAATATTTAAACACATAAAAACACCTTAGTACTTAGACTAAGGTGTTTTTTAGTATATACAAAAATAAAGGGGAGATGAATAAACTAAAGTTTTTTAGCTTCTTCGGATAAGTAAATAATACCATTAGAAAGGGCTTGAAACAAGGCTTTTGGATAATTGTTCATAATAATTCACAAATTGTACATTAAGTTCGCGATTTAGTCAAAAACATAACATAATTGAAATATAAGTTCATGCATAAAACCTAATAGTATGTAACAAGATAATAAAAATAAATGGTATATAAAGAAAAAAAGGACAAGTCACTTGGACTTGTCCTCAGATTGTAGACAAAACGGTTGATTGGAAATTTCCAGTCAACCGTTTTTGTTTT
>URVM01000036.1 GCA_900551325.1 uncultured Eubacteriales bacterium | reverse complement strand
TAGCTCGTCGGGCTCATAACCCGAAGGTCATAGGTTCAAGTCCTGTCTCCGCAATGACGAAGTCCTAGAAACTTTTTATTAAGGTTTGTAGGACTTTTTTTATTGCTATAAAAAACTACTTATAAAATATTCTTTTAAAAACTATATATTTCTAAAAATATCAACATATACATGAGTAAGCCTTATTTATACAATAAAGATAGGAAAGCAGTTAATTTAATTTGTTAGATATATAAGGAGGAGGCAATTATGAAATTTAAAAGAGTATTAGCATTATCTGCAGCTACAGTTATGGCATTAGGTTCTTTTACAGGGTGTGCAAGTAGTAATCAAGGGGGAAGTGCTACACCAGAGCCAAGTAAGGATACAACTCAAACAGCAACATCAACAGAGAAAGAAACAGAAAAACCTAAGGATGTAACATTAAAGGTTTGGGGACCACAAGAAGATCAAGTAGCAACTGCTAATGCACCAAAGGGTATTTTACCTGCTATGTGTGAAAACTTTGCTGCACAACATCCAGAATGGAATATTACTTTTGAATATGGTGTATGTGGAGAAGATATAGCTAAAGATGAAGTAACAAAAGACGTAAATGCAGCAGCAGACGTATACTTCTTAGCTAATGACCAAATTCCTATCTTAGTTGAAGCAGGAGCAATTGCTAAACTAGGTGGAACAACAGTAGATACAATTAAAGGAACTAATGATGGTTCTATGGTTACTTCTGTTAGTTATCAAGATTCCATTTATGCTGTACCTTTCACTCCTAATACTTGGTTTATGTATTATGATAAGAGCAAATTCACAGAAGATGAAGTTAAATCTTTAGACGTAATGATGAGTAAGGATTTAGGTGAAGGCGTTTCTAACTTTGCTTTCCCATTAACAAATGGTTGGTATATTGCTTCATTCTACTATGGTGCAGGTGGTACATTATTTGGAGATGGAACAGATCCAGCAGGTGGATGTACATTTAATAGCCCAGAAGGCGTAGAAGTAACTAAGTACTTAGTAAATTTAGCTAAAAACCCTAAATTCTCAAATGAGCAAGATGGTAGTAGTATTGCTAAATTTAAAGAAGGTAAGTTAGGCGCATATTGTAGTGGTTCATGGGATGCTGCAGCAATTAAAGAAGCTTTAGGAGATAATTTTGCTGCTACTAAAATTCCAACATTTAAAGTTGCAGGAGTAGATGGTCAAATGAAATCATTTGCAGGTAGTAAAGCAATTGGTGTTAACCCTACAAGTAAGAATCCAGAAGTAGCAGTTGCATTAGCTTTATACTTAGGTAGTGAAGAAGCACAAGTATTCCGTTTTGAAGAAAGAGGTATCATTCCTACTAATACTAATGCAGCACAAAACGAAGCAGTTAAAGCAGATGTTGTAGCATCAGCACAAATGTTAGAAATTAAAGAAGCATCTGTAGCACAACCAGTACTTAAAGAAATGGGATCTTATTGGTCTCCAGCAGAAGTATTAGGTAAGGAAATTGTGCAAGGAGATGTAACAGAAGATAATGCAGCAGATAAATTAGCTAAATTTGTAGATGCAGTTGTTAATCCATCTAACTAAAAAAGTTATATATAGAAAAGCTACTGTATCTTAACAGTAGCTTTTTTGAAAATAGAAGGGGGACTAAAAATGATCAAGCAAATTCGTATGATCAATCAGCTCAAACCAGAAACACCCTACACTGTATTCCAACAAATAAAAGCAGGTGATTGGTTTACAAAATTATCTCTGTTAATATGGGGACTTGGTAACTTAGTAAGAAGACAATGGATAAAGGGATTAGGCTTCTTAGCTTTAGAAGGATTAGCACTTTATTATATGATTAGTTTCGGCTATAATGCATTACTCGGGTTACCATCGTTAGGAACGAAAGAACAAGGTGAAGTTTTTAATGAAGCTAAGCAAATTTATGAGTATGTTCAAGGTGATAATTCCATGCTTATACTCCTTTATGGAGTTATAACTTTATTTATTATAGTAGGTATTATGATAATAGCCCGAGCTGCTGTAAAAAGTGCTTATGAAGTTGAAGATTTATCAAGAAGAGGAAAGAAAATTCCTAGCTTTAAAGAGGAACTTCGTAGCCTTCTAGATGAAAAACTACATAAAACTTTGCTTTTTGGACCTACTATGGGAATTATCATTTTTACGATTATGCCTCTTGTATTTATGATGAGTATGGCATTTACAAACTATGATAGAGATCATCAAGCTCCAGGAAAGTTATTTGATTGGGTAGGTTTAGCAAACTTTAAGACTATACTTAGTATGGATAGTGCCATGGGGAAAACTTTCTGGCCAGTATTAGGTTGGACAATTGTGTGGGCTATATTTGCTACCTTCCTTAACTATTTCTTAGGAATGATTTTGGCTACTGTCATTAATAGAAAAGGTACAAAGTTTAAATCATTTTGGAGATTTATTTTTATTCTATCCATAGCTGTACCACAGTTTGTTTCTTTACTTGTTATGAAAAGCATGCTTCAACCAGATGGAGCTATTAATGTGCTTTTAAGAGAACTTGGATTCTTAGCTGCAGGTAATTCACTACCATTTTTTACAAATGTAACATGGGCACGTATAACAGTTATTATCGTTAACTTATGGGTAGGGATACCTTTTACTATGCTTATTACAACAGGTGTACTACAAAACATACCAACAGATTTATATGAAGCTGCTGATGTAGATGGGGCAAATGCAGTACTAAAATTCTTTAAGATTACTTTACCTTATATGCTATTTGTAACGGCACCATACTTAATCACTCAGTTCATTGGTAATATTAATAACTTTAATGTTATTTTCTTATTAAGTAATGGAGCACCAATGACTTCTGATTATTACAAGAGTACAGCTGGTAAGACAGACTTACTTGTTACTTGGCTTTATAAGTTAACTATAGACAATAAAGATTATAATTATGGGGCCGTAATTGGAATTTTAGTATTTTTAATATCAGCTCTTATATCTTTAAGTGTGTATAGAAGAACAACAGCTTATAAAAATGAGGAGGGATTCCAATGAGTAAAAATACAGCTAAAACAAAAAAGACAATATGTAATGTGTTAGTACACATATTTTTAACATTACTTGCTCTTATTTGGATCTTTCCTATTTTATGGGTTATCATGTTATCTTTTAGAGCAGGAACAGGTTCTTATACAACCACTTTTATACCTGAGCAATTTACTATAAATAACTATGTAAGGCTCTTTATGGAAACAGATCTTTTTAATTTTCCTAGATGGTTTATGAATACTTTAATTGTAGCATGTTGTTCCTGTGTTATTTCTACCTTCTTTGTACTATCAGTATCGTACTGTATGTCTAGGTTACGTTTTAAATTAAGAAAGACTTTTATGAATGTGGCACTTATACTAGGTATGTTCCCAGGCTTCATGTCTATGATTGCAGTGTACTATATTCTTAAAGGAATGGGTATGGCAGAAGGACCGTTAAAGATGGTAGCACTTATACTTGTATATTCAGCAGCATCAGGTTTAGGATTCTATGTAGTTAAGGGATTTTTTGATACGATACCTAAGGCAATAGATGAATCAGCTTATCTAGATGGTGCATCTAAATTTCAAGTCTTTACTAAAATCACCATTCCTCTTTCTAAGCCAGTTATAGTGCAAACGATTATTCAAGCTTTTTTAGCACCTTGGTTAGATTTTATTTTTGCAAAAGTTATTGTAGGTACAGAGCCTAAATATTTTACAGTTGCCATTGGCCTATGGACCATGTTAACAAAAGAAAATATTACTAACTGGTATACAAGGTTTGCTTGTGGGGCAGTATGTGTATCTATTCCTATTGCATTCTTGTTCTGTATGATGCAAAAGTATTATACTGAAGGTTCAAGTGGAGCAGTAAAAGGATAAGATGAATAGAAGACCTGTGAAACTAGAAAATTATATTCTAGTTTTACAGGTCTTTTTAATATGAATAAGACTATTATTTACCGCTACAGTCTATTTACCTATTAGGTTATAGCCTGTTTTGCTATGTAGTAAAAATAGGTTATCCTTTAGAGGAATGCAAAGTATTTAGAAATAATCTAAAAAATTTTAGAAACGTTTCCAAAGAATGAGTAGACATCTAATGTTTTTAGTTTTAGAATATTTGTAAGTGGGTAATTAATATGAAATTTAGAGGAGGGGAACTTGGATGTATACTTTATTAATTGCAGATGATGAGAAAATAGAACGTGACGGTATAAAGTTTTTATTACAGAACTATACAGAGCAATTAGAAATTATAGAAGCTATTAATGGTAAGCAAGCCTGTGAAATACTTTCAAGAAAAAAAGTAGATATTTTACTTACAGATATAAAAATGCCATTTATGAATGGAATAGAACTTGCTAAAAAGGCTAGAGAGCTTCATCCAAATCTAAAAATTATTTTATTTAGTGGGTATAGTGAGTTTGAATATGCAAGAGAAGCTATTCAAATGGGGGTATTGGATTATATTTTAAAACCAGTTAATCCAGAAGAATTTGATTTGGTTATAAAGAAAATAATAAAAAACATTCAATCGGAACAAAGTAATAACATAGTACAAAAGAAAAACCTTGCTTTTATGGAAGAGCATATATTCCTAGGCTTCTTAGGAGGAAAAGATTTAAATGTACTTGAACAAAAAACAGGACAAAAACTACAAGCAGATTTTCTAGAAAAATGGGGAAGAATGTTATTAGTAGAAACTGAAAGTAATTTCTTTGAAAGGCATGCAGATGAATTTCAAGAAGTACTAAGAAAAGAATTACAGTTAGAGTTTTATTATTTGAATTTAAATATAGAACAAAGCCTACTGTTATTTGAAAAAGGGATGAATATAGACTACAAGGTACTTTGTGAACATATTGTAAGATTTATGGAAGAGCATTATAAAGAGACTATTTATATTGCACTGAGTAAGGGGATAAAGGAAGTAGAACAATTACCAGCAGCATTTAATGAATTAGAAGAACTCATAGAAAATAAATTTTATCAACCTAACTTAAGATTTTTTATAGCAGAAGATTTAATGAGTGGCAATGATAAAACACAAATAGAGATGAAACTTACTAAATTGATTTCTAATGATATTAAGCTAAAAGATATTTTTCATTTAGGTGAACACTTTAAATTGCTATGTAATCACTATGAAAATCCAAGTAATTACTCTCAACTCTATGTGAAATTCATTTTCTCTAATATTATTAAAGAAATTTATCTGGTTATGGAAAAAGAAGATGAGAAAGAATTAAATAATGCAGTAGAAGCTATTTATAGAAGTGAAAAGATTAGCCAAGTGATAGCTGTTACTAAGAAAAGTATAGATCAGTTAGAAGAAAGTTTGCTAAACAATAAAAAGAATCTTAGAAGTGAAGTGGATGCAGTTAAAGCATATATTTATCAACATTACAGGGAGGATTTAAGTATTAATCTTCTAGCAGAGAAAGTATACCTAGCTCCAGGTTACTTAAGCTACATATTTAAAAAGGAAACAGGAGAAAACTTGAGCAAGTTCATTAAGAAACATAGAATGGAACAAGCTAAGTATTTACTTGAAAATACTTATATGAAGATTACACAAGTATGTGCAGAAGTCGGATTTTCAAATGTGTCTTACTTTTGCCAAAGCTTTAGAGAGTACTTTGGTATAAGCCCAGATCGTTATAGAAAGGGCACAGATAATGTGGATGAAGTTGATTCAGTTTGTTAAAAATCTTAAGTATCGCTATAAAATTTATGGTGCACTTATTTGTGTAAGTTTAATACCTGTTATCATACTAGGCTACTTTTGTTACAATGAGACAACTAGCTTGCTCTTAGAAAGAGAAAAACAGAATATGGAGTCTTCCCTAACTCAAGTAAGTAGTAGTTTAACAAGCCAAATTAAGGTATACACCAACTTAGCTAATTATATTTCTTTTGATAAGACTATTACGGAAGTACTAGAGATGGAAGGGGTTAGCTACTTTCAGATGTATGATAAATATACAAAAGTTATAGACCCTTTACTATCTGCACCTAAGTATTTTCATAAAGGAATTAAACAAATTACCATTTATTCGGAGAATATTCAAGTAGAACATGATACAACCATTGCACCACTAAGTAAGATTGAAGAAGAACCTTGGTATCTAGACTTTAAAGAAAATAAGGGAACAAACTGGACTATGGAATATATAGATGAGAATAAAGTATTACTGCTAAGGAAGTTCCCAAGGCTAAATAATCAAGATGCTATCTTATCTATTGCACTAGAGTATGAACAGCTCTTTCAATCTTTTAGGGAAGCCGTACTACCCAATAGTGTTCTCTTTATGACAGATAATAAAGGAAGAGTCATCTTCGTAGAAAAGAATTTAACGAATAAAGAAAAAGATAGAGAATGGGAAGAGATACAATTAGGTAAAATCTTATCTTCTAATATTAACATGCAAAGTGAAGTATACACCTGTGTACAAAAGGATATTAGCACTATAGGATGGAATTTGTACTTGTTAAGAGAAAACACAGATATTGCAAGTTCTGCCAATCAAATAACATGGACTGTTGTCATTGTTATTTTAATTTGTTTATGGATTATATTTGTCCTTGGTTATACTTTATCCTATCTAGCTGTACATCCTATTGAAAAACTGACTGAAAATATGAATCAGGTAGAGCAAGGTAATTTAGAAGTTAGTATCAGTAGTAATTCACAAGATGAAATAGGTATCCTTATACATAGTTTTGAAAGGATGATTAACCAAATTAAAAACTTAATTGGTGAAGTATATGAAAGTAAATTAGCTCTGAAAGAATTTGAAATGAAGGCCCTACAAGCACAAATTAATCCTCACTTTTTATATAATTCTTTATCTATTATTAACTGGAAAGCCTTAAAGGCTAATGTACCTGAGATTAGTAAAATAACGTTAACTTTATCTACCTTTTATCGTACTACTTTAAATAGAGGCAAAAACCTTATAAGAGTAGAAGATGAAGTGAAAAATGTTAAAGCTTATCTAGACATTCAGGAGATTATGCACGATTATAACTTTAAAATTATAGAAGAGGTAGATGAAGATTTAAATGATTATGTAATGCCTAATTTGATTTTACAACCTATTGTAGAAAATGCTATTGGTCATGGGATAGACCTTAAAGAAGATGGTGAAAAGATATTAAAACTTATAGGGACTCAAGATGAGTACAATATATACTTTATAGTTGAAGATAATGGAGTAGGTATTGAACCAGAAAAGCTAGCTACCTTACTAACTTATCAAGCAAAAGGCTATGGTGTAAAAAATGTAAATGATCGTATCATACTACTTTATGGTGAGCAGTATGCCCTTCAAGTAGAAAGTGAAGTAGGAAAAGGAACAAGGGTAAAAGTAACTATTCCAAAAAATGCTTTAAATGAGGGAGGCAAATAGTAAATGAAAAAAGGTAAGCTTTTAATGGGTTTAGGTTTGCTTACACTAGCTTTTACAGGAATAATATGTGTCATTAAAAATGTAAATCCTCAGATACAAGGTGGTCAATCATCTACTACATATGAAAAAGAGTGGGAGGAAGCTAAAAATACCCCTTATGGTAAGTACCCAGAGCTTGTTACCTATACACTAGGGAAAATGGCAGGACATAATAATTCTAATATGCCTAAAGGAGATACTTATGAAAACAATGCCTACACACGTTACTTTAGGGAAAAATTAAACATTCAAAATACCAATGTATTTGAAGAAAGTGATAACTATAATGACATTGTCTATATGTCTGTTATGGATGGAAATATACCAGATGTTATGGTGATTATGGATCCTTTAGTTTTGCAAACATTAGTAGAAGAAGATTTAATTGCGGATTTAACGGATGTATATGAAAAGTGTGCAAGTCCTAGAATTAAGCAAATCTATGAAAGTTATGATACCAATCTACTAGAATCCGTCACCATTGATGGAAAGCTAATGGCTCTTCCAGAAACAAATATTTATAACGGACCAGATTTACTATGGCTAAGAAAAGATTGGATGGATAAGTTAGGTATTAAGGACCCTACTACTTTACAAGAAGCAGAGTATATTATTGAACAGTTTGTAAAGCAAAATCCAGGAGGTATTATGGATAGTCAAACAATAGGGCTACTTTGTGATACAGACTTAGTAGGAGACACAAATAGTTGCTATTCCTTAGATTTATTGTTTGCAACATATGGTGTATACCCACAGAAATGGGTTATTAATGAAACTGGAAAAGCTGTCTATAGTTCAACAACACCTAAGATGAAAGAAGCCCTTAAGCATTTACACGAACTTTATATGAGAGGGATCATAGATAAGCAATTTGTAGTAAGATCAGAGAAGAATCTTTCTTCCCTTGTAGTGGATGGAAAATGTGGGGCATTTTTTGGCCCATGGTGGGCACCTAACAATCCACTTATGGAAGCTTATGCAAAAGACCCTAATGCCAATTGGCAACCTTATGTTATACCCACAAATAAGGATGGTAGTATTCATACCTACAAACCTTACGCAAATAATAAGTGTGTCGTTGTACGTAAAGGATTTGAACATCCAGAGCTTGTAATAAAAATGATTAATATGCTTTTTGACTATGGAAGGTATGAAGATAAAGAAGCAGAAGAAATAAATAGTTATTATGCTCTTAATGTAGACACGACAGCGAGACCACTTGTTATAAACGTAGATTATAGTGATGCACTTTTCCGTATGACAACACAAATAAAAGAGACATTAATAGGTAAGAAATCAGAAGATGAATTACTAGGTTTTGAAAGGTCTTATTATAGAGTATGCCAAGATTACTTAAACAATCCCGAGCCTACTCCTGTAGAATGGGCAGCTTATACCTCACGTATTACAGCTACAGAAAAACTACTAAATAGTGAAATTGCATATGATGAATGGTTGTTTGAAGAGTCTAATGCTCTATCAGAGGAATTAAAGCTATTAGAAAAAGATACCTTCTTGCAAATTATTACAGGTGAGAAACCTATAGAGTATTTCGATGAGTTTGTAGCAAAATGGAATAGGGATGGAGGATTAGAAGAAACCTTACGTATTAATGACAAGCTTAAAAAGTAAAAAAGTGATTTATTTCTTGAAAAATTGATATATATTATACAACCTCCCCAACCTATAATGAATATAAGATTATAATTTAGGTGTGGAGGTTTTTAACATGAATCAATTAAAAGTCTATATAGAAAAGAATGTAGGTAAATCAATAGATGAATGCACAAACGAAGAGCTTTACGTACAATTACTACAATATGTAAAAACTATGATAGAGGATAGACCATACAATGAGGGTCCTAGAAAACTTTATTATATTTCAGCAGAGTTTCTAATGGGTAAACTTTTATCTAATCACCTTATCAACTTAGGATTATATGAAGAAGCAAAACAGCTTTTAGAAGCACATGGCAAAAATATAGGGGATATTGAAGAAATAGAGTTAGAGCCTTCTTTAGGAAATGGAGGACTTGGAAGATTAGCAGCCTGCTTCTTAGATTCTATTGCTACCTTAGGCTTACCAGGAGATGGAGTAGGGCTTAACTATCATTATGGACTTTTTAAACAAGTATTTAGGGATAAAAAACAACATGAGATTAAAAATGAATGGATTACACCAGATGGTTGGCTTGTTAAATCGCCTATCTCTTTTGAAGTACCATTTAAAGACTTTACTTTAAAGTCTAGTTTATACGATATGACTATAACAGGATATAATGGCAAATCTAATAAACTTAGATTGTTTGATCTTGATGAAGTAGATGAGGACTTAGTAGAAAAAGATAGTATTACTTTTAATAAAAAAGATATCGTGCATAACTTAACTTTATTCCTATATCCTGATGATAGTGACAGAGAAGGTCAGCTTCTTAGAATATATCAACAATACTTTATGGTAAGCAATGCAGCTCAATTAATGTTACTAGAGTTAGAAGAAAGAGGGTATGCTCTTTGTGATTTTGCGAAGCATATAGTAATTCAAATTAATGATACACATCCATCTATGGTCATACCTGAACTTATACGTTTATTTACACTGAAAGGCCTGAGCTTTGAAGAAGCTATACAAATTGTAGAAAAAAGCTGTGCCTATACAAACCATACTATTTTAGCAGAAGCTCTAGAAAAATGGCCAATGGATTATTTAGAAGAGGTTGTACCACAGCTCATACCAATCATAAAACAGTTGGATGAAAGAGTAAAAGTTAAATGTGCAGATCCTAATCTAGCTATTATTGATGAGGAAGACAGAGTGCATATGGCAAGGCTAGACATTCATTATAGTTTTAGTGTAAATGGGGTAGCAGCACTTCACACACAAATTCTAAAAGAATCTGAGCTAAAAGATTTCTATGCTATTTATCCAGAGAAGTTTAATAATAAAACAAATGGTATTACCTTTAGAAGATGGCTACTACACTGTAACCCTAGTTTGACGAACTATATTGAAAGTTTAATAGGAGATACATTTAAAACAGATGCCTATGGACTAGAAAAACTCCTTCAATATAAAGGAGATGAAGCAGTAAGTAAGAGACTTTTAGAGATTAAAGAAGAAAATAAAAAGAATCTTAAAGAGTATTTATTTGAGACACAAGGTATAACCATTAATGAAAACTCCATTTTCGATATACAAATTAAACGTTTACATGAATACAAACGCCAACAAATGAATGCTCTTTATGCTATCTATAAGTATTTAGATATTAAAAAAGGAAATAAACCTACAACACCTATCACAATGATTTTTGGTGCAAAGGCGGCACCAGCTTATACGCTGGCAAAGGACATTATTCATCTTATTCTTTGTTTACAAGAGCTTATTGCTAGTGATAAAGAGGTAAGTCCACATTTACAGATTGTAATGGTAGAAAACTATAATGTAACAGCAGCTAGTAAGCTTATTCCAGCTTGTGATGTTTCAGAGCAGATTTCATTAGCATCTAAAGAAGCCAGTGGTACAGGCAATATGAAATTTATGCTAAATGGAGCAATTACATTGGGAACAGAAGACGGTGCCAATGTGGAAATTCATGAGTTAGTAGGAGATGACAACATTTATTTATTTGGTAAAGAAAGTGATGAAGTCATTAAGCTGTATGAAGATAAAGGTTATATATCAAAAGATTATTATTTAGACCCAGATATTGAACCATTAGTAGATTTTATTATTAGTAAACAAATGATTTTACTAGGAGACCCTACATGTCTATGTAGACTCTATAAGGAACTGGTACAAAAAGATTGGTTTATGACTTTATTAGATGTTAAAGATTATATTGAGACAAAAGAAAGAGCCTTTAGAGAATACGAAGACAGTGTAAAATGGGGGCAAAAAATGTTAGTAAATATAGCAAAGGCAGGTTATTTTTCTTCTGATCGTACAATAGAAGATTATAATGAGCAAATTTGGAAACTTAAATAAGGAGGCATATATGAGAAAAGCAGGTGTGTTACTTCCTATTGCATCATTGCCATCACCTTATGGCATTGGGGATTTTGGGCAAGAAGCATATATATGGGTTGATAAGCTAAAGAATATGGGGATGAAGATATGGCAACTGCTCCCCTTAAATCCACTAGGGTATGGTAACTCACCTTATCAGCCTTACTCTTCTTGTGCAGGTGAATGGCTATATATTAGTTTAGAAAAATTACAAGAACAAGGACTTATTACTTCCACCATAAGTTCTTTTAAACCTAATAAGACCAAGATTGATTATGAAGGGGTTAGAAAACATAAGGAAAAGTATTTAAAAGAAGCCTTTAGTAATTTTGTGCCTGATGTAGACTACGAAAAGTTTATAAAGGAACAATGGGTAAAGGAATATAGTGTCTTTGTCAGCTTAAAGAACTTAAATAATCAAAGACCTTGGAATGAATGGCCTAAAGAAGAACAAGACTGGATACATAATCAAGAAAAGGGTCTAGGTGTACCTAAAGAAGAAGTAGAGTATCAAATGTTTTTACAATATATGTTTTATGTGCAATGGATGGAGCTTAAAGTCTATGCTAATAGTAAAGGGATTGAAGTAATGGGGGATTTGCCTATATATGTAGGCATTGACTCCCTGGATGTATGGGCAAATCAGGACCATTTCTTATTAGATGAAGAAGGTAGACCAACTTTTATAGCGGGCGTTCCACCAGATTATTTTAGTGAGTTTGGGCAAAGATGGGGCAATCCCATTTATAACTGGGAAGTAGTAAGAGCAAATGGATTTAAATTTTGGATTAACCGACTAGAAGCCAATAAAAACCTATTTGATATTATTCGTATAGATCATTTTAGAGCCTTTGATACCTATTGGAAGATACCAGTAAGTTGTCCTACAGCAGTAGAAGGAGAATGGGTAGAAGCACCGGGGTATGAGTTGTTTGATACAATCTTTAAGGAGCTACCAGATATTAATATTGTAGCAGAAGATTTAGGTGACTTAAGAAAGGAAGTACTTGAGTTAAGGGATCATTATAAGCTTAAAGGGATGTATATTACTCAGTTTCGTTTCGATGAACCAGAAAATAGAGAAGAAGAAATTGAGAACATGATCATTTATACAGGGACTCATGATAATCAAACCATAAAAGGGTGGTATAGTAGCCAAGGTTTTAGAAGAAAAAGGGCAATTAAAAAGTATTTTGCTAAAGTAGGATATAAATATAGAAAGGTTGCTCATGCTTTTGTTCACTATACTTTAATGAGTAAGGCAGAACTGGCTATCTTACCTATACAAGATTTAATCAACTTAGGAGATGAAGGTCGCATCAATACACCTGGCACAGTAGGTTCACCTAACTGGGAATGGAAGTTAGTAAATTTCAAAGAGGTAGATGCTGTTATTCCTATAATTAACAAGATGATTAAAAATAGTAATCGTTAGAAGGGAGGGGAAGAGATGGATTTAGGGAGGGTGTATCACCGTACTACAGGAAATTACTGCTATCCTTTAAATGAAGAAGAATTAGTAATCTTTATAAAGACAGGATACGATGTAGATAAGGTGTATTTACATTACGGTGATCCTTTTGAACAAGATGAAAAGGGAAATTGGAGCCATACAAAAATAGAAATGACAAGACCTAAAAAGTTACCTTATCACTTAGGATGGCAAGCTATTGTAAAGCCTAGTTACAAAAGATGTAAGTATTACTTTGAGATTGAAGGGCAGGGAGAAGTTATATACTTTTTTGAAGATGCTTTTGTAACTCAAAAAGAGTTCCAAGAAGTAGGGCAAGGATTACAGTACTTTGTTTTCCCGTGGATGAATACATCAGATATTATTAGGCCACCTACATGGGTGAAAAACACTATATGGTATCAAATCTTCCCTGAACGATTTTGTAATGGCAATTCTAAACTTAACCCCAAAGGTACAAAAGCTTGGAAAAGCGAACCCATTAAAGAGAAGTGCTTTTACGGAGGAGATTTAGAAGGAATAAGTTCCAAGATACCCTATCTACATGACTTAGGGATTACAGGTATTTATTTAACACCTATATTTAAGTCACCCTCCCATCATAAATATGATACCCAAGACTATTTATATATTGATGAAGCCTTTGGTGATGAAGATATATGGAAAGAAGTAGTAGATAAAGCACACCATTATGGTATTCGTGTCATGATGGATATGGTTTTTAATCATAGTGGTAAAACATTTGGGCCTTGGCAAGATGTAATAAAGAAGGGAAAAGCTTCTATATACTATAATTGGTTTATAATCAATGAATGGCCCCTTAATGAGGGGGCTTATGATACAAAAGATGGGAAGTATGCCTCCTTTGCTTTTAGCAGTAATATGCCTAAGCTTAATACAAATAATGAAGAAATGGTTAAATACCTATTAGATGTATGTAGTTATTGGGTAGGTAAGTTTGGTGTAGATGGACTTAGATTTGATGTAGGAGATGAACTTTCCCATCAGTTTTGTAAAAAACTTCATCATAAACTTAAAATCATTAATCCAGAAATTTATTTACTAGGAGAAATGTGGCATGATGCCATTAATTGGCTAGGTGGAGATGAGTATGATGGGGTAATGAATTATCCCTTTATGAGTACTATCAACCGGTTCTGGCTAGATGAAAGCTTAACAAAGGAAGACTTTGAGAAAAATATAAATGAATGTTTTACCCGTTATCCACTACAAAGCTATGAAGCTATGTATAATTTACTAGATTCCCATGATACAGATAGACTCATGACAAGACTTAAGGGTAATGAAAATCAATTTTATCAACAACTAGCATTACTTCTAGCTATGCCAGGAAGTCCTAGCCTTTATTACGGTACTGAAATAGGATTAATGGGTAGTCATGATCCAGACTGTAGAAGATGTATGCCTTGGGATGAGATTAAAAAAGGGAAATACAAAGATCAAATAGATAAAACTAAAACACTTATTCAACTTAGAAAACAATATGCAGCCCTTACAAGTAATGACTACTTCTTTAAAAATGAATGTAACAATGAAAGACTGATTCATTTAGTAAAGCAATCAAAAGAAGAAAGCATAGAAGTTTATCTTAATTGTAGTAAGGAGGCAGTGACAATACCAACCTGTAAGCAGGTATTATTTAGTAGTAACTATATAGATGGGATATTAAAGCCAGATGGTGTATTAGTGATATTAGAGACTAAAAATTAAAAATAAGATGTGATAAAACAAGGTTAATCTGTTTTGTCACATCTTATTTTATTATTTAGACATAATATATGGACAAAATGGTCATTTCTTGAGGGGGGGGTTCGTATAATAAAATAAGACTATTAGAGGGGGAGGGATTTAATGAATACTATATTATATGAAGTAATTAGTGAAATGGCCAATGTTATACAAGCTAATAAAGATTCCTTAACAGAGTTAGATAAAAAAGTGGGGGATGGTGACCATGGGATTAATATGGCAAGAGGATTTGCCCATGTGATGGAGAAACTTCATGTAGATGAAGAAATTAAGATAAGTGATTGCTTGAAAAAAGTAGGTATGACAATAGTTACTAATGTAGGTGGCGTGTCTGGTCAACTATATGGAAGTGCTTTCTTAAAGGCATCTATGGCAATGAGAAATAGAGATTACTTAGATAAAGAAGTATTAGGTATTCTTTTAAGAGCTAGTTTACAAGGTATTAAAGAAAGAGGAAAAGTTGTAAAAGGAGATAAAACAATAATCGATGCTTTAGAGCCTGCCTATGAAGCTTATATAAAAGGAATAGAAGAAGGTAAGACAGCAGCAGAAAGTATGAAGCTAGCTTGTGAAGCAGCAGAAGTAGGCGTTGAAGATACCAAATTAATGATTGCAAAAAGAGGTCGGACAAGTTATGTAGGTGAGCAGAGTATGGGGAATGAAGATCCTGGGGCAAAATCTACTTTATTAATGCTTCAGGCCATTGCTATAGTATTAGAGAGACAAGATAATAAAAGAGACTAGGAAGTAGTCATTTATTCTAGCCGGATGGATAGAAGATTTATTTATAAAGTGGGGGAAGTGTAGATAAGTCTTCTATATTTGTTAATTTACTTTTTATATAGGAAAAGATATCTTATAATTAAATATAACATTATAAAGCTTTAATATATAAAACAAGGAGTTAAATATGAAAACTACAATTTATTTGACAAGACATGGTCAAACTGAATGGAATATAGAGAAGAGATTACAAGGAAGAGGCAACTCTCCTCTTACCCAAGAGGGGATTAAAAAGGCAGAGGAACTTAGAGAACGCCTAGAAAGTGTAGACATAGATGTGATTTATACAAGTCCTATTGAAAGGGCATTACATACAGCACAAATTCTAAAAGGTAATAAAGATATAGAAGTCATTTCTTGTGAAGGCTTAATGGAAATGAGCTTTGGTACTTATGAAGGAAGAAGAACAGAAGAGATAAGTAGGGAAAACCCAGAGTGGAATATTAACCTTATCATGGAAGGGAATACTACAATGGCTGCACCAGAGGGTGAGAACTTAGCACAAGTAAGACAACGTGTAAAAGAAGCTATGGATGATTTATTACAAGCTAATAAAGGTAAAAATCTTCTAGTAGTAGCTCATGGTATAACTTTAAAGGCCTTAATGTATTACTTTAAGGACAATGAAGTAAATCAAGAAGTTATGGGACAAACTACCCTTACTAAAATAGAACAAGATGAATTAGGTGAATTCCATATAGTATTTAAAAATGACGATAGTCACTTTAGTAATAAAAAGAAGCAACTAGGTTGGTAAATGAAAAAGGTTAGCTAAGTTACGAAGATGTAACTTGCTAACCTTTGTTTTATTTAGACCAAGCGAGGCAACATTTAACAGCCCTATGCCAGCCTTCTAATAATTCATCACGTTTTGTATCATCCATATTTGGATTAAAGCTTCTTGAAAGTGCCCAGTTCATCTGAATATGTTCTTTATCTTTCCAATAGCCTACTGCAAGACCAGCAAGATAAGCTGCACCAAGAGCAGTTGTTTCGATAACATCTGGCCTATCTACTTGAACACCTAAAATATCAGATTGGAATTGCATAAGGAAGTTGTTGGCACAAGCACCACCATCTACTCTTAAGACTTTAAGCTTTATACCTGAGTCTTCTTCCATAGCTTTAAGTACATCATAGGTTTGATAAGCAAGAGACTCTAGTGTAGCACGAATAAGATGTTCTTTCTTAACACCACGGGTAAGACCTACTATCATTCCACGAGCATACTGATCCCAATAAGGTGCACCAAGTCCTGTAAAAGCAGGAACTACATAAACTCCATTTGTATCAGGAACAGATGAGGCATAAGTCTCAGTATGTGCTGCATGGTCTATAATACGTAGTTCATCTCTTAACCATTGAATAGCAGCACCTGCAATGAAGATACTTCCTTCAAGGGCATATTCAACCTTGCCATCTAAACCCCAAGCAATAGTTGTGAGTAGACCATTCTTAGAGGTAATAGCTTGATCACCAGTATTCATAAGTAAAAAACAACCTGTACCATAGGTGTTTTTGGCTGTACCTGGTTTGTGACAAATTTGGCCGAAAAGTGCAGCTTGTTGGTCACCAGCAGCACCACCAATAGGGATTGACCCACCCAAAAGGGAAGCATCTGTTTCACCATAGATGAAGCTAGATGGTTTAACTTCTGGAAGCATAGTAGCTGGGATATCTAGTTTAGCTAAGATTTCTTCATCCCATTTTAATGTATGAATATTAAAGAGTAAGGTACGAGAAGCATTAGAATAGTCTGTTACGTGAACTTTGCCCTTAGTTAAGTTCCAAATAAGCCATGTATCAATGGTACCAAAAAGAAGCTCACCTTTTTCTGCCTTTTGTCTAGCACCCTCTACGTGATCTAGAATCCATTTAACCTTTGTACCTGAGAAGTAAGCATCTAAAATAAGGCCAGTCTTTTCTTTAATGATGTTATCAAAGCTTTCTGCTTTCAAATCATCACAATAATTAGAGGTTCTTCTACATTGCCATACAATTGCGTTATATATAGGCTTACCTGTAACCTTATCCCATACAACAGTTGTTTCTCGTTGATTTGTAATGCCTAAAGCTGCAATATCGCTGGCACTAGCATGTACTTTCTCCATAGCTTCAACAGCAACACTCATTTGAGTAAACCAAATTTCCATAGGATCATGCTCTACCCAACCAGCCTTAGGATAAATTTGATTAAATTCCTTTTGAGCAACACTTACAATACTGCCCTGTTCATTAAAAAGAATACATCTTGAACTTGTAGTACCCTGATCTAATGACATAATATACTTTGCCATAAAACGAAAATACCCCCTTCGAATAACTAGAAACTAATCCCATAATAACATAGTAGTTACAAGGAAGGATAGAGGTAGGACATATAGAGATGTTTGATAATAATAAAATACCAAAGCTTATATTTTTTTTGATACAGTTTGAGTAGCAAGGAGGCTAATACCTGTATGATTAAGGTCCTTACATAAAATATCACCAACATTAATAGGTGCACGGACCTGTAGATATTTAAGTGCTTTCATACAAGAGTAAATCTGGGATTTAGGAATAGGCTTAGCTGTCTTGACAGCTACTCTTGGAAGGTTACCATTTGCTACAGGAAGGGTAGTGGTAAGGATACGAGTAGGATGAGTGCATTCTTCCTTTGCATACTCTAGTCCTATATTACAAGAGTTTCCCGTTACACTTATTACTTCATTATTGTCTAAAGTGGCAGTAAGTGAACAACCTAAAGGACAACCAATGCATGTAAGATGGACTGTTGCCATAGTTTAGCTCCTTTCTATTTTTAATGTAAGAGAATTAACAGGGGTATGTTGATTTAAGATTTCTGGGGTTAAGACTAAGTCCTCCATCTCGCCAGGTGTTAAAATACGTTTTTTCTTTTTCATAACTCGTATATCATTTATATAGAGAGATTTATAAGCATCTTTATAAAATTTATCTACTCTAAAACGGATTGTGATCGGTAAGGAGCAGGTAGGACACAGAAATTGAGGTACACTATAACGAACGCCATCTGTACATATAATAGGAACCTTGTGAGTAGAAACACTCTTCTTAGTAGAAGAAAGAATATATGTGGCAGCACTTTCTCCTGCAATTTGACTTTCAGTAGTAACATAGTCTACTAAGTCGTGTACGTGGAGTACATTACCACAAGCAAAGATACCAGACCTAGAAGTTTCTAGTCGTTCATCAACAATGGCACCACCTGTAATAGAAGAAAGCTCTACAGATGCTTTATGGGATAACTCATTTTCAGGTAAAAGACCTACAGATAAAAGCAATAAGTCACAAGGAATAAAAGTAGCAGTATCTAGAATAGGTTTTCTTTGTTCGTCCACCTTAGCTAGAGTAACTCCAGTTAAACGTTCCCTACCATGGATTTTAATAACTGTATGACTAAGAAGAAGAGGAATATTATAATCTTCTAGACATTGAACCACATTACGTTTTAAACCACTTGAGTAAGGAAGAAGTTCTGCAACAGCCTTAACTTTGGCTCCTTCTAAAGTCATACGTCTTGCCATAATAAGACCAATATCACCAGAACCAAGTACCACTACTTCTTTACCTGGCATAAAGCCATGCATATTCACTAACTTTTGGGCAGTACCAGCAGTTAAAATGCCACTACATCTACCTCCAGGAATAGTAAGTGCGCCACGAGGCCTTTCACGACACCCCATAGCTAGGATAATAGCTTTAGCTTTTAAGGTAAGGGGACCTTCTGTAGCAGATAGGGCATAGACTATCTTCTTGGGTGTTATATCTATAACCATAGTATTTAATAGATAAGGAATATTTTCTTTGTGAATAAGAGAGATAAAGCGTTCTGCATATTCAGGGCCAGTCAACTCTTCTTTAAAGGTATGAAGGCCAAAGCCGTTATGGATACATTGATTTAATATACCACCCAGATAAGCTTCCCTCTCTAATATAAGTAGGTTTTTAATACCTTTTTGTCTTGCAGCAAGGGCAGCGCCAAGACCAGCAGGACCTCCACCAATAATAATCAAATCATAGTTTTGCATTAGGGTACCTCCTAGATTAAAGATTCTCTTTGTTATGTCCAACTAATAAGGTAGAGGAATGACCAAACTTACTTATATCTATAAAAGGTATATTTAAGTATTCATGAATAAGCTCCATATTACGTACTAAACAAAAACCTCCTTGGCAACGGCCAGCCCCAGCTCTTGTGCGACGTTTAATACCATCTAAATCCCGAGCACCTAGAGGTCTAGTAAGTGCATCTACAATTTCAGCTTCTGTAATACATTCACACCTACACACTATTTTGCTATAAAGAGGGTTAGAAGCAATAAGCTCTCTTTGCTTTTCTTTAGAGCATTCATTAAATCGAATCATCCCTTCACGTTTAGGATTAAAGTTAGCATTTACTTTAGGGGACAGTTTATCTACTATAAGCTGAGTTATATACTTCCCAATAAGAGGAGCGCAAGTAAGGCCAGGGGAGTCTATACCAGCTGCGTTAAAGAAGTTAGGTACATCAGATGCCTCACCTAATATAAAGTCATCCCCATCAAAATGAGCACGTAATCCACTAAAAGAAGTAATCACAGAATTTAGAGGGATATTTCTAAGGCTTAAATGAGCTTTTATCATTATCTCATCTAAACCTTGCCTAGTTGTATCTAAGTCTTCTTTATCTTCTTGGTCTACAGCATTAGGACCTACTATTAAATTCCCATCTATAGTAGGGGCAATTAAAATACCTTTGCCAAGTTTAGTTGGAAGTTGGAATAAAGTATGGGAAGTAAGGTGGCATACATATTTATCAAATAAGTTATACTCACCTTTACGGGGAATGATAGAAAAGTGAGCTTTACTAATCATATTATTTAACTCATCGCTAAAAAGGCCTGCTGCATTAATAACTACTTTGGAGCGATAAGTTGCATTTGGGCAAGTAAGGATGAAAGTATCATCATCCTTCTTAATAGAAGTAACAGTTTGATTGAACTGAAAATGCACTCCATTTGCATAAGCATTTTCTGCTAGAGCTATAGTAAGTGTAAAAGGACAAACAATACCACTAGTAGAAGAGTAGAGAGCAGCTACTACTTGGTCAGTAATATTGGGCTCAAGTTGATGGGCTTCTTCATTAGAAAGTACTTTAAGACCAGGTACACCATTTTGTTTTCCACGCTCTCTAAGTTGCTCAAGTTGAAAGATGTGTTTTTCATCAAAACAAAGAACAAGTGAGCCATTACGCTTAAAAGGAAAGTCTAGTTCTTTAGAGAGTTCATCAAAAAGTAGATTACTGGGGGCATTCATTTGACCTTTTAACGTATGAGGCTTAGCATCAAAACCAGCATGAACAATAGCGCTATTTGCCTTACTGGTTCCACAACATACATCATTGGCCTTTTCTAGAACAAGGGTATTAAGTTGATAGCGTGATAGTTCACGAGCTATTGCACATCCAATTACACCAGCACCAATAATAATGATGTCATACATATAGTTACCTCCAATAAATAAAGGATGTTAGAAAAAGACTAATTAAATCCATAAAAAAACAAGGGTATAGCCTAAAGTTCTATTTAGGGGGGCCCTTGATAGTAAGTTAGAGTTTATTCTTGATATTAATATATGAGATAAAGAAGTTAAATATGTAATAATTATCCACAAATTGTGTATAAACTTGAGGATAACTGTTAATAAAGTGGGGACAAGAACATATTTATGGGGATAAGAAAATAAAGTTAAAAAAAGACGAAAAAAGTTTAAAAGAAGTGTTGACTTATGTAATTATATAGGGCATAATAATACAAGTCAGCAGGGCACAGCGCCACTGACACGAGGCATGAAGCCTTGGTAAATAAGAACTAATGAACTTTGAAAATAAAATAGTAACCATTAAA
>URVM01000035.1 GCA_900551325.1 uncultured Eubacteriales bacterium | reverse complement strand
CCATTTTTATTGTATTTTTTACTGGAAAGATTTAGTGTTAAGTTTACGCTTATGAATTTTTTATTTTACAAATACAAAACTCCTTATAGAAACCATCTATTTTAAATGGTCTCCATAAGGAGCTTTATTTTTTAGTTATTTTTATAATCTATTAATTCTCTTATGACTTCTCCTGCAATAATAAGGCCTGATACAGATGGTACAAAGGCTACTGATGCTGGGATTTGACGTCTTACCCAAGTACCTGGTGCTGGCGTTTCACCTGTAGGTTCTGGTTGTGTAGGTGTTAGTGCTGGCTCTTTTGAGTATACCACTTTAAGTTTCTTTACTCTTCTTTTTTTAAGTTCATGACGCATAACTTTAGCTAAAGGACAAACGCTTGTTTTATAAATATCTGTAACCTCAAGCTTAGTAGGATCTAACTTATTAGCAGCACCCATAGCACTAATAATAGGTATACCTTTTTCTTTACATCTTACAATTAAATCTATTTTAGAAGTTACCATATCAATAGCATCTACCACATAATCATAATCTGTACTTAATAGTTCTTCTGCTGTTTCTGCATTATATAGTGCTTGATGAATGGTTACATTAGCTTCTGGATTAATAAGTAGTATACGTTCTTTCATAACTTCTACTTTTGGTCTTCCTACGGTTTGAGTAGTAGCATGAATTTGTCTATTAATATTAGATACACAAACTGTATCACTATCTATAAGAACTAAATTACCTACCCCTGTTCTTGCTAGGGCCTCTACTGTATATGAACCTACGCCACCTATTCCAAAAACAGCTACCTTGCTATTTTTAAGTTTATCTAAGGCTTCTTTTCCTATTAACATCTCTGTTCTTTGAAAAGCATGTAACATTTTAAATTCTCCTTTATTAGTACCTATTTATAATATCTCTTTCTTTTGTATAATGAGCTATAAAGCTTAGTCTTAATAATTCTTTCTTATTATAACAAGAACTTTTATAAGACACTAGGTCATGTTTACTTTTTAATTAACTAATCTCTACAAATTAATTTTTATGCATATTTATGCAAATTAGTTATTGAATTTTTATTAATTTCGTCTTATAATGTTACAGTGACTTACTTAACATGATGTATATTAAAGGAGCCATAGTTTTGAAACAATATAAAACCAAATCAATTATTAAATTTATTCTTCCATCCCTTATTGGAATTTTTTTATTTATGATTCCTTTCTCAGTAGATGGAGGTATTACTATTCCTGTAGCTATTTTATCTAAATGGTTACAAGGGCAATTAAATGGATTTTTACCTATTATTTTATTAAGTATTATTAGTATTACTGGTATTGCTACTCTTATAACTAAATGCATAAAACCTAAGTTTATACTTGAAAATGAGTTTTTAAATACACTTTTTAATGTTAAACCTGTATGGGTTGCTATTCGTTTATTCAGTGTTATATTTATCATTTGTGGGGTGTTCAAGGTAGGACCAGAAATGATTTATAGTGAAGCAACAGGTGGACTTATTCTAGCAGACTTATTACCAATTCTTTTCACTATTTTCCTCTTTGCTGGACTTTTCCTCCCACTTCTACTAAACTTTGGATTACTTGAATTTGTAGGTTCTTTACTTGTAAAAATTATGCGTCCAGTTTTTAATCTACCTGGTCGTTCAGCTATTGACTGTATTGCATCATGGCTTGGAGATGGTACTATCGGAGTACTTCTTACAAGTAAACAGTACGAAGATGGATTCTACACAGAAAGAGAAGCTTGTGTTATCGGAACTACCTTCTCTTTAGTTTCTATTACTTTCACACTTGTTATTGCAGATACAGTAGGACTTAGCCATATGTTCATTCCTTTTTATCTTACTGTAACACTTGCAAGCATGGTAGCTGCAGTTGTTGTACCAAAGTTTGGACCTTTAGCTAAGAAAAAAGACCTGTTAATAGACGGAACAGTACCACAAATTAACGAAGACCTTCCTAGTGGGTATAGTGCTTTTTCCTATGGCTTTAAAAATGCTATTCGTACTGCCGAACACCAAAGCATTAAAAATTGCATCTTAAAAGATGGCGTAAAGAATGTTATTGATATGTGGTTTGCTGTTATTCCAATCGTAATGGGTGTTGGGACAATTGCTCTTATCATTGCCGAATATACACCATTCTTTAAAATATTAGGCTTACCATTTTATCCTGTGCTTGCTGTACTAGGTGTTCCAGAAGCTATGGCTGCTTCTAGTACACTTATGGCTGGTTTTGCAGATATGCTTTTACCTTCTATTTTAGCTTCTGATATAAGTTCTGATATGACTCGTTTCGTAGTAGCTTGTACTTCCATATCACAGCTTATCTACCTATCAGAAGTTGGAGCACTCTTACTCGGATCTAAAATCCCAGTAAACTTAAAAGAGTTATTTATTATCTTTATTCAAAGAACTTTAGTAACTCTTCCAGTGATTGCACTCATTGGTCATTTATTATTTTAATTAAAAGAGGTACATGCTTAGTAGCATGTACCTCTTTTAATTAAAATATATTTTCTTACTTATGAGCTTAGTTCTTATCTTGCAGCTTTTTGTTCTTTGATGCTCCCCCTATGTATTATTTTATAACCTTTCTAATCTGCTCTATAACCTTATCTGTAGAAGCATTTCCTATATAAGAAATGTATATTACATAATCATCCCTCTGTACAATAAGTTCTAACCAATTACGGTTGTTATTCTTACTTACATAAATAGTATCTATCCCTCCTACAGTTATCTCCCACTTTGGATTATCTCTTCTGTAGTCCCTCTTTTCTATTATTGCTTTAACTAATAAATTTCCTAATTCTTTAAATCTTAACTTATAAACTTCTTGTTCTAAAACTGGTAAATCTACTTCTATATTGCTATCACTTATTTCTCCATTTTCAACTGCTTCATATTGGGTATTAATAAGAAAGTTCCACTTTCTTTCATAGCAATTTCGCAAATCTACTTTAGCATCTACAAACATTTCGCTCTCATATCTTTTGAATGTAGGATTGTCTTCTAAAGAAGCTAGACGTATAATAGGTAAATTTATCTCTTCTCTAGGGAGAGTCTTATTGTTGTACTCGCCTGTTAATAGTAACCCTAATGTAACTAAAAAAATACCAATTAAACTAAAGCTATATATTATTCTAATTATATTGGATTTAATAGTTTTTTTACTTCCTATATTCTCCTCATAAACTATCTTATTTCCCATCTGTTTTTGAAGTTTATTTAGGCCCACATACTCTGTTAGATTTTGAATGAACAGGATTACTTGCATCAATAACAAATTTATAAAACTATTTAAATCTCCTGTGATAAGCTTATATAGAAAATCAGCCTCTATCATATATGCAGACAAAATAATAACAGCAAAACCAAAACATATACCAAACATAATACTTTGGGCCTTACTTCCAGACTTTAATTTTTCTATTTCTTCTTGTTCTTCTTCTTGATTATAACCTAAATTTTCTAGCCTACTCTCTCCCAGTGACATATAAATCAAAAAGCTAGTTGATGTTCTAATTTTTTTCCATTCCTCTTGCGCCACATCTTGATTAAGAGTAATTGCTTTATTGAATACAATTTTATAAGTACGTTCATTAGGCTGTATTCTTTTAAACCTAGCCCATATATATCCTATACTTATAGCCTCCCAACCGTCTTTTGCTTGATTCATGAGCCATTGTTCATATTCTTTAACTTGCCAATAAGCATAAGGAATTATTTTATATGTATGGTCCATACTCTCCCCTTCTTTCTTCCCTATTATTAAGATTATTATACTTTAGTTTACCATTTCTTCAACCTTACACTATAGTTTGAACTTTGCTTATTCGTCTTTCTTATCTAATTTGTCTAGTGAATGTATATTTTATGTCTTAATTTTAGGCTATTTAAATTGTTAGTTTATATTTTCACAACTTGACATTTAAGGTATAATAATGGTAGGTAAACAAAAACCAAGAAATCCATTTATACGGAGGTATATCATGTTAGTTTCTGCAAAAGAAATGCTTAATAAAGCTCGCGCTGGTAAATACGCTGTAGGTCAATTCAATATCAACAACTTAGAGTGGACAAAAGCTGTATTATTAACAGCACAAGAAAACAACTCACCAGTTATCTTAGGTGTATCTGAAGGCGCTGGTAAATATATGGGTGGTTACAAAACTATCGTTGGTATGGTAAACGGTTTAATCGAAGAATTAAACATTACTGTTCCAGTTGCTCTTCACTTAGATCACGGTAGTTATGAAGGTGCTAAAGCTGCTATGGCTGCTGGTTTCTCTTCAATCATGTTCGATGGTTCACACTACGCTATCGAAGAAAACATTGCTAAAACAACAGAACTTGTTAACTTAACAAATGAAAAAGGTCTTTCTTTAGAAGCTGAAGTTGGTTCAATCGGTGGAGAAGAAGATGGTGTTGTTGGTGCTGGTGAAATCGCTGATGTTAACGAATGTAAAGCTATCGCTGATTTAGGTGTAACAATGCTTGCTGCTGGTATTGGTAACATTCATGGTCAATACCCAGAAAACTGGAAAGGTTTAGCTTTCGATGCATTAGAAAAAATCAACGATGCAACAGGTGAAATGCCTTTAGTATTACACGGTGGTACAGGTATTCCTGAAGAAATGATCAAAAAAGCTATCTCTTTAGGCGTAGCTAAAATCAACGTTAACACAGAATGTCAATTAGCATTCGCTGCTGCTACACGTAAATATATCGAAGCTGGTAAAGACTTAGAAGGTAAAGGATTTGACCCTCGTAAAGTATTAGCTCCAGGTTTCGAAGCTATTAAAGCAACAGTTAAAGAAAAAATGGAATTATTCGGTTCTGTAAACCAAGCTTAATTCCTTACACAAAAAGGTGTCACACATGTGACACCTTTTTTATGTTGATTTTTATGTTTAGGCTTCTTTTCTATTCATTCTATTCATCTTGTGAGTGTTTTTTCCTTTTCTTGTTCCTATATGATAATATCTTTATACCAATTATTATGATAGGCACTAAAATAATTAAAAATGGAATAATTGCTACTATTATTAGGCATATAGTCTGGATAACACTTATTAAACCTTTAAATGATTTTATAAATGTATTTTTCACTCGGTCAAGGAATGTATCTTCTTTAATAGGTTCTATATATACGTCCGCTTCTTCTATATAGATTTCTATTGTAGAATAATCAATTAAACTATCATACTTTTTAAGTGTACCTTTAAGAGATTCTATTTCATAAGTTACATTACCAAGTTCTTTTTCTATTCTAAATAACTTATCTAAATCACCTGCTTGCTTTAGTAATTCTTTAAGTCTCTCTGCTTGAATTTCTAAAGTAGAAAGTCTTATTTCTGTATCCATATATTGATTTGTAACATCTTCTCCTTGTATGCTCTTAGATGTTATATTCCCAAATTGATTGCTCTCATTCATAAATGTGTCAAATACATTATTAGGAATACGCACACTTAGGTTAGCTGCCCGTCTTCTATAAGTACTATATAAGTTATTTCCTTCAATAGAGCAATTCTGAATGAATCCACCTAGGGCATTAACTTCATCTATAACACCTTGCACACTCTCTTCAAAAGTTTTTGTTTGAAGATTAATGGTCCCTGTTTTAATTATCTTTCTATTAAGTTTATTCGTAGTATCAAATTGTATATTGCCACTACCACTCTGTTCTTGTGTTACTTCCATATCAAAATTCATTTCTTCTTTAGATTCTTCCATTGGAGCCTGTGGAGCTTCTGAAGTTGTTGATTCCATCATACTGGTTGCATTTTTAGAAGCACATGCACTAAATAATACACTTATTCCTATAAGAAAAATAATTAGCAATATCCTACTTTTCTTCCTCATAGCAACCCCCCCTTTATCTTTTTATTCTAATATGACATAATCATCAGAATACTTCAAGATAAAGAGGGTTAATTCTATTTTTATAATACTTTAGCTACTTCTTGTCCTTTTAATACACGAAGGGCACCTTCTGCTAAAGCCAACATTTCTTCTTCTCCTGGAATAACAATAACTTCTCCAATAAAATCAATACGCTCTTTTAAAAGACGTATAAATTGTTTTGAATAAGCTACACCACCTGTTATAAAGATAGCATCAACTTTTCCTTTAAGCACTGTAGCCATTGCTCCAATATTTTTAGAAATTTGATATGCCATAGCTTCATATAAGATTTTTGCTTCTTCATTCCCTTGTTCCATCATTTCTTGGACGTCTCTCACATCACTTGTTCCAAGATAAGCTGTCAGACCTGCTCTTTGAGATACAAATTCTTTAAATTCACTAGCTGATTTATATTCACCTGAAAAACATAAGTCAATAACAGCTTCTACAGGAATAGAACCAGCACGTGTTGGTGCAAGTGGTCCATCTCCATCAATAACATTGTTCACATCTACAACCTTACCTTGTTCATGTGCTGCAATACTAATACCACCGCCAATATGAACACCAATAAAGTTACATTCATCATAAGGTTTACGAATTTGATCTGCTGCTCTTCTTGCTACAGCTTTTTGATTAAGTGCATGGAACTTACTTTTTCTTACTACACCTGGGATACCTGTTACTTTTGCTATAGGTGCCATTTCATCTACTGTTACAGGGTCAGTAATATATGCCGGTATATTAAGTTCTTTAGCCATATTATAACCTATAATCCCTGCTAAGTTAGATGCATGTACTACATTAGTAGATAATCTAGTAAATAGTCCTTCATCAATACTATATGTTCCACTTGGAATAGGTCCAATGAGTCCTCCTCTACAAGAAATAGCATGGAGCTCATTAAGCTTAATACCTTTTTCTTCTAGGAAGTTTTCTATCTTTTCTTTACGGTATTCATATTGATCAATTAAGTTTTCATAAGCATTAAGTTCCTCAGCTGGGTGTCTTAATACTTGTTCAAATACTAATTCATTATTTTTGAATAAAGCTACTTTTGTTGAAGTTGATCCTGGATTAATGGTTAAAATATTATAATTACACATTACTTTATATTCTCCTCAAATTGCATTCTAGTCGTTTTATATTTTGTAGTGTCTATGAAGTTTCAGTATAAGTTTGTGTAATTCTTACATACCCTATACAGTTTTACTTATGATTTATAAAAAAGTACGAATTCTTTCTAAAAGCATTTCTAATGCTACAGAGTTAAAGCCGCCTTCAGGGATAATTACATCCGCTCTTTTCTTGCTAGGATCTACAAATTGTTCATGCATTGGTTTTACAGTATTTAAATATTGGCTTACAACAGAATCTATGTCTCTACCTCTATCTTTTACATCTCTTATTAATCTACGTAAAATACGAACATCTGCATCTGTATCTACAAATACCTTAATATCGCAAAGGTCACATAGCTCTTTATTTTCAAAGATTAAAATCCCTTCTACAATAATAACTTTTGCAGGCTTTACTTCTACACTTTCTTCAAGTCTTGTATGTTCTACAAAAGAGTATACTGGATGTTGGATAGTTTGACCTTTTTTAAGTCTTTGAATATGTTCAATCATTAAATCTGTATCAAAAGCATTTGGATGGTCATAATTTAATTTAACGCGCTCTTCAAATGGCAGGTCTGAATTTGATTTATAATAATAATCATGGCAAAGCATAACTACTTCATTTCCAAATGCTTCTTTAACTTTATTAGCTAGAGTTGTTTTACCTGATCCTGTCCCACCAGCTATCCCAATTACAATTATATGTTCCATAATTTCCTCCAATTAATAGCTTTTTTCATCTATAATAACATATATTATGTTAACTTTCTATAAGATGATATTTCCATATCATTTTTTTATGCTCAATACCTTCTTCTAAGTAAGCATCAGATATAACCTTAAATCCTAAACTCTCATAAAAAGGAAGAATATAACTTTGTGCCGAAATTTTTACACTTCCTTCTTTATTATTTTCTTTAATAAATGCCATGGCTATTTCCATCATTTCTTTTGCAATGCCTTGATTTCTATAATTTTTGTGTACACATACTCTACCTATAGATATTTCATCATAAGCTACACCTGCTTCTAAAATGCGGCAACAAGCTATTATATTATTTTGATCATATAGGAAAACGTGGTGAGCCTTTTTGTCTTTATCATCTAAGTCCTCATAAGAACAGCCTTGCTCTCCTATAAATACTTCTAGTCTTAATTTAATCATGTCATATAATTGTGTAGGTGTTAGTTCATTAAAGTGCTTAATTTGCCAGTTCATCGTCTATTCCTCATCCTCAATTTTGCATACTTACAACCCCTCTTTTATAAATAAGAGGGGTCCCTTTATCTTATTATTCCTCACTATATCCTCTATAGATATATGGCATCTCGCGTTTATGTTGTGTTCTACTATGTGTTCTTTCTATAACAGCTAAAGATTCTGGATCTGTTGTACCTGTTTTAATGTATTCCTCTATAGCTTTATAAGTTACGCCCATTTCTTTTTCATCTGTTTGCCCTTCCCAAAGTCCTGCTGAAGGTGCCTTAGTTAAAATAGGCTCTGGTACGCCTAGCTCACGTCCTAAATCTAATACCTCTTGCATTGTTAAATCACCTAATGGGTTAAAGTCATAACCACCATCTCCCCATTTAGTAAAGTATCCCATTACCATCTCACTTAAATTATCTGTACCTACTACAAGGTAGTTAAGTGTTTGAGCTACTGCATATAATGTAGTCATACGAAGTCTAGGTTTAATATTGGCTACTGCTAAGTCACTTACTTCGTGTTCTTGTTGTATTGTATCTTTTAAAGTATTGAAAGCTCCTGCAATATTCACTTCTATAAGTTTAATACCAAAAGCATCTGCTACAAGACGTGCATGGTCCATATCTGTAGATAAAGAATTACAAGGCATACTAATCCCTACTACATTTTCTTTACCTAAAGCACGTACACAAAGAGCTGTTACAGTAGCAGAGTCTTTCCCTCCACTTTCTCCAACAACTACTCCTTTACACCCTGAAGCCTTTACACGCTCACGTATCCAATTTAATCTGTGTTCTAATCTTGCTTCATTCATTTTGCCACATTCCTTTCTTTAACAACTAATTTATAGACCTTTTCATTACTCTTATTATATCATAATCTAAGATTATTCTCAGTTTAATCATGTGAAGTTGATATAACCGTATAAAGTCCTTTTTCTTTAATATAGAAATACACTTCATCGGGGAGCATATAACGAATACTCTTCCCTTCTCGTATCATATTACGTAATAAAGTTGCACTTCCATCACTATGAATACTTTCTCTAACTTGTATCAACCTATCCTTATAATGCTTAAGTACTTCATCACCCAATACTATCTTGTTGAAACAATCTTCATCTCTTTCTAATACTAGGCACCTAAACTTCTCTAAGATTTCTTTATATCCTGGCCAAGAAGTCATTACCTTTAGATTATCTGTTCCTAAAGTAAGCCATATTTCATGATCTTTATATTGTTCTTGTAAACAACGTAATGTCTCAATACTATTTAGTACATTAGGTGATTCCGTTTCAATAGTAGATACTTTAAAATACGGATTTTTTTCACATACAAGTCTTAACATTTCTACTCTATACTTAGCTTCTAATAAATCCTTCTTAGGATATAAATCCGATACAGGTATAAATATAATACCATCCACTTCTTTAAAGCTACAATGTATTTGTTCTGCTAAAGAAAAATGAGAGTTAGTAGGTGGGTTAAAAGAACCCCCAAAAGCCACAATTACTGGTTTCATCCTATAACCTCCTTGCTACCTTTATAACTTTTTATATTTTTTTATATGAATCTTATCTTACTATGTGTAAGTCATTTATATTTCATTCTTATTAAAATCCCTTATATAATATTTCCAGTATATAAAAAGGTCTTAAAATCCATCCTAATATTAGCTACAAATTTAATTGATTTTTAAAGGAGATTATACTATGCCTAAAGATAGTCAAATAGATAATAAACAAAAACGTATGGAAAAATGTAATCACCAAACACCACTTACAGCTGAAGGTATGAATCATAATCCTAATGCAAAAAAACATTCTGTTCCTCGTCAAGGCTTCCAAAGTCAGCATATTAATTAAATCTTTTTATACCTCTTAATAAAAAATGGGGTGTCGCATTAGCTTATTTAAATTAGCTAATGCAACACCCCATTTTGTTTATCTTATAATATAAAAGTTTTATTTTAATCTTTATGCTCTAAAAATAGAGCTTGCTCATAAGGCCTCTTTTTTATTATTACTTGTTATTCAACTACTTCAATGTCCATATTATAAAAGGCCTCTACCCATTCTTTATTTACATAGGTTATACCATCTATAATTTTATAAACCATATCTACTTTTTTACCTTGTGGATTATAACTTACTAAGTCTTTATCTGTTGGAATAAGTATCATTTCAGAAGTATATTGATTCTGTACTGTTTTTGGTATAGCTTGATTTATACTTTTATCTTCTTGGATATGAGACCAATCAATATCTTCTCCTACTCTTTCTTTAACACGAATTAGGACTGAGTAAGTCTTTTCATCATAGGCTATACTTGTAGATGGTAGTATATTAGGTAACATACGTGCTTGTATCCAAGTTCCTTGTTCATCTAAAGTTAAAAAATCTATGTATTTAATATCATCTATTACAGCTGTTTGAAGTTTAATAATATCTACTTTAGGTAAAGCTTTGCTCGTACCTATAGCTAATGCTTGCTTACCCATATCAGACCATCTATTAATAACCACTTGTTTTTTGTATTTACGTTGTTTTCCTATGTAAGGATCATTTAAATAAATATATTGATCATCATAACCTACCACAACCATGGCATGTTCTGGTGTTTTCCACTCAATTTTTTTACCTTCTAAAGTAGTCCAATAATGCTTTTTCTCATCTACATTAAGCATAGCTATAGTTGTCCAAATCATAACTGGTCTCCCCTCATCTAATGCTTTATAAATTTGACTAAAGTCTCCCCCACTTAAATCTTCAACTCTACCTGGTAAATATTTCTCTATAATAGGAATAAGTGCACCTTTATATACACCAAAACCATTTTTGCTAAAAGGATCTCCTATAAATCCTTTATTAGGATCTCCACCATATAATTTACCTTTACTCACATAAGGCACAGGTACTTTTGTTACTTCTTTTGCAATTTGTTCCTTAGAAACATCAACTCCATAATACTGAAGAAGCATAGTTAGTGCAGTAAGCTCACATCCAGTAGGTAATTCTGGCTTTTGATTTATAGTAGGAACTCCTTCGACCATAACTAAATGATTAGCAAATACACTTGAAGTACCAAGGAGAGTAACTAGTAAAAAGCAAGTTATTATTATTTTTCTATCTCTTTTCATTTGATTAACCCCTTTACATATATTTCCACAAAATTCCAACACTATTATTATACTGAATTTAAAAGTTTTTGCAACCAATTTAGACAATCTAAGAAAAAGCTGAGAGAATGGCTATAAAACCACACTCTCAGCTTTTATAAAATAGGAACCTAACTTAATCTTTTTACTGTCTTTTTCATAATACGTTTCATATCTTTAACCATATTTTTCATTGCTCTACGTGTACTCGCCATCATTTAACCCCTCCTTAAATCATGCCTTGTTACAATATTAGTATTAGTAATTTTATAATATTTATAAGGACTTATTTATTCCTTAATAGGTTTTAATTAACATTTTAATTTTATTTATACTGCATAATCTTGTCCTAACTTTAATATATTTAACATATAAACTTGTTTTTAAATAAGGGGGATAAAAATGGCAAAAACAAAAAGAGGTCCATGGGTGAAAAAAGAAAAAAACTGGCGTGGTACCTGTCCACTTTGCAATAGACCACGTGTTAAATTATTATGGGATAAAAATAAAATTAAAGTATGTAAGCATTGTGCTGCTAAAAAAGATTAGATTCTTCATAAATTTTTCATTATAAAGGGCTTTTGCCCTTTATTTTTTTTTACTATTAGATTAAAATAGAGATAATATATACAAATGAATTCTTTTTGAAGATTAGAGAGGTACTTCTTATGTCAAATGAAATGAACTCATCTAACTTTGTTAAAAACATTGTTATTGATGACCTGAATAGTGGTAAACATAAAGAAATTATTACACGTTTCCCTCCAGAACCAAATGGATATCTTCATATTGGGCATGCCAAATCCATTTGCCTTAACTTTGGTTTAGGAGAAGAGTTTAATGGTAAAACAAACCTTCGTTTTGATGATACAAATCCAGTAAAAGAAGATACAGAATATGTTGAATCTATTAAAGAAGATGTAAAGTGGTTAGGCTTTAATTGGGATAACCTTTATTTTGCATCTGATTACTTTGATATTATGTATGAAAAAGCTATTCTCCTTATTAAAAAAGGTTTAGCTTATGTATGTGATCTTACACCAGAAGAAATGCGTGAGTACCGTGGTACACTTAGTGAACCTGGTAGACCAAGCCCATATAGAGATCGTAGTGTAGAAGAAAACTTAGATTTATTTGAACGCATGAAAAATGGTGAGTTCCCTGACGGTTCTAAAGTACTTCGCGCTAAGATTGATATGTCTTCACCAAATATTAACTTCCGTGATCCTATCATTTATCGTATTGCACATTCAACACATCACAATACAGGTGATAAATGGTGTATCTACCCAATGTATGACTTTGCTCATCCATTAGAAGATGCTATTGAAGGTATTACACACTCTATTTGTACATTAGAGTTTGAAGATCATAGACCTCTTTATGACTGGTTTGTGCGTGAATGTGAAATGGAAAGCACACCTCGTCAAATTGAATTTGCTCGTCTTAACATGACAAACACTGTTATGAGTAAACGTAAACTTAAACAACTTGTAGATGAAGCTGTAGTTGATGGTTGGGATGATCCTCGTATGCCTACTATTGCTGGCCTTAGAAGACGTGGTTACACACCAGAAGCAATCCGTGCATTCTGTCGTGAAATCGGTGTATCTAAAGCTGACTCTACAGTAGATAGTCAAATGTTAGATTACTTCCTTCGTGAAGACCTTCTTCCAAAAGCACCTCTTCTTATGGCTGTTATGAGACCTCTTAAACTAGTTATTACTAACTACCCAGAAGGTCAAGTAGAAATGCTAGAAATAGAAAATAACGCTAAAGATGAAGAAGCTGGCACACGTCTTGTTCCTTTTTCACGTGAAATCTATATTGAACAAGAAGACTTTATGGAAGAACCAGTTAAGAAATATTTCCGCCTCTTCCCAGGCAATGAAGTTCGCCTTAAAGGTGCTTACTTTGTTAAATGTACAGACGTTATTAAAGATGAAGATGGTAACATCTTAGAAGTTCACTGTACTTATGACCCAGAAACTAAGAGTGGTTCTGGCTTTACAGGACGTAAAGTTAAGGCAACTATTCACTGGGTAAATGCAAGCGATGCTATTCCTTGTGAATTTAGATTATTTGAACCACTTATTCTAGATGATTTACCAGAAAACGAAGGTAAACATTTCTTAGAGCAAATTAATCCAAATTCATTAGAAGTAGTTCAAGGTTATATTGAATCTACTGGCAGTAAAGATATTCAACCTTTAGATAAATTCCAATTTGTACGTCACGGTTTCTTCACTGTAGATTCTAAATACAGTACACCAGAACATCCTGTATTTAACCGTATTGTATCACTTAAAAGTTCTTTTAAACTTAGTTAACGTTTCCTTTCCATTTTATAAAATCCTAAGTCCTTTCGGACTTAGGATTTCTTTATTTTATTTAATTATTTATTTCTAATTATAAAAGCGAACTGCTTGTACAGTTCGCTTTTATAATTAACTATTAACCTAATTTATCTTCAAAGATTTCAATATTAGCTTTTTCTCTAATACCTTTAATGTATTCTTCAAATTTATTGTATTGCTTATCTTTTAATACTGCTTGCTCTGCTGATACTTTAGCTTCTTCAAATGGTGTTACAACTGGTTCGCTTTGAACATCTGTTACTTTGATAAGGTGATATCCAAATTGTGTTTTTACAGGATCAGATACTTCACCTTCTTTAAGATTTTTTGCTCCTGCTAAGAAGTCTTGATCATATTGTTGTGAATCGTATGTGATAAAGCCTAAGTTACCACCTTGATCTTTTGTTCCATCTGTTCCATATGTTGCAGCAAGTTCTTCAAATGACTTACCTTCTTCATACTCTTTTTTAACTTTCTTAGCTTCATCTTCTGTAGCTACTAAAATATGTGCCATATTTGCACCAGCACCTTTTGTATATTGAGCTATATTATCATCATAGTACTTTTTAACTTCATCTTCATTTACTTTAACATCTTTAGTTACTTGTTCTAAAGTCTTAGAAATAATTAAGTTTTCTTTTACTAATTGGCTATATTCTTCTAAAGTAATGCCTTCTTGTTGTAACGCTGCTGTAAAAGCTTCTTCTGAACCTACATTAGCTTTTACTTGCTCGATTTGCTCTTCTACTTCTTTATCAGATACTTCAATTTTATTCTGATCTGCTTGGCTAATAACTAATTTAGATTCAATCAAGTAGTCTAAGAAGATTTTTTGTTGTTCTTTATAATATTTCATTGCCTCTTCGTTATTTTTGTAGTCTTCTCCATACTGCATAACAAGAAGTTGCTCAAGATATGCTAATTCTTTATTAAGATCTGCTAGAGTAATATTTTCGCCTTCTACTGTAGCTACAACAATTTTTTCTTGTTCAGCTTTGTCTTTATCTGCTTCTGCATCACCTTTTGCAGATTGTGTATCTGTTGCTTCAGTTTTGTCACTTGCTCCTTTTGCTTCTGCTTGTCCACATCCTACAGCTGCTACTGTGATCGTTGCAAGTCCTAAGATTGCAACAAGTTTTTTAAATTTTTTCATCTTATTTCTCCCTACAATACATTTTATTTATTCTAGTGTACTTTAAAATTCTTAACACCATATAAACAAAATTTATATTCTTTTTAATATCTTCTTCTATGATACTTGTTTTTTCTATATTTTGCTATACTATTTTTATAATATTCCTATATAAACTTGCATTTATTAATAATTTGAAAAAAGAACTGCTTTTAGTAAATTTGGTGCCTACTCCTTCATTTACTAAAACAGTTCTTTTTATTATGTGCTTATTGTGTGTGCTTTCTTAGTATTTGTTATATGAGCCTGTATGTATACATTATTTTACCTTGTAGTTTTTTATCTTTATTATATATTATCTATTATGTTCTTAAGCAATTAAGTTATAGTTTCTGTAAATATTTGTAAAAATATTGACATTTTCCCATTTTCAAGTTATGCTTTGAACATAGTTCATTTAAAGGGGTGAATATATGTTAGGTATAGTAGAGAATCCTAAAGAGCTTATTTTATCTACTGCAAGCCTAATTGCTCATGAAGAAGGCCTTGCCTCCATTAATATGAGAAGTATCGCCAGAAAGTGTGATATTGGATTAGGTACTATTTATAACTACTTTCCTACCAAACTGGATTTAGTTAATGCAGTTATCCAAAATTTTTGGGATGAATGTTTTAAAGAGTTTCATCATGCTTTTGATCCTCACCTAGATTTTTTTAAACAATTAGAAGTACTTTACTTTTACATACTTAATTATCTAAGTCAAATTGAAGATACTTATTTAAAGGACCTATCTACTTTATTTGATTTTTATCAAAATAAAGATAAACTTAAAGAACTTCCTTATATGGAACATTTTATTCAAGTATTGGACGAGCTTGTTGAAATAAACCATAATTTTTTTAATGAAAGTTTTTATAATATCTTAGGTAAACAAAATCTTATTAAATTTATCTTTTCTAACTTTATCACCATGTTAATAAATAATGACTCTGACTATGAATATTTTAATACTATATTAAAACACATATTACTTTCCTAAACATGTTTTGAACATATGACTAGGCCCTTTTCTCAATGAACATTGTTCAAATTTAAGAAGTATTTTATACATATAATCATGTTATAGTTGTATAAGTCATAACAACTCACATCATATGTATACCTATACTTCTAATATTTCTACTCATGTATGGATTGTACTTATTGGCTATAAAGATTTAAGTGTAGTGACTACAAATAATTATAAGTTAACTCCTTAAAAAGAAAAGCTACTCTTCTATATTAAAAGAGCATCTTTTCTTTTTTATTGCTTATTTATGTATCAATCTTCTTTCTTGGGTAAAACTATATTTTTAGATAAGCTTTTTATTATCGGAAGGAGTGTATACTTATGTCTATTATTTTTGGTGCATTAAGTATTATTGTTTTACTAGTGATTGCTTATATTTTTTCAGAAAATCGTAAAGCAATTAATTATAGGACTGTTATTAGTGCACTTATTATTCAAATCATACTTATTTTATTTGTTATAAAGATTCCTATTGGAGTAACTATTTTAGAAACTGTTGCTAATGGTGTTGTAAAAGTTCTTAGCTTTGGTAATGAAGGTTTGAACTTTGTTTTTGGCGACCTTGTAACTACTAATTTTATATTTGCTTTTAATGTATTAGCACTCATTGCATTTACTAGTGCACTTATTTCTGTTCTTTACTACTTAAGGGTTATTCCTTTCTTAGTAAAATATTTAGGTAAGGCTATTGCCAAACTTCTTCATACAACAGAAGTAGAAACCTTCTGCTCTGTTGGAAACTCTTTTTTAGGTACTACAGAAGCACCACTTTTAACTAAACCTTTTTTACCTGACCTTACACGTAGCGAACTTTTTGCAGTTGTAACAGGTGGATTTTCATCTGTATCAGTATCTGTTATTGGTGGCTATGTTCTTATGGGTATTGATATGAAGTATCTTCTTATAGCTATGGCAACTGTACCTTTTGCTACTTTACTTATATCCAAAATTATTATTCCTGAAACGGAAGTAAGTAAAACAAGAGAAATTCAAATAGAAAAGTCTGAAGCAGCTAACTTATTTGAAGCTATTGGAGATGGTGCTATTCAAGGTATGTATCTTGCTCTTAATGTAGGTGCTGTACTTATTGCCTTTTTAGGTATTATTGCTTTGCTTAATTATCTACTAGGCTTTATAGGTTTATCTTTTAGTTCTATCTTAGGTTATATCTTTATGCCACTTGCTTGGCTTTTTGGTATTCCTTCTCATGAAGTTATGCCTTTTTCAACTTTAATTGGAACTAAAATTGCTATGAATGAGTTTGTTGCCTTTACTGAACTGGGTGCAATTATTAATACCCTTTCTCCTCGTACACAAGCTGTTTTATCTGTAGCTCTTTGTAACTTTGCTAATTTTAGTTCTATAGGTATTGCTGTTGCGGGCTTTAAAGCATTTTGTCCAAGTCGTAGTGGAGAAGTATCTGGTTTTGGTCTTAAATCCCTTCTTGCTGCAACACTTACAACCCTTGTTACAGCCTCTATTATTGGAATGTTCTTTAGTTAAATAGGTATTATAAAAGTCCTACCCTTTAGATGAAATCTCTCTAAAGAGTAGGACTTTTATAGTTATATTATGCGTTTTGCTTTACTAGCTTACCTAAAAGAATCATAAACCAGATCAGTGCGGCACCTATTAGAGCATGTGCTAAACCTGACATATGTGTTAAACCATTCATATCTAAACCTTTTACTTGTAAAATACCTCTTGTAAGCATAGTTCCAATAAAAGCTACAAAAGTAATATTATAAAAAATAAACCAAGCTTTGCTTTGCTTTAAACTACTTAAGCCGAAGCTTTTTTCTACTAAAAGAACTACTATAAAAAATATACATCCAAGTACTAAAACATGAGTATGTAGCCCTTTTAAAACTGTTTGGCCTTCAAATCCTAACATTTTGGTAAACTCTCTATAAAATACCCCTAAACCAAGACCTATGATTAAATATAACATTGCTGCATTATAATATTTTTTCATTAAGACACCTCTTCTTCGCATATAATAATTATTATTTCTTACTATATTATATTACATTATTTTTCTCTTAAATACTAGTGTAAAGTAATCTTAATACAAGGAAATGTATAAACCCTCTTCTCATCCAATATACATTATAAGAACATTGTATTTATTAATTTTTGAAGAGGTGGTCATATGAAAAAATTATATCTATTTTTCTTGTTTTTATTTTTATTTACACCAACATTATTTGCCGAGTCTACAGTTTCTAATAGAATAGGTACTCTATCTACCTCTTCCATTATATTAGATTTCGATGGTCAACAACTTACTACTTACACAGCTTTAGAGGGAAACTATATACTCGTTTCTTCATTAAGAGACTTAGGTTTTTCCATTACCTATGATTCTTCTACAGGTGTAGTTAATATTAATTCTCCTGCACAAATAAATAAAGTTTCCTTCACTCCCCCTGATTTATCTTCTAAGGCTTATACTCTTTATTCATCTCAAGTATGGATTGGTGATTTTAAAACTCATGCTCTTATTTGTGACGGTAATGTGCTTATCCCTATTGGAGCACTTCGTCAGTTATATCATATAGATATAGATACTAATAGTACTACTTATAAAATGAACTTAAAAACTCCTCTACATATTTCTGCTACTGCATCTCTCATTAAAAATGATTTACCAACCCCCATCTCCATCTCTATTGTAGATTTATATTGGGATAATGGCTTTATTATGCAACCTAGTCAATATGATTTAAAACCTTTTGAAAGTCTCCCTCGTTTCTTAGATATAGTAACTCCAGAAAAAAGTAATAAACTTTATATTACAACACTTATTCAAAGTGCAACCGGACGAGAACTTAATTATAATAATACCAATATGTTTGGCCAAACAAATGCCTCTCTTTTTAAATACGCCTTTAAACTAAATGAAGTAAGCCTCTTAGACTTAGGTGACCCAATTGATATGGATACACTTATATGGGCTGAATCTACTATTAACCAACAATCTATAAATAGTAATACGCCTTATCTTGTATGGACAAATATCAATTTACAAAGTACTTTCATTTTTAAAGGCACTAATGGTAATTGGAAACTTATAAAATATTTTCTTTGTTCTACAGGCAAATCTTCTTCTCCAACACCTAAAGGTAATTTTGCTCTTACAAAAAAAGTACCCTATTTCGGAGTTGAAAAAGGGTACCGCTGTAAAAATGCTTTTGGATTTATAGGTACAACTTATCTATATCATTCTGTTATGTTTGATAAAACAGGTTCTTATTTATTAAAAGGTACAGGTGAGCTAGGTAAACCTGCTTCTGCTGGTTGCATTCGTCTATCTGTAGCAAATAGTGAATGGTTTTATTCTAATCTATTAAGTGGTACAAAAGTTATTATTGATTAAATCTAGCAATATCATATTTTATAACACGTTCAAATACTTCTTCTATTTTTTCAAACTTCATATTTAATGCTAGGGCCTTATTTGTATCTAAAGTAGTATTGCCATAGGTACTGTAAGACCCTATTTCTTTACCCTCATTCACTAATATAGCTTTCTTTCCTACTAATTCTTCTATCATCTCAATGATACGTTTAACATTTATTATTCCATTTGTTGCTGCATTAATAGGACCTGTTATATTTTGCTCCGCAAGTAAGGCTAAAAACTGACCTGCCTCTTGTTCAGTAATAAAGCTCATAGGACATTCATAATCTTTAGCTATAAATGGTTCTTGTCTAAGTATTTTTTCAACATAGAAAGCAAGTCTTCTCGTATAGTCATTTTCTCCTATAACTATTGGAAAGCGTACAGCTACTGTAGGTACATTAAAAGTTTGATATGTAACAGCTTCTATAAGTCGTTTACCTTCTCCATAACTAAAATCTTCTCTGTCACCATATTGTATAGGATAATCATAAGGATTAAAAGCTTCTTCCTTTAGCATTGAACCTTGTTCATATACAGCTAAAGATGATGTTACAATATATCTTCCTACTCTTCCATCCATTATCTCTAATAAATTTTTAGCATCATTAGGTGCATAGCAAATATTATCATATATTATATCAAAACTTTTATCAGCTAAATTTAACTCTAAGGATTCTCTATCTATACGTTCAAGTATTAAACGCTTAACTTTATCACCAAAATCATCTAATGTCTGTCCTCTTGTTCCAATAGTTATATCATACCCCTTTTCTATTAGTATCTTTACTAACTGTTTACCAAAAAATCTAGTTCCACCTAAAACTAGTATTTTCATATGTAACTACCTCCTTCTATCCTAAAACCTTGACTACCATAAAAACTTCTAAGTATTTTAAGTATAATCTTATATATGTACATTGTAAATCTTATACTAGACTCTTTATTATTAATACTAGATGTATACTTGGTTTTATTCATTAATAATTTTATTATTCATTAACTTATACTAAGTCTATTTTACTAAGACCTCTCTATTTCTTATTGTAATAACTCACTTCACTTCATCTACATAAACTCCAAAATACGATTGTATATATTTTATCATCTTCTAGTATTTCTATACTCTATAGAATTAGGGGCTTATAACATATAAAAAAACAGAAACTTATAATATTTTTTATTATAAGCCCCTGCTTTTTATCAATATTTATCTATTTCTTTTTTGAGTGATTTGAACTACTTCTCATATTTTTAGGACTGCCTTGTTTACTAGACTTACCGTTAAATTTACTTACTTCATTTTTTGTGCCTTTATGTGTTCCCTTATTTCCTTTATTACTTTGGCCTTTTACTGTGCCTTTGCTACTTTGACCTCTACTTGAACTTTGATTTCTACTTCCACCTTGTGTTCTACCCTTATTTGAACCTTGTCCACCTCTACCAAAACGATCTTCTCGTGGGCGAATAAGACACTTTGGTCCATAGCCTATTAGGTCTTCTCTTCCTGCTTTTACAAGTGCAGCATATACAATGTCATACTTTTTAGGATTACTAAATTGAAGAAGTGCACGTTGCATAGCTTTTTCTTCTTTAGTACGTGGAATATAAACTTCCTCCATTGTCATAGGATCTAAACCTGTATAAAACATAGTAGTAGAAAGGGTACCTGGTGTAGGATAGAAATCTTGTACTTGTTCTGGTTGGTAGTGAATATCACGAAGATACTCTGCCAGTTCAATCGCTGTATCTAAAGTACTACCTGGATGGCTAGACATAAGGTATGGAATAATATATTGCTTCTTCCCAAGTTGTTCATTAATCTTAAAGAACTTTTCTCTAAAGCGATCATAGGTTTTGCCTGCTGGTTTACCCATATACTTAAGTACTTTAGCAGAAATATGCTCTGGCGCAACTTTCAGCTGCCCACTCACGTGATGCTCTATAAGTTCTCTAAAGAAAGTATCATCCTTATCAGCCATAATATAATCATAACGAAGTCCTGAACGTACAAACACTTTCTTTACTTTAGGAATATCACGAAGCTTTCTAAGCACTCCTAAATACTCATTATGATCAACATCCATATTTTTGCATAGAGTAGGTGCTAAACATTCTTTATGCTTACATACACCGGCTTTAAGTTGCTTAGAACATGCTGGCCCTCTGAAGTTAGCTGTTGGTCCTCCTACGTCATGAATATACCCTTTAAAATCAGGTAAATTAGTCATCTCTTCGGCTTCTTGTAAAATAGATTCTTCACTTCTACTTTGAACAATACGACCCTGATGGAAAGTTAAGGCACAGAAGTGGCAACTTCCAAAGCAACCTCTAGAGCTTACAATACTAAACTTAACTTCCTCTATAGCAGGTATTCCACCTTCTTCTTCATATATTGGATGATAAGTTTTCATATAAGGTAATCCATATACCTTATCTAATTCTTCTCTTGTAAGAGGCATAGCAGGTTTATTTTGTACTACGTATTTAGTACCATGTTTTTGTATAATAGTTTTTCCTGTAACAGGATCTTGCTCTTGATACTGTACTTTAAAAGCCTGAGCATATTTAACCTTATCTTCACTTACTTCCTTGAAAGAAGGAATTTCTACATAATCATATACATAATCTTTATCATCTACTAAGAAGCATGTTCCATTAATAAAAGAAATGTACTTAGCACGCAATCCATCATTTAATGCATGAGCTACTTCTACAATTTGATTTTCACTCATACCGTATACAAGTAAATCTGCACCACTATCTACAAGTATAGATTTACGTACACTATTACTCCAATAATCATAGTGCGCAAATCTTCTTAAGCTAGCTTCAATACCACCTATGACAATATCTACATCTCTATAAGCCTCTCTAATCTTGTTACAATATACAATAGTAGAGCGATCTGGTCTAAGTCCCATCTTTCCACCTGGTGAATAGAGATCTTTATCTCTTAGCCTTTTAGAAACAGAGTAATGGTTAACCATTGGGTCCATATTTCCTCCATTTACAAGGAAGGCCAATCTAGGCTTACCAAGCTTCATAAAATCATCTGTCGTTTTCCAATCAGGTTGAGCAATAATACCCACTTTATAACCTGCATCTTCTAATACACGAGAAATAATAGCTGTTCCAAAACTATGATGGTCAACATACGCGTCAGCTGTTACAAGAACAAAATCACATTGTTCCCATCCACGCTCTATCATATCCTCTTTACATATTGGTAAAAACTTTTTTTCATTCATAAAGTTTATATTTCCTCTCTGTCTTATACTAAGTGTAATATAAGAAACTATATTTATATTTTCTCTAATTATAAGTACTCTATTAAATAAACTACATTGTATAATAACATTTTTTTATAAAAAAAGGAACTTGATTAAGTTCCTTTCCACTTTATTCTATATATTCTTTGCCTATTTATTATATTTTTAAACAAAAACACCCTAAACCTATTATTCCAATAAGCCTAGGGTGTTTTCTTCAATGGTCGCTATAGGGCTCGAACCTATGACCCCCTGCTTGTAAGGCAGGTGCTCT
>URVM01000034.1 GCA_900551325.1 uncultured Eubacteriales bacterium | reverse complement strand
TGGCTAAAACCCTTGTTCACACGCTCACTAACCCACTCTAAGCTCACCTCCATGAAGAAGCCTTCGTAGGAGCAGCCCACATCCCTTTACCCATTGAGGTTACTTAAGAGAGCATGGAAGTAAGAGGTAGTGAAGTTGGGGATGCTATTTTCTCATTTTGAATATTACTCAACCGACACGACCTAGGTAGGATTAGGAAAATGCATCCTTATATTACTCACCAAAGTCTTTGAAATAATAGAAGTCTTTCTAGGAGCAAGCCCCATCCTGTTATCTACTAAAGTGCATAAGAGAGTATGAGGAGTTGACACAAGATCAAAAAGATGATTTCTGTATACTACAGGAGTCATCTTTTTTAACTAAATAATAAATCAATTACACTAATATACCATTTACATTTAGATTTAGGAAAATGATGGCTAGAATTGTTATCTGTAGCACATTGCTCGCGTAGACCAAAGTAAGAGGTGGCAATGGGGACATAAAGGTGGAGTTGGTCTAGTTAAAGAATAGGGTATAATTGTTCGTAAAAGTGAAATAAATTATATAAAATAGTTGACAAAATCATGAAAACTGTATATATTATAAGTGTAAACAAATTAGCACTCATTGAATGAGAGTGCTAACAAAATAATAAAATAGTTTTTAAAGGAGGAATTGATATGTTTGGATTAACACCTTTTAACAGAAACAGAGCTTTAAGTAACACAGGAGTAAATGATTTTTACAATGCTATCGATGACTTTTTTAATGACAGTTTTATGCCACTAAGAAGTTTAAGAAATGACACATTTAAAATTGATATAAAGGAGACGGATGGGGCTTATTTAGTTGAAGCTGAAATGCCTGGTATTAAGAAGGAAGAAATTCAACTAGATTATCATAATGATAGCTTAATCATCTCTGTACAAAAACAAGAAGAAATTAGTGAGGATAAAGATAACTATATCCATAGAGAAAGACGTATGAGTGCAATGCAAAGAAGCATTTATTTAAAAGACATTAATGAAGAAGCTATAGAGGCTAAATTAGAAGATGGCATACTAAAAGTTATTGCACCAAAACAAGTTATAGCTGAAACACCTAAACATCGCATTATGATTCAATAAATATGAGTAGGAACTGTTCTATAGGGACAGTTCCTTTTTTTGAACTAAATACTATATTCTTTACATTAATACAAGATTTATATCTGAAAAAGGGTGACCAGAATTGTTACCTCTTTTCAAAGACTAAAGAGGGTGAAGAGTAGTTTCCCACAGCACGTAACCCACGTAGACCAAACCAAGAGGTAACAATTCGAAGCTAAAGGTGAAGTTGCATACCCTGTATATTTATAAAAGGAAAAATAGAGTAATCTGTTAAAAAAGGTAGTTTTTAGGTGGTGATTTGTGTATAATATAAAAAGGTAACTTATAAAGGAGGGACATAATGGAACTAATAGGTATTGTAATCGTTATTGCTGGTTTCGTCCTAAAGTTTGATACCATTGCAGTTGTACTTACAGCTGGTATTGTTACAGGTCTTGTAGCAGATATGGGTATTTTTGATATTTTAGGAACTATTGGTGATACGTTTATCAAACAAAGACATATGGCGTTGTATCTACTTATTCTTCCTATTATTGGGATTTCAGAGCGTTATGGATTGAAGCAACGTGCTATAGACATTATTAAAAATATAAAAAATATGTCAACTGGAAAAATATTATCTCTTTACTTACTGATTCGTGAAATCGCTATTGGAATGGGCCTTCGTTTAGGTGGACATGCAGAGTTTGTACGCCCACTTATTGAACCTATGGCAAATGGTGCTGCAGTAAGTAAGTATGGTGAAATTGATGAAGAAATAGAAGAGAAGATTAAAGCAGCAGCAGCGGCAACAGATAACTACGGAAATTTCTTCGCACAAAATATCTTTATGGCAAACTCAGGTGTACTACTTATTGCAGGTACATTGCAAGAATTAGGTTATACAGTTGATACATTACAAATCGTTCAAATTGCTATACCTATAGCCCTTATTGCACTAGCACTTGGTGTACTTCAAAATATACATCTAGATCGTAGTATTCGTAAGTTAATAGACAAGAAAAAGGGGGTTAAGTAATGGGAGACTTCTTATTAGAACTTTTTTATGTATTAGTAGGATGTTTAATGTACTTAGTAGCTTTTAATGTCTTTAAAGATGTTACTCATAAAACTAGATTAGGCACTGGATTATTCTGGGTTATTTTAGGATCTATTTTTACTTTTGGAAGTTATTTACCAGGACAAGTGGTAGGTATTTTACTTCTTGTTATTGGTCTATTAACAGCAATGAAAAAAGTAAATATAGGTAAAGTAGATTTACCAGAGCAGTCTTTTACTATGGAACAGGCTAAAAGGTTAGGAAATAAAATATTCCTTCCTTCTTTAACAATTGTTATTATTGTAGTATGTATTGCTAAATTCACAAGTTTAAGTGGGGTAGTGGCTATAGGTATAGCTGCTTGTATTACCCTTGTATTTACACTTTTACTTACAAAAGCACCTATTCAAACAGTGGCAAGAGATGGAAATCGTATGTTACAAGCTGTTGGAGCTATGTGTATTTTGCCACAACTTTTAGCATCACTAGGTACACTTTTTACTGAGGCAGGAGTGGGAGATGTAATTTCTAAAGGGATTGCATTTGTTATTCCAGAAGGTAATATTATACTTGGTATTACAGCTTACTGTTTAGGAATGGCAATCTTTACTATGATTATGGGAAATGCTTTTGCTGCATTCTCTGTTATCACAGTAGGGATAGGTGTACCTTTTGTTTTTGCACAAGGAGCAGATGTAATTATTGCATCTACACTCGCTTTAACAGCAGGATATTGTGGTACACTTCTTACACCGATGGCAGCTAACTTTAATGTGTTACCAGCAGTACTTTTACAGACTAAGGATAAGAATGCGGTGATTAAGCACCAAGCAGTGCTTGCTATACCACTTCTTCTTATTCATATTGTACTTATGTATTTCTGGGCATTCTAAAGGATACTTGCCATTTATATTAATCTATTTGATTAAGAATAAAGTGAGGTTGTATCACTTATGGATTTAAGCTGTAAAGAAAGGATGAGAATATATGAAAATACTTATTACAGGGTTTGACCCATTTGGAGGAGAACCAATTAATCCAGCATTAGAAGCAGTTAAAAAGTTACCTGACACAATTGGAAATGCCGAGATTATTAAACTTGAGATTCCAACAGTTTTTAATAAAAGTTTAGAAAAAATAGAAGAAGCTATTAAAGCTCATAAACCAGACGTAGTCGTATCTATTGGACAAGCAGGTGGAAGATTTGGTATCACACCAGAACGTGTAGCTATCAATGTGGATGATGCACGTATTCAAGATAATGAAGGAAAGCAACCAGTGGATACAAAAGTATTTTCAGATGGTGAAAATGCTTACTTTACTAATTTACCAGTAAAGGCAATGGTAGCCGAGATGGTAAAAGAGGGGATACCAGCTTCACTTTCAAATACAGCAGGTACCTTTGTATGTAACCATGTTATGTATGGTGTACTTTATATGATTGCAAAACGCTATCCACATATGAAAGGTGGATTTATCCACGTACCATACATTCCACAACAAGTAGTAACTAAACCAAATATGCCATCTATGTCTGTAGAAGATATTGCAAAAGGCTTAGAAATTTGCTTACGCACTATAAGTGAAGTTGAAGAAGATATTAAAGTAGCAGCAGGTACAATTTGCTAAGATTTTATCCATATATTACTGCTATATTTTAAGCGAAATTAATTTTATAATAATTAAGAGAAAGTTTCACTCACTAAAGAAAAGGTTTGTAGCTACAAATAGGCTACAAACCTTTTCTTATTTTACAGCTCCCTCGCTGAACCCACGGATGTGTTTGCTCCGTGAGTCTATATTAATTCAAGAGTATTAGGAAACATAGGAACACTCAGGGGATGTGGGTGAAATCGGAAGCTTCCTTCGGAGACTTTGTATAGAGTTTCTTAGTGAAATTTCTGAAATGATTTTAGACGCGTGTTTGAGCGAAGCGAGTTTGCGTCGTTATGGAAGAAATTGAACTTAGAAACTCTACAAAGTCGGAGACAGAAGCTGGAGAGTTTACCCACATCCCCTGAGCGTCAATCGCATAAAATTACATCGACACCAAGGAGAAGACACATGGAAAAAATATTTGTTTATGGTTCATTACGTCAAGACTTTTGGAATCATGATAAAGTATTTAAAAATAGAATAAGAAGTATTGAAAAAGGCAAAATTAAAGGGAAACTTTATCATCTACCAGCAGGTTATCCAGCTGTTTTAAAAGGACAAGATGAGGTTTATGGAGAAGTGATTACTATTACCCAGGAAAAGATTTTAAAAAGTGTAGATTTTTTAGAGGGTTATTTAGGGGAAGGTAAAGAAAACTTATATATTAGAGAAAAATGTGAGGCTTTATTAGAGGATGGTAGTAAGGCTAATTGCTGGGTATATACCTATGTAAATGAAAGAGAAGCTAAAAAAGAGGGCTTATATATTCCACATGGAGATTGGAAAAAATTTATGGAATCAAATAAGAAAACTAAAAAACCACTCACATAAGGAGTGGTTTTTTTAGAAGGGTAATAAAAGGTTAAGAATACTAGCGTGGGCAAGGACGATTACAGCAGCAGTTGCATCCACAAGTAGGTTGGCATCCACAAGGATTACATGGAGCAACTTGGTTAGATCTAATACAACCTTCTTCTACTAATTCTTCAAAAGCTTCTTCTGCTGCATTAATTTTTGCGAATAAACCACAAATAGCTTTTTCTACATCTTCTGCTAAACGAGGGCAGTTAGCTGGAGCAGGACGCTCGCAACCACATTGAGAAGCTTCACGAGGTTGAATACAACCACAATTGCAACCACAGTTACAACCGCAGTTACAGCCACAATTACAACCACAATTAGATTCTTCTTTATGAGCTGGTTTGATACAATGAGCTTCTTCTAAAGCTTTAAAAGCACATTTAATAGCTTCAGCTTGAGCGTTTAAATCTTTTAATGCTTTTTCTACATCCTTTGCTAAACATTGACAATTCTTTCTAACTGGAGCAGGTCTGTTGCAGCCGCAATTATTTTCACAACCACAATTAGTGTTACAACTTCTGTTACATACCATATTTTTCACCTCTTAAAAAGATTTTACAATTATATAATATGTTAGAATATGAATTAGGTGACAAATTAGAAAGAATTTAGTTGGAATTTAAGAGATGAAAGATAAGTTGTAAAATGCTATAATAATGAAGAAGTAAATAAAAAGAGGTAGAAGCAAATGGCAAAAGTTTATCAATTTCCTACTAAAGGAAAGACAGTACCTACACCTAAGCCTATAAAGTCTGAAGAAGAGCTTCAACTTAGAAGTACAATGAATCTACTTATTGCTACATATAAGGAAAGCTGTGAAGGTTTAAGAAAGATTAGAGAAGATGTAGAGACTATGGATGGTACTCATCTTAAAAGTGGAAAAGAAGTATTAAAGCAAATAAAAGAAATGAATAAAGTTTTTCTAAAGTATGGTGTCAGTGTAGGAGGATATAAATTTCTAACTTATAATGATGTAGAAGCCATATATGTAAATGCAAATGACCTTTTCTATATAGGGAAAACAGAAGAAGATACTAAAGTCTATACAGTGGGAGAGTTTATTGATCAATTTAATACTTATAAGTTTACTTTAATGCTAGATAAAAATTTATATAGAATTCTTGATGAACGTATGAGTGAATTACTTATTACTATTAAGACTTTAGAAAATACAAAAATTTAGAAGTTAAGCAATTAAGTACATGAGATTAAATAGAAATTTTAAAAAGAGGCATACTAAGTTTATATTTCTTTTAAAAAGGGAGGCTTAGTATGCCTAAATTACGTTGTACAGTAGATAATTGTTCTTATAATAAGGAAGAGTATTGTACCTTGAACTATATTCAAATAGATGGAAATGGAGAAGGTGCAACAAATGTGGAAGATACATGTTGTGCTAACTTCGATGCTTCTGAATATACTTTAAGTAATCAAGAGCACGTGGTACAAGCTGTTGTAGATGTAAAATGTACAGCAAAAAATTGTATTTTTAATTTCCATACATTATGTAGTGCAGAAGAAATAGGTATTGCAGGTGCTTCAACCTGTACATGCAGTCATGATACTCAGTGTGGAACCTTTAGATGTGGAAGAAGCTAAATGCTTCTTCTTTTTTTGTCCATTTTTTAGCTATATGCATATACTATAGTACAAATTATATTTAGGGAGTGAGATTTATTGAAAAAAATTCCATACTTAAATTTTTTAGGTCCATATCTCTTAGAGATATGGACCTAATTATTTTTATGATTTCCTTTACATTAGAATCAGCTAGCACTTTATTTTTCAAGAGCGTAGGGGAGTATGCTAATAATGTAGATATAGTAGCACGAACGACTATGGCATCTATATTTGGTAATTTTATAAGTCATGAAGAAAATAAGAAAAATGAACGTAAATATCCTAAAACTAAAATAAAGCCTAAATTTGAAACAGAAGAAACACAAGAAGATGTTGAGCCTATAAATAATATAGAACATGGAAGAGAAAATAACATACAAATACTCATTGTTACTTGTATAGGATTAGCTTCTCTTTTTATACTGTTTTTTGCAAGAGAAGTGATAGATGTACCACAAGATGGTCTAGTAACTATTTCACAATTTAGAAGTTTTGTAAGTGGATGTGTTGGTTTTTTAATTGGTATATCTCCAGGTAAAAAAGACAAATAAATATTTTAAATAAAATATAAAAATACAAGGGAACTGCTAAAAATGATAACAATTCCCTTGTATTTTTATTTATTTATTTATTTTCCGTTTGAATAGTTACTTTGCTAGAGTTTAGTTCACGTAGCTGCTTTGCAAGTAAAAAGACTGCAAGAATAGCTGCAGCAGCATCTGCAATAGGTCCTGCGTACATAACACCATCAATGCCTATAAATAGAGGGAAGATAAGTACTAATGGAATTAAGAAAATAATTTGTCTTGTTAAGGAAATGATAACACCTTTTTGTGCCTTTCCAATAGAACTAAAAAAGAAAGAAGACATAGGTTGGATACCATTTACAAAAGTAAAGAACATAAAGATTCTGAAGTAGCGTTCAGCAAATCTAAAGTAGAGTTCATCACCTTGGCCAAAGAGGCTTATAATCTGCCTTGGGAACAATTGAAAACTTAGGAAAGCTATTGTAGAAAAAACAAGGATAGCTCCTAAAGCTTGTAAACAAGCTCTTTTAACACGGTCATAATTTTTAGCACCGTAGTTAAAACCCATAATAGGCTGACAGCCTTGAGCAATGCCAATTACAAAGGCCATAACAATAATATTTACTTTTGAAATAACTCCTACAGCGGCTAGAGGAATTTCACTACCATATGGAGAAAGTGCCCCGTAATGAGTAAGGGTGTTGTTCATAGTAATTTGTACAAGCATCATAGCAACTTGATTGAAGCTTGCAGAAATACCAAGAGAAACTAAAGTAAATGAACGTTTAAGCTCTAACTTAAAATGATTAAGCTTTAAAGGTACTGTTTTAAAGCGAAATAGATAGCCTACTACAAGAGCACTTGAAACGATTTGAGAAATAACAGTAGCAATAGCTGCACCTTCAATCCCCATATCTAAACCAAACATAAGGATTGGATCGAGAATTGTATTAAGTAGTGCACCTGCTAATGTACAAAGCATAGAATAAGTTGGGCTACCATCAGCTCTTATAATATTGCTACAGCCTGTAGAAAAGATAAGGAATGGTATACCTAAAGAAGTAATACCAGTATAGGTAAGAGCATAAGGTAGTACATCTCCAGAAGCACCAAAAAGGCGAATAAGTGGCTCAAGAAATATATTAACAATAATTGCTAATATAATACCACATGCAACCATAAGTGTAACACCATTTCCTGCAAAACGAGCTGCATGTTCTTTACGACCAGCACCTAAGTTGAGATTAAAGTTAGCGGCAGCACCCACTCCAAGAAGTAGGGCAAGGGCTGTACATAAAATAGTTAGAGGAAAGGCTACATTTGTAGCAGCATTTCCTACAATACCGATTTTTTGACCGATAAAAATTTGGTCTACAATATTGTATAAAGCACTAACAAGTCCACTAATAACACTTGGAATTGCAAATTTAAGAATTAATTTTTCAGTTTTTTCAGTAGCAAGAGGATTGCTACTAGATACTGGTTTTTCATGTATCATAGTTAAGCCTCCAGTTTTAATTAGTACATACGTACTAGTGTTCCATTGACATTTTAGTACGCATGTACTAGAATGTCAATAAAAAGTTATGTATGGGGCATCAAAAGGAGCTTGGTGATGAAAAAAGATTTGAAATCAGAGATTTTAATGAAGGCACGTGAGTTATTTAATACAAATGGATATAATGAAGTTTCTATGCGTCATATTGCGGATACACTTGGAATAAGCGTAGGGAATTTGACTTATCATTTTAAAAGAAAAGAAGACTTGGTAGAAGCTGTTGTGTTAGAACAGCATACCCATTATAAAAAAGGAGTAGAAGCTAAAACCTTAGAGGAGCTTAACTCATTTTTTAAACGTATATTAGAACACCAAAGTAAAAATCAGTATTATTTTCGTCATTACAACCAACTAGCACAAATATCACCTAAAGTTTATGAGATCCAACTAAATGTTATGAGTGATTGGTGTAGAACTTTAAAAGGAAGCTTTAACAATCTATATAAGGTAGGCCTTATGAAAGAAGAAGTATTTAATGGACAATGGGATAAGCTTATAGGTGTATTAAGACTTACTTGTGTACATGGCATAGAATATTTTAGAGATGATGAACTTAAAGTATTATGGGGAATGATTTATCCTCAGCTTACTCAAAAGGGGCAAAAAGTGTTTCATGAAACATTGGGGCTACTTGAAAAAATATAGTAATATAAAAACTAATTTAAGGAGATAAGATATGAATTTTTGCTGGATTACCTTACATGTAAACAATATGAAAGAATCACTTAATTTTTATCATGAAGTATTAGGACTACCTATCCATACAAGACATGGTGATGGGGTTAATATAGAAATTGTTATGCTAGGAGAAGAAAATAAGACTAAAATAGAACTTTTATATAAACCTAATGATTCTAAAATGCCCAAAGTAGAAGGTCTTTCAATTGGTATTGAGGTGAAAAACTTGGATGAGATGATAACATATCTAGAAAGTAAACAAATAAAAGTAATAAAAGGTCCATTTTCACCAACACCACATGTAAGATTTTGTTTTGTAAAAGATCCAAATGGAATAGAAGTACAATTAGTAGAAGCAAAATAGAAGTAGAAGTAAAAATAAAAATAAACATAGAAGCAAACATAAAAGCAGATATAAAAGTAAACATAAAATAACCTAGATTTTGATCTAGGTTTATTTTTTTGACATACTTAAATATAAAATAATATAATATTTAATTTTATACTATATATTAAGAAAATATGGTATTATATTTGGTGATAAATTGATACGAAAGGGAGAATAAATATGGAAGCGATTGATGTAGGGTGGTTAGGCATATTACCGCCAATTATTGCCATAACACTGGCACTTGTAACAAAAGAAGTTATATCTTCACTTATTATTGGGATTTTATCTGGTACTTTTATTTATGCCATGCATACAGGTGAGGGACTTGTAGGCACAGTAAGTGTAGCTTTTAGATTGATGGCAGAAAAAATGGGAGATAATACACCAATTATACTCTTTTTAGCTTTTTTAGGCTCTTTAGTTGCTGTTGTAACAATGGCAGGAGGTTCAAAGGCCTATGGTAGCTGGGCAGCTTCAAAGATTAAATCAAGAAGTGGAGCACAGCTTGCTACTTCAGCTCTTGGAGTACTTATTTTTATTGATGATTATTTTAACTGTTTAACAATCGGGACAGTTATGCGACCAGTAACAGATAAGCATCGTATTTCTCGTGCAAAGCTTGCCTATATTATAGATGCTACAGCTGCACCTGTTTGTATTATTGCACCTATTTCATCTTGGGCAGCCTCTGTTATTTCTCAAATGGATGGTTTAGCAGGATTAAATGGTATGGAAACATTTATTCATTCTATACCTTATAATCTATATGCTATTTTAACTTTAATTATGGTTGTTATCCTTGCAGCAACAAATTTAGATTTTGGCCCAATGGAAGTATTTGAACATCAGGCTCTAAATGAGAGCGATGAGCAAAATGGAAATGGTGGAAAAGAAGAAGATGAGCTGGCTCAGTTAAATGTATCTGAGAAAGGAAGAGTATTTGATTTACTTATTCCTATTTTTGCTCTTATTATCTTTTCTGTTTTAGCCATGCTCTATGTTGGAGGCTACTTTGAAGGTGGTATGACTCTTGCTGAAGGCTTTGGAAATACAGATGCAGGTCCAGCCCTTACATTAGGTGGTTTTGGTGCTTTAATGGTGGCATTTGTACTTTTTGTTCCACGTAAACTTCTTTCTTTTAAAGAGTTTATGGATGGGATAGGAGTAGGTATAAAATCTATGGTACCTGCCTTTATTATTTTAACTTTAGCATGGACCATTAGTGGTGTATGCCGTGACCTTTTAAGTACAGGTGAATATGTAGGAGCAGTTGTTCAAGCATCTAATATGCCACCTATCTTTATACCAGCTATTATATTTATAGTCGCAGGGTTCTTATCTTTTGCTATGGGAACATCTTGGGGAACTTTTGGAATATTAATTCCAATTGTAGCTGTTGTTTGTCAAGCTGTAGCACCTGAACTTACAGTTATTTCTATTTCTGCTACACTAGCAGGTTCTGTATTTGGAGATCATTGTTCACCTATTTCTGATACAACTATTCTCTCTTCTACAGGTGCTGCTTGTAACCATATTGACCATGTGTCTACACAAATGCCTTATGCACTTTTAGTAGCAGGTTGTTGCTTTGTTGGTTACTTAGTAGCAGGTATAACAAAGAATATGTGGCTTACACTTGGAGTATCTATTGGATTACTTATTGTAAGTATTATTATGTTACATAAATTAGCTCTTAAAAAAGAAGCTAAAAAAGAAAGTAGTAAAAGTGTATCTGCCTAGGTAAATAGAGATATGTAGGAATGTATTATCTAGTGGTATCTTTAAAATTTAATATATAGTATAAGACCTATGAAAATCTAGAATGATAATTCTACTTTCATAGGTCTATTTTTATATAATGATAAGATTTTGTTGTTCTAGTATATGGGGGAATGAGGGAGTATCTAATTGAAACACCTTCTTTTTTATTTAATAATGGTTTCAGGAAGTAGAACCTTTTTAGGTTTAGGATTTTTATAAAGCAGTCTATACAAAAGCTCACCAGCTTTACGTCCAATCTCAAAAGGATTTTGGTCAATAATGAGAGGATTAAAGGAGAGGAGATGACGATAGTCTTCAAATTCGTTATCAAAGAGCATAAGGGTTAAATCTTCAGGAATATGAATATGATGTTCTTGTAAATAAGGTACAATCTTGAGACCATAACCTGTACTTGTAGTAATAAGTGCTGTAAGGTTTTTGTTATTTTGTAGGTAAGCTTCAAAGGTTTCAAAAAAGTTAGGATCAGTGTGATCACATATAAGTTGAAGCCTAGAATCAAAGCTACCTATAGCATCTACAAGTGCCTTTTGATATCCACGACTGCGCTCAAGTACAGAGCTCACAAGGGTAGGTTCTTGGCTTACAAAACCAATGTGTTTATGCCCATGTTCTATTAGATAGGAAGTGCCATTATAAGCTGCTGTAAAGTGGTCACAAGCTACGTAGCTTAAATCAAGTCCTGTTAAATACCGGTCTACAAGAACCACAGGAAAGTTATTCAAGCTTAATTTTAAGATTTCTTTATTATAAACATTATTATCTACAGGATAAATAATAAGTCCACGACAATTATTTTGTACAGCAGCACGAATCATTTCTTCTTCTACAGTTTGACTACCCCCTGTAACCATAATAGTTAAGTTTAATCTATGCTCTAAAGTAAAAGACTGAAGGCCTTCTAATATTTTCCCAATAAATTTGCCACCTACACCTGGTACAATAAAGGCTACTAAGGGATTTTGTTTTTCTGATTTAAGACGTTCAAATTCACTAGCCTTTGGAGCAATAAAGGTGCCTTTTCCTTGTTTTCGATAAATCAGTCCATCTTTTTCTAAAGATAAAATGGCGTTTTTGGCACTAATACGACTGGCATGAAAGCGAAGGGCCAGTTGATTTTCAGAAGGCAGCTTATAATCAGGTGTATGTTTATTTTGTTCTATAATTTCAAGCAAATACTTACGAATACTCATGTATAGTGGTTCATTTTTCATAGTAGAACACATCTCCTTTCTAGTGATGAATAAAGTAAAAAGGTGTTTTTTATATGAAGTACGTTCATAGTCTAGTTGGTACGTTAGTTGTATACACTATATCAAGTATATCAAGTTTATCATCTTTTTACGTGTATGCCATTGATTATACAATAGCCATCCTCTAAAATCTACTTATAGACTTAACGACCACATTCTAGGAGGATAAAAAAATGGGTAAAAAAGCGCATGTTATTTCACATACACATTGGGATAGAGAATGGTATTTACCATATGAAAAACATCATATGCTCTTAATCGAATTTATGGATACTTTACTTGACACACTTGAGAAAGATCCTGAATATAGAAGTTTTCATTTAGATGGACAAACAATTATTTTAGAAGACTACCTTCAAGTAAGACCAGAAAAAAGAGAATTACTTACAAAGATGATACAGACAGGTCGTATTCACATTGGACCTTGGTATATCTTACAAGATGAATGGCTTACAAGCAGTGAAGCAAACGTACGTAACTTACAAGTAGGGCATAAAGATGCAGCTGCTTATGGGGATGTATGTAAAGTAGGTTACTTCCCAGATTCATTTGGTAATATGGGTCAAGCACCACAAATGTTACAACAAGCTGGTATTGAAACAGCAGTATTTGGTCGTGGTGTTAAACCTACAGGATTTAACAACGAAGTAAGTGGGGAAGCTTTTGAATCTCCATATTCAGAAATGTACTGGGAAAGTCCAGATGGTTCTAAAGTACTTGGTGTACTTTTTGCAAACTGGTACTGTAACGGTATGGAAGCACCAACAGATAAAGAAAAGTTAGTAGAATACTGGAATTCTAAAATTGAAGGTGCAGCACACTTTGCTTCTACTGACCATATGCTCTTTATGAACGGCTGTGACCATCAACCAGTTCAAACAGACTTAAGTGAAGCACTAAGAAATGCTGGAGAATTCTTCAAAGATGTAGAGTTCATTCACTCAAACTTCCCTGAGTATATTGAAGCTATTAAAGCTGAACTTCCAGATAACTTAGTAACAATCCACGGAGAGCTTAGAAGCCAACAAACAGATGGTTGGTGTACACTTGCAAATACTGCTTCAGCACGTATTTACTTAAAACAAATGAATACAAAATGTCAAACACTTTTTGAAAAAGTAGCAGAGCCTATTGCAACACTTGCTTACAAAATGGGTATGCCTTATCCACACCACCTTTTCACATATGGTTGGAAAGTGTTAATGCAAAACCACCCACACGATAGTATTTGTGGATGTAGTGTAGATGCTGTTCATAGAGAAATGGTAACACGTTTTGAAAAAGCTGAACAAGTTGCACTTCATATTATTCATGAGGCAATGGATTTCATTAAGAACAAATTAGATACAATGAAGTTCAAAAACATTAGCGAAAATGCAGAACCATTCTTCGTAGTAAACCCAACAGGATGGGCAAAAACTGGATTAGTAGAGCTTGAACTTGAAGTATTCAAAAGATATTTTGGGCCAGGTTATGTACAAGGCGCTATTGATGATGCAAGAGACTACAAAGTACCTGCATACAAAATTGTAGATGAAGAAGGTAATGAAGTAGCTGGTGAAATCACTGAAATGGGCTTACACTTTAACTACGATCTTCCAAAAGATAAGTTTAGACAACCATATATGTGTCAAAAACTTAAAGTAACAGTTGAAGTAGATCAGTTAGAAGCTTTCGGCATGAAGAAGCTTGCACTTGTTCCAGTAGAGGAAAAAGTAGAAGTAGAAGGTACTATGATTAAAGAAGGTCGTATCTTAGAAAACGACTTCTTAAGTGCAAAAGTAGAAGACAACGGTTCTATTACAATTACACATAAAGCTACAGGTAAAGTATACGAAGAACAATGTATTTACGAAGATCATGGTGATCTTGGAAATGAATACATCTACTTCATGCCACTTGGTGAAAAGCCTATTACATCAAAAGATGCAAAAGCTGAGATCCGTGTAGTGAAAAATCTTCCTCATGTAGCTGTTATTGAAACAAAGCTTACAATGGATATTCCAAAATCAGCAAATGAACAACTTGATAAAGAAATGCGTGAGCTTGTATGGTTCAATGGAAGAAAAGCACAACGTGTAACTGAAACAATTCCAATGGAAATTACAACAACTTACACACTTGAAAAACTAGGTAGAGGTATTAAAGTTAAAACAAGCTTTAATAACCAAGCACTTGATCATAGACTTCGTGCACTCTTTACAACAAACATCGACACACCATATCACTATGCAGACTCTATCTTTGAAGTAGCAAAACGTGATACAGTACCAAGCAAAGAGTGGAGAAATCCATGTAATGCACAACATCAACAAATGTTTATAAATGTTCATGATGAAAATGTTGGTTTAACAGTTGCAAATATTGGACTTAACGAATATGAACTTCTTCGTGATGGTTTAAATACTATTGCACTTACAATCCATAGAGGCACACGTGAACTTGGAGACTGGGGCGTATTCCCAACACCAGAAGCACAATGCTTAGGAAACCAAGAAGTAGAATTTGCTATCTTCCCTCATGGAGTAGAAGAAGATATGCACAAGTCTTATGTAGAAGCATATCAATTTGCAATTCCATTTGCTAGCATGCAAGTACCAATGCAAGAAGGTGAAGTAAAGGTATATGAACCAATCATTAAGCCAGTAGCAGATAGTGGAATCATGTACTCATCACTTAAAGTAAGTGAAGCGGGTGATGTGATGACACGTTGGTACTCTGTAACAGATAAAGAAGGAAGCCTTACACTTACATCAGATATGAATGTATTTATGAGCAACTTACTTGAAGAAAATCATGGTAAAGTAGAACATACAGTATCAGTAAGACCATACCAAATCATTACACTTGGTCTTAATAAATAGAGATCAAAATAGCACCTTAAGGACTTTCCTAAGGTGCTATTTTCAGGTAAATGGAATGAATGTCTTTGATTAGTCTGCTTAGGTGTCAGGGTGGCTGTGACTCCTCCTCAAGCTTCCACTTCCGGTGGCTAAGAGCCTGTAAACTCGGGGATCGTAAGAACGCCAGAAACTCCCTTTGGTCAAACATCTGGCTAAGAACCTTACTTACCCACTCGTTAACAGGCTCTAAACCACCTGCATAAGCCGCTTTCGGATGAGCCACAGTCATCCTTCCACCCGTTTAGTCAGCTAAAGATAGTCATTTTAGTTGTACTTAGTTAGCGTAAAAAATTTATGGAGCATAATGGAGCATAAAGAAGGAGATGTCAATGAAGTATACATATAAACACACGCTACGTGCGTGTTACTTAGGATATATTACTCAAGCTATTGTAAATAACTTGGCACCTTTGCTTTTTGTTATTTTTCAAGATAGCTTCCATATTTCTCTAGAGATGTTAGGGAGACTTATTCTTATTAATTTTGGTACGCAAATTGTGGTGGATTTATTGACAGTCAAATATGTAGAGAGAATAGGTTATAGAAAAGCTGTTGTGATGGCACATGTGTTTAGTGCATTGGGGCTTGTAAGTTTAGGCATCTTACCACAGCTTATGCCCAACCCTTATATGGGACTTATGATAGCTATTATGATTTATGCAATCGGTGGGGGTATTATTGAAGTACTCATTAGTCCTATTGTAGAATATTTGCCTGGTGATGAGAAAGCACAAGCTATGAGTTTACTCCATTCTTTTTATTGTTGGGGGCAGGTAGGCGTTGTACTGATTAGTACTCTTTTACTTAGGGTAATAGGGAGAAGTATGTGGTTTATCCTTCCGATTTTATGGGCTAGTATTCCCCTTTATAATTTAACATGTTTTATGAAAGTACCTATTATTGAGCCACAAGAAGAGATGAAAACCATGTCTATAAAAGAGCTCCTTTCTACAAAAGGATTTATTATTGCACTTATGCTTATGCTAGCTGCAGGTGCATCAGAAATTACTATGTCCCAGTGGTCCTCACTCTTTGCAGAGCAAGGTCTACAGGTCCCTAAAGTGATAGGTGATTTATTTGGACCATGTCTTTTTGCAGTTTTAATGGGTATAGGGCGTATGGCCTATGGCATGTGGGGAAGTAAAATTAATCTAAATAGGGCATTACTTGGAAGTGGAGTCCTTTGTGTTATTTGTTATGCTATAACTATCTTTGCAACTAATCCATTTATATCTCTTCTAGGCTGTGCTTTATGTGGATTAGCAGTTAGTCTTATGTGGCCTGGAACTTTTAGTTTGACGACGGCCACTTATCCAAGAGGTGGAACAATTATGTTTGGGATGCTTGCCGTATTTGGAGATATAGGAGCAGCTTTGGGCCCTTGGGTAGCCGGACTTGTATCAGATGTTATAGAGCTAGGACTTAAAGCTGGACTTTTAGCAGGAATGATCTTTCCAATTTTATTAGTATTAGGGATTTTGTGGATGAGAACTTATGCTAAATATTAATTATAAAATAAATTTGCTATAATTATTTTGATGTGTTAATGATAAATACACTTAAAAAGGATTATTGTAATAGAGGTTAATGAATCCCTATTACAATAATCCTTTTTAAATATAAAGATTTAGCTAATAAAAGCAATGTTATCTATGCAAATCACATAAACTCTAACAGAAGGAGTAGGAGGACTACTAGGAGTAGTAAAAGTTTCAGCTACCCAAACAGCATTATCTATAACAGCGAGGACTGAAACATCTTTAAGGTAGCCAACTGAGCCATCAACTTGAAGACTTACTTTACCTAGAGATGAACATAATCTTTGAACTTTGCTTGTATTACAATTAGAATAAAGAGGGTATTTACAATGATTAGCACATTCTTTAAGATTTGATGATAAACAGTTAAGGGTAGTAGGGGCATTTTTAAGAATAAAAGAAAAAGCGACTAAGTTACATAAAGAAGCAAAGTGTAAATCAGAGGTATCTGAGTATTCGATTAAGTTATTGTGACAAGATGGAAGTGCTTTAATAGTTGTAGCATCAGGAGAGGTATAGGCATTTTGGGTATAGAGGGTAAAGCTAGAAGGAACAACAAAATTTTTTAAACAATTACAAAAGAGTGTATTAAAAGCATTTTGAAAATACTCAGCACAAGTATTTGGGTTTTGATAGCAGCTAGAGTATGTTTGACAGCAGGATTCTTCGTTAGAATAGTTACATGAAGAAATGCAGTTATTATAGTCAGTATTACAAGATTTGGACATGATTCAACCTCCTAGTATTAAGATATAAATAGTAAATTCACTTATAATATATGATAGTAATGTTAAAAAAGTACTAGTTTATTAAAATGTATTAAATATAGATATAAAGTAAAGTTTTAAACTTTCTAATATTGTATCTGTTGAAATGACATAAGGTGGAGGTAGAACATGTAAAATACTTGTATAAGTAGTTTTTGATGTTTCAGACGTAACGTAATAATAAGAGATGTATTTAAGTTTAGAAATAGAATTTTTAATGTCTAGAAGAGTATGTGAGTTTATATCTGTAATACCAGTAGAAAAGGCTAGTTTAGTGAGAAGGTCCATATATTGTACTGTATCTATACCTTTAGAATTAAGTGTTCTTTCGACTGTAAAGGAAAAGAGTGATAGAAAGGAAGTATAATCAAAAAAATGGACAAGGTGAGCATGTTGAGTTAAGAACAAGACATCACTTATATTGCTAAGTGTAGAAAGAATAATAAGCTCAATATTAAATGAAGGAGAAAGAGATTCTTTTAATTGGCGTGCAATAGTATAATAGTAATCATCAGAAGTATTTACAATTAAAACTATAGTAATAGCATGAGATAAATTATTTACATCAGTTTGAATTAAGGGTTCACTTGCAGGTGTATGATTCCGTACACAGATATTATGTTTATTTTCTAAATAAATAGCAGATTGGGTTAGAATATCATATGAACTCCTTATAGATTCATAAGACTGAATATCATTAGAATTATCGATTATGTGATTATGGACAAGACAAATATGACCACAATTACCTATTTTAAGGCCAGCATTATAAATGCGTATAGAAAAATCAATGTCTTCATAGCCAACAAACATATTTTCATCAAATCCACCTAGTTGCATAAAGGTAGATTTCTTGAGAACACTGGCCCCTCCAAATAAAAAAGTGGAGAGAAAAGGTTCTACCATTGTAGTATGAACGGGTGAACTAGGAGCATAAATAGATGTACATTCTACATGGGTACAGTTAGTTAAATGAGAGATGGCAAGATGACCACCTAAAGCATAAAGTCTTTTTTCAGTGGCATCTAACAAAGGAAGATTAAGAAAATGGCAACCCAGTTGATTAAGGGTTTGATGAATACTAGGAAGAGGATTGTCTAAAAAATAAATATCATTATCTAAGAACATAATCCATTCTGTTTTAATATAGTCCATAGATTTATTTCTACCCTTTGCTACACCATAATTTGCATGTAACTTAATAAGTTGGGTAGAGAGAGTATAACTTGCTAAAAAGCTTTCAAGCTTAGAAATTGTATCAGATGTAGAACCATTATCCATAATAATAATTTCGCCTTTAAAAGCAGGTATATATTTTTTGAGAGAATTGAGTAGAGTTACTGTTAAGTAAGCTCTATTAAGAGATAGAATAACTAGTGATAAATTAGAGCCTTCATTTCCAATAGTATCTTTTAATTTTGAGTCACCTAAAAACTCATGGTTTAAGCTACTCATATATGAAAAAGATTTAATGCCATTAACAAAATGGTAATTCATTATTATACCCCCTGATTCAAATTATTATAGTAATACACATATAATAATATATATGCCCAAGATAACTATCAGTGACTAAGAGATTATATATAAAAATAAAATATGAAGAGTGATTTTAATGAAAAAGAAGATAGTCTTTTTAATGTATATGATTGGAAATGATGGTGTAACAGTAAGTTTACTAAATTTAATAGAAGCTATAAGTAAGAACAATGATTTAGATATAAGTATTTGGTCTATAGTAAAATCAAAAAGTGAAAGAAAAATACCTGTAGAAATTAAATATCTATTTGAATCTGAAAAGCAAGTTTGGGAGTATATCAAGAATGCACCTTTTTTAATTAAAGGGTTGGAAGAAATAGATATAGTTATTGCTTATTCTTGTATTTTTTGTGCAGAAATTTTAGCAAGAAGTTTGATTAAAGGTAAAAAAATTGCTTGGATACACAGTGATTTAAGAATAAGTGGAAAATATTATTCAAATCAGTATATTAAAAGTATATATGAAAATATGGATGAAGTTGTATGTGTTTCATACGGTGTAAGAGATGTTCTATTTAACATTATGAATAATAACTATAGACACGAGAAATTTAAAGTTATTTATAATTTAATTAATATAGATGAAATATTACAATTAGCGGCTATACCGATAGATAAAAGGGAAATAGAAAATAATAAGTTTGTTATAGCAATAGGAAGATTAAGTTTAGAAAAGGGATTTGATAAACTAATAAAAGTTTGGAAAAGATTAAAGGAAGATGGATTAGATTATAAGTTAATTATATTAGGAGAAGGGGAAGAACGAGGGAATTTAGAATCCCTAATAAAGAGACTAAATTTAAAAGAAGAATGTATACTAAAAGGATATGTACGTAATCCATATAATTGGATAAAACAAAGTGAATTAGTTATATCAGTATCAGAAGCAGAGGGACTACCGCTTAATATAATGGAGGCTATGAGTCTTTGTAAAGCTATAGTAGCAACACGTGTTATGGGAAATGAGGAACTTCTAGAACCTGAATTAGGCATGTTGGTAGAAGATATAGAAGATGAAATTTATAAAGGAATTAAAAAGGTTTTAAGTAGTATAGAGATAAAGAAAACATATATAGAGAATCTAAAAAGAAAACAACCATTTAAATTTGAAGCTATATATGTTTTACCACAAATTAAAGAATTATTAGAAGGGGAATAAACTTTGGGTCCTATTGATTAAAAGACAGTTATCCGCTTAGCCAAATAGTAGAAAGTAAAAGGGAGTGGAGTCAAATGAATATAACCATTTGGCTCCACTCCCTTATTGAATTAGGCTACTGGCCTAATAGGCCTATATAAAAATTGTGTACGTGTTTTTCTAAGTCCATGATTTAAATAAAAGCTTATAAGTTTTTGTCTCATCTCCAATAGCTTTTTAGGATTTACGTCTTTTACACATTCTACTTTTCCATTATTTTTTTCGAGAGGATACGGAAAAAGGTATAAATCATCTACCTCTGGGAAATGGGTGCTTAGCCACTCGGGAAGAAGGTTTAATATGTCACCTCCGATCCCCATGCCACGATATTCTTTTTCTAAGAAGAAGTCTGTAATGTAGAAGACAACACGAGTTTCTAGTACATCACTTAAACTTTTATAGAAAGTTAAAAGTTCTTCTTCTATTTCTTTATCTTGACATTCGAGTTTAGCATCATCAAAACCACCTGATTTTAAAGAGCCCACATCCATAATTACCGCATTCAGATAACCAATACGTTGATCGTCATAAGTGATATCAATAGAAAGCTCCTCCTTGTCTTGACTTTTAGAGTACACTTTCCCACTTAATCTAATCAACTTATCGGTATCAGTATCACTGTCTGAATCCTCTGATTCCATAAAAATCCCTCCAAATATTTTTTTAAGCTAAGATATTAGCTTAGCTTTATTATAACATTTTATGCAAAAATATAGAAGAAGATACTAGCTTTAAAAAGGTTTTAAATAGTAAAATATTTTTTTAGACTTGTATATGAGGCCAAGTAATGATAGATTTTAAGGACAGAGTATAGATAGAAGTTAGGAGAAACAATGATTAATACACTTTATAACAACCTTTTAGAAAAACAAGATATAAGAAAAAGTTTAATTGAACTTAGACAACTTATAAAAGATAACAATAACAAACGTGCTTTTTTATATGAATTAGATGGGGACTTTACTACTTTAGAAGTACTCCTAAAAGATGAAGACCCTAAGGTACGTAAAAATGTAGCTCTTATTATGGGAGAATTAGAAATAGAGGATTTTAAATCTTTACTTTTTGAAGCTTATGAAAAAGAAGAGAAGCTTTTTGTAAAAAGTGATTATTTAAAGGCCTTAAGTCATTTTGACTGTAGTGAGCTAAGTGAAGTACTACAAAGTCGTTTACTTACTTTAAGTAGTGAACCCGTTGAAGAAAATAATAAAAAACATATAGATGAAGAGCTTCGCCTTTTAACACAGCTTACACTTAAATTAGAAAAGCCCCAAAAACATAAATTTAATGGCTATAAAGTGCTTTCTGATATGATTTTACTTACAAATCGTGAGCACCAAGAAGTTACTTTAAGTCAAATAATAAAAGGACAAGCTAAGGCCTTTGGAGCAGGAGTTATGGTACGTACAGATGATTTAAAAGAAGTACTACGTATTCGTACGTATTCGGACTTACTCTTTAAGCTACCAGAGGTAAGTACAGTAACAAAAGATCCACAAGAAGCTGCTAAGACACTTTTTGATGGTGGTCTATTAGACTTTTTACTCACAAGACATACAGGTTATCCACCATTTTACTTTAGAATAGAAGTAAAAAGTAAGATGGAACTGGATAAACGTAGTACCTTTACTAAAAAACTGGCAAGTGAGCTTGAACGTATCTCCAATCGTCAGTTAGTTAATGCAACTTCAAGCTATGAGTTTGAAATCCGCCTTATTGAAAATAGAGAAGGTACTTTCAATGTATTATTAAAACTCTTTACTATAGAAGATAATCGTTTTAGCTATAGAAAAAAAGCTTTAGCAGTAAGTATTGCACCAAGTACAGCAGCTCTTGTAGTAGAACTTGCTAAGCCTTATTTAAAGGAAGAGGCTCAGGTGCTTGATCCATTTTGTGGTGTAGGGACTATGCTTATTGAAAGACAAAAAGCATGTAAAAGCAAAGTACTCTATGGTGTAGATATTTATGGTGAAGCCATAGACTGTGCTATAGAAAATGCTAACTGGGCAAGTACAGATATTTATTTTATTACAAGAGATTTCTTTGATTTTAGCCATAGATATTTATTTGATGAAATCATTACAAATATGCCAACAGCTTTAGGTCGTAAGACACAAGGTGAGATTATAGAACTCTATGCCCTATTTTTCCAAAAGGCTTATACCATGATGGAAGATAATGCTACTATGATTCTTTACTCTAGAGATAAAGACTTAGTAGAAAGAGGTATAAGAAATAATACAGCTTATAAACTAGAAAAAGAATATAAGATTTCTTATAAAGAAGAAGCTTATGTCTTTATTATTAAAGTAAATGAAAATACAGAAATAGAATAATCCTATAAACGAGCAATAAAACTAAACTTTTGATTAGTTTTATTGCTCATTTTAATATATAAGTAAGTTTATAGAGATAAGCTCACTTATATATTTTTGTAGGTTATGGATGCATTTTGAGGCAGCTCTTATTTAATCTAAAAGAAAAGACGTTTACAAAAATTATCCAATCTGCTATACTAAAATCAAACATTTGTTCGATACAAGGAGTGGGCTTATGGAGTTTTTAAATTTACCCATTGAAATGATTTCAAAATTTAATGCCTTAGGAGAAATTGTACCTTTAAAGTTACGTTTAGAAGATGAAAACCATGAAATGAAGATAGCCAAGGTACAAAGAATTCTCTATGCTAACGAAAATCAATTTGCAGGAACTAAGACACTAGATTATGGATGTGAGGTGAAATTTGAAGAAGGAGGAAAGTTTCTAGAACTTCGCTATCATGTAGCCAATCATAAATGGACCATTCGAAGGGTATTATGCTAGGTGGATATAATGGAAGAAAGAATTATTTTTCATATTGATGTAAATGCAGCATTTTTAAGCTGGGAAGCGGCTTATCGTATACAGATTTTAGGGGAAAGTTTAGATTTACGTACCATTCCTTCGGCAGTAGGAGGGGATAGGACACAGCGTAAAGGGATTATTTTAGCTAAGTCTATGCCTGCTAAGGCTTATAATGTTCAAACAGGAGAGCCTATTACTTCAGCACTTATAAAGTGTCCAGAGTTAATGCTTGTAAAACCTAATTACGCTTTATATGAAGCCTGTTCTAAAGACTTTATAAATCTTCTTCGTGAATACTCACCCCTTGTAGAACAGTATTCTGTAGATGAAGCTTTTATGGATATGACAGGGACTAGTAGGCTTTATGGGAGTCCCTTAAGTATTGCCCAGGTAATTAAAGATAGAATAGAGAAGGAACTGGGCTTTACAGTAAATATAGGTATATCCTCCAATAAATTATTAGCCAAGATGGCAAGTGATTTTAAGAAGCCTAATCTTGTTCATACCCTTTTCCCCTCTGAAATAAAGGAAAAACTGTGGCCTATGCCAGTACGAGAATTATTTTTTGTAGGCAAAGGAAGTGAAGAAAAACTAAGACGATTAGGGATACGTACTATTGGAGATTTGGCAGTGGCAGATGTAAGGTTACTTCGTACCCACTTAGGCAAACAAGGGGAAATTATTTATCAGTATGCTAATGGAGTAGATACAGGAGAAGTAGTAGCAAGTCGTATACCCAATAAAGGTTATGGAAACGGCATGACTATTCCTTATGATGTAAGCAGCCAGGAAGAAGCTAATAAAATTCTTCTTTCCTTAAGTGAGACAGTAGGGACTAGATTAAGACGAGATGGTGCAAAGGCGAACTGTATAAGTGTAAGCCTTGTCAATACATTTTTTGAGCAAAGCACCCATCAGATGACTTTACTTGTTCCTACAAATGTAACCCACCAAATCTATCAATGTGCCTGTAAACTCTTAAGAGAATTATGGGATTTTAAGATGCCTATACGTCAGCTAGGTGTGCATACGAGTAAGGTTACTTATGAGACCAATGAACAATGCACCCTTTTTGATGCGCCACAAGATAAAAGATATGGCAAGCTAGATGAAGCCATAGATAAAATTCGCCAAAAGTTTGGAGAAGATGCCGTGATGCGTTCTACCTTTGTAGGAGGTAAATTAGACCATATGGCAGGAGGTATTTCTAAAGAGAAAAAAACAGGAATAACTCAATGTGGAGACAAATGAATCTATAAAATGATAATAAATTATACCTTCACTTCTAGCACTTATTAATTTAATTATTATCTTATTCAAACTAAATCCATATTTCTAAAAAAGCTGCTGCACTAAATAGGAGGCCACTGAAAAACTAATGTTTTTTAATAGTCCTCAACTACAGGGGTAAA
>URVM01000033.1 GCA_900551325.1 uncultured Eubacteriales bacterium | reverse complement strand
CTTGTCAGGTAAGTTCTGACCCGCACGAAAGGCGTAATGATTTGGGCACTGTCTCGACAGCGCACCCGGTGAAATTGTAGTACCAGTGAAGATGCTGGTTACCCGCGACAGGACGGAAAGACCCCGTGGAGCTTTACTGTAACTTGATACTGAGGTTGGGTATTACATGTACAGGATAGGAGGGAGGCTAAGAAGTATGGACGCCAGTCTGTATGGAGCCGCCGGTGGGATACCTCTCTTGTAATACTTAACTTCTAACCATGGCCCGTGATCCGGGTTTGGGACAATGTCAGGTGGACAGTTTGACTGGGGCGGTCGCCTCCGAAAGAGTAACGGAGGCGCTCAAAGGTAACCTCAGAATGGTCGGAAACCATTCGAAGAGTGCAAAGGCAGAAGGTTGCTTGACTGCGACACCGACGGGTGGAGCAGGTACGAAAGTAGGACTTAGTGATCCGGTGGTATGAAAGTGGGATTGCCATCGCTCAACGGATAAAAGCTACCCCGGGGATAACAGGCTTATCTCCCCCAAGAGTTCACATCGACGGGGAGGTTTGGCACCTCGATGTCGGCTCATCGCATCCTGGAGCTGAAGCAGGTTCCAAGGGTTGGGCTGTTCGCCCATTAAAGCGGTACGCGAGCTGGGTTCAGAACGTCGTGAGACAGTTCGGTCCCTATCCGTCGTGGGCGTAGGAAGTTTGAGAGGAGTTGTCCTTAGTACGAGAGGACCGGGATGAACGAACCGCTGGTGCATCTGTTAGGCTGCCAAGCCTATAGCAGAGTAGCTAAGTTCGGAGCTGATAAACGCTGAAGGCATCTAAGCGTGAAACAGACCTCAAGATAAGACTTCCCATTCAGAAATGAAGTAAGACCCCTTGTAGACTACGAGGTAGATAGGTTGGAGGTGTAAGCATGGTAACATGTGTAGCTGACCAATACTAACGGTTCGAGGGTTTGACCTAAAAAAACAGGTGAATTGATTGCAGTATTTGTTTTTGAGAGTATAAGGCAACTTAATACTCATAAAATTTTTGGTGGCGATGCGACTAGGGGACACACCCGTTCCCATACCGAACACGTAGGTTAAGACCTAGTCGGCCGATGGTACTTGTCTGGAGACGGACCGGGAGAGTAGGTGGCTGCCAAATTTATAAGGAGGGGTTCCCGAGTGGCCAAAGGGGGCAGACTGTAAATCTGTTGGCACCGCCTTCGAAGGTTCGAATCCTTCTCCCTCCATGCTGAAAGTGTAAGATGAAAATCTTACACTTTTTTGTTTGTAAATAGTTATTTGATAAGAACATACTTACTAAGTAGAAGTTGATTAGTTATATCTATTCCTTAGTAAGTATGTTTTTTATTTAATCATATATATTGGTGGTTAAAGTAATGTTAAACCTCTTTCTAATAATTGTAAATATTTTACAATTGTGTTATACTAATACAACTTAGTCAGGGGGGATAACAAATGAAAAAAGAAAAAATCTTTATAGGCTATTTAATAATAAGTATTTTTATAGTATTAGTGAATACGAGTTATCTAAAAGGTAAAGGTATACCTAGTAATATGAAGGACTATATTGGATATGATTATGATAGTTTACCTAGAAATTTAAAATCTAGTGGAATAGATATGAAGCTTACAGAGAACAATCAGGTCATTGAAATTTTAATAAATAGAAGAGGATTTGCAGTTGATAGTATTCAAATAGGAGATTCAATAGATAGAGTTTATGAGATTTATCCAGTAGACTGGATTAGCACTAGGAAGCATACAATTCAAATTTTATATGGAAAAGAAAATCACTATGGTGTAGCAACAGATTATATTATCTATACTATAGGAAAAGATAGACAGGTGCAGAGTATTTTATTTGGTAAGACAGCTCCTTTTTTGAAATATGACTTAGTAGAATCTAATCAAGTGGCTAAAGAACTTATTCAAGGGGAATGGATTTCTAAAATAGGACATAAGCTAGCTTTTAATTCATATACACATAGAGATAATTACTTAGATTCTTTATGGGACAAGCAAGGATATATTATATTATCTCCTAATAGTTTAATTATCTATAGACAACAAGATAATAGAAGTGAAAAAGTTAAATTATATTTTTGGATAGTAGATAAGAAATTATATTTATTTACTATAAATGAAGAAGGAAAACCTATTAAAGAAAGTATAGAAGTTTTTACTAGATTATAAGATAACCATAAATACCACAAATTATTGAGTGATTTATAAATAAATTTAAAGAAAACTAATAAGGTTTTTGTATGAATTGAATGCATTTAATGCAAATTGTACAAAAAAATGCATGCAAATCGCTTGATTATTTATGACGCATATGATATCCTAATTATGTAAGTTAAAATATTGGAATTAAACGAAGGTAGGCCGCATGTTACACAAAACACTGGACCGAAAGCGTTTTGTAGTACAGTGTTTTAGCAGTAACTTTTTTTTATAAGGAGGCCTAGCAAATGGTAGGTAAAGTTAAATGGTTTAACGCAGAAAAAGGATTTGGATTCATTGAAAGAGAAGATGGAGATGATGTATTCGTACATTTCACAGCTATCCAATCAGAAGGATTCAAAACATTAGAAGAAGGTCAAACAGTTGAATTCGACATCGTTGAAGGAAACAGAGGACCACAAGCTGCTAACGTTGTTCGTAAATAATTTCAGTTATAAAACCTATAGATTTAATCTATAGGTTTTTTTATTTATATCATATTTTAGGGTAGTGGGTAATACATTAATTAATGTACTAAAATATTTAAAATTTGTGTTAGGGGAGGGGATTAAATGTTTACACGTGAAGAATTAAAAACTCAAAGTAAAGAGCAGTTAAGAGGTAGATGGGGTGTTATTGGGGGGATTTTTTTATTAGTTACAATTATAATGATAGGTATACAATACATACCTTATATAGGAATGCTTGCCTATTGGCTAATAGTTGGATCAGTTATATTAACTTATGCAATAATTAGCTTAAAAGTTATTGATAGGGAAAAGGTAACTATAGAAGATGCATTTTCTGGATTTAGAAACTTTATTAATGCTTTAGGCCTCTTATTATGGCAACAATTATGGATATTATTATGGTCTTTATTATTAATTATACCAGGTATTATTAAAGCATATAGTTATTCTATGTGTTTTTATATTCTTGCAGATAATCCTGATATAGGAATTCGTGAAGCATTAAATGAAAGTAAGCATATTACGCAAGGCTATAAGATGAATTTATTTATTCTTGATTTATCCTTCTTAGGATGGGGAATATTATCAGTATTAACTTTAGGAATAGGCTTCTTTTGGCTAGTACCATATATGCAGGTAACTACAGGCAATGCTTATAGACGACTAGCTAATCAATAATATTTTAGAGTTATTTAAAAGCATAGAAATGGGGCTATCATAAAATTCAACATAAATACCAGAAATAGTATTAAAGAAATTATTTAATAAACTATTTAGTGTATTTAAAGGTTAATTTATGATAGCCCTATTTTTAATATAATTTAAAGTACATAATTGAAAACACACCAGTAATGGCAAGCACTGCCTAATAATACAAAGATATGAAATAATTCGTGGAAACCAAATTTAGTAGAAATATTTGGTTTTTTAATACCATAAATAATACCACCTATAGTATACATGATACCACCAAGAGTAAGCCAGATTATACCACCCATACTTAATGCTTTAGATAGAGGACTAAGTGCTAAAATAGCTACCCAACCCATACCAATATAAAAGCCTGTAGATACCCAACGAGGCATATCAATCCAAAAAATCTTTAAGAGGATACCAATAATAGCTAAAGACCATACAAGTATTAGGATAGTAATTTGCCATAAACCTGTAAGAGTTAATAGACAAAAAGGAGTATATGATCCAGCAATAAGTAAGAAAATCATAGAATGATCAAGTTTCTTTAGTCTTAATAGAGTAGCATCATCTGCCTTTATAGCATGGTAAATACTACTAGAAGTATAAAGAGCTGTTAGACTTAATCCAAAAACAATAATAGATATAGTTGCTGCAGGTGTTAGCGACGATCCTTTACCACCATATATAAGTAAAAGTATAGTACCAATAATAGATAATACAGCACCAAAGAGGTGAGTGTAGGCATTAATAGGTTCTCTTACAGAAGTATTCATTTAAACATCTCCTAACTATGATAAGTAGTTTTTAATACTACTTAATATTATAACTAAAATATATCATATCATACTATAAATAGCCAATATAGTATTTATAATAATTAAACTTGATTTTATAAACAGTATTATGTATTATAAAATTAATAGGACAAAGAAGGTGGTAAACATGGAGACAAAATGGTTAGAGGACCAAGTAGCTGACCTTAAACTAGATGAACATATGGCATTAGAAGATATTCCTAGTTTAGATTTATATATGGATCAGTTAATTACCCTGTTTGAAAATAATTTAAGTCATACAAAAAGATATGAAGATGATAAGCTTCTTACAAAAACAATGATTAATAACTATACAAAAGATAAAGTACTTATGCCAGCGCATAAAAAGAAGTACACTAAAGACCATATTATTTTAATGTTATTACTTTATCAGTTTAAGAGTATTATTAGTATTGGAGATATAAAAGATGTATTTTCTATATTAAAAGAAGAAGATCATTTAGATAGTGAAAAACTTACTAATTTATACAAAGCTTATTTAAGTTGTAAAAGTAAAGAGTTAACATATTTTAATATGGGCATAGAAAAAAGAGTAGAAACAGTTAATGAGGAACTAGAAAAATTAAATATTCAAGATGATAAAATAGGGGCTACTTTATTAGTATTTATGCTAATTGAGCAAGCAAGTTATCATAAAAGATTAGCCGAAATTATAATTGATAAATGCATAAAAGAGTAAACTTGGAATAGTAGATTATAAATATAAGATTACACTTCATCTAGGGGTGTAGTCTTTTTTATTTGGTAAATTTTTAGATAGGATAGTATTTTTTATGTATACGGATTTATTTTTATTATTTATAATTTAATAATAATATCTGAAATTTATATTGACAAATATTATAACAAACTAGATAATTAGAATTGGGGAACGATTTCTTTTTAAAGAATATTCCCAAGGGTGGTATATATCTTATTTATACATAAAGAAGGAGGATTTCAAAATGGCAACAAAGTCTAGATTTCCAAGAACTGAAATTGGTGCTAATAATCCAATTTTTAGTCAGATTCGTACAACAATTGAAACAGCATTCTATGGTAATAATGTAATACCTGTGACATCTTTAAAGGAAGCTTATAAGCTTGCTTCAAATGCGCCAGGTACAATTGTAACAGATATCCCAGTATATAAACCAGAACTCCTTGGCCTAGATGATGATACAAAAATTCTTATCTTTAATGATGGTGCTGTAAGTGGGCGTGCTGCAGCAGCTCGTAAAATTATGGGTGAAGTAGGTATAAATAAAGATGAATATGCCCTTAAAATTAGTGAAGCTATTTATAAAGCACGTACCAAAAAATTATATCATGCACAAGCATTAGTGGGTCTTGATAAAGACTTTTCTGTAAAAGCACATCTTTGTATTCCTGAGACACAAGAAAATATTATGTACTCATGGTTATTAAACTTCCAAGCTATTAATGAAGAAATGGCTAAAATGTATGCTGAATCTAAAGAATACCCTGATGGAGATATTTATATCTTCTCTGACCCAGACTGGTCACATCCTGATCATCCAATGGGACTGACATTCTTTGATCCAGAACATAACTGTGCTGCTATCTTAGGTATGAGATATTTTGGAGAGCATAAAAAAGGAACACTTACACTTGCATGGGCTATGGCTAATCGTCATGGTTATGCATCATGTCATGGTGGCCAAAAACGTTACAACTTAGCTGATGGTAAATCATTTGTTGCGGGTGTATTTGGTCTTTCAGGCTCAGGTAAGTCTACTATTACACATGCTCGTCATGGTGGGAAATATGATATTACAGTACTTCATGATGATGCTTTTGTTATTTCAACAGAAGATGGATCATCAGTAGCACTTGAACCAGCATACTTTGATAAAACACAAGACTATCCACTTACATGTGAAGATAATAAATATCTTGTTACTATGCAAAACTGTGGTGCAACAGTTGATGAAGATGGTAAGATTGTACCTGTTACAGAAGATATTCGTAATGGTAATGGGCGTGCTGTTAAGTCCATTTTATGGTCTCCAAATAGAGTAAATAAATTTGATGAACCAGTTAATGCTATCTTCTGGATTATGAAAGATCCTACAATTCCACCAATTGTTAAACTAAGTGGTCCATCACTTGCATCAGTAATGGGAGCTACCCTTGCTACAAAACGTACTAGTGCAGAAAGACTTGCTCCAGGTGTTGATCCAAATGCTTTAGTTGTTGAACCATATGCTAACCCATTTAGAACATATCCATTAGTAAATGACTATGAGAAATTCAAAGCATTAGTTGAAGAACGTAATGTAGACTGCTATATCTTAAATACAGGTGACTTCATGGGTAAAAAAGTAACACCAAAAGATACTTTAGGTGCTCTTGAAGCAGTAATAGAAGGTACGGCAGACTTTAAACCATGGGGACCATTCTCAGATATCGAAATCATGGAGATAGAAGGATTTGTTCCTAATTTTGAAGATAAAGCATATGTTGATCAGCTACAAAAACGTATGCAAGACCGTGTAGATTTCATTAAATCACGTGAAACAGAAAAAGGTGGCTTTGATAAACTTCCAGCAGATGCTTTAGAAGCATTACAAAAAGTAGTTGAAGAAGCCCATAAAGCTTAATACAAAAATGGAGATGCCCTCGGCATCTCCATTTTTACGTGAATTAAATAGGAAAATAATAGATATTTAATAGTGCTGAATAAGATAAAATTAGCAAATATGAGTTGCAAGCAGTTTTTCAATCTCTAAAATATCTGTGCCTTTTGTAAATTCCATAGTAAAATGAGTGCCTTTAGTGTATAATTTAATTTCGTTATCTAATTCAAAAACACCACCCTTTTCTACAGCAAAATAATAAATGGAATGATAAGGGATAGAAACTAATTGTTTCTTTGTTGATAAGGTATCTTTATCGACAAAAATAATTCTCTTATTAGTGAAACAAATTTCGTCTAACACAAGACGATAAATGGCCTCAATGACTTCACCCTCAATAAGATAATTATTAAATTGAGAGGAACTATTTGTTTTACTATTTCCGAATATACCCATACTAAGACCTCCTATATATTGTTTGATAAAATAAGTATAGGTGAAGTTATTTAAAGCGTCTACGGGTATAATAATATAATAAGTTTAAAAGACATCAAGAGGAGTATGACATGGAAAACAAATCAAATTTAAAACGTGAACTGGGCCTCGTCGCAGCAACCTCGATTGTTGTGGGTAATATGATTGGTTCAGGTATATTTACTTCCCCTCAGAGTCTAGCACAAGTAGCTAGTCCTAAAATTACTATTTTGGCTTGGATTATAACAGGAATAGGCTCATTACTACTTGCCTTATCTTTTGCAAATTTAGGGACAAAATATCCATCAACAGGTGGACCAATTGTTTATACTCATAAAGCCTTTGGAGAGTTTATGGCCTTTCTTGTATCATGGACATTTTGGATTGGTTCATGGATTGGAAATGCAGCAATTATTACAGCTGTTATACGTTACTTAACAACATTCTTCCCACAACTTGGTGAAAGTGGAATGTTAGCCTTTTTAGTTTCCTCAGCCTTACTATGGTTATTTACTTATATTAATTATAAAGGGGTTAAAAATGGGGGCTATGTAAGTATAGTTACAACAGTTATTAAAATAGGTGTAATTTTAGTATTTATGGTTATTGCCATATATGGATTTGATGCAAGTAACCTTCAAACAGTAGCCACAGCTGAGGTGAATAGTTGGGGAGCATTACCAGCAGCAATTGCTATTACACTATGGTCATTTGTAGGTCTTGAAAGTGCAGCTATATCGGGGGGAGAAATCAAGAATCCAGAGAAAAATATTAAAAGAAGTACTGTTATTGGAACATTACTTGCAGTACTTATTTATATATTCCTTTGTGTATTAGCTATGGGAAGTATGCCACAAGAAATGCTAGCTAATGCTCAAGCACCACTCGCTGATATTATTAATTATATAACAGGTTCAACTTGGGGTGGATTATTTATATCTGGAGGGATTGCAATTTCAGCAATCGGTGCATTAAGTGGATGGGTACTTACAACAGCAAGACTAGCTTATGCAGCTGGGGAAGATGATTTATTCCCTAAATTTTTTGCTAAAGTACATCCTAAGTATAATACACCTTGTGTAGCATTAATTATTACAAGTGTATGTACTAATGCATTATTAATACTTAATTATGTTTCAAACTTAACAGAAGCTTTTGATTTCATGATTAACCTAGCAACCTTATCATTTATCCCTGCCTATGCTTTAACCGCTTGTGCAGAAATTATATTAACTTTCAAGAAGAAACATAAAATTACTTTACTAGGGTTTCTAAAACATAGTTTTCTTTCTTTATTAGCTTTTGCATATGCTATTTATATTATTTATGGAGCAGGAGCAGAAAGTGCTATGTGGGTATTTATTCTTCTACTTATAGGTGTACCACTATATGTATATAAGAAGTTACAAGATAGAGAAGTAACTGAATAATAATAGATAGGCTAAATATTAAAGGAGCAATAACTTACTATATTTAAGTAAGTTATTGCTCCTTTAATATTTAGATGTAGTTTTAGGTTTAATAAAGCTACTTAGTAGACTCAAATGCTACTTTAATTAAATTAAGTAAACTAGGATCAGAAAGCACTTTAAGGCCGGTTAGAGCTAAGGTTTTAGCACCAAGGATAATAGAATCATCAGCCTTTTTAGAAATACATGCTTGTTCAAACTGAACAGTATGAGCAGGAATAGTTGAATCACTGATACTAAGTGTAGGATGAATGGTTGGAATAGCATGGCTTACATTTCCTGCATCTGTGGAGCCCATACCATCATCTGGTCGAGTGATAGTTTCACCTAATTCTTGTAATGTAGAAGCAAAAATATCATCTAACACAGGGTTAGGGGAAAGATTATCAAGTACATGTTGAATGTGAGTAGCTTTTGTAGTACAGCCAGTAGATAGAGCACTACCTTCAGCTATATTTTTCACTTTTTGGATTAAAACTTGTAAGCTTTCTACTGTAGCAGCTCTTAGATAAAAGCGTGCTCTTGTGTAGTCAGGAATAATGTTTGCAGCTTTACCGCCATCTAAAATAACACCATGAATACGAATATCAGAAGTAAGCTGTTGTCTTAATGCAGCAATACCATTATAGAACAGAAGAAGAGCATCAAGAGCATTAATACCTTCTTCAGGACAGCCTGCAGCATGAGCAGGTTTACCAAAGAACTCAAAGTCCATAGGTGCAATAGCTAGAGAGGAAGGTGTAGTATGGTTATGAGAATCAGGATGAATCATCATAGCAACATCAACATCATTAAATAAACCAGCTTTAACATAGCTTGCTTTAGCGCTACCATTTACCCCGCCTTCTTCAGCAGGTGTACCAAACACTTTAATGGTACCACCTATATTTTCAATGACTGAGCCAAGAGCAATAGCAGCACCAATGCTTGTTGAACCTATAATATTATGACCACATGCATGACCAAGACCAGGTAAGGCATCATATTCTGCTAGGTAACCAATAGTAGCACCTGGTTTATTACTACTTTTGGTAGCAATAAACCCTGTCTTATGACCAGCAATATCTTTTTCTATAGTAAAACCATGACTTTCAAGTTTTTCACATAGGAGATTAGAAGCAAAGACTTCTTCATTTGAGATTTCAGGATTCTTATGAATCTCATGACTAATTTCTATTAAACGATTACTAAGTGACTCAACACTTTCTATAATTAAGTTTTTATTATCCATTATTATAGCCCCCTTTATATAGTAGAAACAGTAAACAAATTTTTATAAAATACGTTTAAAATGATTTAGAAAACAGGAAGCATAGCTCCGTTATAAACTTCATCAATAAGTGCTTTAACCTCATCTGTTTGATAAATCTCTACTAAGCGGTTAAGAGCAGCATCATCTTTATCTTCAGTTCTTACTGCAAATATATTGTAGTAATTAAAAGCTTTTTCAGATGTTGAATCCTCTATATAAATAGAATCAGTAAGAGGTTTAAGACCAGCATCAGATGCAACACCATTATTTATAACTGCTAGATCTAAGTCAGGTAATGAACGAGGAATTTGATTTGCAGCCATATCTTGGATCTTTAAGTTTTTAGGATTAGAAGTAATGTCTTTAAGTGAAGGTATAAGGCCAGCGGCATCATCTACTTCTATAAGACCAGCTTCTTCAAGAAGAAGTAATGCACGACCACCGTTTGTCACATCATTAGGAATAGCTACAAGGCCACCATCAGCTATAGTTGTTACATCAGTTAATTTATCTGAGTAAATACCCATTGGTGCAAATACAGTAGTACCTATAGAGGTAAGGTCTAGACTATGATCTTTTTTAAATTGATCAAAGTAAATATTAGTTTGGAAGCAGTTAATATTGATTTCGCCCTGATCTAAAGCTAAATTTGGTTGAATATAATCAGAAAAACTAATAACTTCAAGTTCAATATTTTCTTTAGCAAGTTCCTCTTTAATATAATCCCAGATTCTATAATCAGTACCATTTACACCTAATTTAATCTTAGTGAGTTCTGAAGAGGCAGCCTCCTTTGTTCCACATCCAGCAATAATAGTAGTTAAAGATAAAAGACTTACAGCGAGAAAAGCTAATTTTTTGAGTTTCATATACATATCTCCTTTTTAATATAAATTTATTTTTGATTTAAATAAGGCTTTAAGAGCTAATTTCAATAATTAACGAGTAAATTTAGTGTGTAAGCTTACGAGCAATGTAGTCACCGATACTTTGTACAAGACTTACAATAATTAAAAGTATAATTACGGTTACAAACATAATGTCTGTCTTAAAATAGTTATAGCCATATTGAATTGCAAAGTTTCCAAGACCACCACCACCAACACTACCAGCCATTGCTGAAAAACCAATAAGGCTTATAAGAGAAATTGTTATAGCGTGAATAATATTAGGAAGGCCTTCTGGAATGATAACTTTAAAGATAATTTCAAGAGGATGGCTTCCCATAGCTTTAGCGGCTTCAAGTACACCTTTATCAATTTTTTGAAGTGCTACTTCAACTTGCTTGGCAATAAAAGGTGTTACACCTACAATAAGGGGAACAAGAGAACCTTTTACACCTATTGTGGTACCAACTACAAAGCGTGTAAATGGTACAATGGCAGCAATCAAAATGACAAAAGGAATAGATCTAAATATATTGATTACCTTAGAAAGTACTTCATAGAGTACTTTATTTGGAAGAATGTGATTAGGACTTGTAATAAGCAAGATAAGTCCAAGAGGGATACCAATAATAGAGGCTATAAGTCCAGAAGTTCCAACAGTAACAAAGGTTTCATTTAAGGCTTTAATAAGCTCAGGAAAATAATCTATAACGTTAGGCACTAATTCTTGTAGTAATGCGTTCATCATCTATAACCTCCACTTCAATTTGTTCTTTAATATAGTTAAGCGCTTTTTCTACCTCAAGAGCACTACCTTGTAAATCAATGACTAAGTTTCCAACTAGTGTATCTTGTAGCTTCTCAATATTACCAAAGGTAATATTAGTGGTTACATCAAAATTCCTAGATAAAGTAGAAATCAGTGGATTTCCAGCTGAACTTCCAATGTACTTTAAGTAGAGCATTTTGCTAATTTCACCTTCTTTAGGTAAGGTTAAGCGCTCAAAATGCACATTCTTAGAAATAAAATCTTTAGTAATTTGACTCTTAGGTTTAGTAAAGACTTCTACCAGTTCACCAGTTTCAAGAATTTTACCATGTTCCATTACGGCAATCTTATTGCAGATCTGTTTAATAACCTCCATTTGATGAGTGATAAGAACAATGGTAATACCCATTTCTTTATTAATCTTCTTGAGTAAAGCTAGAATAGATTGGGTTGTTTGTGGGTCTAGTGCTGATGTAGCTTCATCACAAAGAAGTACTTCTGGATCAGTTGCAAGTGCTCTTGCGATAGCAACTCTTTGCTTTTGACCTCCACTTAGTTGAGAAGGATAGCTGTAGACTTTATCTTCTAAATCTACTAGTTCAAGAAGTGCTTTAACACGATTATTAATGGTCTCCTTACTAAGTTTTTGGCTTCTTAAAGGATAAGCAATGTTTTCAAATACATTTTTACTGTGCATTAGGTTAAAGTGTTGAAAGATCATACCGATTTTTTTGCGAATAGGTCTAAGCTCTTTTTCTTTAAGTGAGGTAATATTTTCACCAAATATATTCACTTCACCTGATGTGGGAACTTCAAGTCCATTAATACAGCGAATAAGTGTACTTTTTCCAGCCCCACTATAGCCAATAATGCCAAATATATCACCTTTATCTATAGTAAGATTGATGGCTTTTAAAGCATCAACTTGATTCTTCTTAGTTCTAAATACTTTACTTACATTTTTAATCTCTATCATCTTCTATACCTCCTTGAATGTCTTTAAGGGCATTAAAAAACCCCGTCTCTATAGCTAATAATGCTATAGAGACGGGGTATATATTTACTCCGTGGTACCACTCTAATTCACCTATATTTCACAATATAAGTCTCTTCAAGTACGTCATTTACGTGGGTAAATGATTATACTCTATCGCTATAACAGGCGAATCCTGTTGCAGCCTAAGTCTTAGATAAGACTGTCGGTGCAACACTCCGAGGCCATATTCAGTTTATTCTTCTCTGCTTCTTCTCAGCTACCGAAGCTCTCTGGTTAGAGACATCCTAAACTTACTCTCCTCTTCAAGGCGTTTGTTCGTTCGTTTGATTAAGTTGAAGTCTAGCATAGGACAAAAGTAAAAAGCAAGAAATTTTTTATAAAAAATAAATTATTATTTAATATATACTAATAATTATAAAATTAAAAACGAAAAACTGTTAAAATTGTTTAAAAAATGATTATTTACTATTATTTCATGTACTGTATGAAAGTACCAAGTAGATTTAAGTTAAATTAGAGATAGTTTAATTTTATTTCTTTAAAACTTATGATAGAATAAACATTAAAATATATAGAAATGGGGAAAATAGATGGAAAAATGGATAAAGGATATAAGAGACTATAAGCCTTATAATGAACAAGAAGAGAAAGATAAGGCACTTATTTTAGGATGTGTAGAAACATATGATAACTTACTAACAAGAGATAATTCTCTTGCTCATTTTTCAAGTTCTGGTTTTATAGTAAATAAGACAAGAGATAAAGTACTTATGATTCATCATAATATTTATAATGCATGGTCATGGACAGGTGGACATACAGATGGTGATGCAGATTTTCTAGTAGTAGCCATTAGAGAGGCACAAGAAGAAACAGGAGTTAAAGAAGTAAGGCCTATTTCTCAGGAAATATTCTCTTTAGATGTACTACCAGTAAAAGGACATGTAAAAAAAGGTGTTTATGTATCAGCACACGTACATTTATCAATTGCCTATTTAGTAGAGGTAGATGAAGAGGAAGCATTAATCGTTAAACCAGATGAAAATAGTGGAGTAAAATGGATACCAGTAAGTGAATTAGATACTTATATTCATAATGAACCAGATATGCTTATCCTTTATAAAAAGTTTATGGAAAAAATTAAAGAATTTAACCTGTAATCAAGTATGAAATAAAGAGAATTTAGTCACACTATAGGAAATATAGATAATATTTTAAGTCAAGGTTGTTGTAAATAGATACGTTTGTATCTATAATACAATAAGAGATAAAGAAAACAAACTTAAGGAGGCTAGGGCGTAATGAGCAAACCAACATATTATATTACAACCCCTATATATTATCCAAGTAATAAGCTTCATATAGGACATTCGTATACAACAGTGGCAGCAGATGCTATGTCAAGATATAAAAGACTACGAGGATATGATGTAATGTTCCTTACAGGAACAGATGAACACGGTCAAAAAATTGAACGTCGTGCAGCTGAAGAAGGTGTAACACCTCAAGCATTCGTAGATAATATCGTAGATTGGATTAAAGATCTTTGGAAAACTATGGATATTAGTTATGATAAGTTTATTCGTACAACAGATGCAGATCATACAGCTACTGTACAAAAGATTTTCAAAGCACTTTATGATAAAGGTGATATTTATAAGAGTGAATATGAAGGAATGTACTGTACACCATGTGAAACATTCTTTACAGAACATCAACTTGTAGATGGTAAATGTCCAGATTGTGGTCGCCCAGTCGAAAAAGTTAAAGAAGAATCTTATTTCTTCAAGCTTTCTAAATACCAAGACCGTTTAATTAAACATATTGAAGACCATCCAGAATTCATTCAACCACAAACAAGACAAAATGAGATGCTTAATAACTTCCTTCGCCCAGGCCTCGAGGACCTTTGTGTATCTCGTACATCATTTAAATGGGGTATTCCAGTAGAGTTTGATACAAATCATGTTGTATATGTATGGCTTGATGCTTTATCAAACTATATTTCAGCACTGGGATATGCTAGTGATAATGAAGAACTTTATAATAAGTTCTGGCCAGCAGATGTACACTTAGTAGGTAAAGAAATTATTCGTTTCCATACAATTATTTGGCCAGCAATTCTTATGGCTTTAGATCTTCCTCTTCCAAAACAAGTATTTGGTCATGGATGGCTTGTAATTGATGGTGGGAAAATGAGTAAATCAAAAGGAAACGTAGTAGATCCTAGTGTTTTAGTAAATCGCTATGGTAGTGATGCTATTCGTTACTTCCTTCTTCGTGAAATTGCATTCGGACAAGATGGTAACTTCACAAATGAAGCGCTTATTTCACGTATTAACTCTGACCTTGCAAACGACTTAGGTAACCTTACATCTCGTACAGTTGCTATGATTGAAAAGTACTTTGAAGGTGGAGTATTACCAGAAGTACAAGAAGGTAATGAGTTTGATAAAGATGTACAAAAGCTTGTACAAGAACAAATTGCTAAAATGGAAGCAAATATGGAGAAACTTTTCTTCAATAATGCTCTTGAAGATATATGGGTAATCATTAGAAGATTTAACAAGTATATTGATGAAACAATGCCATGGGTACTTGCAAAAGATGAAGCAAATAAAGCTAAGCTTGCAGGTGTACTTTACACATTAGCAGAAGGCTTACGTATTGTAAGTATTATGATAGAACCATTTATGCCTCGTACACCAGAACTTATTTGGGAACAAATTGGTTTAACACGTGGAGAGCTTACAGCATGGGATACAATCCACACATGGGGAACTATGCCAAAGACTGTACATGCTAAAAAAGGTACAAATATGTTCCCACGTATTGATAAAGAAAAAGAATTAGCAGAACTTGAAGCAGCAATAGCTAAAACTCAGGCTCAAGCAGCTCCAAAAGAAGAAGCTAAACCTGAAAAACCTGCTAAAGAAGAAATCACAATTGATGATTTTAGCAAAGTAGAACTTAAAGTAGGTGAAGTAATTGAATGTGAGCGTGTACCAAAAGCAGATAAATTACTTGTATCTAAAATTAAAATAGGTAATGAAATAAGACAAATTGTATCTGGTATTGCAAAATACTACACACCAGAAGAATTTGTAGGTAAAAAAGTAGTTGTTGTAACAAATCTAAAACCAGTTAAACTTCGTGGTATCCTTTCTGAAGGTATGGTACTTTGTGCATCTGATGATAATGATAACTTAGTAGCAGTAGGGCCACTTGGTGAAATGGTTCATGGAGCAGAAGTAAGATAATAAAATAATAAAATAATAAAATAAAGGCTACCTTTACTTTTCTATAAAAAGTAAAGGTAGCCTTTTAATTTAGATGAGCTTATTGTCCTAGATATTCTTTTTTCAATATATCTTCTAAGGCTCGTGGATCATTAATAGCTAAATTCATAGCATCTGCTAATATATTAGCTCTATCCATATTAGATTGCCATGTAAAGAGACCACCTAAGCAGTTATCATCTACATATTTACCTTTAAAGTATATAGAAATATTATTATCAAAACCTAGAGCAAAATTGCCAGAACTATCAACAATATAAGGTGCCTTAGCTACATCATCCCATCTTACTCTATAACCATTTTTGTTAAGGTAAGAACGTCTAATTTCATCAAAAGTTCTCGTAATGGTAGCACCATTACGTCCATAAAGTGGAAGACCCATGAGAATCTTTTCAGATGGCATACCTGCATCAATAAGGTTTTGAACGTAAAGGTCTATGCTTAAGTTATTTAAAGCTAAATCAGATGGGAATAAATTTGAATGATGTTTTGCACCTTGAGCACCTGTAACACCGGCTGTAAAATCATAAGCCATTAAATTAAAGTAATCAATAATTTGTCCAATAGCAGCAATATCTACATTTCTAATATAGGAAGAATCACCTACACCAGCTACACTAATCCAAGCATCAGGCCCAAGAACATCACGAAGGGCTTGAAGAAGGAGGGTAAAGTTTTCTCTATCTTGAGGACGAGATTTTATACCAGCAGCACTTGAACCAGGGTATTCCCAGTCGATATCTACTCCATCAAGATTATATTCATCTACCCACCTTTTAACTTCACGGGCGAAGTTGTATCTGGATCTAGGAGTAAGGGCCGCATCAGAGAATCCATCATTACCCCAACCACCTATTCCTAGTATCACTTTTAAGTTAGGATCAATTAGACGTAAATCAGCAAGTTCCTGTAAGTAACGTCTAGAATAAACATCTAATGTTAAATCAGGTTGGATAAGGGCAAAGGCATAAATAACAAAATCTAATAAATAAGGATCTACATTGCTAGGATCACCAAGAATGTATTCACCTACAATCTTTTCTACATTTGGGCAAGCAGGATTGATAGGTTGATTATTAACACTTTGGATTTCAGGTCTATATTGTGAACGAAGAGCATCTACAATATTAATTAAGTCATGAGCAGTTAATGGGGCATCTTCATTGTTATGAATAGCCGCTCTAAGTATATAATTAGAATCTATAATATAAAGAGTAGTATCTGATATGCGAGCTTGTAATTGTGTTACCTGAATATCACTATTGTTAAACTCATCTGCATGGTCTAAGAGATAGGAATAGGTAGCATTATTACTCGTTGGAGAAATACATACAATGCTCCACGTGCCTTTACTACTCGTTCCACGGAAGTTAGGAAATTTGGAGCCTATTTGAGGAAGACGAGGCATGGATGAACACTCCTTTAATAATGTTATATAATAATAGTATTTACATATATTTACAATTGTGCTTGTCATATGGAAAATAATTAGATTTTGCAAAAAAATCTATAAGAGGTTAAAATAAACTTAACTATATTAAAGAGATAAGGAGCAGAAATAATGATAAAAACAATTAAAATGAATGAAGATAAAGCTACTTATGAACAACGTTTTATTGACCTAATGACTTATTGCTTTAAAATGTGTACGGCTGAAGATTTTAAAGAGGATTGGAGACGCTCTACACCTGAAAGGGAAACAGTATTAGGAGCTTTTGATGAAGAAATATTAGCAAGTTGTATATCTATTCCTTATCGAACTATGTATATAGATGGAAAACCTTTAAAAATGGCAGGGTTAGGTGGGGTAACCACAGCTAGTACCTATAGAAGTGGCGGTGTTTGTAGTAATCTTATTAAAGAAGGTCTTAAAGTAATGTATGAACAAAATGCCGTATACTCTATGCTTGCTCCTTTTTCTTATGAGTTTTATGAAAAATTAGGTTGGAAATGGTGCTATAACAACATATTGTATAGCTTTGAAATTGAAAGACTTAAGAAGTTCAAAAATGAGGGACGTATAGAATATGTTAATACCACTACTATGGAGGAGCTTAGTAGATTCTATGAGACATATATCCAGAATTTAAATGGTGCATGTACAAGAGATGAAAGCCAGTGGGAAAGACGTATAAGTCGAAAGCTTGACCATTATACTGTATTATATAGAAACAACGAGGGAAATGTAGAAGGGTATATGATTTATAAAATTACCCATGCTACTTTAACTTTTGATGTAATTGAGATTCAGTATACAACACTAGGAGCATTAAGAAGCTTCTTGAATTATATTTGTAGTCACAGTGCTCAAGTAACAAAAGTCCATATATTAGCAAAAGAGCATGATATATTACTAGACGTACTTACTAACCCTAAATGTAACACATGTATTGATAGCTACATGATGGGAAGAATTATAGATGTTTGTAAAGCGCTTAAAGCCTATAAGTTTCAAAAAGATGGTACCTTTATAATAGAAGTAAATGATGATATATGTGATTGGAACAAAGGATGTTTTAAAGTAAGTATTAATTTAGGTGAGGTAGATGTTCAAAAGGTAAATGATGAAGCTGAGCTTAGTATAGATATTAGGGAGCTTACTCAATTACTTATAGGTTTTAGAACAATTAAAGAGTTAGAGATATTAGAAAAAATACAATGGAAGCAATCAAAAGACCAGATAGCAGAATGCTTTAAGGTAAATCGTAGTAAAGTAGCACTTTATGATTACTTCTAATTAAAGGAGTTCATAACAAATATGACAGAAGATGTAAAAGAGTTAGAAAAAGAAATAAAAATGCAAAAAGCATTACTTCAAACGCTAGATATTCAATTTAAAAATTCACCTTATAATAAGCAACCTAATAACATACTTCGCAAAAAAGAAGCTATTCTAGAGGAAATCGAAAAATTAGAGCAAAAAAGGCACGAAAAAGCTTCTATTTAATAAAATATTATTAACCTAAATTTGTAAATGGACAAAATAGATAAAGCGAGGTATGATAAAGGGCTACAGGAGAGATTTAGCGAGAAGGAAGGTGAAGACTTTGCAAAAACATAAACCTGTATTACTAATAGACCAAGATGATGTTTTAGCTGAATATATTAAAGGGGTAGTAGAAAACTTTAATGAAAAGTATAACACCGACTATACGACAGATGATTGTGTATGTTGGGATTTAGTATCCGTTTTTGGTGAAGATATATTAAAAATCATGCATGAGCCAGAGCTTTTTAGAAATTTAAAACCCGTAGAAGAAGCAATAGAAACCTTTAAAAGACTTTATGAAAGTAATTTATTTGATATGTATATTGTAACAGCGGCTCACCCAAGTTCCGTAGAGGCAAAGTATGAATGGATTAAACGTTATATGCCATTCTTCCCACAAAATCATATTATTATCAGCTCAGTAAAATATATGATAAAGGGTGACTACCTACTAGATGATGGTATGCATAATATAGTAGATTTTAAAGAAGCGGGCGGAACACCAATTATCTTTGACAGGCCACACAATCAGAAAGCTTGTTCAAGTTATCCAAGGGTTAGAAGTTGGAGAGAATTTGAAAAGTGGATTATGAATGAATGCTATCCAAATGTTTATGAACAAATATATACAGTAGATAAAAAAGCAATTTAAGGAGACGACTATGTATTTTGACTCACATGCACATTATAATGATGAACGATTTGATGAAGATCGAGATGCACTTTTAAATAGAATCCATGAAGAAGGTGTAGAATATATTATTAATATAGGGGCGGATATGGATTCTTCTAAGGAAAGTGTGGCATTAGCTCATAAATATCCTTTTATTTATGCTACAGTAGGTGTACATCCTCATGATGTAAGTAGTATGACTATGGAAGATTTAGAAACACTAGAAGAAATGGCTAGACTACCTAAAGTAGTAGGTATAGGTGAAATAGGGCTTGATTATTACTACAATCTTTCATCACCTGAAGATCAAATTAAATGGTTTAAGTTACAACTAGAATTAGCTAAAAAGTTAGATGTACCAGTAAGTATTCATAGTAGAGAAGCAAGCCAACTTACATTTGATATTATAAAGGAAAGTGGCATAAAGGAAGGTGTAATTCACTGCTTTTCAGGAAGTCGTGAATTAGCTATAGAATATGTAAAAAGAGGATTTTATATAGGAATAGGAGGCTCTCTTACTTTTAAAAATGCAAGAAAGACTGTAGAAGTAGTTGAATATATTCCTTTAGATAAAATACTTATTGAAACAGATTGCCCTTATTTAACACCAGTTCCTCATAGAGGAAAGCGTAATGACTCTTCTTATTTACCTTTTGTCATAGATAAAATTGCTGAAATAAAGGGTATTACAGCTGATGAGGTGTGTAAAATAACTTTAAATAATGCAAAAAAACTGTTTAGAATATAGAAAAAAGTCTCTTTCTAATATACAGAAGGAGACTTTTTATTTTTAGAAAAAGTATAGTATAAGTAAACAATATGTATATTTATATCTTTATATAAAAATAAACAGTAGATGTATAAAATGTAATAAACTGGGAAAAAATTTAATTATAAAAAATAGTCCATATTTTATGGTACTAATTTAAGAAGATAAGCATATAAATGGTATTAAGTAAATGTTACGAAGATGTTAAATTGAAAAAATGGAAAATATTTTAAAATAATTAAAGAGGCATTGAAAAATAAGGGTTTGGAAGAAGTTTGAAATGCTCAAATAGGAGGTGTTTAGTAAAAAGTATTACAAAATGCTTGATTTAGAAAATAATTTATATTACAATTCATAATATAGCATTTAAAAATTATGCTATATTTTATTTCCAGTAAAGCGCCGATTAGCACGATTGAAGAAGTGAGAGGGTGAAACCTTACTACTTTGATAAATAAAATTAATACTAAACTTTCTATCAAAGTAGCAACCGAATTCAAGGAGGTAATCATGAAAAATCGAATAAGGATAGCTTTATTGATTGTAGCGCTGTTTATGCTAGGTACAGGCACAATCACAGCCTATCAATCCCTATCCAAAACAGTGGCGATTGTAGAAGATGGGAAAGTCACACAATATGAAACATTACACCAATCAGTAAAAGATATATTAAAAGCACAAGAAATTGTATTAGGTGAAAAAGATACTGTTGAGCCAGATTTAGAAGAGCCAATTGAAGATGGCATGAAAATTACTATAACAAGATGGAAACCAACAGTAACACTTAATGTGAATGGGACAACGAGTACGCTTAAGACACCAGCAGCGACAGTTGGTGAATTAATTGAAAATAGACATATAAAACTTGATGAACATAGTGAAGTAACACCAGCTTTAGAAACACCTATCACAGATGAACTCGAAATTACCATTAAGACAAGAGAAGTTTCTATAGAAGTTGTACAAGAGGAAATTCCTTTTGAAAAACGTGTTGAAGAAGTAACAACTTTAGAACCTGGTGAGTTAAAAGTTATTACACAAGGTACAACAGGCCTTAAAGAAAAAACTGTTGAAATCGTGCGCTTTGGCGGTGAAGTTCAATCTGAAACTGTCAAAGAAGAAGTTGTATTAATTGAACCTGTAACAAAAGTGGTTCAAGAAGGTAAGAAAAATCTTATTAAAGACTCTGCTACTGGAAAAATGTATGAATTTACAAAACAGCTCACATTGGAAGCCACAGCTTATACAGACGTTGAAGGAGATAAATGGTCAGGAAGAACAGCATCTGGTATGCCTACATTTGTAGGGATGGTAGCTGTAGATCCTAAGATCATTCCTTTAGGAACAGTTTTATATGTAGAAGACTATGGTATTGCAATTGCAGGCGATACAGGCGGAGCAATTAAAGGTCATGATATAGACTTATTCTTTAAAACGAACAAAGAATGTAAAGAGTTTGGGCGAAGAGATAAAAAAGTCTATGTTTTAAAGGACCAAAATATTGACGTTCGTGCAGAACGTAAAAACTATTAGAATACTGGAATACACGATGCCTCAGGGCATCTTTTTTTTATGGTCTATACAAGTTTAAGTTTTCTGTGATATGATGATAAACAGTAAAGGAGTGAACGGTATGAATCGAATCGCAACCCCAGAGGGTACAAAGGCAATCCTTAATCAATACCCTTTTATATTTCAAAAGAAGTTTGGACAAAACTTTCTTATTGATCCTAGAGTCTTAGATAAAATAATAAATGCTGCCGAGATTACAAAAGAAGATTGTATCATTGAGATTGGACCAGGTATTGGTAGTGTAACACAAGCTTTACTTGAAAATGCAGGTAAAGTTATTTCTATAGAAATTGATGATCAACTTATTCCTATTTTAGAAGAGCAATACGGACATAATGAGCATTTTAAATTAATCCATAAAGATGTACTTAAAGTAGATCTTAAAAAACTTATTGAAGAAGAATCTCCACATAGAAAGATAAAAGTTGTAGCTAACTTACCATACTATATTACAACACCTATTATTATGATGCTTCTTGAGAATGAGTTACCAATAGACAGTATTACTGTTATGGTACAAAAAGAAGTTGCTGATCGTATGGCATCAGGCCCAGGAAGTAAACAGTATGGAGCTATTACAGTAGCTATGAATTATTATTGTAGTACAAGCCTTGTAGCAAACGTACCACAAAACTGCTTTATGCCACGTCCTAATGTAGACTCAGCTGTAATTAAACTTACATTACATCAAACACCAATTGTAGATGTACAAAATCCACAGCAAATGCTTACTATTATAAAAGCGGCTTTCTCACAAAGAAGAAAGACACTTTTAAATACCCTTGCATCCAATGGAAATTTAGGATTAGATAAAGAAGCTATTAAGAATATTTTAGAAGAAAGTGGTATAGGAGCTAGTACAAGAGGAGAGACACTTTCATTAAAAGATTACGCGATGTTATCTGACTTTATAGATAATTATAGAAAAAACTTAATTGACAAATAAAAGTTGTGGTAATATAATAGGGTTTAATTAAAAAATAATCAAATTAATGAATAAATATATAAATTAAAAATTTAGGGAGGAACGAAATGAACCGTATAACTATGTTAGTAGCAAAATTTTATACATTCTTTTTTAGCTGGGGCTATTTTTATTTTAGCGCTGGTACTTTTTGCTACAAAAAAATAGGTGTACGCTATAATCCGTGTTAGGGTAGTTTCATTTCAGCATTCTTAGAATAATCTGAAGCTCTATGCATCTAGCGTGCATAGGGCTTTTTTATTTATACATATATATATAACTAAAAGAAATGCACAAATGGACTTAGCGTAAGCAATAAGCTATGCATAAGGGAAAAGTATTTCTAGTAGGTAAGAATATTCATTTTAAAAAATAGAAGGGGTGTATATTAATGATTATCGTATTAGACCGCAACATAGATGAAAAAGGTGTAAATAGTTTAATAAAAGAGATTACAAGTAACTATGAAGTGCAAGTAGAGCCAATTAAGGGGAGAGAATGTACTGTACTAGGATTAGTAGGGGATACTTCTAAGATTGTTCCAGAAGAGTTACAAACAGATGAGCGTATTCATAAGATTATGCGTGTAAGAGAGCCGTTTAAAAAGGCTAACCGTGCCTTCCATCCTGAAAATAGTATTATACAAATAGCAGACCGTACTATAGGTGGTAAAGACTTTGCCATTATAGCAGGACCTTGCTCAGTAGAGAGCGAAGATCAAATTGTAGATATTGCAAGAAGTGTTAAAGCCTCTGGGGCAACATTTTTAAGAGGAGGGGCGTATAAGCCTAGAACTTCTCCATATGCCTTCCAAGGACTTGAAGAGGATGGATTAGAGCTTCTTAAACGTGCTAGACAAGAAACAGGGCTTCCTATTGTAACAGAGATTATGTATCCACAGACTATTGATAAGTTTGTAGAGGAAGTAGATGTTATTCAAGTAGGTGCAAGAAATATGCAAAACTTTGCTCTTCTTAAAGAATTAGGTAAGACGAATAAACCTATTTTACTTAAAAGAGGACTTTCATCAACTATAGAAGAATGGTTAATGGCAGCAGAGTATATTATGGCAGGTGGAAATAATAATGTAATTTTATGCGAAAGAGGTATTAGAACTTTTGAAAATTACACTAGAAATACACTAGATTTATCAGCTATACCTGCTATTAAGAAGTTAAGCCACCTACCTATTATAATCGATCCTAGTCATGCTACAGGCTTCTCTTATATGGTAGAGCCAATGTGTATGGCAGCTATTGCTGCAGGAGCAGACGGGGTAATTATAGAAGTACACAATAATCCAGCTAAAGCTTTATGTGATGGGCCACAGTCTATTACACCAGCACGCTTTGATGAAGTAGTTGAAAAGATGGAAAAATATGTAGCTATTGAAGGACGTATAATAAAAAGGGGATAAATATATGGAGGATGTAAATTATAAAGGGATTAGAGAACAACTAAAGATATCCATAGAAAAGCTTTATATAGATGATCTACAACTTTTAGAACAAATTGAAAAAGGATTACATACTAAAGCAATAAGTAAGCCTTGTGTAGGCTATCAAGGGGTTATAGGCTCCTTTAGTGAGGAAGCAGCTACAAAGTATTTCAAGGAAGAAGAAGCTAGTTATAAGCGCTATGATGAGTTTGAAGAGGTATTAGAGGCTTTAACTAAGGATGAAATAGATTATGGTGTACTTCCTATAGAGAATTCTTACACAGGTGAAGTATTAGAGGTATATGACCTTATTGGAAAGTACAACTTATATATAGTAGGTGAAGAGATTGTGAAAGTCACACATCACTTAGCTGGTGTAAAAGGTGCTAGTTTAGATGGCATTAAAGAGGTATATAGTCACCCTCAAGCCTTAGGTCAATGCAAACATTATTTAAAAGAACATGCTTGGATGCAGAAAATTCCTTATGCTAATACGGCTATGGCAGCTAAATATATTGCTGAAACCAATGATATCACTAAAGCAGCTATTTGTAGTTTAAAAGCAGCTAATCTTTATAATTTACAAATCCTAGGGGAAGAAATTAATACAAAATCTAATAACTATACACGGTTTATTATCCTGTCTAAAACTATGCAAATACTACCTGAATGTGATAAAGTAAGTATTGTATTTACGACCAAACATACAAGTGGGGCACTATATCATATATTATCTCATTTTGCATACAATGGTCTCAATCTACTTAAAATACAGTCACGACCTATGAAAAATAAATCATGGCATTACTACTTTTTTGTAGATTTAGAAGGACATCTTGAAGATGCTAATATGCTTATTGCTCTTGGTAAGGTAAGTAAAGAAAGTGAGTATTTTAGTATACTAGGGAGTTATAAACAAAGTCCAAAGACTACTTATTAATTAGATTTAGGAGGATTTTAGAAATGACAAAAAGAATCGTAGCAACAGATAAGGCACCAAAAGCTATTGGACCATACTCACAAGCAGTTGTAGTAGGCGAAATGGTATATACTTCAGGACAACTTGGTCTTGATCCAGTAACTATGGAACTTAAAGATAGTGTAGAAGAACAAGCACATCAAGCATGCAAAAACCTTATAGCTGTATTAGAAGAAGCTGGTTCATCTATGGATAATGTTATTAAAACAACTGTATTCTTAGCTGATATTAACGATTTTGCTGCTGTAAACGAAGTATATGCACAGTACTTTACAGAGCCATTCCCAGCAAGAAGTGCAGTGCAAGTAGGAAATCTTCCTAAACTTGCAAAGGTTGAAATAGAAGTTATTGCATATGTGAATAATTAATTATAAAAAGATGTCCTAAAAGGTGATTGAAAAATCCTTTTTAGGACATCTTTTTTTTATAAAAGAAAAATTGTTCTAATGATGTAGGTTTATTCATATATATAGTAATAAGTTTGTACAAGAAAAGAGGAGAGTACTATGTATTTGAATACTTTAATTTGTTTGGAGGAAAATGTTGCAGGATATGGGAAAAGTAATAAAGGGCCAAGTGGACATATAACTATCATGTCACCAGGAATCATAAAATGTTATGTTCAAAACCTCCGAAACTTACCTAAGGAATACACAGTATACTTGATCAGTAAAAATGAGAACAAGGCTGTACGTTTAGGAAACATTAATGCAGAAGATACGAATAAGCAAACTACCTGGAAAGTAGATTTAGATAATTTACAAGGATCAAGACTAAAAGGCAAAGATATCGACTGTGCTGCTATTGTTGTTGAAGGAGACACAATAGGAAAGACGGATACTGTACTTATTGGATATGCAAAAGATAAGTACTTAATCACAAGTATGTTAGAAAGTGCTTTGCCTAAAAAAACACATAAACATGAACAGGAAAATGAGGAAAAAGAACCATGTGAATGTGAAAGCTGTGGTTGGGGTAAACCAGAGTTAAACAAACCAGCCAGTCCAGGCTTAGGACCAAATCCAGTAATTATACCGACACCCGATGCTAATAAGCCAGGAATGAATAAGCCAGCCAGTCCAGGCTTAGGAC
>URVM01000032.1 GCA_900551325.1 uncultured Eubacteriales bacterium | reverse complement strand
TAGAGCATCTCCTTGCCAAGGAGAGGGTCGCGGGTTCGAGTCCCGTCTCGCGCTTACTTAAGAGGTAAGAAATCTTTTGATTTCTTACCTCTTTTTTGTTGTTTACTACAGTGAAAATGATATGGTGTTCGATTTCTAGGAATTAATAAGATTAAAGCATATAATATGTAGACAGCATAGAGCATATAGGCCAATAACAATTTTAAATGACTTTATAGACACTTTTAATGCTAGAAGAAATAAGGTATAGGCAAGTACTAAAAATCAGCTTATAAGCCATTTAGAGGCTATTATTTGAGGTGTGTATCCTAACTATATAGACAATAAACTTTTAATAGAGTAGGGAAGAGAATAAACTAAGAGAAAAAATATATATTGTTGTCAGAATAAGTACTTATTCATATACTAATACTATAAGATAGGTAGTAAATATTTCATCCGCGAGGAGGGAAGGTAATGATTGTTGCAATGTGCAAGCTTAAATTATATGCTCCGTGGGTACATTCCCTCAAGGAAAAACGTATGATCGTTAGAAGTGTATTAGGAAAGGTAAGGAACAAGTTTTCTGTATCTATTGCCGAAGTAGATTCTATGGACATTCATCAAACGATTATAATAGGATTTAGTATTGTAACTAACGAAACGAAAATGGCAAATACTATGTTAGACCAAATTATTTCTTATATTGAAGAACATACAGAAGCTCAGTTACTAGATATTGAGCGAGAAGTGGTTTCAGATTTTTAAGGGGGCTGTTATAAGACAGTCCCCTATTTTAATCTATATTCAACTAATAGTTGCAAGGAGATTTAATTCATTCAACTGATGGTTTATTGATAGGAATATGTGTATCTGATAAGCTTAAAACAAATGAAATCAGGAGGTACTACAAATGAATATTAACAATATAGGAATTTTCATTGCTACACTACGTAAGGAATTAAATATGACTCAATCCGATGTAGCTGATGCACTACATATTTCTCACCAAGCAGTATCTAAATGGGAAAGATTAGAGTCTTTGCCGGATATTACTTTATTACCAGAGCTTGCTAAATTGTTTAATGTTACAATGGAAGAATTATTACAGGGTGAGAGATTTAAAGAGGAAAAGGATCAAAATATAAATTCTCATGAAGAGATGTTTATAAATGATGTAGCTGTAGAGAATGTAGAAGAGGCTAAACAGGTTTTAAGGATAATGGGGAATAAAATAGAAATTTTAAAAGAGATTGCACCTATTACTAAACCTAAAATTCTAGATCAGGTTATGGATGATATAGAATTTGATTTAGAGGAGATAGAAGATTTTCTACCCTTCTTAGGAGAAGAGATATTTGATAAGATTATTAATCAAGCTATAGCAAGTCATACTGTTTATAAGTTACAAGAAGAAATTTATCCATTTTTAAATGAAGGGCATAAAGATAAGCTTATAGAGTATTATATAAATCATGAAACAGATATAGATATAGAAGAATTATATCCTTTTATAAGTGCTAATCATAAGGAAAAGCTTGTATATCATTTTTTAAACAAAGGTGATATGAACAATTTAGAAGATCTGTATCCATTTTTAGGAGTTAAAGAAAAGGATATAGTAATAGATAAATTTATAGAAGCGAAGGCATATAAATATATAGAAGATTTAATGCCATTTATTAATGAAGAGCAAAAGAATAGAATTATAGGACAAGCAGTAAAAGACAATATAAGTAAGTCCATATTAAGCGACTGGGCACCTTTTTTAAGTGGGGAACAACTTATTAGCCTTATAAGAAAGTACTAAATTAGGTTTTGCACAAATACCATATGGAAAAAGTATTTTAATGGGGATAAGTATAAGGCTCTATTAAAATACCTGTGTATAATTATAAAAAGATAAAGAACTATAGTTTTTTTGTTTCAATGGATAGAAAAGCTATAAAGCAACCATATTAAGAGGAGACTTTATAGCTTTTTGTTTTATATGAAATTAATAAGTAACTCTATAAATAATTATTTTCATATAGGTTATACTAGTATCAAACCCTTGGTATTTTACTCATAGCACTGTGAAATTGAAGTAAGTAGGCGTACAAAGAAAATTTCTTTAAAAAAGTTTTAAAAACCTATTTACATACGTCAATCCTTATGCTAAAATAACGAAGTAGTCAAGAGAACGGCCCATTGGTCAAGCGGTTAAGACACCGCCCTTTCACGGCGGTAACAGGAGTTCGATTCTCCTATGGGTCATTATATATGGTGGGGATAGCTCAGTTGGTTAGAGCGCCAGATTGTGGCTCTGGAGGCCGTGGGTTCGAATCCCATTCTTCACCCTATATGTTTTAATTAAATATTAAGCATATGAATAAAGGGTTATCGCCAAGCGGTAAGGCACAGGATTTTGATTCCTGCATTCGGAGGTTCGAATCCTCCTAGCCCTGCTGTCCATTTGGACAAACAATTTAATTTGGGTCACTAGCTCAGTTGGTAGAGCACTTGACTTTTAATCAAGTGGTCCGGAGTTCGAGCCTCCGGTGGCTCATATGCGGGTGTGGCGGAATTGGCAGACGCACTAGACTTAGGATCTAGCGCCATTGGCGTGGGGGTTCGACTCCCTTCACCCGCATCTTTTAAAACTTAATATTTACACGCGGGTGTAGTTCAATGGTAGAACTCCAGCCTTCCAAGCTGGCCACGTGGGTTCGATTCCCATCACCCGCTCTGCGTAGAAGATGTCATTTTATATGGCATCTTTTTTTGTATACTAGGAAAGGTCTGTTTTCTAGCATACAAGGGGAGGCGGGGAGAAGTATTCTAAGCTTATTTTAGGAAGATGCTCAGCCGAAATATTTAATCTTTATAACTTACAAACATAAAAGTAGGGGCTATCATGAAATGACTTTTGATACAATTTGTATCTTTAAGGATTTCAGATAGCCCCTTTTATAAAATTATAATTAGAGGGTTAATTTAGTTTTAGCAGTAAGACCTAATTAGCGAACAGTAACAGTAGTTTCATTAGAGAATGTACTGCCAGCAGCATTAATAAGTTCAACTTTATAAATATAAGTACCAGGAGCTTTACCTATTATGTCATAAGAGCCAGATTGAGCATTTTGACCGTTAGCTGTAAGAGGAGCTTCATGGATTACTGCATTATTTTCATAAAGTTTCCAAGAAGTACCGTTTTCACCCCACCACATATTGAAGGTGAGTGTATAGTTAGCTTTTTGATCCCAGTTATTATGGGTCAGAGCAGGTGTAGCTGGTTTATTAGTAGCAGGTGTAGTATTACCATTGTCGCTACCATTATTACCATTATTAGAGCCATTATTGTTATCACTTTGAGTAGCTTTAACGATTACATTAATAGTATTAGAGAATGTACCACCAGCAGCGTTAATAAGCTCCACTTTGTACGTGTAAGTGCCAGGAGCTTTATCTTTAAGATCATAAGAGCCAGATTGAGCATTTTGACCATTAGCTGTAAGAGAAGCTTCATGAATTACTTTATCATCTTCATAAAGTTTCCAAGAAGTACCGTTTTCACCCCACCACATATTAAAGTTAATTGTGTAGTTAGGTTTTTGATCCCAGTTATTATGAGTAATAGCAGGTATAGCTGGTTTAACACCTGGTTTTACATCTTCTTTTTTAACTTCTACACTTGCAGTAGCATTTTTGCTATCTACTGAGTTAGTAAGCTCAATTTTGTAAGTGTAAGTACCATTAGCTTTATCCAAGAATTCCTTCACGATAGATTGAGCTTGTTCGGTTACTACACCCTGTGCAATAGCAGATAAACCTTCATATAAAGTATAGTTAGTAGCTTTACTATTAGCAGGAATAGTAGCTGTTACAGTATACTTACCTGTTGTAGATACTGTAGGATTAATAGAAATAGAAGGTGCAAGTACAGTATTATCTACTGGTTTAGCAGTCACTTCTATAGTTGCTGTATTAGAAGTAGTTGCCTTTGTACCATCTGTAAGGATAGCGTGATAGGTATACTTACCTACAGGATTATTACTTACAAGGTGGCTAAGTTCTGTAGCTGTTACTGCATTTGGAACAATAGGACTTTCGAAGATAGCCTTTTGACCTTCATAAAGTGTTACTTTAGTAGCTTGGCTATTAGCTGGAACCGAAATGTAAACCTTATATGCATCTGCATTAGTTGAAGTCTCTGAAAGAGATACGGTAGCAGTAGCTAGTTCATCAGCCTTTACAACCTTAACAATAACCGTACTTTCTACTACATCTGTACCGTTAGTTAAAGTAATCTTATAAGTATAAGTACCAATAGCCTTATCTGTTACATCAAAGGCTACTGTTTGTGCTGTGTCTGTTACGGCACCAGTCTTGACTACTTGATTATCTTCATAAAGAGAATAAGAAGTAGCATTACTTTGTGCAGGAATAGCAGCAGTAATTGTATAGGTACCTGTAGGAGTTGAAGCCACACTTGAAGTGATTGTAGCTGGTTTAAGTTGTTTTTTAACTACTTGAACGCTAGTTGTTGCTTCTTTTGTAGCCTTGCCATCAGTTAAAGTAATCTTATAGATATAAGTACCTATAGCTTGATCTTTAGCTTCAAAGGTAACAGTTTGAGCTGCTGTAGTAACAGCGCCTGTCTTAACAGCTTGATTGTTCTCATAAAGTGTATAAGAAGTAGCATTACTATTAGCAGGGATAGTTGCAGTAATAGTATAAGCACCTGTATCAGTTGAAGCTACACTTGAAGTGATAGTAGGTACTTTAACTTCTGGAGTAATAGCTTTATTACCAACTGGTATAGAGTTATTAAAACGAAGATTTGTAATATCAGAGAAAAGAAGTGCATGTCTGCCATCAAAAGAAGCACTACCACCATTTGCTTTAATTGTCATCCAGCCAGGACTTTTAACTGTAAAGGTATTAAGAGCACCATTTGGCTTTTTCGTGTATTCTACGCCATAAATAGAAAGCACTTCAGCAGAATCTGGTACATCAAAGCTGAATGTCCAGCCACCTGGAATATCTTCATTTGAGTAGTTTGTAATCTTAAATGAGAAATCTCCAAATGGATGATCGTATTTATCTACAAAGTCTACACCTACAGCTACTTCAGGAAGGCCTGCACCTGAATCAGGAGAAATTGTAGCATCACCTATACGTTTAAAACCTGAACTTAAGCGTTTAGTAAGTGTATCACCAACGGTATATTTACCTTCATGAATATTGGTGGAGCCAGGAACGTAGTTAGGGTTTAGGCCATAATCTCCATTCATAACCCAAATAAGTACACCACCCAAGTTTTTGTTATCAACGAATTTTACGCGTTCATCAATAGATTGCTCATTTTCAAATGAGAGGAATGTAGCACGTTGTTCATTCCAAATATATGGTACTTTACCAGCATTATCCCAATATAATTGATAGTTAGAATCTCTATCCATTAAGTTAAGTACATGCCAAAGTGGGTTAGAACCAGAAGGATCTACTATACCATCGTGGTCATCATCATCACCCCAGATATTACAGTCACCACTTGCACCCCAGCCTGTTTCAGTAATTTTTGTTTTAATACTTGTGCCGTGAAGACCTGTAGGATTACCATTTTTGTTTACTTTTTCCCATCCACGTGTGTAGTAAGGAATACCCATTAAAATCTTTTCAGAAGGCAATACGCCTCTGTAGTAGTTATAGGCCCATTCCATACTTAAGTATGAACGTGCTTGTCCCTTCACTTCTGTATCATTAGGGTCTGAATAGATATTAGCTAAGTTTTCTACGTAACCATTCCAAGATCCATGGAAGTCATAGGACATAACACTTAAGAAGTCTAAGTATTTAGCAAAGGATTGGTCTGGCATACCACCTAGAACCCATGCAGAAGCAGGTACAGCTGCAGTTTGCATATAGTATTTACCATCAGCTATAGAAGCAGCATCTAACTTTTGTCTTAAAGTACGCATCATTTTGTTGTAGTTGGCATTTACAGTAGCTCTATAAGGTGATGCAGTAGCAAAATCGTCTGGGTTACCAGCATCAACGAGAGAGGTTGGATATTCAAAGTCAATATCTACACCATCAAAGCCATATTTTCTAATGAAATCTACACAAGAATTAGCAAAGGTTTCACGACCAGCTTCAGTTGAAACCATAGAGTAGAAACCACGGGAACCGGCCCAACCACCTATAGAAACTAATAGTTTCACATCTGGATGTTGTTTTTTCATAACTTGTAGTAAGTTAAAATGTCCTTTGTAAGGTAAGGTAGGGTCAAGTTTAACTTCTTTGCCATCATGCATAATAGGTCCGTTTTCTAAAGTCCACTGGGAGAAGTCTTCCCCTATAGCAGCTTTTTCACCACTAGCATCACCGAAGGAGATTTTGTTGTCACTACCTACTACACAAAAGGCATATTGAATGTGTGTTAAGTCATCCCATTGAAGATCAGTAACCATGTAGTCAGCTTGTACATTTCGTTCTTCATTATAGGCCCAAGCAGGGAAGTAACCTACAATTTTTCTTTGGGTTTGGTCTTTAATAGGTTGCTGGATAGGTCTGTCTTCAGGTAAATAATCAGGAGTAGTTGCAGCTAAAGTAAGGTTACTAAAGAGTGAAGCAGATAAGAGACAAGTAGTAGTAAATGCAAGATATTTTTTTAGCTTTTTTCTAAACAAAATACCTTCCCCCTTTTGAAATATAGTTTACTATTTCATGATAGCATTATTTCTAAAAAATAAAACAAGAAGTTTAAATTATTTTATAAATTTAATCTATTTGTAATATTTAGTCCATAATATTAGGATTGCATCTCATATTATGGTAAGGTATATATATACATAGGAGGCGATAAGATGACCAAATTAAAGCTTTTAGAATTACTAGAAAGTCATAAGGGGCAGTATTTATCAGGGGAAGCTATAGGGCAAAGCTTAGGGATTTCAAGAGCAGCTATATGGAAAAATATTAATCTTTTAAAAGAAGAAGGGTATGATATTGAATCAGTGAAGAAAAAAGGCTATACCCTAAATATAAACTCAGACATCTTATCCCAAGTAAAGCTTAGGGAATTTCTAAATAAGGATTTTCCTATTCATCGTATACAACTATATAAAACTATAGATTCGACTAATAAGGCAGCTTTAAAGACCTATATAGAAGATGATGAAATATGGACTGTAGTGGCAAGTGAAAAGCAAGAAAAGGGACAGGCTAAAGATAAGATGACTTTTTACTCACCAGAGGGTAAAGGGGTATATATGAGTGTAGCTACTGACATCCAAAAGCATATAGAAGATATAAGGGACCTAACAGGGCAAAACAGCCAAATAGTACAAGAGGTTTTAAGAGAAGAAGCAGGTGTAGAAACAACTATAGGAAGAGATAATAATCTTTATTATAGGAACAGAAAATTAGCCGGAATTATGACACAAATATTACTTGAAGCAGAAAGTGGATTTGTTAAAGGAATGGTTGTAGGCATTGGTATTTATGTTCATGAGGCAAATGGAGAAAATATAGCACTTACAGAAATTACCGGTAAATACTGTAATAGAAGTCAGTTAATTGCTAAAGTGATAAATAAGCTCTATGAACGTTACAAGGGGCAATAGAATAGGTTTTATAAAAGAAAAAGCTTAAAATATAGGCCTGAAAGAAGAGACTTATATTTTAAGCTTTTTAAATAAGTCGTGTAAGGGATTTAAAGTAAAGTGTTAGCAAAGTCTACACCATATTTATAGGCGTCTGCTAAGTTACTTTCACTAGGGTTAAATTGAATTTTTAATGGTTCAATAGGTGTAGCGAATTTAAGTTGATGTAAACGTTCTTGAATGTACTTAGTAGCTTCTCCACTCCAACCATAAGAACCGAAGCATCCAGCTGTAATACCTTTATGAATTACAGGATTTAAAGAAGTTAAGAGCTTCCAGATTGGAGGAAGAGTATCAGCAAGGATTGTAGGTGAACCAATTAAAAGACCTTTCGCCATACCTGCTTCACGAAGTACTTCATCAAAATCAGCTGTAACAAGGTCATAAAGTAATACGTCACCTTTAAATTCTGTACTTAAAATACCTTTTTGTATTTCATGTGCAAGTTTTTCTGTATATCCGTAAGCAGATACGTAAGCGATAACGATGCTAGGAGTAGGTCTTGAAGTTGGCATGCTCCACTCTTTGTAAAGGTTGATGAATTTAGTCATATTAGAACGGTCTAATATCATTCCATGACCAGGACAAATAAAATCAATTTCTAAGTTTTCGATTTTTGCTAAAGCTTTTTGCACGAAAGGCTTGAAAGGACCCATAATCATATCATAGTAATACTTATATGCTTTTATGTAGTCATCTTCCTTATCAGCTTCAAGTTCAGATTTAAAAATACGTTCATCACTATAGTGAGCACCAAATGAATCACAAGTTACAAGGGTGCGATCTTCTTCAATGTAAGAGTACATAGAATCTGGCCAATGTAAGCAAGGAGCACCGATAAAGCGAATTGTTTTATCACCAAGAGAAAGTGTGTCTCCATCTTTTACTACAAGGCTCTTAAAAGGAGCATTAACAATTTCACTCATATATTTAATAGCATGAGTTGTACCTACAACTGTTGCAAGAGGGGCAAGCTCTAAAAGACGTGCAACACTTCCAGCGTGATCAGGTTCAGTGTGGTTTACAACGATGTAATCAATTTTACTTGGGTCAATAACAGTTTTAAGATTTTCTAAATAAGTATCAAAAAATTTAGCCTTTACAGTTTCAAAGACAGCTATTTTACTGCTTCCCTTGAGTACGTAGGCGTTATAAGTAGTTCCAAATTCGGTTTCCATTACGATGTCAAAAATTCTAAGGTCAGGATCACAGGCACCAACCCAAGATAAAGCATTTGTAACATTTAGATGTTTAGCCATAACAAGACTCCTTTTGATAGTATTTGCTAGATAATAATAATTATAGTTAAAAATCCACAGTTGTCAAATGATAAGAGGTATTTTTCAAATATATATATATCATTTTTATTATAGTAGAAAGTATATTTTAAATGTGAGAAATTACTTTTCAAATCAAAAAAATGTGCTATAATAAGGGTTAAAGGATAATTATTATTTGCAAAAGCAAATTATTAAAAAGATTTATAAATTTCTATACCAATGTACAAAATTTTAAATTTATCAACAATTCTGAGGAGGGAATACTAATGGCAACAAAAAAGATGACTATCGATGGTAATACAGCCGCTTCTTATGTCGCTTATGCGTTCACAGAAGTAGCAGCTATTTACCCTATCACACCATCTTCAACAATGGCAGAAGTTGTAGATGAGTGGGCAGCGCAAGGAAGAAAAAATATTTTTGGACAAAAGGTAAGTGTAGTAGAAATGCAATCTGAAGCAGGTGCAGCAGGTGCATTCCACGGTTCACTTCAAGCTGGAGCTTTAACAACAACATTTACAGCTTCTCAAGGCTTACTTCTTATGATTCCTAACATGTATAAAGTAGCAGGAGAACTTCTTCCTGGTGTATTTCATGTAAGTGCACGTGCTTTAGCAGCACAAGCTTTATCAATTTTCGGTGACCACCAAGACGTTATGGCAGCACGTCAAACAGGATGTGTTATGCTTGCATCTGGTTCTGTACAAGAAGTTGCTGATATTGCACCAGTAGCTCACCTTGCAGCAATCAAAGGAAGATTACCTTTCATCCATTTCTTCGATGGATTCAGAACTTCTCACGAAATCCAAAAAGTAGAAGTTTTAGATTATAGCGAATACGCAAAATTAGTTGATCAAGAAGCTTTACAAGAATTCAGAAACAGAGCACTTTCACCAAACCACCCTGTAACACGTGGTACAGCTCAAAACCCTGACATTTACTTCCAAACAAGAGAAGCTTCAAACAAATTCTACAACAACATCGTTGGTATCGTAGAAGATTACATGGCACAAATTTCTGCATTAACAGGAAGAAAACATAGTTTATTTGATTACTATGGTGCTGAAGATGCTGAAAACGTAGTAATTGCTATGGGTTCTGTAACAGAAGCTCTTGAAGAAACTATTGACCATATGAATGCAAACGGCGGAAGCTTTGGTCTTGTAAAAGTTCACTTATACAGACCATTCTCAACAGAACATTTCTTAAATGCTATTCCAACATCAGCTAAGAAAATCTGTGTTCTTGACCGTACAAAAGAGCCAGGTGCAATCGGCGAACCTCTTTACTTAGACGTACGCGCAGCTTTCTATGAAAGCGATAGAAAACCAGTAATCATTGGTGGACGCTACGGTCTTGGTTCAAAAGACGTAACACCAACATCTCTTAAAGCAGTACTTGATAACCTAGTAAGTGAACAACCAAAAAATGGATTCACATTAGGTATCGTAGATGATGTAACAAATACATCAATCGAACCAAAAGATACACTTAAAATTGCATCACCAGGTACAATCAGATGTAAATTCTGGGGCCTTGGTTCAGACGGTACAGTTGGTGCTAACAAACAAGCTATCAAAATCATTGGTGAACATACAAACAAATATGTTCAAGCATACTTTGATTATGACTCTAAAAAATCTGGTGGTATCACAATGTCTCACTTAAGATTTGGTGATACTCCTATCCGTTCAACATACCTTATTGACGAAGCGGATTACATTGGTTGCCACAAGCAAGCATTCGTAAACCAATACGACATTCTTAAAGGTCTTAAAAAAGGCGGAACATTCGTTCTTAATACAGAATGGGATTTAGCAGGTCTTGAACAAAACTTACCAGCAACAATGAAAAAATACATTGCTGAAAATGAAATTAACTTCTACACAGTAGATGCTACACATATTGCAAAAGAAATCGGTCTTGGATCACGTATCAACATGATCATGCAATCTGCTTTCTTCAAACTTGCTAACATCATTGATGAAAAAGATGCTGTAGAATACCTTAAAGCTTCTATCAACAAAGCTTATGGTAAGAAAGGTGAAAAAGTACTTGCTATGAACTACGAAGCAGTAGAAAAAGGTATGACAGCAATCCATAAAGTAGAAGTTCCAGCTTCTTGGAAAGCATCAGAAGAAGGTTGCGGATGTGGCTCATGCTCATGTGGCGCTACAGAAGAAAAACCAGACTTCATCAAAAACATTGTTGAGCCAATCAACTCTCAAGAAGGTAACAGCCTTACAGTAAGTACATTCAATGGCTATGAAGATGGTACATTCCCAGCTGGTACATCAGCTTACGAAAAACGTGGTATTGCAGTAGATATTCCAAGATGGGATGTTGAAAAATGTATCCAATGTAACCAATGTTCATATGTATGTCCACATGCATGTATTAGACCAGTTCTTGTAAATGCTGAAGAAAAAGCAAATGCACCAGAAGGTTTCGAAACTAAGAAAGCAATTGGTAAAGCATTTGAAGGTCTTGAATACAGAATCCAAGTAAGTGCTCTTGACTGTACAGGATGTGGAAGCTGTGCTCAAGTTTGTCCAGCTAAAGGTAAAGCATTATTTATGGAACCACTTGCAGAGCAAGTAGAAAAAGAATCAGCTAACTGGGATTATGTGGTTAAAGAAGTATCTTACAAAGGTGACCTTGTAGAAGGTAAAACAGTTAAAGATAGCCAATTCAAAACACCACTTATGGAATTCTCAGGAGCATGTGCAGGTTGTGGTGAAACACCATACATCAAACTTGTAACACAACTCTTCGGTGACCGTATGATGATTGCTAACGCAACAGGTTGTTCATCAATTTGGGGTGGTAGTGCACCATCAACACCATATACAACAAACCACGAAGGTAAAGGTCCATCATGGGCTAACTCACTCTTCGAAGATAATGCTGAATATGGTTTCGGTATGTTCCTTGGTGTTAAACAAATTAGAAACAAAATCCAAGAAAACATGGAAGAATTAGTAGCTATGGATATTCCAGCTGAATACAAAGAAGTATTTGGTAACTGGTTAGCAAATAAAGAAAATGGCGAAGGTTCAAAAGCAGCAAGTAAAGCTGTAAGTGAACTTCTTGCAAACCATACATTAACAGATGAAAAAGCAGTAACTCTTATTAAAGAAATTGCTGAAAGAGAAGATTACTTAGTAAAACGTTCACAATGGATTCTTGGTGGTGACGGATGGGCATACGACATCGGTTACGGCGGTCTTGACCATGTACTTGCATCAGGTGAAAACGTAAACGTTCTTGTATTCGATACAGAAATCTACTCTAACACAGGTGGTCAATCATCTAAATCAACACCAGTTGCAGCTATTGCAAAATTCGCAGCAGCAGGTAAGAGAGCTAAGAAGAAAGATCTTGGTAAGATGATGACATGCTACGGTAACGTATATGTAGCTCAAGTTGCTATGGGATCAGATAAGAACCAAACAATTAAAGCAATCCTTGAAGCAGAAGCATACGATGGTCCATCAATCATCATCGCTTACTCACCATGTATTAGCCATGGTCTTAAAAAAGGTATGGGATGCTCTATGGAAAATATGGCTGATGCTGTTAAAGCTGGTTACTGGCATTTATACAGATACAATCCATTATTAGAAGAAGAAGGCAAAAATCCATTTATCTTAGACTCTAAAGAGCCAACAGAAAGCTTCAGAGACTTCATTATGGAACAAGTACGTTATTCTTCACTTGCTAAACAATACCCAGAAGAGAGTGAACAACTCTTCAACTTAGCAGAAAAACATGCTAAAGAGCGTTATGAAGGTTATAAGAGATTAGCAGAACAACAATAATATTCCTTTTGGAATAATGAAAGCTGTCACACTTAGTGTGGCAGCTTTTTGTTGTTATAAATATTTCCAATATAAAAAAGTCATTAGCAGTTGAAGTATTTGGGAATACAATATAGACTTATAAGTAAAGTGCGCAAATATTTTATAGGGGGAATAAGGATTAGCAATGAATGGATTAGAGAAAATACATAAGAGAATACATTTATTTAAGGATTTTTTATTTTTACTTCTAGTAGTATTACTTATTATACAGTTTATTGCCTGCAAGAGTAAGGTGCCTTCTAGTTCTATGGAGCCAACTATTATGCCTGAAGATCGAATTGTTTTTAATAGAATAGGGGCCTATTATAGAGAACCTAAACGAGGAGAAGTAGTTATATTTGAAGAAGATAGAAAGCAACTTATTAAAAGGCTTATAGGCTTACCTGGGGAAACTATTGATCTAATAGATGGTAAGGTATATATAGATGGAGTAGAATTAATAGAAACAGGATATTTAGGAGGTGAGGTCATAACACTACCTATGTATGATCCTCGTTATGAAAGTATTAGATACCCATATACAGTACCAGAGGATAGTTATTTCTTCATGGGAGATAATAGGTCTAATAGTTTAGATAGTAGAGTATTTGGCGGTATAAAGAAAGAGGCTGTTATAGCTATAGGAGCTTATCGAATATATCCTTTTAATACTATCGGTGAAATTAAATAATATAAGGATAAAAAAATGTCCTAATAAAGATGTTATACATCTCTATTAGGACATTTTTTATAGTTTATAATGAAGTCTTCTAACTTTTCTATCGTCTCAGGGCTTAGTATATGCTCAATTTTACATGCATCGGCTTCTGCAATTTGAGGGCTTAAACCAAGGACATATGTTAAAAACTTTTTAATTAAAGTGTGTCTATAAATGATATCTTTAGCTGTTTTACGACCTAAGTCAGTTAGTTTAATATCTCCGTAGGATTGTTGAGTAACCATCCCTGCTTCTTTCAAGTTATTAATAGCCTTATTTACACTAGGTCTAGATACATTAAGCTTCTTTGCTATATCGATAGAACGTACAACGCCATAGAGCTGTTCAAGTTCAAGTACCGTTTCGAGGTAATCTTCACCAGATTGTCCAAGAATCATGATATCCCTCCTTTTTTTAAGTGTATCTCTGTTTATTATATCAAATATTAGCATAAATAAAAATAAAAGAATAAATTATAAAAAAATTATCAAAAAATATTGACAGTATACTAAACTAGAGATACAATAATGTTAGTCAAGGTTAACATTGTTTGTTGATGTTAACATATTAAACAAGGAAAATCAAGGTTTTAACATATATTTGAAGTATAAAATATAAATATTTTAATCAATACTAAGTAATAATAATTCAACTGATTCAACATTTATAAATCAGGAGGGGTCAATATGAGTAATTTAAAGAAAGTACCATGTGGTAAGAGTGCTATTGTAAAACAAATCGACGTACAAGGTACACTTAAAAGACGTATTATGGATATGGGTATAACAAAGGGTGTAGAAGTAACAGTGAAAAAAGTGGCACCATTAGGTGATCCAATTGAGATTTGTGTAAGAGGTTATTCATTAAGTTTAAGAAAAGAAGATGCTAAAAGTATATTAGTTGAGATGCTATAATATTTTTTTTGCAAGATAAGTTAGTCTGGGCTAACATACTGAAAGGAGTTAGGGATTTATGGCATATAGTATAGCGTTAGTAGGAAATCCAAACTGTGGAAAGACTACAGCATTCAATGCTTTGACAGGAAGTAAGGCCTATGTGGGAAATTGGCCTGGTGTAACAGTTGAGAAAAAAGAAGGTAGATTAAGAGGTACGCAAGAAGAGGTAACCTTAGTAGACTTACCAGGTATTTATTCTCTTTCACCTTATACACCTGAAGAGGTAGTAGCAAGAAATTATATTATTAAAGAGCAACCAAGTCTTATTATTAATATTGTAGATGCATCTAATATTGAACGTAATCTATACCTAACACATCAACTCGTAGAGTTAGGGAGACCAACAATTATTGCTCTAAATATGATGGATGTTGTAGAAAAACGTGGCGAATCTATAGATTTAGTAGAATTAGAAAAGCGTTTTGGCGTAAAGGTAGTGCCAATTTCAGCAGTTAAAAATAGAGGCTTAAATGACCTTATTAAACTTGCTTTAGATGTATGTACCCAAAAGACTAAAATTCAAACAAAAGCTCTACCTTTTGAAGTAGCTGTAGAAAAAGCTATAGATGAGGTAGTAAAAATTATAGACATTCAAAAAATAGGAGATTTTTATAATCCACGTTGGGTTGCTTTAAAGGTACTTGAACAAGATAAAAAAATACTAGAAGAGCTAAAGCTGTCTCAAAGTGAAAACCAGATTATCGACAAGTACATAAAAGACTTAACAGCTGCTTATGAAGATGATGTAGAAAGTCTTATTATTAATCAACGCTACGAATATATTACTAAGCATATTGAACAGATTGTTAAAAACAGAGTAGTCCAAAAGGTAACTATTTCTGATAAGATTGATAGAATCATTACAAATAGAGTACTAGCTATTCCTATTTTCTTTGGAATTATGTGGCTTGTATACTTCTTATCAGTTCAAACAATAGGTGATATGACTATAGCCTTTATGGAGGGTCTATTTGGTACGATTGGTGATCAAGTAGGTATCTTTTTAGAAAGTATTAATGTATCACCTTGGATTCATGGTTTAGTGGTAGATGGGATTATAGGTGGTGTAGGTGCTGTACTAGGTTTCGTACCACAGCTTATGATTTTATTTTTACTCATTGGTATCTTAGAAGATTGTGGTTATATGTCACGTGTAGCCTTTATTATGGATAAGATCTTTAGAAAGTTTGGTTTATCAGGTAAATCATTTATCCCTATGGTTATTGGAACAGGATGTTCTGTACCAGGAATTATGGCATCAAGAACTATTGAGAGTGAAAGAGATCGTAAGATGACTATTATGCTTACACCATTTATTCCTTGTGGTGCTAAGTTACCAGTATTTGCTCTTTTAGTAGGGGCTTTCTTCCCAGAACATGTATGGGTAGCACCTTCTATGTATGTACTAGGTATATTTATGGTTATTTTATCAGGGTTAATCTTAAAGAATACTTTATTTAAAGGCGAAGCAGCACCTTATATCTTAGAGCTTCCAGATTATCACATACCTAATTTTAAAGGTGTATTTATGCAAATGTGGGACCGCTCAAAAGCTTTCATTATTAAAGCGGGTACAGTTATTTTCGTAGCATCAGGTCTTATTTGGTTCTTACAATCATTTAACTTTAGGCTTGAAATGGTAGAAACAAACCAAAGTATACTTGCTTCTATTGGACATTTTGTAGCACCAATATTTGCGCCTCTTGGATTTGGTACATGGCAAGCGTCAGTAGCTACTGTAACAGGATTATTAGCAAAAGAAGCTATTGTAGCAACTTTCGGTGTACTACTTGGAGTAGGTGAAGTAACAGAGGCGGACCCAAGTCTAGTAACAAGTATAGGAACATTATTTACACCTCTTAGTGCCTATGCTTTTATGGCATTTACCCTCCTTGCAGCACCTTGTGTAGCAGCTATAGGTGCTATGAAAAGGGAGTTTGGTAATTGGAAATGGACATTTATTGCCATAGGTTATCAAACAGGTCTTGCTTGGCTTGTAGCATTTATTATTTACCAAGTAGGTAGCTTATTTATTAAGTAAGAAGTGAATCTATTAAATAAGAAATTATAATGTTTATGCATGGTATGTAGTTGAAAATTATATAAGAGTTTTATAGAAATATATTGTAAATAAGGATGGTGGAAAAGATGGCAGATATAATTATTGTAGGAATTATTATTCTTTTAATGGCTGGAGCTAGTTATAAGATTTATAAAGATAAGAAAAACAACCCTTGTGGGTGTGGATGCTCAGGGTGTAGTACAAAACGCTGTCCATCTAAAACCAAATAAAACTAAAAGAAAGCGGTATAGTCTAGGCTATACCGCTAAAAATGTATTAGGGGGAGGTTATTTTGCACCAGGAGGAAGTTTAAAATCAATATCCTTATAGCAGAACCACCAATCAAAGCAAGTATATTGTCCGGCCCGTGCCTGGGCTTCAGGAATATTTGTTGGTGGTGGGATAATACCTTTGTTTCCGATCAATTCATTATTTGGCCAATTAGCAGGGAGGGCCACCTTGTTTGCATCACCTACTTGAAGTGCTACTAGGGCACGTATAATTTCATTAATGTTTCGACCTATTTCGAGAGGGTAATAAAGAATAAGTCTAATGGTGCCAGTAGGGTCAATAAAGAAAACTGCTCTTACGGTAGCAGTTTTACGTGTAGGTTGAATCATGCCGAGCTTGAAAGCAACTGTACCTAATGGATCAGCAATAATAGGAAATGGGATTTTTTGATCTAGATTGTTTTCAATCCATTCTACCCATTTCATATGAGGTTGCACCTGATCTACAGATAAACCTAATAAGTCTGTATTAAGCGCTTGGAAGGTGCCATAATTTTGAGCAAAGGACACAAATTCTGTTGTACACACAGGTGTAAAATCTCCAGGATGACTGAAAAGAATAAGCCACTTCCCCTTGTAGTCGTCGGGAAGTTTCTTCATACCATAAGTCGTTTGAACTGTCATTTCAGGGAACTTATCTCCTATTAAAGGGAGATTTCCCATAATTTCTGCCAAGTAATATCACCTCCTACAAAATTATTTATATTCACCATGTAAGTTGTACTATACGAATAAATATAAAAAGATTTATCTTAAATAATGGTACTTAATGTATTCAAGTACATCAGACAAATCTATTTCGTCAGCAAGCTGCTTTAAATAAGGTATTTGCTTATAGTCATCTAAAGGAACAGGCTTATCAAGAGTTGGGTTTAGGCGATAATAATTAGATTTTAAAAGCTCATAGCTATAACGATTTTCTGTAGGTGTATTACTGTTTAATAAAACGCTTAAAAGTGGGGTTTTTGTTTGGGTCATAGGATTAAAGGCCCATTGAAAAACACCCCATTTTTTAGTTGGACGTAGAATGCGTTCAGGATAATAACCTGTACCTATAGATAGGAGTCTAAAGTCATTTAAACTATAAGTATTAGGAAAGACAGAGCGTACGTAAATAACAGGTGCAGCAGTAGGTGAGTTTATAAATACACCCCCATCAATAAAGTTATTAACTGATGGGAAATAAGTAGGGGCAGCACTACTATAGAGAGCTACATCTATTACTTTTTCTGAAATGGTAGGGTTATTTACTAAGTTAGAAAAAAATACTCCTTCAAAACCTTTATATGTATAACCTTTTACATTGAAGGCAGGGACAAAAGCAAATTTAGGAAGACTAGCTAGTGAAAGATTTTGAGGAAAAACTTTAGCAAGTGTCTGGGATAAATGTAGGTTGTTATATTTAGGTATGAAAAGATTAGGACGTTTGGGTGAAAAAACATGTTTTATTTCTTTATAGCTATACAAATTATCAATTTCTTCTATGGGTCTTTCATAAGCAAGTCCTAAGGCAATGATAGAACCTGTTGAAGTACCAGCAAACATGTGGGTTTCATCAAGAAGGTTAGGGTATTCCTCTACTATACGTTTTAAAATTCTAGTGGAAAAGGCACCTCGTATACCCCCTCCATCAAAAGCAATAATGCGGAAGGTAGGCATAGGAAAATTCCTCCTTTATTATCTATATCATCATAAGTTTATGATTATATAAGGTAGACTAGACCAAAAGATATCATAGATAGTGAAAAGTTATCATAAAATATTATGATATTAATAGGTAAGGAGATAGAGCAAATGAAATATTACCTAAGTAATGTTTTAAATGGGTTTAGGCCTGAGGATACACATATTGAATTAGAAATTAAAATGAGACAAACACCAAACTTCGTAATAGTTGATATTGACCAAGACGATATGCCTGAAATCTTATTTACTTATAACTACATGGGAGAAAAGTATATAGGTGTATTGAAAAGAAAAAATATGCAGTGGTACTTTGTGCAAACTATGCCAGAGAAGGAACAAAAGGCAATAGGTCTTGGAAATTTAGTAAATACAGTTGAAGGTATGGTTATTACACCTAACGACCTTGGGAAAGCAGTAGATATGCAAATGCTTTTTGGAAATAAAGCACAAGCTTTTGTGAGCCTAGTTAATGATGTAGTAACTCATGGTACAGTATCCCCAGGTCAAATGAATACTCAACCTAATCAATCAATGAATGCCCAGTCTAAACAGCAATCTAATTTAAATGATGTATACTTACAAAATCTAACCCAAGAACAGATTAATCAATTGACAAGCGAAAAGCTACCACCACCTCAACAAATTAATACACCTACTTCTCAAAAAGCACTAAATGAAAATCTTGTTACACCTATAATGAGTGTAACTGAGACAGATACGGCAGTAAATGCTACGCCATTTATACAACCTACACCTAATATGAATCCAGGTCAAACAGGCAATACAAATAATGCCTATTTACAAGACTTAACAGAAGCACAAATTAATCAAATTCTTAATGAGCAGTTGCCACCATCTCAACAAATTAATACACCTACTTCCCAACAAGCACTAAATCAAGATGTTATAACACCTATTATGAATGTAAATCAAGTACAGCCCACAGTGCCTAATGTTCCGATAAATAGTGGAATGGCAAGTCAGTTCCCTAATGCTACAACAAATAGTGGAATGGCAAGTCAGTTCCCTAATGCTGCAACAAATAGCGGAATGGCAAGTCAGTTCCCTAATACTGCAATAAATAATGGAATGGCAAGTCAGTTTCCTAATACTACAATGAATAATGGTATGATGAATGGTATTGGGTTAGGACAGCAAGGGAATCAGAATGTATATAATTTTGGTCAAAACCCTCTTTTAGATAAGGAAGTTATTAACTTTGCTCAAGCAGATGTAACAGGTGATGGAAGACTAGATAGTATATATTTAGTAGGCAATCGTAAGGTAGGAGATGCAACTCGCTTTATAGAAGGTATGGGGCTAAGGGTTAAGACAGAAGGTAGAACGTTAGCAGTAGATTTCCCTTATGGTAATGGCTATAGTCCTGTACTATTTATAGGGGATTTAACAAGGGATGGTATACCTGATGTACTTGTTAATATATTCTCTAGCAGTACAGGAGGTTTTGTAACCAGCTATATTTATACCTTCCAAAATGAAGAACCTAGAATGTTATTTGATTCAAAAGTATTTAATGAAACCTATACAGGTAAAGTTATTTACGAAGATAATTATGTGGTAAGAGTGCTTACTAATAGACCACCTTGGCAGTATACTATTAATTTAAGTGATAGGGAAGCAGATTATTTATCTGGCTTATATGATCAAAATGGTAAGCTTAGGCGGCCAACAGAAGGTACCTTGCTGGGACTTAATTCTTTTAATCCATCAGATTATGATGTAAATGGAGAATATAATGTATCTAGCATACAAAGAGTTATAGGAACAGGCAATTTAGATACTTTAGGTCTTGTAGAAACTTATTTGGCATGGCGTGATGCTACACAGCGCTTTGAACCTTTTATGCAATATTTATCTGTATTTGGAAGGCCACGTTAAATAGTTAAAAGATACGAGTATAATTAATATTTATAGGATTTATCACAGAAAGGTCTATACAACTAGTAAATGTATAGACCTTTTGATTGCTAAAGTTTAAGGGGTATAGAGTTGTTTAAGGGATGTAATTTGACCATTAGAAATGGAAACTTCAGCTAGATAAATTTCTCCTCTATCTAGTTTAGAATAAAATAAGGATAAATCACTAGAATGTATATAGTTGTCTGGTGTAGTAAGGTAGTCAAAACTAAAACTTGGAGCTAAGGGAAGAATAAGAGCACTACTATCAAAGTTTATAATATAAGGATTAGATAAAGTATTATACTTAGGTGGACAGGAAATAAGTGTGTAAGGGGAGAAGGAGACAAAAAGATTTTCACCTTCATAAAAGCCTTCTATAATTTTTGTACCAAAGTATCCATTAGAATAATATATGGCAGGCTTAGTTTCATTTATAAGTATAGAGGTGACTGGAATATCGTCATAAGAATCCACCCAAATAGGTTTATCTAAATAGTCAAAGTTTAGTAGAGTTTTGCCTAAGTAGGTACTTATAAATAGTGTTTGGTCATAATCTACGTTAAAGCCCAATAGGGTGAAGAAGGCCTTACTATCAACATAGGTTATATTATTACGCATGAAAATATCTAAGGAGATAGGGGTATTATTAAAGGTTTGAGTACCTTGTTTAGATTTATAAATAAAGGTATCTTCCTTATAGGAGACACTTATAGTATTTTCTACAGAGTCGAAAGCAATATTAAAATTAAGTTGCTCACCTACACTACGTAGAGGAATATAGATTTGATCTTTAGTTTGTATAGTAGGTGTAGTGAGAGGGGTAAGATCATCATTTAAAAAGAGTAAGGTAGTAGGTAGTTCATCAGCATATAGTAAAGTAAAAGACAGCAAGAAAGGGCATAAAAATATAAAGAAACGTAATAAGTACTTTATCAAATATATTCCTCCTTTTAACTTATTCTTATACTATTTATATGCTTGTCCTTATGAAGTAGACTAGTTTTGACATACATGGATGAACTTTTTAAATAAAGGAAGCATACCATCAGAAACAGTAAGCATAATTTCTGGATGCCATTGTACACCTACACCAAAGGGATAGTTTAAAACCTCAATACCTTCTATGGCTAAGTCACGAGCCCAAGCAGTTGAAATAATATCTGTACCTAATCTATGAAGGATTTGATGATGAAAAGAATTAGTAGGAAAGGCAGAGCCTAGAAGTTCACCAAGAAGAGAGTTTCTATCTGTAGTGACAGTATGAGTACAGTCCGTTCTAGGTGCTTGCTGTTGATGTTGAAGCATTTGATGGGAAGACTCAGATAAATCCTGATAGACATTGCCCCCTTTTGCAATATTTAAAACTTGCATACCACGGCAAATACCAAGGAGAGGAAGTCTTTTTTCTAGAGCTAGCTTAGTAAGACTAAGGTGATGGGTATCTGCAAGGAAGTTTGTTTCACCTAAGTGTTTATTAGGTTGTTCACCATAGACGAGAGGATTTAAATCATCACCACCAGCTAGAAGGATACCCTGGCATAAATCAAGCTGAGCATGAATATCTTCTAAATTAGTAGTAGGAGGAAGTAAAATAGGTAGACCACCAGCCTTAAAGATGGCAGCTTCGTAGTCTTGAGTATTGTTTGTGATATAACGGCCACTGTAAGCCCCTTGGCGGTAAAGTAGATTGGTAGTAATGCCTATTATTGGTTTAGACATAGTATAACTCCTTATCTTTATTATAAGTACTATATACTATGCAAATTAGGTGAAGAAATATCCATATAAGTATAGCAAGATAAAAGGTGGCTATATCGTTTATTAACGATGTAGCCACCTTTCTTGATTTAGAGGAAACTTTTAAGGAAAATTTTTAAGGAAATTTATTTTTAAAGAGAATTGTTCAAGGAAAATTATTTACCGAAGTAAGCTTTTCTATAAAGTTCTTTAAGTTCTGTTACTTTAGGTAAACGTGGGTTAGCTGTTGTACATTGGTCTTCGAATGCTTTGTAAGCTAAGTCTTCGATAGCACCAAGGTATGTTTGTTCATCAATACCACATTCTTTAACTGTCATTGGAATGTTAAGTTCTTTCATAAGGTCTCTAATTGCTTTTACTAAAGATTGAACACCTTCTTGTGGTGTAGAAGCTTTAAGACCAAGTGCTTTTGCGATTTCAGCAAATTTCTCTGGTGCAATGTATTTCTCATATTTAGGGAAGATAGCAAACTTACTTGGTGTTGTTTCACCATTGTACTCAATTACATGAGGAAGTAAGATAGCATTTGCACGACCATGAGGAATATGGAACTCAGCACCTAATTTATGAGCAAGTGAGTGGTTGATTCCAAGGAATGCATTTGTAAATGCCATACCTGCAATACATGATGCGTTATGCATTTTTTCACGAGCTACAGGGTCTTTAGCACCGAATTTGTATGAACGTGGTAAGTATTCAAATACTAATTGGATTGCTTTAATAGCAAGTGCGTCTGTGTAGTCTGATGCAAGGATTGATACATAAGCTTCAATAGCATGTGTTAATACGTCAAGTCCTGTATCAGCTGTTACAGAAGCTGGAACTGTCATTACGAATTCTGGATCGATGATTGCTACATCTGGAGTTAATTCGTAGTCAGCAAGTGGGTATTTCATATTCTTAGATTTATCAGAGATAACAGCGAATGATGTTACTTCTGAACCTGTACCAGATGTTGTTGGGATAGCAACGAATTTAGAGTTTTTACCCATTTTAGGGAACTTGTAAACACGTTTTCTAATATCTAAGAATTTTTGAGCCATACCTTCAAAGTCTGCTTCTGGATGTTCGTAGAATAACCACATTGCTTTACCAGCATCCATAGCAGAACCACCACCAAGTGCGATGATTACGTCTGGTTTGAATGAACGCATAAGGTCTGCACCTTTACGTACTGTTGTTAAGTCTGGATCTGGTTCAACATCGCTGAAGATTTCAACAGATACTTTATTTTGATTTTTATTTAATTGATATACGATTTTATCTACATAACCAAGTTGAACCATCATAGGGTCTGTTACGATAAGTGCACGAGAGATTTCTGGCATTTTCGCAAGGTAAGAGATAGAACCTTGTTCAAAGTAGATTTTTTCTGGAATTTTAAACCATTGCATGTTCACGCGTCTTTTTGCCACCCTTTTCTTATTGATTAAGTTTGCTGCTGTAACGTTTGATGTAGTTGAGTTACGTCCGTAAGAACCACATCCAAGTGTAAGTGATGGCATATTTGTGTTGTAAATATCACCGATAGCACCATGTGTAGAAGGTGAGTTTACAATGATACGACCTGTTTGAAGTCTATCAGAGAAAGCTTTAATAACAGCGTCATCTGTTGAATGGATAACTGATGAGTGACCAAGACCACCAAGTTCAACCATGATTGCAGCTTTTTCAATACCATCTGCAGCATCTTTAGCTTTTACAACTGCAAGTACTGGAGAAAGTTTTTCTCTTGAAAGTGGATGATCAGCACCTACACCATCGATTTCACAGCAAAGTACTTTAGTATCTTTTGGAATAGTAACACCAGCAAGTGCTGCAATTTCATAAGGATATTTACCTACGATATCTGCATTAACCATTTGTTTTACAGGGTCAATAACGATTGGTTCAATCTTTTTGATTTCTTCTTTAGTTGCAAAGTAGCAGCCATGTTTTTTCATGTAAGCTACAGCTTTATCATATACAGGAGCTTCAATAATAGCAGCTTGCTCAGATGCACAAATCATACCGTTATCAAATGATTTTGAAAGGATAAGGTCTGTAAGTGATCTTTCAAGGTTAGCTGTTTTGTCAATGAAAGCAGGTACGTTACCAGGACCTACACCAAGAGCAGGTTTACCAGCTGAGTATGCAGAACGAACCATACCAGAACCACCAGTAGCAAGAATCATAGCTACACCTGGATGATTCATAAGAGCAGATGTTGCTTCAATAGATGGGTATTCAATCCATTGAATACAATCTTCAGGAGCACCAGCAGCAATAGCAGCATCTCTTACAGTTTTAGCAGCTTCTACTGAACATTTTTGAGCTGATGGATGGAAACCAAAGATGATTGGGTTTCTTGTTTTCATAGAGATAATAGCTTTAAACATTGTAGTTGAAGTTGGGTTTGTAACAGGAGTAACCCCAGCAATAACACCGATTGGTTCAGCAATTTCCATGTAACCTTCATCTTCGTTATCTTCAATAACACCTACAGTTTTGTCATGTTTAATACTGTGGTAAATATATTCTGTTGCGAAAATATTTTTTGTAACTTTATCTTCAAAGATACCACGGCCAGTTTCTTCTACAGCCATTCTTGCAAGTTTCATTTGAGCTGCAAGACCAGCAAGAGCCATAGCTTTTGTAATTTCATCTACTTGTTCTTGAGTATAGTTCATGAATTTATCAAGAGCTACATTAGCTTTTTTTACTAATTCATCTACCATTACATTTGCATCAATAACTGGTGCTTTTTGTTCTTTTTTCTGTTCTGCCATAATTAAAGCCTCCTTAGGATGTGTGTATAAATATATCCTCTAATAGTGAGAAATAATTAACTTTATAATAGTTATTTTTTTAACAAATAAAATTAAAAAATATAACTTCATTTAAGAATAACTAAGTTTCTAATGAAGTATAATGTTGTTTACACTTGAATAATATCACATTGTGAAAAACATGTCAATAATTTAACGTTAAAATTATAACAATAAATTATTGTTCTTAAAAATTTCTTTTAATCATAGGCTATGTAAAGGTGCCCAAAAGGTTATATAATAAAGAAGAAGGATACATATTAGAAGTAAGAGGAGAATAAAATGACAGAAAAAGAAAAAATGTTAAAAGGTTTAGGTTATGATGCAAGTGATGCAGAACTTACAGAAGATAGAAAATGGGCGAGGACCCTTTGCTATAAATTTAATCACCTTCAGCCAGGGAATCGTGAAGAAGGTTTAGCTATTCTAAAAGAACTTTTCCAAACAGAAGAAGAACCTTATATGGAGCCAAATTTCTTCTGTGACTATGGTTATAACATTAAAATAGGCAAAAACTTCTATGCAAACTATAACTGTACAATACTAGATGTAAATACAGTAACTATTGGGGATAATGTAATGTTTGCACCTAATGTACAAGTTTATACAGCAACTCATCCAGTAGAAGCTAAACTTAGAGTAAGTGGTGTAGAGATGGGATACCCTATAGTAATAGGAGATAATACTTGGATTGGTGGAGGAAGTATCATTTGTCCAGGTGTAACTATTGGGAAAAATGTAGTAATCGGTGCAGGAAGTGTAGTAACAAAAGATATACCAGATAATGTAGTAGCAGCAGGTAATCCTTGTAGAGTGATAAGAGAACTTAGAGAAGAAGAATAGGCAAAAAAATAACCTAGACTTCGGGGGAGGAAATCTAGGTTGAGGGGGGATTTAGCGATGTACCTCACACTTGGTACATTGGTAGTATAGACCAATATGAAAAGTTATATACACCTAATTTAAAAAAATTATAATAAAGCTTAGGTCTTGCATTTCCTAAGGGAATCCCTTATAATAAAACAAAAGTTAGAGTATAAATTATATAAAGTAAAACAACGTTGAAGAAAGAAAAGCTTTAGATTTTGTTTTTAAGAGAGCTAGTGGTTGGTGTGAACTAGTAAACAGACTTTAGCGTTCCGCTTTTGGAGTTGCTGGTGATGAATCAGAAGGGTATTGCCCTTTATAGCAATGAGAGGTCAATCTGTATAGGTTGACGAATAAAGGTGGCACCACGAGTATGCAATCGTCCTTTTATCTTTGTCATGAAGATAAAAGGACGTTTTTTATTATAAAAATAAATTACATCATATAAAGAGGTGGAAGATATGTTAGATATTAAAAGACTACGTAGTGATTTTGAAGGCGTAAAAGAAGCATTAGGCAAAAGAAGTGGCACATACGATTTAGAAGGATTCTTAGAATTAGATACTAAAAGACGTGAACTTCTTGCAGAAGTAGAGGTACTTAAAAATAAACAAAATGTTGTATCTAAACAAGTACCACTTATGAAAAAAGAAGGTAAAGACGTTACAGAAGTACTTGCCGAAATGAAAGAGTTATCAGACCAAATTAAAGGGATTGATCAACAAGTAAAAGAAGTAGATGAAACACTTTTAAACATCCTTCTTACACTTCCAAACACACCAAATCCACAAGTACCAGAAGGTGCAAGTGATGAAGACAATATTGAGCTTAGAAGAGTTGGTGAAGTAAGAAACTTTGACTTTGAAATCAAACCACACTGGGATTTAGGTGAAGGTCTTGATATCCTTGACTTTGAAAAAGGTGCAAAAGTTACAGGTGCACGTTTTACATTCTATAAAGGTTTAGGTGCTAGACTTGAGCGTGCTATTATGAACTTTATGCTTGATATGCACGTTGACAAACACGGCTATACAGAAGTATTCCCACCATTTATGGTTAACCGTGCAAGTATGACAGGTACAGGTCAACTTCCAAAATTCGAAGAAGATGCCTTCAAAGTACAAGGTACAGACTATTTCTTAGTACCAACAGCAGAAGTACCAGTAACAAATATGTACAGAGACCAAATCTTAGATGGTAAAGACCTTACAATCAAACACTGTGCTTATACAGCATGCTTTAGAGCAGAAGCTGGTTCAGCAGGTCGTGATACAAGAGGTATTATCCGTCAACACCAATTCAATAAAGTTGAAATGGTTAAATTCGCTAGACCAGAAAATTCATATGAAGAACTTGAAACACTTACAAACGATGCAGAAGATATCTTAAAAGCATTAGGTCTTCCATACCGTGTTGTAAGACTTTGTACAGGAGACTTAGGATTTAGTTCAGCTATGACATACGATATTGAAGTTTGGATGCCAAGCTATGGTCGCTATGTAGAAATTTCAAGCTGTTCTAACTTTGAAGATTTCCAAGCTAGACGTGCAAACATTAAATTCAAAGACAATATTAAAGATAAAGCACAATTCATCCATACATTAAATGGTAGTGGTCTTGCAGTAGGTAGAACAACAGCTGCAATCCTTGAAAACTTCCAACAAGAAGATGGATCAGTTATTATTCCAGAAGCACTTCGTCCATATATGGGTGGAATTGAGAGAATTACAAAGTAAATTAGGGAGGACTGTCGGGTGGCAGTCCTTTTTTTAGTGGGTGATGAAAGGGGTGGGGGCCTCGGTGCTATTACTTTCGCGTCACGTTTGGCGGCTAAGAATGAATGTATTTAGTCTGCTTAAGGCGCCATGGGGGTGTATTCTCCTTCACCTGCTTCATTACGTGTTCAGAGAAATGTAGCTCATTCCAAAATGATAACGCCACAAACTCACTGCGTTACACTTCGTTCAAACCTGCTAAGTTAAATCAAGGGAGAAATTTTAAAAAATAAGGT
>URVM01000031.1 GCA_900551325.1 uncultured Eubacteriales bacterium | reverse complement strand
TTACAAAAGGCCCACGTGGCGCACAAGCAGAAAACGTACAAAAAGCTTAATTTAATCATAAATTAAGAAAAGGCATATAGCTCAGACTATGTGCCTTTTTTGTCGTGTAATTTTTCCTTATAAATGTATTCAAGGGTATAGGTGGAGTTCTAATTACACTCGTATCACTATCTCCTTACGAAGAACTAAGATAGTGAAGGGATATAGATAGCCACTCTAAAAGCTTCTTCACATAGGTATACTCAAAGGAAAGTAGTTCATCCGAAAATGCTTATGTAGATGACTTAGAGGTTGATTGAGATTACAAGTAGACTAGAATTGCTATCTCTCCAGTAACGCTGGTAAGGGAAGGGGTGAGGTGCCCTGTTCTGGAAGTGGTTTATCTAGGTAGCTTAGAGAATGTTGGTGAGTAAGTAAGGGATTAAGTAGACTAGAATTACTGTCCCCAGAAGACTGGAAAGGTGAAAGGATGGATGTGGCTCATCCGAAAGCGGCTTATGTAGGTGGCTTAGAGGCTGTTAACGAGAGGGTGAGTAAGGCACTTAGCGAGGTGTCCGAAGCGAAGCAAGTTTCGAGCGTTCTTACAAACCCCGAGTTTACAGCCTCTTAGCCACCGGAAGTGAAAGCTTGAGGAGGAGTCATAGCCAGCCTGATACCTAAGTAGACTAGGGAGAGACAGTAATTCGTACCTTCCAAATTTTTTTTCATCTAAGACACCCTTCACCCCTATATTTCCTTTGATTTACCCCACAGAAACTGTTATCATATGTAGATATAGGGGGATTTTTGTTACACAGTAATTTAGGAGGTATTTCGAAATGAAATTAAGTAAAAAATCTAAAACAATTTATTTATCAAATACAAAAAAACGTCGTAAAAAAATAACACCTAAGGCTGCTCTAGCTGGACTCATTAGTATTAGTATCGTAGTGGGTGGGGTATTTGCTTTACTACCGAATGCTTATCAAGTAAGTGTAAATGGTGAAGTTATAGGATTTGTTAGTAAGAAAGAGTACATAGATACAGCCCTTAAAACAGTTGAAAAACAGTTAGAAACTAAGTATGAAACAGAAGTAGAAATTGAAGGTTTAGATGAGCTTAAGCGAGTTCATGCAAAGAAGAAGGATTTAATTGACCCAAACAAGCTACCTAGCTATTTAAGAGAGAATATGGATGTAACCCTTAAGTTTCAAAAGCTTATAATAGATGGTGAAGAAATTGCTATTATTGAGTCACCAGATACTTTAGAAGAACTTAAAGATGAGCTAAAAGAAGCTTATTTTGATGATAAAGATGTAAATGCCAAGTTTACTAATGAAGTAAAGCTAGAAGAAGTGTATACAACAGAAGATAAACTTGTAGATATGGATACGCTTGTAGACTTATGTAAGAAGCGCCATCGTAAAGAAGTAACTTATACAGTAGCACAAGGGGATAGTTTGTGGAGTATTGCTACTAAATTTAATATTACTGTGGATGAGTTATTAGCAACCAATAAAGAAGCATCTACAAATCTGAAAATTGGACAAGAATTAAAAGCTACAGTTCGAGTTCCTGTACTTGGTATGGAACTTATTAAGGAGGAACCAACGTCTAAAGAAGAGGGAAAGACTGAAAAGACACCTTGATATTTCTCTTTCTCTTCATAAGAGCTATTTAATATCATATAATGTATTGTAGAAAGGCAGGGGATAAAGTGGAACAAAATATAGTTGTTGTAGAAGATGAACAAGCTATTTCAGATATTATTAAATACAACCTAGAAAAGGAAGGCTATAAAGTGTATACAGCCTACGACGGGGAAGAGGGCTTAAAACTGATTGAGTCTATAGATCCAGATCTTATTCTTTTAGATATTATGATGCCTAAAATGGATGGTCTTGAAGTATGTAGAAGAGTAAGAATAACAAAAGAAACACCTATTATTATGCTAACAGCTCGTGCAGAGGAACTTGATAAGGTGTTAGGTCTTGAACTTGGAGCAGATGACTACATGACTAAGCCTTTTGGTATGCGTGAACTTGTAGCTCGTGTTAAAGCCAACTTAAGAAGAGGTGGCTTTGTAGCAGAAGAGCCAGAAGAAACTAATTTCATTAAGGAAGATAATCTTGTTATTAACCTTGGGAAATATGAAGTAACTAAAAATGGCAATGTTATAGACCTTACTTTAAGAGAGTATGAACTTTTAAAATTCTTAGTTCTTCAAAAAGGGAAAGTATTCTCTAGAGAAACCCTTCTTGAACAAGTATGGGGCTATGAATACTATGGTGATGTGCGTACTGTAGACGTTACAGTAAGAAGACTAAGAGAAAAGATAGAGGATGATTCTTCTAAGGCAGCTTTAGTACTTACAAAGCGTGGAGTAGGCTATTACTTTAGAGGGTAGATGAATGAAATCAAGTATACAATGGAAAATTGTCACTATTTATTTAAGTGTTGTATTAGTTATTATGGTTGTTAGTGGAAGCTTTATTATTTATAATATCGAAAATACTCACTATGAAAGAATTAAGGAAGAACTTGTTACTGCAGCAGAAACTGTTGAGACAAAAATTGAAGTAGAAACAGATGAACAATTAAAAGATAGTATAGATGAAGTAGGAAGTACTTTAGCTACTATGGTTTCACTCAATAAACATGATATTTACATATTGGATGCTAAAGGCCATGTATTATTAGGTTCTACTTCTGATTTTGCTAAAGGGAAACTAGTTACAGAAGGGGTTGTTATTGATACAGTTGGTAATAATAAGGCTCATACTTCTGAATGGACTCATTTTTCAAGTCAGAAGAAGGAGACAGAGTATGTAGAGCATGCAAGGCCTATTATAGACCAAAAGACTGGTCAGATATTAGCTATTATATATGTAAGAGCAGATGCATCTGATATTTATGAAAATGTATTTAATGCTATGAGAACTATTAGTTTGGCATCTATAGTAGCTATGATTATTGCGGCTTCTTTTAGTGCAGTTTTTGCTAGAATGATTACAGTACCTATTAAACAACTTACTAAAAGTGCTAAGCAACTTGCAGCAGGATCATTTAGTCGTATTCCTATTTATTCAACAGATGAAATAGGTCAGCTCACACAAAGCTTTAATTATATGGCAGGTGAACTTAGTCGCACTATGAGTGATATTTCTAGTGAGAAGAGTAAGCTAGAGAAAATCCTTGAGAATATGGCTGATGGGGTTATGGCTTTTAATAGGCAGGGGGTACTTATCCATGCCAATCCAGTATGTTCTGAAATGCTTGGAAGTGCTAATATGGATCACCGCTTTGACTTTATTTTCCCAAAGCTTGGTGTTGAGGTATCTTTTGATCAGATTTTAAATAATGAAGAAAAAGATGGGCATAGTAAAAATGAGAATATAATGATGGCTATAGAAGATCGTTATTATAACTTGCATTTTGAGTCTTATACCAATGCGCTAGGTGAAAGTGAAGGTTTAGTTGTTGTAATGCAGGACGTAACAACTCAGCAAAAGTTAGATCAAATGCGTAAAGAATTTGTAGCAAATGTGTCTCATGAATTGCGTACCCCACTAACAACAGTTAAAAGCTATACAGAAACACTTCTAGATGGTGCTATAGATGATAGAGAAATTGCTATGCAGTTTCTGCGTGTTATGGAAAAAGAAGCAGATCGTATGACTAATTTAGTTAAAGATTTGTTAGAGCTTTCTCGTATTGACAATAAGCAGATGCAGCTAGATCTTAAAGTATTAGACTTAAAAGCTATGGTAGGAGAAACTATAGAAGCCCAAAAGATTCACATGGAGAAAAAAGGGCATAGATTGATTTATGAAGCTAATGAGCAAATAGAGTATACAATACTCGGTGATAGTGCTAGAATTAGGCAGATTTTGCACAACATACTTTCTAATGCCATAAAATATAGTATAGACCCAGGAACTATTACAATTAAGCTCTATAAGAATGAAGAATGGATTACTGTACAAATCCAAGATACAGGTATAGGTATTGCAAAACAAGATTTATCACGCATTTTTGAACGTTTCTTCCGTGTTGATAAAGCAAGATCAAGGAGTCAAGGGGGTACAGGGCTTGGGCTTTCCATTGTAAAAGAAATGGTAGAACTTCATGATGGAAAGATTAATATGACAAGTAAAGTAGGAAAAGGGACAACTGTAACAGTACAGTTCAAACATTACAAGGGATAATTTTATACTGTAAGACAAAAGTTATAAATTTGTAATATAATTGTAAAGAAAATAATGTATACTAAAGGTAATTATTAAAGGTATAATTAGAGTAATACAATTAAACGAAAGGGGGTTCCACATGAGTAAAATGAAATATGTTGGTAGTATTCTAGTACTAGGAATGGCACTTTTGGCACCACAAGCTGTATATGCAGGAGAGATCAAACCAGAGAATAAACCTGCAGTTGCTATTAAAGATAATGCACAAACAAGTACACCATCTTCCATCACATTCAAAAAAGACGAATATGTGAGAATCACCCAGTCCCTTGAGAATAAAGAAGAGATCCAAACTTTTGACTCTCAAATCAACATTATGGGTGAAGCTCGCAAAGGCACAAATATAGAAATTATAGTCTACACAGGAGAAAAGGTTGATAAACCTGTAGCTACCCAGACGAATAACTATAAAGTGTATAAGTTAAAAGAAGTAGGTGCAACTCAGCTTTTTAGCCAACTAATTGATTTATATGAAGGTGAAAATGGCACAGAGGGGCAAAATAACGTAATCATTAAATATAATTATCCACCAGATGAAAAAAGTGGAAGCTTTTATATTAAGATTATAAGAAAAGCTGAAGCAGAAAAGGAAAAAATCAAGTCTTTTATTGCAGATGATGCAAGTGGTATATTAGGTAAGATTAAAGAGCCTATAACCTCTCCTAAGTAAAGATAGAGGGTGAACACATGGAAAAAGGCAAAGAGCATATTAGGCTGATTATATTAGGTTGTCTTATTGTTGCAACCATTATGCAAACGGCATTATTATGGCTTGGCAGTATGTCAAGCCATAATTTTTTGAAGCAAAATATAGATTACAAACCTATTTTACCTATGAATATATGGGTAGTAGAATCAGGGAATAATGACGTTGAAGGTGTAAATTCCTTGGCTTTTTATTTAGGTGATACAACAGGAAATGGCAAGAAGGATTATGAAAGGCTTACTAGTGAACTTAGTAAAGTAGTGAATGAATATAAAAGGGATACACCTCTTACACAGTTAGAAGGTGTAGAGTGGAATAAGCTATTAAGTATGCCAAGTATTGTCTTTGAGTATGAATTACCTTTGAAGTTAGATAGTATTACAGGTATAAGTCATACTTCAAATTTGACCCAACCAATAGATTATGTTCTTATTCATTCTAAAAATAAATTTCAAAAAGATGCTATCCTTTATCTCATTAACTCTAAAGAAGATTATTATTATGAGTTAAATGTACAAGGTAGATTTTTGGATATGGGAAAAATCTATACGACTGTTACAGAAGAAGATTTAACAAAACATATTACTACTTATCAACCTAGTGCTATTTTTGAAAATGTACAAATTAGGGGTAATGTTTTTTTACCTACAAGTAGTAAAGAGACTCTAGTTACTTATCCTGTTCTTGAACTCTATAACCCTATTGATTTAAATACAGAATCAGGAGAACAGTTGCTAGAAGCTAAGGTGAATGACTTTTTCCAAAGTCCTCTAGCAAAAGATAAAACAGTCTATGATAATGGAAGTATTGTTTATACAGAAAATATGAGGACTATTTTAAGTTATAATCCATTAGGAGTTATAGAGTATTTAAACTTAGCGCCTAAACAAACTCAAAAAGTAACTAATTTACTTCAAGGATATAATAAAGTACTTGAATTTATTTATAATACAGAAGCTATTTCAAAAGGTACAGCAGAAAAACTGTATTTATCTAGAATTACAAGAGAAAAAGATGAAAGTATTACCTATTATTTTGATAGAACTTATGATGGTTACCGAGTACAGTTAAGTAAGGATTTAAAAAAAGAACTAGGTATTGACTCTTATTTACAAGTTAATGTAAAAGGTAATGACTTTATGAACATGAAAATATGTACATTAGAAATACTTAAAAAGAGTCAGACTAAGGCATTTAAATCCCATTACCTAGAGGCTTTAGATGAAATGTATAGTTACTTTATGAAAGAAGAAATTGACGACTGGATAATTGATAGACTAGAATTAGTTTATTTAGCTAAAGGTATAGGGGCACCAGTAGAAATAACTTGGGGTGTTCTTTATAAACAAATGTGGTATTATCCGTAATAAGGCAAAGTGTATACTTCACTTTGCCTTATATTTTTGGTATAGTATATAAAAGTGAGGAGTGGGGCGAAAATATGAGATGGGATAAGGCATTAAACCTGTTAATCAGCATCTTTTTATGTGTAAATATAGCTTTAGCTTGGATTAATTATGAAAAGCTTGTAAAAACATATGAAGTATCTGATGGGCGTATCAAAACTATAGTGTCTATTTTAGATAAAGAAAATATAAAAATAGAAGGAAAGTTACCAACTGTATTTTCACCCAAATCTTCTATTTGGATTGAGCCTGTAGAAATCACCTCTTCTATGCGAGATAGTTTAGTAGAGTGTGTACTCGGAAAAGAGCGAGATTTAATTACCATTACTAAAGATAACCAAGATGTAAAGTACGGAAGAAATGCCCTTGTATATGGGAAAGGGGAAGAGGAACTAAGGTTTTATAAAGAAAGTATTATTTATACGAACAAATCCTTAGCACAACAAAGGGGAAAACTTACGGAAAAAGAAGCCTTTAAATATGCTAAAAAGTTCATAGAACGCCTTAATTTAGAAGAATATTTAAAGGATGCAAAAATTGAGGCAATAAGTGAGTCATATGGATGGGATGTAACATATTATGGAGTATATAAAGGTTTACCTGTTTTTGACAGTTTTGTAAAAGTTAAAGTGTCTGAAGCTGGCGTCTTTGAAGCAGAGGTTAAATGTATCGATATAACAGATAAGGTAGGCAGACTTAAACCTTTATATCCTATTGACGATGTCCTATTCGGATTACAAGAACTTAAGCTGGAACAAGACCAGATAGTTGTTGAATCTGTTGAACTTGGCTATAGGCTAGATCATACAGAAGGCATGCATATTTTAGCAGAAGAAGCGGTTCCGATGTATAAAATTCAAATAAGGGGTTTAGCTACACCAATATTTGTCAATGCTTATACAAATACCTATGAAGAAATACTTTTTATTTCCCAACATTAATGGTATAATGAAAATTGACTAATTTTGAGGGTCTATAAGGCCATGTGCAATAGATACAACAAAAGTAAAATATTAAATAATAAATACAAATTAAGAGGTGTTTAGGTTGAGCAAGCTATGTATACGAGGTGGTAAACGCCTAACTGGAGATGTAGTAATTAGTGGCGCTAAAAATGCGGCAGTGGCTATACTACCAGCTGCGCTTTTAGTTGATGGAACGTGCGAGATTGAAAATTTACCATATATTAATGATGTTATCTTATTAACTGAAGCAATGAAGTCTTTAGGAGCTATAGCCGAATTTAAAGATAAACACACTGTACAAGTAGACGCTACAACCGTATACAGTTCTAGTGCTACAGATGAGTGTATTGGCAAGATGAGAGCTTCTTACTATTTAATAGGAGCACTTCTAGGACGCTTTGGGAAGGCCAAGGTAGCTATGCCAGGTGGCTGTAACTTTGGTAAAAGACCAATTGATCAGCATATTAAAGGTTTTGAAGCACTTGGTGCAACAGTAACCATACAAGAAGATACGATATATGCAGTAGCGAATAAACTAGTAGGTACACATATTTACCTTGATGTAGTAAGTGTAGGTGCTACTATTAACATTATGTTAGCAGCAGTTTTAGCAGAAGGAACAACAACTATTGAAAACGCTGCGAAAGAACCACATATTGTAGATGTGGCAAACTTCCTCAATATGATGGGTGCTAACATTAAGGGTGCAGGAACAGATGTTATCCGTATTAAAGGGGTACCTAAGTTACAAGGTGGAAAATACTCTATTATTCCTGATCAAATTGAAGCAGGAACTTATATGATGGCAGCCGCTATTACAGGTGGCGATGTATATGTACGCAACATTATCCCAGAACATATGGAATCTGTTTCACTGAAAATGCGTGAAATGGGAATTAAAATTGAGGAAGGCGATGACTACATTCGTGTAGTAGCAGGTAAAGATCTTATTGCAACAAATGTTAAAACTTTACCACATCCAGGCTTCCCAACAGATCTTCAACCTCAAATGACAGTGCTTCTTAGTACAGCTATGGGGAATAGCTCTATGTTAGAAAGTGTTTTTGAGAATAGATTCCAATATGTAGATCAACTAAATGATATGGGAACTAGAATTTTTGTACAAGGTAACAAGGCTATGATAGAAGGTGTAAGTAAACTTATGCCAGGTGAGCTTATAGCTACAGATTTACGTGCAGGAGCAGCTATGATTTTAGCTGGCCTTAAAGCAGACGGAGAAACTTATATCAGTGACGTAAAGTATATTGATAGAGGTTATGAATGTGTAGAAGACAAATTAAGAGCTCTAGGAGCAGACATTTCTAGAGTATAATAAAAAGCAATTCAAGCTGTGCTTGGGTTGCTTTTTTTATATATTTATTTAAATGTGCTTAACAGAGAATAGTTAATTGATTATAATAAGGTTAATTAATAGCATAAAAAATAGCCCTAGCTTGGGGGACTAGAGCTATCTATGTAAAAGTTTCTTGAGGAGGGTAATTTTAAGAGAAAAGTTCAATGTACAAGTATTGAGAGCTCAAGAAACTTCATAAATTAAATATACAACATTGTTTATAGTTTAACAATCCTTTTTAAAATAAATTCAATATATCTTAAATTAAAGTTTAAATAGTTAAAAAAATATTTTAAAAATATCCAATATATGTAAACGAAGTTAAAATTTATATGGTAAAGGGGTATAAAGAATGAAACAAATACTAGTAGTTGTAGATATGCAAAATGATTTTATAGACGGAGCATTAGGAACCAAAGAAGCTGTACAAATTGTGCCTTGTGTAATAGATAAGATTAAAAATTATAAAGAACAAGGAAATCCTGTTTATTTTACTAAGGATACACATGAAGAGGATTATTTAGATACACAAGAAGGTCGTAACTTACCTGTGTTACACTGTATACGAAATACTAAGGGATGGGAATTACATCCACAAATTCAAGCTTTAAAGGAAGAATTGCAAAATACAGTAGATCAACCAATTGTTTTTGAAAAAGGAATATTTGGGTCAGAGGCGTTGGCACAAACTTTAAGAAAAAGCATAATAGATACTAGTCAAACAGAGATAGAGCTTGTAGGTTTATGTACTGATATTTGTGTACTTTCAAATGCTATTTTACTTAAGACTTATATGCCTGAAGTTACAATTAAAGTAGATGAGGCTTGCTGTGCAGGAGTGACACCTGATAGTCATAAAAATGCTTTAGAGGCTATGAAAATGTGTCAAATTCAAATTGTTTAATAATAAAACAACATAGATTAAAAATTAAAAGGAACTTGCATATAAATAGTTAAAAACAATATAGGTTATACTATGTATAATAATATTGATTGAGGTGAATTATGAGCAAGTTTATGAAAGTCGTTTGGATTATACTAGGAATTTTACTTGCTGCTATTATTATTATAGGTATATATTTTTACAATATATTAAATGATATACAAGTAGAACAAGAAGCTATAGTCACGCCGGAGACACAGGTATCTTATCCTACAGTTCCAGGGATTAATCATATTTTATTAGTAGGTGTAGATAGTGCAAATACAGAAGTAGCTACAAGATCAGATGCTATGATGTTACTTACCTTTGATAGTGTACATGATAATGTAAAGCTAACTTCTTTTGTAAGAGATGCTTATGTAAATATTCCAGGGTATGGATATGAAAAGTTAACCCATGCCTATGCTTATGGTGGTGCTGATCTGCTTATTGAAACAGTAAGACAAAACTTTCAAGTAGATGTGAGTCGCTATATTGTTGTAGACTTTAAGTCCTTTATTGTACTTGTAGATATGTTAGAAGGTGTAGAGGCTACTTTAGAAGAAAGAGATTTAAGAGAATTTAACCGGGTGGCTAATGAAAACTACCGTAAATACTATGACAGTTCAGGGGAGGCTTTTGAAACTATAGATGAACCAGGTACTTATACTTTAAATGGTTATCAAACACTTGCCTATGTAAGGATGAGGAAAAGTGATTCTATTTATGCTAGAGAAGAAAGACAGCGTATAGTAGTAGAAAAAGTATTTAATAAAGTTATACGTATGCCATTTAATATGTATTCAAAACTTTTTAAAGAAGTATTACCTTATATTACTACTAATATAAGTCCATTTGAACTTATGAAATTTGGTTTTACAGCACTTCAACTAGGTACAGATGATATTAGACAATTAGAATTCCCAGATCCAAACAAGGGTATAGAAGGTAACTTACCAGGTAAGGGATGGGTACTTCAATGGGATGAAGAAGCAGGTAGAAAAGAACTTCATGAATTTTTAAATCAATGATAAGACAATATATGAGTAAAAAGAGATGCCTAGGCATCTCTTTTTTATATGCCAAAAATAAGTGCTTTAATAAAATGATTAGAAAATTTAACCTATTTCTTTAAAAAAGTGTAAGGAAAATCTTTAAGATATTGTAAGAAATGAAATTTAAACTATAAATAGAAAATAAATAACAAGGATGATAAAGAATAAGATATAGGAGGAGATAGAATGAACATAGCTAAAAAGATACATTTTAGAGGAAGGATATTGAGTGTTGTAATAGGCATATTTGGAATGGGACTGCTTTCTAATATAGATCAAAGGATTCCTAATGTTTTTGTACAATATGAAAAAGTTAAAAATAATAAGCTTGAACATATTTTACAAGATAAAAGTACATACCCAGATGAGTTAGTAGATTTAGCAGTAAAAAAAGAAGAAACAATAGGTTTTGTATATAACTATATAAATCATAAAAATAATGAATATAAAAATGATATAAATATAGATAAGGATTATAAGAAAGGTGAGTTCCCCCTATTTATTCAGTGGGATGAAAGATGGGGATATGATTTATACGGAGATACATATATGGCTATTAATGGGTGTGGGCCAACAAGCCTTGCTATGGTCATTGTGGGACTAACGGGAGATACAACAATTAATCCTAAGGTTGTAGCACAGTATAGTTATGACAATAATTATTATGCAGAGAATGTGGGAACTAAGTGGAATCTTATGACAGAAGGTGTAAATGCTTTTGGAGTACAAGGAAAAGCTATCCCACTAAGCAAAGAAGAAATTATAGTTACTTTACAAAAAGGACAGCCTATTATAGCTTCCATGAAACCAGGACATTTTACTACAGGTGGGCACTTTATAGTGCTTACTGGTATGACAGAAGAAGGGGAAATTATTGTTAATGATTCAGATAGCAAAAAAAGAAGTAGTGTAACATGGGATATAGATATTATTATGGAAGAAGCAAAAGGATTATGGAAATTTTATATTTGAGATTTTTTATAGCAAAGGTATAGAGAGCTTTGCGAGGTCTCTATAAATTACGAATTAATTTTCAAAAATTACTTGACAATTATAAACGTATAAAGTATTATAGATATATCGGTCAATATTTATAGTTCCAAGAGGTATATGAATTCATTTCACATACTATTAGAGATTATATCTATTCACTCAAAAAATATAATCTGTAATAATATGTGAATTTTTTATTCTCCTATGTTACAGAGATACAAATTAGGAGGTACCCGCACATGACAGGTACAGTTAAATGGTTTAACGCAGAAAAAGGTTTTGGTTTCATTTCTAGACAAGATGGAGATGACGTATTCGTACATTTCTCAGCTATCCAAGGAGATGGATTCAAATCTCTTGAAGAAGGTCAAAAAGTAAACTTTGATCTTGCAAAAGGTCCTCGTGGTCCACAAGCAGAAAACGTAATCAAAGCTTAATTTATAAGCTTAGTTAAAAGCTGTTATACTAGTGATTTTATCATTAGTATAACAGCTTTTTTTGTGTTGTAAGTTAATAGAAATTATAAAAAAATCCAACTTATTAAAATAAGCTTCGTATATAATAGTGTATAACAAAATGAAAGGGGGAGAGTCTTGGATATAGAGCAAATGATTTATATAAATAAAGATAAATTATACAGACTTTGTCTATATTTAGAGCGTAGTAGGGATAAGGCTGATGAGCTTTTTCAAGATACTTGGCTTCGAGCATTAGAAAAAATGCATCAATATGATAAGGATAAACCTTTTTATCCATGGCTTACCCGGGTAGCTATTAACTTATACCGAGATAAGCTAAGACGTTTTAAATTAGAGGTCAAAAGGCGTACCTTTGAACCAGAAGATTTTACTTCTTTTAGTAGAAAGGAGAATGTAAGCTTAGAAGAGGAATTTATAAAAAAAGAAGAGCTTCGAATAGTACTAGGGAGTATTCATAATCTAGGTGATAAATATAAACTTCCTCTTTTTCTAGTACTAGGGGAACAGATGTCATATAGAGAAGTAGCTGATATTCTTGAAATAGATGAGAAACTTGTAAAGTCAAGTATTTATGATGGAAGGCAAAAGCTAAAAAAAATATTGGAGAAGGAGGGATTTTGTGACTGATCAAAAGTTAGATGAATTATTAGAAGAAGTGCTTAAAGAACAAGTGGAAGTAAAACCAAGTTTAGTATATAAAGCAAGAAGTAGAGGAAGAGAGAAATTAAGAAAAAAAGAAGCTAGAAAAGAACAATATCCTTTTCTTATTATATTAACACTGAATGTACTTATAACAGCACTTATTGGATTAGGTAGTTTGCTATTTATACAAGAAAGATCACTTTTTATGGTTAATCTTATTTTTTCTATAAGCTTATATTTATGAATATACCTGTAGTTGTATATCTCTTAGCTACAATTTACTATAAAGAGCAAGGAAATTTAAAGGAGGAGTAGAGATGGAAAGTTTAGGGATGATTATGTTTTGTGCAATGGGGCTTGTCTTCTTATCTTTAGTTTTGGTGATAGCCTTAGGTGTAGTAGTTTTTAAAGATGCAAAGGCCCATAATATGAACCCTTGGGGTTGGACTGCGTTAGCTCTTATAGTACCTAACTTTATAGGACTTATTATATATTTGGTTGTCAGAAGTAACGCAGAGAAAGAGTATAGCTGTTCTAATTGTAAGGAAATAGTAAAAAAGGATTATAATCTGTGCCCAAACTGTCAGGCTGTCTTTGAAAGAACTTGTCCTTTTTGCAAGCGAGCAGTAGACGGGGAACATCCATATTGCCCATATTGTGGCCAAAAGGTAGAAGAACTTGCTATACATCCTACGGCAAGTAAGATAACTCATAAGACTAATATTGTAAAACCACTTGCCATTATAGGAGTAAGTTACTTAGTTATTATGATTATTGCTGTTGGAGCTATGTTTGCACTTTCAGCCGCCGATGGAAGATTTGAAGGTATTCAAATGGGTAATAATATTTCTATTATGAATGTAGAAAATAATAGTGGCAATAGAATGAGAGCAAAATTTGGTTATAAAAATGATAGAAGTCATTTAAGAATTAATAAGGAAGTAGGAGAACAATTGGTGATTCATGTAGATGTATCACTAAATAAAGGAAGCTTAATCTTAACCATAACTAATCCAAATGGTAACATTATAGATACTAGAACCTATACAGGAAATACAAATGAAGAGACACTTACACTTCCTATTGAATTATCAGGAAAGTATAAGGTACAAATTGATGTAAAAGAAGCTTCAGGAAAGTATGATATTCGTGTAGAAAAGTAGAGTCGTTGATACAACGGCTCTTTTATTATTTTTCTCTATAAATACAGATACTTCTTTGCTACTGCAGCTTCTACAAGGTCTTTTACTGCTGTTCTGAGGAGATAATTTAATAGGCTGAGGGTAGTTCTTCAGAAGGTTTTATTAAGAAGTGGCATCTAGGGAATATTTACGAATAAACAAAAAAGGATTCAGACCAATACTTTAAAGGAATACTTTAGACGATACTTTAGATGATACTTTAGACAAATACTTGAGGAAGTTAGAAGACTAGAATTACTATCTCTTCAAGAACACTAATGGGTGGAAGAATGGATGTGGCTACTCCGAAAGCTTCCTCATGGAGGCGCGCTTAGAGGGTGTTAACGAGCGGATGAGCAAGGTTTTTAGCGAAGTGTCTGACCGAAGGGAGTTTTGAGCGTTCTTGCGATTCCCGAGTTTACACCCTCTTAGCCGCCGGAAGGGAAAGCTGAAGGAGGAGCCACAGCCAGACTGACACCTAAGAAGACTAAATAGAGATAGTAATTCGGACCTAAACTCATGCCTTCCCTCCACTTTGTTGTATAATATTATAAAAAGATAGTGTATAATATAACTGTATATTAGAAATTTATAAACTTAAAGAATAGATACATAATAGGAGATAAAAATGAATAGACAAGAACAAGCAGTAGCTTATCATAGAGCAGGTTTTAACTGTGCACAAGCTATACTTTTAGTATTTTGTGAAGAGTTAGGTTTACAAAAGGAATTTGCAAGTAAAGTTTCAGCAGGCTTTGGTGGTGGTATGAGAGTTGGAGGTACTTGTGGCATTATAACAGGTGGCCTTATGGTATTAGGCCTTAAATATGGACAAGTAGAAGCAGCTGATCAAGAAACTAAAATGCGAGCAGGAAAGATTGCAGTAGATTTTCAAAATCGTTTTAAAGCCTTATATCAAACAACTTATTGCAAAGAACTTCTTGGTCATAATATAAGTACACCAGAAGGTATGGCAGCTATTAAGGAAAAAGGATTATCAGAAGTTAAGTGTAATTCAATGATTAAAGAAGTAGTAGAAATTCTAGAAAACATGCTAGATGAAAACAATTTAAATATTTAGCTAGATTTGGAGGGAAAAAGATGAAGAGACAAGATTATATTTCATGGGATGATTACTTTATGGGCATTGCCCTTTTAGCAGCTAAACGTAGTAAAGACCCAAATACACAAGTAGGTGCATGTATAGTAAGTGGAGAAGGTTCTGACCAAATACGTGGTAATACTATATTAAGTGTAGGGTATAATGGTTTGCCTTTAGGCTGTGAAGATGATAGTTTTCCGTGGGGGCGAGAAGGGGAATTTTTAGATACTAAATATCCTTTTGTTGTGCATGCTGAACTTAATGCTATCTTAAATGCTCAGGGGAAATCTTTAGTAGGTTCAAAGCTTTATGTAGCACTTTTCCCTTGTAATGAATGTTGTAAAGCTATTATTCAATCAGGTATAAGAGAAGTTATTTATTTATCTGATAAATATGCAGAAACTGATGCTGTAAAAGCATCTAAGAAAATGTTTGAAGCAGCAGGGGTTAAACTGACTAGACTGCAAACTGGTACAAAGAGTATTGAGTTAAATTTTGATATAGAATAGACACACTAACTAATCCTAGGACTTATAATAAATGTTCTAGGATTTTTGTGAAATGGGGGGATTTAGAATGTGGGTTAATAACTGGTAATATAAATCAGTATGAAGAATAAAATAGGGTATAAACCATTATATTGGAGGGGTTACTATGGGAGAAAATATAGTTTTTGTAGTTATAGTACTTTTATGTGGTTTAGTGTTTATGGGAATAGGTATTGCAGCTTTTAGAATGAAGAATCCTATTCATTTTTGGTCAGGTAGCGTTGTAAAAAGTGAAGAGGTTACAGATGTAAAAGCTTATAATAAAGCAAATGGATGGATGTGGTTAGTTTACGGTGGTTTATTTATTTTAACTGCAGTAGTTGCTTTTTATAAATTAACGTACGGTGGGATTATGCTTGCTATAGATACTGTTCCAGGTTTGTTCATTTTAATGAGTATTTATACTAGGATTGAGAAGAGATATTTAGTTAAGAATCAGAATAAAAATAAGAAAATAGCAGGATAAGGTTGTCTACAATAAGTGATTTAGACGTAATTATAGAAAGCTAAAGTATAGAGTTATTGTTTCTTAAAATGAGTAAAAGAGGAGAAGTTTATATAAAGCTTCTCTTTTTTTTGTAGTATTATAAAAATATGGTGTATAATATAAGTGTATTTTAGTAATTTATAATATTTAAACTATAAACATATAAAGTAAATATTACTAGTAAAATTTTTAAGAAAGAGAGAGAAGAACATATGGAAATAATATTTTTTTCAGTAAGCTTAGTTGCTTCTATTATAGGGGCTATTTGTGGAATTGGAGGAGGCGTTATAATTAAACCAGCACTAGATGCAACTGGAGTAATGAGTGTATCTAGTATTAGTTTTCTATCTGGATGTACTGTATTTGCAATGGCGATCATTTCTGTTTCAAAGCAAATTAGAAATAATGAAGATGCAATTGATATTAAAACTGGAACACCTCTTGCTATTGGTGCAGCTATAGGGGGGATTGCTGGAAAAGAAATGTTTAAAATGCTATATTATATCTTTAATAATGAAAATACAGTAGGTATGATTCAGTCAATACTACTGGCAACTATAACACTAGCTACATTAATATATACAATTAATCAAAGAAAAATAAAAACATATGATGTTAAAAATATAATAGCATGTTTGGTAATAGGATTATTTCTAGGGGTTATGTCATCTTTCCTTGGTATTGGAGGAGGACCAATTAACTTAGTTGTACTTAGTTTTTTCTTTTCAATGTCAACCAAAAAAGCTGCAGCAAATTCCTTATACATTATTTTATTTAGTCAGATAACAAGTTTATTAAGTTATGTAGTGCAAGATAATATACCAAGCTTTAAATGGAGTGTACTCGTTTTAATGGTACTAGGTGGGGTATTAGGAGGTAGTCTAGGAAGTAAAATAAATAAAAGAATATCCTCTAATTTTGTGGAAAAGTTATTTATAATACTTATGATTTTTATAATTTTAATAAACATCTATAATTCCTTTAAGTTTTGTGTATAATTTAACATTAAGCTACGTAAGTGAAGCCCCAATAGTATAAAAGGAAGAGGACAAAAGATGAAACAAATAGGATATTACAATGGACCTATTGGTAAAATAGGAATTGTAGAAAATGAAGGTGTTATTACCCATGTGTACTTTGAAGAGGAACTTAAAGATAAGATAATAGAAGAAGGAAAGTCCAAGCTTCTTGAAGAAGCCTGTAAACAACTAGAAGAGTACTTTCAAGGAATGAGAAAGGAATTTGATTTACCATTAAAGCCTACGGGAACACCTTTTATGGAAAGTGTATGGAAAGCTTTACAAGATATTCCTTATGGACAAACTAAATCCTATAAAGACATTGCAGAAGCTATAGGTAATGCTAAAGCTTGCCGTGCAGTGGGCCTTGCTAATAATCGTAATCCTATTCCTATTTTTATTCCTTGTCATAGGGTTATTGGAGCGAATGGAAAACTAGTAGGTTATGGTGGAGGGCTTCATATAAAAGAGTATTTATTAGAACTAGAGATGACAAACTAAGTATGAAAGTAAATAAAAGTGAGGTAGATAGAACTAGAAATAGGTTCTAGCTATCTCACTTTTATTTTAGTATTTACGCTTTTACGAGGACCTTCTCTACTTCAACGATGTAGAGTGTATGATGATCTTTATTTGGATACCATTTAGCATCTAAATCAGTTTCTATAAAGCATTCTGGTTTAAATTCTTGTGAGTAGAGTTTCTTACATACTAGTACTAGATTAGCTTCTTCAAAGTAAGGTGTTTCACCTTCGTGGGTAAGAGTAAGTCCAGCAGTAGTAATTTTATCTTCATCTCTTCCTGAAACTTTTCCTAGGTAGCCTAATTGTTTCTTGAAGGATTCATCATAGAAAGAAAGTGAAAATGTATCTGACGCATCCACAAAAGTTTTTGTATAACGCTGTGGCCTAATTACCACATAAGCAACATTTTTGCCCCACATTACACCAAGGCCACCCCAAGAAGCAGTCATTGTATTGGCTTTACCATCAGTTTCAGCAGTTACAAGCATCCAGTCCTTACCGATAAGTTGAAAAGGGCTTTTATCTAGAGATTCTGGTGTAATAGATATAAATTTACTCATTTTAACATCTCCTTTAAATATACTTATTATTATGATATAAATAATTGTAATAATATAGTACTATACTTATATACAAAAAAACAGAAGGGGGTTATGTGGTGACGAATTTTTTAGAGATAATCCAAACACTTATAGCTGTACTTGTAGCTATTACATTTCATGAATTTGCTCATGGATATGCTTCATATAAAATGGGGGACCCTACTCCGAAAGAAACAGGAAGGCTTTCTTTAAATCCATTTAAACATTTGGATTTTTTGGGAACCATTTGCTTAATGATTGTTCACTTTGGCTGGGCTAAACCTGTACAGGTAAATCCGTATTATTATAAAAATCGTAAAAAGGGAATGGTTATTGTAGCTCTTGCAGGTCCAATGATGAATTTTCTTATTATGAGTATAAGCATCTTTATTATGGGGGTTATTTTAAAGGTGACAGGAGGTTACGGGGGAGACTTTATTATTTTCGTGTTTGATCTTTTTAGCGTATTAGCAGTAATCAACTTAAGTTTAGGTGTTTTTAACCTTATCCCTATTCCTCCTTTAGATGGCTCTAAAATAGTAGGAGCTATCTTGCCAGAAGATAAGTACTTTAAATATATGCGCTTTGAACGTTTTGGATACTTCCTTTTACTTATTGTACTTTACTTTGATGTACTTAGAGGACCTTTAAATACAGTTATTATGTGGATTTATAATGGTGCTTGGTATGTAGTAAGTTTTTTATTAGGTCTATAATATGATGGGGTAAATTTAGCATAAATTGTACATATTAAATCCATACTAATTGTGTACGTGCAAAACATATTAGTGAAGGAGATAAAAGAATGCATAAAATTAATTGTACAGTTGAATCATGCTACTATAATAAAGAACAGTTTTGCCAAATAGACACTCTTCATATAGCTGGTAAAGGCTCAGGAACAACAGAGGCTACTTACTGTCATTCCTACACAGCTAAAGATCATGCAAATAATAAATCAGGGCAAGGTGCACTTAGTGGGACAACATCTTGTATATGCTGTGAGGTCAATACTTGTGTATATAATAAAGAGAAAAAGTGTTCTTTAAGTGAGATAGAAGTAAGTAGTTTAGGTGAGGTAAGTGACTGCACAGAAACAGATTGTTTAAGTTTTGATCGTTGCAGTTATTAATAGATACATTAGAGAGAGGCTGTTATTAATGGCCTCTTTTTTAAATACATTTTAAGGAGGCAGAAGATGTTAAGATTTTTAGGAATAGGCAGTGCTTTTAATACAGGGCTTGGAAACAATAGTGCTTACATAAAAGAAGAGCAAAGTATGCTTCTTGTTGATTGTGGTGGCACTGTATTTCATGCTATACAAAAAAGGAGACTTTTAGAAGACTTAAAGGATTTAACTATTATCATTACACATACTCATCCTGATCATGTAGGAAGTTTGGGAGAAGTGATTTTTTATTGTTACTATATTTTAAAGATGAGACCTGTAATTATTTTTCCGAATGCAACTTTAATAGAGACTTATCTACAGGTAACAGGGGTAACAAAGGAAATGTATATAATAAAATCAAAGGGAAATGTAGAGTTTGATAGAAATCCTTTAGGTATATACAAAATAGAATGGCATCAGCATAGTCATGTAGATACTATACCTGCTTATGGCTTTATTATGTATACGGAGAAGTTGAATTTTTATTATAGTGGAGACAGTAATGAACTACCAAAGCATATTATAGATAAATTAGAAGTAGGTAAGATTAATCGTATTTATCAAGATACCTGTGGACTAGAGTATGAAAACAATGCCCACTTATTTTTAGGGGAATTGAGTAAACTTATTAAACCTGTATTTAGAGAAAAGGTTTATTGTATGCATCTTGATAAACATATAAATAGTAAGGAAATAAAGAAGTTTGGATTTAATAAAGTAGAGAGAATTTAAAGTAAGGAAGTTATAGAAGTTTATCCTCCTTGTAAGCATTCTATAATCATTCTTAAATTAGTGAAATAAATGTAAAAATATAAAATAATTAATAATTTTATATTTAAATTTTAATAAATATGTTATAATAAACAGATAAATAACTTAGAGCAAGAGCTTAAGAGAGGGGAAAAGTATGCAAGGGACATATGAAAAAATGAAAGCATTTATTGTTGATGGAAGTCATTTAGTTGTTGCTAAGAGTATTAAAGAAGCACTTCTTTTAGTTGTAGAAAAAAGTATTTTAAGTGAGCAAGGCGTTCAAGTTATACCAGTTGAAGGTGATTTTGAAGAGCTGAGTTTCTTTAGAAAAATAGGGGATTTAAATAATTTAGATGAAGTAAAAGCTTTATTAACCTTTTATAAGGATGAAACGATTAGCTTAAGTTATAACGGTGAATATGTACTAAGCCAAGAGACTGTTGGTGGTTATATTAGATCAAGAGATAACACAGATGCAGTGTTATTATGCTCTAAACAAACTAAGTTCAACCAAATTATTGGGGAAGAGACTTGGATGAAAGTAGATGAACTTAATCCTGTTTGGATGGGTGAAGAAGAAATTGAAGAGGAGATAGAAGAAGATATTCAACCTGCGCTTCAATATAATTCACCCTTTCAGTTAGATTCTACAGAGGTAGAGGAAACAGAGGAAAGACCAGAAGAGGTAACAGCACCTTGGCCATATGCCCTTAGACGTAGCTAAGAATATACATATAAATATAAAGCTGCCCACATAAGAAGTGGGCAGCTTTTATATTTTCCTTAAACCATCGGCAAGAAGATTAAAGCCAAGTACAACTAAGGTAATCATAAGGCCTGGAATAATAGCAAGATAGGGTGCTTGAATCATATAAGCTTGTGATTCACCTAACATTTTCCCCCAGCTAGCAAGAGGAGGGGGAAGTCCAAGGCCTAAGTAGCTTAATCCAGCCTCTGATAAAGTAGCTGAAGCAAAAGAAAGAGCAGCAGTAATATAAATGCTAGAAGTTAGATTAGGTAAAATATGTTTAAACATAATATGTGTAGGATGTAAGCCTGTAGCTATAGCAGCTTCTACAAAGGTAGAGGTTTTGTATTGTAAGTAACCACTTCTTATAACTCTAGTAAAACGAGGAATGTTCATAATACTTAGGGCTAGAATAATCATAAATATATTAGAACCCCAAAGAGAAATAAGCATAAGGGCTAGAAGGGTGCCTGGAAAAGCCATTTTCACTTCAATTATTTTCATAATAATAGTATCTACAAAACCTCCAAAGTAGCCAGCGAGTACCCCTAATAATCCACCTACTAGTAGAGAAAAGATAACTGTACAAAGGCCAATAATAAGCACTAATCTTGAGCCTACCATAATACGGCTCAGTACGTCACGACCAAAGTTATCTGTACCCATAAGATGGGTTAAGGATGGGGGCTGAAGTTTACTCATTATATCCATACTATTAGGATCAAAAGGTGTATAGAAAAAACTAATAATCCCCATTAAACAAACTAAGCCAACTAATATAAGTCCTATAATAAGTTCTATGTTCCATTTCACTGATTTCATTTTAATTTCTCCCATTTACACGAATACGTGGGTCAATCACACTATATAGAATATCAACAATAAAGTTTAAAATAGCTACAACCATACCTAGATAAAGAGTTAGTCCTTGGATAAGAGGGAGGTCACGGCTATTAATAGCAGCAATAATAAGGTTACCAAGGCCAGGAAGATTAAATACATTTTCCGTGATAATACTACCACCAAGTATATCTATGACTAACATGCCAAGTATAGTAATAGTAGGGATGAGGGCATTTTTAAAAACATGTTTGTTTAAAATTATTTTTTCAGATAATCCTTTACTTCTAGCTGTTTGTACATAGAGCTTAGGTAGTTCATCCAGCATAGCAGTCTTTAAATAACGGACTAAGACAGCAGATGTACCTAGAGCAATAGATAGTCCAGGTAAGAAAAGGCTTTCAAGCCAAGCTATAGGATTTGTAGTAAAGGTCACATAGCCACCACTTGGAAGTAGTCCTAAAGTAATAGAAAAAAGAAGTATAAGTAAAATTCCCATCCAAAAAGAAGGAATAGCAATGTTAACTTGTGAGAGGATGGATATGATTTTTCCAAGATATGTTTCATAGCGTACAATAAATAGGCCTAGTGGTAAACCTATTAGCAAAGTAAGAAGAAGGGTTATAAAGGCTAGGGAGGCTGTAACAGGAATACGTGAAAGTAGAAGTTCTCCTACAGGCATATGAAAACGAAGAGATATACCTAAGTCACCCTTAAGTGCGTTCACTACCCAGTCTATGTAGCGTGTAAGAATAGGAGTATCTAAGTGTAAAGATTGTTTCATTACCTCAAGTTGTAGAGGGTCTGCATCAGGACCCAGTATAATTGTAGCTGGGTCCCCTGGCAGAATTTGAAACACTCCAAATGTTACTATGGAAATTAGGAAAAGGGTTAAGCATAAAGAATAAAATTTTTTAGTATAAAAAGTCATAAATTCACCTTTATTCCCCTATATAATAAAGTTTCGTTGCATCAAAATAAGGTACAGGATAAGGGACATAGCCTTTAAGAGTTGGTTTTGAAGCCAAAATAAGATGTGGATCCATGATGTAAACAGCTACAGCTTCATCTGCTAGATAACTTTGAGCCTCTTTATAAATGTGGACACGTTTATTAGGATCAGTTTCTTTTATACCATTAGCAATCAATTGATCATAAGAATCACTTCTTAAATGATAAAAGTTTTTAGCATATTCACTTTGGTAACGAACGAAGGTTTCGTGAGGGTCTAGTTTGCCAGCAAGGGCAATAATTGTTGTCTCATAGTTACCGCCGCTATAGACAGTATCTAACCATGTGCCCCATTCTACAAGTTCAATATTTAAGGTAATACCTACTTTACTAAGCATATCTGCAAGTACTTGTGCGGTATCAATATGTGTTTGGTAGTTAGAAGGTACTTTAATAGTTGTGTGAAAGCCATCAGGAAAACCTGCTTCAGCTAAAAGTTTACGTGCTTTATCTGGATTATAAGGGTAAGGTTCATTTTGACTTAAATCATTGTACCAAAAGCCCATTACAGGACTAGCATTGGTATAAAGTTTGCTACCATAACCACCTACAACCCCATTTATAATAAGATCTTTATCAATCGCATAATTAATAGCTTGACGCACTTTTAAGTTATTAAAAGGTGATTTGTCAAGATTAAGAGCAAAAATTTGGACCATATTTTGCGGGAAAGAGGTGATTTCAAAATCTTTTTCAAGAGCTGGTACACTCATAGAAAGTACTTGAGCCATATCAAGTTCTCCTGATTTTAAAGCCATAAGTATACTACTTTCATCTGTCATAATACGAAATTCTATTTCATCAATGGAAGGCATACGGCTTGCATCATAGTAGGATGTATTACGTTTTAATACAATTTTTTGACCAGGTGTATAACTACTAAAGCTAAAAGGTCCAGTTCCTATTGGCATAGTAGATTGCTCCTGGTAATTACTTGGTATAACAGGCTCTATAAGCGTACTTAAAAAGGAAGCATCCTCATTATTTAAAGTAAAGGTTAAAGTGTTCTCATCTACAGTTTCAATAGCAACAACAGATTGAAATTTAGAAGATAAAGGTTTTTCACCATTTAAGCCCGAAAGCTTTTTGTAAGAATAAAGGACGTCTTCTATAGTCATAGGTTTACCGTTATGAAAAGTTACATCTGTTCTTATATCAAATGTGTACTGCAGGCCATCTTCACTTACACTGTAAGTGGTTGCAAGTTGAGGTAAAAATGCACCTTTTTCATCAAAGCGCATAAGTCCTTCAAAGACATTGTTCATTACTGCTTTCGTATCTGCTGCAGCACTTAAGTATGGATCTAGGTTGTCAGGTTCAGAAGGCATAGTTGTACGAACTATACCACCAGTAAGTTTACTATTAGTTGGAGCCACATGGTCTCCACCAGCTTTTGGTGTGCAGCCTACTGCTAAAATCATAGCAAAAGACAGTATTAAAGATAAATATTTTTTCATAAAATCCTCCTTGTACAATACGTACTTACTCTGTAAGTAAGTTACGTTTGTTATAGTGTTTGATATGTTTTAATTATAAGAAAATATCTTACAATACACAAGAATTTTTAAAAGTGTAACCATTTTTTGGAAAAAGGAATAGGATAGTAGTAATCAATAAATGAGAAAGAGGCGGTAAAGAATGAATGATCAATTAGGTTTAATTGCTATACTTGGGATCAGTTATTTGCTTCTTAGTCAAGGAAATGGATGCACCTATAGGGGGGAATCAACAGCGGACCTTCAAGATTTTAAAAGTAATCTTTACGGAGTGACTTTTAAATACCCTTCTAGCTGGACCCAGAACCTAGCTTATGAAGAAAGATATGATGGTCCTGGAGGATTTGTGGAGATTGCTGAAATAGAAGCTTATGGAAGGCCTATTGATGAAGTGGCAAAACAAGAAACTGATACACCTATTAAGCCCTTTGGTAGCAATCCTAAAATTATTGAACTAGAATTAGATGGACGTCCTGCAAGAATTATTGTTCCTTCCGCAGACCAAAATAAAGTTTTTGAAAGAGAACTGGCTATTATCGTTAAAAACAAAAAACCAATTATAGAAGGACAAGATTTCTGTGATTACACCATTATTTGGACTAATAAAGAGAACTTAGAGACTATACTTAATTCTTTTAAATTTGCATAAGTAAAATGGACTTACAGAAGCTGTTATATAGCAGCTTCTTTTTTGTATGATTTGATATGTCATAATTCACTATAAAGTGGTAAGCTATATTATAAAAGAGAGAAAAGGAGGGGAGATATGAAGCCATATATACCACCAGTATTAGAGCTTGTAGAAAAAGACTTAAAAAACTTTGAAGATGAAATGGTTATTGAAGAGAAACACCTTAAAAGTATTTACATTGAAGAAGAGAGCTGTACAAACTTACTGTTTAAATTTTGTCTTATGGAAAATGTAACCTTTATTGATAATCAATTTAAAAAGATAGAGTTTAATAATGTTATTTTTAGACGTTGTGATTTTTCAAATATGAACTTAGAAGGGGCTATCTTTCACAAATGTATATTTGAGGAGTGTAGATTAACAGGTTTAAATATTCCTGAAAGCTGTATTCAATATGTAGAATTTGAACAATGTATAGGGGATTATTTAGGTATAGGGTTTTCTACTTTAAAAGAAGTAAGTTTTAAAGAATGTAGCTTAAAGCAAGCCTTTATAGGTGAATGTAAATTTCAAAAAGTAGACTTTAGTGAGTGTGATTTGACAGGAGCTGAATTTGCGGGGACTAAACTTAGAGGACTTGATTTTACTACCTGCCAAATAGAAGGACTTAAAGTGAAATTAAGTGAACTAAATGGACTTAAAGTAACGCCTACACAAGCTTTAAATTTTGCTAAAATGATAGGATTAAAAATAGAAGGGATGGAATAAAATGAGCCAAGAATTTTATATAGAAACAAGAAAACATCTAGGAGAACAACTTGAAGAAGGAAGTTTAACCATTCTCTTTTCAGGTACAGCACCTAAGAAAAGTGCAGATGAAGCATATCCTTTTACTACAAATAGAAATTTTTATTATTTATGTGGTATTAAAGAAGAAGGGATTACTCTTGCTTTAAAAAAGGTTAATGGACAAGTTGAAGCAAGTTTATTTATTAAAAAGGCAGATCCAGTCATGGAAAAATGGGTAGGCAAAACAATAAGTAAAGAAGAAGCAGAAAACATTTCAGGGATTAAAAAGGTATGTTACTTAGATGAATTTGAAGGGATGCTTCATTATAATATGATGTCAGGCCAAGTAGACAAGCTCTACTTAGACTTTGAAATAGATGGGTTCAACAAACCAGTTACACATGAACAAAACTTTGCAAATAAGTGTAAGGAGAAATATCCTTTTATACAATTTAAAAATATACATGGAATCCTTGCTAAACTACGTATGATCAAGACACCTTATGAAGTAGATATGATTAAAGAAGCCCTTAAAGTAACAGATGAAGGGATTAAGGCCCTTATGAAAAATGCTAAAAGTGGTATGATGGAATACGCACTTGAAGCACATTTTGACTTTGTACTTAAAACTCATGGTATAGAAGACTATGCCTTTAAAACAATAGCAGCTTCAGGCAGTAATGCTACAGTTTTACATTACAGTAGCAATAATAGTATGATTCCTAAAGACAGCCTCATCCTATTCGATCTTGGTGCACAATACAAGTATTATAATGCAGACATTTCAAGAACCTTCCCAGTAGATGGTAAGTTTACTGAAAGACAAAAGACATTTTACAATATTGTTCTTCGTGCAAACCTTGAAGTAATAGATATGATAAAACCAGGTGTAGCTTTTGCTAAACTCAATGAACGCGTAAGAGAAATCTACTTTGAAGAGCTGAAAAAGCTAGGTATGGTAGAAACACCAGAGGACGTAAGTAAATACTACTACCACGGTGTAAGTCACTTCCTAGGGCTAGACACACACGATGTAGGTGAGCGCAATGCTACTTTACAAGAAGGTATGGTTTTAACAGTAGAACCAGGGCTCTATATAGAAGAAGAAGCCATCGGTATCCGTATCGAAGACGATGTACTTGTAACAGCTACAGGAAGTGAAAATCTTTCAAAGGATATTATTAAAACTGTAGAGGATATTGAAGCTTTTATGGAGGCTTAGAATTGGAGGGAGTGCTCTCTTAATTAGCCTACTAGGGTGCCAGGCTGTGGTCTACTTCTACTACGGCTTCCCTTACGGAAGCTAAGAGTGGGTAAGAAGTGTACCCAGTCTACTAACAGGGTACCGCGTGACTGTATTCTCCTTCACCCGCTGACTACGTGTTTAGAGAAATGTAACTCATTCCAAAATGATAACGCCATAAACTCACTTCACTACGTTTCGTTTCAAACAGTATGGCTAAGACCATCATTTTCTCATTTCGAACGTTTCTTAACTAAACACTACTTAGGCAGGTTCCGGAGAACACATCCCCTCGTTACCCCTCTCTAATCCTCGCAATACACAGAGGTGAAGATAGCTAGCCTCCATGAGGAATCCTGCGTAGAAGTAGCCCCCATCCCTCTATCCACTAAGGTTACTTAAGAGATCAAGGGTAGTATACAAAGTAGGTACATTTTTTAGCTAAACATAACATAAATAGATTATGGGGAATACATCCTCACATACCCCCACGCACCACCTGAGTCCTTGGTACAATGAAAAGAGGGGACTTGTATCTATAAGGATCTTCGTAGAAGTAGCCCTCATCCTTCTACCCGCTGAAACTACTTGAGAGAGTGGAAAAGTTAAATGTAAAAGGGGAAGATAGAATGGTATATATTATTAACGAAAAGGAACAGAAAGAACAAATTGCAAGAAAAGTACTATCTGACTTGCCAGAGTGGTTTGGATTACCAGAAAGTACAGCAGAATATATTGAGTGCAGTAAGGATATGCCTTTTTGGGCTTATATTGAAGGTGAACAGGTAAGGGGATTTATTGCCTTAAAGGAAACAAGTACTTATACTGTTGAGATTTATGTTATGGGAGTATTGAAAGATTTTCATAGAGAAAAAATAGGGGAAAATTTATTCCAAGCTTGTTATGATTATGCTAAAGCACAAGGTTATTCATTTATGCAAGTTAAAACAGTAAGAGAAGGCTGCTATAAAGAGTATGATAAAACTATAGCTTTTTATAAAAAGCTTGGATTCAAAGAATTTGAATGCTTTCCTACACTTTGGGATAAATGGAATCCTTGTCAGGTTTATATAATGTGTATTTAGAGATACAAATAGGATTTTGAGTAGACTAGAATTATTGTATATAGAAGACTACAAAAGGTGAAAGGATGGATGTGGCTCCTCCGAAAGCGGCTTATGTAGGTGGCTTA
>URVM01000030.1 GCA_900551325.1 uncultured Eubacteriales bacterium | reverse complement strand
CCATTTGTTTAGCAACTTCTTCTGCAAAGTTTTCTTCTTCTTTTTCGATACCTTCACCAGTTTCGAAACGTACGAATGATTTAACTACATCAGCGTTACCAAGTTCAGCAGCAACATATTTACCAACTGTAAAATCTGGATCTTTAACATATTCTTGTTCAAGTAAGCAGATTTCTTTAAGTTGTTTATTTAATCTACCAATTACCATTTTTTCAATGATGTTTTCAGGTTTACCTGGGTTTTCATTCATTGCTTGGTGCATTAAGATTTCTTTTTCTTTTTCTTGTTTTTCAGCAGAAACATCTGCTGTTCTAATGTACTCTGGGTTTACAGCAGCAACTTGCATTGCTACGTTACGTCCAACTTCAAGAGCTTTTTCATCTTGAGAGTCCATTTCAACTACAGCGATAATTTTTCCACCACCGTGTGTGTAAGAAGTGAATACACCATTAGTTGTCATGCGTGCAATACGACGAAGTGATAAGTTTTCACCGATTGTAGCAATTTTTTCTGTTAATACGTCGCCAACAGTTTTAGATGCATCGTCTACCCATGGAAGAGCTTTTAATGCTTCTACATCGTTTACATCGTTGTTAAGTACTATTTCTGCTACTTGGTTAACGAATGTAACGAATTGTTCGTTTTTAGCAACGAAGTCTGTTTCAGAGTTGATTTCAACTAAAGCAGCTGTTTTATGGTCTGCAGAAATCATTTCTTTAACAAGACCTTCAGCAGCAATACGACCAGCTTTTTTAGCAGCTTTTGCTAAGCCTTTTTCACGTAATACTTCGATAGCTTTTTCAAGGTCACCATTTACTTCATTTAATACATTTTTGCAGTCCATCATACCTGCGCCAGTTCTTTCACGTAACTCTTTTACCATTGCAGCTGTAATAGCCATAATTCATTACCTCCAGATTTCTTATTCAGCGATTACTTCTTCGCTGTTTGCTTCTGCTTCTTCTGTAGTTGCTTCAAAGATTTCACCTTGGTTTGTTTCTATGATTGCATCTGCCATTTTTGCAACGATTAATTTAACCGCACGAATAGCATCGTCATTACCTGGGATTACGTAATCAACTTCTTCTGGATCACAGTTAGTATCAACGATAGCTACTACTGGAATTCCTAAAATATGAGCTTCTTGGATAGCAATTTTTTCTTTTCTTGGATCAACTACGAACATAAGGTCTGGTAATTGTTTCATTTCTTTAATACCACCTAAGTTCTTTTCAAGTTTGTCCATTTCTTTGCGAAGTTCGATTACTTCTTTTTTAGGAAGTACTTCAAAAGTACCATCTTTTTCCATTTCTTCTAATTGCTTAAGTCTAGCAACACGGCTCTTGATTGTAGAGAAGTTTGTAAGCATACCACCTAACCATCTTTGGTTAACGTAGTACATACCACAACGTTCTGCTTCAGATTTTACTGAATCTTGAGCTTGTTTTTTAGTACCTACGAATAATACTTTACCGCCTTCTTCGCCTACTTGACGAATTTTAGCATATGCTTCATCGATTTTTTTAGCTGTTTTTTGTAAGTCGATGATGTAGATACCATTTCTTTCTGTGAAGATGTATTCCTTCATTTTTGGGTTCCATCTTCTTGTTTGGTGACCGAAATGTACACCAGCTTCTAAAAGTTGTTTCATTGAAATTACGCTCATTTTAATTCCTCCTGGTTAGTCCTCCGCATAGTTTATAATACAAAATACTTAATAAAGCACCACTTTGTATCACGCTATACGTGTGTTTTATTTTCGCATTGAATTATATCACATTCTATGATAGAACACAATAACTTATTTTTTTTAGTTTTTATAATCCGCTTTTAAAAGGTCAAGCAATAAACTATATTCCCCTTTAATAGGTAAATACTGCTTACCTGACATGAGTTTTCTCGTCATTTTTTGTTCTTTTATATACTCACTAAAATCTGTAGCATCTTCAATAATGCCTTCTTTTTCTAAAAGTGTACTAATTTGATTAGCATTATATGATTTAGGAATCTCTACCCATTTGTAGTCTTCTTTTATCACAACTGTTTCTTTATTTACAGGTACTTCTTGTGATTTATTTGTTGTCTTATCATGTATATCATCTAATATATTTAATTTGTCACTATTATCAGTATTACTACTTTGATTATTTTTTCCCTGTGCTTCAAAAACAGGTGCTACTTGAGTACTATTTAAAACTGATGTCTCTTCTAGTGAAGGTTTTATATTTAATCCAACAAAAGTCATAACAAGACCTGATAACATCATCCCACACCCAAGACCTATAAACCAATAGATAAATTTTTGTTTTTTTCCCATATTGATCTACCTTATTGCATAAAGAGAAAGCATAAGCTGTACTTCTCCTTTACCTTTACCTAATTTTTTAGCAATATCTTCTACTGATACACCTGCTTCATATAGTTTTATAATTTCATCATAAAGTTTTATTTCCTCATTTTTATTTACGCTGATAGATTGGTTGTTTTCCACAATTTTTGAAGGTGTATCCTCTTCTTGTTCATACTTTTCATGTTTTTTATTCTGTTCTTCTTTTATTACATGAATATCTTTTTGCAATGTTTTAGCTTCTTCAATAGTTTGGCGGAGTGCATTATTTTTCTTTTCTTCTTCCTCTAAAAAGTATGCAAAAAGTTCTTGTGCTTGGTTACTTTCTATACTTGTGTAGTCTGCACTCTCATGTTCCTCATAAGCCAATATAAAAAAACCTATAAGCATAACTAAAAATCCTATACCTGTCCAAATGAGACCAAAATACGGAATACTTATGAGTTCCATCTCTTTCGCCTCCTTTTAAATGCGTATATCAAATTGACTTTCACTATACTCATCCTTTATAAATGTTTTTTTCTTTTCTTTGACTTTGTTATCTTTTTTACCTTTACCATTTTGTTGCTGTTTTTTCTCATTTTGGTCAGTTGCATGACGAACTTTTTGTCCTTCTTCCATATGTGCAATTTTTTCTTTTTTCTCTGCTTGTTCTTTTTGCATCATTTCAGCAAACTGTCCTTGTTGCACATTAGGTTTTTGATTATCTACTTGTTGTCTATTACTAAATTCTGGTGCATTAGGATAAAGAATTTGTATATCAATAGGCCTAATCATAGAACTTACTCCTTCACTATAGTGGTAATGACAAATTATATTTGGCTAACTTTAATTTAAGTCTTTGAACACCTTTTGTGTGAAGTTGGGAAACACGTGATTCCGAAACTTCTAATATATTACTAATTTCTTTTAATGTAAGTTCTTCGAAGTAATAAAAAGTAATAACCCGTCTTTCTCTTTCTGGCAGAGTTTCAAGTGCTTCTTTAAGCTTATCCATAATTTCTTGCTTTTCTAGATAACTATCTGGTGTATCATTTCTTTCATCTTTTATACTTGTAACTTGCAATTCATAGTCTTCTATAAAAACAAGGTTCGCAATATTAGTATCTTGTATAAGTGTATAGTATTCATCTTTAGTCATTTGCAATTCATTAGCAACTTCATCATCTGTAGGTGTTCTTCCCAGTTTATTCTCTAGCTCAAAATAAACTTTATTTAAATCCTTTTGTTTCTTCCTTAGACTACGGGGAACCCAATCTAACTTTCTAATTTCATCTAAAATAGCACCACGTATGCGTAAAGACGCATACGTTTCAAATTTTACATTTTTACTTATATCAAATTTATCTATGGCATCTATAAGACCAATAACACCATAACTTAGTAAATCATCTAAATCCACATAATGATTAAGATAAATACTTAATCTTCCTGCTACTAACTTTACTAAATGAACATAATGGCTAATTAGGTCCTGCTTTATTCCATGCTCTTTTGATATTTCATATTTTTTCCATAATGCTTCTATATTTTTTTCTTCCACCTTTAGAACCCCCATTACTTTGTTCGTGCTAAACTTCCTTTATACCATGGCCAATTGTTTTTACAACTAATCTACCTGTTTCTGTATGAAGTTCAATAGTTCGTCCATAATTTTCCCCTGTTTCCTCAGCTATAAGAGGAATTTTATAATTTTCTAACAGCCCTTTAACAGCAAGTGTGTTACGTACTCCAATACGCATTGAATCGTCAGTATTAGGAAAGTTAAACATTTGAGCACCACCAGCTATTTTTGCAACTAATCTGTGACGATTGGCCCCTTCTTTTTCCATTTTCTCAAGAAGTTCTTTAAACCCTGTATCTGCAAATTTAGCTAAATTTTGATTGTTTTTGATTTGACTACTATCTGGCAACATAATATGTGCAAGTCCGCCTAATTTCTTAATAGGATCATAAAGTGCAATGCCAACACAAGACCCAAGTCCTAAAGTAGTAAGTACCATTGGAGCACTTGCTACCTTTAAATCTGCCATCCCTACCTTAATATACTCTATGCTCATAGTAAGTTACCTAAAGAATTAATGATACACTCTAAAGACTTTTTATCTAGAGCTAGTATATATGTACCATTTAACAATTCTTCATCATCATTAAATTTAGTTTCAATAAACATCATAGCATTGTCATCTTGTGTAAATTCAGCGGCTGCGAAGCTTAAAATAGCTCCTGCCATATCAATCGCTGCTTGTGGTACAGAAGGTGTAAGTTCAAGGTTTGCTAAAGTTCCTAAAGCATTTAAATAAGAACCTGCTAAAATATTGCCTGTTTCACATAAAACAGAGTAGTCAAATTCACTAAACTCTCCCTCAATAGGGTTCATATCCTGTTGTTTTAAAATAAGCTTAACAAGTTCACGAGCACTTTCTGCTTCTAGCGCTAATAAAAGCATAGCATTAAGATCACCATAAACTTCAATAATCATGGCTGCAATATACTTTTCTTCATCACCTAAAACTTGACTAAGCTCACTAATATCTTTCACATTTACTTTTGCTATACTCATATTGACAGGTCTTTCAAGGAGTTGGCTTAATGCTGAAACAGCATGGCCAGCTCCTATATTACCTGCTTCTTTGAGCATGTCCATCTTATCTGATGTTAATTGATTTCGTATGCTCATAGCATTTCTCCCTGTAACTAGATTTTGAAAGCATCTTCAATAATAGTATTTAAATTAAGTAGTGTTACTATCATACTTTCATCATTTAATTTGCCTACACCTTGTATGTAATTTGCATTGGTCTTATCTTGCATATTTGGAATAGCTTCTATTTGCTCTTTAGAAAGTTCTATAACTTCTCTTACTTGATCTACAATAATTCCAACCATGTCTTCTTCCACTTTTACAATAATAATACGTGTATCATCATCATATTCTCTATTGTCTAAATTAAACTTTACTCGCATATCCACAACAGGTATAATTTCACCTCGTAAATTCATGACTCCCTTTACACAACTAGGAGCTTTAGGCACACGCATAATACTCTTTATTCGTTCAATAATTTGAACAGTTTGAATATCTATTCCATAAAATTGTTCATCTAATTTAAAAACAACAAATTGCTTGTTCATTATACTATCTTTTTCCATTTTTATATCCCCCTATACCAAAGTATTTACATCTAGAATAAGTGCTACTTCACCATTTCCTAAAATAGTAGCACCTGCGATCATATTAATATGATTTAAATATTTGCCAAGTGGTTTAATAACTATTTCTTGTTGACCAATAAGTGAATCAATCATAAAACCTATTTGTTTTTCACCTTTCTTAACAATAACTACCATCATATGATCACGTTCTTCTTGTTCTAGATCTAATAATTTATGAAGTCTTACAATAGGAATTACTTCACCTCGTAAAACAATAACCTCTTGGTTTTGTACAAACTTAATTTCTTCTTTATGTACATCTTCAATATTCTGGATATTATTTAATGGAATAGCATATTTTTCATTGCTTATCTTCACCATTAAGGCTTGGATAATGGCAAGTGTAAGAGGTAAGCGTACAATAAATTTACTACCTTTGCCCATTTCAGTCTTTACTTCAACATGTCCGCCTAAAGCTGTAATTTTACTTTTAACAACATCTAAGCCTACTCCTCTACCTGATAAATCTGTAATTTCTGCTGAAGTACTAAAACCTGGTTTAAATAAAAGTTCTAATACTTCTTGTTCACTAAGTGATGCTGCTTCCTCACGTGTTACAACACCTTTTTTTATACTACTTTCACGAATCTTATTCACATTAATCCCTTTACCATCATCACTTACCTGGATAACAACACTGTTACCATCTTGATAAGCATCTAAACGAATTGTGCCTTTAGGGTCTTTACCGATTTTGCGGCGTTCCTCCGTTGTTTCAAGACCGTGATCTGCTGCATTTCTTAATAAGTGAATAAGTGGATCACCAATTTCATCAATAACCGTACGATCAAGTTCTGTCTCTTCACCTGACATAACAAGTTCAATATCCTTATTTAATTTACGAGATACATCTCTTATCATACGTGGGAAACGATTAAATACAGATTCTACTGGAACCATACGTACTTTCATAACTGCTTGGTGTAAATTATCTGTAATACGTTCAAGATACTCAATAGAATCATTATAATTAGTTGTATGTTCATCTTGAGTACTTCCTTGTACACCAATTTTAGCCCCATCTAACTGGGTTTTAACAATAATAAGCTCACTTACTAAATTCATTAGATTATCAAGTCGCTCAATACTTACACGTACACTTTTATTTGCTACTTGCTGTTTTGTATTGTTTGCTGCACTGTTTTGATTAGTCCCTTGATAATCTCCTTTAGCTAATTTATCGTCTTCCTCTACTTCATTTGTTTCTTGTGCTACTATCTCTTCAATATTACTCATCTGACAGGCAACTAAAGTAACTTCTTCTACTTCCATTACATCAAGCATTCTTTTTTCAATTGTTCCTTGTTCTTCTTGTGTGATAAGAACAATAAGGAAAGAATCATCAAATTTCTCGTCTTCTATATCTTGAACATCTGGATTAGAATAAATAACTTCACCTAGATTTTCTAAGTCTTTAAAAATAACGAATGCACGAGCTGATTTAAGTACACAGTTAGCTGATAAACGAATATTCATTTGAAATACATTTAGCCCTTGTTTCAAGGCTTCATCTTTTATATGTAGAGCTGACTCTGGTAAAGAAATAAGTTCAGTAACAGCTACTTGCTCTTTTGAATCCTTGCTTTCTTTTAAAGGTACTGCTACACTTACATCCATCTTATCATTTGCTTTTTCATTAATAAGGCGCTCAAGAGCAGCCATTAAATTAGTGTATTCTTCACTACCTTCTTGCCCTGTTTTTATAATTTCATCTACATAATTTTCAAGTGCATCTAAACATTGAAAAAGAATATCTAACATATCAGAGTTTACTTTTAACTTTCCACTACGAATATCAGATAAAACATTTTCAATATTGTGAGTAAGCTTTTGCATTTTCACAAATCCCATTGTACCTGCCATACCTTTTAATGTATGTGCTACTCTAAATATTTCATTTAATATTTGTATATCATCCGGTGTATGCTCCAAGTTTAATAAGTGCTCATTTAGACTTTGTAAATGATCATTTGATTCTTCAATAAAAATCTGTAAATATTGACTCATATCCATAATTCTATTCCCCCACTATTTCTTGTATGGTTTTTGCAATTGTTTCAAGCGGAACAACATAATTGGTTAGCTTAGCTTGTACAATGGCTTTGGGCATACCATAAACTATGCTTGTTTGTTCATCTTGTGCAATTACTTGTATGTTTCTTTTATCTTTTAAAAAAGTTACACCTTCTAATCCATCATTACCCATCCCTGTCATAATTACTATAATTAGTTTTTGATTAGGACTTAGGTTATAAAGGGATTGAAGCATTACATTTACAGAAGGTTTATGTCCCTTATAAGGATCCTCATCTGTTAATATTAATTGAGGTCTTGTACCATGCGATAGCTTTAAGTGTTTGCCACCAGGTGCAATATAAACTGTTCCTTTTTTTAGTTTTTCCCCATGCTCTCCTTCCTTAACAGTGAGACCACTTAAGGTATTTAGGCGTGTTGCTAAAGCTTTAGTGTATCCTGCTGGCATATGTTGAACAACAACATAGGTTGCAGGAAGATTAGGATCTAAATCTGTTAGAACTTTAGTTAATGCTTTAGGTCCACCTGTAGAAGTACCTATGGCTACAATATACTTATAGTCCTGACTTTGATTATTTGTACCTATCATTATTGTGCTCTCCTATACTGTGTATTACCTTTATCATATATTTTTTTCTAGTTGCATAACGTGTCATTATATATAAAGTGAGAGATAAAAGTAAAAGAAGGGTCTTTCCATCATTAGGATGAAAAGACTTTCTTAAATTTATCTATCCAATTTGCTTTTCCTTGTTTTTCTGGTTCAGGTAAATTAAGAATAGCACGTCCAATAGCACGATAAGCTTCACTTGAAGGACTTTTAGGTGCGTATTGTGTAATAGGTTGTTGGTGTTTTACAGCTTCAAAAAGTTTTGGATCATAGGGTACATAACCTGCATAACGAATGCTCGCATTTAGAAATTGTCCTGCTACATAAGCCATTTTATTATAAATGTCATGAGCTTCTTTCTTATCCATAGCCTTATTAATCACTATATTAAAATTTGGTCTTATACTAAAATCTTTAATGAGGGTTTTAATAAGGGCATAAGCATCTGTCATGGATGCTGGTTCTGGTGTAACAACTACATAAACTTCATCTGCTATTTGACAACATTTCAGTACGACTTCATTAATACCTGCTCCAGTGTCTACAAGAAGTAAGTCAGTTCGCTCCTCTAGCTTTACAAGTTCATTTGCAATGCTATCCATTTCATGCTGGCTTAAAAAAAGCATATCTTTAACGCCTGAACCACCAGATATAAATGGTATGCCATATTGACTTTCACAAATAGCCTGCTCAAATGTACATTTATGCTGAATAAAATGAGATAAATTATAAACTGGTCTATGTCCTAATATAATTTCTACATTTGCAAGTCCAAAATCAGCATCTAGTATAACTGGCGTTTTCCCATATTCTTTTAAACTTAAAGCTAAGTTAGTCGTAAAGTTACTTTTCCCAACTCCACCTTTTCCACTTGTAACAGTTATAATTTTCATTTTTGAGTCTTTTTTACTTTGTTTTGAAACTAAATCTCTTAATGCTTGTGCTTGATCATTCATGACTTATTCTCCCAAGTAAGGCTTTTACATACTCATCACAGTCAAAGGTACGTATATCATCTGGTACATTTTGACCGTCAGTAATATAAGAAATAGGACTATTAGCATAGGCTACAATATTCATTAAGTTACCAATTTCATCAGTTTCATCAAGTTTTGTAATGATTAAATGGAAGGAATCTGTAAACTGCTTGTACACATCTACAATTTGCTTTACATCTTTATAATTGGTATTTACATTTAAAACTAAATAGACTTGCTTTTTATCTATAGTTTGTAATAGTTTAGCTAATTCATCAATCTGTTCCTTATTTTTATGTGAACGACCTGCCGTATCAATGAAAATATGATCTTGATCTTTCCATTTTTCAAGACCTTTAGTTAAATCCTCTTCTGAATAAATAACCTCAATAGGAACACCTAAAATTTCAGCATAAGTTTTAAGTTGTTCAATAGCTGCAATACGATAAGTATCCGCAGTAAATAATGCTACTTTCTTATGCTTATTCATCACATAATCTGCTGTTAACTTAGCAATTGTTGTTGTCTTCCCTACACCTGTAGATCCAATGAAAACTACAACTTGTGGTAAAGCTTCTTCTACTTTTACTGTTGGCATAACTTCAGACATACGCTCATAAAGTTTCCTTGCTAATACTTCTATATCTTCTTCTTCTAGGCCCTCAACAATGCGTTTTGTAACATCATCTTGAATACCTTCTTTAGTTAAATTATTTTTAAGTATATTGTATAAGCTAGGTGTCTCTAGAATTTCTTTTGCTTCATCTACTTCCATATGAATACTAGGTTTATCTATTACCATAGTTTCTTTTAATGGTTGTTTTAACTCAGAAATATCTTTTACTTGAGCAATATCTTTTTTTATAAATTCGATTTGATTTTTAAGATAATCAAACATTCCTTTAGTTTCTTCTACAAATTCAGAAGCAACTGTTTCAAACTCAGCATTTTGTTCCTTATCTTCAACTGCAATAGTAATACAATAAGTAGGTTTCTTAAAAAGACCTTTAAGCCCCTGGGCTTTCTCCAGTTGAGTGCTAATAATAATGGCTTCTTCTCCATACTCCTTTTTTATTTGTGTAAGTAAGGTAGACTCATCTTTTCCTTTAACTTTTAGTATTCTCATGAAACACTCACCATTCCTATAGACTGAATTTCTACATCTTGTTCAATTTCATTATATGAAATAATAGTTAAATCAGGCATATACTGATTGATTAAATGTTTAAAATAAATACGTACAATAGGTGACGTTAATAAAATAGGCTGTAATCCTACAGAAGTAAGCTTAGTCACTTCTCGTTTTAGGTTTCCTACCATATCTTGTAGTGTTTTTGGATCAAGAGCAACGTAAGACCCTTGTTCAGTATGCTGGACATTATCCATAATCATTTGTTCTACTACTGGATCTAGAGTAATTACTTTATTCGTAGGTTGTACAAATACCTTCTTAGATATAGCTCTTGCTAAGCCTTGTCTTACATACTCAGTTAAAACATCTGTGTCCCTTATAGTTGGTGCATAGTCTGCTAATAATTCACAAATAGTTACTAAATCACGAATGCTTACACCTTCTGATAAAAGATTTGCAAGTACTTTTTGAATTTCACCAAGCCCTAATAATTTCGGTGTTAGTTCATTTATAAGAGCAGAATGAGTCTGTGCTACATGATCTATAAGTGTTTGTACATCTTGTCTACTTAGAAGTTCTGCTAAGTATTTCTTAATGACTTCTGTTAAATGAGTAGCTATAATAGATGGACAATCTACTACTGTATAACCTCTAAGCTCCGCCTTTTCTCTTTGGGCTTCTGTAATCCATAAAGCTGGAAGTCCAAAAGCAGGTTCTTTCGTTTCAATCCCCTCTATCTCCTCTTCAACATATCCAGGATTCATGGCCATGTAGTGATCAAAGAGAATTTCACCTCTTGCTACTTCAGTTCCTTTAATTTTAATACTATATGTATTAGGTGGAAGCTGAATATTATCACGTAATCTAATAATAGGTACAATAGCACCCAACTCTAGAGCAATTTGTCTTCTAATCATAACAACTCTATCAAAAAGGTCTCCCCCTTGATTCACATCAGCTAATGGAATAATCCCATATCCAAAAACAAGTTCAATAGGATCTACTTGTAAAAGTCCCATAACATTTTCAGGTTTTCTAATTTCATCCGCTAAAACTTCATCTGTAGAAATCTCTTCTTCAATGGCTTTTACTTTACTCTTATTGTATAAACTGTATCCTAAATAAATCCATACAGCTGCAATAGGCACAGTAAGTAGTAAGCCCATTGGTGTAATAGCTCCTAAAACTATAATAACAAAACCAACAATAAAGAGTACAAGAGGCGACTGAACAATTTGTCTAAAGAGTGCTTCACTCATATTGCCTTCTTGATTATTCTTTGTAACAAGAATACCGGTTGCAATAGAAATAAATAAAGCTGGAATAGCACTTACAAGACCATCACCAATCGTTAAAATTGTATATTTGTTAAGAGCTTCTGAAAAAGGCATACCTTTCATAGAAACACCTAAAATAATTCCTCCACCAATATTAATAAAAGAAATAATAATACTAGCAATTGCATCATTTTTTACGAATTTAGAAGCACCATCCATGGCTCCAAAGAAGCTGGCTTCATCTTGAATTTTCTTTCTTCTTTCCTTAGCTGTTACTTCATCTATAAAGCCTGAGTTAAGGTCTGCATCAATGGCCATTTGTTTCCCTGGCATAGCATCTAAAGTAAAACGAGCAGATACTTCAGCTACACGTTCAGAACCTTTTGTAATAACTAGAAAGTTAATAATAGATATAATTAAGAAAATAATTGCTCCTATAATAAGATCCCCACCAGCCACAAAGGTTCCAAAAGCATCTACTACAGCTCCTGCATACGCATCTCTTAAAATAAGTCTTGTAGAAGAAATATTAAGTCCTAATCGAAAAACTGTTGTAATGAGCAGGATAGTAGGAAAAAGTGATAGATCTAAAGCTTCTTTTGAAAAAAGTGCACTCAATAAAAGCATGGCAGCAATTGAAATATTTAAGATTAAGAAAATACTTAAAATCCATTCAGGCAAAGGAATTATAATAAGTAGCAAAATACCTACTACGAATAATCCTAGTATAATGTCTCCGGATTTAAATTTCACGCGCTTTACCTCCTACTCTTCTTTTGTTGATCCAAACTATAAACAAAGGCAAGTACTTCTGCTACAGCATTATAAAGCTCTGCTGGTATTTCTCGTCCTAAGTCTACGGTATAATATAAAGCCCTTGCTAAAGGCTTATTTTCTACAATTTCTATATGATGTTCCTTCGCCTTTTCCTTTATTTTCTGTGCTACATAGTCCACACCTTTAGCCACTACAATAGGTGCCACATTTTTATCTGGTTTATAACTAATGGCTATAGCAAAGTGGGTAGGGTTTGTAATAATTACATCTGCTTCCGGAATAGCTTGCATCATACGTTTCATTGACATTTCACGCATTTTTTGTTTGATTTTTCCTTTAACCTGTGGATCCCCTTCCATTTGCTTATATTCATCCTTAATTTCTTGTTTAGTCATTTTTAAACCATCTTCATGTTTATATCTTTGATAAGCATAATCTGCAGCCGCAATAAATAGGAAAGCTCCACCAACAAAAAAGCCTACTTTTAATAATACATTCCCTGTGTTGCTTAAAATTTGCATTGTAGTCATATCATAAAACTTAAAAAATAGTAAAATCTCATCTTTTATAATTGATAGGAAGATACTTCCTAAAAAAATAACCTTTGCTAAACTTTTAAACAGTTCAACAACCATATCTTTTGAAACAATACGTTTTAAGCCAGATAAAGGATTCATCTTATTAAATTTAGGTGCCAAAGGTTTAAATGTAGGCTTATATCCAACTTGTACAATAGAAATTACAAGAGTTGCTACAAAAAGTATAAGCCAAAGGGGTCCACTTACTATAATTATATTCATAATACTTAAACCAACTACCTTTAACAGACTCTGGGCATCATAATCGTTTACCAGTTGTGGTATATTATTAAACACTTGAATAATGTCTTGATCAAGTCTTTCCATAAAGTAGCCACTAAGCATTTTCATACTCCAAAAAAAGGCTAATAAAAGAACGGCTGTATTTAATTCTGTACTTTTTGCTACTTGCCCTTTCTTCCTAGCATCTTCACGCTTCTTGGGTGTTGCTTTTTCTGTTCTCCCCTCTGACTCTGCACCAAAAAATTGCAAGTCAAGGTCTATATATGTACGTATCATCTTGGTATCAGTCCCTGTTCTATACTATAAAATATCTCCATAATAAAACGATTAATCATTTCATTATAAGCTGGTAATAAACCTACTGTAACAAAAAGAAGGGCAAATAAAATAAATACTTTAAGTGGAATACCAATAACAAACATATTCATTTGTGGTACTGCCCTTGCTAAAATACCAAGACCACAGTCTACAATGAAGATAACTGCAACAATAGGACTAGCAAGTTTAAAACTTAATTCAAAAAATACACCAACTCCCTGGATCATAGCAAAAACAATGTCCTCACTAAAAACTGCTTTTGTAAGTGGTATTTTAATAAAAGTTTCAACAAGTGCCCGAATAAACCAATGAAATCCCCCTGTTGTCATAAATAGAACGCAAAAACCTAAGTAATAGAAACGACCAATTAAAGGGACTTGCATTCCACTTGAAGGATCAAATAAATTACTCATACTTAGGCCACCTTGCATACTTACTATATGACCTACAAACAGATAGACTTGGAAAAACAAAGAGGCTGCAAAGCCTAAAATAAGTCCTACAATACATTCTTTCATTACTAATATGAAAAAACTTAATGTATTTATATCCATACTTGGAACTGTTTGACCTATTGTATTATAAACAATAAGTGTTAAAAAAAGGGTAAGGCCTCCTCTTGCAATAGGAGGTAATTTAGTCTCCTGTGTTATGGGTAAAACTTGTAGAGCAAAAAATATTCGGCAAAAAATAAGTAAGGTGTCTGGTATATGTTGTAATAATGCAAAAGTATTTATGAACATAAGCCATCACCTATAAAAACTGATTAAAATGAGTAAAAAGTCTCGTTACAAAGTTCACCAATGTGGTCATCATCCAAGAACCAAAAATAATAATAGCCATAAATACTGCTACTATTTTAGGAATAAACGCCAATGTCTGTTCTTGAATAGATGTGGCTGTTTGGAATATACTGACTACCAATCCAATAATAAGAGCCACTAAAAGTGTTGGTGCAGAAACTTTTAACATAATCATAATTGCTTCTCGCATTAGGTCTAAAACCAACTGTTCCATGTAAGTCACTCCTATCTAAAAGTTTGAATAAGTTGTCCAATAAGTAAATTCCATCCATCTACTAAAATGAACAATAAAATTTTAAATGGCAAAGCAATTGTTGCCGGTGGCAACATCATCATCCCCATAGACATAAGTGTAGAAGCTACAACCATATCCATTACAATAAATGGTATATAAATGAGAAAGCCAATAATAAATCCTGCACGAAGCTCACTAATCATAAAGGCTGGTACAACTACATGCATAGGTAAAGCTTCAACCATTTGACTTTCATCAGTTAAAGGCTCTCTACCAGATAAGTCCATAAAAAGTTTTATATCTTCATCTCTTGTTTGTCTTAGCATAAATTCCTTAAGAGGAGCTAATCCTCTTTCTACAGCCTCTTCTTGTGTGATTTGCTGTGCCTCATAAGGTTTTAAGGCTTGTTCATTAATTTGTGTAGCCACAGGACTCATTACAAAAAAAGTTAGAAAAAGTGCTAAACCAATAATGACCTGATTAGGTGGCATTTGCTGTGTCCCTATAGCTGATTTTAAAAAGTGTAAGGAAATAATAATGCGTGTAAAAGAGGTCATCATTATTAAAATAGATGGTGCCAAAGCAAGAACAGTTAACATGAGAAGCATTTGTAAGCTTTGACTTAGTTCAGTAGCTGTTTCGGCTGTTCCTACTTGAATATCAATACTTGGTACCCCAATGGTGGTAGCATAAAGATGTGTTGCCCTAAAGCAACACATCCCTACTATCATTGTTAATATTAAGTATTTAAAAGTTTTTTTATTAGTCTTCATGTTGATTCTCCCCATTATGGTGCTTAAAACGAGCGAGATACTCATTAAAAGATGGTGTTTCTACCGGTTCAAATTGCAAGGAGGCAGCATCTAATTCCTTACAATAATTGATATGATCTTTTGTACTTCCTATAAGGTGATAAGTTGTACCTATTCTTACAATAGATAAGTACTGACCTCCACCTATTTGTAATACTTCCATTATTTGAAGGTTTTTTGTCTTTTGTCCACCTTGTTTAACAAGAGCAATTTTCTTCGTTACCCAATAGGTTAAAGCAAGTACGCTAATAAAGATAATGCCCACTGTTAAAAGTTGAAAAAATGTTGATACTAACCCTCCTTGCATGTGCTTAACCTACTACTTTTCTAACCGCTTCAAGTACACGTTCTGCTTGGAAAGGTTTAACAATGAAATCTCTTGCACCTGCTTGAATAGATTCAATAACCATTGCTTGTTGTCCCATTGCTGAGCACATTACAATCTTTGCATTAGCATCAATAGCTTTAATATTTTTTACTGCTTGAATACCATCCATTTCAGGCATTGTAATATCCATTAATACAAGGTCTGGTGAAAGTTCTTTAAATTTTTCAATAGCTTTTAAACCATTTTCAGCCTCTCCTACTACCTCATATCCATTTTTAGATAAAATATCCTTTATCATCATTCTCATAAATGCTGCGTCATCTACAATTAGTACACGGTTTGCCATAATTCTTTCCTCCTAAATTCTGCTTTCTGGATTAATAATATCAGTAATTCTAATGCCAAAGTTCTCATCGATAACAACGACCTCACCTTTGGCAATAAACTTACCATTTGCAAGTACATCTACTGGTTCCCCAACAAGATGATCAAGTTCAATTACACTTCCAGGTCCAAATTCTAATATCTCTTTAATTTTCTTCCTTGTACGCCCAAGTTCAACAGATACTTCTAATGAAACATCCATTAAAAGATCCATATTCCCTTTTGGATAAACTTCTTGCGGAGTATCAAAACTTGGGAACTGTGGTCTTTGTACTTCTATATCTCTCATCATAGGTGAAGGGGTTCTAGTTTCTTCCATCTGTCCTACTGGTTGTCCATAGTTAGGGCTATAATTCATAGGCTCTGTATATGGTGATGGTTCATTCATTGGTGCTACCATTTGCGTCATCTCCTGACTCTGTGTATGATTATCAAAATTGGCGCTTGATGTTTCTATTGGTAAGCTTTCTTCAGGTTTTTGCATAGAACCTGAATAGAGATTGCCTACTAAATCTTTTGCAAAGCTAATAGGTAAAACTTGCATAAGTTGACTATCAATAATATTTTCTTCTACTTGCATTCTAAATGATATTTTTACAACTGGTCCTGCTCCACCTAAAGTTTTTATTAATTCTTCTTGTGTATAAGTCATTTGAATAGCTTCTGGTGGGCTAATATCTATTTTCTTTGAAAACATTTGTGATAGAGATGTTGAAGAAGAACCAATCATTTGATTCATAGCCTCAGCAATAGCACTTAAATGAAGTTCTGAAATAGGCTCTTCACTTGCTACACCTGGCCCACCCATCATTAAGTCTGCAATAATTTTTACATCATGTTCATTTAAAATAAGTAAGTTTGTTCCAATAAGCCCTTCTGTATACCCTACGGAAATAGCTATTAAATCTTCTGTAATTTGACTTCTAAATTCTTCTAGAGACAGGATTTCAACATAAGGGGTTGTAATCATCACTTTATGATTTAAAAGTGCAAACAAAGTTGTTGCAGCAGTCCCCATGCTAATATTTCCTATTTCACCTAATGCATCTATTTCTTCTGGTGTTAAAACATCCGTTGGCTCAGGTTCACTATTTTCTGTTGATAGGAGCCCACCTAGTAATGCATTAATCTCGTCTTGGGAAAGCATTTCTCCAGTCATTAGTCATCCTCCCTCTTTATTACTGTAGTAATTTTAACAGCTGATTTGTTTTTATAGCTACCCACTTGACCTTTGAATTTTAGTAAATTACCTACATAAACATCTATGTCTGACTCAATATCTTTATCTAGACTAATTACATCGTTTACTTGTAACTCTAAAAATTCTTTAATAGTAATATGGGTTTTGCCAAGTATTGCTTTCATTGGCATTTTTGTATGTTGAATCATACGTTCAATATTTTTTTCAAATTCTGGGTTATGTGCTCTTTCATTTTGCGAAAACCAAAATTTTGTATTTAATTTATCCATAATCGGTTCGATTACGATATGTGGGATGCATAGGTTTAACATTCCTTCTGCACTTCCTATTTTTATACTAAATGTAATAAGTGCCACCATTTCGTTAGGCGAAATAATTTGAGCCACTTGGGAGTTTGTTTCAATTTTTTCTAAAACCGGAGAAAGTTCAACTACATTTTCCCATGGTTCTATTAAGAGATTTGCAAATTGAGCGAATAACTTTTCTAGTATAATACGTTCAATTTCTGTAAAATCTCTTATCTTATTCATTGAACTTCCTGTTCCACCAAGAACACGTTCAATAATGGCATATCCCATATTCGGTGATAATTCTAATATAATGGAACCGGATAGAGGTGAGAAATCTATAATTGATAAAATAACAGGATTACTTAAAGAGTTGGTAAACTCTGAATAAGTAATAGCTTCAGCATTAATCACTTCCACAGGTACTAAATTTCTTAAATACCCAGATAAATAAGTAGAAATTAATCTTGCATAATTTTCCGATATAATTTCTAATGTCCTTAATTGTTCCTTTGAAAATTTAGAAGGTCTAGTGAAGTCATAAGGCTTTATTACTTGTCTTTTATTATCTTCTTTTATTTCCTCAACATCTAACTCTCCCGTTGTCAAAGCTTTAAATAAGTCATCTATTTCGCTTTGTGAGAGTATTTCACTCATTTTTGCACCTCCTTAAAAAGTCATCTTACTGTACAAAGAAATCTCCAAAATAAACAGTTTGTATAATATCCGTACCTAATAAACTATTCACTTTTTCTTTAATCATATCACTTAAACTTTCCTTATTAATTTCGCTATAAGTTTGACTTCTTAATAAAGAGATAATGCCATCACGAATTATAATTTGTTTATTGTTAAAATCTTCCATGAAAGTTTTATAGTTTTTATCTTTGTTATCTATTTCAAATCCTACTGCTATACGTACAATATGTGGAATATTATCTTTATCCATTTTCAAATTAGAGTTAAGTGGTTCATCTAAATGAATGATTTCCATAGATTGTTTAGATGATTTCTCTTCACTACTTGCCGTCTTATTGGCACCATTCATCATAAAAAATACTGTAACTCCACCTGCTACTGTAATAAGTGTAAGAAACACAATTGAAACAATAACAAAAACTTTAAATTTCTTATCCATAGTTACTCCACCTCTATTATTATAATCTAATGCTCCTTAGTAAGTTTAAGTTCAACTCTCCTATTTGCTGCACGCCCTGTTGGTGTATCATTACTTGCAATAGGACGGTACTCACCATAGCCCTCAGCCGAAACAGTATCTGGTGAAAAATGCATATCTTCTACAAAGTATTTTGCAACAGCAATGGCTCTTGCAGCTGAAAGTTCCCAGTTACTTGGAAATTGTGGTGTACTAATTGGAATATTATCTGTATGTCCTTCTAGGCTGACCCTATAGCCCTGATCAATATATTTAAGGAGACCTTGACCTATTGTTTGTAACACTTCTTTAGCTTCAGGCTTTAATGAAGCCTTTCCTGTTTCAAACAATAAAACGTCATCAAATCTAACAATAATGGCATCTCCCTTACGTTCAACGCCTACTTTATCTTTAAGTTTTTCCTCGTAAATAAATTCTTCTAAATTATCTTTTATACCATTTAATTCTTTACTTTTTTCATAGCTCTCACGATCACTTAATGTAGTAATTTGTTTACCACTAGGAAATTGTTGTACTCCATTTCCTAACATACCTTGTTCATTTAAAAGGATTTCTCCCCCATCTAAGATGCCAGTTGAACCTGAAAATGAATCAATAAAAGCTTTAAATTTAGCATTATCTACTGTGGACATTGAAAATAATAATACAAAGAAGGTAAGTAGGAGTGTCATCATATCTCCATAGGTATTCATATAAGCCGGTGCACCCTTTTTAGGTTCATCCTCTTTTCGTTTCATGTCTACCTCCCTCTAAGCATCTTCCCTTTTTGAATCTTCACCAAAATCTTTTCTTGAAGCTGGTGACAAGAAGGCTTTTAATTTCTCTTCGATAACACGTGGATTTTCTCCAGCTTGAATTGAAAGTAACCCTTCAATCATTACTTGTTTAAGTAAAAGCTCATCATTACTTTTTATTTTAAGTTTATTAGAAACAGGTGTTGCAAAGAAGTTTGCAAGTAATGAACCATATAAAGTAGTGATAAGAGCTACCCCCATTTTAGGACCAATTGTAGAAGGATCTTCTAATGAATCTAGCATGGCAATAAGTCCTATAAGTGTACCAATCATACCCCAAGCTGGACCTAAGTCTGCTACAGCTGCCCAAAACCCTTGATTGTCTTTATGTCTTGATTCAATAAAAGTCAACTCAGTTTCCATAATACTACGTACAAGTTCTGGATCTGTACCATCTACTATAAGCATAATCCCCTTTTTAAGAAATGGATCATCCATATTTTGTGCCATTTCTTCAAGCGCAAGCAACCCTTCTTTTCTAGCAGCTAAAGCTAATTCATTTATTTGTTTAATAAGTTGTTGTGGATCTAAAACCACATTTGAAAAAGCATGCTTAATTGTTTTTAAGCCTTCCAAAAACTTTGGTAGTGGGTACGCAATCAATAATGCTGCAGCAGAACCACCAAATACGATCATAATGGAAGGTAAGTCATAAAAAAGACTTAACCTACCACTTAAAAGAATTGATATAATAATGAATACAATTCCTGATATCAATCCTACTATTGTTGAAATATCCATTTAACCACCTCTTTTATCTTAGACAGGCGAATAAATAAGTCGTTTGTAAGCAATAACTTTTTGAATGACTATCTCTTCTGACTCTTGCACTACATATTTCTTGCCAGTCCTTGTTGTAATCACTGTATCTGGGGTTTCTTCAATTGTTTCAATCAACTCTGCATTAAGTGAAAACTGCATCCCATTAAGTTTTGTTAATGTAATCATTTCATCACCTCATATCATACCCCAATTTATTATGTACTAACGTTTAAGATTTACAAGTTCTTGTAACATTTCATCTGATACAGAAATAATACGTGAGTTAGCTTGGAACCCTCTTTGTGTTGTAATCATTTCTGTAAACTCTGATGATAAGTCAACATTTGACATTTCAAGTACGCCAGCTTGGAAGTTAGCAGCACTACCAATATTGTCAAAATCACCTGAGTTAGCTGTTGTTTGGAATAAGTTATCTCCTACTTTTTGAAGACCAGCTGGATTATCAAAGTTTGCTACAACGATTTGTCCAAGTAACTTTGTTGTTCCATTATTGTAGTGCGCTGTAATTTTACCATCTGCTCCTACTTCAAAACCTGTCATTTCACCTGGCGCTTTACCATCTTTTGTTTTTGGATCAATAGTTGTTTTGGCATTGTACTGAGTAATATCATGAATATCCACAAGAATTTTTTTACCATCAGCCCCAATAGTAGCATTTAAAGGTGTCTTATCTCCTGTAGTAGGATTAAATGCTTCAAGAAGCTTAATTTCTCCTATTTCAAAAGTTGCCCTTCCATCTATAAGCGTTACATTATCCTTAGTCTCTGCAAGCAAGGTTCCATCTGAATTAAAGCTGAATTTTACTTCATTTAGTGCATTAGGTACTGCATATTGATTTTTATTTGTATCTGTTAAAATCATAAATTCACCTGTTTGCCCAGATACACTACCTGTTTTAGCTCTTAATGTCCATTCACCATCTTTAAATTCAAGTTCAATTGGTGTTGTATAAAGGTTTCCTAATGAATCATACATTTTTATTTGTGTATCAATTGGAGATTTATTTTTATCTAAATTACCACTTAATTGCACACCTGTTGTAACTTCTGGCTTAGCTGAGGCATTTGCAGGGTCAGTTAACACAATTGGTCTTACCTCTCCTCTATTTATAGATTTCCCATCATCACCTGCTGGCCATCCTTGTACTTTCATACCGTTTGGAATAACTAGATTTCCTTCAGCATCTTGTCTTAAGGCACCTGCACGTGTAAAGTACTTTCCTGTGTCATCACCCACAACGATAAAGCCATCTCCATCTACCATAAGGTCAAATGGATTATCTGTTCTTTGTGCTGCTCCTGGAGTCATCATAATATCTATGGAAGATACATTAACTCCTAGGCCTACTTGCATAGGGTTACGTCCCCCACGTCCTGTTTCATCACTTGCAGCTGTACCACTTTGAAGTGTTTGTGAAAAAACATCACTAAAAGTTACACGTTGTGACTTATATCCTGTTGTATTTACATTGGCTATATTATTACCTATAACATCCATTTTAGTTTGGTGAACTCTCAGGCCTGAAACACCTGAATACATCGAACGCATCATACCCTATTCCTCCTTAGTTCGCTTCTTTTATAGTATTAATTTGTTTAAATGGTATATATTTACCGTCTACACATGCATAAGTATCTTCTTTTGTAACAACTACATATTGAACCACACCAGAAACTTCTTCTTCTGTTCCCTCTTCATTTTGAATTGTACCTGATACCCATTTATCTGTAATTGAAGGCACTTCAACAATATTTTGAACTTGTTCAAGTTTAATTTCTACAGCCTCTTCTCCTTCACCTACAACAACATAAGATTCTCCATCTTTCATACGTACTTCAAGAACTCGTCCTTCTATCACAACATTTTCACTAATGCCAGCTTCATTTTTCTTCTCAATAGTACCTTGGATTGTCTTACCTATTAAATCAAATGCTGAAGAGTTAGCTTGAATATTAGAAGGGTCAATAACTTCATGTATATCTTCTAAGGACACTTCATGTTCACCGATACCTAATAATACACCTGTTCCTTTATTCTTCACATAATCTACTTTTCCAAGGAGGAGTTCAGATTGCCCTGTTTCAGAATTTGTATATGTATATTGAACATAATTGCCTATCATACTATGAGCTAGTTGTTTATTTGTAGCATCGGCAACATTTTTCATTTGTTCAAGTGCTGTAAATTGTGCTACTTGAGCCATCATCTCTTGATTGTCCATTGGATTAAGTGGATCTTGATATTGAAGTTGTGTTACAAGTAACTTCATAAACATATCTTTATCCATTTCTTGATTAAGAACACGTCCACTTGTATCTAATTGGATCTTCTCACTTGTTGGAGCGACTATATTTACTGAACTCATCTTTTTCCCCCTTATGCTTCATAATCTAATTCTAAGCTTGTTAAGCTTTTACTTGTATGTATCATTCCTTGTTCTTCTTCTAAAACATCATTCATATGTTTAGAAATAATATCTTGTATACGTTTAGTTGATTTATGTTTCCCCATCTCCATTTGAGTTTGATGAGAATCTTTTCTAACTTCAACTTGTACATCTTTTATAACAAGACCTTGCTTTTCTAATCCCTCTTTTAATGCAGCAAGATTTTCTAAAATAAGTTCCTTTGTTTTATCTTGTTCTACTTTTATTTGAGCCGTTAAAACCCCATTTTGCTCTACCATTTTTAAAGTTAATTTACCAAGTTCCTTTGGTGTAAGTTGCATTTCAAGCTCTTTACCTGCCTCTAAATTGGCATAATGAATCTTTTCAAGCATTTGGGCATGCACAGGATTTTCTATTGATAAAGTATGTACTGTATTGTTCGCCATTTGGCTAGTTTGCCAGTATTTAAGTCCACCTTCTTTTAATACACCTTGAATTGGTAAAGTCATTCCTAAATCTGTTACATTACTATCCATTTGCTCTAGAGAACTGCCTTCTACTGTTATTACTTTTTGTAAATTTTCTTTTAAGCTTTTTGTATTTCCTTCTAATTTCTCATTTGAAATTAGCTGCGGCATTTGCTCTACTACTTGTTCTACTACTTCTTCTATTTTGGGTAATTCAACAGTAGTTACTTTACTTTGTACAACTTCATCTTGACTTATATAAACTTCTTCTGTTACAACTTGATTTTCATTATATTTTACAGATTGAATTGTTTGTATCTGATCCCATAAATCAGTAACAGCTTTTATATCTCCTTGCCCATTTAAAAGACTCATTTCATCTTGTCCTAATACTTCCATTACAAAAGTTCTAAAAGTTTCTTGATTAGTTAAATCCTCTAATGTAATGCCTTGATTACTTAACACTTGCTCGATTGTCTCTTCACTTACTGAAAGCTTTGTAGTAAGAAGTTCCATCAATAATGATTCAATCCCTTCTACATTAATAGATTTATTGTCTATTTCTATAGTTTCTTCATCTATTAGAGACTGCCCACGTTTAATTTTTTCATAGGATTTTACTAAGTTCTTTTCTACTTTTTTCACTTTTGTATCTTGATCACTTTTAACTAAGTTATCATTATTTGATTTTGCCTTCTCCACTGTATCCTTGAAACTTTCTTTATTACTTACTTCTTTTGCATGTACATCTTTAGAACTGCTATTTTTATAATTCGTTTCCTTTATTTGTACAGTTTCTTTTGGCATTAAAAGTCCCGTTAACATTTGATCCATTTGCCCTCCCCTTTCTCTTTTTACTGCATTGGTCCAATAAGTTTAACTACTTGAGCTGCTGCATTTACATTCATTTCATTAAATATTTTAGCTTGTTCCTCGCTCTTCATACTTTTAAGTAGCGTCTTAACTAATTCTGTATCTGTAGTTAATAACTTCTCTATAGTTTGAGCTGCTTTATCACTTTCCATAGCACTAATAGTTTTTGCAAGTTCTTTTTCTTCTTTACTTAATACTTCTTTTCCTTTTAATTCTAAGTAAAGATTATCTGCTTCTTCTTTATAAAAACTTTCGAATTGTTCAATAAATAGTTCTGGATTATTTCTTGCTAATTCCTGATCCCATGCTTTCTTTTGTTCAATGAAAGTATTATAATTTTCTTCATACTTTTTAAGTGCATCTATTTTTTCTTGCAATAAAACTATTTCATTTTCAAGATTTTCTACCTTAAGTTTTTCTGCTTCAAGAACCTTTTCAGTTTCTTTTAACTTTTCTTTTAGCATTTTAGGCGAAAATGCATCATATGGATCTTCACTTATCTGTTTTTCTTTAAATATTAAATTTAAGACAGGTATATCTTTTACAAGACTTGCAACCTTTTGCCTATTAAGATAAAAAATCCCCCCTATTGCTATAAGTACAATCAAAATAATAATAGGAATGAGCCATCCTTTTTTCTTTTTGCTACTTTGCTTAGTTGGTCTATTCTTCTTAGCCATCTTAGTCCCCCTTATCATTTAGTGAATACTTATAAGCAATCAATTCATCTACTAATTGCTGTTCTTCTTTTTTACAAGCCTCTATATATTCTTCATATTCGATAGCTCGTAAGTTCTCTAAAATCTTTCTTTCTTTTACAGCTTCTTTTAAAGCTTCTTTCTTCTCATTGACCCTTATTTCAATACTTTCTAGCTGTACCTGTACTTGAGCTTGTTTCTTTTTTATAGTTTCATCATATTGTTTATAATTTTTAAGTTTTTCCAGATCAAGAGACTCATTAGGCTTAGCCCTCATCAGCATAAGTAGTTCCTCTCTTGTCTTCATCAAGTCATTATATTTTCGCTCTAACTGATTTTTCTCAGAAAGAACAATGCCAAGCTCACGTTGGCACATTGTTTCTGTATTCTGTCTAAGAGATAGTACTGTTTCTAGTTTAAACTTGAACATGTTTCACCTATACATTACCTATAATTTTCTGCATCATTTGAAGTGTTTCGTCTAAGCTAAATTGATCATGAGTAGCTTGGGTTAAGAAATTACGAATAGCTCCTATTTTAGAGATGGCTTCATCAATTTCTGGATTACTTCCTTCTCTATATGCACCTACATTAATCAAATCTTCAGCTTCTGTATAAATAGCTAAATGTTTTTTAACTAAAGTGGCTAATTTTCTATGCTCTTTGCTTGTAATGTCACCCATAACCCTTGAAATACTTCCTAATACATCTATTGCAGGATAATGTCCCTTATGTGCTAATTTTCTAGATAGTAGAATATGTCCATCTAAAATACCTCTAGCTGTATCTGTTACTGGTTCATTAAAGTCATCCCCATCTACTAATACAGTATAAAGTCCAGTAATACTTCCACAATCTGAATAGCCCGCACGTTCTAAAAGTTTAGGTAATGCACCAAATACAGAAGGTGTATACCCTCTTGAAACAGGTGGTTCCCCTATAGATAGACCAATTTCCCTTTGGGCCATAGCAAAACGTGTTAAAGAATCCATAAGTAAGAGTACATCTTGTCCTTGATCCCTAAAATATTCTGCTATAGCTGTAGCAGTTTTGGCAGCTTTAAGACGTACGAGAGCAGGCTGGTCAGATGTAGCAACCACTACAATAGATCTTTTAAGTCCTTCTTCTTGTAAGTCCTTTTCAATAAATTCACGTACTTCTCTTCCACGTTCACCAATAAGTGCAATAACATTAATATCTGAAAGTGCATTTCTTGCAATCATCCCCATCAATGTACTCTTGCCTACACCACTTCCCGCAAAAATGCCCATACGTTGTCCTTTACCTACACTGAGCATACCATCTATTGCTTTTACACCTAAAACCATTTGTTCTTGAATACGTGTTCTAGTTAAAGGATTAGGTGCTCCATTTTCAATAGGTCTACTTTCTCCTATGCTTAACTTAGTATGGTCTAAAGGACACGCTTGCCAATCCACTACTTGTCCTAATAGATCCTCAGAGATACTCACACTCAGCTGTTCTCCTCTAGACTCTACTAAGCACCCTGGTCCAATACCATTTAAATCTCCTAGTGGCATTAAAAGAATATTATCTCCATTAAAACCAACTACCTCTGCAAGGAGTTCTTCTTGATTTTGTCCAATGATTGTACAAAGTGTGCCAATATTCACCCGTGGTCCTTTAGATTCAACTGCCATACCAACTACTTTTGTAACAGTTCCTGTATAAGTCCATAAGGATTGGTTAGATATATGTTTATATTTTTCTAAGTCCATTGGCCACCTCACCTTTTCTCACACAATAACTTCATTTCATCAATTACTTGTTCCAAACCTTTTTCGATATTATAAGTAATAGTACCTGTCTTTGTTTCAATGATACATTCACTTTCACACAGGCGACCATCTACTTCTAAATCAACAGTAATAGGTAAGGTTGCAAAAGTTTGAGTAAGTAAGTCTTGGTGTAATTCATAGCTAGCCTTAGAAAGATAAACTTTAATATGATCTCTAAGTTGATCCTTTTCTATAGCTTGCCTCACAAATAAGGTAAGCCATTCTCTACCACTTATAATTTTTGCATCAATAATCTTATGTAGCAGCTGAGTCATAATTTCTACTACTTCTGGTTCAGCTTGCTTAAGTAAAGTTTCTTTTTCATTATAAGCTTGTTCTAAAATGGCTTCTCTTTGTTTGTTTGCCTCTTGAAGAATGCTTTCATACTCCTCTTTTGCTCTTTTTTCTAGTTCTGTCTTTTGAGCATAAAATTCATTTATACTATTTTCTCTTTCAAGTTCTACATTATTTAAAATAGTTTCTGCTTCCTTCTTAGCTGCTTCTATAATTTGAAAAGCTTCTTTCTTAGCTTCTTCTACTAAATATGTAAAATCACTTTTTTGTATTACTTCAACTTGTTCCTCTTGAAGATTTTGAACAGGTTGTGATAAAGCTTGCTCTACCTTGCTTTTTCCAATAGTAATCACATTACCTTGTAAAGTTCGATAGTTTTTAATAATACTAGACAATGACTTCATCACCTGCCCCACGTGAAATAACTATTTCACCTGCATCTTCTAGCTTGCGAATGATATTAACAATTTTTTGTTGTGCTTCTTCAATTTCCTTCACACGTTTTGGCCCCATAAATTCTAGATCTTCTTCAATCATAGATGCAAGACGCTTAGATACGTTTGAAAGGATAAGTGATTTCACATTAGCAGTTGCACCTTTAAGGGCAATAGCCAATTCATGATTATCCACTTCTCTAAGCACACGCTGAATAGATCTTGGATCCAGCATAGTAATATCTTCGAATACAAACATTCGCTTTTTAATTGTTTCTGCAAGCTCTGGATCTTCAATCTCCAAGCTTTCCATAATGTTCTTCTCAGTAGCACGATCCACTTGATTGATAATTTCAACAATAGCATCTATACCACCAATAGTTGTATACTCATCAGATACTAATGTTGATAAACGTTTTTCAAGTTCTCTTTCTACTTCATTAATAACATCTGGTGAAGCACGCTTCATTACTGCTATCCTTCTTGCAGTATCTGCTTGCATTTCAACAGGTAATGAAGTTAAAATTGCAGAGGCCTGTGATGGCTTTAAATAAGAAAGAATTAAAGCAATCGTTTGTGGATGCTCATTTTGAATAAAGTTTACAAGCTGAGATGCATCTGTTTTACGAGCAAATTCAAATGGTCTAACTTGTAACGATACAGTAAGTCGATTAATAACTTCAACCGCCTTATCTGCACCAAGCGCCTGTTCAAGAAGCTGTTTCGCATAGCCTATACCACCTTCAGCAATATAGTCTTGAGCTAAACAAATTTCATAAAATTCCTGTAACACTTCTTCTTTTACTTTAGGGGATACAGAATGAATACTAGCAATCTCTAAAGTCAATTCTTCAATCTCTTCTTCTTTTAAATATTTAAAGATTTTAGCTGACTTTTCAGGACCTAAAGCAATAAGAAGCATTGCAGCTTTTTGTTTACTTGTAAATTGTGTCGTTGCCATATGATCACTCCCATTCATCTTCTGTTAACCAATTACGAAGTAGGTTGGCAACAGCCTCTGGTTTTTCATCCACAAATTTTTCAATTTGGCGTTTTGTTTCCAGAGTTTCTTTAAGTTCAATTTCCTCAAGTTCTTTTACATCTTGTTTTGCTACACTTAGCATTTCTTCTACTTCAAGTTCAGGTTCAGTTTCAATTTCATCATCATGTTTTCTAAACTTAAGTAGTGCTAAGGCAACAACAATAATAATAAGTAAAATGAGTACAAATGGTAAATAAGCTTTCATATCTACTTCATATGGAACTTTATCCATAAAAATTGGTTTCTCATAGCCTGTCACAACAACACTATCAATACCTGTTCCATAACGAATAGAATCTACAATAACACTTTCTACTTCTATCGGTTTATTTATATTATTTGTTTCTTTAAACATTTCCCAAGTGGTTCCTGGGTCAAGGTTTTTTTCAACCTCTTCTTGTTTATATATTTTATTTTTAAAGACATTAACAGCTAAAGTGGATTTTTTATAATCAATGTTTCCTGGATTTTTTACTATATTAGAGATAACTTTATTATTTACATATTCAACTTCTCTATTGCTTGTTTTAGATTCACCAGTTGTACCATTACCAACTTGATAAGTAGGTGTCTGACCATTATTTGTAGCTACACCCGGCTCAGCTCCATTTTGACCATTAGTACTCTCCGTTGATTGTTCCTTTTCAACTCGAATAATACCTTTGCCATCATCTTCAAATTGTGGTACATATTCTTCTCTTGACTCTTGGTATTGATCAAAATCCAAAATAAGATTTGGACTAATACGCACTTCATCATATATAGGTTCTAATATTTGTTTTACTTTTTGACTTATATCTTTTTCAGCTGTAAGCTTAATTTCTTGCTGCTTATTTGTTGTAAGTGTATCTTCTTCTTGACCTATGTATAAGCTATTACCCTCTGTATCAATAATATTAATATTGTTCATTTTAAGTCCTGATACACTACTAGATACAAATCTAGCAATACCCTCTATTTGCTTACTTGTTTGCGGTGTTGTAAGCCTTAGAAGAACGCTTGCACTACTATCTTGCTTTGAAGCAATAAAGGAATTTTTTTCTTCTGGTATAACTAATGTTACATCCGCATAGTCAACTGCATCCATAGATGTGAGTGCACGTTCTAGTTCAACTTCTGTAAGTTGATTCATTTTAGCTCGCTTTTCACTTTCTGTAGTAGACATTGTATTATTAATGGCATCTTCAAAAGTGTAGCCACCTTTAGGAATATTTTCTCTTGTTAAAGCAAGTTTAGCATTTACCAAATCTTTATCTTTTACTTGAATACTTGTTCCTTCATCTATAACTTGATAAGTAATCTTTTCACTATCAAGTACCTGGGCTGCTGCTGCTATATCTGTTTCTGGTATTTGTCTTAAAAGCATTTCATATTTAGGCTTTGAAAGTATAATTCCTATTATGATAATTGTTAGAAGAATACAGCTTGTACCTATCCCTAATTGAATTTTTTGCTTTTTTGAAAGACCATTCCACTTCTCGGTAATTTGTGTTGACACCTGGTCAATTGTTTCTTGCATGTATTCACCTCATCCCTTTACTAAACAGATATTCTCATAATTTCTTGATAAGCTTGCATCACTTGATTACGTACCTGCATAGTAAATTGAAGAAGAATACTGGACTTTTCTTGTGCAATTAATAAATTATGAATATTATCATTCTTACCTGTCATAAAATCATAACTTAACTGGGCTGTTTCACCTTCTGCAACCGCTGTTGTTTCTAATAACTTTTGAGCAGATTCTAGTGCTCCTTTAAAGATGCTATCATCTGTCTTTCCTTCTAGCTTTTGCGGTATCTGGGACAGATTTCCGCTTATCCCCTGTAAAGAATCAATCATCTATCTATCCTCCTATTAACTTTTGCCAATTTCCAGTGCCTTTGATGCTACCGCTTTCATTGCATTAAATGCTGTTACATTTGCCTCGTAAGACCTACTTGCAGAAATCATGTTAACCATTTCATCAACTGTATTTACATTAGGCATTTCCACATATCCCTGGGCGTTTGCATCAGGATGTGTAGGATTGTATACAACTGGGCAAGGTGTTTCATCTGTAACAATCTGTGCTACCCGTACACCTTTATTTTCACTTCCTGTATAACTACTTAGTACTTTCCCAAATGAAGGACTTTGATTTACACTTTCAAAAATAACAGCTTTGCGTTTGTATGCTCCCCCTCCCTCTGTACGTGTTGTGTTTGCATTGGCTATATTTTGTGAAATCACATCTAATCTAAGTCTTTGTGCTGTCATGCCAGATGCAGAGGTATCCATAGACCCAAAAAACGACATTACATATCCCCCTAATCATTATATTTTCTAATTTATATTATATTTTTATTACTACCCAATATAATCATTTGACAAAAATATTTTTCATAAATTTTATACATTTGCATTTTAAGTTACATTAAATTTTATAATTTCAATTTGTTAGAATTTAATACAGAAAAAATTTTAATTATATCTACTTATATTTAGTTGTACCTATTTACATTATTTTAATATTTATATCATAAGCGTAAACTTAACACTAAATCTTTCCAGTAAAAAATACAATAAAAAT
>URVM01000029.1 GCA_900551325.1 uncultured Eubacteriales bacterium | reverse complement strand
TGGCACTTGGAGTCTTGCCACAAACAAAAAGCCATCTTAAGTTCAGTCTATGTGTGATCACAAGGGGGAGACTGTCCTTAGGATGGCTTTTTGTGCCTGTATATATTTATTTATATATTATTACTTATTTCTTTAAGCTTGGTATGACTTAAGTTACGCACTTTCAAAAGGCTATATCCTCCCATCGGATATAGCCTTTTCTTATACTATAATTTAGATTGTTATCCTTACCTTTTCACCACTTGCAGTTTCCACATTTACAAGCTCTAATCCTTTATAAGCTTTAAGGTGTTTTTTGCATACCTTATAACTTTCTAGAATCATTCTTATTTGTTCTTTATCTAGTTTATTTCTAAGGCCTATTCGAATAGCTATCCCCCCAGCCCAAAGTGGGACTGGTATATATAAATTAATCTTATCTGCTTTTATTCTTATTTTCATAAGCTCCTCTTATTCAATATAAACTTTTACAGTATCCCCTGAAGCTGACTCAACATTGACGATTTCACCCATCATCTCATTGTCTAGGCAGCTAACTATGGTGTTCATTAGGCTTTCTATATCAACACCTTGCATCCCTTTCATATCAATAGGAAGTTTCCCTGATACTTTCATTACTTCTTTAATAATCTTAATAGGGAGTTGAACATTTACCTTATCCCCTTCACTACTTAATACTTTAACTCTTAAAAACTTATCTTCATAGTTTGTTGTAGTTGCAGTAGTTGTCATAGGTTGTATTGTAGCTTGCATAACTTCCATAAGTTCTTTTGCTTTATCTGCTGTGATCTTGCCTTCTTCCACCATTTTTAAAATACGCATCATCTCTTCATTCATTACCTATTCCTCCCTTAATAATTTTTATTTTTTTAATGCTTTAATAGCCTCGTCTGCTGATAGTTCACCTTTTTCTAAAGCATCTAATATATCGTTATTCATTTTAGTAGTAGGTGTACTTTTAGGTGTATAGCCAAGACTTGTAATTACCTCATCTAACTTAGCTCTTACTGTCGGATAGGATATCCCTAACTCTTTTTCTACTTCTTTAATACTACCTCTACATCTAATAAATACTTCTATAAAATCAAGTTGGTCATGATTTAAATAATCAAACTTGGAAAGTTTAAAGTCATTTTCTATAACTGTCTCACATCCGTGGCATTTAAGCCTTTGTACACTTAACTTTTTTGAACAAACTGGACATTCACTAATTACTTGATACATACGTTTCACCTCTTTATACCTCCATCATATGCTTTAAAATTAATTTTGTAAATACCTAAATTAATTTTTTTAAACATTTTATTTTTATTTTTAAATATATTTAACTTATATATTGATATATTCAATATCAGCATTGACATAATCAATATTAACATTCATATTTTTAATCTTATACTTAATAGATTGAATTTCTATTTGATGAACCTCACGCCTATAACTAAAAAACCACCTTAAGTAGCTCCTCTATCTATACATAGTAAGCTATCTTTAAGATGGTTTTAAATTACTTCTTTAGAAAAACATAGATAAGATAATGATTAAGTTAAATGTCCAGTGTACATTGTTTGTATAAGGAATCCCTAATCCTTGGAATGTACTTACTGCTTTGTATGCTTTAAGGGCTATAGGGAGTGTAAGAATAACTGCAAGGGCTGCCCATGAATATAGACCAACTACTACATAAATAGCTGTTAAAATATAAGCCCCAAATACTAAACTACCATAGAGCATACGACTCTTTTCACTTCCAATACGTACACTAAGTGTACCAAGACTTAGCCCACTGTCTCTTGTGAAGTCACGCATCTCATTGCTGAGCATAAGTGCTGGAATAAAGAAGCTTGGTGGAAGTGCCATAAGGATTGGTTCCCAAGAAAATGACATGCTAAACGGGAAGTAAGCCCCATATACCATAAGTGGTCCCATAAGGATAAATGATAAAGGTACACCTAAGCCTCGACGTTTATAGACAAAAGGTTCTCCTGTATAGGCATAAGAACCAATAATTCCTATAATCCCTATAATAAGAAGTTCCCAATTTGTCATAAATACAAGAAGAAGGCCAATCCCTGCTGCTCCAGCAAAAGATGCCATACCAAGCATGAATACTAATACGTCAAAGTATGTACGTTCCACACCTAAGAACATAAGCTTTCTTCCTGCTGGTCTATGGTATCTAAAGGAACCTTCAAAATAGTCATTAATAAAGTTTGCTCCTAGCTGAGCGAGTATACCTGCTACTGTAATTAATATAACTTTACTTATATCAATAAAATTACTTCCAATAAGTCCTTGTCTATAGGCAACTACAATTCCTAAAGTTGTAGAAGCTATAGCAAGTGTGAGTGAAAATGGTCTTGATGCAATCCATATGTCTTTTATAAGGGTTGCAAAATACTGTTTGTCTCTTTTCATATTCGTCACCTTTTTATATAGTCTAATCAGCTTCTTATTATGTCATATTCTTCACAAGTTCACAACTTCCATTTATTAGTCTCTTTATCATTATTATCGTTTTATCTATAGCATTTTCTGCTTATCTATAGTAAAATACTGCTTGGTTAATTTTATAACAAGGAGGATATATAATGAAATTAAATAGACTTTTAGCACTAAGCTTATGCGTTTCTACATTATTTGTAGGGTGTAGCTCTGGTGCGCCAACTACTGAAGAAACTCCTGCTCCAACAACGGATGAAACAACAAAACAAACACTTAAAATAGGTGTAATGCCTGCTGTAGATACAGCACCTATTTACTTAGCAGAAGAAAAAGGTTACTTTGATGAACTTGGCTTAGACCTTGAAATCGTTCGCTTTAACAATGCTGGTGAGCGTCAAACTGCTCTTCAAACTAATACAATTGATGGGGCTATGACAGATCTTATTGCTGTTGCAACAAATGTAGATGGCGGCTTCGACCTTAAAGCTACTACTCTTACTGATGGTGTATTCCCTGTTCTTGTACGTGAAGGTTATAAAGAAACACCTGATATTAAAGTAGCTATGATGGAAGTATCTGTATCTAACTTCTTAATCGATGAGTGGTTATCTGACGAATATAATATTGAAAAAGTATTTATTAACGATATTCCAGCACGCCTTGAAATGATTAAATCAGGTGGGGTAGATATGGGACTTTTCCCAGAGCCTATGGCAAGTAACGCAACAGTTGATGGCACACTTGAAAAACGTATTTATACACCAGAAGATGGTATTTGTCCAAACGTTATGGCATTTACTTCTAAAGCTTTAGAAGAGAAAGAAGAGGCTATTAAACTTTTCCATGAAGGCTACAATAAAGGTGTAGAAGACCTTATCCAAAATCCTGATGCAGCTCGTGATACTTTAATTACAAATCTTGAGTTAAATCCAGCTATTCGCGATACTATGATTTTACCAACCTATACAAAAGCACACCTACCAGGTACTGAATATATGCAAAAAATTATCTCTTGGGTACAAGAAAATCTTAAACAAGATATTACTGTAACCCCTGATTTACTTGTTGACGGAAAGTTCGTAGAGTAATGATCAAGCTTTCTGACCTTTCTTTTAGTTATGAGGCTAAGAGGGTATTAGGCCCTCTTAGCCTTTTGCTTAAACCTGGTAGTACTTATGCCATTATTGGCACCTCTGGCTGTGGTAAAACTACTCTACTTCTCTTACTAGCTGGTCTTTTAAAACCTTCTTCTGGTACCATAACCATCAACGATACACCTGTACTTGGTCCACGTAAAGAAACAAGTGTAATTCTTCAACATTTAGGTCTTCTACCTTGGAAGACTGTTTATGACAATGTAGCCCTTGCACTTATTAATGATGGTCTTACATCTTCCCAAATTAAAACAAAAGTTCTTCCTATTTTAGAAACATTAGGTTTGGCAGATCATCTATCTAAGTACCCTCATCAACTTAGTGGTGGGCAAAAGCAAAGAGTTGCCATTGCTAGAACTTTAGTGACCAATCCTGACCTACTCCTTCTAGATGAAGCTACTTCTGCCTTAGATGAACTAACTCGCGAAAAACTTCAAAAACTTATTTTAGAAATTTATAAAGAACACCAGATGACCCTTGTATTTATCACTCATAGCATAGAAGAAGCTGTATTTTTAGGTCAAAATATTTTAGTGATGAATGACGGTGTCATTACTCATAACCTTTCTAATCCCCTCTTTGGTCAAATAGACGCCAAAGAGCATATAGACTTTTATGAGAAGTGCTTAGAGATTCGTAAGCTACTTAAGGAGGGGGATGCTCTATGAAAAAGCTAATCAAATACTCTACCTTATACGGCATTTGTTGTGTTCTTATCTTGTGGCAAATCCTAAGCCTTATGATGGCTTCTAATGTTCTCCCTAGCCCCCTAGAGGCTATTAAAAGCTTTATAGAACTCTTGCCTACTGTTTTGTATAAGCATATTTTAGCAAGTATTTATCGTATTCTTTTAGCACTTTTAATTTCACTTGTTATAGGCATTTTACTTGGTATGGCTTGTGGCTTGTATAAAAATGTAGATATGCTTTTATCACCTATTACTTATATTTTATATCCTCTTCCTAAGGTTGCTTTTCTACCTTTATTTATGATTTTTATGGGAATTGGGGATGCTTCTAAAGTTACTTTAATGATTTCTATTATTATCTTTCAAATACTTATTGCTGTACGAGATGGGATTAAGGAAATTCCAGCCGAGCTTTTTCAGTCTATGAAAACTTTAGGACTTACACATTTACAGCTCTATAGGCACCTAATTATACCTGCTATGCTACCTAAGCTATTTTCTGCTCTTCGTATTAGCCTAGGTATTAGTATCTCAGCACTTTTCTTCGCTGAAAACTTTGCAACAACTGCTGGTATAGGCTACCTCATTATGAATGCTTGGTCTATGGTAGATTATCCAAAAATGTTTGCTGGGATTATCGCCCTTAGTCTACTAGGACTTATCTTCTTTAAATGTGTAGATTTCCTAGAGGCTAAGTGTTGTCCTTGGCTTAAAGCCTAAAAATAAGGAAGATCTACTTCCAAAACTCTTATAAGTAGAAACTTAAAATACTATTTCTAGCTTAAAATCAAATTTTAAACAAAAAAATGAGAAACCCTTACCTCTTATTAAAAGGCCCTTGGGTTTCTCATTTTTATATTATTTCCAAATCTTATCAAATACTGTTAAGTGGTCAATATCACCATTCATCTTGTCTGTAATGTAACTTGCTACAAGTACACCTGTAAGTAAGTTTGCAAGCTCTTTAGGTTGATCGCTGATATTGATTTCTTTTGTACTTTGAGCTTTCTTGCACATATCTTGGAAAAGTGCATTAAGTGTAAGCTCATTATAGTAGCTATACTCTTCTTCTTCGATACCATTGAAGAAATACACAAACTCTGCATCAATAAGCTTCATTTCGTTGTTTTCTTCTCCTACTGTAAGTAAGAAGTTAATATAGCTATCTACAAAACGGTTGTACTGAGTTTCTTCATTGAACCATTTGTAGATTTCTCTAATCTTTTCTTCAAAGCCTAAATCCTCTGGCCACTGCTTAATCCTAAGTGCAATACGTACTGTAAAGATTCTTAAGAAATAGTGGAACACATGGTCTTTTGTAGAAAAGTAATTGAAGAAGGTTCCTCTAGAAATTTGAGCGCGGCTGCAAATCTCGTCTACTGTAATAGAAGAAAAATCCTTCTCTTTAAGTAAGTGGCTTACTGCTTTCAAAATTGTGGTTCTTGTTTTCACGAAGTTTATTTTCCTTAAAGGAAAACTTTCTAATGATTCGTACATAATAGTCTCCTTTCAAATCCTCTGACTAAGCTTTTCCTTTAAAGTATGGTCCATTTTCAATATTCTATTCATTTTTATGATAATATTTTTTATACCATATATGCCCTTTTTACTTATTAATAAAACTAACACGAACTTTTGTCTAAGACTTCTCCTATTATTTAGAGTGTGTTAGTATTAGTATGCAGACATGGTTTTAGAAACATCATTCATAAGTATGTCTTCTAACTATAATTTTATAAGGAATTGATTTAAATGAAAAAGAGAAATTTATTGTTTTTAGCATTCACACTTTTTATCTCACCGCTTACTTACGCCACACCTTCACCTTCTGTAAAGGCTGAAGGCGCCATACTTATAGAACCTCATACTCAAACTATCTTATATAGTAAAAACAGTTCCTCCAAGTTCTATCCTGCAAGTACAACAAAAGTGCTTACTTCCCTTTTACTTGTAGAAAATATGGACGAGCAGGCTGTTATTACAAAATCACCCGAAAGTGTCGCTAATGTACCTTCTGATAGTAGTCACATTGGGCTTCAAGTGGGTGATAAATATCTTTATCCTGACGGTATTCGTGGTATTATGATGGGATCTGATAACTTCATTTCTTATGATATGGCCATTTATAATGCAGGAAGCATTAAAGCCTTTGCTAATAAAATGAATGAAAAAGCTAAAAGCTTAGGTGCTAAATCTTCTAACTTTGTAAATCCTCATGGTTATCATGATCCAAATCACTATACAACGCCTTATGATTTATCTCTTATTACAGCTGCTGCTTTTGATAACCCTACTTTAAGGCAAATTGCAGGTACACATGAGTATACATTTAATATATTGAACAAAGCTAACCCTTTAAAACTTATTCATACTGCTCCGTTCTTTAAGAAAGATTCACCTTATTATAATCCTTTTGTGCTTGCAGCTAAAACAGGCTATCATACGCCTGCTGGTCGTACATTAGTAGCTAAAGCACAGTATGGTAACTTAGAACTTGTAGCCGTTGTTATGAAGTCTGACTATCCAGGCTACTTTGAAGATATTAATACCCTCTTTGATTACGGCTCTAAAAACTTTAAGTTTTTACAAGATGAAAATTATAATGTCTCTATAAAGAATGTCTCTTATTCTGATTGGGGCGCTCCTTATGTAGAACAAGCATTAGCCAATAAGTGGATTAAATCTTCCACTATAAGCTATATGGATGCTGCTACTGGCTTCGACTTTATCAATATGGTAGACAATATGCTACCTTACCCTTTAAAGTCTAAATTAGCACCTTATAAAGCAAGCTCCCAGTCTTCTATCTATAAGCTGTCTCATCCAATAACTCGTACAGCAAGTGCTAAACTCTTTGAAGAAATAGGTAGTTCCCTATCCCTTAGTACAGCACATATACAAGAAGGTGTAGATTTTATTCTATCTTCTAAAAAGGATTCACCTTTAACTATAGAAGAATGTACTTACCTTACTAACCTTATTGGACAAGCAATTATTACAGATACCTTGATTAGACACTAATATATTTTAATACAAAAATATAAAGTAAAAAAGAAGGAAATATAGATAAAAAATCTATATTTCCCTTTTTTTTACTTTATCCTATGTAAGCTAGTTTTTATTGACTAGAGTCTATGTAAAATTAATTACTCTTATTCACACTTCTATAAAATTCTTTAATAACCTGGCATGCTGGCTTTCCATACACACTATAGTCATCATCCTTTATACCATCTGCTTTTGGATATAAATGAGTCTTCCAGTCCCATAATCCAAAGCCACAAATCCAGGATTCTTTCTTACATTTTTCAAACATTATCTTATAATATTCTTCTTGCTCTTGTAAGTTTAGTTCTCCCTTATGCTCCCAATTATTAGGAATGATTGAAGATCCTGTACGAGCTGGACAACCTGCTTCTGCAAAGAAAAATGGCTTATTAAATTTCTTGACTATTCTATGTATACGTTCTAGTTGGTTATCCCAATCGTTTATAGGATAATATCCACTAGAAGAAATTACATCTACTGCATCCCACCAAGTCACATGATCCTCTTGATATTTATCTGTATTATATGTAATAAGCCCTGTATATACTTTTCTAACTTCCTCAATCAACTTGCGCCACTCAGCCGCTTTTCTCTCTGTTTGTACCATTTCACACCCTACAACCAACATTTCTGCTCCCACTTGCTCAGCAATCTTTGCATAGTGTAACTGATACTTAGTATAACTTTCAAACCAATTGCTCCATTTAGGTTCACAAACAACATCTTGATCAAAGAAATTGATATGGGCTCTCCATACACCATTCCTACAATTCACCAATGGTTTAATAATAATCCTAAGGCCTTTACTCTTAGCTAATGTAATCAGCTCAATCAATTCTTCATCTGTTGGCATGTGACTACCTGTATAATCCACCTCTTCACTATGAGCAGTATCTTGATAGGCTGCTAGTGTAAAAATGATTGTGTTACTATTTGTTTCTTCTACCAACAAATTTAATGATTGTTTAGCTTCTTTATCTGAAAACTTCCCCCTAGGCGTCATAAAACCAAAAGTAAAACCCTTAATAAATTCCATGTCTATTCTCCTTGCTTAGTATGTTCTATGTACTCTAAGTTCCTTTTGATAAATTCACATCTTTGAGCTACACAGTCTACTGATCTTAAAGGATCTTCTGGTGTATTAAATGTATAATCTACTAGTTTGTCTATTGTTGTTGTTGCTACATGAAGTCTTGTATCACTTGATGCATAGTAAATATATACATCTCCGTTTTCACGAACGATAGCTCCATTTGTAAAGGTTACATTAGATACATCTCCTACACGTTCTTCTCCATATGGAGCAATAAAATACCCCGAAGGTTCTGCAATGACTTTAGTTGGGTCATTAAGGTCAGTTGCAAATACATAAATAACATATCTTAATCCTGCTGCTGTATTTCTTACACCATGTGCAATATGAATCCAACCCTTTTCTGTTTTAATTGGTACTGCGCCTGCCCCATTTTTGGCTTCTGTAATGGTATGGTACTTTCTTTCACTTAGGATGATTTCTTCTCCTGTTACAGGATTAGTAATATCTTCGCAGAGTGTAAAGCCTATTCCACCTCCACTCCCTGTATTAATGAATCCATCTTGAGGTCTTGTATAAAAAGCATATTTCCCTTCTACAAATTCCGGATGAAGCACTACGTTTCTTTGTTGTGGTGACTGAGTTTTTAAGTTAGGCAGTCTCTCCCAAGTCTTTAAATCTTTCGTTCTTACAATACCCGCTTGGGCAACAGCTGCTGATAAATCACTATTTTCCCTATCCTTGCTTTCTGAACAAAATACTCCGTATATATAACCATCTTCATGCTTCGTCAGCCTCATATCATATACATTGGTTTCTTCTGGTTGTGTATCCGGTAATAAAATAGGATAATCCCAAAATTTAAAGCCATCTATACCATTTTCACTTTCTGCTACTGCAAAAAATGATTTTCTATCATGTCCTTCTACCCGGGCTACTACATAGAATTTTCCATCTAGTTCAATAGCACCTGCATTAAATACTGCATTAATACCTAATCTCTCCATGAAATAAGGATTTGTCTTAGGGTTTAAATCATATCTCCAGTGTAGAGGTGCATGCTCTCTTGTAAGTACAGGGTTCACATATCGGTCATAAATTCCATTATATTCATCTGAAATGCTATTTTTTCTATTAACCAATTCATTATACTTTGCTAATTCACGTTCATAATTTTCTTTAAACATTCACTTGCCTCCTTATCACTTCAAAACACATTCTGCCATTGTGGTATGGACATTTCCAAGGTTCTACAATTGGCTTTTTACTTACTGGTTGATTGGTACTATCTAAATCCCAATACCACTCACCACTTCGTGGGTCTATAAAATACACTCTTATAAACTCCCATAATTTTTGAACCGTTTCTAAAAACACTTTATCTCCAGTTTTCTCATAAGCATTTATAAAGCCTACTATACTTTCTGCTTGTACCCACCATACACGTGTTGTGTCTACTTCATCTTTAAAACGTTCATTATTCATAGCCTGACCATCAAAGGCTACTTCCAGTGTTTTATAGGCAATTTCTTTTGTATAAGCATAGGTCATTTGACGAACTTCTTCATCCTTTAATACTTCTGCTGCACGGTCTAATAACCATGCAGCTTCAATGTCATGACCATAAGAATGCATGTTACATATATTATTTAATTGTTTATCAAAAAATACCCCTAGTATATGTTCTTTAGAATCATATACATGAATTCTTATACTATCTAGGATTTCTCTTAGACTCTTCTCTACAATTTTATTTCCTGATACACGGTAAAGCTCTGTATAGGCTTCTAATATATGTAATAGAGTATTCATAGTCTTTTCAGCTACAACACCATCTTCACAAAGCTTTTTGTTATCAGATAGTTTTTCATTAGATATAGGTGCCCACTCTTCTGTAAAGGCTTCCATATATCCATATGTATCTCTTCCTTTGTTTTCTATAAGCTTAAAAAGAATTAAAGCCCTTTCTAAAGCTTCTTCATCTTTACTTGCTTCATAATATGAAGAGAGGGCATAAATAGCAAAAGCTTGATTATAAATATGTTTCATACCTTCCTGTACAGTTCCATCTGCATTTAAGGCCCAATAAACACCTCCATTTTGTTTATCCCAACACTTATCTTTTAAGAAATTATATGCATGTCTAGCATACTCTAAGTCTTCTTTTTGACGTAATAAAGTATATTTGTTAGCAAAAAACCATAATATGCGTGAATTCAAAATAACCCCTTTAATAGCATTCTTTTGGGTGTTTAAATCAAAATCTACATATCCGTAATAACCACCATTTTCATTATCTATTAAGCTTTTCCAAAATGGGGTAATCCCTTGTAGTAAGTTCTCTTTAATCTGTTCAATTAACACCTTCATCACCACACTTATCTAATGCCTTTTTGATTATCATCACCAATAGTTTTATGTGTCTCTTTTACAAACTTTACTATTTCCTTTACTGTTGTAAAGGCTAAGCCTACATAGCTATCAGCTGCCCCATAATAAATAGCTATTCTACCTGTTTCACTATCATGAAGTGTTGCACAAGGGAATATAACATTACCTACAAATCCTCTTTCTTCATACCACTCTTCTGGAGTAAGAATAAATTCCTCACTGCGATATTTTACAATAGCTGGATCATCAATATCTAAAATAGCAGCCCCCATACTATATACATAGCCATTACATGTGCCTGTTACACCATGATAAAATAATAGCCATCCTTCAGTTGTTTCTATCGGTGCTGCTCCACCACCAATTTTAAGGGATTGCCACCACTGTCCATCTCCCTTACTCATTACATGACGGTGTTTGCCCCAATACACTAGGTCAGGACTTTCACTTATGAAAATATCCCCAAATGGAGTGTGTCCACTATCACTTGGTCTTGATAACATAACAAAATTATCATCTATCTTTCTTGGGAATAATACTCCATTTCTGTTAAACGGTAAGAATGGATTGTTTAATCTTACAAAATTTTTAAAGTCAGTTGTTTTAGCAAGCCCTAATGCTGCTCCGTAGAATTCTGTACACCAAATAATATAATAGATATCTTCAACCTTAATAAGTCTTGGATCATAAGCATATATGGGATCAAAAGCATTGCCATTTTCATCTATGAATTTAATTTTTTCTTCTTCATATACCCAGTTAATTCCATCCTTACTACGACCTAAGTATAAATATGGAACTCCTGTTTTTGTCTCTGCACGAAAAACACCTATAAAGCCTTCTTCATAAGGTACTACAGCACTATTGAAAATTCTTGCTACCTTTTTAATAGGGTTACGTTTAATAATAGGATTTTCACTATACCTCCATACTGGTTCATCTACATTTTCTGGTCTTTCTTGCCATGGCATATTAGGTAGTGCATCTGAAATAATCTTTACTTCATTCATTTTTTTATCTCCTCAGTATTATTTAATATTTTAAACTTATTCTTTAACTGCGCCTTGTGTAAACCCACTATAGATATGTCTTTGTAAAAATAAGAAAATGATTAAGGTTGGAATAACTGCAACCATAATTCCCGCACATATAACCTGCCACTCTGTTCCATATGGGCCTTTAAATTTAAATAAAGAAGTAGAGATTACTTGTAACTCTGTCTTTGGCATATATAAGAATGGTGTGTAGAAATCATTATAAATAGCTACCCCTTTAATAATAAGCACTGTTACTATTGCTGGCTTTAATAATGGCATAATAATTGTTCTATACACTTTCAAATAACTTGCACCATCCATAATAGCTGACTCATCTAATGAAAGAGAAATATTATCTAAGTATTGTAAGAATATATAGATGGCTATAATATCTGTTCCAGCAAAGATGACAATAGAAGACCATATAGTATTAAATAATCCTAAGCCATTAATAATTTGAAAAGTTGAAACTTGCATCGTCACACCTGGAATTAATGTAGCAAATAAGAATAATCCTTTAACTAGTTTTTTAGCCATAAAGTCAAATCTACTTAAAACATAAGCTGTCATTGTTCCTGTAAGAATAGTGGCTAAAATAGAAAACACTAAAACAAAAATTGTATTCATAAAGCCATCTAGCATATTTCCATTTATAAAGGCTGTTATGTAATTATCAAAATTCAACCAGTTCTCTGGAAGTGTTAATGGACCTGTTGAATTAAATTCCTCTTTTGTTTTAAAGGAGCCTAGAAAAATAACAATGAGAGGTAGAAGAGACATAATAGCTCCTAAAATTAAAATGCCATATTTAGCTACTACTCCACTTATCTGTTTAATATTCTTCATTTCTTATGCCTCCTTCTTTTCTTTAAATGCTATGTCCTGTATAAACGCTATTACAAGTATAATGACGAGTAAGACAATGGCCATAGCTGATGCCAAGCCTACCTTTTGATACTTAAATGCTGTATCCATCGTTTGAGTAACAAAGGTTGCACTACCATTCCCTCCACCTGTCATAATGTATGGCATTTCAAATACTGTTAATGCTCCTTTTACTGCTAGTAATAAGTTAAGATTAATAACAGGTTTAATAATTGGGAAAATAATAAATTTAAATTGCTGCCATCTATTTGCTCCATCTAAAGAAGATGCTTCGTATAATTCTGAGCTGATAGATTGTATAGCTCCTACAAACATTACAATATTCATCCCCATGTATCTCCATACAGATGCAAAGGCCAATGATACATTTACAAGCTTTGGATTTCCTATCCACTTAGGTGATACTAATTCCCCCTGACGATTAACTTCTCCTATTAATTTCATTACATTATCATCTAAGTCCATAACAGCCAAAATAGAATCTAAAGTCCCCATAGGTTTAAAGAAGTATAAGAAAATAAACCCTACAGCAACACCATTAATAAGATAAGGGAAAAATAATGACCCTTTGAAAAAGTTTTTAGCTTTAAGTTCGAAACTAAGTAATGTAGCAAATAATAAAGCTAAACCTATTTGTACAAAAGAACCTACTAAATAATATAAGCTAGTCTTAAATAACCCAAAGTATTCTGGTCTGGAGAAAACTGTTACATAGTTATCAAGACCTACGAATTCTTTTGTTGGGCTATATCCATTCCATTTTGTAAAGCTATAGCCAATCATACTTCCTAATGGAAGATATGTAAAAACTATTAGCAGTAATAATGGTACTAGTAGAAATAATATGGTTATAAATTTCTGCTGGTTCTTATAAGTCATACCGGAAAAACTAAATTTTACTTTCATATTTTACCCCCTCTTTATTTACCCATAGCCTTATTATATTAGTTAATAAACTATGTTTGTTAAGTTATCGTTTAACCTAATTAAATTATACTTATGTATAGGTTTATTTGTCAATGTTTTTTAGATAAATATTACACCATAATTAACTTTATTTTTATATATTTGGTATGTTTTTACTAATTTATATTTAAATGTTTTCTGTTTTTAACTTTGTTTTATAAAAAAAACTGTTGTATTAGCAAGTTTTCACTCGCTTTTACAACAGCTTTTGTACATTTTTACTTTATTTAACTAAATTAGCTTTTGCACTAGCCCATTTAGCATTAAGATCAGCACAGATATCTTCGAATGTTTCACTTGTATTTCCAACAGCCGATTCAACCATACGTTTTTTAGCTGCTTCATTCCATAAACCTACTTCTGATTCTTTATCAACTGCATCAAGTAAACCTTCTTCACCTGCTGGAGCTGTTTTTTCTTCAAGAAGTATTACCCCTAATTCCTCAAATGCTTTTAAAGTCTCTGGCATTGGTCTTCCCTTTACAGCTGAAATACCACCTTCTTTTTCTACAAAGCCTGAGTCTTCAAGGAAGAAATATAAGAATGCAAGTGCAGCTTCTTTATTTTTACTATTTTTATTTACAGCAAGCTTGTAATCCCCACTGGCAGCAGAATATACCTTGCCATCTTCCGCTGTATATGGGAATGGCATATATCCAATTGTACTTGGATCTGCTGCTAATGCTTGCACCTGACTAATTGCCCAAGATCCTAATGGCATTGTTGCAATTTTACCATCTGCTAACATTTGTTTTGACATTTCCCAATCACTCGTAAATGGGTCGTCTTCAATAACACCTTCTTTAATTAAATCGTACATAAGTCCATATACAATATGATGCGCTGTTCCTTCTGCGAAAGGTTCATCCATATGCACCATTTTGTTTGAGTACTCAGCATCCCCAAAGATACCTCTTGTTATACCTTCCCATTGAGTAAGTGTCCATCCTGCTGCATAGTTTGTATAGTATGGAATGGCATCAGTTTTTTCTTGAATTTGTTTCATTGCAGCTATGTATTCTTCTGGAGTTTTTGGTAATGTTGTAATACCCGCTTGTTCAAATACAGCTTTATTGTATACAATCCCCTGCGCATTAATAGTAAGAGGAATACCATAAACTACTCCATCATACGCTTTTTCTGTTACAAATTGATACTTCTGACTCATCTCATCTAAAGTTCCTAATGGCTCAAAAAATTGTCCTAACTCATCTTTTGCTATGTCATTTGGAATAAGAAGTACATCACCATAGTCTTCTGTATTCATACGTACTTTGGTTTGACCTTCATAATCTGTCATAGCCTCATAACTTACTTTAACATCTGGATATTTTTCATTAAATTTAGCTGTATACTCTACAAAATCTGTGTCCACTTTATCTGTTCTATTTGTTAATACAACAATTTCTCCTGATAAAGTTTTTTCTTCTGAAGCAGGTTGTTCTTCACTTTGCTTATCTACCTCTGTTGTAGGTGTTGGTACTGGCTCAGTTTTACTACATCCCGCAAATGCACTTGTAGCTACAGTTAATGCAGCCGATACTACTAATAACTTTCTTAATTTTTGAAATTTCATTTTCTTCTCTCCCTTTAATCATATTTTAATTCTTTTGTTAAATTTTAAGTTAACGTTTAGCTATATAAATATTATACATATTTAATTATTATTTTTCAATATAAATATATCATTTTTATAAAATAATTATTTATTTATTTAAAAAAATTAATATATAAACTAATTTTATTAATCTATTTCATTAATTTCATCAACTTATTTACTTAATTCTCTATTTGAGCTTAGTATTTTTACCTAACTATTAGCTAATATCTTTAAGCTTAACTAAACTTTTCATAAGCTTTTTCTAACTTTTCTATAATTAATGATAGTCCACTAGTCATCTCATTAATCTTTTCTGCATATAAAGTTTGCTCCATACTCTCAGCACTCACTTCTTCACTAATAGATGCCGCCTGCTCTACAATTTTTGCGATTTCTCCTATACCAACCTGAACCCTATCCTTTTGAATACTTACACTTTCTATTACTCCATTTGCTTTAACTAATTCATTATTAATCATTTCCATTTCTTTATGAATTTTATTAAAGGTTTCTACTGTGTCTCCCATAATAGGTAGTTGTCTTTCAAATAGTTCACTCGCTTTTTCTACTTCTTTAGATGCTTCTGTATTCTTAAGATGTATATCACAAATAATATTATTAATTTCAGCAACTGCCCTATTAGTTTGTTCTGCTAATCCCCTTACTTCACCAGCTACAACAGCGAAGCCTTTTCCTGCTGCTCCTGCTCTTGCTGCCTCAATACTTGCATTAAGAGATAATAAGTTAGTTTGTTTATTAATACCTTCTATAACCCTTAAAACTTCTTTAATTCTATTTGCTGAATTTCCTAACTCAGCTACGTTGGTCTTTATGTTTTTACTTAGATTAATAGCTTCTTGTGTCTGATCAGCTAAATGATTCAATTGTTTTTTAGTAGCTTTCCCTCTTTCCATTGTTTGATTAGAAGATTTTTCTATAGTTGACATCATATAATTAATTTCATTAATCTCTTCTGACAGACCATTTAATTGATTAATAGACTTGCCTATTTGTTCAGTTTGCTCTTGCATCCCTTGAGCTACATACTCAATAGACTTTTCTACACCTTTTGCCGAAGATGCTGTACTTGTTGCCGTTTTTTCTAAAGACAAAATACTCTCTCTTACCACTTCCGTAACATTTTGAGCATCATAAATTATTGTTTGTAAAGACTCTATCATAGAGCAAAATCCTTCTATTAAATCATAACTTTCTTTATTGGTGCCTTTTACCCTTTGTTTAACCTCTTCTACAATATTTAATTTTCCTTCTTTCACATACCCTATATATTTGTTCAAATTATTAAGAGGATTAGCTATACTTCTTCCTACTAATAAACTTAAAATACAGACTACTATACCTAATACCACCATAATAATTCCTATCTCACCCCACACTTGTTCCATCTCATTCATCAAAATATGTATAGGAGCTGAAATAGTAAGTTTCCATCCATTAGATAATTCACTATAACTTATTAAACAATCTTTTTTCATGGCTGTATAAATAGGACCAAAATCACCATACTCTATTTGATTTTGTATAGTTCCTATGAATTCCATCTTAGTGCACATAGCTACTGCATTTTTCTCATCAAGCATCATAATAGGAATTTCTTTATCTATAGTAGCAAGCTTAAGCGCCTCATTAAGTTCTTCCTTATTTATACATAGTATTATGGCTGCATTATCTTCTGTCTGTCCCCCAAAATTACACTTGTACACAACAAAAATATTATCTATCGTTCCATCTTGTACATAAAACCACTTACTTTCTATCTCTTCATCTATATAAATATCTTCATATAGTTTGCTTGTTGTAAAAGTACTAGAACTTAAATATTCTTTCACTTTTAATGTTTCTTGATTGTCTATATTTGTGTTATTCAAATCGTATACTAAGCTTTTTTTATCATCTAATATATATATACTTTGAATAACATTATCTTTTTTCATATCTTGAGCAAGAACTTGTTCAATCTGTAAACGATACTTAAAAGAACTTGTATTTTTGATATATTGCTTAATGTAACTATGTAAAATAGGATTCTCTAAAACAGTATCTACACTTCCTACTATAGTTTCTATATTATGGTTTAACTGAGTCATAATAGTTTGTGAGTATAGTCCTATAGATTTATCCAATGAAGCTTGTGTTCTATTTTTTATAATATTTGTAATTAATATAATAGGTATCATACTTATTACAACTATAAGTAGAGATAGTTGCTTAAACAATGTAATTCTTTTATTTTTTTTCATACTGTCCCCCCCAAATATTTTTCTAAATATTAGCTTTTAGCTATAAAAGAGCTCTTTACCTTGGAATAAACAGGTCAAATTCCTTGTCTCCTTAGCAACGAGCTCTTCTTATTAAACTATTTACTATTTACTTTTTACTTTTCTAATATTACTTTATCTATATAGATAGCAGTTATATCATTTGGTTTATAGACTTGAAACCCTATTGCTACTACTTTTTCCAGATGATTAACTTTGGTTAAATCTAAACTAAATTCTGCACCCTCTTCTGTAATCACACCTTCTGTTCCTTGGTGCCATGCCCAACTATCCCCTGTTTTAATATATATTTTACCTTCAGGGTTACCCTGAGCTCTAACAATCATACTAATCTTGCTAAATGCTGATAAATCATAACCCGAACCATTTTCATGTTTTACTTCTGCATTCGAACTAACCTGTGCTTTTAAACTCTTTGTTCCATTTGCTGACCATTCATCTGATACTGCTACTGTTCCTGCTGTAGATACCCAGTTTTGAGCTGCTACCTCAAAATCAAAAATAACGCCTTCTTGAATAATCACTTCTGGATTTTCTGGTTCACTTGGTTGTTCTTCATCTGTATTCTCTCTAGCTATGGCTTTAATATTGTCTAAATAGATTGTACCCTTTGTATTTTTTCCTTCTTGAGTATCTGTTGCATTAATATAGATAGCAAAATGTTGAACATTTTTTGCTTTATCTTTTAAAAGAGGCTTTTTACTTGTCTTCCCTATAAACTGGCTAAATGGTATTTCCATTGTTATTTCTTTACTGTCATCTAGTAAATAATGATACTCATATTCTTCACCACTTGCTTTAATTTGCACAACTAATTTCTGCCCTTTTCCATCTCCTTGTAGTAGCATTTGAAGTGCATTATATTGACTCCAATCTACATTTAATGCTTTATATACACCTGCATAACCTGGAGTTAATTCATAATTATACTTTAAGAGATGATTACCTGATTTTTCTTCTAATTCCAGTTTCACCTCTCCACCACCAGAATTTCTTATATATGCACTTTGTAAACTTTCACTATCAAAATACCCTTCAAAATCATCTACTATAGCCGGATCTTGCTCTTCTTCTTTCATAATTTGTTTAAGTACAACATTTTGGATACCTATAGTACCTTCATAGTTAAAATCTCTAGCTATAAAATTAAGCATTAAGCTTTCTATACCCTGTTCTTGAATCTCATCCACTAATCCTCGTGAAAAGAGTACTTCATAACTTGCTATACTATATTCCTTACCATCTATCCTAATAGTTCTTAAATTTGATAAATTAGTTTCATTTATCTCTGTATCTATGATTTGTCTATACTCTTTGGAAGTAGCTAAATTCAATCCAGGTTTAATACCTATAGCAGAGCCTGTAGTTTGAGTTGTTTCAAATATCAAATCATAACTTAAAGCATTTGCCAAAGATACACCTTCATCTATCGGCAACTTAAATTTAATCTCTTGCCATGTCCAATTTCCCTCTTGTTGGTCATCTACGATTTTTACATCAAGTAATGCCTTATCTTCTATTAATCTAATTGCACTAGCTGTTGTAATTTCTGAACCCGGATTTGCCCACTGCCCATCATAACTTACATCCTCAAGCGGATTAAATCTCTTAATAATAACTTCTTTATTATAGATTTGTACTTGAATAGAGTCTGTTAGCTGAGTTCCATCTTCAAGTTCCACCTTTAATTCTAATGTAACAAAACTATTATTAGCCTCTTTAGTTGTATCAAATACACCTTTATAAAGTCCTTCTTTATTTCCTATATCTAATAGAACCTTTTGTTCACCACTACTTACCTGTACACTTCTTACTTTTTTCTCATAGTTAAATACTTTTGCTACTATATCTGCCTGTCCTGAAACCTTTTGTTTTTGTGTAGGTGTAACCAAGTATGCATAAGGAGTTTCTTCTGCTAATTCAACATCTAAATCATAAATGCCTTTTACTCCATCATTAAAAACAGTAAAATCCTCATTGTAGTACTCTATAAAATCATTTAGCATTTGGTGATGTCCATAGATAGGGTGATTTCTATATGGTACCCAGAAATGATTTATGCTTCCGTTACGCCATACTAACATGTAAGAAACTTGTTTGGCCTTAGGATTACTTTCGATAGCTTTCATTATATCTGTATACCAGTCAATATAAGTATTATTAACAGGATGTACTCCATATCCACCATCATATCTCACACCTGTTTCAGCTATTGTTGCAATTTTTCCTTTCTCATTAGCAAGGTCTACTACTATCTCACAGTCTGTAATAAATTTCTCCATCCAACCATCATTTAATTTAGGGTTGTCATGGTATGCATCAAAGCCAATTATATCTACATATTCATCACCTGGATAACGTTTCAAATAGTCCTCTTTATTTACAAAATGTCCATTAGGTGAATAGGTATATAATAAGTTATGTACACCTTTTTCATCTCTTAAATACTCTACTGTATATCTAAATAATTTAATGTATTCATCACTACTACAATAAGGTTGCCCCCACCAAAACCAGTTTCCTGTGTTTTCATGAAAAGGTCTAAAAATAATAGGATAAGCTTCTCCATCTTTAGCTTTTAATTCACTTGCATATTTTGCAAATAAATCAAGATAAGCTTTAAATGCTTTATTTGCACTACTTCCTTCTTTTAGTAATTCACTTACTACATTTCCCGATGTATCATTACAGTCTGGTGCTTCTTTAAAGTTATAGGTGCCATCTTTATTTTGTTTTACCTTTGTAAAATTAGGCATATGTGCACTAATAGTAATAATACCGTTAGTTTTAACAGCCTCTTTACTCCACCTTACTAAGTCCTCATACTCTCCTTCATTTCCAGTAAGCGCTAGTGTATCCCAACCAAATACTGCTGGAAATGCATTAACAGCATTTTTCACATCTGAGTATTGGCCACTGGTATTTACAATAGTTATCCCTTGACTATTAGTGTGTTGATGTCCAAACATTAAATACTCTTTCGCAGCATTTTTCATGTAGGCAAACATTGATTTAGTAGCATCATTTGCCTTGTTATCTACTAAGTTCATATTATTTGTTTCAAATTTTGCTGTATCAATTACTTCTTGCCCATTATTATCTGGTAAAACCTCTGGATTACCATGATCTTTTGGTACTACCTTTTCAATGCTTATATTATCAATATAGATAGGTCCTGTATAAGATAAACTATTACCTACAACCATAATCCATAGATCTTTTGCATCTTTAACTTGACCCTCCGAAAACATATTTACAATACGATACTTAGCGTAGGTTTTGCCTTGTAGCACAACTTTTTCACACTTATCTAGTGTTACTTTATTAGCCCCTTGGCCTATCTTAATATTCCCATCAAAAGTAATATGTGCATCTATCTCTTTATCCATTTGCTCTTGAACATTAGATACACTTAAATCAAAGTAAATATCATAGCTAACCTTATTAGCTGATTGGAGCTTAGGTGTTTCATGATTTGCAATTTTTATCTCTTCCCAAGTTGCTTGTCCAGGCCAAATAGCATTGACTCTAAGTGCCCCTTGCCCTAAATCATTAGACCATTCTATTGCTGGTTCACCAAATGATGCTTGCCAAGTTCCTTGTTCACTCCACCCTTCTACACTCTCATCGAATTGAAACTTATAAAGGACAGTATCTTGAGTATTATCTGTATTATTATCACCTCCATTATTATTGCCTCCATTATCTCCACCGGTACTGTTATTTCCGTTATCTCCTCCAGTATTATTATTTCCTCCACTTATACTACTACTTGATCCTGAGTTAATATTTGATGCCTGTCCCTTTATAAGTTGAATAAGAGCACCCTCTAGAGATGAAACTTTCTCAAATTTTCCTATTAACTTAACTTGTATTAGGCTTTCTACTTTTACAGAAGCTTTTGTTCCATTAGTTGATTCTATCTGTATTGGCATAGCATTTTTCACAAGTAACGTTTTACCTACTGTTACATGATCTAGTACTATATTGGTTCCACCTAGTACAACAACCATTCCTTGTATTTCACTATTTTTCAATGTAAAATCCTTCGAGATACTCGGTGCTAGATAAACATTGCCATTAGTTTTCAAATTTTTAAGAGTAACCCCTGATGACATAACAAATACATTTCCTGTTACTTGACTTGCATCATATACCCCTGGTTGATCATAAATTGTTCCTGTCTCTCTATCTAATAACGTAGCCATTTCAGCTCTTGTTATATTCCCATTAGGTTTAAATGTTTTTTCTCCATTCCCTGTAACTACCCCTAACTCTGTTAAGGCATAGACAGCACCTTTTGCATATTCTTTTAACTCGCCATCATCCTCAAAAAATGTATTAGATGTTTCTATATTTTCTATAGAGAATATACGTGCAATCAAAGTGGCTACATCTTGCCTTGTAATAGGTTCTTCAGGTTTAGCTAAGTTATTTTCAAATCCTTTGTAGTAATTAGCCTTTTTAGCTATAAGCATTTCATCCGCATACCATTTTGTATGATCTACATCTTTAAATTGTTCTAATGCTTTTTCCTTATAACCAAATAATTTATTTAAAATAGTAACCATCTCAGCTCTAGTCAAATAAGCATTAGGTTTAAAGGTTCCATCTTCAAAACCTTTTATTACCTCTATATCCTTTAATTTCTCAATACTTTCTTTAGCCCAATGCCCCTGTATATCCTGTCCCATAGTAAAGTTCGTTGCCGGTACTGATGTTATAAGTGCCACTGCCATCATTAATGCTATCCTTTTTTGTTGCATGTTCTTACTCATAATAACCCCCCTTAATAACTTTGATTTTTCATTCTCTCTTCATAATTACTTATTTTATTCCTTCTCTTTACCTTTATTCTGTGTGAATCACTCCTTATCTAAATTATATTTAGCTAATGTTAACTGGCTATTTTACTTAATTTTAAATTTATCGTTTAGCTTAAATAAATTCTAATTTAATTAATATTTTTTGTCAATATTATATATTTTACTTAATTTTTTATATTGTATTTTATCATTTTTTAACCACTGCTCTTTATAGGAATTAATAGTATTGTACTTAAATTTATTCCTTTTAATTCTTTAAAGAAATAAAAAAAGTCTAAACCAAAATTGATTTAGACTTTTATTTTTCATTTTTTATAGAACGTACCGAATCTCTTATAACTAAATTACCTGCTACTACCTTTCTTCCAACTTTATAATCTTCATCTTTAATCTTTCTAAGTAAAGTTGTAACAGCAAATTCTGACATACTTTCTATCTCTACCTCTACTGTAGTAATTTGTGGTCTTGACAAAGTAGAATAAATAAAATTATCAAATCCTACAACTGAAATATCTTCTGGAACTTTATAACCTTGTTGATTTAAGTATTGTATAAAGTAGAATGCTATTTCATCACAGTTACATACAAAAGCTGTTGGCATTTTGCTTGGCAATGCAAAATCACAGAACTTACCATCTTCATCTCTATCTGTAATAATCCACTCCGACACAATTTCTAATTTATTTTCTACCAAAGTTTTGTAGTAGCCTAAATAACGATCCAAGATACTGCTTGTTTGATAGATATTCCCTACAAATCCTATATCTGTATGTCCATTTTGAACTAAATAACTGGTAATTAAATATGCTCCATACATATTATCACTTACAATAGAATCCATATCAAAGTGTTTGTCATAGAAATCTAGAAATACAAGTGGTATATTTTGATCTAATATAAAATCTATATACCTCTGTTTAACTTGACCTAACATAATAATACCATCAATTTTATTGTTCTCAAGCAAGTTAGGTAACTTACATTTCTTCTCATCTTCTAAAGATATAAGTTCTAATATTCCTGCATAATTTAACTTTGTAAGATATTTTACTATCTGTTGGTACATATTCCAGTAAAAACTGTTATTATTATCGTTCATAAAGCGCTCAGATACTAGAATACCTATATTGTAGGTACAGCCTTCTTTCATACCCTTTGCCACAGCATTATATTTATATCCTCGCTTAACAGCCAACTCTTTAATTTGGGTTTTTAATGCTTCACTAACACCCTCTTTATCTGCTAGTGCTTTTGACACAGTTACTGTACTCACATTTAGCTCATTTGCAATATCTCTCATTGTTATATTTCTTTTCATGGCTACCCCCTTGTATCTCCTCTATTTAGTTTAACTTAGAGGTGCAATACACAATCTGTTTTTTAGAGTACTACTTATTTTGTCATTAATTAATTAATTTCGACTTTTTACTGATTTTAAAGCTTATTATACCTTTATAATTAAGAGTTTTCAAGTATTTATAAGAGTTATTTTAAAAAAATCTCGACATTTTTAGCTAATCGTTAAGTATAACTCACAATAAAAAAGAGCTAATTATATTTATTTAAAAAACAAACTTTTAGTAGTTAGTTAAATTGCCATATTGCTTCGCCAAAACTTTCAATGAAAGCTGTTAATTCATCTGCCATTTCTTTAGCTTCTTTAATTCTTAAGTGACCTGGAGTTGCACTACCATTTCTCTTATATATATAGCGAACAACTTTTTTATCACCTAATTCTTTCTGAACTTCTGTTATGGCATCATCCCAACTTTTATCATGTATAAGTAATGTTGTCGTTAATATAAATAAAGCATTTGGATAATGCCCCCTAAGTATTCTTATCCACTCTTTATATTTTTCCTTCCATAATGTACGTCTTACTAGATCTGTCTTCATGTACTCTTCTGGATAGTTATCATTTTGACCAATTGCTAAAATTACTACATGAGGTATATAGCTTTTAAAATCCCACTGAGTACATATACCTAATATCGGATTAAAACGAACTTTATCATAGACAAATTCCATACCTACTGTATGAGGTTGACAAAAGTAGCCTGTTCCATTTAGGAGTGCTACACCACCTTGAGAAGTATTATGCACACTAGCATTTAGATTACGTGCTACGGCCATAATATGAGAATACCAACTATTACAATATTCCCCATCATGTACAGGGTCAACTTGTCCTTCATAGTCTGTGGCTTCTATAACTGATCCTGCAGATACTGAGTCTCCGAAAGCCTCAATTCTTCTTGTAGGATTAAAATTTGGTGCAATTACTTCCCTTCCTTCATCAAGGACAAAACCTCTAAAATCAAAATAATGTGCACCATCATGAGTTTTATAGAAAATTACTTCATGTACGGCATCTGTAAGATTTGTTGCTAGTTCTATAACTGATTCCTCTGTTAACTTAGCAATATTAATTTTATAAGGCCCTTTTCCGTCGATTAAATAACCTATACATGTTTGATAGTAACTAGGGTAATTCTTAACAATCACTCTTAGACTTGTCCCCGTAAAGCACGTACGAATTTGAGAACCTGGGAAAGTAAATAGTGGTGCTTTGGGATTAGTAAAATCAATTCTTCCCATATAATATAGAGCTGGGTGATTTGGTAAAATAAGTTTCATTTTTTCTCTCCTCATTAAGATACTAAAAATCCAAGTATATTAAAGCAAGCATTAGGATTAGTATCTACTATTCTAATACAAACAGAGTGCTTTTGTTCTATATTACCATTAGTTAGGGCACATACTTCAGCATAGGAACCCCAACCATTTTCAAAAAAGCTATCAAGTTCAATACTCTTATTATTAATCGCTATTTCAACTTTGGCTCTATCTACTTCTATTCCTTTTACATATAATAAGAAAATGTTCTTTGCTGTAATTTCACATGTAAAACTTGCCTCATGATTATTAATCAATTTCCATCCCTTATTTAAGGTTTTAAATCCTTCTTCACTTGGAATAAACCCTTTCATTTCAATAGGTTCTAAAGAATAACTATTTAAAATAGTTCCTTTCACATATTTGTCACTAAATAAAGTCTCACCTACAGGATTCTCTCTTCTTCTATCTTCACAAGCTCCTTTATAGTCACATGCACACTCTAGTAATTCAGTAATAAGCCCTGCTACAATCTCATGCCCTTTATCATTTGGATGTACCTCATCTACTGCAATATCTTTCCAAGTATATGTCCCTTTTTTAATTTGATTGAATACTTCTTGTCTAAAACTTACTACAGGAATATTGTAGTGTTGTGCTATTTGTTTTTGTTGTATTTCAGCACTTGTGCCATCTTCTAATGTCATACAAATTTCTACAATTGCTACTTCTGGACAAGTATTTATAATCCTTCTTATTAAACTTTCATAAGCTTCAGCCGTTAAACGATTAGGGGGTACATCATTTGCTGCAAATTCTACAAAGATGATATCTGGTTGATAACAAAGTAAGTCCTGCTCCACCCTATGTACACCAATTAATGAGCCTGTGGCTCCTATACCTGCATTAATATATTTAATTGATATGTCTCTAAACTTATTCTTAATCCACTTATATACCCGCATAGCATAAGCATTTTCAGGAATAGAAGGTGTACACCCTTGTGTAATAGACCCTCCTAAAAAACCTATTACTAACTCCTTTTCCCCTTGTTTAGCTTTGTTTAACGCTTTTGCAAGTCTTTTTATATCTTCCTCAATATACTTACTCATCATCATTTAGCCCTCTCATATCTATATCTCTTATATTATATTAACTTCAACATAAAATTAACTTAATTAAATTAAAGTTAACGTTAATTATAAAAAAATATAAATTATTAACAAATATTTGTCAATATTATTTACCAATTTTTAATTTTTCTACTCTATCATCTTTAACTAATTGTTAATCGGAATACATATAACTAAATACTTTCAAATCAAAAAAAATAAGAGGCTGTTCTACAACAGCCTCTTTATATATTTTAGTTTAATCAGTCTTTGAGTGGTACACCGTCTGCATCTGTTGGCACTTGATTAGCTAAAATTAAAATACCATCAATAAATGGCCAAACCATCCCTACTCCACAAGTTAAAAAGCTTACAATAAGTTGTGCAATAGCTATACCATTGTAACCTAAGTAAAAACGACCTACCCCAAATCCACCTAAGAAAATTTGTAAGATACCTGCTACTACTCTAGATTTACGCATATCTACTGGTTGATAAGGTGGTTGTTGATAATTAAACTGACCACCTTGAGGTTGCTCGTATTTTTGATAACTATTAGGATCTTGCTCTTGGCTTCCTCCAACTTGTGCCCCACATCTACCGCAAAAACGGTCTACTTCTTTAATTTCTGCTCCACAATTTCCACAATTCATTTCTTTTCCTCCCTAAAAGGCAACGCCTTTAAACATTTTTTTGATTAACCATTCTAGGAAACTATCCTTCCTATAGTTGGTATCTATTAATCTTTTTATAAAGACATATATCTCACTTACTATAAGACATATACCAAATATAATCCATACATAAACTAAAGGGTTCAGATTAAATGCTTCTAACATACGCCCCTTACCAAGCTGATAAAGCGCTCCCCGTATATTGCATCCTAAACACTTTCCACCAAGTGCATCAAATACACAAGATGTTTCACCTTTACTTAAAATCTCTACAAACTTAAGTAGTATTGGCCCTAATATACCAAAAACACTTAATAAAATCCACTTATACACTGTTACTTTTCGTAGTTTCATCTGTATTCTAGTTCCTTATAATTCTAGTATCATACCCATAACAAAAAACATGGTTAAGCCTAGTGCCATAATGCTACCTATACTTCCTAGTATAATACCTGCGATGCACATCCCCTTTGCTGCTGGATACTTTATGCCAAGTGCGCCTAAAATAATAGCAGCTACACCAGGTATAAGCCCAATAAAAGGAACAATACAACAACCAAGAAGGCTTAAAACTCCTATTATTATACTTGCAATACCAAACCCCTGTCCCTCACTGCTCTCTTTTTGATAGCTATACACAGGTTTTTGCTCATAGTTACTATAATTACCTGGCGGTGCAGGCGTATATTGTCCTTGGTGAGGGTTCTGACTTTCTTTGTTTGTATGATTATACTCATCCACTTTCTCTCCCCCTTTTACAATCTTTTATTTTATTGTATTATAGATAGAAATAAGTTTCAATTATTTTAAACAAATTAAATATTAAGTATATTTAATAATCATTAATAAATCTTAAGAAAGGACTAGGATTGTGAATACTAAACCAACCCCTAGCTTTTGGCACCTCATACGCCTTTTTCTCTATCTTTTACTCATTCCTATAGGACTAATAGGTATACAAACTCCACTGGCAACTAAGAGCATTTGCTACTGGTACACACACTATTCCATACTCTGCCCTATGTGCGGTGGAACACGCTCCTTCCTCCACTTCATCACTCTACAATTTAAAGCAGCCTATACATATAACCCTGTACTAACACTCAGTGTCTATCCCATAGCCACCCTTCTTGTCCTACAAGATGCCTACATCATCCTAGCTAATACCCTCTTCCATAAAGACAAGATATCCCTACTCCTATTCTTTCTAAATCTCTTCAACAAAAAGGAGGTCTAATATGCCCCAGTGGATACCTATTACTTCAACCTACATAGCTTTTTTCCTAGGTCTTCTACTCTACTTTCTTCCCTTAAAAGACAAGGCCTATAACAGAATTCGTATTCTCTACTTATCTATCCTCTTTACCTCCCTTGTTCTCTACCTACTGTGGGGCTTTATGAGAAATTAGAAAACTAGCCCCTTCATTTGAAGAGGCTAGCAAAAGTAACACTATTAATTTTTGACTAAGCTAAAAGTTATAACTCTTCTTTTACAATAGAATAGGTGATTAGATCGTATATAGCACCAGTAATCTTATCAATCTGCCTTTGACGCAATATCCCATCTTTTTTCATCCCTGCTTTTTCCATGACTCTTCCACTTGCAGGATTTCCAGAGATATATCTAGCTTCTACCAATCTATAGCCCACCTCTTCTAATAAATACCCACATACTTCTTTCAAGGCTTCTGTAGCATATCCATTTCCCCAATACTTAGAACCATAATTATATCCTATTCTACAAGTTTGAAATTTATCTTTCTTCCTTGTAACCATAATTCTCCCTATAATTTCTCCTGTATCTTTCAATTCTACAGCCCAATTATAAGTATCTAGTGTGTCATAATCATTCAACCAAGTTCCCAGAATGGCTTTAGTTTCCTCTTCATTTGTATGTGCTTTCCATGATACATACCTAGCAGTTAATTCATCACTACCCCAATTAGTAAATATCTGCTGACTATCATTTACATCAAATTTCCTTAAGATTAACCTATTAGTGACCAACGTCCTTGTTCCTAAATGCTCCACTTAGTTCTCCCCCCTCACTTTAAAAACCTTTAGATAAAATAAGAATCCGTTGATCTTGTCTGTTCTATCTCATATTTAAGTACATGTGCAAATAGTTTACTTATTACTTTTAAAATCTTTTATACATCCATATATACTATTTATTATTAGTAAACTAGCTAAAATGATTTCAAACCCTCTACTCTCAATCCCGTATAACTTCCAAAACATCCAGTATCCCACTATCAAAATCCAATTAAAAATATATAGCATCAACCACTTACTCTTCATTGTTTTTCTCTCTCTTTCTATCCTATAAAATAACCATTGTTAACTTGGCAATTAGTTTACTGCACTTTAAAAACCTTTAAACTAAGTAAGAATCTATTTACCCTGTACGTTCTATCTCATCTTCAAGTACATCTGCAAATTGTTGTATTATAGGGCCAAGAGAAGTGAGCCACCTCTTAATATCCTCTTTGTTTTTGTATCTTAATGGATTATTTCTTATTTCTAATGTCTTTATTAAATGCTCTTCTACAGGACATATGCTTTCAGTTAAAGCCCATTCCCCAGCCTTTGTTTTTGCAATTACCTCTCCTGTACGCAATGTGTAGATTCCACGGGCTATATCTAGTAGCCATCCACAAGAATATAAACTTTCATCTGTCTTAATAGCATATTTACGTATTACATTATAATGTCTAATAACTTCTTCTCTTAGCTGATTATATAAAGGCATTTGAAGTGTTGATCTAATATCTTTACCGTATAATAATAGTCCAAATTTTATTAGTTCATATTGTGAAAAAACATCAAAATAATAATTACTTGTTATTCTTTGCCCACTTGTGCCCCAATAAACAACCTTCTTATAATCCTTATTTTGCAACTCTAATAACGATACAATAGCACCCTCAAAGCTCCTAAAATATTTATTCCCCTGTTCTTCTTCAAGAAGGGTTTGCCGTAAATTTACTAATTGTTCAGCCTGATAATCTGTTATTGGCTGCTTAGTTATACATATTATATCAATATCACTCCAACCAAGTTTAAAGTCATTAAATGGTACAGATCCATATAAATATATAGCAAGAACATTTTCATTTAAGATTGATACGATACTATTTTTCATTATTTCTATTGATTGCCTCATTAGTTTCTCCCCATTAAATCTTAAATTCTTATTGATTTAATTTTTTTATTTCTTACTCACCTTCTACCTAATATAAACCTTTAATAATTAACTCATAAAAAAGAAGCAAATCCTTTCTATTCAAGAATTTACCTCTTTATAAAATATCTATTCCTAAGTTATTTATTTTTCTTTCTCCCCAACCAATAACAGATTATACCTACAATAACTAATAGACCACCAAAAAATATCATGATACTACTAGTGTTATATTCATACGTTCCTGTCAATTCTATTGGCTCATCCTTACGATATACATAAGTGTCTATAACTTCACCTACTTCATATTTTGCATCTTCCATTCCCTTTATCCCCTTCTCTCATTAACTTTCATACTCTTCCTTCAAAATAGCATAACACAATCTATCATATTTCTTATCATTCAAATAGACTGACTTACGTTCTACTCCCTCTAAAATAAACCCACACTTTTCAAGAGATTTTTGCGCACCTATATTTATCTCTAGCGTATCAGCTGTTATTCTTTCCATCCCTAAATATTTAAACCCATACTCTAACATAAGCCTTACCGCTTGTTGCCCATAACCCTTTGAGCGATGTTCAATCTTTGCAATGCCCATTCCAACAGAACATTTACGATTTTTTCTATCAATATCCTGTAATGCAACATCTCCTATTACAGACCCATCATTTAAAAATATTCCCAACCTTACATTTAAATTCCCTTGCTGTTTTTGTATATCATCAAACCACTCATCAGCCTTTTCTTCCGAATGGCCCATATTTAATTCTTCACTCGGATTATTAAAGTCATATTCAAAATCATTCCATAAAGTCTTGCAATCTTTACGCTCTAAAGTTCCTAAATATATATCTTTCCCTTTTAATACCATTATAATTTCCCCCTATATAAATACCCTTTATTAATAAAACACCTATTAAAAACTTCTTACGTATAAGTCTATATTAGAATTCTAAATATTTCAACATATGCTATTTCATAGAATACACAGGCATTCTCCTGCTCCCTCCCTCCAAGGAACTGTCGCTACAGCTCCTTCTTAGTAGACTTGCCTGGGGTAGAGGTCTCGGTTCTATTACTGTAGCAGCTAGTGAGGTTTGCTATCGTTCTCTCTCTTTTTGATTCGAGGAATAGGGTAGGTGACATGGGGGTGTGTTTTCCGTAACCTGCCTATGGAGTGTTCAGTTAAGAAATGTTCGAAATGAGAAAATGATGCTCTTAGCCACACTGTCTTGTACCATAAGTTTAAGTACTTAATCTCATTTGTTAGGTATTTAAACTTATTTT
>URVM01000028.1 GCA_900551325.1 uncultured Eubacteriales bacterium | reverse complement strand
TAAAACCATCATTTTCTCATTTCGAACATTTCTTAACTAAACACTACGTAGGCAGGTTCCGGCGAACACATCCCCACGTCACCCGTCCTAATCCTCGCAGTACACAGAGGTATAAGGATAGAAGTAGCTCCTCTGAAAGTCTCTTATTCAGGTGGATTAGAAGCTTTTGTGAATAGATTAGTTGAAGATAAGTAGACTAGAATTACTGTCTCTAGAAGAGGTGAAAGGATGGATGTGGCTCCGCTGAAAGCAGTTTATGTAGGTGGATTAGATACTGTTAATGAGTGGATGAACAAGGGGATAAGTAGACTAGAATTGCTATCTCTCCAGTGACATTGGCAAGGGAAGGGATGGGGTGTCCTGCTCTGGAAGCGGCTTATGGAGGTAGCTTAGAGGATGTTGGTAAGAGGTGAAGTAGGGATTTTAGCGAAATGTTTGAAGCGAAGCAAGTTTTGAGCGTTCCTACTTCTCCCGAGCCTACAGCCTCTTAGCTACCGGAAGTGGAAGCTGAAAGAGTAGGGCACCACAGCCAGCCCCTAACGTAGACTAACCAAGAAATAGCAATTCGGTCCCCAAGGTGAAAGCTTGAGGAGGAGTTACAGCCAGCCTGACACCTAAGAAGACTATATAGAGATAGTAATTCGTCCCCCAAGGAGAAGCTTCCACAACAAGGTATTGATTAAATTAAGATAATTCACTACAATAATACTAAGTACAAATAAATTCTAAAGGAGGAAAAGGTGACATATTTTATTATTTATTTACTCATTATAAATATAATAGGTTTTATCAGCATGTATTTAGATAAAAGACGTGCAATACTTAAGAAATATCGTATTCCAGAAAAGACTCTTTTCCTTATTGCCTTAGTAGGTGGGAGTATAGGGGCTATATTAGGAATGGAAACGTTTAGACATAAAACAAAGCATTGGTACTTTAAGTGGGGAATGCCATTCATTTTAGTCTGTCAGATTGTTACACTAGGCTTAATTCTAAAATAGAAATATAAAAAGAAAAGAGATGGGAGCATACAATGCATTTAAGGGACTTTATGAAAATGAAAAATTGGGTTGTAATAGGGGATGTAGATAATCCACTTAAGTATGCTTATCAAATACGTAATGAACTTAAAGAAAAAGGCTATAAGGTATATGGCGTACATCCTAAGGGTACAGGTTTTACTTACAAGAGTATGAAGGATATAAATGGAACAATAGATATAGTAGATTTATGCATTAATCCAATAGATGGACTAGATTATATCAAAGAAATAGTAGAACTAGGCATTAAATATGTACTTATACAGCCAGGTGCAGGAAGTGAGAAAATTATTTCTTATTTAGAACAAAACAAAGTAGTGGTCTTAGAGGGCTGTGCATTAGTGGGGATTAGATTATATTAGAGAAAGAGGATGAGAGATGGTAAGTTCATTTTATATGCCTACAAAGGTTATAGTAGGGGAAGATTGTGTAATAAAAAATAGTAATTTATTAAAGGGGATAGGTAAAAAGGCTTTAGTGGTAACAGGTAAACGTTCGGCTAAATTAAATGGTTCTATGAAGGATATAGAAGAGGCACTTAATAAAGAGGCTATACCTTTTATTGTTTTTGATCAAATAGAAGAAAATCCTTCCTTAGAAACAATAGAAAAAGCTAAGAACGTTGGTATGAAGGAAAGAGTAGACTTTATCATTGGTATTGGTGGAGGCTCACCTATTGATGCAGCTAAAGCTATAGCAGTTATGATTAAACATCCAGAACTTGTAGGCGATACTCTAGTAAGTGGAAAGCAATTAGATGCTTTGCCGGTAGTAGCATTACCAACTACAGCAGGAACAGGAACAGAAGTTACTCAGTATGCTATTGTAACAGATCATAAGGCAAAAACTAAGAAAAATATAGGTCATATTGTATTCCCAAAACTAGCTTTTCTAGATGCTAAATATATGATGGATATGCCTAAAGATATAACAGTACAAACAGCAGTAGATGCACTTAGTCATTTAGTAGAAAGTTATTTAAGTACAAAAAGTAATCCTATGAGTGAAGTATTTGTAGAAAAAGGATTAGAACATTGGGGTAAATGTATTGATTACTTATTAGGCGGGTTCTTTACTTACGAGTGTCGTGAAGACTTAATGATGGCTTCTATGTTAGGTGGTATGGCTATTGCTCAAACAGGAACTAGTTTACCACATGGTATGGGCTATGCCCTAACTTATCACAAAGGTGTACCTCATGGTCTTGCTAATGGTGTACTTTATGTACAGTACTTAAAGGCCTTTAAAGATCAAGCCAAAGTACAAAGACTTCATAAATTACTTGGTCTTAGAAATCATGAAGAACTAGAAAAGATTCTAACTGTTTTATGTTTCACAAAAGTAGAAGTAACTGAGTCAGAACTAGAAGCATATGCTAAAGAAATGTGCGCAAATGAAGCTAAACTTCAAAATCACCCAGAACAAATAGGTTATGAAGAAGTTTATTCGATTTATAAAAAGAGCCTATTATAAAGCATGATGGGCCTAATGTACCAGTAAATAATAGTAGAACTAATAAATTAAGGGGTTACCGTCAAACTTAGTGAAATACGGTAACCCCTTTTATGTAGAGAAAGTATATAATTTTATTTAGTTTTCATTATCTTGATAATAAGCTTTAAGCTCATAAAGCTTATTGGTTAGCTCTTTTACAATAGATGCATAATTAGGATCATCATAAACGTTATGAAGTTCTTCTAGATCTTTAGTTAGATCAAAAAGCTCCCATTGAGGCCAAGTACAGTTTTCTACTTCAGGTAAAGCTTTACCTGAATAATCAAGTGCTTTATCAAGATAGCAAATAAGTTTATAATCTGGTGTTCGAATGCCGTAGTGAGGTGAAACACCGTGCTCACCACGAGTTGTCCAGTAACGGTAATAGACACAGTCTAGCCAATCTTCTGGTTTATTGCCTTCTACAATAGGTTTAAAAGATTTACCTTGAATATCATCTGGTATTGAAATACCACAATAAGATAAGAAGGTTGGCGCAAAGTCTAAGTTAGTTACTAGATCTTGAATGACTAAACCACTAGGAATAGTACCTGGATAAGCCATTAAATAAGGCATACGAAGAGATTCTTCTAGCATAAAGCGTTTGTCAAACCAACCATGGTCACCTAAGAAGAAACCTTGATCAGAAGTATAGACAACAATAGTATCTTCTTTAAGCCCAGACTCTTCTAAATAATCTAGTAGCCTACCAATGTTATCATCTACAGAAGCAATACACTTTAGATAATCTCTCATATAGCGTTGATATTTCCACTTTTTCACTTCTTCTGGTGTAAGACCAGCAGGAACAGGTTGTTTAAGGTCAAATTCTGTAAGTTCATCAATACCCATTAAATTATGCTTAATGGTATCACTACGTCCCTCATAAGTATCATTGAAAGTATCTGGATAAGGAATTTCCACATCTTCATACATATGAGCATGTTTTTCATCTGGTTGCCAGTTGCGATGAGGCGCTTTGTGGTGGCACATCATAAAGAAAGGTTTATTGGGATCTCTATTTTCAAGCCAATCTAGTGTTAAGTCAGTAACAATATCTGTTGCATAGCCAGTAAATTGTACTTCCGTGCCCATTGAATACATTTTAGGATTGAAGTAATCGCCTTGTCCAGGGAAGATAGTCCAGTGGTCAAAGCCGGTAGGATCATAGTTTCCTCCATGGCCTAAATGCCATTTTCCAATGATAGCTGTCTGATAACCATTTGCTTGTAGGATTTTAGGTAGGGTTTGTTGTCTACCATCAAGGTTACATTCTAGAGTTTTAACACCGTTTAGATGACTATGCTTACCTGTTAAAATAACAGCTCTACTTGGTGCACATATAGAGTTTGTACAAAAGCAATTATCAAATCTTGCGCCCATATTAGCTAAACGGTCCATTTGAGGGGTTGTATTCACTTTACTTCCGTAACAACTCATAGCATGAGCTGCATGATCATCTGTCATAATAAATAGTATATTTGGATGTTTCATCATGACCTCCTATTGACTTATATAGTAATTGCTTTCAGTATAAACATAGAGAGATAAAAAGTCTTTGAATTTTGTCATGTAGTATAAAAGTAACCAATCTAAGGAGGAGAAAATGGCATCCAATAAAGAAGCTAAGCGGATTGTAGTAGATTATTTAGATAAAGATAAGAATTTTGATTTTAAAATAGGGAAGGTAGAACACTACTCAGTATCTTGCCCGTTGGAAGAACATATTCATGGGGACTATTTTGAGCTTACTTATTGTGTAAAAGGGACACAAACTTATTGGGTAGAAGGAAAATCTTATACTATGGAAAGTGGAGATGTATTTATAACCTTGCCAGAGGAGAAGCATGGTTCGGGAGAATGTTTTAAGGAAAAGTCCCAAATTTATTATTTGCAATTACATAGGTCACTTTTAGGATTATTAGGTTTAGGAGAGAATGTAGACTTTTTCTATACAAACTTAAGTAATTTAAAGAATAGAAAATTTCAAGTAGATAAGGGAACACTAATTTTATTAGAAGAAATTTTGCAAGAAGCGTTATATACTACAAGTTTTTCTAAGATTATATTAAGAAATAAGCTAAGTGAACTACTTGTTGAATGTATAAAAGGTGCTAAGGCTAGTAAAAATGAAGAAAAAGATATACCAAATTCTATACGAAAAGTATTAGCTTATGTAGAAGAACATTTAGAAGAGAATATAAAAATAGAAGATATGCTAGAAGGTGTAAGCTGGTCAGAAAGTAGATTTAAAGTTGTATTTAGAGAGTGTATGGGTGTACCGCCTAAAGAATATGTACTAAGAAAAAAGATGGAAAAGGCAAGAGAGCTTATAGAAGAAGATAAATATTCTATAACAGACATTGCATACAAAATGGGATTTTCAAGCAGTCAGTATTTTACGGTAGTGTTTAAAAGATTTAATATGCATACGCCTACTAAATATCAAAGCTTATATAAAAAAGGTCTTATAAATAAAGAAAAGGATCAAAACAACTAGTGTTTTGGTCCTTCATACCAATCTAAGAAACTAAAAGATTCACCATCTTTTTGGCATCCTAGGATAGCATCTATATTTACATTTTCAGCAGATTTAAAAATAGACTTGTCCACGAGAGGATTTGTTTCTTTTAAAGTTTTTATAAGTTCTTTTACTTCTTTACGCTTACTAGAAGTTTCACCAGCAGCTACTACACAACCACAGTTCATGGCATTGATCTTATTATGAGCAATAAAGCTTTTAATAGATTCTTCTCTTATATAATAGAGAGGACGTATAAGTTCTAAATCTTTGGAATCAGTAGACTGTACTTTTGGAAGCATGGTTTTAAAGCTTCCGGCATAAAGTACATTTAGAAGAGTTGTTTCAATCACATCATCAAAATGATGACCTAGGGCAAGTTTGTTACATCCTAGCTCTTTAGCCCGTTCATAAAGAAAACCTCGGCGCATGCGAGCACACATGTAACAAGGATAATCTGCAGAAATTCGTTCTACAACCTGGAAAATATCAGAGTCATAAAAGTGAACAGGTAAATCTAAGTGTTTACAATTAGCTATAAGATTTTCTTTGTTTTCCTTGTTAAAACCAGGATCCATAGAAATAAAAACAGGAGTAAAGGAAATGTCTGTATGGCGATGAAGCATTTGAAAAAGCTTTGCCATGAGAAGACTATCTTTACCCCCAGAAATAGCAATTGCAATAACGTCTCCTTCTTCAATAAGATTATAGTCTTTAATAGCTTTAATAAAAGGAGACCAAATATATTTACGATAATTCTTTCTAATACTAGATTCAATTTCAGTTAAAGGTTTTGTTACCACTGTGTCACCTCAATAAGTAATAATTAAAAACTTATTATAACAAGTTTACTTGGTGTACTCAATAACATTAATCTTACATTTTTTTTGAAGTTTAGCACAATCACGTCCATTTGGAAGAACAATAAGATCAACATTTTTTTGTTTAGCTACATTGATGATAGTATCTGTTGTAGGACCAATAAGGCAAATGGTCTCATGATCAAAGTCACTAAGAAGGCTACTAATTTTTTTAGCCATATCTTCTTGAGCCATTTGGATTAAATCCATATTAATGTTAGCAATGGAGTAAAGTAGGCTAGGATAGGTGTAACAATTAGTAAGTGAGAGTGGGCTAGTGATATACAAACAGATAAGTTTAGCCTTGTGCTCTTGTGCTAGTGCTTTAGTAAAGTTGATTAATTCTACATCTAAGTTATGAGTAATAGGTAAGAGAATGGTGGTCGCTTTCATAAGCATCTCTCCTTTGATATTGTATAAAATGATTATATCATAAAATATATAATTATTAAATATAACTATAATATAAAGAAAAATAAAGATTTTTATATAAAAAATATACTAACTAATTTTTATATAATATAAAATCCCTAAGAACTACTCGTCAATTTGTTCAAAGTGTAAAAAAGTGCTAGTGTTATCAGAAGTTGGCTCATTATCCTCAGGGAGAAAAACAATTTTAGGAGGATTTTTAAAAAGGCTAGAAGAGGGTGTAGACGTGTTAGTAGTGTAATACAAATAAGCTGTTTCTTCAGGATAAAGGTTACCTAAACAAATCTTATCAATATCAGGAGCAAAGCTTAAACTACCGCGTTCTCTAACCACCATGAGACTAGCCAATTGATTTTTTATATCCGGTAAATATAGAGTAACATTATTGAGCATAGTATCAGATATATTTGTAATTTTAATATGATTATTAGACATAAGGGGACTCCTTTCCTATAGAAAAACTTTTCTTACTATAGTATATGAAGTTAGGGGGATGGAATTGCGTATAAGATAAGGAGAAAAAGAGGTTGCTTATGCAACCTCTTTTAAAATTTAATCTTATTCACAACGTCCCCAAGTAGTTGTATTAGGGCAAGGTGAACCAAAGTTAGTGCAGCCACATTCTTTGTGGTGACGTCTTCTAGGTTGTGGAGCTGGTCTGCATTCGCACTCGCATCCGCAACTGCAGTTGTTATTGCAACCACATTGATTATTGCAGCCACAGTTGTTATTGCAACCGCATTGATTATTGCAGCCACAGTTGTTATTACATTCACATTCGTTACAGCAGCCACAAGTATGTGTATGACGGCGACGAGGTTGAATACCAGGATGATTACAGCAACATCCACAAGGAATAGAACTATAAAGAGGTCTCTTTGGTGGTTGTGGAGGGCAAGCACAATTACAACGATTTGTTGTGAAGCCATATCCTGCGCAAGTTTCTATACGAATGTCATTATTAGGCTCACATGATTTACAATTTGAAGATACATCAGAGTGACAGCAACTACAGCAATTACAACAATTACATTTACTAGACATATTATTCCTCCTTAAGAAATAAAAGGTTACTTCACTACATATATTATGCATTCAAGACATAATTTGACATTATATATTTAAATTTAAAAACATATTTTTATAAGTCTTGAATATATATATAGTGACAAGCTATAAAGAGGAGGAGGTTATGAAAAAGAGATTTTTAAGTATACAACTAGCAATGATTTTTGTAGGAAGTATTGTAGGAGCAGGATTATCTTCGGGAAGAGAGTTAAGCCAGTTTTTTTCTACATATGGGTATAAAGGGTTTATTGGACTTTTTACCTGTGCATGTGCGTACATATTAGTGGGAAAGATGATTGTTGATATTACAATGAAGTATGAAGTGAAATCTTATAATGAATTCATTAATTTAGTTTGTCCAAAAGGTGTTGGAAGTTTTACTAATTTAATCCTTACTTTGTTTTTATTAAGTAGTACGGTTATTATTTTTGCAGGCAGCTCTGCTGTTATACACCAGTATTTTGGTGTACCGAGATGGATTGGTTTTTTGATTATGCTTATATTAAGTACAGGCATGCTACTAAGAAATACAGAAGGGCTATTTGAAGTAAATATGCTTATAGTACCTCTATTAATTCTTATAATGAGTGCTATTTTTATTAGCTTTATATGTAGAAGGCCAGAAACTATTGGAATAGAATATATGAAAGAACTTCCCCATATAAAAGAAAGGTGGATGGTATCTAGTTTTGTATATTCAGGATTTAATATTATTTCCATAGTAGGTATTTTAGTACCTCTTACCTATGAACTAAGAGATCCTAAAGCAATTAATAGGGGAATTCTTCTTGGAACGGGGATTTTAACTTTGGTCAGTTTTTTTATTGTATTTTTGATGTTAGTTAATTATACTTACCCCAGTTTGTATGAAATTCCTATTTTAGCAGTAGCTATGGAGGGTGGAAAAATACTAAGAGTGGGACTACTTATTGTTATTTGGTTAGAAATGTTTTCTTCACAGATTTCTAATGTATATAGCTTAACAAGAAGTTTAGAGAGTAAAATGAATATTTCTTATGAAAAGGGAGTATTTCTTATTTTAGGAGTAGCAGCACCCTTTTCTTTTATTCCTTTTAGCAAATTAGTAGATGTACTTTATCCACTTTATGGTGTACTAAGCATGGCCTTTGTTATGTGTTGCATGATTTTTTATATGAAAGAAAGAGTTAGTATAAATTCATTTAAAAAGTGTAAGCAAAAAAGGGTTAGCGGGCATAAAATATAACATAGGTGTGTTATAAAATGCGTTTCAAAGAAGATGCACTTCTTTTATAGAAGATGCACCTTCTTTTTTTTATGTTTAGACAACTAGCGTGTTAGTTAAAAATAAAAAAAGAACAATTTAAAAGTTAGGTAGAAATTTCAAAAAAAATGATATTTGTGTTTAAAAATAAACTATTATTTAATTATTGGTAAGCTAAATATTAATAACTGTGAAGTAATAATCTACAATATATATAGATGAAGTGGATACGTATTTACCAAGTAAAATTAATGTATATAGGCAAAATGATGATAAAAAGATTAGATTTAAAAAATAAAAATGTATAATTAGTATAAATGTAGATTGACAATAGTAAGTTAATAATTTATAATTTAGTTAACAAAAACTTACTTGAAATAAAATATTAAACATACTTTTAAAATTTGTTAAGTACTTTAAGTTAAGTACTTTAAGATGCAAATCTGATGAGTAATTAGGTAGCAGCAAAAATTATACGAGGGGGCAGACCTATGAAAAAAACTTCTGGAGAGGCGGCTTTAGCAAAAAAAGCTCAATCTAAGAAAACAGCAGCACGTATACTGGAATGCTGGCAATTATATGCATTTTTAGCGCCGGCTGTAATTTGTCTTATCATTTTCTCTTATGTACCAATGTACGGTGTACAATTAGCATTTAGAGATTACAACCCTATTATGGGGATTACAGGTAGTCCATGGGTAGGATTCGAACACTTTATTCGTTTCTTTAACTCATACCAATTTAAGCAACTTATTAGTAACACATTAATTTTAAGTCTATATTCTTTAGTGGTAGGATTCCCTATTCCTATTATTTTAGCATTAGCGCTTAACCAAGTTAAAAACAGTAAATTCAAGAAATTTGTACAAACTGTTACATATGCACCACACTTTATCTCAGTAGTAGTACTTGTAGGTATGTTAGGTATCTTCTTCTCAGTAAACGGTGGTTTAGTAAACGAAGTAATTAAAATGTTTGGTGGAGAGCCAACATTATTTATGGGTGAGGTTAAATATTTTAGACATATGTATGTCTGGTCAGGAATCTGGCAAAGTATGGGATGGAGTGCAGTTATTTACTTAGCAGCTTTATCTGGTGTAAGCCCAGAACTTCATGAGGCAGCAACAGTAGATGGTGCTACAAAACTTAAAAGAATTTGGCATATTGACCTTCCAACAATTCTTCCAACAATCGTTATCTTACTTATCCTAAACTGTGGTTCTATTATGAGTATGGGATTCGAAAAAGCATTCTTAATGCAAAACCCACTTAATACAGAGCATTCAGAAATCATTGCAACATATGTATACAAAATGGGTCTTATTAATGCAGAGTACGGATTCTCAACAGCGGTTGGTTTATTCAACTCAGCAATTAACTGTATCTTACTTGTAACAGTTAATAAAGTTTCTCAAAAAATTGGACAAGACGGATTGTGGTAAGAAAGGAGGAAAAGTAAATGTTAGAAAAAATATTTGGAGAAGGCTTCCATAAACAAGCAAAATCAGATAAGGTATTTGACGTCATTAACTACATCGGTTTAACGCTGATTCTGTTACTTGTACTTTATCCACTTTATTTTATCGTAATCGCATCATTTAGTTCACCGGATGCAGTATCAAGAGGTGAAGTTTGGCTTTGGCCAGTAGACTTTAGTACAGAAGGTTATAAAAGAATTTTTGAATATAAAGAGATTTGGACAGGTTATGCTAACTCTCTTAAATACACAATAGTAGGTACAGCAATTAACTTACTTCTTACTATTCCAGCAGCTTTTGCTTTATCAAGAAAAGAATTAGTAGGTAAAAATATTGTAATGGCACTTTTCACATTTACAATGTTTTTCGGTGGTGGTCTTGTACCAACTTACTTACTTATTAATAACTTAGGTATGATGAATACAATATGGGCACTTGTTCTTCCAGGTGCAGTAAGTGTATACAACCTTATCGTAGCAAGATCATTCTTTGCTCAAAGTATTCCAGAAGAGTTATATGAAGCATCTATAGTAGATGGTTGTAGTTATGCTAAGTATTTCTTCAAAATTGTATTACCAGTTTCAAAACCAATCCTTGCAGTTATGTTCCTTATCTATGCAGTAGGACATTGGAATTCATACTTTAGTGCATTGATTTACTTAACAGATAGAGAAATGTATCCTCTTCAAGTTATCTTAAGAGAGATTCTTATCCAACAACAATCTGTTGCAGGTGGTAGCTTAGCAAATGCTGAAGCGGTAGAAGCACAAAGAAAACTTTCAGAAATGATTAAATACGGTGTTATCATCGTTTCATCATTACCAGTACTTTGTATTTACCCATTTGTACAAAAACACTTTGTTAAAGGTATGATGATTGGTTCAGTTAAAGGTTGATGGGACCCTTCTGTAAAGAAGGTCCTTTTATACTAACAAATATTTCAACGAAAAATTACTAACAGCACGATCTAAAAAGAAATGAGGTAATGAGTATGAGAAAATTTAAAAGAGTACTTACTTTAGCAACAGCTACTGCAATTGCTGTAACAAGCTTTGTAGGTTGTTCATCAAACGGTGCATCAAATGGTGCAGCGGTTGAGCAATCATCTGTAAATGTTAACCTTGAAGGCTATCCATTAGTAGATGAGCCTATTACAATTTCAGCTTTCGCATTTGGTGAGCCAGGTGGCGGGGATTGGGAAGATTATCCAGTATTTAAAAAATTAGAAGAAAAAACAGGTATCACAATTGATTTCCAAACAGTAAGTGGTGATGGTGCTGAAGAAAAATTAAACCTTACACTTGCATCAAATAAATTGCCTGACGTATTCTTCTCAGGGCTTAGTGACACAATGATCAACAAATATGCTAAAATGGGTCTTTTCATGCCACTTGAAGATTTAATTGCACAATATGCACCAAATATTCAAGCAATCCTTGATGCAAGACCAGATGTAAAACAAGCTATTACAATGCCAGATGGTCACATCTACGCAATTCCAGCAATCAATGGTAACTTAGATGGTAATGTACCAACTAAATTATACTTAAATAAAACTTGGTTAGATAAACTTGGTCTTGATGTACCAAAAACAACAGATGAATTCAAAGCTGTACTTGAAGCATTCGTAACACAAGATCCAAACGGTAATGGTCAAGCAGATGAAATCGGATTCTCATATGAGCCAACTCCTCCATACAACGTTTGGAATGGTGATACAGGTTTAAGTGGTGCATTCGGTGTAACAGATAGTAGTTCAAACTTAATGCTTAAAGATGGGGAACTTCTTTTCGTACCTACATCAGAAGGTTATAGAGAATACATTAAATGGACAAGAGATTTATATACAAATAAATTAATTGACCCAGAAATCTTTACACAAGATCATAACCAATATATGGCTAAGAGAAACTCTGATTACTTAGGTGCATACTTAACACATGGCCCAGCAGAAGGTACTTCAGTAGAGTGGATTTGTATTGAACCACTTGAAGGACCAAATGGAGATAGATTATGGTCTAACTTCAATCATGGTATTGATAAAAACAGAGCAATCATTTCAGCTACAAACAAAAATGCAGCTGCAACTATAAGACTTATTGACTCATTCTATGAGCCAGAAAATACACTTGAACTTAAATTCGGTAAATCTTTAGAAGCTAGAGATGGTGGTAAATTCGAAATCGTTTCACTTGAACCAGGTGTACAATCAGAAGCTCCAGGTTCATATGTACCAACTTTAGAAACTCCAGAACTTATTGAGAACTACCTTGTTCAAAATGAATCTCAATTAGCAGGACAAGCAAGATACAAAATGTATGAGCCATTCTTAGCTGAACAACTTCCAATCTTCAACTTAACTCCAGAAGAATCAAAAGAACTTTCAGCTATGGCTACAGACCTATTAAACTTTGTTGCTGAGAAGAAAGCAAAATGGACAACAGGTCAAGCTGATATCGATGCTGAATGGGATGCATATGTTGCTACACTTAACCAAATGGGCTTAGAGAGATATATGGAAATCTACACAGCAGCTTATGAAAGAAGTTTACAACAATAATTTAAAAAAATAAAAGCTCTCTTCAGATGAAGAGAGCTTTTTTACTAAAGAAAAGGAAGTTATAACGGTGGAGACTAAGAAGATTATTAAATTTTTATTATTAAATATTATAGGTTCCGTTTTATATGGTATAGGAATACATAGCTTTACAGCACCTCAGCATATAGCACCAGGAGGGGCAAGTGGTATTGGGATTTTAGTTAATTATGTATCAGGTTTTCCAATAGGTTTATTTACTTTCTTATTTAATATTCCGCTTCTTATATTAGCTTATAGATATGTAACTAAGAAGTTTTTTTACAATGCACTCTTTTCTATTACACTCTTTTCGTTCATTACAGATTATATAGTAGTTATCTTCCCTATTTATACAGGTGATCCTTTGCTGGCATGTATTTTCGGAGGAGCCCTTATGGGAGTTGGCTTAGCACTTGTACATATGGCAGAGTCTACAACAGGTGGACTTACTATACTAGGTGTAATTCTTCAAAAGCAATTTCCACAATTTGAAGTAGGTAAACTTATATTTTTATTAAATTTAACAGTAGTAGCTGCTTCAGCCTTAGTATTTAACAATATTGAATCTGTACTCTATGCGGTAATTGCTATTTATATTTCAAGTATGTGTATGGATAGCATGATTTGTGGTTTAAACAATAATAAATTTGTAGTTATTATTTCAGATCATAATGAAGAAGTTAAAACTTATATAAGTGATGCAACACATAAAGGATTCACTATTTTAAATGGTGTAGGTGGTTATTCAGATTGTGATAAACAAGTTATTTTCTGTGCTATTGGCAAAAATGAGTATGCTCATGTGAAAAAGATGATTCATCAAGTAGACCCTAATGCCTTTGTTATTATTACGGATGCAAGTGAAGTTATAGGTAATGGTTTTAAAAGTATGATATAAAAATAAGTACAATTTACGAAAAATTTTGTTGAATAATTATAGGACGAATGATAAAATAGGATTAAGTAACTTAACAAAAAATAAAAGTAAGTTAAAGTAAAGTTTTTAGTTAATTATACCAAAGGAGTAACATCAGGATGAGACACAAGCTTATTGGTTATGTAGGTACGGCAGATTTAGCCCATGTTACAGAAGCAGATGCAAAAAACCTTGATATTATTAACATTGCATTCGGACATGTTATTGAAGGTGATGTGGTTTGGAAAAACCAAACAGCTAAAGAAGATTTAGCAAGATTAAAATCAATTAATCCAGAGATTAAATTTGTATTATCTATTGGAGGATGGGGTGCAGGTGGTTTCTCAGAAGCTGCTTTCACTGAAGAAGGAAGAAAAAACTTCTCAAAAACAGCTATCGATATTGTACTTGAGTATGGTTTAGATGGTTTAGATTTAGACTGGGAATACCCATCTTATACAGTTGCAGGTATTGGTGGTTGTAAAGAAGATAAACAAAACTTCACATTATTACTTAAACAAATTCGTGAAGATCTTGATAAAATCAATACAAGCTATATGCTTACAATTGCAGCAGGTGGCGGTGCTTATTACTTAAAAGGTGTAGAAATGCATGAAGTAATTAAGTACTTAGATTATGTTCAACTTATGACATATGACTTAAGAGGTGGATTCCAAACACTTACAGGACACCATACAAATCTTTATGCACCAGAACTTGATTTATTTGCAGCAAGTACAGATGAGGCTGTATGTGATTTTATGGCAGCAGGTGTACCAGCAGAGAAAATCGTTATCGGTGTAGCATTCTACAGCAGAATGTGGAAAGGTGTGCCTAATGTAGATAATGGATACCTTCAAATGGCTGAAACAGTAGGTACATATGGTCCAAGTTATGGTGGACTTGTAGAAGAGTATATTAATAAAAATGGCTTTGTAAGACACTGGGATGATGTATGTAAAGCACCATATTTATTTAATGGTGATACTTTCATTAGTTATGACGATGAAGAGTCTATTACACATAAAATGAAATACATGCATGAAAAAGGCTTACTTGGTGCAATGTACTGGGAGTACGGTACAGATGAAACACGTACTTTAACAGGACATATGAGAAGAGAAATAGAAAAATTATAGGAAGATACTATAAACACATAAGAAGGTGAGTTTATGAATATTACAATCAATGGGGCAAAAAGTACAAATGTTACAATTGAAATGTTTTATGAAGACTTATTGCCAGAAAGCTTAAAGTATTTAAAAGGCATGTTTGAAGGAAAAGCTAAAGAACTTTACGTGCTAGTTACAAATGAAGGAACACTTAAATACAATATTCTTGTAGGTTTAGGAAAAGAAAAAGAACTTACACAAGAGGTTGTAAGAAATGCTGTAGCAAAAGCAGCAAGAAAAGTAAAAGAACTTGAACTTGAAGTAGCAACACTTAAGCTTTGTACTTCTTCTAATTTACAAGAGGAACAAATGGTAAGTGCCATAGTAGATGCTATTGAGCTAGGATTATATGAATTTGATAAGTATAAAACAAATAGAAAAGCATGTCAGACACAAGAGTTTTCCATTGAAGAAGTGAAAAATGTAGAAGTTGCTAAAAGATGTGTAGAAGAAAGAAAGCACATTGCAGCAGGGATTAACATAGCACGTGATATTATAAATGAACCTTCTAATGTATTATATCCTGAAACACTTGCTGGAATTGTACAAGACTGTGGCAAGCAATATGGGTTTGAAGTAGAAGTACTAGAAGGGGAAGCTCTTGAAAGCTTAGGTATGCATGCTATGCTTGCTGTAGGGAACGGATCCGTACATAAACCACGTCTTATTATCATGCGTCATTTAAATGGTGGGGAAGAAGAAACACTGGGGCTAGTAGGTAAAGGGCTTACTTGTGATACAGGTGGGTATTCTTTAAAATCAAGTGATTCTATGTACTACCAAAAGACAGATATGAGTGGTGCAGCAAGTGTTCTAGGAACTATGATTGCACTTAGTCAAAATAATATTAAGAAAAATGTTATAGGTGTTATTCCATCTTGTGAAAATGTTGTTTCAGGTTGTAGCTATAAAGTAGGAGATGTACTTACTACAATGGCAGGCAAAACTGTGCAAGTACTTAATACAGATGCTGAAGGACGTTTAGCACTTGCAGATGCATTAACATACACAATACAAAAAGAAAAAGTAAATAAAGTAATTGATTTAGCTACTTTAACAGGGGTTGCTGGAATTACTTTTGGAAATGTCTATACAGCAACTATTTCTAATCATGATGATTTCTATAATAGTTTCCAAGAAGCAGCAGATATAGCAGAAGAAAAGTTCTGGAGATTACCAACAGATGCACGTTATAGAGAATGGATAAATAGTGATGTAGCAGATATTAAAAATACAGGAGCTGCAGGTGGTGGAACAATTACAGCAGCTATGTTCTTACAAGAATTTGTAGAAGAACTTCCTTGGATACATCTTGATATTGCAGCAACAGCATGTGTTGATCCAGCTGTACGTGACTATGAATATAGAGGCGGTACAGGTGTAGCAATTAGAACATTATATGAACTTATAACAAAGTAGTGGAGGGTTTATTATGAACAACTGGCACAAAGATGCGAAACTTGGGATTTTTATTCATTATGGAATTTATGCAGTAAATGGTATAGCGGAGTCATGGTCATTCTACAATGGTAGAATTTCTCATGAAGACTATATGAAACAATTAGATGGTTTTACAGCATCTAAATTTGATGCAGAAGAGTGGGCTGATTTAATTGAAAAATCAGGTGCAAAATACGCAGTACTTACAACAAAGCATCATGATGGTGTAGCACTTTTCGATACAAAATATAGTGATTTAAACGTTGTAAAGAAAACACCAGCAAAGAGAGATATTGTAAAAGAATTCTACGAAGCAATTCAAAAGCGTGGTCTTCGTTCAGGTGTATACTATTCACTTATTGACTGGTCTCATCCAGATTATGCAAGTGTATACGAAGGTGGTAAAGTACCAGAAGATTTAAGCACAGTAAATAAATTCTCATCTCCAACAGATGGCGTACAAGACTTAGAAAAATGGAATAGATTCTTAGAGTTCAACAACAATCAACTCGGAGAACTTCTTACAAACTATGGTAAGATAGATCTTCTTTGGTTTGATGGTGACTGGGAAAGAAGTGCAGAACAATGGGGTCTTCCACAGTTCAAAGAGTATCTTCAAAGCTTTAACAAAGATATTATCATCAACTCTCGTTTAGCTGGACATGGTGACTACAAGACACCAGAACAAGGTATTCCAATTACTCGTCCAGAAGGAAACTGGGAATTCTGTACAACTATTAACTCTTCTTGGGGTTACCAACATACAGATCATGATTACAAATCACTTAAACAAATTCTTAGAATGTTTGTTGACTGTATTAGTATGGGTGGTAACATGCTTCTTGATATTGGACCAATGGAAGATGGTACAGTTCCACAAGAGCAAGTAGATATTCTTCTTGGTCTTGGTAAATGGATTCGTGAACACGAAGAAGCGATTTACGGTACAGAAGATGGAATCATGCAACGTTACTGGGCAGGTGGTAGCACACTTTCTAAAGATAAGAAAACACTTTACTTATTCGTACATGATACACCACAAGAAAGTGTATGTTTAAAAGGTTTATCAACACCTATTAAGCGTATTAGTGTACTTCACTCAGGTAAAGAATTAACACACGTTGTACATGGTGGTGTACCTTGGTTTAACATTCCAGGTACAACATGGATTAATATTTCTCCAGAAGATGCACATGAACATATCACAGTTATTAAAGTAGAACTTGAAGATGAAATTGATATGTATGGTGGTTCTGGTGCAGTAGTAACACATAACTAATGTAAATCAGGAGAATAAAATGAGCGTAAATTTTAGAATTCCAAAAACAGACATCGAATTTAATCCTCCAGTCTATATGTGTAAAAAGGCGACTAAGCCTTTTACACTAGACGGGAATATTGATAAACCATTTTGGGAAGACATTCCTTTTACAGACTACTTTGTAGACATTGAAGGTGATAAAAGACCTGAGCCTCGTTTTAAAACAAGAGCAAAAATGACTTGGGATGATGAAAACCTTTACTTTGGTGCTGTACTTGAAGGACCAGAAATCTGGGCAACACTTACAGAACGTGATTGTGTAATCTTCCAAGATAATGACTTTGAAATCTTTGTAGATTCAAATTCAGATACCCATGCATACTTTGAGTTTGAAATGAATGCACTTAATACTGTATGGGATTTAATGCTTACAAAACCATATCGTGATGGTGGTAAGCCAATTAATGCCTTTGATATTCAAGGACTTCAAACAGCTGTTCATATTGATGGTGAACTTAACAATCCAAAAGCAGATAATAAGCGTTGGATGGTAGAAGTTGTGATGCCATTTGCTGTACTTCGTCAAGGTCAAGATAATTACAACCGTAATCCTAAGGCTGGTGAATACTATAGAGTTAACTTCTCACGTGTACACTGGAGAGTGGATGAAAACGAAGAAGGTTATACAAAACAAATTAATCCTGAAACAGGAAGAAGCTATCCAGAAGATAACTGGGTATGGGCACCTACAGGTCTTATTAATATTCATTATCCAGAGCTTTGGGGCTTTGTATTCTTTGCTGAAGGTGATGAAACTTATGAGATTCCAGAAGATGAATATACTAAATGGGAACTTAGAAGACTTTACTATAAGCAACATGAGTACTTTGACTTAAATGGTAAGTTCACAACAGACTTTAATGCACTTAAAGGAGATTGGAACTTTACAATTAATCCAGAAATAGAAATTACTAAAAATGCATTTGAAATGCGCGCTTTATCAAAAGATGGTAAGAGAGAAGTAGTGATCTTCTCAGATAGCCGTACAATGATACAAGAAGTGAAATAAGGAGGTAACACCATGTTAGTATCCTTAGAGTTACAACAAATCATTGAAAAACGTTTTGAGTATGTAAAAGAAATGGCAAAAGGTAGATTCAAGGAGTTATTTAGTGTTTTAGATACTTGTACAGAAGAAGAAGCCATTTGCCTAAAATACCTTTATGCTTATATGCCAGAGCATGACCTTGCAAACTATGAAGGAGAGCTTTTCCTTAAATTTGTAAGACAAGCACTTGCTGTAAGAAAGATGGTACCTTGGGGTGATAAATTAGAAGGAGAACTTTTCCTTCAATATGTACTTCAATACCGTGTAAATAACGAGCATGTAGAGTACTACAAAGATCTTTTCTTTGAAGAACTTTATCCACGAGTTAAAGATATGAATATGCATGAAGCAACAATAGAGACCAACTATTGGTGCTTCGAAAAGGCAACTTATCAATCAACAGATATTCGTACAGCATCACCATTTACAGTGCTTAAAAACACTTATGGTAGATGTGGAGAAGAATCTACACTTGCTACAGCTGCCCTTCGTTCTATAGGGATTCCTGCAAGACAGGTTTATGCACCAAGATGGGCACATTGTGATGATAACCATGCTTGGACAGAAGCTTGGATTGATGGTGAGTGGCACTTTTTAGGTGCTTGTGAACCAGAGATGAAGCTTGATACAGGTTGGTTCATGCTACCTGCATCAAAGGGGATGCTTATTCATACAAGAGCATTTTCAAACTTTAAGCAAGATGAAGAATGTGTATATCAAACAGACCGTATTGCAGAAGTCAATGTACTTAATCATTACGCAGAAGTTAAACGTCTTAGCGTAAAAGTAAAAGATTCAAAAGGGAATCCTTTACTTGGTGCTAAAGTGCGTTTTGAACTTGTTAACTACTCAGAACTTTATCCTTTAACAGAACTTGAAGTAAATCATTTAGGTGAAGCAAGCTTTGTAACAGGTCTTGGAGACTTGATGCTTTATGCTTATAAAGATGATAAACACATTTCTATGAAAGTAGATGTAAGACAAGTAGACACTGTAGAACTTGTTATACCAGAAGAAATGGTAAAAGATGCAGGTATAGTAGATTTTACAATGATACCAGCAGAAGGTAAGGTACCGGTAGAGGAAGAGTTAAGTGAAGAGATTAAGCTTACACACGAAAGAAAGCATGCACATGCTTTAGAAGTTCGTGGTTCCTATAAAGAAACTTTCTATACAGGTGAAAAAGCTACAAACTTTGCTAAGAACTATGCACCATTTGAAAGTGAAGTAGCCGAGATATTAGAAAAATCTCTTGGTAATTACTCTGAGATCATAAGCTTCTTTGAAGATAGTGAAACATCTTCATTACTTGAAGATAAAGTTAAGCTTCTTAACACACTTAAGAAGAAAGACTTTACAGATATTACGTGTACTATCTTAAAAGACCATCTTCAAAGTGCACTAGAGTTTAAAGGAGATTATGAAGAAGATATCTTTGTAAACTATATACTTGCTCCTAGGGTGGCTTCTGAGATGATAGAAGCTTATAGAACGCCACTATTAAATCGTTTAAGCGAAGAAGAAGGGGCTAAGTTTAAATTAAATCCAGAAGTAGCTTATAACTACATTATGGAGAAGATTAAACATGGTGAAGAAACTAACTATTCATTAGTTTATACACGACCAGTTGGTTTATTTGACCTTCAAGTAGGAAGTGATGCTTCACGTAAAGTTCTTTTTGTAGCACTTTGTAGAACACTTGGTGTACCTGCAAAATATATTAAAGAGAATAATACAGTAGCTTATTATAAAGATGGTAATTGGATTAACCTAACAGGTGAAGTAGCACAAGTTGTAAAGACAGGAACACTTAAATTAGTAAAAGAAGATATAGAGCAAGCTTTTGATTACTATAGAAACTTTACTATTGCTAGATTTGAAAAAGGTGTTTACACAAGTCTTGAATATGATAATTTATCTATAGAAGATGAGAACATAGAGGTTGAGTTAGAAGTAGGAGATTATCGTATTATAACAACCAATAGATTAGCAGATGGTACACTTCATGTACGTATGTACTATGTGGAAGTAGAAGAAGACAAACGATCTACAGTATGTCTTGCTATTCGCCATGAAGAAGATACTAAAAAGACAGTGGAAATAAGTGATGAAGAGGTTATGACTCTAGAAGGTGAAGTAAAATGTGTAAGTGAACTTTTAGCAGATACTACACCAGCTATTGTAGCTTACTTAGAAGTAAGTGGAGAGCCAACTGAACACTTATTAAATGAAATGCTTGAGAGTGTAGATAAGTATAAAGCGGCTATGCCACATATTTTATTCATTCTTAAAGATTCAAAAGATATAAATGACCCTACACTTAGAAAAGTGCTTGAAGTATTACCTCATATACAACTTTTTGTAAGAAAAGATGAAGTAGTGATGGATAGTTTATACGAAGCCTTTGAAATACATGATAAAAAACTACCTCTAGCTTACGATATGTACGCACCGATGAAGGCTAAATATGCATGGGCAGGATACAATGTAGGAATTGGAGAACTGTTACTTAAATATTTAGGTTAAAAAAGCAAAAAATACTTAACAAATACTTGACTAAGTCATATTTGCAATTGATAATAAGATAGAGACAAGTGTGTTAAGTGAGGGGTAATACAATGAGAAGAAAAAAATCAGTTACAATGCAATATATTGCAGATCAATTAGGAATTAGTAAAGTAACAGTATCTAAAGCTTTAAAAGATCAAGATGGGGTAAGTGAAGAACTCAGACAAAAAATTAAAGAAGTGGCACAGGAATTAGGCTATAAGTTACCTGGTGCTGATACAGCTACAGTAGGTACAAAAAATGTAGTAATTATGGTGCAAGAAAAGTATGTGGATGCAAAAGAATACACAACATTTTATTTAAGATTTTATCAGAAACTGGCGTCAAGCTTAACACAAAAAGGTTATATGTGTAATCTATTTCCTTTAGGTGTAAATACTCCAAGTGCTGTAGAGCTTAATAAATGGTTTAATGATAGTAATGTGGGAGGAGTTATTGTCCTTGGTGATGTTAAAAAACAACATATTGCTATGATTAAAGATCTGAAGATTCCTATGCTTTTTCTAGATTGTTATAACGCTGATGTAAGTGTTGATTGCATTGTAACGGATAACTATTATAGTACATTTGAGATTACCAATTACTTGAAAAAGTGTGGGCATGTACATATTGGATTTGTGGGTAATATCAATGCTACAAGTAGTATTCAAGATCGTTTCTTAGGTTATTGTAGATCTCTTATGGGTTCTAACCTACCTATTAAGCATGATTGTATTATTCCGGATAGAGATGAGTTTAATGAAGAAATAGAGTTTGTTTTACCACAAGAGATGCCAACAGCTTTTGTATGCAATTGTGATGATACTGCATATAAATTTGTGCAACATCTTGTAAGTAAAGGCTACCGAGTACCTGAAGATGTTTCAGTAGTAGGTTTTGATAATGATATTTATGCAGAGCTCTCAAACCCTAAATTAACGACAGTAGCCGTTAATGTAGAAGTAATGACTGAAAAAGCAACAAACCTTATGATTGATAAGATTCAAAATGGTGACCGAGATAGTCAAAGTCGCATTTTTGTAACAGGTGATACTGTTTATAGACAATCCGTAAGGAAGATTAATTAATATATATCTAATCAAAGGAGAAAGATTATGACTAAAATTATTGGACAAGCATTACCAAATATTCCATGGCAAGATAGACCAGAAGGTTGTACAGATGTAGTTTGGAGATATTCAAACAACCCAGTTATTAAAAGAAATGCAATTCCTTCATCAAACAGTATTTTCAACAGTGCTGTAGTACCATTTGAAGGTAAATTTGCTGGTGTATTTAGATGTGACAGCAAATCAAGAAGCATGGATATCTTTGCTGGTTTCAGTGATGATGGTATTAACTGGAATATCAACCATGAGCCAATCACATTTGAAGGTGAAGATGCAGAAATTCTTAACAGAGAATACCGTTATGACCCACGTGTATGCTTCATCGAAGATAGATACTACATTACATGGTGTAATGGATACCATGGACCAACTATTGGTGTGGCTTACACATTTGACTTTAAAACTTTCCATCAATTAGAAAATGCTTTCTTACCATACAACAGAAATGGTGTTATGTTCCCAAGAAAGATTAATGGTCTTTACGGAATGGTAAGTAGACCATCTGATACAGGACATACTCCATTTGGAGATATTTTCTACAGCCAAAGTCCAGATATGGAATTCTGGGGTAAACATAGACATGTAATGTCAACAATTAAAGGTGATGATTCTGCATGGCAATCAACAAAAATTGGTGCAGGCCCAATCCCTATCGAAACTACAGAAGGTTGGTTAATGATCTACCACGGTGTTCTTAATAGCTGCAATGGTTTCGTATATAGCTTTGGTGCTGCTATCCTTGATATTGATAAGCCATGGATCGTTAAATACAGAACTAAACCATACCTTCTTTCACCACAAGAGTTATACGAGTGTGTAGGTGACGTTCCAAACGTAGCATTCCCATGTGCAGCACTTACAGATGCTGAAACAGGAAGAATTGCAATTTACTACGGATGTGCAGATACTGTAACAGGTCTTGCATTTGCACAAGTAGATGAGTTAGTAGAATACGTTAAAAATAATTCACTATAATTAAATAGATATAAGGGGGAAGAAATAATGTTTCTTACAGATAGAAAACTAGAAGCTAGACTTCATGAACTTGCAAATTATCGTTACAGAGACATTATTCCATTTGAATCCTTATTGGCACAAGAAGATACTTCTGGTATCCCAAATCCTGAAGTCCCAACAAGCTTTGCTTGTTGGGATTTAATGCCTATAGGAGAAAGATGGAGTGGTCGTGATCGTTATTTATGGTTACACAAGGAAATAAATGTACCAAAGTCTTGGGAAGGTAAGAAGATATTAGGTATTTTTGATTTTGGTAATACAGGTGGAGGAAACAACTCTGGGTTTGAGTCTTTACTCTATGTAGCAGGTGAGCCTTACCAAGGCGTAGACTCAAATCATAAAGAAGTTTTCTTAAATGATGATGTAGCAGGAACACAAGTAGACTTTACATTTAGATTATGGTCAGGTCTTGAAGGTGGTGGCGTACCAACACCACAAGAGCATCGTTTAAATCGTGCAGATCTTGCTTGGTTAGATGAAAAGGTTGATGATCTTTTCTATATGACAAGAGTTATATTAGAAACTTTAAAAGTATTAAATGAATATGATCCAGTAGTACCACAACTTCGTATGGCACTTGATCGTGCATATAAGCTTATTGATTGGTCATATCCAGGAAGTGAAGCATTCTACACTTCAGTACACGAAGCAGATGATCTTCTTAATGAGATTATTGAAGGAATGGATAAACAAAGTCTTATTAAGGTTAAGTGTGTAGGTCATACACATATTGACGTAGCATGGCTTTGGAGATTAAAAAATACAAGAGAGAAATGTGCACGTTCTTTCTCAACAGTACTTAGACTTATGGAACAATATCCAGAGTATACTTTCCTTCAAACTCAGCCACAGCTTTATGAGTATATTAAAGAAGATTACCCAGAGATGTTTGAAAAGATTAAGGCAAAAGTTAAAGAAGGTAAATGGGAAGCTGACGGTGGTATGTGGGTAGAAGCAGACTGTAACCTTACTTCAGGTGAATCTTTAACTCGTCAAATCTTAATAGGTGGTAAGTTCTTTAGAGAAGAACTTGGACAAGAGATTAAATACTTATGGCTTCCAGATGTATTTGGTTACTCATGGGCATTACCTCAAATTCTTAAAAAATCAGGTATTCCAATGTTCATGACAACTAAAATTAGTTGGAATCAATACAATCGTATGCCACATGATACATTTAAATGGCGTGGTATAGATGGTAGTGAAGTACTTACTCACTTTATTACAGCACCAGAGCCTTGGAGTCAACCAGGATCATGGTTCTATACATACAATGGACACCTTACACCAAAGATTGTAAAGGGTGTATATGATGCTTATAGCAACAAAGAGTTAACAGACGAAATGCTTATCTCTTACGGATATGGCGATGGTGGTGGCGGTGTTAACCGTGACATGCTAGAACTTCGTAGACGTATTGATAAGATGCCTGGTCTTCCTACTTTAGAAACAGGTAAAGCTGCTGATTACTTTAAAGGCTTACAAGAAAAGGTAGCAAATACAGATCAATATGTACATACTTGGGATGGTGAGCTTTACTTAGAATACCACCGTGGTACTTATACAAGCCAAGCTTACAATAAGAAGATGAATCGTTTCCTAGAAAACTACTATCGTAAAGTAGAGTGGTTAACAGCCCTAGAAGCACTTGATAAAGGTAGTATTGAAGCAGCTAAACAAGATACTTTAACTGATGGATGGAAAATCATATTAACACATCAGTTCCATGATATTATTCCAGGTTCATCTATTCACGAAGTATATGAAGATAGTCATGTAAACTACGAACAAGCTAAAGCAATTGCTGAAGAAGTCGAAACAAGTGCACTTAATCACTTACTTCATAAAGAAAATAGAAAATGGACTATTATTAATAGTACAAACTGGATGCGTAGTGATAAAGCATTTATTGAACACACAGAAGAAGGTTACTTCCAAGATGCAGAGGGTAATACACTAGAGTCTCAAAGAACTCACAATGGTTCTTGGGTTTATGTGGATAACATACCACCAATGGGATGGAAAACAATTAGCCTTGTGGAAAAAACTTGTGATACAGTAGATAAAGATCAAGTCTTTACTTTTACAGATAAGGTAATTGAAACACCTTACTATAAAGCTGTATTAAATGAAAGTGGTCATATTATTTCTTTAGAAGATAAAGAAGAAGGTCGTCAGGTACTTAAAGAGGGTGAGCGTGCTAACGTTATTCAAATGTTTGAAGATAAGCCACTTGCTCATGAAGCTTGGGATGTTGACATTTTCTATCAAGAGAAGATGCGCGAAGTAACAGATCTTACACGTATGGAAGTGACAGAGGTAGGTCCACTTCAAATGGTTATTCGTCTTGAATGGAAATATATGAACACAACAATCAAGCAAGACATGGTATTCTATAAAGAAGATAAACGTATCGACTTTAAAACATGGGTAGACTTTAGAGAGCGTAAACAACTTATGAAAGTTGCTTTCCCAGTAGACATTCGTTCAACTTATGCAACTTATGATGTTCAATACGGTAACGTACAACGTCCAACTCACTGGAATACAAGCTGGGATTGGGCACGCTTTGAGACAGTTGCACATAAATGGGTAGACTTATCTGAGCGTAACTATGGTGTAAGTTTAATGAACGATTGTAAGTATGGCCATGATATTAAAGATCATACTATTAGACTTACTCTTCTTAAATCAGCTACACACCCAGATACAGAGCAAGATCAAGGTGAACATGAATTTACTTACTCACTTTTACCACATGCTAAGAGCTGGGTAGAAGCAGATACAGAAAAACATGCTTACTTCCTTAACAACCCACTACAAGTAGTAGAAGGTAAGGCAAATGAAGAGGTATACAGTTTCTTAAGCTGTGATAATAACTTTATCGAAGTAGATGCTGTTAAACGCTCAGAAGATGGAAAAGCACTTATTATTCGTGCTCATGAATATACAGGTGGTAAACAAGAAGCAACATTTGATTTAGCGATGCCTGTAAAAGCATGGCAAGAAGCAGACCTTATGGAACGTGCTGAAGGTGAGAAGTATACAAATGAACCTATCAAACTCAATTTCGGACCATATGAAATTAAAACTTTACGTATAGAATTTTAATAAATTTTATAACTAAGGTTTTACAATAGTATAAATTTAGGAGCTATAAAACTAAGAAAAGTAGTTTTATAGCTCTTTTTTATGAAAAAATCAGTGTTTTAGTAGATAGTTATAATTTTTATAATAGTTTCATCCACTTGAAAAGCTAGTGTTTTATATTTATGATAGAGATAACTATTTAATTATGATATAGTAGAAGGAATGAACCTGGAAAGGAGATTGGCATGGAAGAAAAAGTTAAAATAGATATGCCAAGATACCAACAAATTGCAACAGATTTGGCATTTAAAATTGTAAAGCAACAGTATAAAGTAGGAGAGAAAATCTACGCAAGATCAGCTATAGCTAGTCAATATGGAGTGTCATCAGAAACAGCTAGACGTGCAATTTGTGTTTTGGCAGACCTAGATATTGTTGATACAACAAAAGGTAGCGGAGTAGTTATTAAATCTTATGAAAAAGCAGCTGAGTTTGTTAAGCAGTATCAAGAGATTCATACGATTAGTGAGTTAAAGCAAGAAATTATGAACAGTGTCAATAGACAGCAAAAAGAGGTTGAAAAGCTCTATGAATATTTATCTGAGTTAATAGATAAAACTGATCGTTTCCGTGCCATTAATCCGTTTGTACCTTTTGAAATAGAGATTACGAAAGATACTAGATACCTTAATCAATCATTACAAGATATTAATTTTTGGCACAACACAGGTGCAACCATTATAGGTATAAAAAGAGGAAATAAATTACTTATGTCACCAGGTCCTTATGCGGTACTTGCAGAAGGAGATATTTATTATTTTGTAGGTGATGAAGACAGTTTATCAAAGGTTCACTTATTTTTATATCCAAAATCTATATAATAAAAAAACACACTTTAGTTTATTTAAATAAAGTGTGTTTTTTTATTTTTAAATAAATTTTTTTGACAAAAGTAACAACCTTGTGTTAGTATAGAGTTGTTACTTTGAAAGGAGAGATGTGAATGATAAGATTTGAAAATGTAACTAAAAAGTTTAAAGATACAAAAGTACTTTCAAACATCTCCATGGAAATAGAAAAAGGACAATTAGTTGTTCTTATTGGAGCAAGTGGTTGTGGTAAAACAACTACACTTAAAATGATAAATAGATTAATTAAACCAACAACAGGTAAAATATTTATTAATGATAAAGATATTAGTATGGAAGATGTAATTAAATTAAGAAGAAATATAGGTTATGTTATTCAACAAACAGGCCTATTTCCTCATATGACAATTAAGGAGAACATAGAGATTATTCCTAAAGTACAAAAAGAGGATAGAGAAAAGATTACCCAGAGAACTTATGAACTAATGGATATGGTTGGACTAGATCATGAGAAGTTTTTACATAGGTATCCTACACAGTTAAGTGGTGGGCAACAACAAAGAGTAGGTGTAGCAAGAGCGTTTGCAACAGACCCAGATATTATTCTGATGGATGAGCCTTTTTCAGCACTAGATCCTATTACAAGAAGTAGTTTACAAGATGAACTTATTGATCTACATTCAAAATTTCATAAGACTATTGTATTTGTTACACATGATATGGATGAGGCTATCAAAATAGCAGATAAGATTTGTATCATGGATAAAGGAAATATTGTTCAATATGATACACCAGAAAACATACTTAAAAATCCGGCTAATGATTTCGTTTCAGAATTCGTAGGGAAAAATAGAATTTGGACTTCACCAGAATTAATTAAAGCTAAAGATATTATGATTGATACCCCTATTACATGTAGTGAAGATTATACAGCCTTCAAATGTATGGAAAGAATGAAAAGATATAGGGTAGACAGTCTCATGGTTATTGAACAAAAGACGAAGGTATTAAAAGGAATTGTATATGCTAAGCAACTAAGAAGTATACAAGATCAATCACAACCTATTACTAGAGTTATGACAAAAGAATATATATCTATAAGCAGTGAAGATAATATGATAGATGTTTTAAATACGGTTAATGAAAAGAAACTTTCTACTATTCCTGTAGTAGATGAGGACAAAAGACTCTGTGGACTTATTACAAAAAGTAGCTTAGTTACAACACTTAGTCAACAATATATAGAGGAGGTAGAGTAATATGAACTTCTTTGAATATATTGACTCTAATAGTACACAAATTTTTAAATTACTGCTAGAACATATAAAGTTAACAACAATATCTGTTGCATTTGCCATTTTAATAGGTGTTCCGTTAGGTATACTTATTTGTTATATTAAGAAACTTAATAAACCAGTCTTAGGTACAGCCAATGTTATTCAGGCTATTCCAAGTATGGCACTTCTAGGTTTTGCAATCCCATTTTTAGGGATAGGAACTATACCAGCAATTGTTATGGTTGTTCTTTATTCTTTATTACCTATTATAAAAAATACTTATACAGGTATTAATAGTATTCCACCTGAAACATTAGAAGCTGCAAAAGGGATAGGGCTTACTAAGTCACAAATTCTATTTAAAGTACAAATTCCTTTAGCATTACCTATTATTATGTCAGGGGTAAGAATTTCAGCAGTAACTGCAGTAGGACTTATGACAATAGCAGCTTTCGTTGGTGCAGGGGGGCTTGGTTACTTAGTATTTTCAGGAATTCGAACAGTCAATAATAATCAAATTTTAGCAGGTGCTATACCAGCATGTTTACTAGCATTAGGTGTAGACTTTTTAGCTGGAATCACTGAAAAGCTGGTTACACCAATTAGTTTGCAAAAAACTACTAATAGTAAATTATCAAGGAAACATTATAAAGCTATTTTATCAAGTGTAGCTATTGTACTTGTGGGCATATTCCTTACTTCAGCAATTATAAAACCTACATATGGTGAAAAAGTTATTAGTATTGGAACAAAAGATTATAGTGAACAAATGATTTTAGGGCATCTTGTAGCAGATATGATTGAAGATAGAACAGACATTGAAGTAAAACGTAAAATTAATTTAGGTGGAACACAAGTATGCTTTGGTGCACTTAAAAATCATGATATTGATATGTATATTGAATATACAGGGACAGCATATGGAGATACATTAGGTCATTCACCAATTAGTGATGTAGAAGAAGTGTACAATACAGTAAAAGAAGAATTTAAAGAATTATACGGTATAGATTTATTACATCAAATGGCCTTTAATAACACATATACTTTAGCAGTTACAAAAGAAACAGCTGATAAATATAAGCTTAAAAATATGAGTGATCTTCAAAGTGTAGGCAATAAGCTGGTAGCAGGTACTACTTTAGAATTTCTAAATAGAGAAGATGGAATTTTAGGATTAACTAAAAAATATGGTTTTAATTTTAAAGATGCAATTGGGCTAGATGGATCACCTAGATATGTGGCCTTAATGAATAAGGAAGTAGATGTAGTAGATGCTTTTGCAACAGATGGCCTACTCAAAAAGTTTGATTTAGTTGTACTAGAAGATGATAAGAATTTCTTCCCACCATATTATGCAGTTCCTATTATAAGAGAAGATATTGTAGAGCAGTATCCTGAAATTGTAGAAGTAATTAATGAATTAGGTAGCTATTTAGATAATGAAACCATGACTGAACTGAATTATAAAGTAGATGAGCTACAGCTTGAGCCAGAATTAGTAGCTAGAGAATTTTTACAAGAACAAGGACTAATTAATTAATATAATAAAGAAATGTTACAAAGACTTTAAGGTAAATCATAGATTTACTTTAAAGTCTTTTAATATTTTAGTAATATTTTAAAACAATAATTATAGTATAATTTTTATATTATGATATAATATGCTAGGTAATAATTATGGAGTATAAGACTAGAAGGAGCATAATCAAAATGAAAAAGATTAATGTGTCTCAAAAAAAACAGCTTATGAAGCTTTTTTTCAGAACCATGCTCATGAGCATTATAGCAGTAGTATTAATAGGAGGGGTTGCGGCTTGTACAATGGGCTCTATATTTGGCAAGATGGGCCTTACAAGGAGAGATCAACTAGACCCAAATTTACCACAGTATGATAGAAATGAAGATAAAGACCAAGAAGCAATTAATCTAAATATAGCTGTATTTGGTGTAGATAAGGATGAAACTAGAACAGATGTTATATTTGTTGTACACTATAACAGTGAAACTGGCAATGCTGAAGTACTTTCAGTACCACGAGATACAAAGGTAACTTGGAGTGAGTACCAAAAAGAAAAAGCTAGGGAACTAGAAAGAAGTGTACATGATGAATGTAAAATCACAGAAATGAGTGCCTATGGTGGAATAGATAATCTAAGATACTTTACTGTTAGTACTTTAGAAGATATGCTAGGTATTAAAATAGATCATTATGTAGTTGTTAACATAGAAGCTTTTAGAAAGATTGTAGATGCAATTGGTGGTGTAGAAGTAAATGTACCAAGACGTATGAAATACCAAGATACAAGTCAAGATCTTTACATTGACTTAGAAGAAGGATTACAAACATTAGATGGTGAACAAGCAGAAGGCCTAGTAAGATGGAGACATAATAATGATTATAGTGAACAATATGCAGAAGGTGATGTAGGACGTATAGAAACCCAACAACTATTCCTTGATGCTTTTGCTAAGAAGCTTATGAGCCCTAGTATTATTAAGTCTTTACCACAGATGGTGAATATTCTTTATAAATATGTAAAAACAGATTTAAGTCTTAAAGACATGCTTACATATTCAGGTTATATAAATTCATTTGATAGTAGTAAAGTATCATTTACAACACTACCAGGAGAATTTATTAGAGAAGAAAAGTGGTATTACATTCCACAATATGAAGAAATAGATAAATTTATCAAGGAACGCTTTAATAATATTACAACTCCGGAGAGTGAATCCACTTCAACACAAGAGTAGGACTTATTAATAAGTCTTACTTTTTTATTAGCAAGAAGATAAAGAATACATATGGGGGAACTTATGAAGCATATCTTTATTGTCAATCCTGTAGCAGGTAAGGGTAAAGGGATGAAATATATAGAAATTATCCATAGAGGAATTGAGATTATTATTCCACAAATATAAAAGGAGTTGCACAGGCAACTCCTTTTATATTTAAAGCAATCATTTATTTGTAGTATGTTCAGAATTACTATCTTTAGAAGATTCATTAGCTTGATCATCATGGAACCAGCGAGCTTGAGTAGTAGGGTTACTAATAATTCCAGCAGTCACTAAAATAGCCAATACTCCATTAACAAGCTCTTGGTAGTTTGGAACAAGATGGATACCAAAACTTGATAAAAGAAGCGGAATGAAAGCTGCAATTGAAACCCATAGACCATAGTTACGCCATCTACTATTAGGATTCATTAAGACACCTCCTAGATATAAAAATCAGAGATACATCTTTATTCTCTAATAGTATATGTCCATAAAGTAAGGAATGTGTAAGTTTTAGAGATTATCCATGACGTTCAACCATATAGTCATCTTCAAATAGACCTATATATTTGCTACCAGTTTCATCTTCATAAGTACCTTTACCATGCATTTTACCATCTAGGAATTCACCAGTATAGCTATGTCCATTAGGAAAACGCATAGTACCCTTACCAGTAATGTGACCATCAACTACATCACCAATATAAATACTACCATCTAATAAGTTAACTTTGCCTTTTCCAGTAGGTTTATTATCTAGTAGATCACCTTCATAAGTGCCTACATTAGGAATAGTTACACAACCATGAGTAGGCTTGACCATGTAATCATTTTCAAAAACACCTTGGTATTTAGCACCAGTTTCATCTTCATAAGTACCTTCACCATGCATTTCCCCATCTAAAAATTGACCTATGTATTTATGTCCATTGCTAAAAGTTTTCATACCTTTTCCAGTGATTTTTCCATGTACAACATCACCACGATAGGATGAACCATCTAAATATGTAAAAGTACCTTTACCATGAGGAATGCCTTCTTTAACATCCCCTTCATATACCCCAATATCATTTATAGTAAGTTTTCCCCTACCTGTTGCAACACCATCTCTAAACTCACCTTCATAAAGATTGCCATTAGGGAAGGTACAAAATCCATGACCTTGAATTTTATTATTCATAAATGTTCCTTCAAAGATCATACCTTCATAAGTGTGGAAGACCCCTTTACCTTCTCTAACACCATTTAGAAAAGAGCCTTCATGGAAAGAACCATCACTCCAAGTATAAATTCCCCTACCTGTCTGTTCACCTTTATAAAAATCACCTTCATAGGTTTCGTCATCATTTAAGTAAGCTTTACCTTGGCCGTGAGGCTCACCATTTTTAAAATCACCTTCATAGAGTAACTTACCGTCTTCATCATAAAGTTTACCTACTCCGTGGAACATAGGACCCTTCATAGCGCCTTCATACATAATTGTTCCGTTTTTATGATATAAGACTTCGTCTTCATATAAATCATCCTGTTTTGAAAATAAAGCTTTAATTTTTTCAAACATTTTGGGATCCTTCCTTCGTATAAAATATATCTCTATTATATCAGTTTTTAGTTGAAAAAAATAGTTTATACAGGGAAAAGATAGCAAGTTAAAAAGTAAGCACTAATGATACCAACTAAAGAGGCAATAAGCCCACCTATAACTGTATAACGGGTGTTTTTTACTTTTATAGCCATAAAATAGACAGACATAGTATAGAATATAGTTTCAGTACAACCAAACATAATAGAAACAAGTCTTCCTATAAAAGAATCAGGCCCATAAGTCTTAAAAATATCTAGAATTAAACTAGTAGAAGCAGAAGATGAAATGGTACGCATAAGTGCTATAGGAATAACTTCAGTCGGAAAATCTGTAAAGAAAAAAAGAGGTTTTAATAATCTTACTATACCATTAAGTCCACCTGAGCTTTTAAGCATGCCTACTCCAAGCATAAGTGCAACTAAGGTAGGTAAAATAGAAATAACAACAGATAATCCTTCCTTCGCTCCATCAATAAAAGACTGAAATACATTTACTCGTTGCATTAAACCATAGATAACAATAGAAAATACAATAATAGGAATAATTAAATCAGATATGTACATGAAAAGTTTCACTAGTCATTCCTCCTATACATAAGTTTTGCAAAAGTAATAGCAAATATAGAAGCAATGAGTGTGGCTACAATAGAAGGAGCTATAACTTCAGTAGGGTTGTTAGAACCATAGGCACTCCTATAGGCAACCATATTAATAGCAACAAGTTGAACAGTAGATATGTTAACAATTAAAAACATACACATAGCATGAGTAGCAGTATGGGGATGTTTTTTATTAAGTTTTTGAAGCTCTATCATAGCTTTTAATCCGGGAGGTGTAGCAGCCCAACCTAGTCCAAGAAAATTAGCAATAATATTAGTAGCTATATATTTGCGAGCAGGATGATCCTTTGGAACATCTGGAAACAGAAAGTTAAGTAATGGTGTCATACGTTTAGTTAAAGCATCAATAAGCTTAGCTTCTTCTGCAATACGCATAACCCCCATCCACATAGCAAGAGCACCGCAGGTTTTAAAGCAAAGCTCTACAGCTGATTGACTAGATTCCAGCATAGAACTGGTAACGGCTTGCATATGGCCACCAAATATAGCCATAAGTACCGAGAAAATAATCATAAATCCCCATAAATAATTAAGCATAATATCTCTCCTAACACATTATAATAGTAGTCTTGTCCTTAGTAATATATGCTTATAAAGGATTAAAATTGCTATCAAATGAATAAATACTACTGGATATAAAATCTATTACTGGAAATAGAGAAAAAGCTGCAAAAAACATAAAAATAAATAAATCGACAATTATTTTAAAAAAATGTTTGAAAACAGGTACAATTATTATGTTTCATAAATATTATATTAATAAATTGATAAAAAAATCAAAAAAAACGATAAAAATTTACATAATGATAATTGACTTTTATTGCTAATTATGGTATTTTAGTATTATTAAAAGAGAAATATGTACTTAAGTGAATTATATTTTTATTAAAGGGAGAGGATTTAAGTGAAATCAACAGGAATAGTAAGGAAAGTTGATGAATTAGGACGAGTTGTGTTACCAATTGAATTAAGAAGAAATTTAAACATCCAAGAAAAAGACTCATTAGAAATCTTTGTAGACGATGAAAAGATTATTCTTAAAAAATATGAGCCAGCTGATATTTTTAATGGTTCAATGGACGATCTAATTGATTATAAGGGCAAAAAGATAGCAAAAGGTACAATTTACGAATTAGCTAAAATTGCGGGGATAAAAGTAGTAGAATAAAAGAAAGACCAACGGTTTAAGTTGGTCTTTCTTTTATTTTTAAAGATATGTTTCAAAGAGTATATTAAGTATCATAAGCGTAAACTTAACACTAAATCTTTCCAGTAAAAAATACAATAAAAAT
>URVM01000027.1 GCA_900551325.1 uncultured Eubacteriales bacterium | reverse complement strand
TAAATTTTAAAATATGAAATAATAATGTCCTATGCATGACATTATTATACGAGGGAGTGGAGTGCATGTTAAAGGGGAAATTAGTTAGGCTAAGGGAGTATAGAAAAGAAGATATACCAGTAGCGCTACAGTATATGAATGATACAGAGGTTGCAAGAAATTTATCAAACCGTACACCTTTTCCATATACTTTAGAAGATGAAGAAAAATGGTATGCTAAGCAGTCAGGTTCTAATGAACTATATAGCTTTGCTATAGAGACTTTAGAAGAGGGAAAGTATATTGGAGGCTGTGGTATCAATCACTTAGACTGGAAAAATAGCCATGCAACTATTGGAATCTACATAGGAGATCAAGAATATTGGAGTAAGGGATATGGATCAGATGCATTAAAAATACTTATGAAATTTATTTTTAATGAAATGAATATACATAAGATAAAGCTAGGCGTATTTGCATTCAATGGGCGCGCTATAAAATGCTATGAAAAATGTGGCTTTAAGCAAGATGGTATACTAAGAGAAGAAATCTTTAAAAATGGTAGATATTATGATGTGTGGGAAATGAGTATACTAAGAGATGAATATAAGGATATAGAAAATTAAGTAGATAAGAGATGGCTAATAATAAGCCATAACTAACTTTTAATTAGGTGCTAGAAGAAGTTGCGTGACTAAGTGATACAATATATATTTAAATAAACAGAATACAACTAATAGATAAATAGGAGTTTCACATGAGATATGAAACATTAACGAAAAATCATTTAGAAGAAGTAGTAGAAATTTATATTAAAGCATTTAATGCACCACCTTGGAATGATAAATGGACTAAAGAGACGGCTACTAAAAGGTTGTCCCAAATTTTAAGCCATGAAGGTAGCTATGGTTTAATAGCCTATGAAGAAGAAAAGGTAGTAGCTATGATTTTAGGATGGGAAGAGCAATTCTATGATAAAGTTATGTTTGAAATAAAAGAGTTTTGTACGGACCCAGCTGTAAGTGGTAGTGGGATAGGTACAAAACTCTTAAAAGAATTTGAGTTACACTTAAAAGAAAAAGGCATAGATCAAATTATTTTACTTACTTGCAAGTCAGAAGCTACACAAGGCTACTATACTAAAAGACAATATAAAGATTGTGAAGAAATGATTTTAATGGAGAAGGAATTAAGATAATTATTTTTGAAGCTTGCTAACGAGTTCTTGCATTTGTTTAACTTGAGCTTCTTGAGATTTTATCATTTTTTTAGCCATCTTTTTAACGGCTGAATTATTTGTATAGTTTAAGATATTATTAGACATAGCTATAGCACCTTTGTGATGGTTAATCATTCCTGTTAGGAAGTCTACATCATCATTGCAAGTTGCTTTAGCATCAGTCATTGCAGTCATCATAGTATTTAATATGACTTCATATTTTTGTAAATACTCAGCTTCTTTATCTTTGCAGTTACAATTTTTATTTTTTAATTTAGCAAGTAATTTCTCCATTTTAGAGATATCACATTTTTGTTCTTTTATAATAGAATTAGCAAGAGATTTAACTTCATCATTTTTAGTATATTTTAAGATGTTTTCTGACATAGAGATACCACCTTGATGATGAGGAATCATCTCTAATAGAAAATCAGTGGTAGCATCGCCAGTTGGTTTAAGGTTGCTCATATTTTCTTTCATTGTAGCCAAGATTTTCTCATAACTAGTATAATAAGGTGTTTGTTTACAGTTAGGAGTAGGAGGCTTAACTGGCTCAGGACAAGGCTTACATTCAGGTTTAACTGGTATAGGAGTAGGCTTAGTCTCAGGTTTAACTGGCATAGGAGCAGGCTTAGTCTCAGGTTTAACCGGCATAGGAGCAGGCTTAGTCTCAGGTTTAACCGGTATAGGAGCAGGCTTAGTTTCAGGTTTAACTGGTATAGGAGTAGGCTTAGTCTCAGGTTTAACTGGCATAGGAGCAGGCTTAGTCTCAGGTTTAACTGGCATAGGAGCAGGTTTAGTTTCAGGCTTTACAACGCTAGGTTTTTCACCACGAGTATTTGAAGGGTCTACATTTGTCGCATAAAGAGGTGCTACACATAAGATGAGAGTGCCACATATGAGAGCGATTTTTTTTGCATTTTTAAACATTAGATTATCTCCTTTGTATAGAAATTTTCTTGTTTATTATGGATGGATTAAGTATTAAATATTCAGGATGGTTAGTATTTGAAATAGTTTCAAGTTTTTGATTGAATAAAAAAAGGAGCCATAGGCTCCTTTTTTAGATTAGAAAATAAATGATTAATCATTATTTACTTTATATTTATAAATTAAGTATACACCTAATCCTACAAAGCCTAGACTAAAAAGACCAGTAGGTAGGTCATAGAAGATATCAAAGAATCTAGAATAGTATCCACCAAAACGATGAAGGTAAGGCAGTACAAAACGAGAAAAGAAAGTGTGAACCCCAAGTATAATGGCAACGATAGCAATAGGTAAGGCGTATCTGTTGATGAAAGTACCCCAATCTTGTTGAAGGAAAGTTTTTACTCGTATTAAGAAATCTTCTTCATCAATTAGTCTATCTCTATATTCAAAACGAGATAGAGTTAATGCATCAAAAAAGCAATAAAACCAAATAACAGGTGGAATAAAGCCAAGTAGATTAAATTGTAAGAAATCACAAAGACTAATAGAGAGCCCGAAGAAAGTCATAAGTAAAAGTCCCTTTTTCATAAGCCCTAAATACATATGTCCAGCGCCAGGTATTAAGCTGGTTACAAAAGTTAAGAAACGATTTTTTTCCATGTATAAAACCTCCCATAGGTCATGAATTATTTATTATATATTTTAGTATAAAATGAACTTCTTAACTACCTATTATTATTTTCTTAAGATTTCTTTAGAATTAAAAGTTAAATGGAGATAAGAATAGGAATATACTAAAAGTGTATTTAATATTATAATAAATTTAAAACTTAAATGATGACATAAAAGATTTGGGGGAAAGATATGGAAGGAAATCGCAAAGTTATAGAAAAAATAGTTGAAAATATGGAGAAGGTTATAATAGGCAAAACAGAGACTATAGAAATGGTTGTTATAACTTTACTTTGTAAGGGGCATATTTTATTAGAAGATGTACCAGGAGTTGGGAAAACTACTCTATTAGGTGCACTTGCTAAATCTATTGATGGAAAGTTCAATAGAATACAGTTTACATCAGATGTACTGCCTTCTGATATTTTAGGTTTTTCAATGTATAATCCTAAGACAGGAGAGTTTGAATATCAAAAGGGGGCTGTACTTAGTCAATTTATTTTAGCAGATGAAATCAATAGAACGCCACCTAAAACCCAATCAAGTTTACTTGAAGTAATGGAAGAAAGACAAATAACAGTAGATGGTAAAACTTATAAGATGCCACAGCCTTTTATGGTACTTGCTACGCAAAATCCTGTAGAGCATTTAGGTACATTTGCTTTACCAGAAGCACAAATGGATAGATTTTTCATGAGATTAAGTATAGGTTATCCTTCTATAGAAAGTGAAGTGACCATGCTTACTAGATTTAAGGAAAGTAATCCTCTCCATACATTAGAAGCTGTTGCAACAGTAGAAGAAATTATAGAGTTACAAGAGGCAGTACAACAAGTTTATGTTCATGAGGGTATTAACAGATTTATTGTAGAGATAGTAAGTGAAACGAGAATACAAGACGAAGTGCTTTTAGGCTCAAGTCCTAGAGGTTCTTTAAATTTATTAAGAGCTGCTCAAGGCTGGGCCTTCTATGAAGGAAGGGATTATGTTATTCCAGATGATGTAATAAAGATGGCACCTTTTATACTGACACATCGTATCCAGCTTAAGCATGAAGCCAAATTAAAACAGGTGAAGCCTGAAGAGATTATAAGAAACATACTAAGAAATATAAGATTGCCAAGGGTAAAAGTTTATGATAAGAAATAGAATTTTATACTGTGGCTTACTGATATGTACTTTAGTATTGTGTTATGTAAAAGGAAGTATGGGAACATCTTTACTAGCATATAGCCTGATTTTCTTAGGAATTAGCTCCCTTATACATGTGTTGTGGATTTATAACAAGTTTACGTATACACAAGAACTGGACAAAAAGTTTATGACAAAAGGTGAAAAAGTAAATTTTCATTTTAGTGCATGTAATGAAAGTTCTTTGTTTTATCCCCATCTAGAAGTAGAGTTTTATGGAGTAGATAGTATATTTACAAAGTATTTTCATAAAAAACGTTTATATGTACCGGAAAATAGTAAAAAAACTTTTACATATGAGATAGAGTGCAAATACAGAGGCTATTATGAAATAGGTATTCATAAGGTGTATATTATAGATTTTTTAGGCCTTTACCGACTACCTTATAAAGTATTAGAACCAAAAGTAGTTACTGTATACCCTAAAATTACACCACTTATTAACTTTCCTATTTATCCTAATGAAATAGAAGAATCGGAATATATTGCTAATCATCGTAGAGGAATAGGGAACTTGACTTCTGATGTAAGGGAATATATGTACGGAGATACTATGCATAAGGTGCACTGGAAGTTAAGTGCAAAAAGAGGAGAGCTAATGGTTAAAAATGAAGATAGCACTACACAAGCCATAGTCAATATAGTATTAGACCTAAAACAACATGACCATTTAGATATTGAGTCACGTACTATATTAGAAGATAAGCTAGTAGAATGTGTTGTTGCCATACTTTATTATTGCTTAGAAAAAAGTATACCAGTAGTATTTAGCTACTTCAAAGATAGTCTTATTACCCATAGAGGAAGAGATTTAGCCCATTTTCATTCTTTATATGAAATGCTTTTTAAAATTAAATTTACCCAGCAGATAGACTTTCATAAAGTTATTGAAATGCTTCCTACTGTACAAGAAACTGCCCATTATTGGATTGGTATAACAAGTGGGCTAACTTACAATCTTTATGAGCAAATAGAACAAATTGTTGTAAGTGGTAGCAGTGCTATTTTAATCAATGTAGGTAAAGGAGAAGAAATTATAGTTAAGGCACTAAAAAAACTAGGGGTAGTATATTTTGAAGTAGATGTAGAAGATGACTTAAGTGAGGTGCTGAGAGGGTAGGGGGCATTACGATGAAAGATAGATTAATAAAGACAGGCCTAAATATAGGACTAGGAACAAGTATGGGCATAAGCTTAACTTTAGGCATTATGTATTTACTCAAATTTGAGATAAATTATTTACACGTAATCTTTATAATGGGTATAGTACAAATGCTGTGTATAGTAGTGTTCTCAAACAAGAAGGCGAGTTTAAATTTCGTTATTATTTGTACTATAAGTATAGGTGTACTATATGTCATTTTACAAACAAGATGGGCTTATATAATTCATAAACTATTAGTAACTCTTCATGAAGCTAGATGGGAGATTTTATTAATAAGTAGTATGGGTGTATTTGTATATCTGTTAACTTATAGGTACTTTAAAAGAAGTATCCTTATAGGAGTAGGGGGAATTATTTATAGTATTCTTCTTATAAAAGATGTAAGATTTTATAATTTTGAACTAGGATTTTTTATCTTAATCAGTCTTTTATACTGCTTCTATGCTTATTTTTTAGAGCTTATTAAACAAGAAGAAGGTTCAAAGGCAATGAAGCTAAGTTACTTTAAAAGTATAAGCTTCATGTGTGCATTAACCTTAAGTTTTACAGCCATTGGCTCTTATGTAGCACCTATTCAATTTAAAGCACTACATAAACTCTTGGACAAAAAAAGGGTCTATGAACAGGATTTTTTATATAGTAGATACTATCCTTATACAGGAATGTTAGGGGGAGATATTGTACTAGGGGATGAGGAAGTATTAGAAGTAATGGCTACGGAAAATACTTACTTAAGAGCAGATAGTAAAGCTATTTATAAAGGAAGTTATTGGACTAATACAATAGAAGAACCTATACCTATAGATTTAAAGAACTACCAACTTGAAGATACTATAGAGATGGTAAAAGGAATGAGTTTATTAACAGAGGAAGATGACAAGAAGCTTTATAAAGAACAAGCCTTTAGAATAACTTTTAAAAATCTAATAACCAAGTCTTTATTTATCCCTAATAAGAGTAATAATTTAGTAGTAGGTCAATATATCCAAGATATTTATAAAAAAAATGATGATACCATAGTGTTAAATAAAGCTTATGGGAAAGATTTTACCTATATTATGCAGGCCTATATTCCAGAGTATAATACAGAAGAATTTAAGATAGCTTTAAATAAAAGTAAAAAAGGACTTTATAAAGAAAAGGCTATGAGTGGTAAGAGTAGGGTGGGAGAACTTAGTCTAGGTGAACTAGAAAAGCTAAGTTTAAGATCAGAAAGAATATATGAAACCTTTACCCAGTTACCTGAGGCTTTACCAGAAAGAGTGAAGGATTTAGCCTATGAAATTACTAAGGATTACTCATCGGACTACGATAAGGCAAGGGCACTAGAGTCTTATTTAGCAGGAAATTATAGCTATACTTTATCACCAGGTGAACCTACAAGGGGACAGGATTTTGTAGATGAGTTTTTGTTTGATAATAAGAAGGGGTATTGTACTTATTTTGCAACAGCTATGGCCGTTCTATCAAGATGCATAGGATTACCTAGTCGATATGTAGAAGGCTATTCTATGTCTGGAGCTTATAAGTATGGAAATGATATAAGTCTTATTACTAGTAAACAAGCACACGCTTGGACTGAAATTTATTTTGAAGGCTTTGGGTGGATGATTTTTGAGCCTACAGCAAGCTATCAAAGTAGCTTTAGAAGAAGTCAAGTAGGTGTTGAAGATAGTTATTACAAACCAGCGCGAGTAGAGCCTAATGAAGTACTAGAAGTAAATTCACCAGCTGTGGTTCAAGTAGAAAGTAAGAATATTTATCAAGTGTTTAAAAGCATTATGTTTGTAGTGGGTATAGGAACCTTGGGAATTTTACTTATAATCATTTACTATAGAAAGAATCAGCTTAAGAAGATGAAGCCTAGATTATTTGTCCTTAGGTGTTATGAAATAAGTAGAAGTAAGCTTGCTCAAAAAGGATTAAAGCTTGAAAAAGGTGAAACAGAACTAAGCTTTGCAAGAAGAGTAGATGAACGATTAAATAGCAAAGGTAAGGATAAGGTTAATTTTGTAGGTATGACCAAACTGTATTTATTAGCTTGGTATAGTGAAAATGAAATAGAAGAAGAACATAAAAAAGAGATGGATACATTGTATACATCTCTTGGGAAAAAGCTTAAAAGTTTTAGAAATAAAAAAGCTTATTAAGAAATTACATTGGTTGGTGTGCCAGATAAGTAATTTTTAATATTATCTAGCATAATAATTGCACGCTTTTCTAAAGCCTCAACAGTAGCAAAGGCAATATGTGGTGTAACGATTGTATTTGGAGTAGTAAATAAAGGATGATCTGTAGCAAGAGGTGGTTCTATTTCAAATACATCTATACCAGCTCCAGCAATTTGCTTAGTATGCAGTGCATGAGCAAGTGCATGGGAGTCTACAACAGGACCACGAGCAGTATTTATAAGTAAAGCATGTGGTTGCATAAGTGCTAATTTATCTCCATTTATAAGATGTGTTGTATCAGGTGTTAAAGGAACATGTAAAGATACAATGTCACAAGTTTTTAAAAGGGTATCTAGGTCTGTATATGTAATACCAGGTACTTCTTTTACTGTACGGCTATAAGCATAAACTTCACAACCAAAAGCCGCAGCAATTTTGGCAACGCGCATACCGATGGCACCTGTGCCTACAATCCCAAATTTTTTGCCTTCTAATTCAAAGCCAACTAAACCATCTTTTGTACCACCCTCACGTACTACCTTATTACATGGGATAAGGTTACGATAAAGAGCGACAATCATACCAAATACTAAGTCACTAACTGCAGCATTAGAGTAGCCAGAGCAGTTGCATACTGTAATATTACGTGATTGACATGCATCAAGTGCAATGTGGTCTACACCAGTAAAGGCAACAGCAAGCATTTTTAGGTTCTGGCAACCATCAATTACTTCCTTACATAAAGGAAGGTTAGATACAGCAATAATATCTGCATCTTTTCCACGATTAATAAGTTCAGTAGTATCGGTTGTACGTGTATCATAATAAACAATTTCTAATTCATTCCCTAAAATTTGTGTAGCATGGGATAAAAGTTTTTCTTGTGCTACACCTAATGGTTCGATAATGACTAATTTCATTTATATACACCCCTTCATTAGTTATTAGTTCTATATTAGAAAGGTTTTAAAGGAAAGTCAAATAACAATGATTATTTTTATGAAAACATGGAATAATAATAAATGGAAGTGTTTAGTTCTGGTACGACTAAAAGCTTTTAAGGGTGAAATAAAGGAGGCTGTTTATACAGCCTCCTTTATTTTTTACCAACCACCAGATGAACCTCCGCCATTTGAAGATCCACCACCAAAGCCACCATTACCACCACTACCGAAACCACCACCATTATTGCCACCCCAAGGACCTCTACCTCTAAAATTAGAGATAAATAAAAGTTGGATAAAGGTAGAGAAAATACGTCCTCTATTAAAGATAAGGTCAATAACAATAAGTAAAATAACAATAGGTGCAATAGTAGTTACACTAGATGAAAAGCCAGATACAGGTTGTCCATCTATATTGTTTGCAATAAGTTTTGCAAATGAATCGTAAGCATTAATTAAACCTTGTTCATAATTACCTTCTAGAAATTCAGGTTTAGCTACCTCATTCATCACTCTATTTGTTAAAACATCAGGAAGAGTACCTTCTAGCCCCCTACCTACTTCAATACGCCATCTTTGGTCATTAGTTGAAAGTAATATAAGAAGACCATTATCCTGATCAGCTTGTCCAATTCCCCAGCTTCTAAAAAGTCTAATAGCAAAGTCCTCTATAGGTATATCACCAGTACTAGGTACAATAGCAACAACAACTTGAGCACCGGTTTCATGTTCGAGTGCTTGACCAGTTTGAACAATATGGCCTATTCCATTAGAAGACATAATACCTACATAATCATTAATGTATTTATAGTTAGTAGGGCTAGGAATAGTAGGTTGTGCTAAAGTAACAAAGCTACAACAAGTAACTATAAGAAGAAAAAGTGCAAAACATTTATGGAAATGAGATTTCTTATGCATTATTAGCTCCCGAAGTTAACAGTTGGTGCTTGTTCACTACCTGGTGCTGCTTCATATAGTTGATGAGATTCAAAACCAAATAAAGAAGCTACGATATTAGATGGAAATTGTCTAATCTTTGTATTGTATACAGAAACAGCAGTGTTATAGTCTTGACGTGCAATGGTGATACGATTTTCAGTACCTTCTAGTTGAACAGATAAATCTTGGAAATTTTGGTTAGACTTTAGGTCAGGGTAACGTTCTACAACTACTAAAAGTCTAGATAATGCATTGCTAAGTTCACTATCTGCTTGGGCTTGTTCATTTACGTTTGTTGCACCAGCAAGTTTACTTCTTGAATCAGCAATAGCTGTAAAAATTTCTTTTTCCTGACTTGCATATCCTTTTACTGTATTTACAAGGTTAGGAATAAGATCCATACGACGTTGAAGTTGGGTGTCAATATTTGACTTAGCTACCGCAACATTTTGCTCAAGCTTAACTAAGTTATTGTAGCCATTACCAAGAGGAAGAGCGATAATTAGAATAATAGCTAGTATACCGATTAATACTTTTATACTTGTTTTCATTGTTCATGCTCCTTTCGTATAAAACATAGTATGTGTAAAAAGCTGTAAGATTATAAAATGAACCGGATTTTTGTTGACTTTATAAGGTTCTTCTATATAGTATAAAGAAGAAAATAAATAGTAAGACTAAAACAATGAGTTTTAGCTGGAGGATATATGGCTATCAATTTTAAGAATATGCAAAAGTTAAATAAAAACTTTATGTATAACAATTTAAGAAAAAGCAACTGTTTTGATGTGGATTTCTCAGGTTCAAACTTTGATTTTACAAGTTTTAGAGGCGCACATTTTAAAGGATGTAACTTTTTTAAATGTTCCTTTAAAGCAGCAGAATTTGTAGGAACTAATTTTAAAAAAGCAAGGTTCAAAAATGCAAAATTTGAAGATGCAGTATTTGAAGGTAGTAACTTAAATGGTGCTGACTTTGGTGGTGCAACCTTTAAAAATACGGTGTTTCTTTGCACAGATGTAAGTGTAGCAAATAACTTAGATCTTAGCAATCCAGAAATTACTGTTTACGAAACAATGCCTAAGTTAGAAATAAGTGAGGCCTTAAACACTGCCCTTACAGACTTTATGGAAAATGAATATGTGAAAAACTCTCGTGTACTAGATACAAAAGAAGGAGAAATTCATACACTTAATGTGATGCGTTTACTCGCTCACTACGATGAAAGCGCATTAATACGTGGCTTTAAGATTATGAAACCTCGTCTAGATAAAGAGTTTTATACACTTAGTTATATACTTAAAATATTAAGTACTTATAAAGAAGCTGGTTTTCTGTAAAAAGTTTGTCAAAAAGTTAATATTGATTAATGGTCATAAAAGTTCTATATAACTAGAGATGTTGTCATAGTTATATAGAGCTTTTTTATATTTAGGAGAGTATTAGTTGTCCTGCTTTAAAATAATAAAAATAAGTTTAACATGGATTTAATAAGAAGCTAACAAAGGGCTAATAGGAATTTAACGTAATCTCTTTATGCTTAGTAGTGAAGATAAATACAAATAATAAAGGGGAATGAGTATGAAACTTTCTAAAAAAATTGTAGTAGCTTTATTAGGTATGGCAGTTATAGGTACATCTATAGGAAATGGGGTAAGAATGCAAGCTGATTCTACACCTATAGTAAAAGTACAAGAAGCAAATAGCCAAAAGATAAAATACAATAAGCCTAAATACATATTTACATTTATCGGAGATGGTATGTCCTATGTACAGCTTAATGCAGCTAATATTTATAAAGGCGTTACAGAAAAAGGAGGTATTAAACTAGGAGAACTAACAGTAAATAGTTTTCCAGTAGTAGGCTCAGCAACTACTCAAGATGCAACTTCTTTTTGTCCAGACTCTGCATCTACTGCAACGGCTATTTCAAGTGGGATTAAGACACATAGCGGTGTTATTGGTTATAACGTAGATAAACAAACTAAACCTGAAAGTATTACAGAGAAGCTAAAAAAAGAAGGCTATAAAATTGGTATTGTAAGTAGCGTATCTATTGACCATGCTACACCCGCAGCCTTTTATGCTCATGAAGTATCAAGAAGTAATATGTACAATATAGCACTTCAACTTGCCCAAAGTAACTTTGATTACTTTGCAGGTGGTTCCTTAGTACAGCCAACAGGTAAAAATAAAGATCAAGTAGATGCGTTTAGTATTATTGAAGAAAAAGGCTATAAGATTGCAGATACAAAAGAAGAAATTATGGCTCTTAACCAAGATTCAGGTAAAGTATATGCCATTAGCCCAAAACTGCAAGATTCTAAAGCAATGAACTATGCTGTTGATGCAGATAAGAATGAAATACAACTTAAGGACTTTGTAAAAAAAGGTATTGAAGTATTAGACAATGATAAAGGTTTCTTTATGATGGTTGAAGGTGGAAAGATTGACTGGGCAGGTCACGCCAATGATGCAAGATCCAATATAGGGGACGTACTAGCCCTTAATGAAGCTATTCAAGTAGCAGTGGATTTTGCAAGTAAGCATCCAGAAGAAACACTTATTCTTGTTACTGGTGACCATGAAACAGGTGGTATGAGTATTGGCTATGCTACAACAGGTTATAATACAGCCTTTAATATATTAGAAAATCAACAAATGAGTTATGTAGAATTTGATAAGCTTATTGCAGACTATAAAGCTTCTACGGATAAGAAAGAAGCAAACTTAGAACAAGTATTACCAATGATAAAAGAAAATTTTGGACTTATTACTAAAACAGATAAGGATGCAAAAAATCATCCAGAAATGGTACTTACAGATTATGAGTATAAGAAGTTAGAAAAAGCTTTTGAAGAAACTATGAAAGATAAAGAAGACCGATTAATGGACCAAGAAGCAGGCATTTTATATGGAGGATATGAACCACTTAGTGTAACCCTTACACATATACTGAATAATAAAGCAGGTATTGGCTGGACCTCTTATTCTCATACAGGGGTACCTGTTCCAGTGTATGCAATGGGGCAAGGGCAAGAACTTTTTAGTGGTGCCTATGATAATACAGATATTTTCAATAAGCTAGTTACGATTTGTGGACTCGAATAGTAAACTGACTAAGGAAATAGGGGCGTTTAAATGTAAGAAGATTAAAGTAGATCTAAAGGGTGAGTAGTTTATAAAGTTTAAGCTACTCACTTTTTTAAATAAGAAGTATTTTATATAAAAGGTGATGGAATGAAAATAGACTTTAAAAATAAAAATCTAGTTTTTTCGTTTATATGTATTATATTTATGGCTATCTTACTTATTATGCCTACAGGCTTTGAAAAACAAATGTATGTCAATGCAGAAAGTGTAAAAGCAAAGGTATTAGCAACTAATGAAAGTACTGTATATAATAATGGCCTACTAAAACAAGGTAGTCAAGTATGTGAAGTTGAATTATTAAATGGAAGTTTTAAAGGAGAAGTAGTAGAGGCAGTTAACTTTCTTACAGGAAAGTTGGAGTTTGATAAAATATTTCAAGTAGGGGATAGAGCTTTAGTATTAGTGGAAAAAAGTAATGAAGGTGAGCTTGTATTTGTAAATATGCTAGATCACTATAGAGTAAATGTAGAATGGTTCATTATTATAGTGTTTATGATAGCCTTATTAGTGTTTTCTGGTACAACGGGTATTCGAACGATTATTTCTTTTATATTTAGTTTGCTTGCTATTTGGAAGGTTTTAATCCCTATGCTACTTAAAGGGTATCAACCTATGATAGTTGGATTAATTATAGGTTTAACGATGGCCACAGTGACTTTAATTCTTGTAGGTGGCTTTACGAAGAAGGCATATTGTGCCATTGGAGGGACTGTGGTTGCATCACTTTTAACCTGCCTAATGGCTATGGGATTTGGTGTGCTTTTTAAAGTAGATGGAACAGTTATGGCTTGGTCAGAGTCCTTACTCTATGCAGGCTTTGAAGGGCTTAATCTAACACAAATTTACCAAGCGGCCATTTATTTATCTTGTTCAGGTGCAATTGTAGACTTAGCCATGGACTTAGCAGCAGCTTTAGAAGAAGTTGTAGAGAAGAAGCCAGATCTTTCTGGTAAAGAAATATGGCTATCAGGAATGAAAATTGGAAGATCAGTAGTAGGCTCACAAGTAACTACCTTACTACTGGCTTACATGGGCAGTTTTATTGGAGTGATGATGGTATATATGGCACAAGGAACGCCTATGATAAGTATTCTAAACTCAAAATCAATAGCTAGTGAAATTTTACATACCTTTGTAGGATGTATAGGATTAGTTATTGTATCACCTATTACGACCACCATTTGTAGTTATGTATATAAAAAGAAAGAGGACTGTGCTATAATTACTTTCAACGAATAAGACAGATGAATAGAGCTGTAAAGGAGTAAACAATGGAAAACTATCATACACATACCAGACGCTGTAAACATGCTACAGGAGAAGTTAAAGATTATGTTGAAGCTGCTATAGAAGCAGGGGTACATACACTAGGAATGTCAGATCATACGCCTTTTCCAAATGATGCACTTTGGACAGATGTAAGAATGAAATACGAAGAACTTGCAGAGTACTCCAAAGAGATTGATGAAGCAAGAATAAATTACCCACAAATTAAACTTTTAAAAGCTTTTGAGTGTGAGTATATAGAAGAGTACAAAAACTTTTATAGTGAAGTATTAAAAGGTGAGTATGGTGCAGATTACCTTATTTTAGCTGGACATGAGATTCATGGAACATCTGCTTGGAACCCACTAGGTCTAACAAAAAGTGATAAAGAAGAACTAAAATTATATGCTAACTATTTGGTAAAAGGTATGGAAACAGGACTGTTTAAGTTCATTGCTCACCCAGATGTATTTGGAACATTTTATCTACCTTGGGACGAAGAAGCAATAGCTGCATCTAAATATATTATTGAAGCAGCCAGCTATTACCAAATGCCACTAGAGATTAATGGATATGGTCTTCGTAAAGATACCATTGTAGCACCAGAAGGTGTAAGAAAGATGTACCCACTTGAGAAGTTTTGGGAGCTAGCAAGCAACTATAAAGTACAGAGTATAGCCAATTCAGATGCCCATAAACCAACAGATATTATTGCCAATATAGATGAAGCCTATAAAATAGCAAGTAAGTATAACTTGCAAAAAGTTGGATTCACTTGGTAAGGATATGAGTTATATAGAAACATATGGATGAAAACAGTATAACTATTTTGTTGGATTATCCTTTTTAATCTATCATGTAAGTCCTTATGAAACACAGAATTCAGAAGACTGGGTAACAGAAGTATGCTACCCAGTAAAAAAGAAATAAACTATAGTTAAGCAACTTAAAAGGACTGAATTCAGTGTTGTACTGGACTCAGTCCTTTTATTATTTCCCAAGCTTGTTGCCAATGCTTTTCTGACAAATCTTCATTATAAAACTTTGCTAGTTGAGTGGCCTTTTCGAGTAATAACATAGGATAATTGATTCCACTTTTTAAAGTTTCAGCCACACCTCTTGACCACAAAAAACCTTTTCTATAAATTCCACTTTCCTCAAAATCTTGTAGTAAAGAATTAATATTATAGGGGATAGATAGAGTGTTTATATCCCATTTCGTATCATTATATTGAATTTGTACAAATTGTGCATTAGGTTGACTGTTTATAGGCATACCAACACTTCCGCAATTTACAAGTGTTTTCCCTTTATATTCATAATGAAAAGGCGCATGCGTATGTCCACAAAAAAGATAGTCATTTTCTAATTTTCCTAAGCAATTATTTGTGTTACCTTTGTTTGGTAATAAGTGTTCTGTGATATTTTCAGGTGAACCATGACATATTGAAAATGGTTTACAATTTTCAATTGAAATGTTATCTGTAATGGGCATACTTTTAAAAAAAGCTATATCTTCCATAGTTAAATTTTCATAGGTATAAAGTAAAGAACCTGTTTTGGAATTATAACTCCAATTATCTTCATCATTTTCATAGTGATTGATAACATATTCTTCACGATTTCCTCTGATAAACCACGTTTTATAGTTTTTTTTAGCTTTATATAATAGTTCAATTACTTTTTGTGGATAGGGGCAATCTGTAATATAATCTCCTAGAAATGCTATCCCAGTAAAGTTGTTTTCATTTATGTATTTTAAACAAGCCGATAAAGCTGCATAATTTCCATGAATATCCGACAATAAGGCAATTTTCACACTTACCACTCCCGTTTTATAGATTATCTTACCTAGTTCAATATGTATATCTTTACTAGAGTATATCACATTTATTAGTAAATTAACTATCTTCTATTTATCAAAGTGAGCGCAAGGATCTTAACAACTGGGCGAATAAGAACCTTCTTGAAATACCTTAAGGCCACATAGACTAGAACGGCTATCTCTTCAAGGGCATTTTTAAGAAGAAGGTCTAGGACTAGCTACTCGCTATGTAGCTTGCGGAATAGATAGACTAGAATTACTGTTTTTAGGAGACTAGAAGAGGTGAAAGGATGGATGTGGCTCATCCGAAAGCGGCTTATGGAGGTGGCTTAGAGGATGTTAACGAGTGGATGAGTAAGGATTTTAGCCAGATGTTCGAAGCGAAGCAAGTTTCTGGCGTTCTTGCGATTCCCGAGTTTACAGCCTCTTAGCCACCGGAAGTGGAAGCTTGAGGAGGAGTTACAGCTAGCCTGAAACCTAAGTAGACTAGGAGAAACAGTAATTCGGACCCAAGGCAAATACATCCACCTAATTTTTTACAAATCCCCCACCCAATATGCTATAATAAACCTATCGGGTGGATATAATATTAAAAGTTTAGGGATAAATAATAAACAAGTAGATTAAATATAGAAGTAGGAGATTACAATGGAAAAATGGGACTTATATAATGAAGACAGACAGCCTTTAAATCGAACACATAATAGACCTGAACCAATGATAAAAGGTGAATATCATGTCATTGTTAGTATATGGACAATTAATAATAACAATGAAATACTTACAACCCTAAGACATCCTGAAAAAGATAAATATCCAAACTTTTGGGAAACTACAGCAGGCTCTATTTTAGCGGGAGAAAGAAGTGAAGAAGGTGCTATAAGAGAACTTTCTGAAGAAACAGGGATTAAAGTAAGTGAAGAAGAGCTTTATTTTTTAGGTACGGTAAAAGAAGAGACAGCCTTTGTAGATGTATATATAGTAAGAAAAGATGTAAAAAGGGAAGATTTAGTCATGCAAGAAGGTGAAACAGTTGATGCTAAGTGGATTGATATTAAGACACTAGATAAAATGCTAGAAACTGGAGAAATAGCAGGACCAGTAGGTACTAGATTAGCACCTTTTAGAAGTAAGTTTGAAAACTTTATTTATAATAACATAAGAGAATAAAAAGGTTAGCAAGAAAATATTAAAAGTGTAATATATATCAAGATATAAGTTAGGGGAGAGAAAAAATGAAAATTTATATCATTGGGATTGTTGCAAGTGGAAAGACTACACTAGCTAGAAAGTGGTCAAAGGTGTTAAACATACCTTTTTATGAATTAGATTGTATTGTATATGGAGAAAAAGCTGGAGTTAGGTACAAGAGAACGCCTGAAGAACAGCTTGAAATTATTAGACAGATTGATAAAAAGGGAAAATGGATTATAGAAGGAACTTATAGAAAGAATGCACATATTCTACTAGACTTGGCAGATAGGATTGTATTTTTAGATACACCTATATGGAAGAGGAATGTACGTATTTTAAGTAGGCACATTAAACAAGTATGGGGACTTGAAAAATGCCACTATAAGCCAAGTCTTTATATGCTTAAATCTATGTATAGTTGGTCTAATGACTTTGAAAAAAATAGAGATAGATTTGAAGCAATGCTTAAGAAATATGGTCATAAGCTAGTTATTATTCATACACCTACTAAGGTAGAAGAAATCTCACATAGTAGGAAAGTAAGCTAGAATAAAAAGATATAAAGCTATTTAATTCAAGCTTTTGAAGCTATTAAAAAGAATGAAACTGACAACAAGAGGAGACAAGATGGCAAAAGCAATATTTTTCGATATCGATGGAACACTAATAAATTGTTTTAAAGGTTTAATGGATTTAACACCAAAAGTAAAAGACGCTATTAGGGATTTACAAGCGAGAGGACATTATGTTTTTATTGCTACAGGAAGACCGTATGCTTTTTTAAGTGAAGCAATTTTAAACTTTGGTTTTGATGGATTTATATTAACTAATGGTGCTCAAGTTATTATAAACAATGAAAATCTTTATACAGAGGCAATGGATAAGAAATTTGTGAAAGATGCTGTAGAAGAATTTGAGAAGCTAAATATCCAATATATTTTAGAAGATGCTTATTATTCATATATGAAAGAGGAATATGAGGAGTTTTACGCATTTTATGAAGGTCTGGGTATATCAAGAAAGCTTATTAAAGGAAAGTATAACCTTGAAGAAATTAATGTACAAAAGATAGAAGTAAGATGTCCAAATAAGGAAGCAGAAGAAAAATGTTTAAATTTTATACAGCAACATCCTGAATATGATTATTGGCATAGTATTCATCATATGTCCTTTGAAATTTATCCACGAAGCAATACAAAAGCTACAGGGATATTAAAAGCACTGAAACATTTAAACATTTCTATTGAAGAAAGTTATGCTTTTGGAGATGGGAAAAATGATATAGAGATGCTTGAAACAGTAGGATGTGGTATTGCTATGGGAAATGCTTTGGATGAAGTAAAGCAATATGCAAAAGAAGTAACAGATACAGTAGATGAGGATGGCGTAGCTACAGGTATTGAAAAATACATACTTTGTAAATAACTTAAGATAAAGACATATATTAAGATAGATACTAAGATACAGACACATATTAAGGCAGATATATTAAGATAAATACATAAGATAATACATAAAGATAAAATACACAGAGACTTATCTTAGAAAATGATGGATTATCATGTAAGTAAAATGGAGGTTATATAAGATGAAAAACTGGAAAATAGGTGCTAAAGATAAAAAATTTATAGCCTCTTATAGTGGAGGAAAAGATAGTTCATTGGCTCTTTATCAAGCCATGCAAGAAGGTGAAGCAGTAGGGATTATTGCAATGATGGAAGAAGAAGGTGAGCGTTCTAGATCACATGGACTTTCACAGGCTTTACTTCAAGCGCAAGCAGATGCTATAGGTGTACCACTTTATATAGGGTGTGCTAGCTGGGAAGGTTATGAAGAAGTTTTCATTAACTTACTAGAAAAGGCAAAAGAGGCTGGAGCAGAAGTTCTTGTAACAGGAGATATAGATGTACCTGAACATGAATGTTGGCATGAAAGAGTGACCGGGCAAGTGGGACTTGGTTTAGGTATGCCACTATGGGGGATGGACCATAAAGAAGTGGTTAAGACCTTCATTGAAGCAGGATTTGTAACAAAGGTTGTAACAGTTAACTTAAACAAAGGTATGAGAGCAGAAGATTTAGGACGTATTCTAACAAAAGAGTATATGGAAGAATTAGAAGAAAGAGGGATAGACCCTTGTGGTGAAGCAGGAGAGTTCCATACAACGGTCATAGATGGACCTTTATTTAAGCATTCAATCCCAGTACGGGATGGTAAAATCACACAACGTGGAGAATATATGTATCTTTCTCTTATATTAGAGTAGTGGGACTTAAAGGTGAGAAAATAATAGGGTATCTTTTAAGGAGAGAACTTACTTAGAAGATACCCTTAAATTATGTTTTTAAATAAAATATATTGACAATTAAGAAAACAAGTGATTATACTGTATATATACAGTATAATCACTTGTTTTCTTATAATTAAAATCTAACTATCACCTATAAGAAAGTAAAGGCATGTACACCATTAAGGAGAAGGTATGAAGTTAATATTATCAAACAATGTACAAATACCCATTTATGAGCAGATAAAAGAACAATTTAAATCAGCTATACTAGCTGGGGAAATTAAAGAAGGTGAATCATTACCTTCTATTCGAACTTTGGCAAAGGAGCTTAAAATAAGTGTTATTACTACAACAAGGGCATATCAAGAATTAGAGCAAGAAGGTTTTGTAAGAAGTATTCAAGGAAAAGGATGTTTTGTACTTTCTACTAATACAGAAATAATGAGAGAAAAGCTTTTGCAAGAAATAGAAGAGAGTATTTTAGAGGGGATTAAGAAAGCTAACATTGCGAAAATAAGAGAAGAAGAATTTAGGGGTTTAATAGATGTATTAATTAAGGAGGCATATAATGAATAATTTATTAGAAATTCAGGGGTTAGGGAAAACATTTAATAATTTCTCATTAGAAAATATACATCTAACTTTACCAGCAGGTTATATTATGGGACTGATAGGGGGAAATGGGGCAGGTAAAACAACTACTATAAATCTTATACTGAATAAGCTACAGAAGGATAATGGAGATATAAAAATCTTTGGATTAGACCATGTAAGAGATGAAAAGGTTATTAAAGAAGATTTAGGTGTGATCTTTGATGAAGTAAGCATTGTTAGAGAATGGACTTTAAAAGAGGTTGAAAAAGCCTATAAACTTTTTTATAAAAAATGGGATAGTAATAAATTTTATAAATATCTAGAGGAATTTGGCTTAAATAGTCATGCAAAAGTAAGTGATTTATCAAGAGGGATGAGTGTAAAACTTATGTTAGCAACAGCTTTTGCACATGATGCCAAGCTACTTATTTTAGATGAGCCTACCAGTGGTTTAGACCCAGCTTCACGAGATGCATTAATGGAAATATTACAAGACTATATAGAAGATGGTACAAAAAGTGTTCTTTTTTCTACTCATATTACTAGTGATTTAGATAAGGTGGCAGATTATATTACGTGTATAGATAATGGGAAAATGTTTTTTACGGGAACAAAAGATGAGTTACTAGAGACTTATAGACGTATAAAAGGAGGACCTAATGAGTATATCCCTTATGAAAAGAAGATTATAGGTCTAAGAAGATACTTGGCAGGTTTTGAGGGAATGATTAAGGTAAAAGATTTAAATAATTTAGGTCCTACAATTGAAGTAGAGAATTTAACAATTGAAGATATTCTAATCTTTATAAGTAGGGAGGGGAAAACAAATGACAGAAAGCATTAAGCTAATAAAACTTGATTTGATGATTACAAAAAATTATTTAAAAGAATTAGTATTTGCAGGGATAATCCTTACTATTGCAATTTTACCTAATATACCTTTAGCCTTAAATATCGTTTTATTTATTATGGGGAATACGCTTCTAGGTTATCCATTTATGATAGCCGAAAAGGATAGGTTAGATAAGTTTTATAGTATTATTGCCATTACAAAGGAAGAGTTTATTAGAGGTAAGTATTTAATGGCGCTTATGTATATCATGTTAATTGGTCTGGTATTAGTGCCTCTTAACTTAATGATGTACTATGTGATGAAGGTAGAAATGAATTTTTTCATCACTATATTCCTTATAAGTATAGGCATATTACTATACAGTATTGTAGCGGCTATACAAATTCCTTGTTATTTTAAATGGGGTTATGCAAAGACTAAAATCATTACAGCTATTTTACCTTTTTTAATAGGACTTGGTGTACCAATTGTTGTGATTACAGGAAGTAAGCTTATAGGGGAAGAAAAAATGCTTAAACTAGGAAAGGTGAGTATGACAATAGCAAGCCAGAATTTAGGCTTAATATGTATAGGTATTCTAGTAATAGTTATTTTAGGTTTTAGTATTTCATATAGAATAAGTAGAAAAGTTTACACATAGAATAGTTTAAGATGAAAGTCAGTTTGAACCCTTCCCTAACAATTAATAGGGAGGGAATTGAGCTGACTTTTATTTATGTCTCAAGGAAGATAGGAGATTAGAAGGTTATGCTAAAAGATAAGGGGAGAGTTATTTATTTTATAAGTTAATAATATGTTAGTAAAAAAGTTAAGTATTTTTTTAGTGCATTGAGACAAATTTTACTATATATTTTTAGTTTATTATAGTATAATATAAATTAAAATGTATTGTAACTTTCAATTTAAAATTATTTAATGATAATTTTAGCTTATATAAATTAAAATTATATATAAATTGTAAGTAAAAAATACTAAAAATTAATAGAAAGGATAACTAGTGGGTAGAAAGTGCTATGAAGTTGTGAAAAACTACGTAGCTTATAAGAGAAGGGGGAGAGAAGGCAGTGAAATATTTTTACGAGATGCCTTTGTATGTAGAAAATGAATTTAGTAAACGTGGTGTAAATGTGGAGCGTTTACTTTATTGTGCAAAAGCTGATTTAGATGAAGATGGATGTTATATAGATGTACATCTAACTTTTGATAAGGAAAATCTCTATCTTTTAAAAGGATATGAAAAGATAGATGCTAATATCTTTGAAGTTACAGACTATGAGGAGATAGGTCTTCAAGATATAGAAGAACTAAGTGTGTATCGTTATAGTACTACAGCTACTTTACTTATGGGTACAAAAGATGGGGAAAGATCTTTAGTTAGATTTTCACTTGGAATGAGTGACGTATTTGAAAAGTTTAAAGAGCGTTTATTAAAGACTAAGAACAAGGAAGAAATAGATGATGCTTTATTAGAAGAAATACAAACTCATTGTCCAGTATGCCATAGTAGATATCCTAATCATGAGCGTAGAGTTTGTCCTAATTGTATGGATAAGCAAACTACTTTTAAAAGATTACTTAAAAAGTATTTTGAGTATAAGAAAGAATTTATCACTGTAATGGTAATGATTACTTTAAGTACAGTGTTTAACTTAATTGCACCTTATTTTAGTACACGTTTATTGTACGATGAAGTGCTTATGGCAAATGGTAAGTGGTATGGAAAGATTACTCTTATTGTTGTTTTGATTGCACTTGTTAAATTAATAGGTGTTATTTTATCCATGGTATATGGATTAATACTTGCTCATATTACACCCAAAATTACAAGGAATATAAAAGTAGAGATATTTTCTAAGTTACAAACACTACCAGTTGCTTTCTTCTCAAGTAAGCAAACAGGTTCCCTTATGACAAGGGTAGAAAATGATGCGATGAATATTTATTGGTTTTTTGTGGATGTATTGCCATATGGGATTGTAAGTTTTGTAACGATTATAGGACTCCTTAGCATTATGTTATGGATTAGTGTACCTATTACATTAGTTATGTTTAGTTCAGTTATTTTAATTACCCTTATACTAAAAGGATTTAGAAAGAAACAAAGAAGACTTTGGCGTAGGAGACACCGTGCGGTAAAGGGAACACAAGCTGTAGTAAGTGAGTCCCTTAATGGACAAAGAGTTGTAAAGGCTTTTGCCAAAGAAGAAGCTGAGGTTAGAAGATATGATGAAAGAAATAAAGAGTTCTATCATGTAAGTTATCAAATTGGCAATAAAACAGCTTATATGATTCCTAAGGTAAGATTTTTATCAAGATTTTCTAATGTGGCTGTACTAGGCATTGGTGCCTTATCTATTATTTATGGCAACTTTACACTAGGAAGTTTATATATATTATTCTCCTATACAGGTATGATTGAAAGTTCTGTTATGTTCTTTGCTAATATAGGGAACAGATGGTCAAACTGTATGGATGCAGCTTCAAGAATGTTTGAGATTATAGATACTGTACCAACGATAACAGAAAGTGAACACCCTGTATCAATAGATGGGATTTATAAAGGGGTAGAGCTTAGGGAAGTAAGTTTTGAATATGAGGTTGGACGCCCTATTCTTAAGGATATTTCTCTAAAAGTAAAAGCAGGGCAGATGTTTGGTATTGTAGGGAAGACTGGAGCTGGAAAGTCTACTATGATTCATTTAATATCAAGACTTTATGACCCAACTAACGGACAAATTCTAATAGATGGTATCAATGTAAAACAAATTAAAAACAGGGACTTAAGAAAGCATATAGGTATTGTATCTCAAGAGACTTATTTATTTGTAGGCACAATAGCAGATAATATTCGTTATGCGGATCCAGATGCAAGTATGGATCAGATCATTGAAGCAGCTAAAGCAGCATATGCTCATGAGTTTATTATGAAACTTCCAGATGCCTATGACACGATTATCGGTGCAGGGGGAGTAGGTTTATCAGGCGGAGAAAGACAACGTTTATCTATTGCAAGAGCTATTTTACAAAAGCCTTCATTACTTATTTTAGATGAAGCAACTTCTGCTATGGATACACAAACAGAAAGAAAAATCCAAGAAGCTATTGATAAGCTAAAAGAAGGATGTACGATTATTGCTATTGCACATAGACTATCTACACTTCGTGATGCAGATAAGTTAGCAGTTATAGAAGATGGAAAGCTTATTGAACAAGGAACTCATGAAGCATTAATGGAGCAACAAGGAAAGTACTATGAACTTTACGGGCTACAAGCAGATGCGATTAAATTTATGGAAGAGGGGAGCATAGGCGTATGATGCAAATAGAAAAAATGGAAAGTGGCTTCTTAAAAGTAACAAAGGATGGAAAGACTTATGAAAAGGTTAATGCAGTAAGACTATTTCCTTATCAATATGAAGAGGAGTATATAGCATTATTAGATGAGAATAATGAAGAAATTACTATTTTAAATAATTTAGAAGGTCTAAAAAAAGAAGAACGCGCTTTGCTACTTAACTACTTAAGTTATAAATATTACATGCCAGAGATTACAAAGATTCATCAAATTAAAGAAAAAATGGGCTATCTTTATGTGGACCTTGAAACAACAGCGGGTAAGAAGGAAGTTTGTATAGCAGATTTTGTAAGTAATATCCGTTTAATTAAGGAGAAAATTTTAAGTATTACTGATGTGGAAGGTAACAAATATCGAGTAAGTAATTTTCATGCTTTAGATGGACTTAGTAAGCAGAAATTAGATGTGTTTTTATAATTTGATGATTTTAGAGGGAGATAAAATATGAAACTGAGATTTGAACTTCCTACAAAGGTAATAGATAACATTAAAGAAGACATTCTCTATGCTCTTCCTTTTGACTTGAATTTTGAGGGGGGAAGCGAGGAGGGCAATCTTGTTGTAACAGTAAGTAAACTGTACATCTTTAAAGAGAATGACTTGTATAAGTGTTATGCCTTAAGTGAGATGAAGGATTATGAGGTTAAGCAACTTGTAGGTAGTGGATTGTTTATGGCTAAAGTGGGTGAAGAAGAGCAAATGCTTTGTGGCTTTAAGCCTAAGTGGTTTAAAAGGTATGCAGAGCTTGCTAAACTTTTAAACTACTACAATAAAACAGGTTGTCATAGCGAGTATGAAGAAGAACAAGAAGAATACATATGTCCAAAATGTGGCTTTCCACTTTTGAATGGAAGTAAAACTTGCTTTAAATGCCAAAACAAAATGGAAGTACTAAAGAAGATTTTCTATATTGGAAAAGACTATAAGAAGTTATTTTTCTATTCTGTACTATGGACACTTGCAACAGAAGTATTATGGATTGTAAACCCTTATATTTTAAGAGTTATAATAGATGATTATATTGTACCTAAAAATAATAATATAGTGAATTTGGTTGTGTTACTAGCTATATATCTTCTCGTATTTACAATGATTACAGGATTTGAATATTTAGTAATGAGGTTTACCAATGTACTTTCAAATAGTATTTCTAGAGATTTAAGACAGAAGGTATTTATGAAAGTACAAGCACTTTCTTTAAGTACAGTTGCTAATCGTACACCAGGTGAACTGATGAACCGTATTAATAGTGATACGGAAAAAATTCAAGAATTTATATCAAACTATGGTAGAGATGCTATTAACCGTATCTTTTCACTTATTATTCTTACTATTTTGCTTTTTGTAATGGACTATAGACTGGCACTTTTAGTACTTATTCCTTTACCTTTAGTCCTTTATATTGTTACTAAAATGCAAGATAAGATGGGACTTAGATACTGGAAACAGTGGCGTAAGCATGAGAAGGCAAGTAGTGTATTACATGATATTTTAAGTGGAATTCGTGTTGTAAAGGCTTATGGTAATGAACAAATTGAAATTGATAAATACACTTATCATGTAGACCAAGTAAAAGATGCCATGATTAATGCCGAGACCCTTTGGTCTAAAATATATCCTTACATAGGTTATTTAATGGGACTAGGAGAGTTTCTCGTTTTATGGATGGGAGGCTATATGGTCTTAAAAGGCAAGATGCAGCTAGGCCAGCTTATTCAATATACCACTTATATTACTATGATTTATGTACCTTTAAGATGGGCTATTCAACTTCCAAGAGTATTTGCAGATGTTTTTGTAAGTGCAGGGAAGGTATTTGAACTATTAGAAGAAGATAGTGAAATGAAAGAAAAAGAAGCACCAGTGAAAAAGGAATTAGTAGGTGACGTAGAATTTAAAGAGGTAAGCTTCGGGTACAAAGTTTATGAACCTGTACTTAAGGATGTATCTTTTAAGGTAAAAGCAGGAGAAATGATAGGGATTGTAGGACATTCAGGAGCAGGAAAGTCTACACTCATTAATTTACTCATGCGTCTATATGATGTAACAGAGGGACAAATTACAATTGATGGAATAGATCTTAGAGATTTTTCAGTACATACACTTAGAAGTCAAATAGGTGTAGTACTTCAAGAAACCTTCTTATTTGAAGGAAGCATACTAGATAATCTACGTTATGCTAAGCCAGAGGCTACCTTCACTGAAATTATAGAAGCAGCTAAAGTTGCGAATGCTCATGAATTCATCGTGAAACTACCAGATGCTTATCACACCGTTATAGGAGAGAAGGGGTATACCTTATCAGGAGGAGAAAGACAACGTATAGCTATAGCAAGGGCAGTATTGCATAATCCTAAAATCTTAATCCTTGATGAAGCTACTTCTGCACTAGATACGCAAACGGAAAAGAAAATTCAAGAAGCACTTGAAAGATTAACAAAAGGAAAGACTACCTTTGCTATTGCACATAGACTTTCTACTTTACAAAAGGCCAATAGACTACTTGTACTTGATAAAGGTACTTTTGCCGAGATGGGTACACATGAAGAACTTATACAGGCTAAAGGTATTTATTATGACTTAGTTATGGCACAAAATCAAACAACACATATGAAGGAAAGTTAGTATAAGTATATATAACACATTATTCTAGGAGGTAAGTAAATGTCACAAAATCAACTGAAACAAAAATTAGTAAATGTTGTTCCTTCTAAGAGGCAACTAGCTTGGCATGAACTAGAATTTTATGCCTTTATTCACTTTGGAATAAACACTTTTTATGATCGTGAATGGGGAAATGGAAAAGAAGACCCAGCTCTTTTTAATCCTACCCAGTTAGATGCGGAACAATGGGTAAAGTCCATTAAAGCATCAGGAATGACAGGAATTCTTCTTACATGTAAGCACCATGATGGATTTTGTCTATGGCCAAGTGCATACACAGAGTTTAGTGTGAAAAATAGTCCATACAAAAATGGGCAAGGTGATGTGGTTAAAGAGTTAGCTACGGCTTGTGCAAAACATGATATGAAGTTTGGGGTTTATTTATCACCATGGGATCAAAATAGCTTAGTTTATGGTGAAGGAAAAGCTTATGATGATTATTTCATCAATCAACTTACAGAGCTTCTTACAAACTATGGTTCAATCTTTAGTGTATGGTTTGATGGAGCTTGTGGAGAAGGGCCAAGTGGTAAGAAGCAAGTTTATGATTGGAACAGGTATTATGCATGTATTAGAGAGCTTCAACCAGAGGCTGTCATCAATATTTGTGGTCCAGACGTAAGATGGTGTGGAAATGAAGCAGGTCATTGTAGGTCATCAGAGTGGAATATAGTACCAAGTCGTTTAGCAGACCCATCTTATGTAGCAGAAAACTCTCAACAACAAGATGATGAGGCCTTTAGAGAAAGACCAGTTACTTGTATGGATCAAGATTTAGGAAGCTTAGAAGTATTAAAGGATGAGAAGGATTTTATTTGGTATCCAGCAGAAGTAGATACATCTATTCGTCCAGGTTGGTTTTATCATAAACATGAAGATGATAAAGTAAGGAGTTTAGATACACTTTTAGATATTTATTACAACTCTGTAGGTGGAAATGCATCTTTACTTCTTAATATTCCAGTAGACCAAAGAGGTTTGGTTCATGAAAACGAAGTGGAGCGTTTAGCACAGATGGGAGACTATATTAAGCAAACTTTTGCTTCTAATATAGCACCTAATAGCTGTGTAACAATAACAAGCCAGTATGAGTCAGATTATGATGTAAAACATGTTTTAACACAAGAAGCTACATACTTTAAACCAGCAAAAGATGAAGAATGTGTCACACTACATTTTCAGTTAGATAAAGAGTACTCTATTAATCATGTTGTACTTCAAGAACAGCTTATGGAAAGTCAACGTATTGAAGCATTTGAAATTTGGGTTAAAGAAAATGATGAAATGAAAAAGGTGTATAACAATACAGTAGTAGGTTCAAAACGTATTTGTAAATTTGATACTGTAACAACAGACCAAGTAGAAATACGTATTACAGCGTCAAGAATATATCCTACACTTAAATTTGTAGGCATATATGAAGTAAAGAACTAGACTAGTAGAAACATTACAACGGGAGAAAAATAATGAGTTTAAATAAACAACTATTAATTGGATATGTACATACGCAGGATTTAAAGACAGTAACAGATGAAGACGCAAGAAACTTAGATATTATTAATATTGCATTTGGACATATTCAACAAGATGAAATTACATGGGAAACCTTTGATGTAGTAGAACAAATGGAAAGACTTAAAGGCCTTAATCCAACACTTAAATTTTTACTTTCTTTAGGTGGATGGGGTGCAGGAGGCTTTAGCGAAGCTGCAGCCACTGATGAAGGGAGAAAGTCAGTTGCTAAAAGTGCACTAAAGTGGATTAGTGAGTATAACTTAGATGGGGTTGACTTAGACTGGGAATATCCATCTTATACAATGGCAGGGATTAAAGGATGTAGAGAAGATAAAGAAAACTTTACTCTCCTATTAAAAGAAATAAGAGAAACTTTAGATAAAGTAAACACTAGTTATATGCTTACGATTGCAGCAGGTGGTGGTAAGTACTACTTAAAGGGTGTAGAAATGAAAGAGGTCATTAAGTACTTAGATTACGTACAGCTTATGACTTATGATTTAAGAGGAGGCTTCCAAGTATTAACGGGCCACCATACAAATTTATATCCAGCAGAGCTTGACCTTTTTGATTTTAGTGTAGAAGAGGCTGTAGATGACTTTGAAGCAGCAGGTGTACCACTTGATAAAATAGTTATTGGTGTAGCTTTCTATAGTAGAATGTGGAAAGGTGTACCAGATGTAGATAATGGGTATTTACAAATGGCGGGGACTGTAGGTACATACGGACCAAGCTACTGTGAACTTGTAAAGGGTTATATCAATCAAAATGGTTTTGTGAGACATTGGGATGATGTAGCTAAGGCGCCGTATTTATTTAATGGAGATACATTTATTTCTTATGATGATGCTGAATCTATTCATCATAAGGTAGCTTATATGAAAGAAAAAGGATTAGCAGGTATTATGTACTGGGAGTACTGTACAGATACAACTAAAACTTTAACAGGTGTTATGAGAAGAGAAATTGAACAGATGACAAAGGAGATATAAGGATGCAACAATGGTTTGAGGATGCAAAGCTAGGGATTTTTATTCACTATGGAATTTACGCTGTAAAAGGCGTATCAGAGTCATGGTCTTTTTATCACGGGAGACTATCTCATGAAGAATATTTAGATCAATTAAATGGTTTTACAGCTAAGAATTTTGATGCTGATAAATGGGCAGAGCTTATAGAAAAATCAGGTGCACGCTATGCAGTACTTACATCAAAACACCATGATGGGGTAGCTATGTTTGATACTCAGTATAGTGATTTAAGTGTAGTAAAGCGTTCACCAGCTAAAAGAGATATTGTAAAAGAGTTTAATCAGGCGATTCAAAAAAGAGGTATCCGTACAGGTGTATACTTCTCACTTATTGACTGGTCACACCCTGATTATGCAAGCGTTTATCCAGGTGGAGAAGTGCCAGAAGACTTAACAAGTATGAACAAGTACACAGGGCCAACAGATGGAACTCAAGACGAGGCAAGATGGGAGAACTTCCTACAGTTTAACCGTAATCAACTTGGGGAACTTCTTACAAACTATGGACCAGTAGATCTTCTTTGGTTTGATGGAGACTGGGAAAGAAGTGCCGCTCAGTGGGGACTACCAGAATTTAAGGATTACTTACAAAGCTTTAATAAAGATATTATTATTAACTCACGCTTTGCAGGATATGGCGATTACAAAACACCAGAACAAGGTATTCCTATTACACGCCCAGAAGGAGCTTGGGAGTTTTGTACAACGATTAACCGCTCATGGGGTTATCAACCACGTGATACACATTACAAAACACTTAAGCAAATACTTAGAATGTTTGTAGACTGTATTAGTATGGGTGGAAATATGCTTCTTGATATTGGACCAATGGAAGATGGGACCATTCCACCACAACAAGAAGAAATTTTACTTGGCCTTGGTAAATGGATTGGTGAGCATAAAGAAGCTGTATTTGATACAGATGAAGGGATTATGCAACGTTACTGGTCAGGTGGTAGCACCTTATCAAAAGACAAGAAAACCCTATACTTATTTGTACACGATACACCACAAGAAAGTGTATGTTTAAAAGGTTTATCAACACCTATTAAACGTATTAGTGTACTTCATTCAGGGAAAGAATTAACACATGTTATACATGGTGGTGTACCTTGGTTCAATATTCCAGGTACAACTTGGATTAATATTTCACCAGAAGATGCGCATGAACACATTACAGTTATTAAAGTGGAGCTTGAAGATGAAATAGATATGTATGGTGGTTCAGGGGCAGTTGTTACACATAACTAAATTTATATAGAGGAAAAGAGCTGGTGCACTAATTAGTGCATCAGCTCTTTTTGAATTTCACCTAGAGGGACGAATTGCTATCTCTTGGTTAGCCTACGTTAGGGTCGGGCTGTGGTGCCCTACTCTTTCAGCTTCCACTTCCGGTAGCTAAGAGGCTGTAAACTCGGGAATTGTAAGAACGCCAGAAACTTGCTTCGCTGCGAACACCTGGCTAAGTGCCTTACTCATCCGCTCGTTAACATCCTCTAAGCCACCTGCATAAGCCGCTTCCAGAGCAGGGCACCCCATCCCTTCCCTTACCAGTGTTACTAGAGAGATAGCAATTCTAGTCTACTGAGCTCCTTGCTCACTTACTCATTAACAGACTTTAAGTCATCTATATAAGCCACTTTTAGAGGAGCCACGTCCAGCCGGAGTATACTAAGGGACAGTAATTCTAGTCTACTTACTCCTAGTATTCAACTTCTCGCTAGAATCCTCTTAATATACATTCATAAATAACTTCCAGAGTAACCTCTAGATACACTGGTATTCTTTGTAACATATTTCTCTTATGGTTTTAACTGGTATAAATGAATAGCCTTAGTGTTTCAGCATAGTTATAGCAAGCTTGAAATGAATTTTGGCCCCAAGAGGCATATCACATAATGTTTTATTTAAACTATCTATATTTAACTTTTCCTACAATAAACCAATTTAGCTATATGTAGCTAACACTATGTCTACTATCGACTAAGTAGATTGCTCTACTCCTCTGAATAACCTTAGTGGGTAAAAAGGTGGAGGGAGCGAGGACACCCCCTTGAAGGGGTCTTTATATAGATGAGCTTAAAATGAATAAGCAAGTAATTGAGCAAGTGTTTAGAAAAATATTCTAATGAAGAAGTAGCCTAGAATTACTGTCGCTTCTAGCCTAGGAAGGGTGGAAGAATGGATGTGGCTCCTCCGAAAGCTTCCTCATGGAGGTAAGCTTAGAGGGTGTTAACGAGTAGGTGAACAGGGGTTTTAGCCAGGTGTTCGAAGCGAAGCAAGTTTCTGGCGTTCCTGTGATCCTCGAGTTTACAGCCTCTTAGCGGCCGGAAGGGAAAGCTGCAGGAGGAGTCACAGCCAGACTGACACCAGAGAAGACTAAAATAGACAGTAATTCGAACCTCAATACAAAATAAAAAAGTTTTATAATATACAAAGGGAGCTGACACTAGTTAATAAAAACTAATGTCAGCTCCCTTTTATTCATCAGAATTAATATTTAAGTCCAGGGTTCTTATATAGCTAAGTTTACAAATCAAGTTTAGCCAGTGCATCTGTTACAAATTGATCCACTGTAATTTTCCATTCTTCAACCATATGTAGCCCACTTTGACGAGCGATTCTAGCAAAGTGTCCAATGCGTGAAAGGCGTTGTTTAGGTGTACCGTATTTAAGTACAATGCCTGCATAATCTACTGGTAGTGCAGCCACTTCAGTGCGTAGGAGTAGGTCTTCATCATAACTTACACTAGCACGTGCTTTATCAAAAAGTTCTGTGTAGTGTTTATAAAGTTTTTTAGTCAAGAAAGTTTTTCTAGCGTCTTCTGGGCCGCCAAAAATATCTAGACGATGATTATGCTTTTCTTGAGCATCATGAAGGGTATGAATATACTCTAGGATAAATGGTGCAGCTTCTTTGTAGTAGTAGGTACAAAACTCTTCCATATGTTTATTTATGTCGCAGTAAGGGTCCCACGCAAGCTTAGCGAGAAGGTAGCCTCTAAGTTCACTAAACTCGCCGCCTATTTCTCTATTACATTGGCTAAAGAGAAGCTTTACGTTATTCTTCACAAAGAACTGCATATTTGGTGCAAGAGTACGTAAGTTAGGAAATGGGCTAACTAGATTTCTGAACTGAATATTGTAGTCCCAAAGAGAGACGTTCTTTGAAATACTTGCCCAAAATTCTAGTTCTTCCTTGCTTTCTAGGGAGCTAGGGTCAGTGGCAATAGGTAGACCGCGATTAGCTTCTATATTGCAAGTCATAATGTGTACATTACTTGCTGGTCTAGTGTATTTAGGTGGTTTTCTGGTGTACCAGTAAGAAAGTGTAGAAATAATTTTATCAGGGAAGGTCTCGGCTACCTTATTGACAAAGGTAAGTACAGAGCCCATAGGACTTTCATCGTAGTCATCTAGTTTTTTACAATGCTCACATTGGCAGTAATGATTATCATCATTTTGACTTACAGACCAGTAAAGACAATCAGGTCTTTCGTCCATAAATTTCTTTAAATTATTAATCATAATTTGTTGAACTTCAGGATTGCTTAAGCAAGGTTCTCCTTTTGGATGTCGTTCTCCATTTAAAAGAGCAAAGTATTCAGGGTGTTCTTCGAAATACTCTTCACTTGGAAGAAGGTTTTGGAAAGAGTGGCACCAAAAGCCCCAACCTTCATGGACTTTACTTTGAGCAGCCTTGTGCTTTTCGGCAAAGCTTTTGTTCTCAAAATCCTTATAGTAGATTTCTCTATACTCAATAGGTGGTATATGGCTGTAGCTTTCAAGTTCAATAGAGAGATTGGCCTTTTGTGGAATAAAGTCTATATCAGGTGCAAGGTAGCGACATCCTACTAGCCTTTCAAGAAAGTCATATACAGCATAGACAAAAGCCTGCTCATTGGAAGCTTCAAAAATAAGTTGCTTATATGAGTTATCTATACATGTAGCGTACTTAAAGCCATTTAATCCATATTGATTAGAGTATCTAAATATAATTTGGTTCTGAGTTGTAATATCTGAAGGTACTTTAAAGTCTACACCTGTAACCTTACCTAAGTAAGAAGATAAAATAGCTACTGCCCGCTCTCCTATAGAAATAGGATGAATGGTACATAAGAGTTGGTTGTCTTTAACAAATTGAAAGTGCATATAAGCCTCCTAAAGTTTAATTTGAATGAGGAAGTACTTCAAAACTTGTTTCAAGTGTGTGGTCTTGGAAAGAGGTTGAAATTTGAAGCTTGGCCTGGTCAAAGTCAGAGAGCATACAGTTTTGTACAGCTAAGCTAAGTGTGTCAGGTGTAGTAGCTTGGTAGTAAAGTTCGTAGACGAAGTAATCATCTTCTTTAACTGTTGGAATAAGCTTAAGTGGTAAAGATGAAATAAGTTCTATATTCTCAGTACAGTGACAATCTGGGTTTTGTTCTTTAGCGCGTAATGTAATCGTTGCATCATGATGGAAACCTAAAACATGGAGGCTAAGTAGTGCAAAGCTATTTGATTTTAGCTTAAGTGTAAGAAACTTATACCAGTGGTCTTTGTGGCTCGTTTTCATATAGTGTCCCATAGTATAGGCAGGGAAACGACTAGATTTACTTAAGGCTTGATGATCATAAGTTTTGTGATTTGTCATAATAACTGGAAGGTATAGGCTTAAGTTATGACATACAAGATCACCTTTTTGTTCAGTAAGTAAGTAAAGTGCTTGCTTATTTTCATCATAAGTTAAAGAAGAATAACCGTCGTTAGAAAGGTGTAAAACTTCTGCAATAGTATTCCAATTAATAAAGTCATCAGTAGCAAATAAAGTAAGTTTACTACGCTCCCAGCAGATACCATTATGTTGAGGTGCTACGTATACACCATAAGTCTTTTGGTTAGGGGCAATAAATTTAAGTATAGGGGATTGGCAGCCACCACGTTCATAAATTGTATTGTTAGATTCATGAGTTACCCAAGTTTTACCTAAATCTTTAGTTGTATAGAAGCCACGAGCATCGGTAAGTGGTGTACGAGAAGAAATAAGAATTTCATTTGGTCTATATTCTACAACAGAGCTTTCAGAAGAATAGGTGTCTATAAGGGTTTCACTACGATGCCAAGTTTCCCCATGGTCTTTAGAGTAAATAATACCTGCTTGAGCACGGATATGAGTATGAGGTGGAACCCAGCGCTGAATAGGAATAACAAGTGTACCATCTTCTAGCTGAATACCATTTCCAGGGCCTTGGAAGAAGAGATTACAACCCTCATCATAAAACTTTTTAAGGCTTATTTCAGAAGACCAAGTCTTTCCGTCATCATCTGAATAAACATAAACAAGGTCTTGCATTTTATGATCTTCTGAATCGAGATGCATATGTACATCAATAGCTACAGCAAATATAAAGATACGTCCTGTAACTTGGTCAACTAAAATACAACCATCCATTTTTCTAGAGTGTTCAGGGTGAATACCTCGTCTTTTGTGAACAATTTGCTTATCTATCCAAGTAAGGCCGCCATCTTCACTTCTAGCTATACCTATATCGATGTGATTATAGTCGCTAGAATCTACATAACGAATATCACCACCGGCAATAAGCGTGCCTTTTTTAGTAATACTCATAAAAGGGATACGAAAATAGCGTGCATCAAAATCTTTGTTGTGTTCAAATACCGTTGATTGAGATAAAACTTTTTCTGTAATCATATAATTACTCCTTTTTGAATTAAAGATGATAAATATATAATAAAATAAAAACTAAAATTTTACTATAAAATAAAGTATAAATTAATTTTTTAATAATATATAAAATAAAAATAAATAAAGGTAAAACAAAGTTAATATACTGATAAATAGAACTTCGTGGTATATATGTATAAAAAAATAATAAAAAATAAAATTTATTATTGCAATAAATACAAAATGAATGTAATATAATACTAAATATATAGAAAAAAATATAATTTAATAAAATAAATAGTATAAGTAAATTTGCTTAAAATTTTTCGGCATAACGAAGGTCTTAATTATTTTTAATATAAAGACAATTATAAAGTTAAGTTATTTATATACTCTGTAAGCTACAGAAGTTATAAATATATTTAATTTATAAGTAAGAATTAAAAATTATTAAATTAAGACCAGCTATGAAAAGTAAATAGTTTTTTTAAAAAAGATTTTTATAGCTG
>URVM01000026.1 GCA_900551325.1 uncultured Eubacteriales bacterium | reverse complement strand
AACCCACGTGGCCAGCTTGGAAGGCTGGAGTTCTACCATTGAACTACACCCGCGTAAAATTAATTTTTACACCGTCGGCCTCAACCGACAAAATGTATTATACATAAATTATCACTGCACGTCAACACCCTTTTTTATTTTTTCTTATCTTCTTCTGTAAACCTTAGATTTATCAAGCATTTGTAACAGTGCAATGTCCATAATATGTCCATTTTGGATCTCAATTATGGCAAAGGATGGCATAGTACCATCTTTAGGCAGTGTCATACTCCCTGGATTTAAAAGAGTAATCCCATCCTTTGTTTCTTTATGTGCAATATGAGTGTGTCCAAATATAGCAATTCTTGCTTCATGAGCCCAGGCATCAATCCATAGTTCTTCATAACTATATTTTGCATGCTGCTTATGACCATGTGTAATCATAATAGGTATACCCTCTATGTGTACAAGAATAGTATTTTCTATTCCACTAGATGAAAAGTCACAGTTTCCTGGAACTTTATAAACCGTAAGATGTGGGTATAATGCTTCTAGCCTCTTGGCATCATCAATACAATCTCCACAATGAATAAGATGTGTAAGTCCATCTTTTCTATATAACTCAATTAAATTACTCACATGGGCAATATGCCCATGTGTATCACTTATAACTAATACTTTCATTTTATTCACTCAAATAAGGCATAAGCTTAATTTTCATTTCGTTTAAAGCTTTTGCACGATGACTTATTTGATTTTTCTCCTCTGGTGAAAGTTCTGCTGTACTTCTTTCAAAATCATTGATAAAAAGAATTGGATCATATCCAAATCCATTTGTACCTTTTGCTTCATAACCTATATGTCCTTCTATAGTAGCCTCAGTTGTCATAGTAGGTATATCTTTACCTGCTGCAGCAATAACACAAACAAATCTTGCAGTACGCTCTTCTTTAGGCACATCTTTAAGCCTATCTAAAATCACTTGATTTTTCACTTCATAAGATGTATCTTTCCCTAAATACCTTGCTGAATATACACCAGGTTCTTTATTTAAATAATCAATTTCAAGTCCTGAATCATCTGCTAAAATAATAGCATCTGAATACTCTTTTAAGGCCTCTGCTTTAATAATAGCATTTTCTTCAAAAGTAGTACCAGTTTCTTCAATATCAAGATCTATTCCAGCTTCACCCATAGTTAAAACTTCTACTGGTAGGCCTTCTAATATTTTTTTTATTTCTTTTACTTTACCTTGGTTTTGAGTTGCAAATATTATCTTCTTCATTGATCTGTCCCTCTTCTACTGTGCTTTTCATATTTTGTAAATAGTCTTCTCTTCGGTAAAAATTATACTCACTTCCTTCTGGAAAAGTATAGGCTTGTCCTTCAATTAATAAATTAATCATCTTGGCATCTGTTGCTTCAAATCCCCAAGTCATTAAAGTCTTACCTATATAGTATTCCGCACTGGTTCCACCTCCATACTGAAGGATGTGGTGGGATAAGTCTATATATAAAATATTCTCCTTGTATTCTAAATCTAAAATTTTAATTTGTGAAGAGTAGTTTAAAGTTTCTTCTATACACTTTAGAACATCTTCTAATTCTACTTTTAATTGCTCTTCTACTTGAACCTTGTTATTTATTAACTTCTCTTCTTTTATATACCCAGATGTACTTGTACTAAAACCTAATATGCATAACGTGACCCATGTAAGACTTATTAGTTTTACCATTTTTTACCACCCCTTTTATTAATTGTATTTTTCTTTCCTCCTATTTGCAAGAAAATTTGTTCAACAAAAAAAGTAGTAAGCTTACATGCTTACTACTTTTTTTACATCTTATTTATCTGAATGACAAAGTTTGGAACATTTCTAAAATAGCATTACCTACTGCTCTTCCATAATTCTTAGTGAAAGTATCACTTTTTAAAAGTGCTGCTTCTGTTGGATTAGAAATAAATGCCCCTTCAAGTAAAATAGCTGGCATTTTACTTGTATTTAAAACAACTAAATCAGGTCTTGCTTTAACCCCTCTATTATATGTACCACACTCTTCTACAATATGTCTTAAAGCAATTTCAGCCATTTGCTTACTTCTTACATCTGTTGTACTTGGATAATATAATACTTCTGTCCCTTTACTTGTTTCTGTAAATGAATTGTTATGGACACTAACAAACATATCTGCTTCTATTTGATTTGCAAGATTTGTACGATCTCTAAGCCCTGGATATACATCTTCTTCTCTTGTCATATAAACTTTAATATTAGAGTTTTGTTCAATATAATCTTTAATTGCTTTTGCTTGATTTAGATTAACATCTTTTTCTCTTACACCATTACCAGATGAACCAGCATCTGAACCACCATGTCCCGCATCGAGTACAATAATTTGTTCATACTTTTCTTTTGGTGCTACAAGTTCAATCGTAAGGTTTTGACCATTCTTCTCTAAGTTAGTAGCACGTATCATTTTTTCCTCTATAACGATACGTGTAGTATTTCCATTCTCAATGGAAACAGCTCCTACAATAGTATCACCTATATCCCAACGTCCTGTCTTAAGTTCACTTCCATAATTTTTCCCAAGATCAATAATAATCTTATTTTCATTATATAAATCACTAACAGTTATATCTTTAAGATTGAATGCTTCTGGCATTGTTACTTCTATAGTTGGCCTATTCCCACCTACATAATCTATGTATTCAAACAAAGGTTTATCAATACGAATAAGTGTATTACCTTTTATCGTTTCTACAGTATATGTAAATTTCACATCATCTTGAAGGCTGATTGTAATCTCTACATTATTTCCTTTTTGTGTAGCATATACTTGGTCCATATAATAACCTTTAATACGTTTCCACTCTACATCATCATTTAAAGTTGTATTAAGTAATGTGACAACCACTTGTCTATTTACTTGGTCTTCTACTACTTTCATTTGACTTGGCATTAAACCTTCTATTCCTAAGTATTCTCCCTTAGCATCTTCACCTACTGCTAAAGCTGATAATTCTTCTTTTGATAGTTGAATATTAATCCCTGTACGATCATCACTTAAACTAACAAAGGCTTCTGCCCCTGATTTAAGGTCTAACACAACTCGTGTAGTATCACTTGTAAACTGACTTGTACGAATTTGTTTTACAAAGTTATTACTTCCTACTTGAACAGTAGAAGCTAGTCTATTTTTACTATTTAAAATATCAATAATTACTTTACCTTCTGATTTACTAACTTCTATTTCACTAATTGGTGTACTAGCTTCTATCATACATACAGCTTCTGAATTTCCACCAATTACATTTGCTTTATCTATTGTAGTCATATTATATGATTTCACACTAGTATCTACAGTAAGACTTGTACTCTTACCTTCATAAAATTCTTTAATACCATCTACTACATTTTTTAGTCTATTCTTAGCTGATGGCTCTATAGGTGTAGGCTTAGACTCTGGCTTAGTTTCTGGTTTTGTTTCTGGTTCTTCTGGCTTAGTTTCAGGCTTTTGTTCTGGTTTCTCCTCTGGTAATGGAGCAGGATTATCTCCACCTGGCTTGGATGTTCCTTCCGTAATATACACTGCACGTTCTCCGTCACTTACCCACTTTACGTCAAAACCTAAATTTTCACCGATAAAACGTAAAGGTACCATAATCTTCTCATTAATAATCTTTGCTGGCACATCTAGTTTAATTTGCTTTCCATCTAACCAAACCTGATCATTGTCTGGCTCTAAAATCATAAGGGAATCTTTGTAGCTTACATAGATTTTTCTTTCATAGCTTTTCCATTCAACAGCTGCCCCTAAAGGTTCAAACACTTCACGACCTGGTACAAGTACACGTCCATCTATTTGAACAGGTGGCATGATTTCTGTTTTTACCTCTTCATTATTTATATAAAGTGTAATAGGTGGTAAATTATACTCATGTTTCTTACCATCATAATTTAATTCCATAGAGCTTGCATATATAGGGTTAACGCTCATAAGAGCAATAGCTGCACTAACCACCAATTTCCTTATGTTCTTTTGCATAAGTGTCCTCCTAAATGTCTATATTCCGTTTTATTCATCCATATTATAGCAAATTTCTTAAGAGGATATGTATTCTATTTATATATCTTAACAAACTTGTAATATTTTCTAATTGGTACAATATTCAACTAATACAAAAACAGCTGATTAGCTATTTCTAATCAGCTGTTTTTTATGTTTAAGCTCTTTCACCTATCATTTCTAAGAAATCATCTTCTGTTAGGATCGGTATTTCTAATTCTTTTGCTTTTTTATTTTTACTTGATGTAGACATGTTGTCGTTATTAATTAGGTAGTCTGTCTTTTTACTTACAGAGCCTGTTACTTTTCCACCTAATTCTTCTATTTTGTTACTAAGTGCCTTACGATTTTCAAAGTGCTGTACATCTCCTGTAATAACAAAGGTCTTACCTTCTAAAATAAGAGCACTACTTTCTACCTTTTCTACTTGTTTAAAGGTAACTTCTTTTGTAAGACGCTCTAACATTTCTATGTTTAATGGTAAACGGAAATAGTCATGTATTTCACGTGCAATAACTGGCCCTACACCTTCAATAGTCACTAATTCTTCTATAGTTGCTTTTTGAATGGCTTCTAGATTATCTTCAAAGTGTTTACAAATTAGTTTTGCATTCATTGGTCCTACTTGTAAAATACCTAAAGCATAGATAAATTGATGGAGATAAACTTCTCTTGTACGCTCAATTGCTGTAATAAGTTTATCATAAGACTTTTGTCCAAAGCCTTCCATTGTCTTGATTTCTTCTTCATAATCAGATAAATGATATAATGAAGCAAAGTCAACTAAGAAACCTTTTGCTAAAAATTTCTCTACAGTTGCTTCAGAAAGACCTTCTATATTCATAGCATCACGACTTGCATAGTGTACGAAAGCTTGTTGACGTTGTGCTGGACAGTTACCATTTGGACAGTATACTGTTTTTGCTGTTTTATCTTTCTTAATGACTGTTTCCGCTCCACATACATGACACTCATGTGGTGGTTCTATAGGTCCTGATTGAGTAAGGTTTTCGGCTACTTGAGGAATGATCATATTCGCCTTAAAGACTGTTACTTTATCACCTATACCAATTTTTAAATCTTCTACAATACTTAAATTATGAAGACTAGCACGTTCTACTGTAGTCCCTTCAAGCTCTACTGGTTCAAAAATAGCTACTGGATTAATAAGTCCTGTTCTAGAGGTATTCCACTCAATATCTAGAATATGTGTTTCACTTATTTCATCTTTCCATTTAAAAGCTAAGCCGTCCTTTGGAAATTTTGCTGTTGTTCCTAGACTTTTAGAGTAAGCAATATCATCATATACAAGTACTAAACCATCAGATGCAAAGTCTCTATTTTTAATTTCTCTTGAAAAGAAAGCTACTGCCTCTTCTAGATCCTCTCTCTTAACTGCCTTGTATTCTACTGTTTCAAATCCTAGGTCTTTAAGCCACTCTATTTTTTCCATTTTACTATTTGACTGTTCATAGCCTTCTACAACAGCAAATGGATAGAATCTTACATTTCTCTTTGCTGTAATCTCTGAATTGAGTTGTCTTACACTTCCACTACAAAGATTACGAGGATTTTTATACTTTTCAGCTGCTTCTAGCTTTTCATTAATTCTTTCAAAATCACTATAAGTAATAATAGCTTCTCCTCGAATAACTAAACGTTCTTTATATGAAATAGTAAGAGGTAAGTTAACAAAGGTTTTAGCGTTATTGGTTACATCTTCTCCAATCTCACCATTTCCACGCGTTACAGCTTGAATAAGTTTTCCATCTTCATAGGTACAAACAATAGTAAGACCATCTAGTTTCCAAGAAAGCATACCTATTTGTTCACCTAAAAAGCTTTTTAGCTTTTCTATTTCTTTTGTTTTATCTAAAGATAACATTCTAGAAGGATGAGTAACTTTCTTCAAGCTACTTGCTACCTCATAACCTACCTTTTGAGTTACACTTCCTGCAAGTATAGCACCTGTTTCTTCTTCTAATTTAGCAAGTTCATCATATAACTTATCATATTCGAAATTACTCATAATTTCTCTATCTTCTTGTTCATAAGCATAAGCCGCTTCTTTAAGCAGGCTTACTAACTGTTTCATACGCTCAATTTTTTCTTCGTAACCCATTTTCTTCTCCTTTAACCGTCTTTTTTACTATTATAACTTAACTTTTAACTACATTATAGCCTTTCCTATTTTAATGTTTTTTAAAATACATTAAACTCAAAGAAAGAGGTCAGTGCATCTATGCACCAACCTCTTATTTCTAACAAACCCCTATATTATCTTTTTCTAATTGAGCTTTTGCTAAAAAATCCTTTTTTACAAAAGTTAATTCATTATATTCAGCTTCTGTTATTTTCCCCTTGCTGTATAATTTGTCAGCTAATTCAATAAAATCCTTGGTGATTTGTATAAGTTCATTTAAGCTTAAATCATCATTCATATACATTTCATCCATAGTGTTCCCCCCTATTTCCTTAACTTTCGTATCTTTATAGGGTTATTGTACCATTTCCAATATATTCCATCAAGTCTTTTTTACAATTTTTGTAATTTTGCAAAACGAGCACTTAATTTTTTAGATTGGCCTTTATCAAAGTCTATTGTTACAAACACATCATCCTCTGTATGGTCTACCTCTGTAATGGTTCCTTGACCAAACATTTTATGTTTTATTCTTTCTCCAACTGTATAACTATCTTCTACCTTTGGCAAGTTTTCTATTTTCTTTCCAACTTGCCCTACATTACCTTTATAGTTTGTAGGTGCTTGACCTCCAATAATATTACGACTAAATGGTGAAAGTGGATTAGAGTATGCTGTATTAAGCTTTAATTTTCCACCTGCACTTCCCATACTACTTCCACTACTACTGCCTACATTTAAAGTGGCCTTACTTGCACTTGTCCCAAAAGTTTGTGCGTATTGTGGTTTATTTACTGGTTTTTTATCTAAAGCTGCTAAGTTGGTAAGTTCTCTTGGAAGCTCTTTAATAAAGCGAGACTGTACAGAACCTTGCGTACGTCCAAAGAGTGTACGTTGTTGTGCATAAAGTATATACAGTTTTTCTCTTGCACGAGTAATCCCTACATAACATAGGCGACGCTCTTCTTCTAACTTATCTTCACCTTCTGTAAGGCTCATATAACTTGGGAAAAGTCCTTCTTCAAGACCTGGCATAAATACAACTGGGAACTCAAGACCTTTCGCACTATGGAGTGTCATAAGTACGATAGAATTACTATTTTGATCATAGTTATCTACATCGGCTACAAGGGCTACATCTTCTAGGAAACCAGCAAGAGATGGTTCTTCTGCATTTTCCATATAGCCAGCTGCCTTAGATACAAGCTCTTCTATATTGGCAATACGATCTTGGTAGTCTTCCCCTTCTGTTTGACGTAAATAATCTCTATAGCTTGTCTTTTCTATAATGGCTTCTAGAAGTTCTACTATATCCCCTTCTTCGGCCAAAGTTCTAAATTCTTCTATAAGGTTAATAAAACCTAGCACTTTAAGTGCTGGTGCATTTCCTAAAATACTCATTTCTTTAACTAATTTTGCTGCTTCATAAAAATCCATATTTTGAACATTAGCATAACGAGCAATCGTTTCTAAACTAGTTGCACCAATTCCACGCTTTGGTACATTAATAATACGCTTCATAGATACATCATCTTTTACGTTAGCTACAGTACGTAAATATGCTAACATATCTTTAACTTCTTTACGTTCGTAGAAGCGTGTACCCCCTAGTAATCTATAAGGTATACCATTTTTAATCATTTTTTCCTCTAGTACACGAGATTGTGCATTGGTACGATATAAAATAGCATAATCTTTATAGTCATAGTTGCCTTCATCAATACCCCTTATAATAATTTCAGCAACAGCATCTGCTTCACGGTATTCGTTGTCCATTTGTAAAACTGTAATAGGCTCACCTTTTTCATTTTGTGTCCAAAGGTTTTTAGCCTTACGTCCTTGGTTATTGGCTACTACTTTATTGGCTGCATCTAAAATATTTTGTGTAGAACGATAGTTTTGTTCAAGTCGTATCACATTGGTGTTATCAAAATCTCTTTCAAAATCTAAAATATTTCGTATGTCTGCACCACGCCATCCATAGATAGATTGGTCATCATCTCCTACTACACAAAGGTTTTTATACTTTTTAGCAAGCATTTGTACAAGTTGATATTGAACACCATTAGTATCTTGATACTCGTCTACTAAAATATATTTAAATTTGTTTTGATAAAATTCTAAAACATCCTTATGATCTCTAAATAAAATACATGTATTAAGCATTAAATCATCAAAATCCATTGCATCATTTTCTTTTAGTTTCTTTTGATAATGTGCATAAATTTTAGCAGTGATTTTATTTTTATAGTCGTCTCCAGCTGTTTTTTCATATTCTTCTGCTGTAATGAATTGATTTTTTTGATTGCTAATTTCACCTAATACACTTGAAACAGGATGATTCTTCTCATTTATATTAAGCTGTTTCATAATGTCTTTAAGGAGGGCTTTTTGATCAGAAGTATCATAGATCGTAAAGTATCTTCCATAACCTAAGCGTTCACTATTACGTCTTAAAATACGTACACACATAGCATGGAATGTACTAATCCACATATCCTTAACCATTTCTTCTCCTACTAAAGCCCCAATACGCTCACGCATTTCTTTAGCCGCTTTGTTGGTAAAGGTAATGGCTAAAATTGACCATGGTGATACATCTTTATCTTTAATCAGGTGAGCAATACGATGAGTAAGAACTCGTGTTTTACCTGAACCTGCTCCAGCTAAAACAAGTAAAGGCCCTTCTGTACATAATACAGCTTCCTTTTGCTTATCATTTAATCCACTTGTAAAATCCATCTTTCTTCCTCCTCTTGTACAAAAATAAAACAGCTTATAAAGCTGCTCTATTTTTTAACCCGTTCTAGAATTAATTTATATCCATCTGTACCATAACTTAAACATCTATTTACACGACTTATAGTTGCTGTTGAAGCACCTGTTAGTTGTTGAATCTCTATATAAGTTCTCTTTTCTTCTAACATCTTAGCTACTGCCCACCTTTGAGCAATAGATTTAATTTCATTTATAGTACATATATCTTCAAAAAAAGCATAACATTCCTCAATAGTTTCTAACTTTAAAACAGCTTCAAATAACTGATCATTCATGTCATCTTTAAGCTTACTATTCATGCTAGTCCACCCCTTATCCATTCTCATACCCCTATTTTAACGTATTATATAGGACATATCAATTCTTTAGTGTAATAAAGTCTAGTATTTGTTTTGGATGAAGATTTAAGATAAGTTCTTTAGGAAAATTCACTTCTTCAAATAGTTTTATACTTTCTTCAAACTCTCCTACATCATAAGCAATATGTGCATCTGTATTTGCCATCACACGCACTTGATGATGTTTGCAAAGCTCTAAAAGAATCTTAAGGTTTTCTCTCACACCTGGTCTAAATCCACCTGGCTTTAAAGATGCATTATTCACCTCTAATATAGTTCCTGTTCTCTTAGCCGCAAGTACAATTGCCTCATGGTCAAAAGGATAGCGATTATCTCCAGGGTGACCTAATACTCTAACATAGGGATTTTCCATAGCACCTATCATGGCACGAGTTATTTCATTACGTTCTCCAAACTTTAAACAAGGTGGATGCATACTAGCAATAACAATGTCTAAGCCTCTAATAGTCTCTTCATCTGCATCGATATTGCCTTCAAAATCAATAATATTAGCTTCCATACCACGTAGTACAGTTACCCCATATAAATTTCTTGGAATAGCTTTTAAGTTCATAAAATGGTAGTCGTGTGCACCACCAGGTAAACCACTATTATGATCTGTTATAGCAACAATTTCTAGGCCCTTTTCCCCAGCAAATCTTGCTATTTCATCTACTGTACTATAAGCATGCCCACTTGATACAGTGTGGATATGCATATCTGTTAAAAATTTCATTTTATCACCTTCGCTTCTATTATCTCTTCCATCTTACACTGTCATACTAAATTTGACAAAATGATTTTGCTAATATTCGTATAAACAATTTTATATTTAAAATACACCTTATATTATTTATTATTACCACTAAAGAAACATATCAATCTAAGGTAAATAATATTATTTCAGCACTTCTTTTCGTTGCACATATAACGTAATAAGAAACACCCCTAAAGTTCAGGTTTAGGGGTGTTTTAGTTTTAACGTACAACTGGTGGGAAGCCCACTTTCTTTTGCACTTTACGAAGTGTTTTAGTTGCAAGGTAGTTAGCTGTCTCAGCATTTTTCTTGATAATGCCATCAATATATGCCTTATCTTTAGAAAGTTCATCGAAGCGTTTATGCATTGGTCTAAGTTCTTCTACAACTGCTTCTCCAACTTTTAGTTTAAAGTCTCCATAGCCTTTACCTTCAAACTCATTTTGAATAGCTTCCATAGACATACCTGTAATAGAGCTATAAATAGTCATTAGGTTACTAATACCTGGTTTCATCTCTTGATCAAAACGTACTTGTGCATCAGAGTCTGTTACTGCACGTTTAAACTTACGTATAATCGTATCTGGATCATCTATAAGTGAAATACTTGCATTCATATCTTCATCTGATTTTGACATTTTCTTAGTTGGATCTTGTAAGCTCATAATCTTTGCTCCAACTTTACTAATATATGGTTCTGGTATTTTAAAAGTATCACCATATAAGTTGTTAAAACGTGTAGCAAGATCACGTGACAGTTCAAGATGCTGCTTTTGGTCTACCCCTACTGGTACAAGATCTGTTTGGAAAAGTAAAATATCTGCTGCCATAAGTGCTGGATACGTAAAGAGCCCTGCATTAATGTTTTCTGCGTGCTTAGATGATTTTTCTTTAAATTGAGTCATACGATTAAGCTCACCCATATAAGTAAAGCAATTTAAAATCCAAGCAAGTTCTGCATGTGCTGATACATGTGATTGATAATAAATAACATTTTTTTCTGGATCTAAACCTGCTGCAATATATTGCATAAGTAGGTTTCTTGCATTCTTTCTAAGTGTAGCTGGATCTTGTCTTACAGTAATAGCATGCATATCTACTATACAATAAAGACAATTATATTCATCTTGTAAATTCGTCCAGTTTTTAAGGGCGCCCAAATAGTTTCCAAGTGTAATTACACCTGAAGGTTGCATCCCACTAAAAATGACCTTTTTTTCGTTTTCCATCTATCGCACCTCATTTTCAATCTTTTTCTATCTTTTAAAGAATTAAATTTATCATATCATATTTTTATAGAAAGCAAAACGCCTTTAGGTATATAATAAGGATAGATTAAAAGAAAGGAATTTTAATAATGAAAAAAATAGCAAGCTTTACTGTTAATCATTTAGATTTATTACCAGGAATTTATGTATCTAGAATAGACCATATTCAGGGAAATCCTGTTACAACTTATGACTTACGTATGAAAGCTCCTAATAAAGAACCAGTGCTCCAAACAGCAGAAATCCACACTTTAGAACATTTAGGTGCTACTTTCTTACGTAATCATGCCGAGCTCGCTGATGAGGTTATATACTTTGGTCCTATGGGTTGTCGTACAGGCTTTTACCTTATTTTAGCAGGTGAACGTTCCTCAGAAGATATTGTCCCACTTATTACTGAACTTTTTGAGTTTATGGCTAACTTTACTGATGAAGTACCTGGTGCATCAGCACGTGATTGTGGTAATTATTTAGATATGAACTTACCTATGGCTCGTTATGAAGCTAAGAAATATTTAGATATACTTCATAATCTTACATCTAAAAATCTTAATTATCCTCAGTAATCATTATCCTAAAGAATAGGGATAGCCTATTCTTTAGGATAATGACATTTCTTAAACTGACACTTATCATGAATATTTTGATACAAATTCATATATTTTTCTATATCCATACTTTTTAATACATTTTGATAGTTACTCCACTCACCTTCAATACTACGTTCTCCCGATATCCATCTTATTTTCATCTGGGTAATATATTTATGTATGTTACTATAAAGGCATTCTATTTCCGTATAATCTATAGCCGACTCTGCAAAAATACAAATATGTTCATTCGTTAAATAAGGTTTATACATACTGTAATTTTCCTTCTTACGTGCTTCTATTGGATTGTATATAAAAGATTTTTCCATCTCTTTTGTATAAATACCAGGACAAGCATCTTTTAAACTATTTTCCATACTAAACTCAATATAGCTTTTTCCCATAGGTGGTTCAATAAACTTATAAAGCTCATTGCTTTTTTGTATAGTTACACCCTCTGCTCCCCATAGTATAGAAAGTTCTTTTTGTGGATTATAAAACTGATCTACCCATTTAATGGTTTCGATAGGATTTTTGTTTTCCTTAGTAATCATAAACTGATTGGGTACAATAGTGCTTTTCTTTCTTCCCCACAACTGATCTCCATTAGGACCTTTTAGAGGAGGTACTACTACATAATCTCTATTTCCCCTATCCTCTCCTACTATAATTGTACTGTCATTAGCAATAAATGCTCCTAATACAGGATCTTTTTGATGCCCCTTTCGTATATATTGTTCCAAATCCTGTGTGAAAATTTCTGTATCTAGTAAATGTTCTCCATATAATTTTCTTAAGTATAATATAGTCTCTTTATAAGCTTCTTCCCCAGGTACAAAACTTACCTTATCATCTCTTATCATTAAATAACTTTCACTATTTATAGCACCAAAGGCACCCATAAAGGAGTTAATATTATACTCTTCCATTTCATCAATATAACTAAAAGGAATTTCATCAGCTTTTCCATTACGATTAGGGTCCATTTTCTTAAATGCTTTTAATACATTGTAAAACTCTTCAGTTGTTGTAGGCATACTTAATCCGAGTCTATCTAACCATGTCTTGTTAATGAACAAATAATTTTCTACTTCTTCATGTTCTACTTCATTTACAAAAGGCAAGGTATAAATTTGCCCATCTAAAAAGGTGCTATACCTTTTTAGGCTAGGTTGTTCTTTAAATAATTTTTTAATATGAGGTGCATAGTTTTCTATTAAATCATCTAAAGGTATAATCATCTCATTATGAATATAGGCATGTACATCATTATTTTTCAAATTACCTCCCATAATGAAGTCTGGCTGCTCTACCTTTTGTAATATATACTTTCTTTGAGATAGCTTTTTATAATCAGAAACTTTATTAAAAGTAACATCTATTCCTATCTCTTCTTCTATATCTTTTATAACTTGAATCTTATTTACATCTTCCATATACTGATTGGCAAATATAAGACCCTTTATTTCTATTTCATTTGTTTTCTTTACAGCTTCTGCATGTTGGCTAGGTAAGGTTGTTTTAGAACTTAGCAAAATTAATACAATACATATCATTAGCGTAATTATATAATTCTTCATCTTTTTTGTAGACATATTTTCACCTCACTCTTATATTACCTTTCGACACAACTTTTTTCAATTATTATAATTATATAAATTAAATAATAATAATATATATATTTTTCTTGTATTTATATTTTTTATAGCTTAAAATGTCGTTGAGGTGAGAATTTAATGTCTTCTAATCAAGATTTATTTAAAAAGTATTTACTTTCTTTTTTACTCATTTTTATGATTCCAGTTTCGTGTATTATTACAACACTATTTAGTATAGGTTATGATATTTTTTCTAAAGAACTTTATGATAAAGAAATTGCTACTATTGATATTTCTACCAGTAATTTAAATAATCAATTAGATGAGTGTTTACTTATTGCCCACCATCTAACAAATAAAGATCAATTTAAAACCTTTGATTTAGAAAAGACCCCTGCTGAGGGCGCTAAGCTTATTTCTACACTCTTTAATTATGTTGTATCTGATCAACTTCTAAGTGACGCTATTGTATATTTTTATGATACTGATTATGTCTATACGAGCAAAACAAGTCTATCTTTAGATAGTTTTTACGAACAATATACTGCACCAGACTATTCTAGACAAAACTTAAAGAGTTTATTTAATGACATCACTAGCCCTACATTTATTAATTCCTTAAATTATAAAGACAAAAATTATTTTACTTTAGTTGTACCTCTTATTAGCTCTTATAAACAAATAGGATTTTCTATCTTTTTATTTGAGGAAGAACCTTTTTATAAATTATTAATGGCACCTTTAGATTTAAATAGAAATCTTTACTTTCTAAATGCTCTAGATTTAGAAGGCTCACTCAATGCCCTTAATTTACACTACCTTCCTACTTTAAATAAAGAAAGTTTTATACGTTCATTAAGTATGCTAAATGACAATAAGGATAATTTCTCGATTAACTCAGATAATTATTTACTTTATGGGGTAAAACCTTCTCCTAATATAGACAATCTTATTCTTTTAAGCATTATTCCTCACGGAGATATTTTTGAGCCTTTAAATATTTTAAATATTATTATGCTTACAAGTATTTTTGGAGCCATTATTTTTAGCCTTTTATGTAGTTACTATATTGTTAAGCGTAATTATGCTCCTATTTCTGAGATGAATTACTCTCTTACTTTACTTAAGCAAAATTATTCTAAGCTTCAAAATGAAGTAGACCAGAGTATTCCTATGAAGCAGTATTTCTTCTTGAATCAACTCGTCAATGGTAATGTAAACAATATGCCTGACTTTATTGAAAACTGTAAGGCACTTAATATTGACCTAACTTCCCCTTATCATGGTATTGTAGTGGTCAAATCACAAGTTGGGCCTTTTACTATTGATTCTACTATTCATAAGACTATTGCAAGTATGCAGCAAGTTCATATTAATCAAATTTACTTAATCCAGCATATTCACTCAAATACTGATATTCTCCTAATGGGTACACAATCAGATATTACGCTATCTACTCTTGTACTTCCACAAGCCACCCTTTACTTTGGAAGTTTCTCAAGACGTTTATCCAATCTTTCAACTTCCTATATTAATGCACGTACCATTAGTGAGTTTGAAACAACACCTAAGTTATCTGATTCCCTTCAAGTGCTTTTTCAAGATTACAAAACAGTGTCTATGCAACTCAATACCTTCTTACAGGTAAAAGACTTTAATAAAATATCAGAGTTAATCTTGCATACTATGCACTCTTTAGAGTCAACATCCCTGCCTTTTTCTTTACAAAAGGTTATTTGTATTGAAATTATGATGGCTTTTAATAATTATATTGATAAACAAGATGATCCTATTCCTTATGATAAATTAGACCTTGTATCTCTTTTTAAGGTAGAATCTTTTGATGCACTTAAAGAAATCGTACTGGAAGTTTCTACAGAAATGTTAGATCTTATTGTAGATTATCATCATTCACGTGTACCTGAACCTTCACTTACACTAATAAGAGATTTTATAAAAGAACACTTTTGTGAAGAAAGCTTTTGCGTTGAGCAAATAGCCATTCAGTTTTCAATACCTCTTGCTTACTTCCAAGAGTACTTTTATAAACATCATGGTGAAACACCTTTTACCTATATTAATCGCTTACGTATTGAAAAAGCTAAAGAATTACTTAATACTACACCTTATTCTTTAAAGATTATTTCTGCCCAAGTAGGCTTTATCCATGTTTCAAGTTTTATTTCTACTTTTAAAGAATTTGAAAATTGCACACCTGGTCAATACCGTAAAAAACACTATGCTTCGTAAATACACTTTACGAAGCATAGTGTTTTATTTTAATCCTTCTTGAAAAATTTCTATGGCCTCATCTACATGAGCTTTTTCTAAAATAAGTGGTGGCAAGAAACGAATAACCTTTTCTCCTGCTCCTATAAGCAGTAAACCTTTCTCCACACACTTATCTATAACTGGTTTAGCAGCTACACTAAGCTCAACCCCTAACATAAGACCTTTACCTCTTACATCTACAATAAGCTCTTCACTTAGCTTTAGCTCTTCTAATTGACTCTTTAAATATTCGCTTATCTCTTGTATCTGTGTTAAAATCCCTTCTTCACATAAGGTAGTAAGTACAACCTTAGCTGCTGTAGTTGCTAATAAATTCCCTCCAAAGGTAGTTCCGTGATCTCCTGGTAAAAGAATATTTGCATTCTCTTTTGCTAAAACAGCACCTATAGGTAAACCCGCTCCTAAGCCTTTAGCCGTTGTAACTATATCTGGCTGGATGCCAAACTGGGAATAAGCAAATAAACTCCCTGTTCTACCCATGCCTGTTTGTACTTCATCTATAATGAGTAAGACATCATATTGCTTACATAACTTTTCCACTTCTTGAAGATAGTGACTATCTGCTACATGTATGCCACTTTCTCCTTGTATAACCTCTACTATAACAGCGCAAGTCTTCTCACTTATAAGTTCTTTCATACTTTCTAAATCATTAAACTTAGCATAACTAAAACCTGGTACTAAAGGCTTAAAAGGTGCTTGGTACTTCTCTTGTGCCGTAGCTGTAAGTGAACCATAGGTACGTCCATGAAAGCCACCTTCTAAAGTAATGATTTCAACTTTATCTTTACTTTTACTACTACCATATTTCCTTGCTATTTTAATGGCTGCTTCATTAGCCTCAGCACCACTATTGCAAAAGAAAACTTTATCAAAGTCACTATATTTTATAAGCAAACGAGCTGCTTCTACTTGTGGCTTTGTATAGTACAGATTGGAGGTGTGTAATAGCTTATGAAGTTGTGCTTCTAGTGCCTTACTTAGTACAGGGTGATTGTATCCTAGAGAACTTACCGCTATCCCACTTCCCATATCTAAATACTTTTTATTGTCTTCATCGTATATATAGCAACCTTCCCCATGATCAAGTGCTATATTAAAACGATTATAAGTATGCATCACATATTTACTTTCATCTTCTTTAATCATTTAATAGCCCCCTTCATCATAAATCATTGTGCCTATTCCTTCATGAGTATAAATTTCTAGAATAAGTGAATGTTCTACTCTTCCATCTAGGATATGAACCATTTTTACCCCTTTGTGAATAGCCTCTAGACAACATGTCACTTTAGGAATCATTCCTCCTCCTATTGTTCCATCTGCCAAATATTTTATTGCTTCTTCTTTACTGAGGTAAGAAATAAGAGATAAAGGATCTTCTTTATCTTTAAGTACCCCTTCCACATCTGTGAGAAATACAAGTTTTTCTGCTTTTAGAGCACCTGCAATAGCCACTGCTACATAGTCTGCATTAATGTTATAAGTATTTCCCTCATTGTCTGTACCAATGGGTGATATAACTGGAATAAAGTCTCCTTCAATTAAAGTATTAATAAGTTTAGTATTAATCTTTTTAATATCCCCTACATACCCTAAGTCTACATTCTTTTTGATCATCTTTTCTGCTTCAATAATCATGCCATCTTTTCCACTTAATCCAACAGCACTTCCACCTTGTTCATGTATCATTGAAACAATACGTTTATTCACTTTACCAGCAAGCACCATCTCTACCACATCTACTGTTTCTTTTGTAGTTACCCTTAAACCATCTACAAAAGAAGACTCTATCTCCATGCGTGTAAGCATGTCATTAATCTCTGGACCGCCTCCATGAACAATAACAGGCTTAAGACCTACCGATTTTAAAAGTACCATATCTTGAACGATTGTACTATTAATATGAGGATCTAGCATAGCACTTCCACCATATTTAATGACTACAACTTGATCTTTAAAGGCTTGAATATAAGGTAGTGCCTCACTAAGCACTTTAGCTTTTTCTATAATTTGACTGGTCATTACACTCCCCCTAACTTCTATACTCTCCGTTAATCTTTACATACTCATAGCTTAGGTCACATCCCCATGCCCTTACTGTCTCTTTTCCATCTTCCATATTCACAATGATTTTAATTTCTTTTTCTTCTAATATGTTTCTTGCTTTTTCCTCACTAAACCCAAGAGGCATACCTGCTTTAAATAAAACAATACTTCCTGCTACACTTTCTAGTGTAAGGGTCACCTTATCTTGATTAAAAACTACGCCGCTATACCCCATAGCTGCTAATATTCTTCCCCAGTTAGCATCCTCTCCAAAAAATGCTGTCTTTACTAAATTAGAAGTTAAAATACTTTTTGCTAATGTTTTTCCCTCTTTGAAACTTCCTATATTGTTTATTTCCACTTCTAGAAGCTTAGTGGCACCTTCTCCGTCTTTTACAATAGAAATGGCTATAAATTTTAATGCTTCAAATAGCATCTTAGAAAATTTATCAAAAGCTTCCCCCTCTTCTTCAATAAGTGGATTGTTAGCTTCTCCATTTGCAAGCACAATCACACTATCATTTGTACTTGTATCCCCATCTACTGTAATCATATTAAAGGATAAGTCTACACATTTATTTAAGGCTTTTTGAAGCATAGGCTTTGTAATATTCACATCTGTAGCAACAAAGGCAAGTAATGTTGCCATATTAGGATGAATCATTCCAGACCCTTTCCCCATAGCTCCAACAGATACGGTATACCCATCTATCTCATCTTGTAAGGCAATTTCCTTCTTAAAAGTATCTGTGGTTAAAATAGCTTCTGCTGCCTTACTTTCTGCTTCACTGCCTTCTCCTAATTGACTTGCTACTTTTTCAATACCAGGTACAATAACTTCCATTGGAAGAGGTACGCCTATAACCCCTGTAGAGCATACTAAGACTTCTTCCTTTTCAATGCCTAAAGCTCGTGCTGTTGTACTTGCCATAGTCTCTACATCTTTATGCCCTGTACTTCCTGTTACTGCGTTGGCATTTCCACTATTTACTACTACAGCATGAATAGGTTTATCTGCTTTTAATACCTTTTGGTCCCATATAACAGGCGCTGCCTTAACTATATTTTGTGTAAATGCACCTGCATAAGTACAAGGTGCCTCACTATATAGGATGGCCAAATCCTTCTTAGCTTTTTTGATACCAATAAAATCTCCTGCTGCCTTAAAACCTTTTGCTATTAAAATGCCTTTATCTTCTATTTTCATTGTTCCCCCACCTTTTTAATTATTTATGCTGGAAAAATAGGTGTATAGCCTATTCCTGTATTTTCATCTAAGCCAAGCATAATATTCATATTTTGTATGGCCTGACCGGCTGCCCCTTTTACCATATTATCTAGGGCACTTACTATAATAAGACGATTGGTACGCTCATCTATTTGAAAACTTATATCACAGTAATTTGAACCTTTTACCCATTTTGTTTCTGCTACTTGCCCATCTTCTAAAAGTCTTACAAATTGTTCTTTCTCGTAGTATGTATTATAGATATTTCTTATCTTATCCTTTGTTACTTGTGGTTTAAGACTTGCATAAATAGTTGTTAAAATTCCTCTATTCATAGGTACTAAATGAGGCGTGAAAGTTAGATGTACACTTTCATTGCCAAAGAAGTGAAGCTTTTCTTCTATCTCTGGCGTATGCCTATGTGTAGTTAAATTATAAGCCTTAATACTTTCATTACATTCTGTATAGTGAGTACCTAAGTTTAATCCTCTACCTGCTCCTGTTACACCAGATTTAGCATCAATAATAATACTATTTAAATCAACGAGTCCTTCTTTTAATAAGGGCAATAGACTAAGTAAACTACATGTCACATAACATCCTGGATTTGCAATAAGTCTAGCCTCTTTTATAGTTTCTCTATTCCACTCACATAAACCATATACAGCCTCTTCTAGTAAGGCTTCTCCAAAATGCTCTACCTTGTACCAATCACTATATGCCTTACTTGTTATACGAAAATCTGCCCCAAGGTCAATAACCTTTGTCTTCGCTAAAAGCTCTTTTGTCACTACCTTACTTGCAAAACCATGAGGAAGTGCAATAAATAGTACATCTGCATCTATTTTAGTTACATCATCTTCTATACAAGTTTCCTCTATGAGATTTTTGAAATGAGGATAAACACTACTATAAGACTGACCTTCATAACTATGAGATGATAAATGTGTTAATTTAACATGAGGATGATGATAGAGCAGCCGTACTAGCTCCTCCCCTACATATCCTGTTGATCCCAATATGGCTACTTTATACATTTTCATTCCTCCCCTTTTCTTAGTCTGATAATTTAGCAATTTTCAATTATTAATTATTATACTTATATATGTCTAAATATGCAACAACTTTATATAAAAATTTATTTTTTTGTATTTATATGCATCTGCAAATATAAAAAAAGACCTGCTAAGAAACTATTGATTTTCTTAGCAGGTCTTACTCATTTATTTATAAAGTTCATCCCATACACAACTTAAAGAATATTTACTTACAGCCTCTTCTTTACGGTGCATCCATTTACCATTTGTAAAGTCTGGTATTGCAACAGGCATACTGCCCATAGCAATAGATTGTTCAGATAATGTACTGATACACATCCAACTAGCTGTATCATAGACATCGATTGGTGTTTCACTACCAGTTTTAGCGCATTCGAAAAAGGCTTTAAGTACTAGCCAATCCATACCACCATGACCACCTTGTACGCCTTCAGTCAAGAATTGCTTCCACAATGGGTGATCATATTCTTCTCTGTACTTTTCAACATTACCCCATTGCTTATGCCATTCAAAGTCATATTCATTATGTTCTCCATCTATAAATAAAGTCATGTTATCTTCTAGGAACATTGCTTTTGTACCTTGTACTCTAAAACCTCTAGAATAGGGACGAGGAAGAGTAGTATCTAAAGTGATAATAATTGTTTCACCATGGGCACATTTGATAGAAGTTGTAACTACATCACCTTGTGCAAAGTGTGTATTCATAAGTGTTTCATCATCCGATTTATATTGTGCTATGTACTCGTGCATACCACGTGCTTTAGAAGACATAGAAGTTAAGGAAATCATACGATTGCCACGGTTAATATTAAGAACTTTAGCAATAGGCCCTATTTCATGAGTAGGATAGTTTTCGCAGTTACGATTTGAGTAGTTTACTAGACGATAATGTCTGTTTTCCTTCCCATATCCAATTTCTTGTCTAAGGTCATGCTGGTATCCACCTTGGCAATGAACTACTTCACCAAAGATTCCTTTTTTCACCATATTAAGTACCATAAGTTCTTCACGGCCATAACAACAGTTTTCGAGCATCATACATGGTACACCCGTTCTTTCATAAGCCTTTACAAGTTCCCAACATTCTTCTACAGAGTAGGCACCTCCTACTTCCATACCTACATATTTACCAGCTTCCATAGCTTCTATGGCAATTTGAATATGTCCTGTCCAAGCACTTGAGATTACAATAGCATCTACTTCTGGCATTGCTAAAATTTCTTTGTAATTAGTTGTGGCAACAGGTGTTGTACCACGTGAGTTATGAACTGCATGAGCAGCCTCTTCGGTACGGTCAGTATAGGTATCACATACAGCTACTACATTAATATCTTCCATATGTAAAATAACTCCATGCAAAAGGCCCATACCACGTGCACCAGCACCAATAAGACCAATATTAAGTTGACTTTTCATACTTAACCTCCTTTTTCATAATTTTAATAGATAATTTTAAAATAAATTTTACAATATACTTTCGTCTATATTATACTATGATTAACTAAAAAATACTTAGTTAAAGTTAATTTTTTGTAGTAAAATTTACTACACTTCTTATCATCTATTAAAAATCAATCTTACTGTTTTATGAAGCTAAGTTAAATCAACAACCTTTAAGGAGATTACTATGACACTACTCACGAAGATTTATGCTAAAGATTTTGGTATCTTACCAAATACGAATCAAAACATGACTAAGCTTTTTTGCAAAATGTTAGAAGCTCATCCAAGCCATACCTATTTTATACTAGAAAAAGGTATTTATAAGTTTTCTTCTGACCAAGCTATACAGGCTGATTACTATTTTTCTAATACAGATCAAGAAAATCCACGTCACCTCTCCATCCTTATGAAAGATATGGATCATATTGTTTTAGATGGTGCTGGTAGTACTTTTATCTATGCAGGGCAAACCACACCTATTGCTATTGATCATTCAAGTAATATTACGGTGAAAGATATTACTATTGACTGGGATATTCCTCTTTCTGCTGAAGGTGAAATTGTTGCTTCTTGTAAAGAATATGTGGATATGCATATTGATCCTAAAATGTATCCTCATACAGTTAAAGATAACCTTCTTTGGTTCCAAGGAGAAAACTGGCAATCTCCTAATACATCACTCTATAATCCTTTTGTAGAATTTAATCATATTACCAAAAAATTAGCATATCGTACAGGAGATTTCTTCTACAGTTCTAAGCATGAACAACTATCAGAAGGCATTATTCGTTTCCATGGTAATTTTAATCCTATTCCTACAGTAGGTAACTATGGTGTACTTAGACATAATAAACGTCTTCACCCTGGCCTATTCCTTTATAGAAGTAGCCATATCACATTAGAAAATATTACACTACATATGACTGGTGGTTTGGGCATCTTAACTCAGTTTTGTGATACATTACATTACAAAGGTATACGCTTTAGCCCAAACTATTCTAAAGGTCGCCGTGTAATAAGTGGACATGATGATGGACTTCATTTCTCTAATAATAAAGGTTCTATTACAGTAGAAAATTGTTGGTTCTATGGACTTATGGATGACCCTATTAATGTCCATGGTACTTCTGTACGTATTACAGAAGTTGTAGATAGCCATACTTTAAAAGGAATTTTTGTTCATCACCAAGCTTATGGATTTGACTGTTGGGCTGAAACAGGGCATGAAATCTCCTTTATCGAAAATTTATCTATGGCTTCTTATGGAACAAATAAAGCTAAAGACTTCAAGTTGCTTTCTCCAACAGAGTTTGAGATTACTTTTGAAGATCCTATCCCTCAAGGTATTAAATCAGGTGATGCATTAGAAAATCTTACAAACACCCCAAGTTTACTTTGTAGAAATAACTACTTCGGTAGCTGTAGAGCCCGTGGTGTACTTGTTTCTACACCAGGTCAAGTAATTATTGAAAATAATGTTTTCGACTCAGCCGGCTCAGGTATACTAATTGCTGGAGATGCAAATCAATGGTATGAATCAGGTGCTTGTACAGATGTTATTATTCGCAATAACCACTTTAATGAATGTGTAAGTTCTATGTATCAATTCTGTGAAGGCATTATTAGTATTTGTCCAGAAATCCCACAACCAATACTTGATAAATCCTTCCATAGAAATATCCATATTACAGATAATACCTTTACAGCTTTTGACTATTCTGTACTCTACGCCCTTAGTGTAGATGGTTTGGAATTTAGCAATAATAAAATTATTAGAAGCTATATGTATGAACCATACGGTTATCGCCATCATATGATTAATCTAGATTATTGTCAGAATGTTCGCATCGAAAATAATGCACTGGTTGGTGATGTTCTTGGTCAAGATATCCACATAAAAGGTATGAGCTCTGGTGATAATCAAGAAGATGTAATACTTCTTGATTCTACTGGCACACTACAAACATTATAATAGATGAAGGGGAGGTGAAAATTTCACCTCCCCTTCATCTATACTACTTCTAATCATTCATTATTTGCTATTTCACTAGATTGATAGTACATATAAAGTTCATCTAGCTCTTCTTTTGTAAAATGAGTCTGTACCAATTCTTGAAGCTTTACACTTTCTTCTTCGGTGATGCCATCACTAATCATATTCCATACTTCATTTATATTAATATTCTGTGCCTTTGAGAGAATAATATTTAAAAGTCTAAGCTGGTCACTAAATGATAATTTACTAAACAGTTTGGTTACAATACTTTTATAATCTACTTGGCCATTATTATACATATCCCCCATTGTTCCTACTATATCCTCATCTAAAGACAATATATATTTATCATATACAGCAACCTTTTCAAAGTCTTTAATAACTTCTGGGCTTGCAGGAGTAGATGCTATATTATCTCCTTCATACTCTAGCCCACTACTTCCTTCACTATCTGATGCCTTTACTTCATCTCCACTTTCACCAGTACTAGAATCAGATATGTCTTCATCTACTCTTAGATTGTTATAAGGTTTAGCTAAACCATTTTCATCTATTGGATTAGATGAGTGATTCTGTGGAGTATTCACCCTTCCACTTTCTCCTATCTCTTCCCTAGTCTGATCTAAGTTATTCTCCTGTGTGCTATCTACTGTAGCCTTTTGTATACTAGATACTTCCTGTCCATCTGCCTTTGAAGCAGCAATTTCTGGTTTCTCGCTTATATAGTAAAGCCCAAATAAACCTGCAAGTAATAGGAAGCTAAAACTTGCACAAAAGCTTAATAAACGTAATAAGCAGCCATTAGTATGTTTCCTCTTCCTCATGTAAACTTCCAACTCTCTTTACATATTTTTTAGAGTATTTGCCCTAATGACTGCTTATTATTCACTTTATATAAACTTATTTTTCACTTTCAATAAGTTCTGTTAATACATGCCCATCTGCTCCTGGCATAGTAAATCCAAGTAACTTAGCACAAGTTGGTGCAATATCTACATTATAGGCCTTTTCTAAGACTACACCACTCTTTACTCCTGGTCCACTAAGTACAAGTGCTGGTTGAGAACCACGTGTTGGAATATGTCCATGAGTTCCTACACTTGTACGATAATCTTCATTGGCTACTTGCTTAATAAATGGTGCGCTCAACATATAGTTAAAGCCTACCCCCTCTTTTGCTTCTAAGACAAAGTCAAAGTCTCCATCTAATTTATACTTTTCTTTTACTTCTTTGGTTGTAAATATTTGATCGATTTTAAAGCGTTCTTTATTTGCTCTTAAGTAAGCATCTACTTCTTCTATAAGTGATGCGTCGTGATTTCTTACGTATACTTGAGCAGATGCTGCTGCTGAATGAGCAAATACTTTCCAGTCTGTTACATTCCCTTCTGTATCAACAGTAATCCAACCTTTTTCTATAAAATCTTGATTAATATTAATACTTTCATCAATATTTACTTGTCCATGGTCTGAACAAATAACAAAAATTGTTTCATCATAAATTCCCTTCTCTTTAAGGGCATCAAAAACATAACCTAGCATATCATCTATATATTTAATAGCATCTTTAATTTTTTCACTATATACCCCATATACGTGTCTGTAGTGGTCAATAAGTGTCATATGCATAAAAATAACATTTGGCATCTCGGTTTCAATTAAATATTTGCTAGCAAGACCTGAAAATTTGTCTGAATCATAATATTTATCCTCTTTCCATGCATCACTACAAATATCATACATTTTCTCCATAAGTCCTGGAGTAGAGTTTGCAATCATAGATGCCTTTTTATCCTCTGCAACTTGGTGAATTCCTGCACGTTGTAGATTCCAAGTTACATCTGCTCCTACCATTGTAGGCCAACTATTAATAAGCACTTTTAAACCATGCTTTTCACACTCTTCTGGGAGAATAGCTGCATGAATACCACTACGCTCTTCAAACCAATCACCAAACTTCATAAATGGATTAAAGATTTCATTATTCACTACACCATGTTTATCTGGATATGTACCAGAAATCATAGATGCATGAGCTGTATAAGTTAAAGATGGATATACTGTCTCAGAGTTCTTAACGATAGCCCCCCCTTTTACAATTGGTCCAAGGTTTGGAAGTGTTTTAATATACTCTAAATCCTCCGAAATCATAGCATCCAGGGAAATAACAAGCATTCTCTTATTCATAAGTCTTCTCCTTCTAGTCATGTATTTAGTTTAATAACCTTTATTAAACATTTAAATATATCATAAATGCCTTTCCTCGCACAATACAATTAATAGTTTTTATTATTTAACATTAATTCATATTATTATTTTTATTATAATATTTTATTTTCTACTTGTAGCTTATAGCACTCTATTATATTATGACAAAGAACCCATAAGTTTATAACTTATGTCTATTCGTTTTTTTTAATAACTAAAGGAGACACTTAAATGACTATATATGAGGCTTTAAAATCAGAAACAAATCCTATTATTTTAGATGTACGCGAAAATAGTGAATTCAAAGAAGGACATATAAAAGATGCTGTACACATTCCTCTTCACTACCTAGAAGATCGTGCTGAGGAAGAACTTACAGACCTTCATCAACCTATTTATGTTTATTGCCGTAGTGGTGTGCGTAGCAAAGTAGCTTGCCATATTTTAAATACCTTAGGTTATACAAAAGCTTATAATTTAGGCGGTATTATTGATTGGCCTGAAGAAGTTGTAAAATAAGAAGAGGTAGCATCCGTTGAATGCTACCTCTTCTTATTTTATTCCCTCTAATTCCAAGACCTTCTTAATGCATTCATCTTCCATAAAGTTTGTACTTCTTGCTGGATTTTGAATCACATAATCTGGTACAGTCTTATATTCCTCATTACAAGTACCATCCCCACTTGTCCCTAAATCTTTTGAATAACGTACTACCAAACCGCTATTAGGAAGCATGGTAAGCATTGGGTCTGATCCTATTCCATCTCCCCCAGTCTTTTCTCCAATCAAAATTGCTAGTCCCGAATCTTTTGCAAACACGGCTAAGTTCTCTGCTGAGGAACAAACACCTCTATCTACAAGTAAATATATCTTTCCTTTAAAATGTATAGAATCTAAATGTGGCTTAACTTGTGATGTGGATTGTTCATAATATGTAAAATCTGTATATACTTCTTCTGGTATATTGGGCAATAAATCTTTGTCTAAATTACTTACTTTTTTTATAAAGATAGGTGACTTATAATCAGCCTTTATAAAAGCTTGAATTTCTTCTCCACCTTTGTAAAATGTATACTGTTCTGATGCATATGATTGCCTTATAATTCTAGGCATTAAAAACTCTGACCAATATTTTGAATCTCCTCCACTATTGCCACGAATATCAATAATTAATGCATTATAGTCTTTCACCTTTTCAAGATATGGGATAATTATGGTTTCATCTTTTTCTCTTTCCCTTGAACCGAGCATTTCAGGTATACGAATATAAGCCACTTTTCCTTCTATCACATCTTTTGTTATCACTTGGGAAGTCTGTATCTCCTCCTTTGCATTTCCATCATTTTCTGTATCTTTACTTTCACCAACTGATATATCCATGCCATATCGTCTCAAAGCATAAGGGTTATTTAGTACATCATAATTTATACCTTGCCATACACCTTGTTGTTTTGCATGGTAGTAGGCCTCTCTCATAACTTTAACATGTTCTCTAGTTAAAATATGAGTATGCCCGTTGTTTAAGTCACTCATAATAATATCTAATACCTTTTTATAGTCCTGGTCATCCCCATCACTAGTATTTTGAATGAGATTTAAGTATTTATCTTTATTTGCCAACCAATCTATCCCATTCATACGTTTATTTACTTCTAAAAAAGGATAATTTTCCTTAATAACTTTATATAGATACTCAAAATCCTGGATTTTTTGCTCCATAGTAAGTGGTACAAGTGGCATATTTAAAATAGCTTGGCGTTGTACCTGATCTTTCCTTACCTCATAGCCTTTATATTCACTTACTCCCACACTCCCTATAATTATAATAAACAATATCCCTAATAAGATTTTCACTTTTAAACTTATCCTTTTCACGTCTATCCCCTTTCTATTTCCCCTTTTATCTTTATTCATGTATCTGAATTCGTTTAAGACCTTGGATTTTATAACATTTTTAGCACTAAAAAATAACATTTCATTATATTATAACTAATTCAAATAATTCTTCAACCCTTTTAATTGTTTATGCTATCTACCATACTGCCCAGAATCTAATTTTAAACTCCCTCTTGCACGAATTTATCTTACTTTATATCACTTGCATAAACTTTTAGCTTATGCTAAACTAAGAAAAATATCTTAAATCGTTATGAAACGAAAAGGGAATGAATGTCTCCCTTGGTCTAGAAAACCAAAACTGCTTATACTAAGCTGATGACTTCTGCCATTTGCAGAGTTATCAGCTTTTTTTATGTTTAATTTAAGGAGGAATAAAAATGTTACTTACTAGTTTAGCCCTTATCTTTTTGTGTGGTTTACTTTTAGGAGGATTAATGAAAAAGTTAGGTTTACCAGATTTACTTGGTATGCTTATAACAGGTATTATACTTGGCCCTTATGCACTTAATCTTCTTGACCCTACACTACTTGCAATTTCAGCAGATTTAAGACAGCTGGCTCTCGTTATTATTTTATTACGTGCTGGTCTTTCTTTAGACTTTGCTGCTTTAAAACAGGTAGGCCGTCCTGCACTTTTAATGTGCTTTGTCCCTGCAACCCTTGAGCTTATAGGTATACTTATTATTGGTCCTACACTACTTGGTATCTCTTTATTAGATGCTGCTATTTTAGGAACAGTACTAGCAGCTGTTTCACCTGCTGTTATCGTGCCTCGTATGGTAAAGCTTATTGAAGAAAATCGTGGTACCCATCACAGTATTCCACAACTTATTATGGCTGGGGCCTCTGTAGATGATATTTTTGTCATTGTACTCTTTACATCTTTTACTACAATGGCTCAGGGTGGTTCCTTTAATGCAAAAAGCTTCTTAAATATTCCTATTTCTATTGTCCTTGGTATCCTGGTGGGTATCTTAATAGGTATGGTACTTACTAAGTTTTTTAAGTTCTTTCATCTTAGAGATTCTATAAAAGTGCTTATTATCCTTAGTATTTCCTTTTTACTAGTTGGCTTAGAGAATATGCTTAAACCTATAATACCTTTTTCTGGACTAATTGGTATTATGACTTTAGGCGCTTGGTTATACGCTCATTACTTATCTCTTGCAAATAGACTTTCTAGCAAGTTTTCAAAACTTTGGATAGGTGCACAACTTCTTCTATTTGTATTAGTAGGTGCTACAGTAGACTTAAGTTACGCTACAAAAGCAACTTTTCCTGCTCTTATAGTTATTTCTTTTGCTCTTTTATTTAGAGCTTTTGGTGTGTGGTTAGCCCTACTTAAGACTCAGCTCACACTGAAAGAACGTTTCTTTTGTATTATTGCTTACATGCCTAAAGCTACAGTTCAAGCAGCTATAGGAAGTATCCCTTTATCAATGGGACTAAGCTGCGGGCCTATCGTCCTTACTGTATCTGTTATTGCTATTATTCTAACTGCTCCCTTAGGTGCTTTTGGTATAGATTACTTTGCACCTAAATGGTTAAAGGATTGATAAAAAACTTAGGTTTATTTATACTAAATAGAGACAAAGTATAAATCATGCAATAAGTGAGGGCGTATTAACATGAATAAACAACAATATAACGAAGAGAATCCTACCCTTGTTAATTCCGTTGTCTGTGCAATAGATATATTAGGTTTCTCCCAAATGATAGTAGATTCTTGCAATGATGGTTCTGGAGATAAACTTCTTAGAGAAATCAACTACCTGATTAACAAAAATAAACAATGTATTGTTCCTAATAAATATAGCCAAGGCAAAATTAAAATTTTCACTGATAATATGGTAGTTGCCTATCCTATAAAAGGAGATGGGGAAGTAGAATTAGATGAGATTCTTGATAATGTGGCTGAATATCAATTTAATCTTGCTTTAGAAGGACTTTTTGTTCGTGGTGGCATAAGTGTTGGAGATTTTTATATTAATGAAGATATTGTCTTTGGACCAGCGCTCCTAGATGCCCATCACACAGAAAGCCAACTGGCTTGCTATCCTCGTATTGTCTTAGATCATAAGACTGTTGAGCACCTAAAAACTTATATGAGATATTACGATAGTGTACCTGAGCAAAACAAAGTACTCATTGATAATGACGGTCAATGGTATCTAAATTATTTAAACACTATTTTTAAATACTATAAGGAATGCCATAATGAATACGAATTTGAACGTATTAAAATTGAATTACTTCTTAGACATAAGGCAAAAATAGAAGAATTACTAATCAAATACAAACAAAATACAAGGGTATGGGATAAATATGTTTGGACTGCAAATTATCATAATTGCTTCTGTGACCTATACTTTCCAAAAGAATCTGATTTAAAAATCTCTAGAAAAACCTTACTTTCATGGCCAAGACAAATCTCAAAAAATGATTTTAAATGATGAACTATTGATATGAAAAGGCCTATGAAACTAGTATATAATTTTACTAGTTTCATAGGGCTTCTATTCATTCAGCTTTATAAATATTAAATCTGAGCTAAACTCTTCTCTACTTAATAAACTTTTTTGCAAACTGGACAGCCTCTTCAATTTCTTTTTTATTCGGATGACCAAATCCTATAAAAAGAAAACTTCCTCTACACAAATATTCTTCTGTCTCAACAAAAAGCCCCTTTTCCTCTAATACTTTTCTTAAACTAGCTTGTGTACCAGTCTTACTAGTACGTGAAGTAATAAGCACTACCTTCTTTACTTGCTCTTTATCTAGTTGATTTACAAAGTTAATCATCTCAGGCATACTTTCATTACCATAAATGCCTCCTACTATAAAAAGCACATCTACTTTTCCTAGTGTAGGATTACTTTTCACATTTTGTGGTTCTATTCCTAGTTCTTTACTTATAGCATTTGCTATCTTTTTTGAGTGTCCTGTCATACTTGCATAAACAACAGCTTTTTTCATTTTCCATTCTCTCCCCATCTATTTAATGTTATTAACTTTATTACTTTTATCTTCAATACTACACCATTATTTTCTGTAATTTCAATATATTTAACTTTTATTTTTATTTTATTTATTTCCCCTTATATATCTTCACTAAGTACAAACAAATCCCCAGCTCCATACAAATGGTTACTGGGGACTTAGCATCTCTTCATATCTAGCAATTTTTCTTTCAAATTCTAATAAATCTAAGTTACGTCCTAAACGTAAGCTTTCTTTACCTTGTACAAATAAAAGTATAATAGGTAATGCATATACTTCATACTCAGTAGCCAGTTCTGGATATACTGCTCCATTTACTTCTATGCCTTTAACTGATGGATGTTTCGCTAAAATACTTTCCACCTTTTGCTTAATCACTTCACAAGCACCACAAGCACTTCCTGTAAAATAGACAACAAGGAGTTCTTCTTCCTTAATAGCTAAGTTTAATTTTTCTTTTGTATCTATCTGTCTCATTGTTCCGCTCCTTATATAGTTTATCCCTATTAGTATACCCTATTTATCTTCATTTAAAAGCACAACAAGCTATCCTAAGGACAGTCTCCCCCTTAAAAACACATAGACTGAACTTAAGATAGCTTATTGTTTGTGGCAAGACTCTAAGTACCGCATCTTAAACGCCGTCTGGCTACAAATAGAAGATTTAGGCCTTTTAGGATTACTTTATGGACTTACCTAGCTATAGGAGCACGGATACGGGTTTCTTTAGGTGAAAGGGATACCCAATGGTATGTATCACTGCCAGTTATCGTATGCGTCAACTATACATAGGAATTACCTCAAGTTTATCTTAGGGCGTGCTTTCTAGATGAAGTACAAACATTGTTTTAAGACACGATAGCTTAGAGACTCGGTACTGCCCCGAAGTTTGCTAGCTGCCACCACTATGCAAACTCCAGTTGTATAAGAAAAAGCTTGTCCGATTTCTAGTAAGGGGGGAACCAGTTATCAGTCTGCTTTTTCTTATGGTATAAAGCAAAAGGACCTAGGATTTTTTTGCCTTATACCTTATATATACGCAATGGGTATGATATTTCCTTAAAAATTTTGTAGGAAAGTTTAATTTTGTTGAAGTCTTACAATAAAACATTGGATTTATTATTTACTTTTCCCATTGCTATAAGACAAATAAATTATCATTTATTTTGTCCTACACTATATATATGTTGAAATTTAGAAAAACCGTCGTTTTTTGATAATATATTTTTTACACTTGCATCATCTCTAACTACATATTTGAAACTTGCAACTTACAATGTTCAAAAAGTTTTTTTGCTTCTACTGAATCTAAAATCTTTTCTACTTCCACTAGTATTTCTTCTACGATCTTCATTGCCTCTAAGGCGTCTTCAAAAGTAACTATTATAAAATCATCTCCTGGATAACGAGCATCGAAATAAAAATCTCCTAACCATTTGCAATCTTTTGAAGATAATTTAGCATCAGGAAATCTTTCTAAAATTTTATTTACAACTGTACGCAAATTATGTGTACGCATTATTTGTATACAGCTACTATCATCTACAAATTTTGTTTCTATAACAGCTTTTAATATTTTTTCTGCTGCTTGAGCAAAAATAACAGCAGGCCAATTATATTCTGGCTTTGTTCCATCTTTCATGCTACTTTTAGCATATAAATAATCATTAATTCCTCTTCCTAAAAAACTATTTTGCTGCATAGTCCCCTCCTATACTCTTATCTTTTTGATCATAAATGATAATTCCATCTTGTTTTACTTGTTTTATAAAAAGACTGTCTGCTTCTTGAAAGATTTTGTTAGAATAAAATACTATATCTGTACTAACTTGCTCTACTTCTTCTTCTAATTCACTTGATATATCCCCTCTAATATATCGTTCTAAACTTTCTTTTGTAATCATTAGAAGATCTATATCACTTGTTACTTTATAATTCCCTCTCGCACAACTTCCAAACAAAATAATCTGTTCAATTTCTATATTTGGATAGCCTAATAAATAAGCCACATCTTGTTTGAGTTTTCTAACAAAACGCTCTGGTAAATGTAATTGAGATATATCCTTCTTAATCATGACTACACCACCTTCATTTATCTTGCTTTTATTATAGCTAACCACCTAATATACTGCAACTAACCTATAGTTTAATTTTCTAACTTAACTCAAAGTATCTCATCTACTACTAAATATGTAGTCATTTCTCATCCTAAGTCTTAACCAGAACATATATAATCTATACTACCTATAATATTAATTTTAAAAAATGATGATCCGTAATTGATTTACAGGTAAATTTAAACAAAACTTCATCTATACCTTAGTGAGGTTTTAACAAATAAAAATTAATCATCAAATTTCCGACGGTTATCCATGTTTTTCACGTATTAATATAGTATAGGGTAAAACAAATACTAGTTAGCTTTTGTCCTATACCAAGAAAGAAGCTGTATAAACATCTGGCCTTCCCCCCACCAAATGATGAGACACCTTCTTTCTTACAAACCTAATAGCCAAAGGTTGTGGTAGCTTGGGCTATTAGGAGCATTACCTACAATTTCATAAATGAATCGGTGAAAACTAAGCTCTTCAAAAAGGCATAATAACTGGAACGGTAAGACGGCAAATCAAAAGGTACCTCTAAACGCTGTCATAACTTGTGGCTACTGATGGAATGGGTAACTGTATTACAGCTCTGCCATTGAAAGAACCCCATAAGTCTATACAGGACCGTAGGCACGGCCATGGCGATAAACCAGACCACCTAACCAGAAAAAGCTATAAGCAAGAGCATGTCCCCACCCTTTCATCTTGAAATTGTAATAGCCTACCACAAAACAAAAGCTGCTACAAAGTATAGACAAGACACATCTGGGGGGATGAGTCTGTACTTTGTATGCAGCTTTTTATATTTTTGTATGGAATACTTAGCATTGTTATAGAAGAATGACTAGTATGTTGGGAGGAGGTTCGAATGAGTGTCTCTTCCCTAGTCTTCTTTGGCGTCAAGACAGGGGACATTCTCCTTCAGCTTCCACTTCCAGTAACTAAGAGGCTGTAAACTCAGGATTCACAAGAACGCCAGAAACTTGCTTCGCTTCAAACAGTCTGGCTAAAACCCTTGCTCACCCACTCGTTAACACCCTCTAAGTCACTTCCATAAGCCGCTTCCAGAGAATGCCCCCCACCCTGCCACCTTTTCAAGTATATTTGAAGAGACATTCATTCTATTCTACGCTTTTATTTATTCAGATTATAATAATTTCACCATTATTCAAAATAACATACTTCTAAAACCTCTTTTTAGTCTTTGCTTGGCTAGGAGATGTTTTACTACCATTCAGAACAACATACTTCTAAAACCTCTTCATAGATTGGTTGGCAAAAGTCACTGTTTTACTACCATTCAGAACAACATACTTCTAAAACAATTTCTTCAAGATAAGATAATGTATTTTTGTTTTACTACCATTCAGAACAACATACTTCTAAAACTCAACTTCGACTTGGTTAAACCCAAATGAAGTTTTACTACCATTCAGAACAACATACTTCTAAAACTTCAACGTGCCCCAACAATTCAATTTGTTTGTTTTACTACCATTCAGAACAACATACTTCTAAAACTTAATCCCCCCTTTTATTCTTCTAACGCTAGTTTTACTACCATTCAGAACAACATACTTCTAAAACTATTAAAGTTAAATTCCACTTTAAGGGAATGTTTTACTACCATTCAGAACAACATACTTCTAAAACAGCTATATGTAACATCAACAACTTTATCTGGTTTTACTACCATTCAGAACAACATACTTCTAAAACTCCTTTTCTATAGCTACGACGGTTTTCTTTGTTTTACTACCATTCAGAACAACATACTTCTAAAACTATATCTAAGTAGTGCAACAGGCACATTAGGTTTTACTACCATTCAGAACAACATACTTCTAAAACCAGGTGAAGAAATAGGAAAAGTGAATAGTGGTTTTACTACCATTCAGAACAACATACTTCTAAAACCTCAAATGTTGAAAATACCTTACGAGGGCATCTCTAAATGGTAGTAAATTTAATATGTAAATTCATCGTAATCTTCATCAATTAACCATACTTTTTCGTATGGTAACTTTTCTTCAAATGTTCCATATTCTAATATCATTATCTTAATCTTATAATGAATTGCGTGTCTATACAACTCATTTATCTCTTTATTATTAAAATAGTTTTTAAGATTTACAAATACTACTGTTTCACAAAGTTCAAATATTTGTATAATCTCTATAAAGGCTAATGCTCTTTCAAGTAACGTTGCATGAGTCATATCCCCTATTTTAATGCCTAACATTTTGAGTATATCTGGTATGAGAATAGCACTTTTCATATCTATTTGAAAAGGTAACTCATTGATAATTTCTTGTACACCTAATTGAATAAGTTGTACTTGTTTCTGGAACGCCTCCATTTCTTCAGCATCAAGTTTATAATGTCTTTCAATATACTGTGCCAATTTATTAAGCATCTTTTTATTGTTATAATCAAATCCCCATAAGTCTGGTAAAAACAATAGGCTGTCTTGTATGCTAAGTATTTTGTCATTTTCTACTAAAATTATTTTTTCTTGTCCATCCTGTCCATTTGTCAACTGATAAAAAGAGTTAGCCAGTCTATTAAATAGTGTTTTATCTTGTACATACAAGATTGCTATATGGTGTTCTTCTATGTTAATCTCATTTTCAAAAGGGAAGATTTTTAATATCATAAAATAATTAACCTCTTTGTAGATTCAACAATAACATTTTGTGCTTCTCCACAAACATATTCCATGCTACTAAATTGTTTTTCTGTAATAATTAGTACCTGTACGAGTCCACCTTTAGGTTTATTCTTTTTTACCTTATTCCGCATTAGATTAGATGCAGTTCCATTTAGTACAATTTTGGTGTAAACGGATTCTTGCATCATAATAAACCCCTCTGTTATCAAAAATTTACGGAACCTTAGATATTCTCTTTTATCTTGCTGAGTGACTGTAGGAAGGTCAAAAAATAGAATCATTCTCATATGTCTATAACTCATATAAATTCATACAGTTGCAGACCATCTAAATTTTGAGACTCTATTGTCTCAAATATACTCTTTAAATAGATTTGAATAGCACTTCCTACATAGTACTCTTTTCCATCCATATAAACTTTTTGATTTAGAATATCTACTAATTTCATTTTAAAATCTTGCCCAAATTCTAATGTTTGGTTGTCATAGACTGTTTGGTCAACTAAAATCCTAAAAGGTTCCATTAAATCCGATGACAAATTGAACGGATTAAATATATTGGTATGCTTAATCCCCAACTGAGTTAAGTACCCATTATTTACAATCTCTTTATTAAAAGTAGATAAAAGTATAGCATAGCCGTAGTCAAGTCCTACATTGATATCACTTCCATCATCTCTTGTAAAGTCCATTCCAAAAAGACTGTTAAAATAAACTTTAGCTGCATGTCCTTCTCGATTGGTTGCATCAAAAAATTCTATTTCACTTGTATATTCCTTGAGCATTTGGTGCTTTTCAAGTCCCTTTTTTTCTAATAGACTTGCTTGATTAAGGATTTTTTGCTTAATGACTTGAGTCCATACTAATTGTTGGAAATATTTATTCCATTGTATTTGTTGCATAATCTTTTTACTTGAATTATGGCATCCGTAGTAGGGTACTACCTCACTCATGGGATTCCGTTTTTCATCACAGAAGATTATTTTTACTTTTCTTTTAAGCAATTCACAGATTAAGTGTGACGAGATGTTTGCCATTGTTGAATCCACCAATAAAGTTCCGATTTCAGATAAATGTACTAGGTTATTTTCTGTCCCTTTGATGACCATATATCCATTCTTGTAACTTAATTTGACATGATTAGTGATGACAACAGTTCTCCAACTCAAAGTCTGCATCTCCTCTCATACAATCCTGTTATTGATTGATCTATAAATAAAGTGTTTTGGATATCAATCGTATAATTATTTTTTCGGCCTACTCTATCCCCTAATTTATCATGGATTTTCTTTAGATTTGCATTTTGGGCATCCGCTTTAGTGAGTTTCAAGAGTTCTAATATAAGTATGCATTTTTGCTCTAATTCTAGCTTGTCGTACTTCAAGACTTGTTGCATTTTATCTAAAGCTGTACTAAACATAGGATATTGGATTTTGATCTTATTTAGTATCTTTTTGTATGTCTCGTCTACTTTTTCTTCAAACTTCTCTTTGCTACGTGCCTTTGGGTTTTCGATTTGATAAATAATACTTTGCATTTCTCGGTCTAGAAGCAACTGTTTTGCATTGCATACTTCTTGAGCAGATGTAATAAATTCAAGCTCCCCCTTTTCTTCTATCAATTGATATTTTAATACTTTATCACGTAAAATAACTATATCTTCATATCCTATTTCTGTAAGATAATCCATTAGATTCCGTTTACCTTGTTTAATACTGTATGCTATTTGCACAGGTATACCAACTAATTTTTTCTCTCTTTTTTTCTTGTGTTTGACTTCAACAACGACTGAATAGGCATTTTTAACACCACTATATCCACCATATTTAGCAACATCTAAGTGTTCCTTAAGAGGTATTAAAGTTTTGCCTGAATCATGTGGGTAAATGGTCTCATCATAAAACTTATCTGTATTTTCTTCTAATTTTTTGGTGACACAGCAATCCTTATAATTAAATAGCTTTATCACCTTCTCTAAGGAGTTACTACCATCCCACACTACAAGACCTTCTTCATTGATTATCTCCTTGTCAAAGAGTCCAATAACATATCCATAGTTGTTGTTTCTATTTTGTCCTTTCTTCTTGTACTTAGTGACATATTGATTGTAAATCCATTCTGCACTATCTGTATCTTTATTCATAAGTAAGGTGTTTCCTATAACACTTGCTAAATAAGCGTCTTGAGCATGATGATAATCATTGATACTACGACTTTTGTATAGTCCATACTTCATTCGGAAGTTATGGCTTAATTCTGCCTTAGTGATAACGATCCGAGTATTCACAAAGCTATCTTGCAAAAGTACAGCTACATGCTTACAGATCTGTCTCGTTTCTACAAGTTGTCTATTAATGAAGCCTTTTTGTTCTTGTTCAGAAAATCCTCTTCGTGTTAGGTTGTAATACTTCTTAGGTCCTATAAGACCATGTTTATAAAGCTTTTCCCACCAAACTTGATTTTTTTGCTGTATATCTTGATTTAGAAGTAAACTATCTAGTTTACGCTGGTTTTCGATAGATTTAACTAAAACCTTATTTTCAAAGCTATCATCTTTAATATAGCATTGTGGAATAATGTGGTCGATTTGATATTTACTGAGCTGATTAATGTCTAACTGCTCTCCTGAATACATACACTTACCATTTTGTATGAAGTAAAGATAAACTTGTTCATCGTTTAATTTATCAACATATTTCTTATCTTTAAGCTCCTTGACAACTTTTTCATTGTATTCTTCTACATCTTCTTGTAATTTGTTATAAGCTTCTTCTAATTTATTTTTTCGAGATTTTGAACGCTTTGACTGTTCATCACTTCTGGCAAATTCTATAAAGATATTTTCTGGATCATGCCCCATTATTTTTCGTATTTCTTCAATTAACTTAGTCGTCTGCCATACAGCCTTCTTGATGGCTGGAGAACCTTGTAGCTTAGCAATATCTTCTAATTCAATCTTCTTTCCTTTTAGAGTGAACTGATTTTCCTCTATCTTCTTATTAAATCCAAGCTTTTTATGGCTTATAATTTGCATAAAATTCATACTTGTATTTTCTAGATAATACATAATGTTATGATTTTCTTCATTATCTTTGACCATAAGTTGAGTGAGTAATTTCCTAGAGATTCTAGACCATCCTTGTGGTTTTAATCTTAAGATTTGTTTGAGCTGGTAATCATTAACAGCTTCACCATACTTCTGCTTTATTTTTTTCTCAATAATAGACTTCTCTTGAAATACGGTTAACCAATAGATCATCTCCTCTATCATACTTTCATTTGTACGATCAATCTTATTGAAAATCTTGTAAAAGTCTAAGTATAATCCTAGAGAACTTGCAAATTCATTTTCCTTTTGATACCCTGTGACTGTATACTCGGGGCCTCCTGGGTACTGTTGTTTTTGAAGCCACTCACAGAATTTATTATGTGTCACTTTCTTTGTATGGAGAAATAGGTTATCCATGATTTTCTTCTCATCTTCAACGGTTAATCTTTTCTCATTAATGCGTATCCCTTTAAGTTCATTTAATACCATGAACTTAGAGTATAATAAAGATGCTTTCGGTATAACTTTTTCCTCTGGCAGGTAAGTACAGTAATTGGTCATTTTTGTAATAAACTTTTCTGCAGATACATCTTTATCTACTATCTCATCAAAATTCCATGGATAAATCTTTCCATTTCCCCTTCTTTCCACCCACGCAAATCTACTTTTCATGTGGGGTGGTGTCAGTGGACCTACATAATAAGGAATTCTAAATGTTAATATGGATTCAATCTTATCTTTATTTTGCTTGATTTGAGGATAGTACTGTTCTTGGTTTTGCAAAATCTGCTCTAATTCCATTTTATTTATTTGATAGGGGATACTTCCATTTTCTCTATTGTTCAACCTCACTAAGAATTTGTACTCTGCAATTTCCCTTATACAATAAGTGTAGTCTGCATCATCATGAGGCACATTCTTCAAAATAGCCTTAATGGCCTTATATAACTCTTCTTGGTTACAAGCTTTATCTCCCTTTATGTAATGGACATAATTCTTCAGCTTGTCCTTGTCTGACCTAAAGAAATCATAATATTTGTCTTTTGCATACGTCTTAACTAACCTCTTTAGTATTTGAAGGTCTTCATGATGCTTATTGTACTTGGCTACCATTGCTTCAGAAATATACTGCTGACCATTTAATATGTCATTTAAAGTGTATTGGCTATAGAGTTCTTGGAGTAATTCTACCCCTTGATATCTTTCTTGTAGTACATTTTGCAAGCTATCTACCTGTTCTTCATAAGCAGCATTAGAAAATTCAATCCCTATACCCTTGCCTCCCTCATCAACCAACTCTTTGTCTTGAAATAGAGCGCTTAGATCTACTTTATACCCTAGCATGGCTTTACTTAATTCTGTTACCATCTTCTTTTCTAATCCAGCCTCTATGAAACCTTGTTTAATCTTTTCTTGTTTATCTTTTCTACGCAACCTTTTATCTTCTAAAATATGGCTGATTTCTTCTAATACAGATTCTTCAGCTGATAGCTCTGTCCATTTACCTATTTCCTCAACGATTTCACTTAGTTTCTTAGTATAACTACTATTGGAAATAGTAAAGTCCTGTCCCTCATATATAAAATGTCCTCTATACTTAATGATGTGATGGAGTGCTAAGTAAATAAGACGTATATCTACTTGTTCTTTTGTGTTGACCAAATACTTTCGTAAATGATAGATTGTAGGATACTGTTTATAGTAGTCTGAATCACTGTAATTTGAATCGTTAAATAATGTATACTCATTTTGTAAACGTTTGTCTTCTTTCCATAAGAAACTATCTTCCAATCTTATAAAAAAACTTTCATCCTTTTGTAAAATCGTTTCCCCTAATAGTTCTTGAAGAAGTCTTATTCTTTCTTTTCTCCTCATATAACGGCGGCGATGTCCTCGTTTTTTTCTTGTAACTTCCGCTGTTTGCCCTGCTTCAAAGAGACGAACCCCCCACATATTTTTCTTTCCACGCTTTAGAAGATTATTTTCTGAATCTACTACGCACCAGCCTACAGAATTTGTGCCAACATCTAAACCAATACTGTACTTTTCGAAATTTTCCCCCATATCCTATTGCCCCCTTATCCTTCTTATGGTAATATAATGGTATTACTACTATTCAGAACAACATACGAGTTAAAATAATAGTTAAATTAAATGTCGTTTTACGACAATCCTTAGGGATTACTAAAAGTTGCTTAGGCAACTTTTTTTATTTGTTTATCCAATTGTAATATACTTAAAGAATATTTTCTACCTTTATAACAATTTTAGCCTGAATATTTATATTTTTCCTAACAAAACAACCATTAATATAACAAAAAATGCTAAATCAAGGTTTTTCCTTAACTTAGCATTGATGGCTATTATTTATGATCTCTTTTTCCACTTGAATGGTTCTTACTTTTAGAAGCACCTTGTGAAGGTTTCTTTGTGTAAGATGTATTTCTACCTCTTTTTACATCTGATTCCTTCTTACTTGGTGCACAGTGGAATGCTTTACTTACATTTTTGCCATGCATTTCTGGCTTATCTGCCAATTTCTTTTTCAAACTTCCAATATGCTTAGTAGCCATAGAAACAGTCCATTGTCTATCTATCATACGTACTTCGATACCTGTTTCTTTAAAAAGCTCATCGTAGAGAGCATTGCATTTTTCAACATTGCTTACTACTTGCTTATTTTCTTCTACTTTTGCTTTGCGTTTTTTCTTTAAGAATTCTCTTGCAGCTTCTTCTGATGGAAACAAACAATTGTTTGCCACACGTTGCTCTTTCTTGGCTGCACCTACTTTACAAAGAGATACGCGTTCATCTCTTTTTTTAACTTCACATGGAAGTACTTTTTCTCCAACTACACAATACATGTATTATTCCTCATTTTTGTCTCTAGATTTTATAATCATTATACCATATTTTACTATTTTAAGCACCTTTTAATATTTATTAAAGGTATTTGTAGTTTTTAGTTCTCTAAACCACATAATGTCCTTAAATATTTAATGAAGTCTAGGCTTTGTGTCAGATAGTCTTCATATTCATCAGCATCTAACAGAACATAGTCTTCACTTTCATAGCGCCTATCATAATAACTATCTGTCAAAAATCTAGCGATACGCTTAAAATCACCTAGCTCTGGAAAGGTATCTTCTAACTTGGCAATCATAGCTGAAAGGCTATGGCTACGTACTATTTCCTCTTGGTGTTCTTTGACAAGGTGCTTCAAATATTTTTCTGCACATTGTTGGCAGTTCACTATAGTTGGATCTTCCATACCTTTTACATCTTTAATATGTTGTACAAGTTCATAATCTGTATTAGCAAAGTCAAGCATAGATCTATTCACTAAGTACCGCCTCCTTTAGTGGTAGCATATACTTGGCTATCTCACTTTCAAAGGAAAGCTTACTTGCCAATTCATGAAATCTTGCTCTGCTATAAATCTTTACGTCTACTTCATAGGCATAGCCTATCTTTTCTTCATAGTCTTCCCTAATATCCATTCTAAGTATTTTAGCTTCTTTTGGGGTAATAGGTCCATCTAGTAAGATTAGAAGGTCAATATCACTGGTTTCTTTTATATCTTCTTTAGCATAGCTTCCAAAAAGATATAAGTCATAATTACCAAGGTCTAAAGCTTTAAAGTGTTCATAGACTTCCTTTAAGCGTTCTTGATAAATTTCTGGAATATTGAGCATCTTTTCTCATCTCTTTTCTTTCCTAGAGTTACTTTAAAAATGTTGGCCATTCTCATAATATTGATTTTCTTTCAGTGTAATAAAATAAACTTCAAAGCAAGGTAAACCTTCTCCTAAGTATTTAGTTATACACTGTGCCACTTGATCTTGTACTTCTTGACCACGATCAAACCAAGCTACTTCAACAAGTGCTGGTGCATCTACTTCTTTGCCTTCTGAAATAAATGTAGTATGCATACATTCTAGAGTTAAATAATCTTTTGGACATCCTATAATCGTAGCAAGTTCGTCTACAAGCTCACGGCTTACTTGCTTAATCTTTGACATTTGGACGCCTCTTATACGTAACATTGGCATAGTATTTTCTCCTTTATTATTATGTTCTTTTTATTTAGTCATCTTTTATCATATCATAAGAAAGTAACTGACACCATATTTCTTCCACTATGGAAATTTAGCCTAATCTCTTATTAGTTTATCCTAAAACTTCTATTCCAAACCAAGTACATTTTCCATCCTTTACAAAACCACACTTCGTTGCAAGTCCTGGAGACATACCGTTTGATTCTACAATTTGTACATAAGGTGTTTTATTAAGTTTTAACATTTGATCTATTAAGTCTATAGTCACATCTACAGCATATCCTTTTCTTCTATGTGCTTCTTTCGTATACATAATCCCCATTGAATCATCTTCATGAACCATTACCCAACATACTAATTCATCCTCTATATATACACCTGAACTTGGTCTTCTTTTGAGATTTTCTTTAATCTCTTCTAAACTGCCTTCACCTTGATAAGTATAAAAGGAATCAATCATAGCTGCATCTTCTAATGAAATAGTTCTTACTTCATGCTGTATGTCTCCTCTATCTATAGTTTCATGTGGATAATAGTAAATATCACAAGGGTTAGCCCAATGTACCTTGTATTTACTTTGTATATAATCAGCTATTTCCCTTTCTACACCTGAAAAAGCATAATACCCTGGTTTATAAAAGAATTCCTCTAATACCTTATCTACAAATATTGGGGACTTAGTATATAAATAATAAATCCCCTTTCCTATTACAAATACACCTTCTGGCTGTTTGCTATCATCTACATATATTTGTGATTCCTCTAAATAAGCTAATGCACCTATAATATTTAAATTAATAATCCTTTCTTTCTCTAGGAAATTTTTGACCGTCTCATTGTAAGTCACTTGTGTAAGCATTATATCTTTTTCTCCTTCCATGTCCCTCTTTTAAAATATTTTATCATCATTATTCCTTCTACTATGACAGAAAGTGCTATAGCAATCCATATACCTTTAGTTCCTACCTTACAAAGTACAGCTAGAACATAAGCACAAGGTAACTTAAAGACTACATTTGCCAAGATAGAAGCAATCATAGGTGGATAAGTGTCTCCCGCTCCTCTAAAGGCTGCACCTAAAATATCTGGAAAAACTACTGCTATTACACCTATATATACTATTCTTAAATACTCTATCCCTATATTGATTACCTCTGGTTCACGAGCTACTATACTGATGACTTGTTTAGGAAAAATGAGATAAGGTATTGCAAATATAATCATATTTATAAATGCTAACTTTAATCCTTCATGGATAATCTTATTACATCTATCTATTTTTCCTTCCCCTAAACTTTGACCTACTAATATAGAAATAGCCATAGACAACCCGCTTAAAAAGATAAATGTATAGTTTAGTACTTGACCACCTGCTCCAAAAGCTGCCGTAGCTTTTACGCCACCTACAGTAAGGACTAAACTTGTCATAAGTGTTCCCGTAAGAGGCCTTGCTATACTTTGTATACATGCCCATCCTCCAACTGTAAGTATAGGCTTTATACTTCTCCACTCAAGAGTAAAATACCGTGTTATCTGTTTCATCTTATTATTATAAAACTTCTTCAAGACTAAACGGTTAAGCAGTATACATCCAATAAGATTTGCTAGTGCTGTAGCCCAAGCTGCACCTTGTATACCTAAGTCTAATCCAAACATTAGAATAGGGTCTAAAATCATATTTATAAGATTACACAGACCAAATATGTATAGTGGTGTCTTCGTGTCTCCAGTAGCTTGTATAATAGTCTTAAGTGTGGAGTTCATAAAAACAATAAATGTTGCTGCAAAAGAAACAAGGGCAAAAGTATAAGCTGCTGTCAAGGTAGCGGCATCTGCTTTATAAAGCTTAGTTATAAGTGGATAGGCCAAAATAACTGTTATAAAACTTACTCCTACACCTAATATTAGGCTAAGAAAGTAACTTTTACCTGTTAGCTGCCTTATCTTTTCTATATTTCCTTCACCATAAGCCCTAGACACATTAGCAATAGCTCCAGCCGAAACAAGTGTAGAAAGCATATAGATTACCATTAATAAACTATTTATAAGGCTGACTGCTGCTATTTCTGTGGTTCCTAATTTGCCTACAAAGTAAAGATCTACGGTTCCTAGTAAGTTTTGTAATACTACCCCCAACATAACAGGCCAAGAAAGCTTAAATATTTTTCTCATCCACTTGCCCCCTTTTACATTTTCACTTATTATATTTTTTTATTTTACTATATTCTTATTTTTTTATCTATTTAAAATCATTACATTTTTATATTTCTAACTCATAGGCGTTAACTTAAGCCTAAGTTTTTCCAAAACAAATGAGTTCTTCTAAAT
>URVM01000025.1 GCA_900551325.1 uncultured Eubacteriales bacterium | reverse complement strand
GTGACTTTATGAATCGACTGGTTTAATGGTTACTATTTTATTTTCAAAGTTCATTAGTTCTTATTTACCAAGGCTTACTGCCTTTTCATCAGTGCGCCTGTGCGCTGCTGACTTGTATTATTATGCCTTATCCACTTACATAAGTCAACCCTTTTTTAAAAAAACTTTTTGTATTTCTTTTTATCCTATTTTTAATACTAAAAAAATCAAAGAGTATCCGCATTTGCCTAGCAGTCTACTCTTTGATTTCTACTTATTATTAAATGGGATAGACTATTTTTTCTTTATAATATTTAAGCTAATCCAATAAGATATCATATATATTATAATAATAACGACTAATACTATAATACCTAATAAAGAAGTATTTTGAATTTGAATAATTACCTCCATTCTTTCAACAGAATGAGCTATTTCTTCCTTTATTACATTAAGTATTATAGAACTTATTCCAAATAGTAAAGCGTATATAGCCAACATAACTAAACGCATTTTCATGCATCCAAACTTCAATATAATAGGTATAATCAATCCTGTATAAAAAAGTGCTATACCTATTAACAAACTACTTACATTTATAAAGCCCATTTGTTTAAATATATTTATATCTGCTAGTTTGCTTGTAGTACTTAGATATAATACTGAGGTTACAGTAATCCCCACTCCTAAAGAATATATTAAACCTAATAGGTACTTACTTTTTACAATCTGTTGTTTTGTTACAGGCAAAGTATAATTGAGCATGTTGCTATGGCACTGCTCTTCATGTGCCATCACACCATATATTAAATAATAAGGTACAATGACAATTGCTATAAAACACATCTGTGGTGCTAACACACAAAAAACAGTTGCAAATAATACACAAATAATCCATGTAGACTTTAAACATTTAAATAGATACATCCATTCTTTCTTCATTAATAAGAAAGTGTTATTCATTTTCTACTCCCCCTATCTACATAAATCATCATATCTTCTAGACTAGCCCTTTCAAAAAGAACTTTACTTCCAAAGCGATTCTCTAATTCATTTTTGTATTGTGTTAATGCTTCAAATCCAAATGTATTTTGTGTTATGCCTACTAATGCTTTTTCTAAATCTTTATTCAAAATACTCTTAGAACCTTTTACTATAAAATATTTACTTGCCATAGCTTCCTTATCTTCATACATAACTACTCTTCCCTCTTTAAGCATAACAACATAATCACTTGCTTTATCTAGGTCACTTGTAATATGTGTAGAGTAAAAAGTTGAAACTTCTTCATTTTGCATATGTTCCATTATTAAATCTAATATTTCATGTCTTACGATAGGGTCAAGGTTAGCTGTTGGTTCATCTAATAAAATAAGCTTTGGCCTATGTGCTAATGCCATAATTAAAGCAATCTGCTTTCCCTGACCTTGTGAAAGCTCTTTTATTTTCTTCTTTGAGTCTAATTGAAATAACTTCATATACTTATTATAGAGTGCATCATCCCAATCTCTATAGAAAGGTGCTATCATCTTTTTTGTATCTTCTATGGTTGCTTCTGTTAAATAGCCTATAGGTTCACCTACATAACCTACTAAATCTCGAATAGCTACTCCATCTTTTTTTACTGATTTACCAAATACTTTAATTTCCCCTTGATCTGGATTAAGAAGTCCCATTATTAATCTAAGTGTAGTTGTTTTTCCAGCTCCATTTTGACCAATAAATCCTGTAATATAACCTTCTTTTACTACTAAGTTTGGAATATCCAACGTAAAACTTCCTAATGTTTTTTTGACATTATTTAATTCTATTACATTCATTAAATTCCCTCCTCATACATAAGATCAATGCGTTCTTTTAATTCTTCTTTAGTTAAACCTATCCCCTTAGCACTCTCAATAACTTCGCTTAGCTTTTCCTCAATTTGACTAATTTTAGCTTCTCTTAAAATATCTAGGTTTACAGTTGCAACAAAAGTCCCCTTTCCTGGTAACGTCTCTATAAAGCCTTCTAGTTCCAACTCCTCATAAGCTCTCTTAATTGTAATAATGCTCACCTTAAGTTCCTTTGCAAGCCCTCTAATTGACGGTAACATTTCTCCAGCTTGTAATACCCCTGTTATAATGAATTGCTTAATCTGCTCCATAATCTGTGTGTACAATGGCACAATACTCTGATTGCTAATAATAATATCCATCTAGTAACCTCTTTCTACACTTATTTCTCTATGTATTTATTTTAAGTTATATATGAATACACACGAAAGTTTATATCTGTATATATACTATATACACAGATAATACACCCAATTATTTTATATGTCAATTCTCTATTATTGAATAAAATAAAAAGCCTACTTAAACCCATACCTTCGTAATGGTTAAGTAGACTTTTATGAGTTATAAAACCTCGCCTTCTACCCAAATTCACTTTAGGTAATTTAAATAGAAGGCTTAATTTTCTTTCGGCCCATCTCCTGCAGAATTATCTGCGTAAGCCTCAGAGTTTTGAATGCTTTGGTTAGTAGAACTTTTCATTATACTTCCCTCCTACATCCATGATTGGTTTTACAATAGTATTTTGTCCTTATAAATGTTTTTTATACTCAAAATTTATTTCTAATTTATTCTAATTATTTAATGTGTAAGTTCAGCCACTTCTGCTTGTATTAAACTAATTAAATCTTTAGGTTGAATCGTTACTTGAACGCCTAATTTACCCGCACTAAATGTTATATACTCTAACCCAGTCACTGTTTCATCAATAAAAGTTTTAAATAATTTTTTCATACCTATAGGAGAACATCCTCCCCTAATATACCCTGTTGTTTTTTGCAGATCATTAACAGGAAGCATTTCTATACTCTTTTCTTTTGTAAGTATACTAATTTTCTTAAAGTCTAATTCCTTAGCAACTGGTATAACACAAACATAGCAAGTTTTTGATTTACCTTGTACTAATAGTGTTTTAAAAACCTGTTTTTCATCTATACCTATTTTATGAGCAACAGCTATACCATCTATCTTGCCATCTTTCACTTCATAAGTACTACATGTATAATGAATTTTTTCTTTATCCAAGATTCTAATTACATTTGTTTTAATAGCAGCCATTTTTTGTAACCTTCTTTTCTTATAAATCTTTTTACCTTTTTTTATTGTATTTAGAATAACTATTTTTTAGCTTCTTATATCTACCTTGTCCTACTTTAAAGATTATATATCCTATTATTCCACCTAAAGTATTGAATACAAGATCGTCAATATCACTAATACCAGTTCTAAAAATAAATTGTAAAACCTCAATAGATAATGAAGTAATAAAACTTATTCCTATTATAGTACCTAACTGTCTCTTTTTCTCCCATATAATAGGTATTAAAAATCCTAAAGGTATAAACCATATTATATTTCCTACTACATTATAAAAAACATGCCATATACTTCCATAACTTATCATTTTTATTAATTCTTTTAAAAAACTAGTATTTATACAATAAAGCCTTCCTTTTAAATCAAAAAAGTTACCAAAATCTATTCCATATCTGTACACTGTAATCCCATAGAGTATTAATAAATAAAACACAAATATATCTAGTATAACTTCTTTTATTAATCTCTCTTTTTTAGAACTTTTATTTTTAAACTTTATTCTTTTATTATTTATACCCCTATATATAATAACCCCTCTAATAATAAACCAAATAACTAAGCATGGTATAGCAAACTTTAAACTTTCCTCTATAATCCCTATAATTCCACTTAAATTCATTTTTATCTCCTATAGCTTATCAATATATTTCATTATAGCATAGATTATTTATTAGTTTTTATAAGGATCTCTATCTTTTAATAGAATAAATAAAAATGAAGTCTAAGATTTTAACTTATCATTACCTTAAACTTCATTTTCTTATACTTTCTTGTCTATTCTTTATTATCTACAACTTATTCTACATCACTTCTTGTTGTAAACTCTAACGGCTTTGGCATAGTATTTTTCACCCGTTCTTCTTGAGACATATTGGCTAACTTTATAACTTGATTAACGTTTAAATCTAAAAACTGTGCTATTAATTCACCTAACATTTCATCGCATTTGTAGAATAAAGCTGCCTGCCTATACTGTAAACTCTTATCTGCATTTTTGAGGCTATTAACCACATTATGAATAAGATGTGCTTTTCCTTCTTGGTCTAAGTAATCTCTATAGAATTCACCTGGTTGAATAAAGTCTTGTTCATCTGTATAGATTGTATGTCTTTCTATAACTCCGTCAACTGGAATAGGTGGTGGTGCATCTTCTGGTGAAACTTGAACATCAGCAAATGTAGTAGGATAATAATTTGGGGCATTCCCCATATTACCATTTACCTGCATAGCTCCATCCCTCTGTGTTGTATAAATCTTAGCATACTTAGGAGCATTAATAGGTATTTGTCTACTATTGACTCCTATACGATAACGTTGTGCATCTTGGTAAGCTAAGAGTCTTCCTTGTAGTAGCTTATCAGGTGATGTCCATATGCCAGGCACAAAGGCTTGAGGACAAAAAGCTGCTTGCTCAACTTCTTCAAAGAAATTAATAGGATTACGATTAAGTACCATTTTACCTAATGGAATCAGTGGATGATCTTTTTCATACCATGTTTTCGTTACATCAAAAGGATTGACAGGGTAGCTTTTAGCTTCTTCTGGTGTCATAATCTGCACATAAACACTCCAAGATGGGTAGTCTCCTCTTTCAATAGCATCAAATAAATCTTGAGTGGAATAATCAGGATTTACACCTGCCATCTGTTCTGCTTCTGCTCCTGTAAAATTTTCAATTCCTTGATCTGTTAAGAAATGATATTTTACCCATACGTATTCTTTATCTTTGTTATACCACATAAATGTATGACTTCCGAATCCATCCATAAATCTAGGGCTCTTTGGTGTACCTAAGTTGGAAAACAATCTCATTACTTGGTGTAATGATTCTGGAGTAAGCGATAAGAAGTCCCAAAACATATTTGCATCTTTTAAATTTGTTTGAGGATTTCTCTTTTGAGTATGGATAAAATCTGGAAACTTAATAGCATCTCTTACAAAAAATACTGGTGTATTATTCCCCACTAAATCATAGTTTCCATCTTCAGTATAAAACTTTAATGCAAATCCTCTAGGATCTCTTGCTGTATCTGCTGATCCCTTCTCTCCTCCAACAGTAGAAAATCTAGCAAACATAGGTGTACGTTTTCCTACTTTATTTAAGAACTTTGCCATAGTATATTTTGATAAATCATTTGTTACTTCAAAATATCCATGTGCTCCCATTCCTTTAGCATGTACTACCCGCTCTGGTATACGCTCCCTATTAAAATGTGCAAGCTTTTCATTTAAATAAGAATCTGCAAAAACTGTATACCCAACTTTTTTCCCTGTTGTTAGGGACGCCTGATCGTTAGTAACAGGTGCTGCAACTTCTGTAGTAAGTTGATTTACTTTATTCATATCGTTGTTCACCCTATAGCCTCCTTGTATATACTCTCACCCTAAATATTATGAGGCATGACCTGTACACTATGTCTTATTTATAAATTTGCACCTTTATTGCCTAGGAAAATTTCTAAAATGCCTATACTAAGTTGTTTATTATATAATTTTTCACATACATATTTTTTATATTAATGTTATAATTTAATATGTAGTCAATTACTTTTGTTTTTAGAAAGGAGCTTTATTATGAATGACACTTCTTGGTCTCATGCTGATTTAGCTTATATTATTGAAAATCATTATGGTATCGATCCTGTTCAAGCTATAAAACCTATTTTAGCTGGTGCTTCTTCTGCATGCTATCATATAATAACCCCAGAAGAAAATTACCTATTAAAAGATGTGCAGCTTTCAATTAAAAATCATCCCCATTTAGAGCCTAATGTTAATGAACGTTTATTAGAACATAATTTGCCTGTAGCAAAATTTATCAAAGCTTCTAATGGGGACTATAGAGTTAATTATAAAAATCATACTTTTCATCTACAAACTTTTATAAAAGGTGAAGCCTTTGATTTTCATGCAGCACCTGATTGGTTCCTTGAAGAAAGTGCTATCTTACTTGCTAAAATTCACAAAGCTTTAGAAACTTTCCCTATGCTTCCTAGTGGAATAGGTCCTCACTTTTTTAAGGTAACAAACAAGGAGAGTGCCAGAGAGTCTTATGAGTCTTCCTTAAAACTAGCTACGTATAATCAAGAGTTTCAGCATGTGAAAGACTTAGAATATCGTTTAAGCTTACTTGAACGTCTACCAGATATTGATCTTATCCTTACACGTTTTACCTACAAGAACACTCACGGTGACTATAATATTAATCATATCTTATGCGATAATGAACACATTCAAGGTATCATCAAATTTAATGCCTGCTGTACTCACCCTGCTTGTTGGGAACTTATTCGTTCTTATTCCTATGCTGACCCTAAATGTATATCTGGGACTCTAGATACACAAAATCTTATTTCTTATATAGAAAACTATTTAAAATTTAACCGTTTAAATACATATGATATTAAAATGATGCCTTTTCTTTATTATTATCAATTAGCCTTTTCTGACTATTTTAAAGCCTATTATAATGCTAATCCTGGTAATCGTGATACTTTAGCCTACTATGCTCATTGGTCTACTTTACTATTACAATGGCTAGAAACAAATGTAGAGACTTTATCAATAGCACTTGATAAACATTTTAATTCTATCTAATTTATTAACTAAAATTCTATTTCATTGGATAAGTTCCATCCTACTTTTTCAACTCTTCTATACCATACTTACGTATTTTTTTCAGTGTTTTTTTGGAGCCTCTAGCGATATCCCTTTCTAGTTTACGTTCTTTAAAACTAACGAATAAACTATCTAGGTCATAATCTGCTGGATAAAGCTCCTCTGCTTTAAGGTATGGTTTTACACTTTTCTCATTAACCTGTAAATATTCCCCCTCATAAAATAACGTTATATTATTAAACTTATCTTTCCCTGCATATATAAGGGCATAATCATCTTTTTCTCTAAAATAAACTTTATCTCCCTTTTTATAAGAATCTTGTACACATTTATTTAACACATTTGTATCTACTTCCTGTACCGATTTTTTTGCTAATCTTATTTTTTCTTTTGGCACATAATCCAAACTATAATTTTTACTTTTCATATAGTCAGCTGCTTTTTGTAAAATCTTTTCTTCTATCCCCATTCTTTTAGAAATCCAAAGAGCATTACTTTCTCCTGCTTGGTCTATTACAAGTTTGTATAGTGGCTCCAATGTTTCGCTATTAAACTGCATAGCTGCATTCTTAAAATCAGGATGTTGTTCACCAAAATCTTTAATCTCATTATAATGTGTGGTTGCTATAGTTATAGCACCTTTATGATATACTTCTTCTAAAATGGCAATAGCTAAAGCAGCCCCTTCTCCCGGTTCTGTTCCACTACCAATTTCATCAAATAGAAGTAAGGTAGATTTATTTGTAGCTTTAATAATACTTGCTAAGTTTTTTACATGTGAGGAGAATGTACTCAAAGCATTTTCTAAGCTTTGATCATCTCCAATGTCTGCAAACACCCTTTCAAATACAGATAAATTTGTTCCCTCTTCTACTGGAATATGAAACCCTGATTGCATAGCTAACGTTAAAAGTCCTATTGTTTTTAAAACAATAGTTTTTCCACCTGCATTAGGTCCTGTTATGATAAGTGATCTATATTCCTTACCCATTGTGAAATCTAAAGGTACTACTTTTCCTGTAAGTAAAGGATGTTTTCCTTTTACAATGTGAATATAACCATAGTCATTCACTTTAGGACTTCTACCTTCTATTGCTTTACTATACTTTCCTTTCGCAAAAACCATATCAAACTGTCCCATTGTTTCCATATTAAGACGAATAGCTTCTCTATAGTCATAAATTAATCCTGTCAAATAAGTCAATATCTTATATTCTTCTATAGCTTCTTCAGATTGTAAAACCAGTAATTCCTCTGTTAATTTGCCTACTGTACTAGGTTCAATAAAAACTGTTTTATTCGTTGTCTCTACAACAACACCAGGTACAACATTCTTATAAGCTGCCTTAATAGGAACAGTAAGCCTTCCTTGTCTTCTAGATACAAAGAACTCTTGAATATAAAGTTTATTTGTTGGATTCTTCATAAACTTATCTAAACGTTCTTCTATTTTTCCTTCTGTGATAGCAATATGTCTTCTAATTTTCTTAAGTTCTTTGCTTGCATCATCACTTACTCTATTATTTTTAATAGCACTTTGAATTTCTTCTTCTATATTACTAAAGTCTAGAAGGTTCATACTATATCCTTGTAATGTAGGTGCGTAAAATTCTTTATCCTTCATATAGGCTTTCATCTTCCTACACCCTCTTAAAAATAAAGCTACTCGCATAAGCTGCTCTGCATCTAAAATCACATCTTTTTCTACTTTATCAATTAACTCTTCTATTCCTATAATCCCTTGGATTGGTATAGTACCTGAATAATCTATAAGTACTCTTGCTTCTGTTGTTTCTTGTAACCTATTTTCTACTACACTTTTGTTTCCACTTGGCATAAGTTGTTCTATTAATTTTTGTCCTAGTGTACTAATACAGTACTCTTTTACTTGTTCTTTTAATAAGTTATATTGTAATTTTTCATAAACATGTTCATTCATTGTTTTCGGTCTCTCCTAAATTTATTTAATCTATTTATAACTTTATAAATCTATAAGGATACCGACTTATATCGGTAGATTCTTATTTTAGATATCAAAAAAGCAGCATACCTCTACGTACGCTGCTTAACTTAAATAAAACCTATCTCAAAAGATAGATTAAGATTTACTTTGTTAATGGTCGTCATGGTATCTTTATAGATTTGGTAACATACGCATGACAAATAAAGGATCTAAAATCCCCTTTTGTTTCATATAGTTACCTATTTAATTATCTATTTAGATACTGCCACGCTCATCAAACACCTCGTTTATTATTTTTGATATCTAAAGATATCTACCTATTATCTAGAGTATATCATTTTAATTTTTTTAATACAATAACTACTTTTAGGTATATTTTACTATTCTTTTAAACAAAAAATGGATACAAAACTTTGATATATGTTTTGTATCCATTTTTCATTTAAATACTCTTATAATCCTAAAAACTTCTCAAATCTTTCTTGTACCTTATCTTCACCTAGTATTTGCATAATTGTATAAAGATCTGGTGTATTACTTCTATGAGTGATGGCAGCTCTTACTGCACCCGCTACATCAGAAATCATACCTTTATATGCTTCAGGATTTGCTTTATACTCTTTACGGTTTGCACAATATCCAAGCTCTACTGCAAAGTTTTTAAGTGTTTCAAACCAAGCTTCTTGGCTTTCTTCATTATGCTTATAAGCATCTTTGTAAGCAGTAATAATTTCTTTTGCTGTTTCAAGTGTCATACCTTTTGGAAGCTCTACTTGTTCTGCTGTTTCTTGGTAGAAGAAATTATCAAAGAAGTATGTTATCTTTTCTTTTACTTCCATCCATTTTGCAAAGTCTTTTCTTGGCTTAGGTCCTTCTTTATCAATACTAAAGATTGCTTTTGCCATTTCTTCATGACTTGTCATAAGCTTGTACATTTCTTCATCATGTTCTTTTGCCCACTCAGTATAAAGTTCATACACCTTTTCACCTGGCATTCTAGCAATAACATCTTTACTTACGTCATTTAATTTAACAATATCAAAAAGTGCACCACTCTTACTCATCTTATCAAGTGCTACTGGGAACTCATGATAATCTGCTGTAGGATTTTCCATTCTCCATTCTTCATATGTGGAATTAATAATATTAAGAAGGTATTCAATAACACATAATGTTGGATAACCTTCTTCATCATAGTAGCTTACAGCACTCTCTGCATCTTTTCTCTTAGAAAGTTTACGTCTTGATTCTCCATCCATTTTCATAATAGTTGGAATGTGACCATATTCTGGTCTCTTAAAACCAAGTACATCAAAAAGTTGTACGTGAATAGGAAGTGAAGATAACCATTCTTCTCCACGTGTAACGTGTGTTGTACCCATTAAAGCATCATCAATAGCATGGGCAAAGTGATAAGTTGGAAGACCATCCCCTTTAATGATAACAATATCTTGATTGTTTTCTGGGAAAGATGTTTCTCCTTTAATAAGGTCGTAGAATTCTACTCTTGTTTCTGGATTGCCTGGTGATTTAAGACGAATAATATATTTCTCACCAGCATCGATTTTAGCCATTGCTTCTTCTGGAGATAAGTTTCTATATGTTGCATATTCACCATAGTAACCTGGAGTTACTTTTTCTGCCGTTTGTCTTTCACGAAGTGCTTCTAACTCTTCTGGTGTTGCAAAACATGGGTAAGCTAACCCTTTTTTAATAAGGTCTTTTGCAAAAGTTTTATAAATTTCAGCTCTCTCACTTTGTTTATATGGCCCGTATTCACCGATAGATGTATCATCACCTGTCATTCCTTCTGTGAAGTTCATACCATATTTGTTCATTGTACGAATAGTATCAGAGATAGCACCTTCTACTTCTCTTTTTTGATCAGTATCTTCAATACGAAGATAGAATACACCACCACTTTGTACCGCTACTCTTTCTGCAACTAAAGCTGCAAATACTCCACCAATATGTTGGAATCCTGTTGGGCTTGGAGCGTATCTTGTTACACGTGCACCCTCAGGTAAATTTCTCTTTGGATAAGCATTAATGTAGTCTTCTGGTGTCTTTTGAATCTCTGGAAAAATTAAATCTGCTAATTGATTTAAACTCATATTATTCATCCTCTCCTATAGTTTATTTATTATCTACTTTAATAGTATTACTTCTTTTATTTATTTTACTGTCTCTTACTATTACAGTTTATAATCTTCATTTCATCCTTAGTATTTACTAATGGGTATAAAAAAAGCCCCTCATCCTAATTTCTTAGGACGAAAGACATCTTCCGCGTTACCACCTAAGTTGGCTATAACTATAGCCCACCTCTTAATCTTTAAGGGAATTACCCCATAAACTTACTCCTCACAAGTGAGATTTTCAGTCTATAGCTAAAGAGCTTCTTTCTATATGATTTCATCCTAGGTTCACACCCTCCCTAAGTCTCTGGTATTTCCTCATATATACTCTTCTCTTTATCTGCCTTATCTTTATTTAACTTTACTTATTTTAAGTTTATTAATTTATCTTTATTTCTTATTTGTATTCTACTAATCTTATTTAAATCATTACAATTAATCATATAAATAAGCTATATTTATTATACCTATCAATGCTTTTATTGTAAAGGCTGATTATTTTGGACTATTCAACTAGAGATTTATTCCCTATAATAAAATTAAATAGATATATTCTAGGAGATAGACTATGACATTTATAAAAGAAAATGACACTATTTTATTTCAAGGTGATAGTATTACAGATTGTAGCCGTAATAAACTAAAACGTACTGATCTTGGTAACGGTTATGTAAATTTAATTCATCACTACTTACAAACTCACCATAGCAATTTAAATATACATTGTCTAAATAAAGGTATCTATGGCAATCGTACAATTGACTTGAAACTTAGATGGCGTTTAGATTCTTTACGTATTGATCAAGATGTTTTATCACTTCTTGCAGGGATTAATGATACTTGGAGAAGATATGATTTTAATTTAGTTACATCAGTTGTAAAATTTGAAGAAAATTATCGCTACTTACTTGATAGTAGTTTAGAAAAGAATCCTAACTTACGCATTATCTTACTTTCACCTTTTCTACTACCTCATACAGATAAGCAACTTCTTTGGTTTGAAGACCTTAATCCTAAAATACAAGTAGTTGAAAACTTAGCTAAAGAATATAACACCCTTTATATTCCTCTTCAAGAAATCTTTAATGAATCTCTTACTCCCGAAAAAGATGTTCATTATTGGACAATTGATGGAGTACACCCTACACCTGAAGGACATATGCTAATTGCAAAAGAATGGTTAAAAAGGAGTTTAACTTAAGATGCCTAGTAACAATCGTGTATACTTATTAGATAATCTAAAAGGCTTACTTATTTTCTTAGTTGTCTTTGGGCATTCTCTTGAATTGTTTAAAGATGATTATTTTATTACTCAAGTCTTATATGTATTTATTTACTTATTTCATATGCCTGCCTTTGTATTTGTATCAGGTTATTTCTCTAAAAACTTAGATAAAGCCCGTTCAACTGCATTCAAGAGCTTTTTATTGCCATTTATTATCTTTAATATTATCTGGAACTTAATTGCTGCCATAGCAACATGGAATATTCAACAATTTTCTTTTCTTACGCCTGGTTGGGCTCTTTGGTATTTAATGAGTATGTTTTTCTGGAGAATTTTCTTAAAAGATTTAGTTAAAATTAAATATATTCTACCTATAAGTTTTGTTGTTGGCTTAGGCGCAGGCCTTTTTAGTGAGTTTAATGGTATTCTTTCATTATCACGTACATTAGTGTTCTTCCCATTTTTCTTAATAGGTTATAAAACTAGTGAAAATAAACTTTTTAGATTAAAAAAACCTACACGTCTATTCTCTTTCGCCATAACATTACTTACTTTATCTTTTGCTATATTTATATGTTATTACAAGGTTTTTCCTATAGAATTCTTATATGGTAGTGATGCATTTAAGTCATATACTGTTCCTTTATGGCTAGGTCTTATTAGTAGAATGTTACTTTATATTATTGGTTTTTCCTTTGTTTTTGTATTAGCTAATATTATGCCTGCCCGTGAAACTTTTTTTAGTAAGATTGGGCGTAATACCTTACCAATTTATATTTTGCATACTTACCTTTTATGTATTCCTATAGCAATTAATCATTTTATTCCTTATCTATGGGCTAGACTGATTATTGCTCTATTATCTTCTGTTTGCATTACTTATTTACTCTCTCGTAATAAAACAGATTTTTATTTCAAAAAATATCTTAATATGGTTATTAATCATACAATCAAGCCAGATAAAGAAAATAATTAAAAAGAAGTGCAAGTTTATTCTTGCACTTCTTTTTGCTGCATTGCTTCTTTCATTACTTCACAAGCTTTTTTAATTATTTCATCTTTACTATTTAGTGCAATCCAGTCGAAGTAATTAGGATCTTCCTTATAGATTTCTTTTAATGTCCTATTTTTGTGTTTCCCGAAGTTTATTTTAATTGCTGCTGCCTCTTTTGGAGACATGCTATCCGTACTAGCAAACTCTTCTTGTTGCAAAAATTCTTGCATTTCTTCTATGTCTTGTGTAAAAATCTCGCTTAGTGAAGCAACTTGCAATACTGCATCAATGAAAGCTCTTTTTTTGGCAATTTTTAAGATAGTATTAGAAAGATCCCAAGGATCAGGATTAGGAATTTTGTATCTCAGCCGTCCGTATTTATCAATAAATTGTCTTACCTTTTCCGCTTCTATTTCTGTAGGTATATAATCACTATTTATCCATCTATATTTCTTTTCATAAGAATTACAATTTCCTAATCCTTGTGATACGTTTTTTGTACCTTTCTTTAGTGTACATCTAATAATATAAGCGAAAAAACCTCTTTCATAATCTTGTACATGATCCATCACTTCATATTCTGGATTTATACCTAGCATCATACAAATCTTTTCTCCTCCGGGTTTAAGTAAAGTAGGTTTTAATGTGCCAGGTATAACTCCATAATCATGTTCTCTTCTTAATGTTTGTTGTACTACAGCTTGAAAAGCTGCTATTTTTTCCATGGTTTTTTTCACTAAACTAATATCCATCTCATCAATTAGACTTATATCTTTTGGTGAATTGGCTATAATATGTGTTGCCATACTTTTTCCCCCTAACAACATCACATTCTTATCATTTATAAAATCTTAATTTAACTTTTCGATAAATAGTGATGTTATTAGTTTGAACACTTTTATGTGGTTTATGTAGTTTTTAATATAACACCATTATATAACAAATATTTTTACCTAAATAAAAAGGCATATGCTTACGCATACGCCTTTTTATTTACGATTTAATTATTTTTCATTTTGAAGAGTAATTAATTGATCAACAACTGCTACTGGATCTTCTGTACCTGCTGCGATTCCAGGAATCTTGCTTAATAAGAAGTTCCAAGCTGGTTTTGTTAACCAACCATCAGCAGCGCCATCTACAGCTGAAGCAGCACCTGCCATAGCAGAACCAGATTGACCAAGTGGTGAAAGACCATCAAGTGTACCAACTTCTGCAGCTGGAGCACCACCACCTGCTACTACTACCATTTGACCGATAGCTTCTGTAGTTGTTAAAGCTTCAACTAATCTTACAGCAGCTTCACGTTTAGCAGGATCATCCCAAGCTTTCTTTGTGATATAGAAACCACTTGAGAAACCAGAGATAAGTTGTTTACCATCATTTTTACCATTTCCTACACCTGGCACTGGCATAAGTTTAACTGTATCTGAATCACCAAATTTACCTACACACCAGCTACCATCAAGGAACATAGCAGCTTGTTTGTTGATAAATTGAGCTTCTACAAGATCATTTTGTGTTGTAGCTGTATCAACTGGGAATGCACCCATATCGTTGAATTTTTTGAAGTATGATAAACCATTTACCCATGTATCTTTAACTGCTGCAAGGTCTCTATTGCTGTGTTCTGCAACACCACCTTCAGCTAATACAAAGTGTTCAATCCAATAGTGTGGTTGATGTCCTAATGCTACAGCAATAGGTGTAATATCTGTTGCAGCAAATTTTGTTACAGCATTTTCTAATTTAGCCCAATCTGTTGGAAGTTCTACACCATTAGCATCAAATAAATCAGTATTTACGAATAATCCCTCATAGTAACCATGTGTTGGAATAGCATATTGTTTTCCATCTGGACATTTAGCTGACTCTAAAGCAGCTGGGTTAATATTTGAAGCATATTCTGGGTATACAGCTTGAATATCAGCAAGTGGTACAACTTTACCTTGTTGTACAATAGTTTCTGATGTTACATCTGTAAAGAAGTGAAGAACATCTGGCTCGTTACCTGCAGCAAAGTCTGTAAGAACGTTTGATTTCCATGTTTCGTCAGCTGTAGCTGATTCTACTTCTACATTAACACCTGGATTGTCAGTTCTAAATTGTTCAACAAGAGCATCAAATGTTTGAGCATTTGGGTCTGTACCACCAAACATTGATACGATTCTAATATCTCCTGTAAGTTCTTTTGGTTCTTCTGCAGCTGGTGCTTCAGTTGCTGGTGCTTCTGGTGCTGGTGCCTCTGTAGCTGGAGCTTTTGGTTGACAACCTACAAATACTCCCCCAAGCATTGTAGCTGCTAATCCTAATGCTAATACTTTTTGGAATTTTTTCATTTAAATCCATCTCCTTTTACTTACTAATTTTTATAACTGATTATTATGTAAGTTAAATTATGCCCTACCAATGAGTTATCTCTCATACTTGTTCCGCCAAATTGATTATAACATTTTATACAACTTTAGTAATAAGATAATTTTGTCTTTTATATTAATTTTTTGGTACATTTGTTTAATATCTCTATATTTTATTGTTTTACTATCCATTATCTATGTAAATTATCTATATAAATTATTAAATTTTAGTGACACTTATATAACATTATGATTTTTATATATAAATATTCTTCTTTTTTACATCATATAGCAAATAATTCACTTTTAATATATAAACTCTAATTTATCCTTATAGCAATTTCTCATACATTTAACTAATCAAAAAATGCCATACTTCCCTTTAAAAGGAAGTATGGCATTTTTAACGATATATAATGTCTCCTAATTCAATGTGATCCATGCTTAACATTTCACCATTATAAACAATTTCTATTCCATCTATCCAAGGATAGTTTATGTTTCTTTGTAATAAAGTTTCTTCTAATGCTGTTTTTGTAACTCCAGCCCCTGCTGAACCTTGGAAATACTTATTCATCCAACTTAAATTTTGATCCTTGTCTTTTAAATTAATAGTAGCAATTTCATCTTTACCAATAGTTTTTATTCCTTCAACAGAAATTTCTAGTCCCTCAAAACAAGTTTTTGATAACTCGTCTGCAAGACTTTGTAATTTTTCTTGTAAAGTCTTATCTTTATCTATAGCTACTTTACCTATTTCAACTATTTCCCATGAGTTCACATCTCTTGAATAAATAGTATACTCTTCTTCTGATAACTTTTTAATCTCTTCTTCAAGTGCTTGCTTTTCTTTACTTAGTGTATCTATTTGGTTTGTTAAATCTTCTATTTGAGCAGTTAATGTTTTATTTTCAGTTTGTAGAGTAGTTATTTGTTCATTTAGAGGTTCTATTTGATCTGTCTGAGTACATCCAGGTACTAATAACATTCCAGTTACAAGTAAGATAGTTCCTATTATTTTTTTCATTTTGGCTTCCTCCTTTGTAATTCTCTTATCTTTAGCATAGCATATTCATATTACAATTTTATTAAAATCTCTAAACATCTAAATTACACTTCTAATATAAATTTATTAATTACGTAAGCAACCCCATCTTCATCATTACTCTTAGTCACAAAGTCTGCGATCTCCTTTATTTCTTCAAATGCATTTTCCATAGCTACTCCTAGTCCTGCATAACGTATCATATGTTCATCATTTCCTGCATCTCCCATACAAATTACATCTTTAGAATCTATACGAAGTTGTTGCGCTAAAGCTTCTACTCCTGCTCCTTTATTAGCTTTTTTATTTAAAAATTCTAGGAAATAAGGTGCACTACGAACTACTGTATATTTTTCATGCACTTCTTTTGGAAGTTGACTAATTACTTTTTCTAAAATCTCTGGCTCTTCCACCATCATAATTTTTATAATTTCTTCATTGTTATCTATAGTATTATAGTCTACTACTTTTACATCAATACCATTAATAGTACCCTCTAAAATAGAATACTTAGTGAGCTCAGGTGTGATACACCCTTCTTTAGAAAAGGCATGAATATTTGCTCCTAGCTCTTTTGAAAGTTCATATAAAAATTTTAAATCTTCTCCTTTAAGCGTAATATGACTAATAATTTCTTTTGTCTTGGTCTTTTGAACAACTGCTCCATTAAAACTTACTACAAAATCCTCTTCTGAAAGAAGATCTAATTCTTCTAAATAACGTTCAATCCCCTCTAATGGGCGACCTGATGCTAATACTACCTTAACACCTTTTTTCTTTGCTTGTTGAATTGCCTTTTTTGTTGCTTCAGATATTGTTTTATCTTCTCTTAATAGAGTGCCATCCATATCAAGTGCGATTAATTTGTACATTATTAAATCTCCTATTTTCTCTTTTATATTAAAGAACCTAATTCATTATAGGTCTTTTATCTAACTCTATTATATCAGTGATTTTTAAAATATCATAATTTTTACATAGGAAAATCTTAGTCTTTTAATAATTGAACAGCCTTTTTAACTAACCATTTTATATCTTCTTCTTTATAAGTTTTTGTTTTCCATTTCTCTACTTCACTTATAATTCTCTTGTCTTTTAATAGATCTATCTGTTCACCATAGTTAGCCTGGATAATTTTTACTGCTAATTTCTCTATCATTGAATCTATATAACGAGTATCAGGATTTGGTATCCATCCTACTTGTGTATTTATTAAACCTATTTTTATAAGTTGATTTATGGCTTCTTCATAGTCTCTATCTATAATTTGTTCTTTTGCAATAGACAAAGGTACGTCTTTTTTATATATTTGAGGTTTTTTCCCACTTTTTAGATCTGCAATAGACAAACCAAAAGTATATTGAAAATGGGGTGTATCTGCAAATTTTGACCAACTTCCTCCCCATTCTAAACCTAAATTTTGTCCTATAGCTCCTACTCGCGCCAATATAGTCTTATCATATTCAGCTCCTTTTATATTTTGGAATACATCAAAAGCTAATCTCCACTGATGATATGAAGACATATTACTTCCTTTTGCATTAGTAACTATAGTTCCTGCTCTTGTTCTTCCTTGTGCATACAAGTAATCTTGCCTTTCTACACTTCGATAAGTCTCACTTATGCTAATGTTAATTCCTTGTTTTTTACAAGCGTCTAAAAGTGCTTCCGCTAACTCTTTTACTTTTGGATGTAATTCATTTAAATCTCTACATATGTCTACCATAAAAGTTCCTCCACCTAATTATTTATAGAATAACTTAACAGTTAATTTATCCTATATTAAAATTATATTCCTTAAACTTATTTAGGTTCACATGCTTCACTTAAACAAGATATAAATGTCCATTATGATTAAATAAAAATACTCCTCTAAATTAATAGAAGAGTATTTTTACTGGGCCAGCTTATAAAATTAAATGAAATTAACAACATTACATACAGTTAGATTATACCATATATAACCATATTGTCTATATTTTGTCGCTCAATTTTATAGATATGTACATTATTTATATAAAGTATATTAAGAGTACATATTGACTTTCCTATAATACATATTTATGTAATCTTCATTTATAGAATATGTAACTATATAGATGAAGATATATTATTTACATGTATTTATCATTCACTTTTAATATTAAACTATTAATCTGCTTTTCTATTATAGTTTAGTCTTATTGATAATTATTAATCAATACCTTTACTAATAACTTTACATTTTATTATTTGCCCCTACTTTTATGTATGTAATAGTAATATTTAAAACGTTAAATTTATGTATTTTTATTCATTTTTAGATATATTAAATATCAGTGTATATATTTATATTGAATTAATTATTTTTTATCCATTCAATCATCTTATTATTCAATAAATATTTTTTATTCTTTTTTCTTATCTCTATCAAAATTATAAGTTTATAAACAAAAAACACTTCCATCTATTTAAAGATGAAAGTGTTCATTTAATTTATTATATTAAAGTTTATTTTTTAATTCCGTAATAAGGTCAGCTACTTCTTGTTCGATATCACATATATTTACTAACTTTTTCACTGATTTATCTCTTGTCATAAGCTCTACTTGACCATTTTCAAGATTTCTCTCTCCTACAACAATACGTACTGGAATACCTAGAAGATCCGCATCTGCAAATTTAGCACCTGGCCCCATATTACGATCATCCATAATCACTTCCCACTTAGTGTTTAAACGATTATAAATATCTGTGCCAACTTCATTCATATCTAATTTTTTGCTTCCTAATACACAAATGTGTACTTGCCATGGTGCAACTGATATTGGCCATATTGGACCATATTCATCATGGTGTGATTCTATAATACATGCAAGTAAACGTCCTACACCAATACCGTAGCATCCCATAATAGGAGTTTTTGCTTTACCATCTTTATCTGTATATGTCATATGCATACTTTCAGTATATTTTGTGCCTAATTGGAATATGTTACCTACCTCTACTCCACGTTTAAACTGAAGTTTTCCATTACAGTGTGGGCAAGTATGACCTTCATTAACTTGAGCTACATCATGGAATTGTTCTACTTTTAAATCTCTAGTTACACTTACTCCTGATAAATGATAATCATCCTTATTAGCACCACAAATTAAATTAGTTTCTCCCTTAAGAGATTCATCAAATACAATTTGTGCTTCTCCAGCATTAAGATTAACTGGCCCAATAAAACCAAAGTTTAGATCTATGTTTTCATAGTTTGTAAGAGGTGTTACATTAGCTTGAACAATCTTGCTTAATTTAGATTCATTTACTTGAAGGTCTCCTCTAATAAATACAATTAGAGGTTCTTTTCTACCTTCTACTTCAAATACAGCTGCTTTTAAAAGTCTACTTGTAGGCACTTTAAAGAAATCTGCTAAAGACTCAATATCTTTAATACCTGGAGTATGATTTTCTTTAACTTCTTCTTCTACAATCTCATATTTATCAAGCTTTGAAATAGCAACTTCCATGTTTGATTGATAATCACATGAATCACAAATAATAATTGTATCTTCTCCTATATCAGTAAGCAGCATAAACTCATGTGCAACCTTTCCACCCATCATACCTGTATCAGACTGAACACATACCACTTCTGGTACACCAGCTTTTCTAAATACATTATGATAAGCTTGTAAACATCTTTCATAGTACTGCTCTAAATCTTCCTGTGAAGTATGGAAAGAGTAAGCATCTTTCATTGTAAATTCTCTTACTCGAATAAGACCTCCTCTTGCTCTTGGTTCATCTCTAAATTTAGTTTGAATTTGGTAAATCATAAATGGATATTGACTATAAGAACGTGCTTCAGTACGAGCTAAATGTACAGCTGCCTCTTCATGGGTCATACCAAGTACCATGTCTTTGCCTGCACGGTCTTTAAAACGAACAAGCTCACTTCCAACGCCTTCAAAACGACCCGATTCTTGCCAAAGATCTGCTGGAAGTACAACTGGGAACATAACTTCTTGACCATCAATAGCATTCATTTCTTCACGAATAATGTTTTCAATCTTTGTTGCAACTTTTTTAGCTGGCATTAATAAAGAATATATACCATTAGAAACCTGTCTAATATATCCACCTCTTAAAAGGTAAATATGGCTAATACTTGTTGCATCCCCTGGTTTTTCTTTAATACGTTCACCTAATAACTTACTAAGTAACATAATCTTCTCCCTTTCTTAACAATCTTATAAGACTGTTTTAATTATATTATTTTTTAAATCAAAAAAGCCCCTATGCACTTATATGCATAGGGGCCAAATTAACATTCGGCGGTACCACCCTTGTTATAGTAAAATATTTTTTTACTATCACTCTTTACTCTATATCGGGAGTTACCGTTACGCTTAATCACGTAATGCTCAGAGCTAGGACAATAAATCTTTTCTCTAAGAGTCTTTCAGCCGATGAACTCTCTTTCTGTTAAAGACAACAACTTATTGATTTCTCTTCATAGCCTTATCAGTATTTAAATTATCTATTCATTATTGTAATGATTGTTACTCAAAAAAGCAAGGATTGTTTTATTTTTTTATATTTCTATATCTCCATATCTTATTTCTATAATTTTTTATTCATCTTTTCTTCCTTTTATCTATTTATATATTAGTTATTAGTACTTCTTAAGATTATTTATGTTAAATTTAAAATCTAAACTATTATCAATAAAATGAATGGATTTGTTTTTTACCATTGACTTATTAAAAAAAATAAATTAATATAGAGTTAAATAATATATTATTATTATAAACTAAATTAATATTTATAAATATGCTAGGGGAGCCCGAAAGGGCTGAGAGTGCATTTTGCAGACCCTCAGGACCTGTACACAGATAATGCTGCAGCAGGGAAGTGTGTAAATGACTAAGTAATTGACACACGCACTATAGGTGCGTTTTTTATTACTATGATTTTATAGATAAATCCTCCCCTTCATATTTGTATAAAAAGGGAGGATTTATTTATGTCTGATTTCTTATTAGAGCTTCAAGAAACCCCATTTAGTATATGGGTATGTTTAGGTATTTTTATAGTTGTTCTTATTACAAGTATTATTGTAAAAGCCAAAAATCATAAACAGGTTAGTTCTAAACTAACAACTAAAACTTTAGCTTTTGGTGGTATGTGTGTTGCCTTATCTTTTATTTTATCTTATATAAAGCTTTTTGAAATGCCTCAAGGTGGCTCAGTAACTTTAGTTAGTATGTTACCTGTTGCACTTTTCGCTTTTGTATGTGGACCTAGTGCTGGTATTATTGCGGGCCTTGCTTATGGCTTTTTACAATTTTTCCAAGGCGCCTATGCTGCTCACTGGATGTCAATTCTATTAGATTATCCTTTAGCTTTTGCTTGGTTAGGCCTTGTAGGAATTTTACCTAAAACTATTAAATCTTTAAGCATTCGTTTTGGTATAGGAATTTTTATTGCTATATTAGGACGTTTCTTTATGCATTTATTATCAGGCGCCATCTTCTTTGCTGAATATGCTCCTGAAGGAATAAATCCTTGGATTTATTCGTCTGTATATAATATAGGTTATTTATCAATTGAATTTATTACTACATTAATTATCGGTCTTATTATTCTTAATACACCTATTTATAAGCATTTGAAGGTTGCTTTTGCACCTTCTATTAACTCTAATCTCTAGAAATAATGAATGTTTCACGTGAAACATTAGAATATGTTTTTGTACAAACGCTCGGAGAGTATATTTTCAATTTCTCTGGGTGTTTTATTTTTAGCATTAATCATTAAAACTCCATGTCTAATATCTGTATGTTGATTATGAGCTAAGTTTATTAAACTATTTTGTATGTCTTCATATGTTTCATCTGTTTGTTCTTCATAAATATAAGCATGAATAGGTCCTATATAATCTTTATAATTATATACTTCATATTTGCCTGTGCTTTCTAGATATTGTTTAATATAGTATAAATTTTCATCTAATGCTACTACCATAAGTTGCCTCCTCCTCTTCTTTTAAGTTTATTTTTAACAACTTATAGTTATTTATACCTTTATGTTGCTAATGTAGTTATTAGTCTACTTATATGTACTCTAACTTATAAATTTTTTTATAAGTTAATTTTCTTTTATAACTATGAGTAACATTATAAAATAAAAGTTACTATTCAATTATCCTTAATTTAAAATTAATATCTTCTAAAATCATTCAAAAGGCTATATCTACTTTTAAAATAAATAAGAGGTGCTACACTTTTATTAGTGTAACACCTCTATTTATTTATATTTTACACTGCTTTATTATTTTCTTTAGCTAAATTTATAGCCTGCACCTCTTCATCAGATAAACGATACGTAGATGTTCCTGCCTGTATTGGCTTAGAATAAATATAAGACCCATCTCGGCTATAAATTCCATTTAATACAACTCCATTATCCTCTGCATCTAACATTGCAATTGCAAAAGATAAATCTGCTCCTACTTTTTCAATGGCATTGTACCTTACAACACCTACTTTTTGTGTACAGTATTTAAGTTTATTATTTAATCTACTAATTTCTTTAAGAATATTTTCTTCTTTAGCTTCTACTGTATTAACCTTCTTAGCATAATGAATAAGAAGATTTTCTAAATCAACATTATCTTTAATCATGAAAGTTTCATATCGCTTCTGTAGCTTTTTCATCTTTGATAGGCTAATAATTAGTAATATAAAAGTAATAAGGCTAAAAATGGCTATTCCTAATACAATGTAAATAATATATGGATTAATTATATTTATAATACTTTCCATTCAAAATTCCGCTCCCTTAAATTGACTAGTGATGTATCTTACTTATAATTCTTTCTAGTTCATCGTTACTATAAAATTCAATTTCTATTTTACCTTTACGCTTACCTTGTGTAATACAAACTTTAGTACCTAATGATTTTTGTAAATTTTCCTGTACTTCATTAATAAATACATGATTACCAAGACGACGTTGAAGTTCTTCTTGCATCTTTTTACGAGCTTCTTGTTGAGCCTTTTTTTGATTTCTTTCATCCTGTGTTAAAAGTTCTTGAATATATCTTTCAGTCTCACGTACTGTTAACTCATTTTCAATAACATAATTTGCTGCTTCTTTCTGAAGCTTGTTATCTTTTAAGGTTAAGAGTGCGCGTGCTTGTCCATAACTTAATACCCCATCTCTTAACTTCTGCTGAATATCTGTAGATAGTTTAAGTAAGCGTATAATATTCGTTACTTCTGATCTACTTTTACCTACTCGTTTTGCTACTTCTTCCTGTGTATAATCAAATCTTTCCATTAATAAACTATAAGCACACGCTAATTCCATACTGTTTAAATCAGAGCGTTGAATATTTTCAATAAGTGCAACCTCTAATACTTGTTTATCATCAAAATCTTTAATTAAAATAGGTATTTCTCTTAATTTAGCAAGTCTTGCTGCACGATAACGTCTTTCACCTGCAACTATTTCATATTTACTACCTTTTGTTCTCACAATAAGTGGTTGTAAAATTCCATGCTCTTGTATAGATGCCATTAATTCTGTAAGCTCTTCTTGATCAAAATTCTTTCTAGGCTGGTCATAGTTAGGCTCTACCTCATTGATATCTACCATTTTAATACCTTCATTTTGATGATTTAAGACTGCTTCTTCTGATAGTAAGGCATTTAAACCTTTTCCTAAGCCTTTTGGTCTCATTTCTTTTTATTCCTTTCTAAAAATTCTTTTGCTAATGCACGATATTGTTCAGAACCCTTAGATTTTGAATCATATTGAATGCAAGATAATCCATAACTTGGAGCTTCACTTAATCGAACACTTCTATTTATCTTAGTGTTATATACAAATTTAGAAAAATGGTTATTTACTTCATTTACAACTTGAGTAGATAAGTTAGTTCTTGTATCAAACATGGTAAATAGAATACCTTCCAATGCTAAGTTTCTATTTGTAGATTCTTTTACTAGTTTAATTGTTTGCATAAGCTGTGAAAGTCCTTCTAACGCATAATATTCACATTGCATAGGGATAAGTACAGTATCTGCTGCTGTTAATGCATTAATGGTTAAAATATTTACTGCTGGTGGACAATCAATAAAAATATAGTCAAATTGCTCTTTTATTGTTTCTAATGCCTTTTTTAATATAAATTCTCTTTCTTGTTTATCAATTATTTCAATTTCTGTACCTGCAAGATTCATATTTGCAGGTACTACTCGTATTTTTTCATTAGGGGATTCATAGATTACTTCACTTATATCTTTATCCTCAGTAAATACATTATAAATTGTATATGGAACACGATTTTTTACTAAGCCACAGCCACTTGTTGTATTCCCTTGAGGATCAATATCTACCACTAATACTTTTTTTCTTTTTTCTACTAAGGCAGCTGCCAAATTAATAACCGTCGTAGTTTTACCTACGCCCCCCTTTTGATTAACTACTGCAATAATTTTACTCATGTAGGTGTACCTCTTTTTCTTAATTTATAACGCATATTTTATAATCAGTATATCATAAAATTTTAATTGTTACATTATTAAAGATTTTTTAGCATAAAATATATTTCTATATTAATATACTTAAAACAAGTAGTATATTAATTACAATGTTTCACGTGAAACATTTGTCTTTTGGAGAAGAAAAATGAATAAAAATAAACTTTCTTTAATACCTAAATGCATTATTACTATTGCACTAACCTACCTTCTTATATTTATAAATTATCACTTTTATATTAATAATATAGGAGGGTTATCTATTAATATTACTTCTGATTCTGAACATCTAGAGACTATCCAAGTCTCCTTAAAACCTGAAAGGATGTTAAAAAAATACTATATATTAATTTATGAAGATAATTTTTCTGATGCTTGGCTTTACTTTATTTCAAATACTACAAAAAAACAAGTTCAACCTATATTAGATTCTCTTCTTCCATTACATACAGATAAATATATTTTATTAGAAGGCAGCTCTACTAGGAATTTACATACATTTAATATTAAATCTAAATATCCAATAAACCTTCTTTCTAATCAAGATCGTGCTTTTCATGCTTATTTAATTGTTCCATATAATATTTTTCCTTTCCCTCATTTTTATTATATTAACCATCAAATATTTTTTATTAATATTGATATTTAGGAGATTATTTAATGAAAACTTTACTAGTTATATCTATTATTATTTCTTTATACTTGGAAGCAACCACAAAAGAAAGAGAAAAAGAATCCTTTTTCTCTATCAAATCCGCTATATATGTATTTTTTAGTAGTATTCACTCTGTTATACTAGGAATACCTATTCCCTTAGGCGCTATTATTATGTACTTCTATTCTCTTTTTGACATTAAAAATCACTATTTTAAAGTTAAACTTATTTTAGCAGGGCTATTTATTTTTTTTCTTTCTATCATAAACTTTACAGATATTATCTCACCAATACAAAGCACTCATCTTTCGGCTTCAACCTATAATACAACTCATATAGAAGTCTATAGTAAATCTAGTGATCATACTAAATTTTTATTTTCTTTGTCTAATAAAAAACAAATTAATCATCTTATTAATCAATTAGAGGAAAGTAAACCCTATGCTAATTGGTATTATAAAGTAGTACCTAATGATATAGGATATTTGTTAAAACTTTATACAAGCTCAAATAAAACAACTGAAATATATATTAGTCTTTACCCCACTAACCATTCTAATATCTATCTAGGAACTAAATTCTTTTCTTATTACAATGAAAATATTATTAATTATATCGATACTCTATATTCTCGCAAACCTACTAGCTTAACCCTAAATACTGTTAGTAATGTTTCTATAAATATTACTAATTCTTCTTTACTCTCAAATTTATGGCGTTGCATCATTTGGAATGAACCTATAGATGAATTAAACCGTCCTGAAGAAAGCTTTAATGTTCCTGCTAGTTTATTTTTTGATAATAATTCTGAGTGTGTTTTAAATTTTTCTTCTGATTTTCATTATGCTCAACTTACTAATGGAGATATAATTGAAATTTCACCTTATCTTCAGCATATGCTTAGTGAACAACTTATTTTATCTGAGCTGAACTTAGTAGATGAATTTCAAACCTTTTCTGGTGCTCATACTTCTAATTACACTCCTAATAGTTCCAATTTTTCTATTGAACGAGATTCTAATGACCTTTATTATGGTTTATATTATTACAACTATAAGAAAGATGAAAAAGTTTTTTTACATACTGTTAACTATGCTTCTACAAAATTCTTTGTTCTTAAATATCCTTATTTACTTATACTAGATCATAATAATAATTCAAATTATTATCTCATGCTAATCAATCAAAATATCCCTGATAAGCATCGCTATATTTCTAGAAATGAAGCTATTCTTCCAAAGTCACTATCTATTTGTCCTCAGAACACAAAATTTGCTTATATAGCTGAACATGGTCAAAATGCTTCTTTATTTTTAGTTTCAGACTATTATCATTCTCCTAAAGTAATTGCAACAGGTGGGATTATTGATTCATTATTCTTATCTGATGACTATATTGTCTTTACTCAGAAGATGAATGACTTAAACTTTCTTTGTGTATATAGTATAGAACATAATCAATTCATTAAATATACTCCTGTTCCAGGTAATATTACACTTATTAAGGCAACGGATAATAAAGTCTACTTTTGTATACAACAAAAAGCCAAAGATAAACTTTATGAAGGCTTATTCTATATTGATATGTTTCTCCAAATTTATAAAGAAAAATAAATAACTTAATTATCTATTGATTAACTTATTAACTCATTAAATAATCTATCTTATTATAAAAATAGCTGGTCTCTTATAAATTAATTTAAAAGAGCTCCAGCTATTTTTATTTATTCTTCTTTAGGTAAATAAAATCTAATAAGATTTTGCTTCACTTCTATATTTAATGGGAATTTAGGTCCTTCTTCCCCATCAATATCTGTAATAAAGTTTTTTTCTTCATTCTTACAAGTAATATTTATACTATTAGTAACCCAATAATCAATATTTGAATCTTTTAGATGCTCTCCTTGTAAAACTTTTAAAAACAACTTTGGTATATCATGTATTTCTACTTTTTTTATTCCTATTACATCAAACGCTCCATCAATTATACTCGCATTTTTAGCAAGTTTAGTAAATCCACCTGCTGCCTTACCATTAAAAATAAGAATTAATATATATTCATTACTAATTCTTTGTTCAGGGAGTTCAATATCTAATTCCATAGCTTGATAGTTTTGTAATTCTTCAAATCCCTTTACATAATATGCAAGCTTTCCAAATTTCTTCTTTAGTTCTAAATCAACTATATGTGAAATACCACTAAACAGACCCATATTGCACACATTAATAAAATATTGTTCATTTACTTTACCTACATCAACATATTTAACTTCTCCTTTTTCAATAAGTTCTAGTGCCTCTCCTACATCACTTGGTATATGAGCACTATATGCAAAATCATTTGCTGTTCCTAAAGGTAATATTAATATAGGTATATCTATCTTTTTATGTGCCATACCATTAACACATTCATTAATGGTCCCGTCTCCGCCAGATACAATTATTAAATCTGTATTTCTTTCATCTATATACTGCTCAATATATTCTCTTATACTTCCCTTATGCTCACTTCGATACAATCTCAGTTCATAATTCATCTCTTGAAGACGTTCTGCTATAAAATCTAAGTAATTTATAATTTGTCTACTGCCTGCCTTAGGATTATATAATAAAATAGCTTTTTTCATTTTTACTTTTCCTTTTCTCATTTTATACTTTTACTAATTATCTTTTCATATTTTCTAGCATACTTTTATATTTTCTCTCTAAAATTTTATCCACATATACTTTATTTATTTATCTTATATACTATTATTTTTTATCCACATTTATCTCTTATTTTGTTTATTAACTTTTATTATAATTTTTCACAACACTTGTGGATAATTTTCTACAAATAGTGCTTGTAAATCATTATTTGCAACCTTTTATAAATATGTAAATTTATACACAACCTTGTTGATAACTCTATTTTTTTATGTATTCTTCATCATGTGGATAAGTATATTGTTGTTCCTTTATTATCTTTATTCACATCTTCATTTTATATAACCTACATTAATTTCCTATTAATATTTTAAGTATTTAATTTAAATAACTAAATAAAAACAGGCTTATACCAAACTAAGTTTGTTTAAGCCTGTTTTATTTATGATTATAATAATTAAAAGCCTCTTACATTTGTTCTGGCGCTTTAATTCCTAATAAGTAGAGTGCATTTTCAAGCACATACTTTACACTCATAACGATAGCAAGTCTAGCTTCTTTTACCTTCTCATCATCTACTAAAATAGCATTGTCATGGTAGAACTTATTAAATGCTTGTGCCACATCTACTGCATATCTAGCCATGTAAGATGGTTCATATTTGTTAGCTACTTCTTCTATAACAGAAGGGAAATCAGCCAATTCTTTAATAACGTTAACAGTTGCTTCATCTGTTAATAATGTATAATCTATTTGACCGAAGTTATGACCTTGTTCAATTCCAGCTTTTCTAAGTACACTACATGCTCTTGCGTGTGTATATTGTACATATGGACCAGTTTCTCCATCAAAGTTAAGTACGCGATCCCATGAGAACTGAATATCTTTAATAATATTATTGTACATATCATCAAAAATAACTGCACCAATACCTACTTGCATTGCCACCTCTTCTTTATTTGGAAGATCTGGATTCTTTTCTTCAATAACTTTTCTTGTCTTATCTACTGCTTCTTTAAGAATATCTTCTAGTAAAAGAACATTTCCTTTACGTGTAGATAAAGAACCAGATTCCATACTTACCATACCAAATGGTACATGTACAAGGTCTTTAGCCCACTCATATTCCATTTTCTCTATAACTTTAAACCATTGCGCAAAGTGAAGGTTTTGTTGAAGTGCTGTTACATAAATACACTTTTTAAAGTCATAAGTGTCTTTACGGTATTTAGCTGCTGTAATATCACGTGTAGCATAAAGTGAACTACCATCTTTTTTAGTAATAAGACATGGTGCCATATTTTCATCATCTAAACGAACAATTTTAGCTCCATCACTTACTTCAATAAGTCCTTTTGCTTCTAATTCTTCAATAGCTGCAGCCATTTTATCATTGTAGAATGCCTCTCCATTATAACTATCAAAAGTTACACCAAGCATTTTATAAACACGTTCAAACTCTTTTAAACTAATTTCTTTAAACCATGTCCAAAGAGCTAAAGATTCTTCATCTCCTTGTTCCATCTTAGTAAAGTAATCACGAGCTTCTTGTTCAAGCTCTGGATTTTTCTCTGCTTCTTCATGGAATAAAACATAAATTCTAAGGAGTTCTGCAATACCCTTTTCTTCTATAGCATCTTTATTAGAGTAGTTTTTGTAAGCTACAATAAGTTTACCAAATTGTGTACCCCAATCTCCAAGGTGGTTCACTCCTATACAGTTATATCCTAATGCTTCAAAAACACGATATAAACTATGTCCGATAACTGTTGAACGAAGGTGCCCTACATGGAAAGGTTTAGCAATATTAGGTGATGAATAATCAATTACAACATTGCCTTTATCTTTAGTTTCTTGGATTCCGTACTTATTTTTCTCTAATAATACACGTTCAAGAACACTTCTTACTAAGTCTTCTTTATTAACAAAGAAGTTAATATATGCATTTACGTTTTCAACTTTTGATAAGTAATTTACCTCACCAATAGCTGCTACAATATCTTGTGCAATCATTGGAGGTGCTTTTCTTAATTCCTTAGCAAGCTTAAAACATGGAAAAGCATAATCACCCATATCTGTATTAGTAGGTACTTCAATCATATTATATATTTCATCTTGTGTTAAACAAGAAATATGTGTACTTAATAACTTAGCTATCTCTAATTTAAAATCACTCATATCCGTTCTCCTTTTGTTAGACTCTTTTGAGTAGGCATTTATACATAATTATCTATTGTACATAATTATACATTAGATAGCAAGGTACTATTATAAGCATGGTCTAATTTAAATGTATTTAATCATTTAAATTCCATATACTAATGCTGTTAGTTATTTATAGTAAAATTTAAATACAATGGTTTAATGGCTAATAACTAATCTTATAGTTTATTTAAATTGACATTATATTTTATAACTTCTACCTTATAACTTATATTTTGTAGGATATAAGTTATAAGCCTGCTTTTAATCTATGTTTAGTAACTTACAATCTATATTTTATACTTCATATTCTATAGTTTAAACTTGATAATCTCCTATATACTAATTTACATTTTATATGCTTTCTCATTTATACTTCATAATTACAGGAGGAATTTATATGCCACATAAAAAAAGTTCTAAGTCTAATTCTCACCCCATTACCCATGTTCCTATACTTAAATCATCTGATACTACCCCTAATGGGCCATCTCCAATTCGTAATGATGGTAGTTTTATAAAAAGTAATGATTTCCATGATGGTTTTGCTTCTATTAATACTGTTCGTTATGGTGAAGAAGTAGATGTAGATGATATATAAACTTTACTCATATATAAAAAAAGAGTAATACAACATAGGATAAAATGTTGTATTACTACTTTTTTATGTTTAATTATTTATTCATAGGAATTTTGATACGAATTTCGTAACCATCGTCCTCTTGTTTCATTGTATATTTAGCATCAATACCAGATTGTTGAATCATATCAACTGCCTGAGTAATAGTATTTGTAAATAGTCTAATATCACGTATAAACGCTTTAAACCTTTGATTGTTTTTCTTTTTTTCTACTTCTTCTTGTGTTAAACTTACAAGAATTTGCTCAATCATTTGTTCTGTCTTTTTAACATTAAGTTCTTGTTTACCTACTTTTTCAATAACTTCTAACTGAAGTTCTTCTGTCGGTAATTTAAGAAGTGCCCTAGCATGTCTTTCTGTTAAATTGTATTCAATAAGTTTTTTCTTAATAGTAGGTGAAAGCTTTAAGATTCTTAGTTTATTTGCTACTGTAGATTGATTCTTACCAAGTGTTTTTGCAAGTTCTTGTTGTGTATACCCATAATCTTGCATGATAGTTTGGAAAGCTTCGCTTTCTTCTAAGAAGTTAAGATTTTCTCTTTGAAGATTTTCAATAAGTGCTAATACCGCACTGTTTTTGTTCGTTACTTCTACAATTACTGCTGGGATTTCAGTAAGTCCAGCTAACTTAGATGCCTTTAATCTTCTTTCCCCTGCTATAAGCTCATAGGAGTTACCTATCATACGAACTGTAATAGGTTGCATTAAACCATGTTCTGTAATTGAGTGTGCAAGTTCTTCTAAAGCAGCCTGTGAAAATATCTTTCTAGGTTGATATGGGTTAGGTCTTACACGATCCACAGCTATGTATTGTATAGTTAATTCTTTTTGCATTTGGTAATACTCCCCTCTTGAACTATTTCATTATACAATCGTACATATTAGTATATCATATTATATTACCAAAAACTACAATATACGAGATGAAATATTAAATCTATTTACAAAAAATAACCTTTAAAACCTATAATTAGTTTTAAAGGTTATTTAAATTTATTTATTGCCCAAGTGGTGCTTTTGTTGGCTCTCCAGCTTTTCTTGGATATTTTTTAGGTGTTTCTTTTACTTTTTTTACTTTAGCAATACGATGATTTAAATCTGTATACGGTACTACTACATCAAATACTGCATCTATTTCACCGCCAAGAATTTCAACTGCTTTTTGGCCTTGTGTTAATTCTTCGTCTAGCTTTTGCCCCTTTAAAGCAATAAGGTAACCACCTTTTTTAACAAAAGGTAATGTATATTCACTAAGTACTGCTAAGTTAGCCACAGCTCTTGATGCACATACTTCAAATTGTTCGCGATATAACTTATTTTTCCCTAAATCTTCAGCTCTACTGTGTACACATTCGATGTCTTTAAGACCTAATGTATCAATTACTTCTTGTAAAAACTTAAGACGTTTATTGAGTGAATCAATAAGGGTGATCTTTACATTTGGGAAGGCTATCTTAAGAACTAGTCCAGGAAAACCTGCACCTGTCCCTACATCTACAAGTGTTTTAACCTGTGTTAGGTCTATACTACTTTGTACAGTTAAGCAATCTAGAAAGTGCTTTGTTATAACCTCAAAATCTTCTGTAATAGCTGTAAGATTCATCTTTTCATTCCACTCTACAAGTAGTTCCTTATACTTTATAAGTTGGTCCGCTTGCTTGTCTGTGATTTCTACATTTAAGACTTTTGCGCCTTCAATAAGTTGTTGTTTGATTTCCATAGACTATCCTCGTTAATCTTAATTTCTATTTCTACGTTGTTCTAAATAAACTAAGAGCACAGAAATATCCGCAGGAGATACCCCTGATATACGTGAAGCCTGACCTATTGAAACCGGACGAACTTCTTTTAATTTTTGCTTGGCTTCAAGTCTTAAGCTATATACATCATCATAGTTAATATCTTCTGGAATACGTTTTTTCTCTAATTTTTTAAACTGTTCTACTTGTTTAAGCTGTCTAGAAATATATCCTTCATATTTAAGCTCTATCATTACTTGTTCTACAACTTCACTAGGAAGGGTAGGTCTAGTAGTATCTACTTCTTTAAAGTCCTCATAAGTTAATTCTGGACGTTTAAGAAGCTCACTAAGAGCTATACCTGAACGAAGTGGTGTACTTTCTTTAGCTGCAATAATAGCTTGTACTTTCTCACTTGTTCCTACATATACATTTTTAAGTCTTTCAAGTTCTTCATTAATAGCATTTCTTTTTTCAACGAATTTTTCATAGCGCTCTTTAGAAACTAAGCCTACATTATATCCTTTTTCTGTTAAGCGAAGATCTGCATTATCTTGTCTAAGAAGAAGACGGTATTCTGCTCTTGAAGTCATCATACGATATGGCTCTTTTGTGCCTTTTGTTACAAGGTCATCAATAAGAACACCAATATAACCTTCAGAACGGTCAATAACAAGTGGTTCCTTCTCGTCTATTTTAAGTGCAGCGTTAATACCAGCAATAAGACCTTGGCAAGCTGCTTCTTCATAACCTGAGCTACCATTCATCTGTCCACCACTAAAGAAACCTTCTATGTGCTTAAATTCAAGTGAATGCTTTAATTGAATCGGATTAACACAATCATATTCAATAGCATATCCTGTACGCATTACTTCTACATTTTCCATACCAGGTAAACTACGTAACATTTCAAGCTGTACTTCTTCTGGAAGAGAAGAACTCATTCCCTGTACATACATCTCTGTTGTATCTTCACCTTCTGGCTCAAGGAAAACTTGATGGCGATCTTTATCTGCAAAACGAACTACCTTATCCTCAATCGATGGACAGTAACGTGGTCCTGTTCCTTCAATAACGCCTGCATAAATTGGTGAGCGATGAAGGTTATCACGAATAATTTGGTGAGTTTTCTCATTTGTATAAGTTAAATAACATGGATATTGTTCACGTTTAATTTTCTCTTGTGTATTTTCAAAGGAAAATGGCACAATAGTATCATCTCCATATTGTGGATCCATCTTACTAAAGTCAACAGTACGAGCATCTACACGGGCAGGTGTACCTGTTTTGAAACGTCTAATTTCGATTCCAAGCTCTTGTAATTGATCACTTAATACCGTAGAAGTTTTAAGCCCATTAGGACCTGTATATTCAATACTCTCGCCTGTTAAACAACGAGATTTTAAATAGGTTCCACTTGCTAGTACAACAGCTTTACAGTTATACTTAGCTCCTCTATTAGTTATAACACCTGTTACTTTTCCTTCTTCTACTACAACTTCAACTATCTCTTGTTGTTTAATAGAAAGATTAGGTGTATTTTCTAATACTTGTTTCATTTCTTCTGTATACTTTTTCTTATCTGCTTGCGCTCTAAGTGAGTGTACAGCTGGTCCTTTAGCAGTGTTAAGCATACGAGATTGAATATAGGTCTTATCAATGTTTTTACCCATTTCTCCACCAAGTGCATCAATCTCTCTTACAAGATGTCCTTTAGATGTCCCCCCTATATTAGGGTTACAAGGCATCATCGCTACACTATCTAAACTCATGGTAAACATAATTGTTTTTTTACCCATGCGTGCTGCTGCTAAAGCAGCTTCACATCCAGCATGTCCACCGCCAATTACCGCAATATCAATTGTGTCTGCAATATATGTCATGTGAACCTCCTTGATTGTTTTCTTTTTCTATAGTCTCTATAATAAAATTATTTAGCTTAAAGTTAAATTAAAAAGCATGTTCTATTATACACCTTTTTTATCTAATTGTGCTATAACACATCTTTCCTAAATTGGTATTTATCTATTTACCAAGACAAAATCTAGAAAATAACTCTCCTATAATCTCATCTTTTAAAGCTTCTCCTACAATATTTCCTAAGTGTCCATATGCATCATGTAAATCAATAGCTATACAATCTTCTGGCATCCCCATATCGATTGTATCTTCTACTTTATTAAGACTCTCAATAGCTTTTACAAGACTTTGTTTTTGTCTCTGATTAGAGATTGTTGCCTCTTGTCCAATACTTATACCTTGCTTTACAATAAATTGTTTCATTCCTTGGCGTAAAGCATCTAGACCATTTTGTTTCATTGCAGAGATTGGAATAATAGGGTGTCCTCCTGTATATTCTTCCAATATTTCCTGGGTAATGACTGGATGAAGATCTGTCTTATTGAGTACAAAAATAACATCTTTATTTTTAATCTCTCTAATAATATCTAGCTCTTCTTCATCAAGCTCCCTAGAACCATCAATAAGCATAAGAATAAGATCAGCCTTTTCTATAGATTCCTTAGAACGCTCTACCCCTATCTTTTCAACAATATCTTCTGTCTCACGAATACCTGCTGTATCTAATAATAAAAATGGCATACCATCTATATTGAGATAAGCTTCTACTACGTCTCTAGTTGTACCTGGTATATCTGTTACAATAGCTTTGTTTTCCTCAAGTAATGCATTAAGAAGTGAAGATTTACCCACATTAGGTTGTCCTACAATAGCTGTCTTAACGCCTTCACGAATCATCTTACCTGTGTCAGCTGTTGCAAGTAACTTCTTAAGTTCACCATTAAGCACTTTAATATCATCTACAAAATCATTTGCAAGTGGCTCATCTTCGTCATATTCTGGATAGTCAATGGACACTTCAATACGTGCAATAATTTGAATTAATTCATCCTGATATGCTTTAATTTGCTTAGAAAGTTTTCCTTCTAACTGATTTACTGCCTGTGATAAAGATACTTCTGTTTTAGCTTCTATAATATCCATAATTGCTTCTACTTGAGCTAAGTCAATACGTCCATTTAAAAACGCCCTCTTAGTAAATTCACCTGAATCAGCAAGTCTAGCTCCATTTCTAATAACTTCCATTAATACAGCTTCAAGTGGTACTGGGCCACCATGACAGTTAATTTCTACTACATCTTCACGTGTGAAAGTCTTAGGTGCTTTCATTAACATCACTAGTACTTCATCTATTACTTTATTTTCTTTATTAATAATGTGACCATAGTGAATCGTATGGCTTGGAGACTCCATAAGAGTCTTTCTACTTGCACTTTTAAAAACTTTATCTACTATTTGAATAGCATCTATACCACTTACCCTAATAATACCAATACCACCTACGCCTGGAGCAGTAGATATAGCTGCTATTGTGTCATTATAAATCATAAAACAAGCTCCTTTCAGCTTAACTCTAAAAATTACTATACTCTAAAATGCATACATAAACAAGCAGCAGAGCCTTCTTTAAAAGAAGGCTCTGCTGCTTGTTTAAAAAACTATTTATAGGACTTATTAGAATGTAACGGTGTAATAACAACACGTCTAAAAGGTTCTTTACCTTCACTATGTGTTTTAACATGATGGCTATCTTGTAATGCAGAATGAATAATTCTTCTATCATATGGATTCATTGGTTCTAAAATAACAGGTCTCTTTGTTTGTGTTGCTTTTTTAGCAAATTTATAGGCTACTTTACGAAGAGTTTCTTCTCTTCTACTACGATAATTTTCTGTATCGAGCATAATTTTAACATACTCATTGCGTCCTTTATTGACAACAATATTAGTTAAGTATTGTAAAGCATCTAATGTGTCGCCTCTTTTACCAATGACCATACCCATCTTTTCACCAGAAATATTAAGATAAACTCTATCCTTTTCAACATTCGTTTCAAAAGTTGCTTCTATACCCATCTCTTTAAGTACAGAGTCTAAAAAACTTTTTGCTAATTCTATAGCTTCATTAATGTTTATATCTACGTGAGCATCTATCTTAACTTCTTCTTTATCCTGTTTAAGATTTTCTTTTATTTCAACTAAGACATCTTCTTTTGTAGCAGATTTTAAATTATCTTGGGTATTGGATATTTCTTTAAGTGTCACTCTTACTCTAGCTTCTTTAGCACCAAGTCCCAAAAATCCTTTTGAGCCTTTTTCTAAAATCTCGATATCAACTTGTTCTGTTGTTGCACCAAGCTCAATTAAAGCATCTGTTATAGCATTATCAATTGTTCTGCCAGTTTTTTCTACACTCATCATTATAATCTACCCCCAGATTGGTTAATCCTCTTTTTTGCTTACTGATGTCTGCTCTTTAGTTACACTTTTTACCTTATTTGATTCATTGTCTTCATTAACTATCTTTTTAACTTGGTCATCTGTACTATCTTTTACTGCTTGTCCATCTTCAGTTTGTGGTTTTGGTCTTTTCTTCTTTTTCTTTTTTACGCCATCTTTGGCTTTAGCAGCTTCCCTATCTTTTCTAAGTTGTTCTTCTAAAACTGCTTGCTGTTTATCAACAATTTTATTAACCCAAATTTGTTGGAACATCATAATAATGTTACTTGCAATCCAATATAAAGCTAAACCATTAGCTACTTGATATGAGAATACCCCCATCATAATAGGCATAACAATATTCATTGTTTTAATCATTGAGTTAGCAGGATTATTATCTGTACCTTGAGTTGGTTGACTTGCTGCCATTGTTATCTTACTAAAGATAAAAGTTGATGCACCTGCTAAGACTGGGATAAGTAAAGCTAAGTATTGCCCATTAGCTACTAGTTGAGATGGTGAATCTACTAAGTTTACTAAGAAGTATTCAAAACCATGTTTCACATCAAGTAAGTTTTCAAGTAAGCCATATACTTGTGGAGAAACATTACTCTTTAAAAGTGCCCATTGATCAGTATTAAAATGGCTTAATGTATCTGAAAGTTGAGCTGCATCCCCTAATTTCTTAATATCTAATAATGCATTTTGATTAAGTGGAAGTTGCTGTGTTACTTTAGTAATTACTTCTTCTATATTCGGAATGTTTTTAGTCAAAATATCTGCAATCTGAGTATAGAGATCTCCAAGTCTATCAATATATCTACTTGGCATTCTAAGTACATTATAAAGAGCAATAATCAGTGGGAACTGAATAAGCATTGGTAAGCATCCAGCAAATGGACTAATTTTATACTTTTTATAAAGTCCTTGTAATTCTTGACTATATGCCATTTGTGATTGCTGATCTTTTTTATTCTCGTATTTCTTCTGAATTTTTTGTAGCTCTGGTTGAATCTTACTCATGGCACGAGTTGTACGCATTTGCTTAATCTGTAACGGTGTCAGTAGCAACCTTGTTACAATGGTAAATACAATAATAGTAATACCTAATGTACACATTGGAGTAAGCATCGCTACACCCTCAAATATAAGGTTGAGGATCATGCCAAAAAACTTGTTTATAATTCCCATTGGGTTCCTCCTAAGTATTTATTGACTTAATGACATTTTTTCTCTTTAGGTGGTACAGGATCATACATAGGTTTATGAAGTGGATTACACTTAAGTATTCTTTTAAGCCCTAGATAGCTTCCCTTTAACAAACCATGCTCCAGAATCGCTTCATAAGTATAAGCTGAACATGTTGGTATAAACCTACATTTAGCACCAAAGAGTGGTGAAATATACCTTTGATAACCTCGAATTGCTTTTAATACAGCTATTTGCAATATATTTTTCATTATTATACCTCTTAATATCTTCAAAAACTACCTTTATAAGTATTACACTTTAAATAAAAATATACACCTCAGCCCTAGAAATGTATATTTAACTGGCAGCTATATTGTAGAAATTATCAAACATTTAATTTTCACCTAATTCATGTCAAATAATCTATTGATATAATATCACATTCTTATACGACTGTTATGAATTTTTCTTAAAAACTTTTTGTTGTTTGATTAATTGATCAAGTGCATCAGCAATATCATGATAAGTAGCTTCTTTTGCTGCCGTACGGGCAATAATAACAAAATCCCAACCTGGGCATTCTATTAATTCTTCTGATAACCTATAACTTTCTCGTATAAGTCTTGTTACCCTACTTCTTACAACACTATTTCCTACTTTTTTACTTACTGATATCCCTAATCTATTCATCTCTTTGCCATTTTTATACTTATATAGAACAAGAAATCTATTTGCAACAGATTTTCCTCTTCTATAAACATTTCTAAACTCAGGTGTTTTTTTAAGAGATAATGTATATTTCATCCTTTAGACTCCTAAATTTCTCTACATAAGCAAAACAAGGCCGCCATAGGCAGCCTTATTGTTATGCTGTTAATTTTTTTCTACCTTTTGCTCTTCTTCTAGCAAGAACCGCTCTACCGTTTTTAGTTCTCATTCTTTTACGGAAACCATGCTCTTTAGATCTTTGACGTTTCTTTGGTTGGTATGTCATTTTCATTATGCCGCACCTCCTTATATATTTATAATAAAGTAGCCACATAATATGCACATAACTAAACACTAAATAATATAAAATAAAAATTCGCACACACAACTCTATATAGAGTTAATAAACAAATAAGCACTATTCATAGTATAGAAGATTTATAAAATCTAGTCAACCCTCTATTATTGGGAATTTTTATGCTTTAATCTTCTGCTTCAGGTCACCTTTTGTTTCTTTTTGTCACTTTAGTATTAAAATATCCACTTATTTTTTATACACTACCCTGTGGATATTTTTCTAAATCTGTTGCTTTTCAACAGCTATTTTGATATTATTATTTTAGTTGTGTATAAGTTGTTGAAATCTTAAAGTTATTCACATTCTGTTGATAACACTGTGTATAACTCATATTTTTTTTGTTTTTCCTTATTTTTTAACAAATTTATACTTATTTTTAAGTGGATAACTTTATCAATCGAAGAGACTTTCATATTATTTTTCTTTAATTTATTAAAATTAGTCCCATATTGTTTATAACAAATGATTAGATTACTCACATGTTGACAATACTTAGATAACTTGTGAATAAATTGTGTATTTGTAGGAGGAGTTTGATATGACGCACCATTATGATGCCCAATGGAACACTATCCTGAGTATTATTGAGCCTGAAACTTCCTCTGTAAGCTTTAACACTTGGTTTAAAGAAACAAAGCTTATAGATATTTTTGATAATACTATGGTGATTAGTGTAAAAAATGACTTTAATAAAGAAATTCTCAGTACTCGTTATTTCGAGCTCATTAAGAATAGTGTGCTTCAGGTTCTCAATAAAGAATATAACTTCGATTTTGTTGTTATATCTGAAGATGGTCAATATATATCTAAAAAACCTTCTGCAAAAAAGGATGCTACCGTTGAAGATCCTTTAAATATAAGAAGTAATTTGAATCCTAGATATGTATTTAACTCTTTTGTTGTTGGGAATAGTAACCGAATGGCTCACGCAGCTGCTTTAGCTGTTGCAGAAGCTCCTGCTCGCGCTTATAACCCACTTTTCTTATATGGGGGAGTTGGTCTAGGAAAGACTCACTTAATGCATTCTATTGCACACTACATTTTAGATCAAAATCCTAGTGCCAAAGTACTTTATGCTTCTTCTGAGAAATTTACAAATGAACTTATCAACTCTATTCGAGATGATAAAAATGAAGCTTTTCGTAATAAATATAGAAATATAGATGTTCTTTTAATTGATGATATCCAGTTTATTGCTGGAAAGGAACGTACTCAAGAAGAATTCTTCCATACTTTTAATACATTACATGAAGCTAATAAGCAAATTATTATTTCTAGTGACCGCCCACCTAAAGAAATTGAAACTTTGGAAGATCGTCTCCGTTCACGTTTTGAATGGGGTCTTATTGCTGATATCCAAAGTCCTGATTTAGAAACTCGTATTGCTATCTTAAGAAAGAAAGCTGAACTTGAAAGCCTTTCTGTACCTGAAGATGTATTACTTTTTATTGCTAAAACAGTTATCTCTAATATTAGAGAACTTGAAGGCGCACTTAATCGTATTCTTGCTTTTTCTTCTTTGGCTAATAGGCCTATAAATGTAGAATTAGCAAATGAAGCACTAAAAGATCTTATTTCAAAGGACAAGCCTAAAATTATTACTGCTGATTATATTCAAGAAGTAGTCGCAGACTACTTTCATCTTAAAGTAGATGAATTAAAGTCAGCTAAACGTACAAGAAATATTGCTTATCCACGTCAAATTGCTATGTATCTTTGTAGGAAGCTTACAGATCTTTCCTTACCTAAAATAGGTGAAAAATTTGGTGGACGTGACCATACTACTATTATTCATGGTTTCGAGAAGATCTCTAAGGAACTCTCTAAAGATATTGAGCTTTCTCAAATTATTACAGAACTAGAGAATAAAATAACGGGCAAATAATTATTCACACCCCTATGTTAATTCTATCTGGATGGGTTGTGGATAGTTATTTTAATTTTTTTTATCTGTTAATACTGTTGATAACTCACTTTAATACACACCTATAATCCACAGACCTATATACATGGACAATTATCCACAAAATATAGGTTTTTCATGGTTATACACAGTATCAACAGCCCCTATTACTATCATTGCTAAATTACTTTAATTATTATAAAAGATTTTCGAAGGGAGATTATCCACATGCATATTCGCTGCAAACAAGACGTCTTATTAAATAGTATTAATACTGTCCTTAAAGCATGTTCAACTAAAACTACAATGCCAATACTTGAATGTATCTTACTTAAAGCTCATAACAATCAAGTTACTTTAGTTGGATATAACTTAGAACTTGGTATAGAAAGTACTATTCAAGCAGATGTTTTAGAAGAAGGTTCTATTGCTCTAGAAGCAAAGATATTTTCAGAAATTATTAGAAAGATGCCTAATCAAACAGTAGACATTTCAACTACTCAAAACCACATGACTAATATCACTTGTGAGAAATCAAAGTTTTCAATTGCGGGACAATTAGGAGATGAGTTTCCTGACTTGCCTAAAGTGGAACAAATGAATAAATATGCAATATCTCAAGTAGAATTTAAGGATATGATTAGACAAACAATATTCTCTGTAGCTCAAGAAGAATCAAGACCAATCCTTACTGGTGAAATGATTCAAATCAAAGATGACAGTTTTCGTATGGTTACTGTAGATGGATATCGTATCTCCTATAGAAAAATACCTCTCTCAAATGAGAATCAAGAATATGAAGTTGTCGTTCCTGGGCGTACACTTAATGAGATTAGTAAAATTCTTTCTAGTGACGAACAAGATGAGATGAATATTTATTTTGAAGACAAACATATAATGTTTGATTTAGGAGATAGTAAAGTTATTTCTAACCTACTTGAAGGAGAATTTTTAAAGTACGAACAGGTGTTTTCTTCTGATTATGAGACAAAAGTTAAAGTTGACCGTAAAGACTTTCTAATGAGTATTGAACGTGCAGCTTTAATTTCTCGTGAAGGTAAGAAAAATCCAATAAAAATAGAAATTGATGGAGATAATATGATCATCACTTCAAGAGCTGAACTTGGAACAGCACTTGAAGAAGTTGCTATTGAGCTTGAAGGAAATAATTTAAGTATTGCATTTAATCCTAAATATCTTATAGATGCCTTAAAATCTATCGATGACGATGAAGTAAGTATTACTTTTATTTCTGCTCTTACACCTTGTATCATTCATCCAATAGAGGGTGATCATTATAAATATCTTATTTTACCAATTCGTTTAAATGCGTAAATAAGACATAAAATAATCGCTCTTTGTTTCTGTAAGAAGCATAGAGCGATTTGTTCCTATACTTAGATATTAAATAAAAGGAGATCAAATACGTGAAACAAATAAAAATTACTACAGAATTTATTAAATTAGACCAACTTATGAAGTACGCTGATATGGTACAAAGTGGAGGGGAAGCAAAAATGTTAGTTGCTCAAGGCCTTGTACTTGTTAATGGTGAGATTTGCACACAAAGAGGAAAAAAAATTAGACAAGGTGATAAAATAGAATTTGATGGAAATGAATATGAAATTATCTAATAGATAGAAGTTAAATAAAGGAGGCCTTATGTATATTCAAGAAATCACTTTAAATAATTTTAGGAATTATAGCGAAGTGCAGTTAAAACTTGATAAAGGCATCAATATCTTTAAAGGGGATAATGCACAAGGAAAGACAAATATATTAGAAGCTATTTACCTTTGTGCTACAGCAAGGTCTCATAGAACTTCACAAGAAAAAGAAGTAATTATGTGGAATCAAGAAGCTACTCATATTGCGTTAGATGTACAAAAGAGAACTATTCAAGATAAAATTGATTTTCACATTACTCAAAAAGGTAAAGCTGTTGCTATTAATAAAATGCCAATAGCTAAGCTAGGTGAACTATTTGGAACATTAACAGTTGTAATGTTTTCTCCTGAAGACCTCCAACTTATTAAGAAAAGCCCAAAAGAGCGTAGAAGATTTATTGACATTGAATTATGTCAATTTAATAAAATGTACTACTATGCATTAAAACAATACTATAAAGTGTTAAAGCAAAGAAATAATTTCTTAAAACAATCTCATCATAACGTAGATGTGGAAATGTTAGATATATGGGATATGCAGTATACAGAATATGCAAAAGAAGTTATTCAGCGCAGAGCTGAATTTATAGAAGAATTAAATGAAGTTGCACAAAAAATTCATGCAGATATATCAGGTGGTAAAGAAAAACTTGAGGTTATTTATGAGCCTAATGTTTTAAGTGAACAAATTGAGGATAAAATAAAACGTTATCGACAAAAGGATATATTAACCCAAAGTAGTTCTGTAGGTCCTCATAGAGATGACTTAAAGTTTTTAATTAATGGAATGGATGTTAAGGTATATGGATCTCAAGGTCAACAAAGAACAGTTGTTTTATCTATGAAACTAGCAGAATTGCATTTAATGCAAGAGAACCTAGGAGAATCTCCTATTTTACTTTTAGATGATGTACTTTCTGAACTAGATGATAATAGACAAAGATACTTATTTTCATATACAAAAAATATTCAAACACTTATTACATGCACTGGTGTAGAACAAAGTGTATGGAATAGCCAAAAAATTGGCAAACTATATAATGTGGTAAAAGGCACCATATCTTGACAAAGTTTGCCTTTATGTTGGATTTAAGATATAATAAAGTTTGGTATATTATGCATATTCGAGAATTTAAAGGAGTGAGATCTTATTATGGCAGCAACGTATAATGAAAATCAAATACAAATATTAGAGGGGCTGCAAGCGGTACGCAAAAGGCCAGGTATGTATATTGGTAGTACTTCTTCAAAAGGTCTTCACCACCTAGTTTATGAAATAGTAGATAATGCCGTTGACGAAGCATTAGCTGGTGAATGTGACACTATAGTAGTTTCAATTCATCCAGATAACTCAATTTCTGTTATGGATAATGGTCGTGGAATTCCAATAGGTATTCATGCTCAAAAAGGTATTCCAGCAGTTGAGGTTGTATTTACTATACTTCATGCAGGAGGCAAGTTTGGTGGAGGAGGCTATAAAGTTTCCGGAGGACTACATGGTGTAGGTGCTTCAGTCGTTAATGCATTGTCTGAATGGCTTGTAGTAAAGGTATATACAGAAGGTAAGATTCATGAAGAGAAATTTGAACGTGGACATGTTGTAAGTCCTCTTACTGTTGTGGGAGAAACTGATAGAACTGGTACATTTGTTCATTTTAAACCTGATAAAGAAATCTTTGAAGAAACTGTATATGATTTCAATATATTAAAACAACGCTTGCAAGAAACAGCTTTTTTAACAAAAGGTTTAAGAATAGAATTAGTAGATTTAAGAGAAGAACATAAACATAAAGTATTCCACTATGAGGGTGGAATTAGAGAGTTTGTTAATCATCTTAATAAACACAAAACACCAATCTATGAAGAAGTTTTTTATGGTGAAGGTGATAAAGACGGGATCAACGTAGAAGTTGCATTCCAACATAATGATAGTTATGTTGAAAATGTATTTAGTTTTGTAAATAACATTAATACAACAGAAGGTGGAACACATTTATCTGGATTTAGATCTGCTATTACAAAAACTTTAAATGACTATGGTCGTAAAATGGGATTTTTAAAACAAGCAGATGCTAATTTAAGTGGGGAAGACATCAGAGAAGGCTTAACAGCTATTATTAGTGTTAAAATTGGTGAACCTCAATTTGAAGGTCAAACAAAAACAAAGCTTGGAAATAGTGAAGCACGTGGAGCTGTTGAAAGTGTATTTACAGAACAACTTACTTACTTCTTAGAACAAAATCCAAATGTTGCAAAAATTATTATTCAAAAAGCAACTATGGCAGCACGTGCACGTGATGCAGCTAGAAAAGCTAGAGAACTTACACGTCGTAAAAGTGTACTTGAAAGTACAGCTTTACCAGGAAAATTAGCAGATTGTTCAGAGAAGGATGCAAGTAAGTGTGAAATCTATCTTGTCGAAGGGGACTCTGCTGGTGGCTCAGCTAAAAGTGCTAGATCTCGTCAGACACAAGCTATTTTACCACTAAAGGGTAAAATTCTAAACGTTGAGAAAGCTAGACTGGATAGAATGCTTGAGAGTGAAGAAATTAGAAATATGATTACTGCTTTTGGTGCAGGAATTAGTGAAGACTTTGATGTTAGTAAATTACGTTATCATAAAATTATTATTATGACTGATGCCGATGTAGATGGTGCTCATATTCGAACTCTTTTACTTACATTCTTTTATAGATACTATAGACCACTTTTAGAAAATGGATATATATATATAGCACAACCACCACTCTACTTAGTAGAGAAAAATAAGAAAAAGTATTATGCGTATGATGATAGAGAGTTAGAAAAGATTTTAAATGAAATAGGTAAAACAGGTATTTCAAGAATGCAAAGATACAAAGGTCTTGGAGAAATGAATCCTGATCAGCTTTGGGATACAACAATGGATCCTGAAACCAGAACATTAGTAAGAGTTAATATTGAAGATGCAGCTATGGCAGATGAAATATTTACAGCTCTTATGGGTGAAAAGGTTGAACCTAGACGTGAATTTATTAATGAATACGCAGATAAAGTTAAAAACTTAGACATATAACAGGAGAGGAGGAAAAATATGGATGATATAAATCAAACTTATGACAAGATTATTTCGATAGATATCGAAGATGAAATGAAAAAATGCTATATAGACTATGCTATGAGTGTTATTGTATCTCGTGCATTACCAGATGTTAGAGATGGGTTAAAACCTGTGCATAGAAGAATTTTATATGCAATGGATGAATTGAACTTAGGACCAGATAAACAATATAGAAAGTCAGCACGTATAGTAGGGGATACTATGGGTAAGTATCACCCTCATGGTGATTCTTCGATTTATGGTGCTATGGTTAGAATGGCACAAGATTTCTCTATTCGCTATCCTTTAGTAGATGGGCATGGAAACTTTGGAAATATAGATGGTGATAGTGCAGCTGCTATGCGTTATACAGAAGCTAGAATGAGTAAAATTGCTACATGTATGCTAGCTGATATTGATAAAGAGACAGTTGATTTTAGACCTAACTTCGATGAGTCGTTAAAAGAACCAGTTGTATTACCAGCACGTTTTCCGAATTTACTTGTTAATGGATCTTCAGGTATTGCAGTAGGTATGGCTACAAACATTCCACCTCATAACTTGAGTGAAGTTATTGATGGTGTTGTTAAGATGATAGATAACTATACAGGAAATAATGAAGAGAATGAAGTACGTGAAACAGAAGTTGATGAATTAATGGAAATCATTAAAGGACCAGACTTCCCAACAGGTGCAACTATTCAAGGTAGATATGGTATAGATCAAGCTTACCGAACTGGTAAAGGTAAAGTCAAAGTTAAAGCTAGAGCTGAAATTGAAGAAATGCATAGTGGTAAATCTCGTATTGTTATTACAGAAATTCCATATATGGTTAATAAGTCTAGTCTTATTGAGAAAATAGCTGAGTTAGTTAAAATTAAAAAAATTGATGGTATTACAGATCTTCGTGACGAATCAGATAGGGATGGTATGAGTATTGTTATTGAGCTTAGAAGAGACGTTAATCCAAATGTCATTTTAAATCAGCTATATAAGTATACTCAATTACAAGATACATTTAGTATCAACATGTTAGCTCTTGTTAATGACAAACCAAAAGTACTTAACTTAAAAGAAATGCTAGAAGAGTATTTAAAACATCAAAAAGATATTGTTGTAAGAAGAACTCAATATGATCTTAGAAAAGCTGAGGACCGTGCTCACTTAGTAGAAGGTCTTAGAAAAGCATTAGATAAGATTGATTTAATTACACAACTTATTCGTTCTTCTAAAACTGTTCAAGAAGCAAAAGAACGTATCATGGAAGAGATTCAGCTTACAGAAATTCAAGCTCAAGCTATTGTAGATATGCGTCTTCGTGCTTTAACTGGACTTGAAAGAGAAAAGTTAGAACAAGAATATGAAGATTTATTAGGAAAGATTGCTTATTTCAAGGAAATCTTAGGAAATGAAAATAGACTTTATGAAGTTATCAAAGAAGAAATCCTAGAGATTCGTAACAAATATGCAGATGCAAGAAGATCAGAGATTACATCTTCGGATGATGATTTTGATATTGAAGACCTTATTGATGAAGAATCTGTCATCGTAACAATGACTCATTTAGGTTATATCAAGCGTATTCCACTAGATACCTACAAACAACAAAATCGTGGTGGTAAAGGTATTATTGGTGTAAATACAATAGATAATGATTTTATTGAACAATTGTTTGTAACAAGTAACTTAGATGAAATTATGTTCTTTACGAATAAAGGAAAGGCATATAAGATTAAAGCTTATAGAATTCCAGAAGCAGGAAGAACAGCAAGAGGTATGGCTATAATTAATCTCCTTCAACTTGATAAAGATGAAAAGATTAGTGCAGTATTCCCTGTTCAGAAAAAGGAAGAAGAAGTGTTCTTAACAATGATCACGAAAAAAGGTCAAATTAAGAAAACATCAATAGATGCCTTCAAGAATATCAGAAAAGGAGGCATTATAGCACTTACTTTAGCTGAAGATGATGAATTAATAGGGGTATACGAAACAACTCCAGAAGATGCTATTCTTGTATGTACAAAACAAGGTAAAGGGATTATGTTTGAAGGTACAGATGTAAGACCTATGGGAAGGACAGCAAGAGGAGTTAGAGCTATTAATTTATCAGAAGAAGATGAGGTTATTGGAGCAACTGTACCTCAAGAAGGAGAACAAATCCTTGTAGCATCAGAAAATGGTTTAGGTAAACGTACACGTATAGAAGAGTTTAGAGCTCAAAAACGTGGTGGTAAAGGACTTAAAGTATATAATGTTACAGATAAGACAGGGTATGTTGTAGGAATTACATCAGTTAAGGAAGATGAAGAGCTTCTTCTTATTAACTCATTAGGTATTATTATACGTATTAATGTTGGACAAATTTCTTCAGTAGGCCGTTATGCACAAGGGGTAAAACTTATTAATCTGAGTGAAGGTGTACAAGTTGTTTGTTTAGCAAAAATCAAGGAAGAAGCACTTAAAGAAATAGATACAGAAATTCTAGAAGAAGATAAAGAATAAACTATGAAATATATTGTCAATAATCAGTTAAAATGATATGATTGAAGAGGAAATATTATTTTCTTATATAGAAAATACTCGATTAACCCATTAGAAATGAAATCTATATAAATAGGTGCAAATAACAACTTTTTATAGGGGTAAAAGGGTAAATATTTTCAAACTTTTTTATTAATGAACCGATATTTCAACTACAAAAAATAGTACTTAGAGGATTTGTCCTCTAAGTACTATTTTTTATTACTATGAGATTAAATAATTAAGATCAAAAACTAGAAATAAAAGGGGAAAAGCATAGAATAAATTATTTAAAAGAGAAATATAATAAAAAGGGTTGACATATAGCATAATAGTTGATAATATATATCTTGCTTGAGGGCGTTACAAACGCACCAAGAAATTAAATAACTTAATTTATAATTCGGAGAAGTACTCAAGTTGGCCGAAGAGGTGCCCCTGCTAAGGGTATAGGTCGGGTAACCGGCGCGAGGGTTCGAATCCCTCCTTCTCCGCCATTTTAATTCTTTAAAATGGACAAGTTAAGTTTTGAAAAAAGTTGTTGACTTAAGTCAAGTGTTATGATAATATATAACTTGTCGTTGAGAGACAACACAAGATTGAACATTGAAAATAAAATAGTAACCATTAAACCAGTCGATTCATAAAGTCACT
>URVM01000024.1 GCA_900551325.1 uncultured Eubacteriales bacterium | reverse complement strand
ACACCCGATGCTAATAAGCCAGGAATGAATAAGCCAGCCAGTCCAGGCTTAGGACCAAATCCAGTGATTATACCAACACCCGATGCTAATAAGCCAGGAATGAATAAGCCAGCCAGTCCAGGCTTAGGACCAAATCCAGTGATTATACCAACACCCGATGCTAATAAGCCAGGAATGAATAAGCCAGCTAGTCCAGGCTTAGGACCAAATCCAGTGATTATACCAACACCTGATATTAATAATCCAGAGATGAACAAACCAGCTAGTCCAGGCTTAGGACCAAATCCAGTAATCATACCAACACCAGATGATACAGAGCCAGGAATAGAAATAGCACCACCATGTAAGAAAAATATGAGTACTGAAGCAGAAGAATTAGCAAGATATATTCAAAGTATGCAACAAACACAACAGGATGTTGATACACCAAATCAAGACGAAATTAAAGTTTTAATGAGATTACAAAACCTATTTAATCAATCAACAGATAAAGAAACTTTAGTAACTAGAGTTCAAAGTATTATAGATGCTAGTATGAACCCACTGTCAAAAGTACAGTCAAATACATATGACGCAAATAGAAATAATACATCTAATGAGCTAGAAGTAGATGAGGAAAGAGAATATTTAAATCAAATAGAAAATGTTTTAAAATCTATTCAACAAAATCTAGGTATAGAACCTGAAGAAAAAAAAACAGATTTGGAAGAAACTTTAGAAGATGATAAGGTAGCAAATTTTAAAAGAGATTTATTAAGGGTAAGAGATATTTTTTTTGATTCCACAGAAATAGAACCTTTTGAAGAAAGAGATGAAAATATTGATTGGGTAAGAATTTCTATGGCAGAACTTATTTCTATGCCTCAATTTTCTTATGAGTGGTGTACTAATCCTTTTGTCACCTATTGCTATCACAAATTTGGATTCTTAATTCTAGGTAAAGATAAACAAATCGAACAATACTATATAGGTATACCTGATATTTATGATACTAAACGTAAGTTTATCCTTTCTATAGATAAGATAGAAGCATTTAGAGGAAGAAGCAATAAAGAGTTAAAACCTGGCGATTATGGATATTGGATTGTAAGAGTATAGTGAGTAAAAGGGTTAAGACGGAATTTATTAAATACAAATTTTAAGTTTGTATTTAAAATTCTTTCGTCATAACCCTTTTTTATTAGAACATAGAAAAACTAATGAAAGAATGGTATAATTTAGAAAGACATTTTTTCATAGAAAAGCAATAAAAATATGATACTAATAAAAAAGAATAAATGAGGTGAAATGATGAACTTAGCAGGTTACATTGATCATACTATTTTAAAGCCAGAAGCTACAAAACAAGATGTTCTTAAACTTTGTACAGAAGCTAAACAATACGGATTTGCATCTGTATGTGTAAATGCTTACTATACAAAATTAGTAGCTGATGCACTTAAAGACAGTGATGTAAAGACTTGTGTTGTAGTAGGATTTCCTTTAGGTGCAACATTTACTGAAATTAAAGCACGTGAGACAGAGCTTGCAATCCAAAATGGTGCTGATGAAGTAGATATGGTAATTAATATTGGTGCTCTTAAAGATAAAGAGTATGCTGTAGTTGAACAAGATATTAAAGCTGTAGTAGATGCAGCAAAAGGTAAAGCCATAGTAAAGGTTATTATTGAAACATGCCTTCTTACTGAAGAAGAGAAAGTTAAAGCTTGTGAGCTTTCAGTAAAAGCAGGAGCAGAATTTGTAAAAACTTCTACAGGCTTTAGTACAGGTGGAGCAACTGTAGAAGACGTAGCACTTATGAAAAAAACTGTAGGCAATCAAGCCCTTGTTAAAGCATCTGGTGGTGTAAGAGACTTTAAAGGAGCAAAAGCTATGATAGATGCAGGTGCTGACCGTATCGGAGCAAGTAGTGGGATTAAAATTGTTATGCATCAAGATGAAGAAGCTACCCCAGGTGGGATGTACTAAAAGAAATTTTGAGAGGGGATAAAAGATGCGTCTTAGAAGAGACCCAAGAGCAACTGAGTATTTAGCACAAGATGAAAGAGTTGTTCAAAATCCAACAAGCTATAAAGGGAAATGGCAAGAGATTTTTGGTAATGATAATCCTATTCATGTAGAATTTGGATGTGGTAAAGGAGGATTCATTACAGAGCTTGCAAGAAGAAACCCTAATATAAATTACATTGCAGCAGAAAAGGCAGAAACTGTAGTTTATAAAGCGTGTAAAAAGGCCAATAGAGAAGAGACACCGCAAAATTTACGTTTTCTATATGAAGATGTAGCAAATTGTATGGAAATCTTTGAAGCTGGAGAAGTAGAAAGGCTTTATCTTAACTTTTCAGATCCATGGCCAAAAGCACGTTATGCAAAGAGACGTTTAACATATAGAGACTTCCTTAGAAAATATGCTGTTATCTTAGGAGAGACTGGAGAAATACATTTTAAAACAGATAACAAGGGTTTATTTGCCTCATCTATAGAAGAATTTTCTCTTGAAGGTTGGCTTATGAAAAATGTAACTTTAGATCTCCACAATAGTGGAATGGAAGATAATATTATGACAGAGTATGAAAAGAAGTTTTCAGAAATGGGCTTTACTATAAATCGTCTTGAAGCAGTCCCACCAAAGAAAATGAGCAAATAAAATGAAGCTTCATATACTGTTAGTAAAAGTATATGAGGTGATAATATGCGTTTTATTGAACAAGTTCAATATAAATTACGTACTTTTTTATATGATCAAGAACGAGCTAGATATAATAAAAAAAGTATGACACATTCCAAAAAAGAAAGAGATGTATATCTTGGAGACAAGGAAAATGATACTCCCTTTCATAAGATGATGAGCTCACTAGATGAGATAGATGCTTATTTAGAAGAGAAGATAGACGAATGGAATCTTAAAATAAAGAAATAATATTAATTAATAAGTATTTATCATTATGAAACATATGATAAAATATATATAATTCACTATAGAAAAATTTAGGAGGAAATACTATGTCATTTAAATTTACAGATGCAAACTTTCAACAAGAAGCTTTAGAATCAAATATTCCAGTTATCGTAGACTTCTACGCTGATTGGTGTGGACCATGTAAAATGATGGCTCCTATTATTGATGAACTTGCTACTCAATATGAAGGTAAAGTAAAAATCGGTAAAGTAAATACAGATGAAAACCGTGCAGTAGCTTCAAAATACAATATTATGAGTATCCCTACAATTCTTTTTATTAAAGATGGTCAAGTAGTAGATACAACAGTAGGTGCACTTCCAAAACAAGTGCTTGAACAAAAAATTAGTCAATTATTTTAAATAAAAGCTAAAAATAAAAGGATGCCTAAGGCATCCTTTTATTTTTGAGAGCTAGTTGAACTATTTTTATTCGTTATAGAGATATCATCTGTATGTGATAATTTAGGAAGTTTAATTTGCTTAGTATCTAAACGTTTATCAATCCATCTATTAACCATAGAAAGAATAACAGCGAGGATAGGAGAAGCAAAGAACATACCTAAAGGTCCTGCTAAAGCACCACCGATGGTAATAGCAGAGATAATCCAAAAAGGTGTAATACCAATAGAATCACCTAAGATTTTAGGACCTAGAATGAGTCCGTCAAATTGTTGAAGGAAGAAAATAAAGATACCCACAATAATAGCTGGGCCAACTCCTTCAAATAATGTAAGGATAACTGCAGGTATAGCACCGATAACAGGTCCAAAGTAAGGAATCATATTAAAGATACCTACAATAAATGAAAGTAATAGTGCGTAAGGATTTTTTAAGATAGAAAGACCAATAAAACAGATAACCCCAATAATAAGTGAATCTAAAGATTTACCAACAAAAAACTTAATAATAGTAGTATGAGCTTCGTTTGCTACATCAATAATTTTATTGGCAGTAGAAGCTTTAAAAATAGCATAGATTGTACGCTTTGAGCCATTTATAAAAGTTTCTTTTTGCATAATAGCATAAACAGAAATAACAAAACCTATAACTAAATTTAAAAGAGTACCAGTAATACTCATTGTACTTGTAACTAGTTTGTCAAAGACTGTTTGTAGGGATTTTGGATTAATTAGCTCTCGAACTTGAGCAGGATTAATGACTTCATTAACAAATTGAGAAAAATCAGGATAAGCTAAGGCATCATTAATAGAAAGTTGAAGTTTAAATAGCATATTTTGAAATTCATCTACGTATGTAGGTAGGTTATTAAATAAAACTTTAATATTGTCTAAGATTTGAGGTACAAGGAATCTTATAGTTAAAAATATAGTCCCAAATAAACATAGATATACGATAATAATAGAAAGAACACGTAAACGCTTAATGTCTACATGTGCAGTAGACTTTGTCCATCTAATAAGATTACGTTCAAAGAAGGCCACAGCTGGATTCATTAAATAGGCAATAAGTAATCCATAAAGGATAGGAGAAAAAATGCCTAAAACAGATTTTAAATAGGCGTGCACATTAGGTATAATATTATCCGTATTTGACGAAATACGATAAGTAAGGATAGCAGCAACTATAACAAATAATGTATAGAGTGCAATTTTAATATATTTGGCATCCAAAATTTTCTTCAAAATCTAATACCTCCCATAGTATAGTTTAAGTTTATTTTATCATAGATAAAGATATATGCCTAAGGAAATTTAATTAAGATTTCCTAATAAAAAAAACTAAAAAATAATTTATAAGTAGTTGACAAGTGTCGTTAGATTAGCTATAATTAATCATGTCTTAAAAAACAAATACGCGATTGTGGCGGAATTGGCATACGCGCTAGACTAAGGATCTAGTGCCTGTAACGGGCTTGGGGGTTCGAGTCCCCCCAATCGCACTAACTAGTCTTAGAACTATATGTTCTAAGACTTTTTTTGTTATATAAAATAATCCTAATATAAAACAAAGATCTAAATACACAAATAAAAGAGTATTTTGTGGAAAAGTTACAGTAAGTAGAAAATTATTTGTGCATATTTATAATTAAAAGGGAGAAAATAAAATAAAACGACTTTGTTAAAAGAAAAACAAACTAATTTCGACTTGTAAATATTGCAAAATATACAAGAGTGAAGAGAAAAAATATAAGATATGTATAAAAGAGAAAAGTTGTTTACAATTCGTTTACAAATACAAAAAAAATTGTTCATAAATAGATGATATTATATTACACGAACGGACAAGTAATATAAAAATATTACTTAGGGAGTAATTCTTTGTTACTTTTATTCCCCTAAACCCTTGATTAGATAAATGTAAAGATTCCGTATTTGCATCATTTCTAAACTCCCCTAAACATATAATTACACATAAAAGTAACAAAATTATTTCCGTAAATAGCAAACCCTTACAAAACTCTATTTTAAACACCATATTTCCCCAATATGGTGTTTCTTTTTTTGTATTTAAAAGTTAATAGATATTATTATAATATTGTATAAAATACTTTTCTATGTAGCTTGACAGTGTTCCTACCCCGTTATAGCATAAGGATATATTCTTTATCATAAAGGTAGGTGTTTACAAGTGTTGTCAGATCGTATAGAGAAATGGTATGACCGATCAGGTAAAAAGTTTATACACTATGGATATATCTTATTAGCGTTAGTTTTAGTATATATTTTCTTTAAGTATATATTTCAATTCTTATTACCCTTCGTAATTGCTTGGATCTTAGCAAGTTTATTAAATCCTTTTGTAACATTATTAAAGAAATATTTAAAAGTACCTCGTGGAATAGGTACGCTTTTGTCTATGTTAACGGTGTTAACAGCTTTTTTTGGAGCAATCACTTTGATTATAAGGCAGTTATGGCAGCAAATAGTAGGTTTCTCACAAGCTTTTCCTAACTATGCTATGGAAATAAGGTTAGTTTTAGAAGACTTACAAGTGCAATTTCAGGGCATTATGGACCGACTGCCATTACCAACGGCTTTACAATCATTAGATGATATAATACAGAGCGTATTAAACAATATTAGTGGATTCCTAACAGATATAGTAGGTGGTACTGCTAGTGTAGTTATTAAAGTTCCGGATGGATTATTTTTCGTTATTGTTGTTCTTATTTCTACATTTTTCATGACAAAAGATAGGCAGATGATTAAGGAATTTGTAAAAGCACAACTTCCAGAAAAGTTTATTGATAAGTGGGTTGTTATCCAAAAAGGATTAAAATCTGCATTAGGAAGTTATGTGAAGACACAACTTATCTTAATGTGTTTTACCTTTACTATTTGTTCAATAGGTCTTTTAGTATTACAAAGGCCTTATGTTTTATTAGTAGCATTAGGAATAGCGGTTTTAGATGCTCTACCTATGTTTGGAAGTGGAGCTGTTCTTATTCCATGGGCTATTTTCCATCTTGTATCAGGTAATTTTGTATTAGCAGTTGGCTTATTTGCTACTTATGGCATTATTGTTGTAATGAGACAGATTATGGAGCCTAAAGTGTTATCTACACAAATTGGTGTATACGCCTTAGTTACTTTAATGTCTATGTATATTGGTTTTAAGACAATAGGGGTATTAGGACTTATATTAGGTCCTATCATAGTAGTTATCATTAAAACATTACAGGCAGTAGGATTAATTCCAAATTTCAAACCAGTACAGCCTAAGAATGAAGAAGTAAGAAAAGTTAAGAAGGTAACTTCTAAAAAATAGGTATTAATAAAGATTAGAATATAAATAGAGTAAGTAAGGGAGAATCTATGAGAATAATCCATATAAACAGAGTTATAGAAGTGGTAAGAAAGGCTTGTATTGATGCTAATTATAATCTTCCTAGTGATATGTTAAAAGCATTAGAAGATAGGTGTTTTAAAGAGAAAAATCAGTTAGGTAAAGAAATATTAAAAGATATTTGTAAGAATGCTTATCTTGCTAGAGATGAAGAGATACCTATTTGCCAAGACACAGGTACAGCAGTAGTATTTATAAAATTAGGGCAAGAAGTTTATATAGAAGGTGGCTTATTAACAGAGGCTATAAATGAAGGAGTTAGACAAGGATATAAAGAAGGTTATTTAAGAAAGTCGATTGTGGAAAATCCTTTATATAGAAAGAATACAGGTGATAATACACCTGCTATTATTCATTATGAGTTAGTGGCAGGTGATGTATTAGAGATAGTTATTGCTCCTAAGGGTGGTGGTAGTGAAAATATGAGCAAGGTTTATATGCTCTCGCCATCGGAAGGTATAGAAGGTATAGAAAAGGTAGTTATAGAAATTGTTAAAATAGCAGGGCCTAATGCTTGTTTACCTATGGTAGTAGGCATTGGAATAGGGGGGAACTTTGAACAATGCACCTTACTTGCTAAAAAAGCACTTTTGCGTCCTTTAGGTACATATAACTTAGATGAAAGAATGAAGAACTTAGAACAAATGTTTTTAGATAAGATTAATGCACTAGATATAGGGCCACAAGGATTAGGTGGAGATACAACTGCACTTGCTGTACATATTGAAGATTATCCGTGTCATATAGCCTCAATGCCAGTGGCAATCAATATAGGATGCCATGTAAATAGACATATAAATATAAGTTTATAGGGGGTTATAATGATGAGAAAAATACAAATACCTATGACGAGTGAACAAGCAAGAAATTTAAAAGTAGGTGAACGTATCCTACTTACGGGCACTATGTATACGGCTCGAGATGCTGCACATAAACGCCTTGTAGAAGAGGCAGGTAAAGGGCAAAAACTACCTATTAATCTGGATAAAGTAGCTATTTACTATGCTGGACCAGCACCGGCTAAGCCAGGACAAATAATAGGAAGTTGTGGCCCAACTACAAGTGGACGGATGGACTTATATGCACCTTGGATGATAGCGCAAGGGCAAACAGTAATGATTGGTAAAGGTTTACGGAACGAACAAGTTGTTCAAGCTATGAAAGAATACGGAAGTGTGTATTTGACTGCCATAGGTGGGGCAGGTGCTTTACTTTCTAAATGTGTTAGACATATGGAATGTATAGCCTATGAAGAGTTAGGAGCAGAAGCTATATATAAATTAGAAGTAGAGGATTTTCCAACCATTGTGACTATAGATAGTGAGGGTAATAATCTCTATATCAGAGATTAGATAGCTAGACAGAAAGATTTAATAAAATAATACAATAAATTTAATAAAAGGGGATTTAATATGAAGGGTATTATGAAAAAAACAGTATTATTATTTGGATTAGTAAGTGTCTTAGCATTAAGTGGTTGCGGGCAAAAAGAAAATATAAAGCCAGTAGAAGTAGCAGCATTAAATGGACCAACAGGCATAGGAATGGTTAAGCTTATGGCGGATGAGAAGGATAAAACAACGAAAGCATATAATGTAACCCTTTATCAAAGTCCAGATGAAATAGTAGGTAAGGTTGTAAGTGGAGAAATTGATATAGCTTGTGTACCGTCTAATATGGGAGCTGTACTATATAACAAAACACAAGGAGAAGTAAAATTATTAGGAACAAATACTTTAGGAACCTTATACATAGTTGAAAATGGGGAAAGTATTACAAAGGTTGAGGATTTAAAGGGAAAGGTCATTTTAGCTAGTGGAAAAGATAGTACACCAGAATTTGTGCTTAACCATATTTTAAAACAAAATGGTTTAGAACCAGGACAAGATGTAACTATAGAATTTATGGGTAATCATGCAGATATAGCTTCTAAGTTACTAACAGATAAAGGCACTATTGCACTATTACCTCAGCCTTTTGTAACAACTGTAATGGCTAAAAATGAAGATATACATACTGTTGTAGATATAAATAGTATTTGGCAAGAAGTTGATCAGATGGATTTACCAATGGGTATTATAATAGGAAGAAAAGAATTTATAGATGCTAACCCTAACGGATTAGAAAATTTCTTAAAAGACTATAAAGCGTCTGTTACTTATGTTAGTGAGCATTTAGATGATGCAGCGGAGTTAGTTGCTAGCTTTGAAATCATCCCGAATGCACAAATTGCAAAAAAAGCTATACTAGCTTGTAATATTGTATATAGGGATCATGAAGAATCTCAAGAAATGCTTAATCAGTTCTATGAAATTCTTGCTAATGAGAATGTAAAGGCTGTAGGAGGAAAGTTACCAGATGAAGGTTTCTACAGTTATTAATAATAGAAAGATTATAAGAAAGTTAATCGTTATTTCTATATGGATTGTAGTATGGGAATGTATGTACTATGTGGTGGGGAAGGATATATTAATACCTTCCCCATATGCAACTTTTAGAAAACTTATAGAGATGATGAAAGAAGCAGACTTTTATTATAATGTACTTTTAACTTTCTACCGAGTAGGGGTAGGTATTATAATTTCTAGTTTGTTAGGAATTGGGACAGGACTTGTAGCCTGTTTAATAAAACCTATAGAAGAGCTTATGGAGCCTTTCATGACATTGTTAAAGAGTACACCTGTTATGGCAATCATTATACTTGCTCTTTTATGGTTTACTAAAAATACTGTACCCATTTTTGTATGTTTTTTGATGTGTTACCCAGTAGTATACACAAATGTATTAAAAGGGTTTAAGAGTGTAGATCAAGAACTTATAGAAATGTCTAAAGTGTTTAAAGTAAAAACTCTAGTTATTATTAAGGAACTTTATATACCCCAAGTTAAACCCTATTTAGATGCGGCACTTTGTATGATAATAGGACTTGGATGGAAGGTGGTTGTTGCAGCAGAAGTATTAGCTGTACCTACCTATTCTATGGGATATAATCTTCTGAGTGCAAAATCCTACTTGGAAACAGAAGCTTTATTTGCATGGGTAGTGGTTATTGTTGTTTTAAGTAGTTTCTGTGAAAGTAGTATAAAGTACCTACTTCAAAAGAAGGAATAAGTAAGGTGGTGTAATCAATGATAGAAATTAAAGGGCTTTGTAAAAGTTACGGGGAAGATTATCTTTACAAAGATTTTGAAATCGAATTTGAAGAAGGAAAAGTCACTGCTTTATTAGGTTCATCAGGAAGTGGTAAAACTACTTTAATTCGTATACTATTAGGAATAGAAAAGTATGAGAAAGGACAAATACTAGGATTAGAAAACAAAAATATTGCTGCGGTTTTTCAAGAAGATCGTCTTATAAAATGGTTAGATGTGTATAATAATATAGCTTTTGTTTTAAAATCTTATATGAATGAAGATGAAATGACAAAGCAAATCCAAAATGCGCTTGAACTTGTAGAATTATGGGAATACAAGGACTATAAAATAAGTGCTCTAAGTGGAGGTATGCAAAGAAGGGTATCTCTAGCAAGAGCCTTAGCTTATACAAGTCATATCCTAATATTAGATGAACCTTTTAAAGGACTGGATTACGAGTTGAAGATGCGAGTAATTACTAAAATTAAGGAAATGCTAAAAGAAGAAAAAAGAACGACTATACTTATTACACATGATATGGAAGAGGCTCATTTATTAGGAGACGTTTTATATACATTTAGAGATAAGCCTGTAAAAAATTACAAAATTTAAAAATTATTAAGAGGCATGAAATATACGTAGGAGTATGATAAAATAGCATAAATCAATTAAAATGAAAAGGAAGAAAGAATGATGACGCAGCAAAAAGAACCTTATATACTTGTTTTCGGCATGTCTATTTGTGACATTTTTGGATTTACCCATCAAAACTATAGACCTTATGATTCTAACCCTGGAACGATTAAGATGTCTTATGGAGGCGTGTGTCGTAATATTGCTGAGAATATGGCAAGAGTAGGCATAAATACTAAATTTATCTCTATATTAGGAGACGATGAAAGAGGAAAAGGCTTACGAGAGCATGCTAAAAAAATGAATTTTGATATGAGTGATTCATTAATTATAGAAGGAGCCTCTACACCAACTTACATTGCTGTACTAGATGAACATGGGGAAATGGTATCCGCTGTAGTTGATATTAGTATTGCTAGCTTATTTACAGAGGAATTTATTGATTCTAAAAGCGAGCTTATTAAAAATGCGGAATATGTTATTCTTGATGCAGACAACCCTGAAATTACAGAGTATATCGTAAAGAACTTTTCTAAATACACTAATATTATATTAGACCCTGTATCAGCAGCTAGGGCAAGTAAAGTAAAACACTTATTGCCTTATGTACATACGATTAAACCAAATCGTTATGAGGCAGAAGTATTATGTGGGTTTGAATTATGTAATGAAGGTGCAGTAAGAGAAGCTGGTAATTACTTTAGAAATTTAGGTGTTCAAAAGGTATTTATTAGCTTAGACTGTGAAGGAATTTACTACCATGATGGTGTAAACGAAGGAATTGTAAAAGCGAGTGAAGCAAAAGTGGTAAATGTAACAGGTGCAGGAGATGCTTTTGTTGCAGGAATTGGTTATGGTTATATGCATAGTAAAAATATAAAAGATACAGTGAAGTTTGCAAATACTATGTCTCTTTTAACTATTGCGCATGAAGAAACTATCGATCCAACTATTTGCGAAACAAAAGTACAGGATCAACTAATGAATATAGAGTGGATTGAAAAAGAATATTAACCTCTATAGAAGTTAGAAATTTATACTTGAAAGGAAACATATATATGCTCGAAAAGCTTAAGGCTTGTAGGAAATATGTACCTCTAGGTATTGCAACAATTATTGTGGGAATCATTTTAATGATTGCCTTTAAAATTATTAGTAACAGTACAGATGTAGTAAGTTCAAGTTGGGCTTATATAAAGCAATTTATAGAAATTATTTCACCAGTTATATATGCATTTGCTAGTGCGTATTTGCTATATTATCCTGTGCAGTTTATAGAGAAATGGCTAAATTATGGATTAGATAGAGCCCTTCCTAAAAGAAATAAAGAAAAGAATAAAGGGTGGATAAGACTTCTAAGTGTAACAGCAGTCTTTTTAATAGTTATTGGACTGATTATAATGTTGATTAACTTTATATTGCCACCTTTCTTAGAAAATATTAGTATTTTAATCGCATCTTTACCAAAGTTAGAAGCACAGTTTAATTTATGGATGAAAGAAATAGGGAATTTCTTAGCTTCATTAAATGTAGATGAGTTTAACACTTTAATACCACAAGATGTATTTAACTATATTAGGGAAGTTTTAATTAATGGTGGACAGTGGATACTAGGTGGAATTGGTGGATTCATATCTTCTTTTAGTTCCTTTGTTGTAGACTTTGTTGTAACCGTCATATTAACTTTCTACTTCTTAAAGGATAAAGAAGTACTTTTTGCTGGGGTAGATAAAGTGGGAACTATAGTATTTAAACCTAAAACAAAAGAAAGTATTAAGGATTTTATTAAAACCTTAGATAATGTAGTAGGAAAATACTTATTAGGTACAATACTAGATTCTGCTATTGTAGGGGGAGTATCTGTAGTTCTGATGATGCTTATAAAACATCCTTTTGCTATTTTAATAGGTGTAGCAGCTGGAATAACAAATGTTATCCCTTATGTAGGTCCTATTGTAGGATCAGGGCTTGCATTTATATTAGGTTCTTTTACTAGTGTAGGAATGGGATTAACGGGAGCAGTACTTTTACTCTTATATCAACAAATAGATGGTAATATTATTCAGCCTAAAATTGTAGGTGACCAAGTGGGACTTTTACCTGTATGGATTTTGATTTCTGTACTTATAGGAGGAAGTTATTTTGGTGGAGTAGGGATGATTGCATCTGTACCAGTAGCAGCACTTATAAAAGTGTATCTAGATAGGCTATATAGTGATAGAATAGAAAGTAAGAAAAGGTTGTCCTAATAGGACAGTCTTTTTTTACGCATACATATGACACAATAGGGAGGACATCTATGGAAACACAGATAACTACAAAACAATCATTGGGGAAACAAATTTATGAGCATTTGATGAATGGAATTAATCATATGCTACCGTTTGTAATAGGAGGCGGGCTTTTAATGGCATTGGCATTTTTGTTCGATGATTATAGTATTAATCCATCTAACTTTGGATCTAATACGCCATTTGCCGCTTTCTTAAAACAAATAGGAGATTTAGCCTTTGGCTTCATGCTACCTATGTTAGCAGGATACATAGCAGTAAGTATTGCAGGAACAAGTGGCCTTGCAACAGGATTTATTGGTGGGGTTATGGCACAACAAAGTGGATCTGGATTCTTAGGGGCACTTTTAGCAGGATTTATTGGTGGATATGTGATTATAATTTTATCTAGAGTGCTTAAGTTTATTCCTAAGGCATTTGAGGGACTTAAAGTTATGTTACTTTATCCTTTAATTGGTCTTTTTATAGTAGGTGGAATAATGATGTTTATTGTCAATCCACCTGTAGCATCACTTAACGGATGGATTACGCAGTCACTTACAAGTATGGGTGATTCTAGTAAAGTACTTTTAGGGCTTATTGTAGCAGCTATGATGGCGGTAGATATGGGTGGTCCACTTAATAAAAGTGCTTACATGTTTGCTGTAGTATGCCTAGAGGCTGGTAATGCTTCCGTAATGGCAGCAGCTATTATAGGTGGAATGGTACCGGCTACAAGTATTGCTTTAGCAACAACCTTATTTAAAAGTAAGTTTACTGCAAAGGAAAGAGAAGCTGGTTTAACAAATTATGTTTTGGGAGCATCTTTTATTACAGAGGGAGCTATATCTTTTGCAGCAGCAGATCCCCTTCGCGTACTGCCATCAGTAACAGTAGGTTCAGCAGTAGCTGGTGCAGTAGCTATGCTTTTTAACTGTGCTTCAGTAGCACCTCATGGTGGGATATTCATATTACCAGTAGTGGAGAATCCTTTAGGGTTTGTAATAGCTTATATAAGTGGGGTAGTAGTAGCAGCTCTAATGATGGGTGTTCTTAAAAAACCAGTTGTAGAAACAAAAGAGTTATAGAGATAAGTATAAATACATATTAAAGAAAAGATAAAGATGATAAATAAAAGGAGAGGGTTAGATGGAGAGTATTAAAAAAGCTACTTTTGCAGGTGGCTGTTTCTGGTGTATGATTAAGCCCTTTGATAAGTATGAAGGGGTTAAAAAAGTTTTATCAGGATATACAGGAGGACATGTAGAAAATCCAACTTATGAAATGATAAAATCTCAGACAACAGGGCATAGAGAAGCGGTAGAGATTACTTTTGATGAAAAATATATTACCTTTAAAGAATTACTAAAGATTTTCTTTCAAATCATTGATCCAACAGATGAGGCAGGTCAATTTATAGATAGGGGAGAAAGCTATACAACAGCTATTTTTTATCATGATGAAGAGCAAAAACAAATGGCTAAGGCATATATAGAAGAACTTGAAGCCAGTGGCAAATATGAAAGACCTATTGTAACTAAAGTACTCCCGGTAGCACCTTTTTATCTAGCAGAAGATTATCATCAGAATTATTATAAGAAAAATCCAGAAGCTTATGCTAAAGAGTATGAAGAATCAGGACGTAAAGCTTATATAGAGAATCAAGAATAATAATAAAAGGATGTCACGAAATTAAATTTTGTGACATCCTTTTGTTGTATAAAAAGATTTATTTATATTACGTATAGAGTCTAATAAGAAAATGCAAAACAATGTTACAAATACATATTGACAATAAAACAATGTTACTTTAAAATGATTCTATATTATTAAATGTTTGAAAATTAAGGGGGAGTAAAATTGAAAGAATTATTAATGAAGAAAAAGGGGCAGTTTGCTATATATGTATTAGCGTGTTTCTTGCCAGTTATAGATTCACTTATTCGTATGGGTCTTTTTTCTATGATGTTTGGTGGGGTAGAAAAGAAAGATATGAGATATTTTAAGGTTTTAGTCGTGTTATCTATATTGGCGGCTATTGTTGCAGGAGGGCTTCATATTATAAGTAGACTGATGCGTATTGGGTTTATGAAAAATATTTTATTAGAGATTAGGCAGCAAGCCTTTAATAAGATTATTAATATCTCCTATAAGGATTTTAGTAAGCAATCTAAAGAAGTGTATATGTCACATTTAATCAATGATATTAATACCTTTGAAAATAACTTTTTTGTAAATCTTCTTAATGTTATTTTTTCTGGTGGGATGTATGTAGTATGCCTAGTTATTCTCTACTTTATGGATTTTAAATTAGGTATAGTAATGACTCTAGTTTCTACAGGTATGTTTTTATTTTCCAAGCTGTTTACAGGTAAAACAGAAGAGTTACAAGAAGAAATATCTAAAAGAAATGAGCAACTTACAGTAGAAATTGCTAACACATTCAATGGTCTTGAAATACTGAAATTAAATGGAATAGAGAATAAATTTCTAGATAAAAGTTTAGATTCTATTAATCGTGTAGAAAAGAGAAAAGTGGTTTTTAATATATTTAGTGAGCAACAAAAGAGTTTAATAATGTTTGTAAGTTATATTGTACTTATTGGTGTAGTAATATATGGTGGTGCCAATATAGAATCTATGGGATTTACTAAGGTTATGTTAGTAGTACAACTATGTAGCAGTCTTATATTCCCATTGGTTGAAGTATTACCAAGGATGAATGTAATTAAGTCATCTATACGTATTTATGATAAGATTACTGCCACTGAAGAAAGTGGAGAGAAACTAGAAGGAAAGAATATACCTTTTCAATTTAATACAGATATTCAAGTTGAAAACTTAAGCTTTAATTACGGAGAACAAACTATTTTAAAAGAAGCAAGTTTTAAGATAGAAAAAGGAAAAAAATATTTAATTAAAGGTGTAAGTGGTGCAGGAAAATCTACTTTAATGAAGCTTTTAGCTATGATTTATGATGAATACGAAGGTAAAATTCTAGTAGATGGAAAAGACTATGCACAAATTGAAGAAAGAGATTTTAATAATAAAGTAGCCTTTGTATATCAAGATGTATTTTTGTTTGAGGATACTATTAGAAATAATATTTGTCTTTATAAGGATAAAGATGAAGGTTTAGTGCTAGAGGCGTGTAGAAAAGCTGGATTAATGGATTTAATAGAGGAACAAGCAGAAGGTCTAGACACAGTGCTTTTAGAAAATGGAAAAAATCTTTCTGGAGGACAACGTCAAAGAATTTCTATTGCAAGAGCAATTGTTAAAGAAGCCGAACTTCTTTTTGTTGATGAAGGTACTTCTGCACTTAATGAAGATATTGGAAAACAGATAGAACAAGAAATATTGAATTTAGACTGTACGGTAGTAGCCATTAGTCATCGTTATTATGAGGGAGTAACTACTAACTATGACTATGTATTAGAATTAAAAAATGGGCGAGTGAATGTGTATGACACAAGGTCTTATTTTGGGGAGGTAGTTGTATGCTAAAGCAATGTATGAAAGTAGTACCTTATTACATAGTAGCTATACTATGTGCAACTATACTAGCTTTTATGGATTCTTACAGTTTTGTAAAAATGATGGATTTGATGGATATAGGATTAAGTGGAGATATGACTAACTTTAAAGGTGTAGCTATAGAGTTAGTTATAGTTGCAGCCAGTTTAGTACCCCTTTGTTTATTGGTGGCTGTAACGAGGGCCATATATAAACGTAAAGCTAATTTAAGTATTAAGACCTATTATGTTAAAGGGATTTTCAATAAAAATATAAGTGAATTTCATAAAGAAAATAATGCTAAGTATATATCTTGTTTAACAAATGACTTTAACTTACTTGAAGTAAATTTAGTAGATAGTTTGTTTGAAATAGGATTGTGTATTGGAAATTTTGCAGCAGGAGTTTGGATGTTATGCATCGTATCACCATGGGTGATTCTAGTAGCTATAGCTATTATTGGGCTTATGATTATATTTTCTATGATTACTTCAAAACCCGTTTCTAAACATATGAACGAGAGAAGTAATTTATTTGAAGGGTATACTTCTTATACAAAAGAAATGCTATCAGCTTTTCATATTATTAAGAGTAATAATTTAACAGAACGAGTACAAGAAAGTTTTAATAAGAAAAGTGAACAAGTGCAAGAAAAGGGATATGTAATTGATAAGATTTTATCCTATATTCAAGCTGCTGAAAATGGAATGATTAGTTTAATGATGTATGCAATCCTTGCTGTAAGTGGCTATATGTCAATAAAGGGGATAATTACTGTAGGTGGAGCGTTCTTAGTAGTTCAAAGTATGCAAAAAATTATGTGGCCAGTTATGAGTTTATCTGAGCAATTACCTAAAATTTTTACAGTTAAAGATCTTTTAAAGAAGATAGAAGAAACTCTTAAAAATGAAGATACTTACGAAGAAACATTAGATATGCCTAAATTTGAAGAAGGTATTAGTTTAAAGGGAGTAAGCTTTGGCTATGAGGAAAATGATTATATTTTAAAGAATGTAGATTTGGACATAAAAAAAGGTGGTAAATACCTTATAGTAGGACCTAGTGGTGGAGGAAAGTCTACTTTACTTAAACTCCTTAGAAAATACTTTAACCCTACAGAAGGTAGTATTTTTGTGGATGGACGTGATTTAAAGGATATTAAGAAAAAGGACTTCTTCCGACAAGTAGCTAATGTGGAGCAACAAGTATTTATTTTTGAGGATACTTTAAGGAATAATATTACTTTATATAAAGATTATTTGGAAGAAGAAATTGAAGAAGCTATAAATAAAGCAGGTTTGGCTGACTTTGTAAAAGGATTACCTAACGGATTAGATACCATGATCTATGATAATGGAAAAAACATCTCAGGGGGAGAACGTAGTAGAGTAGTTATTGCAAGAGGACTTTTAGCAAAAGCAAGTATTATCTTCTTAGATGAAGCCTTTGCTGCACTAGATATGGAAAGAGCTAAAGAGATAGAACGAAGCATTCTAGAACTGGAAGATGTAACTGTAATTAATGTAAGTCATGTTATGTTCAAAGATACTATGCATCAGTATGATAGAGTAATAAAAGTGAATCATCAACAATTAGAATACACATTTTAATTTATTTGAGAACAGCTACTCATTCTTAATATATTCTAATGATTCTTAAAGAAATCTTAAGAAATTTATACATCTTTTAATAAGAAACAGATGTTATAATAGTAAAGATGAAATAAGATTATTTAGAAAGTTTTAAAAATATTAGAAAGGGTAGGTGATAAAAATGTCTAGGCTAAACTGGATTTCACATAAGCTTGAACAATATTTTAAGAAGAATGCATTAAAGCAAGAACAACAATTTTATCAGAACATGCTAAGGGGTAATGATTATAGAGGGACAGATATTATCTTTAATCAAAATACATTAGGTTGGCTTATTGTTCTGGTAACTATGTTTTTGCAACTTATTTCTTTAGCTACAACCTATGAGGGAAGTAAGGTGTACTTTGGAGGTGTTAATCTTCCTTTAGGACTTAGTGCACCTCTTCTTTTTGCTTTAGCTATACAGTTAGTGGTATTTTGTATGAGTCATACTATTAGAAGATATTTTAGGGTTTGGTTCATACTTATTTTATGTATGGCAACTCTATGCTCTACATACTTTTCTTATATTGGTATTTATAATCATATTAATTCTCCCGTAGACTATCTACAAGAACGGTATCAACAAATTTATGGAAATATGACCCAAAAATATGAGCTTATAAAAGATCAATCTGAAAATGAGATGAAAAGCTATGTATTTAAGTTATTTAGTGAAGTGGGTAAAAGTTACAGTGCTTTAACTAAGCAAGTAGCTGAAAATGAGGCTTTAAATAAAAAAATTGAAGGTATAAAAGTTGAATCAGGAAAAATAAATGTTCAAACTAATGCATTAAAAAAACCTAATATTAATAATTATGGCGAGGATTTAGAACGCTACTATTCTGATATGGCCAAATATAATGCAGCAGTAGGTAATATGATTACTGATACAACAAAGCAAGATGCAGATCTTAAGAACAAGCTATATGAGCAAGAAGTACAGGCTTTATTAGGTGGACAAACAAAAGAGGCTTTCATTGAAGCTAGTATAGAAGCAAAAACGAATCAAGAGAAAATTGGTAAGTTAGTTACATCTATGTATAAGCTTATTATGCCTACAGAAACTGTAGTTATAAATGAAGGAGTAGATCAAAGTGCATCAACAGTAAGTATTGATGACCAAATTATAGCACTACAAGATTATGCTATAGATTTTATTTTAACAGGACAAGGGAATAAGGATATTTTTTCTACAGTACTAACCAATTTCTATACACAGGTTGTTGCTCTTAAAGGAGCAGATACTCTACCAGATTTTAAAGAAACATTGAGTCACTATTTAATCCTTCAGGAAAATAAAGAGTCTATTATGAAACCTTTAGAAGAGATTATGATTACAGGTATAACCGATGAAAATGCAATGGAACTCTATACAAGTATGCAGACTGAAATTAAGAATGCTGCATATACATTAAATCAAACGAAAGCTTTAGAAAAGTCTATTGATTTAAATGATCCAAGCTATGTTATGCATAATTTATATGTATTACCTATTAAAAATCTTTTAGAAGCTGGTGAACAAAAGACTATGTCTTGGTTTTGCTTAACTTTTGCCATACTTGTGGATGGATTAAGCTTGCTATTTGCTTTGATGGAAGGTAGAGAAAAAACGCCACTGTTTGCAAAGAATAATAAAGACATAGTAGGAAAATCTAAAGAAGCTATAGAAGAACTGCTTATAGCAACACTCATGTCTGGTGATACAAAGGGCAAAGAGGGAGAACGTATTCAAAATATGCTCCTAAAGCTTGAACATTTTACAGGGAAATTTGATCTTATTCCTGAGGGGATGGAAAGTGGTTATTCCATGTGGTGTCCTCTTAATAAGTTAGGTGACTATAATGGTTTTGTAGCGATTCTATGCCAATTTAATCTAGCCCGTATTCTTACTCAAGAAGAAATGTATAAACATAAAGGTATGGAAAAATTAAAAGAAGATCAATATGTGCTTATAAGGACTAAATTTGTTATTTGGGCTAATCAAAAGATGGCTGATTTAGCATTAAAGTTAGAATATGTTCAAGATTTACGTGAGTTAGAGCAAGACTATGTATTGGAGGTAAATAAAATATGATACTACTTATAGAGTTTTTGGTACTTTGCGTAGGGCTTACAGTTTTTATGATGCAACATACATTAAGAGAACGTATAAGTTTGGTAGGAAGTAAGGTAGTGTATTGGTGTAGTATGTTGTTTGTAAGTCTTATGTTTAATAGTATTTTATTTCATACCTATCCTGAAAAGTATAAAATAAGTAGTTACATTAATTTATCATCCTTGACACTAATTATAGGGGTTGTGGTAGGCTATTTCATTATACAAAGTCTTTCTCCTTCAAGGCCTTATAAAAAGATAATGAACAAGATTTATAAGAAGAATAAGACAAAGATGTTAGAAGAAGCATTAAGTGAGGATGAACTGCAGGCTACTTCAAACGAACCGGCTCAGAATACTTACCTTAAAGAGCTACATTTTGAGACTTTTTTAGAAACAATTTGTTGGTTGGCTATTATGTTTGCTATGTCATTAGAGATCTTTAATGCTTTTATGACTCAATTATTTGGAATGGATTTTATAGTTAATAGTTTAAGAAATACTATGTGCCTTATGATGATTATTACTATACCGATCATATTAAGACAGATTATGTATTATCTTTACTGTGTAAGGGGAATAAAAGAAGAACAAGATTTAAGTGAGATAGAAGTAAGTTTCTATCATAAATTGAGAAAAAGAAATACTAAGTTATAAAGAAATATTTTCTGTATGAAAAAATCCTATCTAACTAGAGTAAGGTTTCTAGTTAGATAGGATTTTTGTTTATCAAGACCAACACATATAAAATTAATATTAAACTATTTTTGTATGAGCACTGCAGATTCTTTATTTTTTGATTACAATATAGATGCTAAAAAGTCTTAAAGCTGAATGCCAGACTTAACATATTCTATAGCACCTAGTGCAACAATACGTTTCATATCTTGTGGAGAAGTAATTATACAATTTTTGTACAGATCTTCTAATGTATATTGACTAGCTGTAGTTATAGCATTTTCCATATATCCTTTGTATGTAGATGTACTTCCACCTACTACTATTGTGTCAGGATTAAAGAGATGAATCACATTAGTAAGTGCAAGACCGAAGTATTTACCAGCTTGTTGGATAAGGGAAAGAGCAGTTGGATCATTTGCTTCAAGGTTAGAAAGAAGGGTAGGAGCATCACAATCAGCTAATTTTAATATACCGATACCACCAGCTACATCATCTAGTTTTACTGGACCATTTTCTGTATTAAGTACACAGTAACCAAGTTCTCCAGCAAATCCATGAGTACCTGTGATGAATTTACCGTTTGTATAGACACCTAGAGCTATCCCTGAACCAGCCATAATAATGGCAATAGTATTACTTTCAGGATGATTAGCTACTTCACAAACTGTAGCTGCCTTGACATCATTAATAAAACGAACTGGGAAACGCCCTTCACTAAAATAATCAGTGGTAACACCGTTTAAACCATTCATATCTGAAAACTCTACCATGTAATCACCCTTTACAAGACCAGGTATAGCCATACCTACTCCATCAGGTATATAAGGTAGTCTTGTTAAGAACTCTTCAAAGGCTTCTTTGATGCGTTCTTTTGGACAGTCTAGCCCTGTAGAACCTTTATATTCAATATATTCACCGTCTACAACAGCGTAAAAGTACATTTTAGTACATCCAATATCAATACCTATATAATGTTTCATATATAATACCCCCTAAAAATAGTAACTTCTTATAGATCTATTATAGGATAGATTTAGGATAAACCAATAGATTATTTTGTACAAAGAGTAAGTTCACGTTCTTGAGTTATAAATTTATTGATCTATAATATAAATATTATATAATTATCAAAATAGTAATTAATAAAAAGCTAATATATTATATAGAGCTAGCAAAGTTAGAGGAGTATATAAGCAATAAAAACAAATAAAAATATAAATTGTGTTATAGTGAAGATTAAGATATCACATAAGGGGGATATTACATGGAAAATCAGATTATAAAAGAGAGAACAGAGCGTACTAAGTGGTACTGTGATGCTAGATTTGGAATGTTTATTCACTGGGGTCTATATGCTATTCCAGCACGTGGTGAATGGTTAAGAAGTAATGAACGTATACCAAAAGAAGAATACGACAAGTTTTTTCATGAGTTTTATGTACAAGATTATAATCCAAGGGAATGGGCACGTCTTGCTAAAAAGGCAGGTATGAAATATGCAGTACTTACGGCAAAGCATCACGATGGATTTTGTTTGTACGACTCTAAATATACAGATTACAAATCTACTAATACACCTTGTAAACGTGACTTGGTGGCTGAGTTTTTGGAGGCATTCCGTGCAGAAGGAATTAAAGTAGGTTTATACTTTTCACTTATTGATTGGGCACATCCTGATTATCCTCATTATGGAGATAAGTTCCATCCAATGAGAGAAAATGAAGCATTTAAAGATGTTAAACATAATTTTGATAATTATCTAGAGTATATGCATAATCAAGTACATGAACTACTTACTAATTATGGTCACTTAGATATTATGTGGTTTGACTTTTCTTATGGTCCAATGAACAGTGAAAAATGGAAAGCATCCGAGTTGATCAAAATGGTAAGAAGTATTCAACCTCATATTATCATTGATAATCGTCTGGAGGGAAGTGGAGAAAATGCAGGTTCTATTCGTACACTTAATCCGACATCATATTCAGGAGATTTTGCTTCGCCAGAACAAATGATTCCTCCACAAGGTATTAGGGATGAAGGTAATAATCCTATTCCTTGGGAAGCTTGTATAACTCTTAATAAAAACTGGGGCTATAGCGCACATGATAAACATTATAAATCAGCTAAAATGGTTATACGTACTTTAGTAGAATGTGTAAGCAAAAACGGAAATCTTATTTTAAATGTAGGACCAGATGCTAAAGGACGCATACCGAAAGAATCTGTAAGGATTTTAGAAGAGGTAGGTGAGTGGGTGCAGGAGAATAGTGATAGTATCTATGGTTGTGGGCTTGCTAACTTTCCTAAACCGGAATGGGGAAGATTTACTCAAAAAGGTAATAAGTTATATGCACATGTGATGGAAGAACAAGTGGGTGCTATATGTTTAGAAAATTTAGCAGAGCAAATAGAAAGTATGAGATTAGTAAAAGATAGAAGTGAGATTTTAGAGACTTTCTTCTGGAATGTACAAGAATATAGTGAAAATGCTTTCTTTTTCTTTGATGCAAAAACATCAGATTGCTATCCTTTACCTGATGAAAGAGATACGGTAGTAGAAATTACATTGAAATAAATAAAAAGGCTGTTCCTAGCTAATAAAAATTAGCTAGGAACAGCCTTTTTGTTTAGAGGTTTTTATACTCTTCAATAGTTGCTGCAATATCGTTAAAGAGAGCGATGATTGCAGGGTCTTTTTCATCTACTGGTAAGAAAGGAAGTCTAGGATCTCCTATATTACAGCCGTTCATACGAATAATAGTTTTACAAGCACCATACATAGATGGGAAACTACATAAACGATAGATAAGGTGAGTAATTTTGTTTTGTAAAGATTGAGCTATTTGGATTTCCCCACGAACGATTAATTCTTCTAACTTTAAGTAAAGTTCTGGCATAGCACCATATGTACCACCAATACCAGCATCTGCACCCATAAGGCGTCCAGCTAAGTATTGTTCATCAGGACCGTTAAATACGATAAAGTCTTTGCCACCAGCTTCTTTAAAACGAATGATATCATGGCATGGATCTGAAGAGTTCTTCACCCCGGCAACACGCTCGTTTTCAAGCATACGATTGAAAAGGTTCATAGATAAGTTGAAGCCTGTAAGTTGAGGAATGTTGTAAATAAAGAAAGGAAGGTCAGCAGCTTCTGTAATAGTAGTCCAGTGACGATATACACTTTCTTCGCTTGGTCTATAGTAAACACATGGAACTGCAGATGTAGCAGCAGCACCAGCCATTTCAGCATGTCTAGCAAGTTCAGCTGCATGTCTACTAGAAGGTGTACCAACGTGAACAATAATATTCATTTCGCTTCCAGCTTCTTCTATAACAGCTTCTACTACTTGTTTGCGTTCTTCGTTATCAAGTAAAAAACCTTCTCCAGTACTTCCGCAAACATATAGGTTTTTAACACCTTTATTAATGAAATAACGAGTAAGTGATTTTGTAGCTTTTAAATCTACATTGCCATATAGATCAAAAGGTGTATTAAGTGCAACAGTTACATTTCTAAATTGTGAAGTTTCATATTTGGACATAGTAAAATCCTCCTTGGTTTTGTGTGAACAGTTAAACAACTTTTAACTATAATAGCACCGAAAAAAAAAGAAAGCAATAATAAAAGAAATATTTATTTATTTTCTTTTATAAAATAACAAATAAAAAATAAATTATCCTAAATATGTATAAAAAACACTAATAAAAATGTATTATAAGGCATATATTATAAATTATGCTTAAAAAATAAAAAAAATTTCCGAAAAACTATTGAAAATATTTTTCTTTATGTTATGATAAATTCAGAACATAAGATCAATACTATTTGAGGGGGAAGAAGTATGAAATACTCCGTACTTGATAAAGTAAAAGGTGGGCTCATTGTTTCTTGCCAGGCACTTGAGAATGAACCATTATATGGGTCCCATATTATGGCGAGAATGGCATATGCTGCTGAACTTGGTGGTGCGGTAGGAATAAGAGCTAACACAGTAGAAGACATAATGGAAATTAAGAAAGTGGTGAAACTCCCTATTATAGGTATTATTAAAGAGCAATACGGAGATTGTAACGTTTACATTACACCTACTATAAAGGAAGTAGATAAATTAGTAAGTTGTAATGTAGAGATTATTGCAATAGATGCTACTAAAAGAACAAGACCTGATGGAAAAACACTAGATGAGTTCTTTAAAGAGGTTAGAAGTAAATACCCAGAACAATTATTTATGGCAGATTGTTCTACATATGAAGAAGGGATACATGCAGCAGAAATTGGCTTCGATATTATTGGTACTACTATGCATGGCTATACAGAATATACACAAGGAGCTAAATTACCTAATTTCAATCTTATAAGAGACTTAGTAAGAGATTGTGGCAAGCCGGTAATAGCAGAAGGTGGTATTTGGAATCCAGAAGAGTTAAGAAAAGCAATAGATAGTGGGGTTGTAGCTGCAGTTGTTGGAACAGCAATTACAAGACCTATGGAAATCACAAAGCATTATGTAGAAGCATTAAACTAAAGGTATTAAATGAGAAGTAATACTAAATTGGATCTAGCAGATGAAAATCTGAGATCATATACGAATTTTATTCTAAGGGGGATAAATGTATGAAAAAAGCTTTTGCATTATTATTAACTTTAGCAGTATCTCTAACTACATTTGTAGGATGTGGTACAGCAAGTGAACCAGCCAAACCTGCTGAGGAAAAACCTGCAGCAACAACTTCAACACCTGCTGAAGAACAAGTAGAAATTACATGGTGGAACTTTCCAAACTTTGCACCAGTAGATGATACAGCAGGAAAGTATGAAGAACAAATTATCGAAGCATTTAATAAAAAGTATCCTAATATTAAAGTAAACATGGAAATGATAGATTTTGCTTCAGGTCCAGAAAAGATTACAAATGCTATTCAAGGTGGTACAGTATGTGACGTACTCTTTGATGCACCAGGACGTATCATTTCTTATGCAAAAGATGGTGTTTTAGCAGATGTTAACAGTATGTTTACAGAAGACTTCATTAAAGATGTAAACAACGATAACATCATCAATGCATCAAAAGTTGATGACAACTATTATATGTATCCAATTTCATCAGCACCTTTCTTAATGGCATTTAATAAAGATATGTTAGAAAAACATGGCTTATTAGATATGCTTAACTTAGAAGGTGACAGAACTTGGACAGTAGATCAGTACAAAGCTTTAATGGAAGCACTTAAAGAAAAAGGTGAGAAAGGTGCAGTTGTGTTCTGTGTTTCACAAGGTGGAGACCAAGGACCAAGAGCATATGTTTCAAACTTAGCAGGAACACCTATTACAAATGACGCACTTACTGAATACACTATTAACTCTAAAGAGGGTGTAGAAGCATTACAATTTATTGCAGACTCAGTAAATAACGGACTTTTATTAAATGGTAGTGCACTTGATGGAACAGCATCTATTGAAGAATTTACATCAGGTCGTGTATCTCACAGTATTTTATTTAGCCCTGGTATTTATAACAGCAATAAAGCTAATATGGATTTTGAACCAGTATTTGTACCATATCCAACTCCAGAAGGTAAAGAGCCAAGACTTGAATACCTTATTGATGGATTCTGTGTTTTCAATAATGGTGACGAAGCAAAAATCGAAGCTTCTAAACTTCTTATTGATTTCATCTGTAATGATGCAGAATGGGGCCCAAAAAATGTTAAGCAAACAGCAACATTCCCTGTTCGTCAGTCATTTGGTAACCTCTACGCAGATGATGAAAATATGACATACTTAGCAAGCTTAACAAAATATTATGGAACATACTACAATACTATTGATGGATTTGCAGAAATGAGAACTTTCTGGTTCCCAATGATGCAAGCAGTATTATCAGGAGATAAAACACCTGAAGCAGCATTAAATGACTTTGTAACTTCAGCAAATCAATCTATTAGTAATGCACAATAAGTAAGTTATATTTCTCCTCATATTAATATGAGGAGAAATGTTTTAAGTCAGATTATTAAATAGGAAGGTGTGACTATGAATAAACACAATCTATCCAAGATTCGTATGAGAGAGACTCTAATATCTTATGCATTCTTAGCACCTGCATTAATATTTTTCGGTTTATTTGTTATTTATCCTATGGTATCAGGTATTTTCACAAGTTTATTTGATTATACCTTGAAGAAGTTTGAGTTTGTAGGTTTTCAAAACTATATTAATCTTTTCCAAGATGAAATATTTTGGAAATCATTAAGAAATACTTTAGTCATTGTAGTAGGTTCAGTACCTATTGTAGTTCTTTTTTCACTTTTTGTTTCTATTACTATTTATCAAAAAAAATCAGGCGTACGTTCTTTCTTTAGAGGTGTATTTTATTTACCAGTTGTTACAGGTACAGTAGCTGTAACAGTAGTTTGGAAATGGATTTATGACCCTCTAAATGGTATTTTAAATTATATTTTACAATCAGGTGGTGTGATAGATCAGCCAATTATGTGGTTAGGGGATAAGCGTTTTGCTATTTGGGCAATCATTATCATTTTACTTACTACATCTGTTGGTCAACCTATTATTCTTTATGTAGCAGCACTTGGTAATATTCCACAGTCATTTATTGAGGCAGCAGAAGTAGATGGGGGAAATAACTGGCAAATATTTACTAAAATTAAATGGCCTTGCCTTATGCCAACTACATTATATGTAGTAGTTATTACAACGATTAATTCCTTCCAATGTTTCTCTTTAATTCAGCTATTGACTTCCGGAGGACCAAACTATTCAACAAGTACAATCATGTATCTTGTATACGAAAAAGCATTTAAACTTACTCAATTTGGTTATGCAAATGCAATGGGAGTAATGTTGGCAATTATTATTGGTATCATTAGTTTCTTACAGTTTAAAGTACTCGGGAATGATGTAGAATACTAGAAAGGAGAATGTTCTTATGGCAAGGAAGGTTAAAGAAAAAGAAGAAGCACTTAGTACACGAAAACAGAAAATAACACCTTATAGAATCATTTCTATGACATTTCTATATCTGCTCACTTTTATTTTTGTATTTCCTTTTTATTGGATTATAACTGGAGCATTTAAGGCCCAAAAAGTAACAGTACAGCTTCCACCACAATGGTTTCCAACAGAACCTACAATAGATAACTTTGTGAAGCTTTTTAAAAACCCAGCACTTCAATGGTTGGGCAATAGTATTTGGATTTCACTTGCAACTATGGTTTTAGTTTGTTTAACAGCAGCACTTGCAGGATATGTATTAGCGAAAAAGCGTTTTTATGGACAAGGTTTTATTTTTGCTATGTTTGTTGTAGCCATGGCACTTCCAAAACAAGTTGTATTAGTACCACTAGTGCGTATGGTTAATGCTTTAGGATTCCACAACACTTTAGCGGCAGTTATATTACCAGCTGTAGGCTGGCCTTTTGGAATATTCCTAATGAAACAATTTAGTGAAACAATTCCTGGGGAATTATTAGAAGCAGCTAAAATTGATGGTTGTGGCGAGTTACATACATTCTTTAATATTGTTTTACCGATTGTTAAACCAGGTGTAGCAGCGCTTGCAATCTTCACCTTTATAACATCATGGAACGATTATTTTATGCAATTAATTATGTTGAATACACGATCTAAATTAACTATTTCACTAGGTGTTGCTACTCTTCAAGCAGAATTTGCAACCAACTATGGAGTAATTATGGCTGGGGCAACTTTAGCTGCAATACCTATTGTACTTATGTTTGTATGTTTCCAAAAGTATTTCACACAAGGAATTACAATGGGTGCAGTAAAAGGTTAATGAGATTACATATATAGCGATGAAGAAGATGGGGTAGGAGGCTACTTCATCTTTTTTGTATCAAGAATATAGAAAGGGATGAGTATAATGATTTATGATTTAATAAGTAATATAGGAAAGTATAAAGGTATTTCTAAACATCTAGACACAGCTATTAAATTTATAATGGAGACAGACTTAGGAGGATTACCACTCGGACGAACAGAGATTGATGGGAATCATGTATTTATTAATGTAATGGAAGCGAACACAAAGGATGCTACTAAACTAAACTTTGAAGTTCATAAAAGATATATGGATATTCAAATTGATCTTATAGGAACTGAAATGATTCAAACGGCTACTAAGCCTACAGGTGAAGTAGAAGCTTATGATGAAGGAAAAGACATTGGATTTTTTGAAGCAGAAGTGGATGCATCATGTGTTATGGGACCAGGGCGATTTATCGTATGTATGGCAGATGAACTACATAAACCAGGTATACAGGTAGGAAGTAATACAGCTATTAAAAAATGTGTAGTAAAAGTAGAGAAGTAGGTGAGTAAATGAAAATAGCAGCTCTAGATATAGGTGGAACATCTATAAAAACAGGGATATGGGAAGATGGAATTTTAAAGGATATAAAAGAATATGATACAAACGCAAAGGCTGGAGGTAGGGCTGTTATAGAAAAGGCTATTACTATTCTTAGGGAATACGAAGGATTTGATAGAATAGGGATTAGTACGGCTGGACAGGTAAATTCTAAAGAAGGTAGTATACGTTATGCTAATGAAAACATTCCAGGTTATACAGGGATGAGGGTAAAAAGTATTCTGGAAGAGGCCTTTCATGTACCAGTGGCGGTAGAAAATGATGTAAATGCTGCTGCTATAGGTGAGGCAGCTTATGGAGCCGGTAAAGAGTTTGAAGATTTCCTATGCCTGACCTATGGAACTGGGGTAGGGGGAGCTATCGTTATAAATAAGAAGATTTATACAGGTTCTGAATTTTCAGCAGGTGAATTTGGAGGTATACTTATTCACCCAGAAGCAAGGAAAGAAGGAGACTACTTTAGTGGTTGTTATGAACGCTATGCATCTACTACAGCTTTAGTTGAAAGAGCAAGAAGTTACGATAGTAGTCTTACTAATGGAAGAAAAATATTTGAACGATTAGACGAAGCACCTATTAAAGAGATTGTGGATGAATGGGTTAAGGAAATAATGTATGGTCTTATTAGTCTAATTCATACATTTAACCCATCGTGTATAGTTTTAGGCGGAGGTGTAATGGGGCAAACATATGTAGTAGAAAAATTAGAACAAATGCTTTACACTAATATTATGCCGAGTTTTAGAAAAGTTGTTTTAAGGAAGGCAGAATTAGGGAATACTGCTGGACTTTTAGGTGCAGTTTCACTTGCTAGTGAAATGAAATAAACAGAAGAAAAGAGGTGAGAAAATGGCAAATAATGATTTACTTACACGAATACGAGAGGGATATGCAGGATATACCAAAGCAGAAAAAAAGGTAGCAAACTATGTAATGGAAAATGCAAAGAAAGTCTTGTTTATGTCTATTACAGATTTAGCAGATGCTTGTGAAGTAGGGGATACAAGTGTATTTCGTTTTTGTAGAAGTTTAAAACTACAAGGCTACCAAGAATTTAAGATGCAGCTCTCTCTTAGTATGAATCATAATGATTTAGAGATGGAAGAAGAGCTAGGTAGCATCAGTATACAAGACCCGTTTGATATACTAGCAAAGAAAGTACTTCAAACAAATATTAGTGCTATTAATGAAACTTATGAGCTTATTCAAGGTGGGGAATTTGCAAAGGCTGTACATTATTTAGGGATGGCACAAGAAATACATTTCTTTGGTGTAGGAGCTAGTATGTTAAGTGCTATGTTTGCAATGAATAAGTTTTTAAAGATTACGCCTAATGTTAGATGCATTATGGATTCCCATATGCAAGCTATGTCAGCTTCTATGCTAAGTGAGAGAGATGTAGCTATTGTTTTTTCTTATTCAGGAGCAACAAAGGACACCATTCATGTGGCAAAGCTTGCTAAACAAAATGGAGCAAAGGTAATTTGTATTACAAGATATGCTAAATCTCCACTTACTGCTTATTCAGATATTACTATGCTTTGTGGAGCAAATGAAGGTCCGTTAAATGGAGGATCTACTTCTTCTCAAATGAGCCAAATGTTTTTGATTGACCTTATGTATAACGAGTTTTATAGAAAACGACTTGAAGTAGCAAATCGAAACATTCATAAAACAGCAGATGCTGTATTAGAAAAGATTTATTAATTATTATTTTAATAATCTCTTATCCTTAAGATTAAACCCTAAAGAATATATGTATGTTATAATTATATATATTCAGATTACTTTGGGGAATTTAAGGGTAGGAGATTTTTATTATGGATTTTAAAAAACTTATTAAGCTCACTTTATTAGTAAATATTTTTCAAGTTATACTTATTGTTATCTTTATTGCTTTTATTACCTATAATCCAAGTAGGGATATGTATATTCTCTTATATGGAGTAGGAGGGCTTACCCTTCTAAATAGTATGGTAACAGTTATAAGCTATTATGTTTTGATTCAAAAAGAAGAAGGTACATATACGCCAGAAACTATAAAGAACTTAGAAAACTTGAATACTGTATTAAGAGAACAAAGACATGATTATTTAAATCATGTTCAAGTCATATATGGGCTAATGGAACTAGGAGAATATGAAGAAGCGAAAAAATATATGGAGCCTGTTTATAATGACTTAATTAAGGTGGGGAAGGCACTTAAAACAGCACATCCAGCCGTTAATGCATTGCTTCAAGCTAAAATACAAAAGGGAGAAAAGGAAAATATAAATGTTTATGTAGAAGTAAAGTCTAACTTAAAGCATATTCCTATGGAACCGTGGGAACTATGTAAGATACTTGCAAACATTATTGACAATCAGATTACAGCTCTTGGGCAAAGAGAGCCTATTAGGAAGTTGTATATTGATATTGGAGAAAATGGAACATCTTATATCTTTTCTATTTATAATAATGGACCTATTATCGAAGAAGATATATTACCTCATTTATTTGTACAAGGAGTTTCTACTAAAAAGGAAGATGACTGTGGTATGGGCCTATATATTGTGAAAAGGATAGTAGATAGAGTTGGAGGAAGGATTGAAGTAGATTCTAACCTTGAAAAAACTTGTTTTACAGTGGAGTTACCAAAGTTATAAATGATAAAAGTGACACTTTAAAGGGGAAAATGTATAAGTGGTAGATTATCTATGGAAAAGTAAGTAGAAAAAGAATATGATAAAGACATAATAACAAATATTAAAGGGGGTGAGGGGATGATAGCAGGACTATTAGATGGCATAACGATTTTTAGTATGATCTTATTAATTGCAGGTTTTATACTAATAGGAGTGGAGCTTACAGCACCAGGTATTTCTGTTCCGGGTATAATAGGTACCATTTGTTTAATTATTAGTGTGATTTTAACAGCAGATACTATTGCTGAAGGTGTGGCTATGACTATTATTATCCTAGCAATACTAGGCATTATGCTAGGTATTATGTTATGGTTACTTGCAAAAGGAAAGCTAGTAAAACCTATAATATTAACTAATGAAATGAATAAAGCAGATGGTTATATTAGCTCGTCAGACTTAGAATATTTACTAGGAAAAGAAGGTGTTGCTACTACAGATTTAAGACCTTCAGGAATAGGTAGTTTTGATGGTGTGAACTTTGATGTTGTTTCAGACGGTCAATATGTAGTAAAAGGTACACCAGTTACTATTTACAAGGTACAAGGTTCTAAGTTAGTAGTAAAAGTTAAAAGTAATTAAGTTTTAGTCTAATCAAATAAAAGATAAGGGGAGATAAAAATGGATGTTAGTGTTCTTAGAAGTATAATAATTATAGGAATTATAGGTATTTTAATTGTAACTTTCTTTGTATTTGTACCAATGGGATTATGGGTATCTTCATTAGCTGCTAATGTTAAAGTAAGTATCTTTAATTTAGTTGGTATGAGACTTCGTCGTGTTGTTCCAAATCGTATTGTATTACCACTTATTAAATCTACTAAAGCAGGTATTGGTCTTAATGTTAATGAATTAGAGGCTCACTATTTAGCTGGTGGTAACGTAGATAGAGTTGTAGATGCTCTTATTGCAGCAGAACGTGCAGGTATTGAATTACCTTTTGAAAAGGCAGCTGCTATTGACCTTGCAGGTCGTGATGTATTAGATGCTGTTAAGATGAGTGTTAATCCTAAGGTTATTGAAACACCAAATGTATCAGCGGTAGCGAAAGATGGTATTGAACTTTTAGTTAAAGCAAGAGTAACTGTTCGTGCAGACCTTGAACGTTTAGTAGGTGGTGCAGGTGAAGCTACAGTACTTGCAAGAATTGGTGAGGGTATTGTTACAACAGTAGGTTCTTCTTTATCTCATAAAGAAGTACTAGAAAACCCAGATGGTATCTCTAAAATGGTGTTAGGCAAGGGCTTAGATGCAGGAACAGCTTTTGAAATCTTATCTATTGATATTGCAGATATTGATGTAGGTCGTAATATTGGTGCTCAACTTCAAACACTTCAAGCAGAGGCAGATAAGAATATTGCGCAAGCTAAAGCAGAAGAAAGAAGAGCAATGGCTGTTGCTAAAGAGCAAGAAATGAGGGCTTATGTTGTAGAAGCAGAAGCAGAAGTACCAAAGGCTATGGCCTATGCTTTAAGAGAAGGTAAAATGAGTGTAATGGATTACTATGAACTCCAAAACATTAATGCAGATACAAAGATGCGTCAAACTCTTTCAAACTCAGGAAATACTAAGCTACCATTAGGAGGTGGCAAAGATGGATCAAAACAAGTTTAATCAAGTAATAAAAGCTGTAAATAGTCTAAATGATTTTATGATAGAAGGTCATATAGATTATGATAAGGTAGGCAAAAAGGCTAAACAGTTTATGAAAACCAATTATGGAAGTAGTGAACCAGTATATGAGTCTATCCATCAAGAAGAGCTTACCTATATAGAAAAGGCCTATCAAGAAAGAGCAGATCAAAAGCAACAAAACAAAAAGAAAGTTAAGCAAATAAAGAATAAGACAGATAAAGATAAGGGTAATGAAGAACAAATACAAAAATATAGACTCCATCAACAAGAATTAGATGTTGAACAGGATAAGATAAGAAAACAAGAAGAAACTAATCTTGATTATTGGAGAGAAGCTATTCTTTTATCTGAGATCATTGGTTCACCCGTTGCTAAGCGTAGAAGGGCCAAGAGAATGGAGAGAAGATAATGGATATTAAGGTTTTGTTAGTAGAAGATGAGCCGGGTATTCGACTATTGATACGTAAAATCATAGAAAAAACACCTGGGTTTAGAGTGGTAGGAGAATGTGAAGATGGTGATGAGGCTATCAACATGTTTCATAGGCTAAGACCAGAAGTGGTCTTTTTAGATGTACAATTAAAGGTGGGAAGTGGACTAGATTGTGCAACTAAAATAGCAGATATTGACCCTAAAGCTAAACTAATCTTTGCAACAGCCCATTGTGAATATATGCCAGAAGCCTTTTCTGTCTATGCCTTTGACTACCTAGTCAAACCTTTTAATATGGACCGAGTAACCCATACATTAGAACGTATCAGAGCACTTCAAGAACCGAATCAAGCTGAAAGTATGGATAAGATAGTACGCTATGAAAAGGGACTTGAAAAGCTTTTAGTAAAAGGCAAGGAAAGTATGAGTTTTGTAAATATCAAAGACATTATTTTAGTGCAAAGAGAAGATAATGCTACAGTTATTTATACAGCTAAAGATGGGTTTACTACTTCAGCTAGTTTAAGTGAGGTAGAAGAAAAGCTAGATCCAGAACAGTTTATTAGAAGTCATAAGTCTTATATTATTAATCTTTCACAAATTACTAAAATATCACCTTATGGTAGGTGGACATATATAGTTAAGTTTAAGGATTTAGATAAAGATGCTCTTATAACAGGAGAAAAGTACGAAGAAATTAAGAAACTCTTCTTATAAATTGACTTAGAAAATTTTATCAATTATAATAAAAGTTAATTGCTGAGGGAGTAGTTTGCTTATGTACAAATAAGTGACAAATCAACATAATGATTACGCTGTAATCTGGTTTGTCTTAATGAACAAGACTCATGCATGGCTATTTGCCATGCATGAGTCTTTTATTTTTGTACATAATAAACTTAACTCTCATAAACTTATAAATGAGGAGAGATAGAATGAGTTTAATTGAAATTATTTTAATTGGGATTGGTTTAAGTATGGATGCAGTAGCTGTATCTATGACAAATGGTATGGTTTATAAAGGTTCTAGTAAGGGGAAAACATATAGCATGCCTATCTTTTTTGGAGTATTTCAGGGTCTAATGCCTCTTATTGGATACTTTGCTGGTGGGTTATTTGCTAATGTGATTAGCCAATATGCATGCTTCTTAGTATTTGCCATTTTAGGATTTATTGGTGGGAAGATGATTAAAGACGGCTTAGAGCATATTCAAGAAGAAAAAGAAGCAAATGAGCAAAATGTAGAAGTAGAAGAAAAAGAAGAAGTTAAAACCCTCACATATAAAATGCTTTTTATTCAAGCTATAGCGACAAGTATTGATGCTTTTGCTGTAGGTATTGGATTTAGTGTAGCTCAAGTAAACATTCTACCAGCAGTAGCAATTATAGGGATTACAACAGCAATATGTAGTTTGGTAGCTATTTTCATAGGAAAGAAATTTGGAGATATGTTAGGAAGTAAATCTGAAATTTTAGGTGGAACAATTTTAGTACTTATTGCAATTAAGGCATTATTTTAAAGCATAATAAAAGATCTTTTCTCCTATAATAATCAAGAAACTTATTTAGATTTATGTGCTAAAAGGAGAATAAGGATGACAGTAACAGTAAGAAAACCAACAGAACAAGAAAAACAAGCTATGGCAAGTTGCCCAACTTGGGAATGTGAAGTATCTGAATTTGATTGGGATTTTGAAGAAGAGGAAGAGTGTCTTATTTTAGAAGGTGTAGCTACAGTAACCTATAATGGTGAAGCATTTCACTTTGGAGCAGGAGACTATGTTATCTTTCCTAAAGGGATGAAGTGTCACTGGAGTGTGACAAGTCCTATAAAGAAGCACTACAAACATAATCATTAAATTGAATACATTAGAATAAAAGTTGCCTAATTACAGATTAGCCTTAAAGCTATTATATATGTATGTTAGGGCAGCTTTTATTTATATTAGAAAATATGCTGCTAGATAAAATGAAGAATCTTTGAATTATAAAAGGTAGATAAGAAAATAAAAGGGAAACATATAACTTTAAAGATAGGATGTATACAAAATCTCTTCTTGTGAATAATAAAAAAGAATAGGTATAAGAAGGAGTAGATGAGGATGAAAAGACTTATCCTAAGAAGTTGTGTGGTAGTATGTCTATGTCTAATGATAGTAAGTTCTCTGCAAGCTCAAGTAAGGCCACCTGAAAATCCACAAGCTTATAAAAAACAACAAACTACTATCTTGAAGACCTTAAAGAAAGATATGGATAAGTCATCTAATAAAGATGATGTGGCTCTAGACTATATAGAGCAAATGATTGCATATTATAAGGCAGGTTCTGCTCTATCACAAAATGTAATGGATCATGGAGACAATCAGATTATAAGACAAGTAGGACGTAGTATACGAAAGCGCAACGGAACAGAAGTTAAAAAAATGGAAGAAATAAAACTTCGATTAAAAGATCAAAAGGTAAAAGATGAGGCAAAGGAAAAAGAGTATTTGGATACCTTTAATCAAATTTTAGAAGGGATGATAGAGGATTTAGAGAAGGTGGAAGATGAGAACATTGACCGTGCTTTTTTAATTCAAATGATTTGTTATAATGAAGGGATTATTAAAATGGCACAGAACCTCTTGAATTATACTTCTAATATTGAAGTTCAAGATATAGCACAAAAAATAATAGATAGACATACGAAAGAAATTCCTTACTTACAAAAGTTAGCTAAGGAAATTAGATTATAAAAAGAGAGTGACGAAAATTAGATACTATTCGTCACTCTCTTTACTACTTATAAAGTATTATTTATAAATAAAAGGTTTTAAGGATAGGGATGCTTCTTCTACAGTAGAGGGTAAATCAGTTAGGGGAAGCTGGTAGTGTGTTTTAAGGTTTTGCATAAGTTGACTAATATAAGGAAGACATAGACCAGCTGAGTATAGATTATTAGGCCTTGAAAATACTTCTTGCACTGTACCAAAGTCATAAAGCGTACCTGATTTTAGTACATATACATAATCACACATAAGAGGAATTAGGTTCATGTCATGAGTAGCCATAATAATAGATATATGTAGTTCTTTTTTTAGTGTATTGATAAGGTCTAAAATTTCTTGTATACCCCTGGGATCCAGTCCTGCTGTTGGTTCATCTAAGATTAGGACTTCTGGTTCCATTACAACAATACCTGCTAGAGCAACCCTTTTCTTTTGACCATAACTTAAACTATGTGTAGGTTTATGACGAAGCTCATAGATACCGGTTTGATGAAGAGTCTTTTCAATACGATTTTTGGCAATTTCCTTAGGAACCCCTAGATTAACAAGCCCAAAGGACACATCTTCATACACGTTAGAAGAAAAGAGTTGAGTATCTGGATCTTGAAATACAATACCTACTTGTTGACGTAGCAGGGAGAGTCCTTTCTTAGAATAAGAAATAGGCTCACCTTTATAGAGTATTTGTCCTGATGAAGGTGTAAGAATACCATTTAGGTGAAGAAATAAAGTAGATTTTCCAGCTCCATTACCGCCTAGAAGACAGGTAGTCTTTCCTTTTTCAAAGTTAAGAGTAAGGTTAGATAGAGCAGGGGTTCCATCTGCATATTGGAATGATAGATTTTGGGTCTCCATAATATATTGGGTTTTCATAGAGGTAGCCTCCTATAATAAAATTTTTTCTAGAATAAGTATGATGATAAGAATGCCCTCTATAAGAACGAGGTAAATATAAGGAAAGTTCTTATACCTATCTTCATGTAAAACATTAAGAGAACCAGTATAGCCTCTACATTCTAGAGAGGTGTAAAGAGCCACATTTATCTTTAGAGTGCGTACAAAAAGTGAACTAAGTAAGATGCCAAAAGAACGTATACCTAAGCGGAAATTAACATAACCAAGTCGTGAGGTTTGGGCTTCATACATAGTAAAGGCTGTATCTATAATAATAAATATAAAACGGTAAATAAGTGCCATCATCTCTAAAAGAAGAAAGGGACAGTGCCACTTTTCAAATACTCTTAGAATATCATTCATAGGTGTAGTAAGACATATAAAGTATAGACAACTTACACTAGCAAATGTCTTAAAGAAGAGATTTAAACAAAGGGCTATACTTATGTCGCTTATCCCCATATAGCCGTGGAATATGTGGATAGACCAAGTAAAAAATGTAGCCTCTGTGGAAAAATCTAAGAGCAAAGGCAGTAAACTTAGTATCAAAAAAGTAAAAGGCATAACCATAAGAAGGCTATAGACTTTAAAAGGAATACATCCTTTATTAAGTGTTAAATAGGCCATTAGACTAAGGGTGATAAAACTTAATAAAGGAGAGTCTCCAATAAGGCAAGTAAAAAGAAGCATAAGGCCTAATAATACTTTTTGTGTAGGTTGAAACTGGCGAAGAGGTGAATGGTAAGCGTATTTATCAATAGTTTTCATGAGAGATACTCTCATCAGATAAACTTGTAGCTACTGATATAGGTGTAGTTTTTAATGTCTTACTTCTTCCTCTAAGGTAACCAAAACCGTAGGCTAAAATTCCTGCACCAATAGCAGCTTGTAATGCAAAAAGTAAACTTTCGATTTCTCCACTAGCAGGTTCTATAAGTGAATCAAACCATGGCTCGTAGTTTTCATTAATAACTGTAATAAGTGTTTCGGCTTCGCCATCAGCACCACCAAATTCAGCATCTGGTACTAAAAAAAGAGGTATAAAGCTTAATAAAATAACGATTAAAATAAGAATTAAATTTATAGGTAATTTCTTTTTTGTTTTCATAATTATACCTCCTTAGAAAGTCTACCAAGATGAATGAGACCTTCTTCACTGTATTTTTGCAAAGCATTAATAACTACTACTGTTAAAATACCTTCACTAATGGCTAGAGGAAGTTGAGTAAGAGCAAATACACTTAAAAATTCTACTAAGGAAGCAGCAAAGCCACCAACAGGACTTGGGAATGCAAGTGCTAACTGAATGGAAGTCATAACATAGGTAAGTAAATCACCTAAAGTTGCAGCTAGAAAGATAGCAAACCATCTAGGTGCTTTAGCCTTTCTAATGAGTTTGTAAATAAAATAAGCAACAAAAGGACCTACAATAGCCATAGAAAAAACATTGGCACCTAATGTAGTAATACCTCCATGAGCAAGTAGTAAAGCTTGAAAAAGTAGTACGATAGCACCGATAACAACCATTACTAAAGGGCCGAGTAAAATAGCACCAAGCCCAACACCAGTAGCATGTGAACAACTACCTGTAACAGAAGGGATTTTGAGTGCAGAAAGGATAAAGGCAAAGGCGCCTACCATAGCCAATAAGAGTTTATTTTTCTGATCTTCACCTATAATTTTCTTGAGTGAGAGAAGCCCTCCTAAGAAGAAGGGGAGGCATAGTATACCCCAAGAAATACTCCAACCTACAGGTAAAAAGCCCTCCATAATATGCATAGCCTGGGTATCTAAAGTTATAAGACCAGCCACAAAACAAAACATAGAAAAAATCATTAATCTTTTTTTCATAGTATCTATCTCCTTTAAATGTATAAATTATTTGATTAGAACCTTTAATTTAAGCTTTCCTTAGCATGATCTATAAATAACTTACGTATATTTGGATTTTCTCCTAGACCTTGTAGCAAGATTATAGGCTCGATTTGTGTATCTAAAAGTTGAGATTTCCATGTATCTGGGTCATCACCAGACATATCCAAGGTAGCATGGTCACCTGCTACTAACATAAATGGTGCTAAATAGACCTTTTTAATTCCTGCTCTTTTAAGCTTACCCAGTACTTCTTTAAAGGTAGGATAACCTTCTACTGTACCTATATATATAGGAATATTTGCTTCTTGAAACATGTATTCAAGTGCACAGTACGCAGGAAACATAAAATGATAAGTACCGTGTCCCATAAAAACCAGAGATTCATCTTCCTTAAATAAAGGAAGGTTGTGACTAACTGCTAAAACAGTAGATTGGTAATCTGAAATAGTAGTAAGAAGAGGTCTACCAATAGTTAGCTTTTTAAACTTAGATTGGAAGAGGCTAACATCTTCGCAAAGTTTATGGTATTCACTTCCACAAATGATATGTAACGATTGAATTAGAACTTCATCATAGCCTAGCTCATAAATTTGCTCTAAAGCTTCTGTAGGATTTAGAATAATAAGTCCATCTCTTCTAGCTAGATGATTAATAATAATTTGAGACGTATAAGCTCTAAAGAAGGTGTGATTAGGAAAAGCTTCTTGTAAATCTTGTTCACAGGCTTCAATAGTTTTCTTTCTCGTATCATGGTAGGTTGTTCCAAAACTAACGACTAATAATGCTTTTTTTGACATAATCAATACTCCTTATATAAATGTGATAAGGGGATAAAGGTAATAAAAAAAGCCCTCCTACGGAGGGCTATGTAAAAAAGTGCGCGCGAAAAATACACAAAATACATATTACCTCCTTTCCCACCGAAAGGGTAATTCTTATTTTAGGTAGGTCTCCTGGCTGACGGATCATCCCAATTGTTCACCTTCCCATACAAGTTGTACAGTGGTTAAGCTGAGCTTACGAACAATTAGTACTCGCCTACAGTAGCGGGGGCTGCAGTGCTTCACACGTTTCCCTATTAAGCTAAGTAGCGCCTAAAATACTTTTGTTTTAATATATGATAATTTATATTAAATTATATCTATTATAGAACAGAAAGATAAAAAAATCTAACAAAATTTTTAGAAAACAACTTGGAAAAGCTATCTTACTGAGATAAATTTTCCCGTGATTTAATAGATGAATATGGGACATGCTAGTATGAAATTAAAGTATATACATATAAAATAGTTGAAATTTTGTTATACAATATTACATAAACATGTCGATATATATTAGTGGTAATTAAAATGGGAGGAGCGCTTAAGATGACAACAGAAAAAAGAGCACATATTGTCAATATTGTTATCAGTAGTTTGATGAGCTTATTTTTAGGTGCAAGAGCGTTGTTTAATTTAGGATTAGAAGAGGGAATAAGTACTTTTATAATTGCATTAGTTATTATAGGATTTTTAATAGGAATATATTTTATGCCGTGGATAGGAGATTATATAAAAGCTGAGTTAATTTGTATTATTCCATGTGCAGTATTACTGGCTATTATGGTATTTGATGAAGGCTTTGGAATTGATACCCACTACTCTATATTTATTACAATGTTTATGATAGGTTTATATTTTGATTCTAAGTTAGTATTAGGATATGGTTTAATATATAATATTTTATTCATTGTTTTCTACACCATAAATGGACAAGCTTTAATAGGACCAAAGTATGACATGGGTATGTTTATGCAGATTTTAATAACTGCTAATGCATGTATGGCACTTTTATATTTTGTAACCAAGTGGGGGAATGTACTCATTGCCGAAGCGGTGAAAAAAGAAGAAAGAGTAGCTAAGCTACTAATAGATAGACAACACACTATTGAAGAACTTAATGAAGTTTCAGCGGTTATAAATGATAATGTGGTTAAACTAACAAGTAGTATAGATACTAGTGTAGAAGTTTCAACACATATGAGTAAAGCAATAGGTGAAATTGCAAGTGGTGTGCAAAGTCAGGCTGATAGCCTACAAGAAATTAATGAAGGCATGAGAGAAACTGAAAATATGATGCAGCAAACTCAGGCTTTATCTAAGCAGATTAGTGACCAAGCTACTGATATGTCAGAAAAGGTGGAGCTTGGCAAAGACAAAATGCACACAATGAAGGGGCAAATAGATATTGTTAAGACAGCAGTAACCTCTTCTTTATATACGATTAAAGAATTAGAAGAACAGATGCAAAACATTACTGTTATGCTAGGACATATTAGAGGTATAGCAGAACAGTCTAATTTACTTGCTTTGAATGCAGCTATAGAGGCTGCAAGAGCAGGGGAAGAAGGAAAAGGATTTTCTGTAGTTGCAAATCAGGTTAGAAAACTAGCAGAAGATAGTAGCAATATGGTAAGCGATATTAATGGGATTGTAAGTACTCTTGTAGTTAAGATGGAGAAAGCTGTTGAAAAAGCAACAGAAGGTAATGATGCGGTACAAGAAGGAGAAAGTATTATTGGAGAGGTTTCAGAGCATTTTGATGTCCTTTCAAATTATGTAAAGATTACAGAGAGTTCTGTAGAGAAAGAAGTAGCCATTATTGAAAAGCTTGGTCATACGGTAGAGAAAATGTATGGACGTGTTGAGTTGATAGCTGCTGTGTCTGAAGAGCAAACAGCAGTAGCGGAAGAAGTAAAAGATAATATAATGAAGCAAGATATAGAAATGCAAGCAATAGGTGAAGCCATTAATGTTGTTTATAAATTAGTTGAAAAACTAGATGCTACATGTCAAGAAAAGTAAATTATAAAAACTAGCAACATTTAATACATAATAAAATATGTTTAATAACTAAAAGGTTGTAATAAAGTTTAGCCAAGTTACAAGGTATTATACTGTTAGATAATATTTTGTAGATAGACTATCCTTTAATACAACCTCTTTTTTATATAAATTTATCTAAATAGTCATAACAATATTGAAAATATAAAATTATGATGATAAACTCCTATATATAAATATTAAGAGATTAAGCAGATAGGGTGGGGAAAAGATGGCATATTGGCAAGAGGAAGAGATATGTGATATTGAGCAAAAGAGAGCAATTCAATCTGAACGACTTATTACGACAGTTAATAGGGTATACAATAATGTAGCTTTTTACAGAAATAAGATGAAGGAAATGGGACTAGAACCAGGGGATATAAACGGGATAGAGGACCTTCATAAATTGCCTTTTACAACTAAACAAGATTTAAGAGATCATTATCCTTATGGACTTTTTGCGGCGCCGATGGAAGAGGTAGTTCGTATTCATGCATCTTCAGGTACAACAGGACAACCTACAGTAGTAGGCTATACAAGAAATGATATAGAAATGTGGTCTAATATGATGGCAAGAAGTTTTACGGCTATGGGAGTAACAAAGAAAGACATTGTTCAAGTAGGCTATGGGTATGGACTTTTCACAGGGGGGCTAGGTGCTCATTATGGAGCAGAGCGTTTAGGAGCAGCAGTTATTCCTATTTCAGGAGGGAATACTAAGAAACAAATTCAGCTTTTACAAGAGTTTGGAAGTACTGTTATAGCTTGTACACCTTCCTATATTCTTTATATTGGGGAGACTATGAAGAATATGGGGATTGATCCAAGAAGTACTAAGTTACATACAGGAATCTTTGGAGCAGAACCTTGGACTGAAGAGATGAGAGAGCAGATTGAAAGCATGTTTGGTATTAATGCTATGGATATTTATGGACTCAGTGAAGTGATGGGGCCAGGGGTAAGTTTTGAGTGTGTGGCTAGAAAGGGAATGCATATTAATGACGACCATTTTGTGCCTGAGATTATTGATTCTAATACACTTCAAATATTACCAGAAGGAGAGCAAGGGGAACTTGTATTTACTATGATTTCAAAAGAGGCTTTACCTCTTTTAAGATATAGAACTAGAGATATTACAAGATTACATACAGGGAAGTGTGATTGTGGTAGGACACTTACTAGAATGGAAAAAGTAACAGGACGTAGTGATGATATGCTTATTATTCGTGGGGTAAATGTATTCCCTTCTCAAATAGAAAGTGTGCTGCTTAAAGTAGGGGAGACGGCACCACATTACTTACTTATAGTGGATAGAGTAAATAATCTAGATGTACTTGAAGTATGGGTTGAAGTAAGGCCAGAATTTTTCTCGGATGCTATTAAATCATTGGAAAAGATAGAAAAGTATATTGTAGCAGAGCTATTTAGCTTATTAGGACTCCATGTAAAAGTTAAGCTTGTTGAACCACGTAGTATTGAACGTAGTGAAGGAAAAGCAAAACGTATTATAGATAGACGTAAACTTTAAAGAGATGGAGGAATTAAAATGATTATTAATCAGCTTTCAGTATTTGTAGAAAACAAGGCAGGTAGGCTTTATGAGGTAATGGAAATTCTAGGAGATGCTAAAATAAATGTATCCGCTCTTTCAATTGCAGATACATCTGACTATGGTATTGTAAGACTTATTGTAAGTAATCCTGATGAGGCATCTATACTCCTTAAAGAAAAATGTTTTTCTGTACAGAAGACACCTGTTATTGGATGCAAAGTGCCAAATGAACCAGGAAGTCTTAAAAAGTTATTAGGCTCTTTAGCCGAAGATGGGATTAGTATAGAATATATGTATGCTTTTTCTGTTGGAGATGATGCTTCTGTTATTTTACGTACAGAAGACTGTAATAGAACAATTTATAGTTTAGAAAAGCATCAAATGGAACTCGTAAAAGCAGATGATATTTATCAAATTTAAGATATATAGAAAGAAGAGTACAGAAACTACCTGTACTCTTCTTTCTATATATAAGGTGTTTCGATTAAGAAATGACTACAAGTAGAAAATGACAAGTGCGAGGAGAAGTTGCCCTATATAATAGAAGAGATAATTAAGCGGACGTAAAGATGGATATCTATCTCCAAAGAAATAAACAAAACATAAAACTATATCAGATACTACAAAGAGAATAGCTCCTATTATAATAAAGGTAGTACTTGTAAAAACACTTGTTAGAAGCATAGTAGAAATAATAAAAGTATATACAGGAATTAAAAAGCGAGATGTTCCAAAGTCAAAAGGATCCTCTAGAAGAAGTAATAAGAATAAGCATGCTAAAAGCATAGGAGCTAAAAAATAAGTCATTGGTATAGTAAGCCCTAAGGGGATAAAACAAATTATAAAACTTAAATGAGCTAAACTAAAGAATATAATGCCACATACAGCAGGTAAATTATATTTAAGTGGCCTATTATGAGATAGAGCCAGTGAAACATCGCCTAAAGCACAAAGGATAAGGCCTATAAATAAAAAGAAAAAGGGAGAAGAAACAGAAGGATCTTGTATAAAACCTAATCCACTAATTAAAATAAATCCTAGGCTTGTTAAGCTTTTAAAGAAAATATTCATTTTAGCTTTTGGGTAGAGATAGGTTGAGATCGCAAGTATACATAGGAGTAATAGGTAGATAAAAATAAGTATACGTAGCATTAAAGTCACTCCTTCCATAAAGACATATTTATTATTAGTCTATTCAAAGATAGAGGCCTAATACCTTTTTTATTAGAAAATTGATCAAATTTTATATGATAAAGGGAGTATTTTAAGTCTCTATACTCATAGACTTAAAATACTCCCTTTATTGATTTATAAATTAAGTATCTTAAAGTTTGTTTTCTTTAAGATACTGGAAATATTTCTGTGTTTCTTTTACTACAACACCAGATAGAGCAAGTAGAGCAATAAGGTTAGGAAATGCCATAAGAGCATTTACAATATCTGCAATAGTCCATACAAGAGAGATTTTAAGGAAACCGCCAAGTGCTACCATAATAATAAAAATAACACGGTAAGGTATAAGTCCTTTTACACCAAATAAAAACTCTGTACAACGTTCACCATAGTAGTTCCACCCCAAAATAGTAGTAAAAGCAAAAAGTACTAAACAAATAGATAATACGAAAGCACCTAAGTTACCAAATACAGTAACAAATGCACTTTGAGTCATAAGAGCTGCACTCATATCTCCAGACCATACGCCAGTGATTACAAGTGTAAGTCCTGTTAAAGTACAAATAATAATACTATCTATAAAAGTACCTGTCATAGAAATAAGCCCTTGTTCAGCGGGCCACTGGGTTTTAGCAGCAGCAGCGGCGATAGGCGCACTACCTAGTCCTGATTCATTAGAGAATACACCACGTGCAACACCTTTACTAATGGCATCTTTCATAACGGCACCAGCAAATCCACCCATAGCAGCATGACCTGTAAATGCTGAAGAAATAATAGTCATAAATGCACTAGGAATAGCTTTAAAGTTTACTAAAAGAACAATACTACAAGCTATAATATAAAGGATTGCCATAAAAGGTACTACTTTACTAGATACATTAGAAATACTTTTAATACCACCAATAATAATAATACCCACTAAAATAGCTACAATAATAGAGATAATTTCAGGTTGAAGACCTGTTAAATTATTGATGCTACTTGTAATAGAATTAACTTGTGAGAAAGTACCAATACCAAGTAGAGCTACAAGTATACCGCTAAAAGCAAAGAAACTTGCAAGTGGTTTCCACTTAGCTCCCATACCATTTAAGATATAGTACATAGGACCACCAGACATTTGGCCGTTTTCATCTATCTTACGATATTTAATTGCGAGTACACCTTCAGCGTACTTAGTGGCCATACCTAAAAAGGCAGCCATCCACATCCAAAACAATGCACCAGGTCCACCAGCAGCAATAGCAGTTGCTACTCCAACAATATTACCGGTACCTACAGTGGCAGCAAGTGCTGTACATAGGGCACCAAAGCTATTAATGTCACCATCTCCATGATTTTGGGCTGTAAAAATAAGTTTTAAAGCTTTTGGAAGTTTAATAATTTGAATAAGACCAAGTCTTATAGTTAGGAGTAAACCTGTTCCTAATAAAAGAGTTAGTAGGGGCCATCCCCACGCCAAGTCATTGACTTTGCTTAAAAATACTGAGAGTTGTTCCATTTTGATATCTCCTTTAAATGTTAGATTTTACTCTGCATAAAAAGGGATAGGGAAAGTATGTAATTATATATTAAATTAGAATCCCTGTCCTTTTGCCTGAGAGTTTGAGCATATATAATATGCCTTGCACCTTCGGCGCTTGCTTTAAGCAAGTCTCTCCAGAGTTCCGTCAGCTTGGCAGTCCCACTTATAAATAAGTACCTGAGAGCGTTACTCCTTCGGTAGTCCTTAAGGACGTTCTTCTACTAAGCTTCAACCGGATGTACAACATTATAGCAGAGCGTAACATGTACTGACAAGACAATTGTTTTAAATTAAGAGACATTGTATAATGGGGATATAATACGATTAGATAAGGAGCCTGTATGAATCTTAAAGACAAACTGACCCTTTTAAAAGAAAGAATGATTCAGTGGATTAAAGCTTATAAGAAGGTAGTTGTGCCAATAAGTATAGGTGTGGTCATCTTTTTAGTACTTATAATTAATATGAGCTTCTTTCAAATTACTTACTTTAAAATGAAAGAGATGCCAGATAAGGTAGTAAATATATTAAGCAAAACATCATCTAAAGACTATGATAACTTGTATTTTAGATATGGTCTAAATTACTTAATTGAGGATGGATCAGAAGTTAGTTTAGCCTTTTTAGAAAAGTGTTTTAATGATCTAGATGTAACTATACAAGATAAGATAATTGAAATGTATAATGAAGAAAATCTTACATTTCAAAATCAAGAAGGTATATTTAATAGGATTGTAAAAGAACAAGTTTCAGATAGTGTTAAGGCATATATGAAGAGGTTAGATAATGTTACTTTTGAACGTAGTCTAAGTGATTATTTTGAAGCTAGCTCAAAGTTAACTCAAGATTCGGTGGATGCCTTATACAAAATACTTGCTATAAAAGGAGATAAAATTCCTTTAGAATACTTCAAAGTAAGTATTTTTGAATTATTAAGTTTCCCACATAATGGAGATGAAGAAAGTAATTCCATTAAAATTTTAAACTTTATACAGCCAGAGAGTGTAAAAACTACTCTAATAAATGAATTAAAGATAAAAGAGATAGATATTCAAAGTTTAAGTGTATGGATAGATATTTTAAATAAAAAACGTATTATTACTTCAGCAGAGTATTTAGGTTTTACAAATGCCTATGGAATGATTAAGAAATCTCAGGAATCTTTAAAGCAAATACAATTACAAGAAGTAGATCTACTTAATATGAAGCAAAGTGTAGATGTAGAAACAGATGCGCTGTTAGGTCAAGTTACAAAGATAAATAAAGACATTCAAAGTCTAAATGAACAAAAAGACACATATAGGAATAAAATGAGTAGTCTGAAAAACTATAAACAAGTAGAGCTGTATATTTTAGACCGCTATGAAAATGGAGATTATGAGGCAGCTATTCCAGAAAAAAGTTGGTTATTTGGTACTTATAAACCAAGTTCAAAAAAGGTAAGGCTTAAAACTACCCGTACCACTATAACAGATGTAGGGGTACAGACCTTTGATGTATACAATTGTGGTAAGTTAGACAATGGAGAAGTATCCTATATAGAAGTATCAACAGAACAACTTGAGAGTATTAAGGAGCTAGACAATAAGATAAAAGACACAGAAGCTAGTATTAAGCTAAAACAAAGCGAAATAGATAAGCTAACAAAAGAGGTGGCGCAAATCCGTAAAGTAAATAATTATGAGTCTACCTTAAATCTTATAGAAGAATTAGCAGCAAAAAAAGAAAGCATAGCTTTGGAAATAGAGAAAAATAGACTTGCAATTCAAAGTCTACTTGGAATTGGAAAAATAATAGTATAATTATCTATGGAAAATAATTATCCATAAAAGCTTGAAAAAAATAATGATTGATGTATAATGAAGGAGAACCAGTTATAGTATAATTTCACTTATGTAGGAGATAATAACTGAAGAAATCTTTTATATAGGAGGTATAAATATGAAAGCAAGAGTTGATAAAGATATTTGCATAGGCTGTGGACTTTGTGCAGCTACATGTCCAGAAGTTTTCTCTTTAGAAGATGACGGATTAGCAGTAGCTATTGAAGATAATATGCCAGAAGATGTAGCAGATGAAGCAGAAGCTGCTAGAGATGGCTGTCCAGTAAGTGCGATTGATATTGAAGATTAATAAAGAGGTTGCTAGGATGCAGCCTCTTTTTCTATGTATTGAAAAAGTTCTAGAAAGTATTTACTACTTGAAGATAGGTTAAAACAACCTTATAAGGAAGAGAACTGGAAATTAGTTTTAAAATGTGATATTTTATATATTATGATACATAAATATATACAAGTTATTGAATTGGATCTGTACTTATATAGAGAAGAGGCTAAATAGGTTATTAATCAAATAAAAGACATTTATATAAAAAATATTGATAAAGTGGTTGACAATGATATTTTAGCGTTATATAATAAGTACATAATAATAATTCTTAGTTAAAGACAATTCGAATACAACTTGAGAAATTAAAAAATAAAATTTAAATTAAATGGAGGTTTTCATTATGAAAAAATATGTATGTACAGTATGCGGTTATATCCACGAAGGAGATGCAGCTCCAGCTGAATGTCCAATCTGCCACGTAGGTGCTGATAAATTCAAAGAACAATCAGGAGAGTTAGTTTGGGCTGACGAACACGTACTTGGCGTAGCTCAAGGCGTTGATGAAAGAATCATCGAAGGTTTAAGAGCTAACTTTGAAGGTGAATGTACAGAAGTAGGTATGTACTTAGCTATGGCTCGTGTAGCACATAGAGAAGGTTACCCAGAAATCGGTTTATACTGGGAAAAAGCTGCTTTTGAAGAAGCAGAACATGCTGCAAAATTTGCTGAATTATTAGGTGAAGTAGTTACACCTTCAACAAAGAAAAACTTAGAGTTAAGAGTTGCTGCTGAAAACGGCGCTACAGCTGGTAAAAAAGAACTTGCAACACTTGCTAAACAATTAAACTTAGATGCTATTCATGATACAGTACATGAAATGGCTAAAGACGAAGCTCGTCACGGTAAAGCATTCGAAGGTCTTTTAAACAGATACTTCGGTAAATAATAATAAAAGTACTAAAAGAGACTACCACATCCCCCTCGTTGGTAGTCTCTTTTTTATGTGCAAAAGAAAGTAGCAGTTAAACTAAATAAATGATAAAATATAATTAGTAAAATTATGTGTTATTGAGGTGAATTTAAGGGGGAGATCTAAGTGTATATCAAAGTTATACCCATAGATAAAAAGCTTAGACTGATTACAAAAAGAAAAGAAGAATGGGTGCATGCATTACCTTGGTACAGAGATCAAGAGATATTGTTTTATACAGATGGATTGACAGGATGTGTATATGATAAAGCACATATAGAAATGATGTATGAGTATCTTACTAAGGTAGGAGAACTCTATTTCATAGAAATTTATGAAGAAAATAGATGGAAAACAATAGGGGATGTAGGGATCTCAGAGAAAAATATGCCTATTACTATAGGTGATAAAGCTTATTGGCGAAGAGGAATAGGAACACAAGTATTAGAAGTAGCAATAAGAAGGGCAGAAAGGCTAGGTTGTGTAGCAACAGGGGTAGAAATACATCATTACAATAAAGCTTCTCAGCGACTTTATGAGAAGAAGGGATTTATAAAAATAGGTGAAGATAAAATTAATAGTTACTATATATATATATTTGATACTTTAGAAGAAAGTAAATACCCAATTAGACGAGCAGATGAAGAAGATATAGAGTTTTTATATTATATAAAGAGTATTACCTTAAAACCTTATTATGAAGAAATAGAAAAATGGGATGAAGAGAGCTGTAAGACAAATATTATCAAGAGCCTAAATAACCATACAAACTATATTATTTATTTTGAAGGTGAAAAGGTAGGCGTATTAGAACTAGGTCTTTATGAAGAAACTGTAGAAATTATTACTTTGGAAATTTTGCCAGAATATCAAGGTCTACATATAGGAAGAAGTATATTAAGAGATGTAATTAAATACTATAAGAAACAAAATCGTATAATTGAACTTGGGTGTCTAAAAAACAATGAAAGAGCACAGGAGTTATTTGAAAAAATAGGATTTAAATATGTTGAAGATACACCAAATTATTTCATCTATAACTTATAGAGAAAAAAGTTATAAAAAGTTGAAAAAAGGTATTGACATTTGTCCTAATTTAAGGCATTATAATACACGTCGCTAGTGCTTAGCGACAGACATAACATAGGCTCGTAGCTCAGGTGGTTAGAGCGCACGCCTGATAAGCGTGAGGTCGGTGGTTCGAGTCCACTCGGGCCTATATCTTTTAAATATTCCTCGATAGCTCAGCGGCAGAGCATTCGGCTGTTAACCGAAGGGTCGTAGGTTCGAACCCTACTCGGGGAGTTTGATTTCAATATAAATAATACGCCGACGTGGCTCAATTCCATTCGAAGGTGCGCTAGCATCTAAGAGGCAGAGGTACTCTGACAATGAGCAACGAAAGCTAAATAAATAGTATGCCGACGTGGCTCAATTGGCAGAGCAGCTGACTTGTAATCAGCAGGTTATCGGTTCGAGTCCGATCGTCGGCTTATTTAAACCTCCATCGTAAAGATGGAGGTTTTTTGTTATATAATTACGAGGTTGGATCTTTAAAAATCTCAAATCGTGTTAGTGGAGAAATTGTAAATATAATAAAGAGACAAATTGTTAGAACAATAATAGCAAGGCCTATCCAGTTAAAGAAGTGTGGTAGGGAAGATAAAGATAGAATTTTATAAAACACTACAAAAGCTACAATTACCCCTATTATAAATATACTAATATCAATCCAATTAATACTTCTATGTGTAAAGGAAGTATACAGATAGTAAAGGCTAACGATTGTAGTATTTAATATTAAAGAAGAAAAACCAAGACCAAAGATATAGTTATTAACCTTATCTTTTATCAAAGGAAACATTAATAGACCGTATAATATGATAGGAAAGAAACCAAGCTTAAAGTGTTCCCAAACGCTCTCATTAACAGGGGCAAAAAAACTAACGAAAAGATTATTACCACTCCACTCATATGTAAAATGGAGTAAGGAACCTATAACTATAACGAAAGCAATTCCTATACAAATAAATTTAGGTAAAGTAAAATCTTTTTTTTGCATAAAACACCTCTTTAAATTAGATTTAGTATTAATATATGGAGAATTGGGACACACTATGAATAAGAGAAAAAATATAATAAAAATATAAAAAAGGTATTGACATTTGTCGTATTTTGAGAGATTATAATATTCGTCTGTAATAATTAAAGCATATAGGCTCGTAGCTCAGGTGGTTAGAGCGCACGCCTGATAAGCGTGAGGTCGGTGGTTCGAGTCCACTCGGGCCTATTAAGAGAAAAACCTCTGTCCAAGTGACAGAGGTTTTTTGTATTTAATCACCTTATAGATAGTATTTGTTAAATACTAGTATGAATAGATATAAGATAATAAATAAAATAGAATTAGTATAAAGATAGCACAGTATAGTTTTGATACTAGAAATAAAAGTTTGTACTATATAGATAATCAAGAGTAATAAGTGTACTAAGATTAGTAGAAATAATAGAAGTAATAACAGTAATAGAAGTAATATAAGGAATAGAAGATATTATTATATATAGATAGGCTACTTGTTCTAAACTATGAAGTAATATAAGAAGATGAACAGATAGAAATAATAGAAGTAATAGATATTGTGATGAGTAATACTAAAGTAGTATTATGATTCGATAAGAAAAAGTATAATTAAAACAAAGAATTATAGATTGTAAAAGCTGTTGAAATGCATTGATAAATAAGGTTTTTAGGTAATCTAAACATATATGCTTGAAAAAGAAAAGTAAAAAAGATAAGAAAAGGTGTTGACATATGTAAGTATGTGTCCTATACTAATACAAGTCAGCAGCGAACAAACGCACTGACCACAAGGCACTAAGCCTTAGTAAATAAGAAACAATGAACTTTGAAAATAAAATAGTAACCATTAAACCAGTCGATTCATAAAGTCACTTCGAGTGACAAAGTCAGTACTACTTAACAGTACAAAATGTCAGATGACAAACTTTTTA
>URVM01000023.1 GCA_900551325.1 uncultured Eubacteriales bacterium | reverse complement strand
TTTAGAAGAACTCATTTGTTTTGGAAAAACTTAGGCTTAAGTTAACGCCTATGATTAATTTATATTATATCCTAATTTTTCTGATTATTATACCTTATGTTTTAACTTTTTAAGATGCAAATAACTTTCTACTAAAAAAGACTAGTTCATAGCTAGCCTTTTATCTACTTTCTTTAATTAAATTTAGTATTTCATTTTTCAAGCTAATGAATTCTGGTTCATTCTCAAGCTCTTTAAATGTACCATGACGAGTCATCCTGTAATAGAGTAGTTCACATTCACTTTCTTTATAGTTGTTGTAAACATTCTCTTTATTAAAATTACATTTTGAAACAAATAAAGATGTATACTGACTACTTTTAGGTAATGTATCATATAGTTTTGCATGTTCAAAAGCTAAATTTAAATTAAAAATACTTTTATCATATTCTATTTTGATTAAATATAATTCAGCTAATCTACGATAATTCCAAGCTAGCCTACTATGGAAATACAAATAATTCTTATCAGGTAAAATAAGTTTATATAGATCAATAAGTCAATAGTTGTTATAGTGTCACCTTATAGTTGATTTTATATCTTTACTCTGTTCTAAGTTCTTATTTATTCTCTCCATAGTGTTCTCTTATAAAGGGTTCCTGTACCGTCTCATCTAATAAGGCCTTATAGGTTTTAACTTTTCTATATGCATTTCCCCATGTTTCTGTTTTTCTATAGTCTCTTATGCTCTCTAGTTCAAATTCTGCTATAACTATTTTTTCTTCACTGTCTCCTACTGCAACAATTCTATTGTCTATATAGTTACCCTCTTCATCAAAAACTATAGGACTATAGGCACATGAGTTCCCCCAACTAGTCCCAGGATAGTTAGCCATTGCTACACCTACCATATTTTCAAAAGCTCTTGTAGATAATTGATTAAGTCTAGCTGGATTCATATCACAAGCATTAGGAACAAGTATGATTTCTGCTCCTTGTAGCATAAGAATCCTTGCACTTTCAGGGAATTCTCTATCATAACAAATCATTACACCTAATTTTACGCCACAAAAGTCACATACTTTAAATGCCTCTCCACTTTCAAGTAATGCTTCTAGGGAAAAATCACAGGTATGAACCTTTGAATATTTCATTAGAATTTCCCCTGTTTTATCAATCACTAAAGCAGTATTTCGTGGCCTTATATTACCTTCTGAAAGATAGGTAATAACAATACCTATTTTTAACTTTCTAGCACATTCTTTGAAGGCCTTAATATAATTACTTTCTTCATCTACTGCTTCACTTAACCATTTTTGGCGCTCCTTTTCATAACTTTTATCAAAAGGATTATCAAATGCCCCCTCATAAGGTGGTGCATAACCATTTGACCACATTTCAGGAAAGAGAACAATGTCTGCACCTAGTTTTTTAGCTTCATTTATATAAGTTAATCCTAATTCTACATTCATATGTATATTATTGGCTACTGCTTTATGCTGTATTAAACCAACTCTTAAAGTTTTCATTTACTATGCTCCTTATATTTTTTTGTATTTTACTAAACTCTTATATTTAATGACCATTTTTTCTACTACATATAGAATTACCTTAACAATTTTAGTACATATAAATATCCATATGGTAAGTTCTATTGTCTCAATAAAGGTATCTTCTACTTTAAACAGCCAAAGAAAACTTAATGTTATTAAAAACTGATAGCAATTTCTAAATAATCTATTAGTGATATATTTATCCATTTGATTCTCCTATTACATCTATTTTAGAACTACTTTATCCCTTAATACTTTCATTGTAATCCTATCAGCTTATTATTATCAACCAAAATATATGAATAGTCATAAAAATCAAAAAGAGCCTTGAAAATTATCAAGACTCTTCATTTTATTTATTAAGTTCTATTTGAACCTGTTCTATTCGGTTATTATCTATTTGCATAATTTTAAATTTCATATGCTCCACTTCAATATCTAGGTATTCACTAGGAATCTCACCTATCAGCTGAACAAGATAACCACTTAGTGTGTCATATTCACCTAAAGGCAGTTGTATCTCTAACCTTTGATTAAGTTCATGGATTGCTACAGAACCTTTTGCTATAAAAGTTCTCTTATTGATTTGTCTGATCGTTACTTCTTCTACATCATACTCATCACAAATATCACCCATGATTTCTTCTATTAAATCTTCCATAGTTACGATACCTGAAAACCCACCATATTCATTTATTAGAACAGCCATATGATTTTTCTTTTCTTTAAAACTTTTAAATAGTTCATTTGTCTTTTTACTTTCTGGGACAAAATATGGGGTGTGTAAAATATTCCTTAGTTCCATATTCTCGAACCCTACTTTTCTTGCTTCTGCTAATAAGTCCCTTATGTAGAGTATACCAATGATGTTATCTATACTCTCTTCATATACTGGTACTCTTGAATAATTCAATTCTTCAATTTTGTCCAGAATATCTTTTATATCATCTTCAATATTAATCATAAAGGTATCTTTTCGATGTGTCATAATTTCTTTAGCAGTTCTATCATTAAATTCAAATACACCATCTATCATTTGTTGCTCTTCATCTTCAATACATCCATCTTCCTTAGATTGATAGATTAAAGCACGTATCTCCTCTTCAGAAACTTTTTCCTCAATATCTTCTGAAGCATTACCTGTTATCTTTAATATAATACTTGTTGATAAGGATAAAATTTTAATAAATGGCTTAGCAAGTATAGATACGACATAAATTATTTTAACTGAAAATAAAGCAATAGCCTCTGATTTTTTTAATGCTATTCTTTTAGGAACTAGTTCTCCAAATACTAAAGTAAAATATGAAAGTAAAAGGGTAATACCAATCATTGAAATTTCTTGTGCATAAGGTATTTGTAACCCTTTCATAAATTGAGAAAGATATCCTGATAATCCTGTTGCTGCTGAAGCACTTGAGAAAAATCCTGCCAAGGTTATACCTATTTGTATAGTTGATAAAAAGTTACTTGGCTCATCCGTTAATTTTTCTAATAACTTGGCCTTATCATTACCCTCTTCACTTAACCTTTTAATCTTACTTTTGTTTACTGCTACAATTGCCATCTCTGCCGATGCAAAAAAGGCATTTATCCCTGTTAGTCCTAATATTAAAATCAACTGGGATATTATACTTCCCGACTCTGGTTCCACAAATAGTCATCCTTTCTTTGATAAAAAAATATGTATACTATAGTAACATATAACAATAAACATTTGTATTAAATTTATGTTAATTTTTAACTGCATCCTTAACAATATGTTCATTTTTTCTTTGATGTATATGTCTTTATTACCTTAATCACTTCTAAATTATGTTTATTATCTATTCTTTTCTATACTATGGGTTAGACCTTTTCATACCTACGGATATATTTCAATATCTACCTGATCCTTGTTTGCACCAACGGATAAGGTTATTTTAGTTATACTATCTTCTTCACCTATATCAAAATTTATAAAGACTATTTCATTTTTGGCTTCAATAGCCAAGTATCCACCTACTGTTTTTTGTTCTAGATTTGTACCTATTGTTATTAAGGATGGACCACTTAAAATCATGTAGTTCTCTCCTAAAATTTCTTTAGCCTCTATATTCTCCTCCAATTTAGAGATGACTTTTAGGCCTATTTCTTGCTGCCTTTGTTGAGTTTTATAATGATCTACTAGTGAAACTATAAAAATTAATAGTAGAACAACTGCAAATAGCCATCCCCATTTAGCCCACTTCTTTTGTGTATGTTTAAAATCTTCTACAGAATACCAATACTTATTTGACCATGCCAATTTATTTCCATTAAGCCCTAAGTAAAATGGCATAATTAAATTTAAAACAGGTATAAAACTTAATAAGGCAATATAACTTCTATTGCCTATTCCCCATATCCAAGTAAGCCAAAAAGCTCCCCAATTCCATCCTAGAATTGCTTCATTTATTTCAGCAAACTCCCCATGTCCTGATAAATTCTTAAACTCTATATTATCCATTCTCTCTCCCCTACTTTATAAAAAATACGCAAAACAAAGTATTAAAATACTATTTTAGATATTCAAGTTCTAGTTGTTTACACCATTTCATGGTGTATTCTGTTTCTTTTGTCTCCTCGTTTTCCTTTTTATCTAATTTATTAAAGCCATTTTTCTCGTAAAATAATACTGCTGACTCATTTTTAGCATATACATCTAACTTTAAAGAATGATAGTCCCTCTTACAAGAATTAATAAGTTGTTGTCCTATACCTTGTCCTTGATAGCTTTTAGCTACAAACAATCCTGCAACATACCCATCTATTACACCTATAAAGCCTTTAATAATTTGTTTTTCCACAAAGACTCGAACATCTGCTGTTAAAATGGCTTGCCTTACAAAGTCATATGCATTTTCCCAATAGCTACTCGGTAAAAAATCATGAGTCTCTATATTGGTATATAGCCAAATGTTCATTATTTCATCTAAATATTCTTTCTTAAACTTTTCTATCATTTACTGTACCTCTATGTTTATCTAATTTATATTTTGACTGATAATCTTGTGGATTACTTTCAAAATATTTTTTATTAATATATACATCTTATTTACATCCTTATAGCAAAATCAAATTATATTACTTTTGCCATTATAAGATTTCAAAGTGCATAGGATCCTTATAACTATTCCCCCAACTAAATCCGGCAGGTTCAAAAACTTTCTTAAATAAAATCAGGTTTGGATTATTAGGTGATTTTTGAGCATCTATATAAGTTCCTAATGGAAATTGGCCTGCATTTAAATCAATAGCTGTTCCCCAAGCATGATTACTAATTCCTTTTGAAGAATCCCAACGAATATGTCTTGTTACATATGCACCATCAAAAGTTTTAATGAGCTTTAATAAGGATGGTTCTGCTACTAGTAGACTAAAAGCCTTATCCCAATAAACTTTACTATTTTTGTGTACTTGAATAGTTTTAACTTTAAAGGTAGCTTGAACTAAAGGTGGAAGGGTATAGTTTATCATATTTTCTTTAACCCATTTTATATCTACTTCAATTTTCCCACCTTCTAAATCACGATAATTAAAGCTTCCAAACTTATTATTTGTTGCTGAACGCGTATAATCCATAGACATTTTCAACTCCCCCTTAAAAATAAATTACTTCATATATTAATATATGTCCTAGCAAAAAAGAGGTGTCTATTATCATTTACTTTAAGGAATATAAACTTGGATTATAGATTGTACCTTATTCTCATAGTCTATTAATAAAGTATATACTTTTTCATCTCCTAGACTAGCCTGAAAAGCTGCTTTTGTTACGTATTCAAATCTTATTCCATCTTCCCCCATTATTTGATAAGTCGTAGCATCTGTAAGACTATAAATTGTAAATTCTATGGCTTCATTATAAATATAAAAGCCATTTGGAAAATCATTTCTTTTATTCAGCTTTAAGGATCTAACTCTTGTATCATCTTCCTTATCAAGTGACAACCATTCTATTTGATCAAATTTTAAACTATCCTCTGTTAGATTTTTTACTTTTCCGATAACCTCTTTAGTCATTTCATTATTTTTTAGATTTAATCTATAAAATTTAGCCGGACTTGTATAAATATTCCCCTGTTCATCCGTTTGGGCTAGATCTTGAATACGATACACTATATAGTCATCTATAAGTTGTGAAGTAATAGCTGTGTTGCCATTTACAGCGATCTCACCAAAAGGTCGTATATAAATATCTTCTTTGGTAGTAGGAGAATACTTGTGGAATCCTTCGTCATCACCTAATACTGTGTAATACACCCATTCACCAGCTTTACATATATCAATGGCACCTTTCTTATGCATATAAGCTTCATAAACTTCTGATTTCCTAAGCAAAAAGCAATCATAGCCTATACTTATCAAATCCCTATACGTTAATGCTCTATCTATTTCCGCCAAACTTACAGGAAATTCTTCCATTCGAAGTACTCTCTGACACTCATACTCCAAATCACTCATATGGGCATCAATATCAGGATAAGAAAAGCTTCTTAGACACATAATTAAAAACTCTTTTAATGTAATGGTCTGGTTATATCCAAAGATTTTATCACTTACCCCTTTTATAATTCTAGCCTGATAAAGAGCACCTATGTCTTCATTAGCTTCTTTTGGAATATCTATAAAGGGATATTCACCTATCCCTTCTTTGATAATTTCTCTTCGCTCAAAGATTTTTGACAGTAATTGAATCGCTTCTCCCCTAGTCACTGTCTTATTAAAATCTACAGAAATATTTTTCACTATACCTTCTTCTTTTAATCTTTCTAATGCAGTATCAATTGATACTGGAATTGCCGTTACATTTTGTGTCAGTAAACTAAATAAAACTAGAATTACTAATATTCTCTTTTTCATCTTTTCTCCCCCCACATTGTGCTTTCTAAATACTATTATATAGGCTATATTATCTGAATTTAACATCATTCCAAATATTTAATATACATGTAATAAAGTACTTTTTACATTTAACAAAGATATCCTAAGATGCAACAATTTATCTTAGAAATATAGAACTAAATAATAAGTATTATTTATTAAAAAAGCCTATAAAACTAGTACAATTTCTAGTTTTATAGGCTCTCTACTTATTAGACTTTATATTATTAGACTTTATAAAAATTAATTATACTCTAATCTTTTGTACTTATATTACTAAACTTAATTTTATAAGCTAATTAATCCTTTATCTTTCATTGTTTGAACAGACATCATAATTCCTAGGTATGCATGGTAATCTGTAAGTCCACCTTGGAAGAATACTGTATAAGGTGGTTTGATTGGTGCATCCGCACTTAGCTCAATAGAAGCCCCTTGTACAAAAGCACCTGCTGCCATAATAACTGGTGCATCATAGCCTGGCATATCCCAAGGTTCTGGTACAACATAACTATCTACTGGTGCACCTTTTTGTATACCTTGACAGAAGGCAATAACATTTTCTGGTGTACGCATATTGATAGCTTGAATAATATCATTTCTTCCTTCTGTAGAAGTTGGCATTACCTCAAAACCAAGTTTTTCATAAAGAGCTGCTGCAAAAACAGCACCTTTTAAAGCACTTGCTACAACTTGTGGTGCCATAAAAAGACCTTGTAGTACTGGTTGGTTAAGGCCAAGTGTAGCACCTACTTCTTTACCAAGACCTGGTGCAGTGAGACGGTTTGCAGCATTTTCTACAAATTCTTCTTTTCCTACAATATAACCACCAATTGGAGCGAGTCCGCCACCTGGGTTTTTAATAAGTGAACCTACACAAAGGTCTGCACCTACTTCAGTTGGTTCAATCACATCTACAAATTCACCATAACAGTTGTCTACCATACAAATAATATCTTCACGAATCCCTTTAATAAAGGCAATAAGTTCACCAATTTGTTCAACTGAAAAAGTTGGGCGATAACTATAGCCTTTTGAGCGTTGAATCGTTACCATTTTAGTTTTAGGTGTAATGGCTGCACGAATGCCTTCGTAGTCAAAAGAGAAATCTTCTTTTAAGTCTACTTGCTTATATGTAATGCCGTATTCAGCAAGACTTCCATTAGTTTCACGTATACCAATAACACCTTCTAATGTATCATATGGTTTACCTACTGGAGATAAAAGTTCATCGCCTGGACGTAAGTTTCCAAAAAGGGCTACAGTTAAAGCATGTGTTCCTGACATTAGTTGAGGTCTTACAAGACCTGCTTCTGCTTTAAATATATCAGCATAAATACTTTCTACTACTTCTCGTCCTAAGTCATTATATCCATAGCCTGTTGTAGCAGCAAAGTGAACATCACTTAATCTATTTTTTTGCATAGCAGCTAAAACTTTAGCGCCATTTACATGCATACGTGCATCGATACCTTCTAAAACAGGGGCAATTTCACGTTTTGTTGCTTCACAAAAAGCTTGTACATCTTGGTCAATTTTAAAAAGTTCATATAATGTATTCATAAGAGCTCCTTCATATAGCTGGTAATAAGTTTTATACAATACTATTAATTATACCTATTTCGTTAAGATATGCAAGGTAAAGGCAGTCTATTTAGTTACTCCATAAGTCATTTTTAAAAATAATTATAGTTGTTTACTTGAAAAGTCACTTGCAAACCATCCTTTTATATAGATAAAAAGCTAAAAGAATCCTCTCATCTAGTTTAAAATGAGAGGATGTTCTTATCTATTTTTCTTAAGCTGATAGAGTGCCATATTAAAAGAAACTCCTTCTGCTTCATTAAACGGCCACTGAATATGAAGTAAATCTACACACTTAACTTTCTCTCTTTTAATACGACTTTCAATATCCTCTACACCCTGTATCGCACCTTGAATTGTACCTACACGCCCTAGACGTTCCTTTTCAAAGCCCATAAATACTGTATCCCTTGTCACTTTAAATACAGCTTCATTTAACTTTTGTACAGCTGCATCATTCATATACATAAGTGTATCACGAACAGTCTCTTCATCTTGATTAATTGTCTCTAGTATGATGCGCCATATCCATTCTAACATAGAAATCAATTGACTATGCACACCAACTACTACTGTGTAATCATATAACTCCTCCCCTAACTCTAAAGGAAGACGTAAGGTTTTATTAAAAAGATATTCTAAATAAACTTGCCCAGTAGAAGCTAAGTCTTCAATACTTGTGTTCATGCCACTTTCTCTTACCTTGTTGACTAAAGTATCTGCATAATGCCTATAGTCTTTAGGTGTAATCCCTACAAAATCAACTTCCTTAGTTAATACATTAGGAGAATGTTCTAATTCATAAAGTGTAAGGCCTTCCTTTAAAGCACCCTCATCTTTATCAATTAAGGTAATGGTTTTAAAATGAGTAGCCAGCTTTTTAAGGTCTAAGTCATTACACCTACCTGCTCCTAAAATGGCTAAAGAACTCCCCTCTTGTGTATGCTGGATTAAATAGTCGGTAAGCTGTTTTCTATAGTTCGCCCACATAGTATAGGCATTATGGATAACTTGTAACTGTAAGAGTTGGTCGTAAAGATTCATAAATTATAAACTCCTAACTTTTCTTATGTCCCTGTTAAAAGCATTTACTCTTATTATAGCAAAAACTTTAACCAAAAGCATCTAATCTATTTATCTAGACTCTGCTCCACTTTTTCTAAGCTTACTACTAAACGAATACTTGAGTCTCCGTGACAAGTAATAAGACTAAGTGTCTTTATGTCCATAACCTTTTCTACCTTCACCAAGTTAATACTATTTACTTTATAAAGGGTGTTATTGATATAAACTTCTTCCCCTCCTTTAAGCCTTTTTAACTTACCAAACATAAGTCCACCTGCTCCATTATGCCCAAAAATAAGTGGGCGTCCCTTATAATCCCAGAAAATAGAACCATACTTATTCTTATTTCCCACTGGATCATGATTAAGATAATATAGGTTATCCTTTCCTGGCATTATTGGGTATTCTAAATCTAAACTAGGAATTTGAATAACATCAATTGTACTATCATCTTTGTCTAAAACTTCTTGATTTATAGTTTCTTGATTTGTAGCCTTTTCTTCAAAAAATTGCTCCTTATTAATAAGTGAACCTTGTAATAAAGAAGGACTTTGAGATTTTATTTCTACGCTCTCTTTAGAAACTATCTGATCTTCCTTGTATAATTTTAAAACAAATTGATTGGCTATATGACTTTCATAATAGGCACTCAGCTCACTTAATAAAAGACACAATCCAATTAGCAGAAATAATAAAGATATTGCTTTTTTCATATATTTTTGCTATATTAACGTTTATTCTTTTTCTTAAGGCCTAATATGCCTAGTAAAGTAGCCATCAACCCTATTTCACCAGTTGGCATTGTTCCCGTCTTAGGCACCTCTTCCTTGTTGGCACCAGCAGGTATAGGTTCGTTTGGAATATCTATAGGATTATTAGGAGTATCCATAGACTTTTCTATTGCAACACTATCTGATTCTCCTGCTTCTACATTATCTGAAATCCCCCCCCCAGGTATTGCCTCTCCTGGTATTTCGGTTGTTGGTGTGTCGTCATCATCGTCATCATCGTCGTCATCGTCGTCATCATCGTCGTCATCGTCATCATCGTCATCGTCGTCATCATCGTCGTCATCGTCATCATCATCGTCATCGTCGTCATCGTCATCATCGTCGTCATCGTCATCGTCGTCATCATCGTCGTCATCGTCATCGTCGTCATCGTCATCATCATCGTCATCGTCATCATCGTCGTCATCGTCGTCATCGTCATCGTCGTCATCATCGTCGTCATCGTCATCGTCGTCATCGTCATCATCATCGTCATCGTCATCATCATCGTCGTCATCGTCATCATCATCGTCACCAATTGGCGGTATATCCCCAGGCATAGTTATATTAAAAGGATAGTAATGACATTCAAAACCTGATAATGCTTTATTGTCTAATGACTTCACGACCACATTTCCATTAATACCTGCTCCACCATTTTCAATAATAAGATCTGCAGCTGGCGCAAAAAAGCTACTGTGTAAATGATTCCATAAGGTATCTAGATTAATAGTTGTTATACGAGGATCAAAGTTAAGTAAAGTATTTTGTACATGTTTATTGTCATAAATATTTCCAAGTCTATTATCTTTTATAGATGTCTTAAGATTGATACTACCACTTCCAACAACATTAATAATAATAAAAGACCCTCCTGGGACATTCAGTTCCCACACTTTATTCGTAGCATTTACAATATCTACTTCAAAAATATTAATATCATTTTGATCACCTTTAAGTACTATTGTATTACCTTCACCATATATGACTTCTCCAGTAGCAGGTTTATTAAACATAGCTTCATTCATATTTATAAGGTCTACTTCAGCTTCTTCAAAATAAAGATCCAAACTAGCACTTGTAGTAATTAACCTTCCGTCACTTTCCACTCCATTATTAATGTCTTGTATATCATTCTCATTACCTAATACCACATCTCCATTATTATTAACAACCTTACTACCATTAGTTAAAACTTCTCCTCTTACAATAAGCCCTATATCAAACTTTGGTATTATGCTCCCTCCAGCTGGTGAACCAAGTCCTTCATAAAGGGCTGATGAAAATCCTTTTTGACGGATATCTAAGCTTCCTCCAACTGCAACAGCCCCCTCTACATCTACTACATTTGAAAGGTCTCCTAAGCAAAATAAATTAAATTTGCTAGCACCTCCAAATGGATTCCTTGAAGTTGGTTTTTCCCACCTTACTAAATACTCTTGTATTTTTTCTTCAACATAAATTGCTTGTGGTGTCGTATTTTCAGGTACCACTTGTACTTCTCCTGGTTGATAAAGAGCTTCCTTTGCATGAATACTCAGCGGCATACTGCTTATAGCTACTGTTGTACTTAATAGTACAGTTAACGATTTATAGTTAATGCCCACAAAAAATCCCCCCAATATATATATCAGTTTAAGTATATTGAGGGGATTTTTATAATATTACTGTTCATCTCGTCCCATTTTATCACTTACTCATTTATAGCCTAAGTAGAATTGACAATACCCTCCTAGGAAATGTTGTATATCATCTATTCGTACACGCATCTTATCATTTCTTATAAATATACTTTTATGTATTTTAGATGGTTTTTTCATATACATTGCATATTCTGGATAGTAATATCCATTTAACATACGGCTTACTCTATTTTCAATTGTACTATAGAAATATTTTTCCTGTTCAATGTCTAAAAAAACTTCGGATTTATAAGTACTACATATATTTTGATAGGCACTATAAGTTGCCATAAGCAATTCTAAATATGTAGCATAAATAGTTGGATGATTATTTATCTTATCTAAGTTGACGTTTAAATTTCTCAGGGTAAATTCAATATAATCTCCTTCTGGACAACATTTAATCAACTCATTCATACTGTATGCTATCCAGTGATCCCTATATTTCGTATAATCTTGCTTAATAAAGTTTTCAACAGCTTTCTTAGCTGCATAAAGCCATTTGTCTTCTTTTGTTAAATTATAAAGTTTTAATAATGCAAACGTTGCCTCTCCATCATAATAAATTGTGCGAAATTCATCTTTTATACTATAATCCGGATAGTTAAATACATGATTATAATGACCTGTCTCACTATCTAGATAAGTTAAAATACCATTGCCTAATGCCCTCATTAAATCTATATAATCTTCATCTGGAAATAGTTCTTTGGAGTCTATAAGCGCTAAGAGCATAATTCCATTACCACCTAATTTAAGTTCATTATTTTTTCTTTCTATTATATATGCAATTTCTTTCGTTTTATAAACAATGGCATGTTCTAAAGCATAATGAATACCTTTATAAATAGTTTTTAAAACACTTTTATCACCTGTTATCTTATAACTACTTATCAATCCCCAAACTGTTCCTATATGTCTTAAAATATTGTAACTAGATATAATCTTATCCTGTATTGGCCAATAACCATATATAAAAGCTCCGTTTGATTGCTGTAAACCTACTAAAAATAAAGAGGTTTGCTGAATAACATTATAAATGTTACATGAATCCAAGTCATTTTGTATACGTCTGCCAAAGTTCTTCTCTTCACAATGAAGCTCATATACTTCATTATTTTCATCACAAAAAAATCCTTTATGATTAAACACAATAACTTCTTCTTGCTTAGTAGATAATTGATCTATAAGTATTTCACCTTTTTTATAGTCTATCATCCTTCTACTATTTAATTCACACTCTAAATATGCAACTTGGAAATCTTCATCTAACGCAATCCCTTTTCTAAAAAAACCTTTCTCACACTGTCTAATTTGTTTCTTCAATAACTTAGTAGGCACAGATTCTTGTTCTACTACAAAATCAATTTTAACCCACTCTGGTTTATAATTTTTCGTCCTTATATAATTTTCTATAGAAGCTTGTGTTCTATTCCATGCTTCTATAAAGTTACACCCTTTCTCATGCCTAACAATAGCTCTTTCTACACCATTACTTACAGAAATAAATACCACATTACCTAATGAGCCGCTTAATAAATTGTCTACATATTTTCTTGTCAATTTTAGCTTTTCTTTTAATAAATTTATATTTCTTTGTTTTGCTATTTCTTCTATTAATGCTTGTTTATTACGATTTTTTTTGACCATATAATCTCTCCTTAAAGATTCTGGAGTTTCCTACTTGTAAATTCATAATTGATACTATGCCTAATTGCCTCATCTTTACTAATAAGACCTTTTTCATAAAGTTCTATAAGACTTGTGTCCATACTTATCATTCCTTCGTCTTTACTACTATAGAGAATCGTATTAAGTTGGTGTACTTTAGCTTCTCGTATAATATTACTAATAGCTGGTGTCACCCTCATCACTTCAAAGGCTGGAACAAGCCCACCTTTGATTTTAGGTATGAGTTGCTCTGAGATGATGGCTTTTAAAGACATAGCAAGTTGCATACGTATTTGTTGTTGTTGATTGGCTGGAAAGCTATCTATTATTCTATCAATTGTAGCTATAGCACCAAGGGTATGCAAAGTAGAAAATATTAATTGACCTGTTTCAGCCGCTCTTATAGCTGCTTCCATTGTCTCTAGATCTCGCATTTCCCCTATAAAAATCACTTCTGGACATTCTCTTAAGGCAGCCCTTAATCCTTTAATGTAGTTTATAGTATCTTGGTGAACTTCCCTTTGACTTATAATACTGCTTTTATGTTGATGTATATATTCAATAGGATCTTCAAGTGTAACGATATGGCAATTTCTATATTGATTAATCTGATCAATAATACATGTTAAAGTAGTAGTTTTGCCACTTCCAGCTGGTCCTGTTACAAGAATAAGACCACTTTGCTCCTTATGAAATCCAATTACTTCTTTAGGAATGCCCATTTTTTTGTAATCTGGTAACTGAAATTTCACCATGCGTATTACAGCTGCTATAGATCCTCTTTGCTTATATGCATTTACTCTAAATCTTCCAATGCCTGATAGTGCAAAAGAAAAATCATCATCTCCCTTTTTCAAAAAAGGTTCCATATCTCTACTACTTTTCTTATAGAGCTCTTGAATAATACCCATTGTTTCTGTTGATGTGAGTTTCACTGTATTATAGGGTATAATATATTTCCCTATTTTAAATGATAAAGGTGCACCTGCTACAATGAATAAGTCTGACACATTCTTCTCTATTCCATCTTTTAAAATGCAATCTATATTCATCTTTACTCTCCTAATTGAGTAGTATTTATATCATACAGTTCTGTTTGTAAATACCAACTTATTCTATAGCCCTTCTCTAAATCTATAGTAGCCATCATGGTTTCATATGCTGATAAAGGTATACTAACTTCTAAATCATTTGAGGTAAGTTTATAAGGGTAAGAGATATTTTCTAAAGTTTGATTAAGCCCTTTTTCATAAAGTGTTTCCTTTATAGACTCTATTTTATTTTCTCCGTCATAAAGCATATATGTATGATTTAAAGCTTTTTGGGCTAATTTAAAATGAGCTGTCACTGTAGATAAGTTTAATATTGCAAGGAAATATAAACTTAGAACCATTAAAAACATAATGACAGAGATACTTCCTATGCCTACCTGTATAGTTCGTTTTTTCTTCATTTTTCTGCTCCTTCATCTATATAATATTTATCAATTTCTAGTTTAGCTAAGATTTCTTCGGATGAAACAAATTGTATATAGAAGTGAGTCATTACCCCATGTGCCTTAGGTTCTTCATTCCATGTTAATATAAGAGTATAACCCTTATACATAAAATGATAGCCTTCATCTTTTCTTATTCCACCATTTTGGATACAAAGTTCTTCTAAGTCTGTTTTTGATTTACCTACCCTAATCCACTCTGCTACATTTTGAATTTGGATATTAGCAAAACTTAAAGCCTCTGCTTTATCATTTAGTCTATCTGCTTTTGCAAATATACTTATAACTAAACTACAAACGACTGAAAATATAACTAGACATAAAGTAAACTCAATAATAAAACTATGTCCTTTCTCTTTTTTAATTTTCCTCATTATTTTCCCCTCTAAGATATAAGAAAAGCGCTCTACTTTCACCCTCTTGATTGGTTATTTGGATTTTTACTACTTCTTCTTCAGACTTTTCCATAACTAATTTCTTAATTGGCATTAATGCAACTCCATTTTTTAGATCAATGGCATTGCCTTTTTCCGTAAACAATTCATAAAGTTTATCTTCATATTGATAAATCCATGTTTCATAGACTACTTCTTCTATTTCTTCTGTTATAACAAGGATCTGCTTATTATCCTTTATCACCATATTAATATTTGATGGACTTTGATTTTGCCGTATTTTCATACCAATATAATTTAAGCTATTATACACATTAAATTGTTCTTCTAAATGATGGACTGTTTTAAAGTAATGATTAGCCCCTAAAATAACTATTCCTAACATACCTAATCCTGAGATAAGAATATGCATTATCACTAGAAGAAACTCTAATTGAGATGTATTTAAAGTTTTGGCATACTTAATAGCCATCTTTTTTTACTCCTTCTTGATCACTTGTATATCTGGCATAATATTAGATGCAAAAGTATCATAATACACACTATACTTTTCTTCATCCATTGGCACATTGTAATGATCCTTTAAATAAGACCAATCTGGTGGATAAAATCCTTCTACTGCATAGCATTGTATAGCTGCTCGCTTAATATCATCCTCTAAAACACTGATTGCCTTAATATCAACACCTACTTCCATAAGGCTTATACTACCTAAAAAAACACCTATTATTAAACTATACCCCACAATACACTTTATTAGATCTTTACCTTTCATCTGGTTCCTCCTTATTTATCCTATTAGTGACATAATACGAATAAGTGGCAATATAATAGTTAAAAGCATTCCACCCATAATAAGAGCAAGTACAGTAACTGATATAAATTCAATACGCCCTATCAATATGTTAAGCTTCTCATCTAACTTGTTTTCATATTCGGTTACAATCTTGCTTAAAGTTTCATCTAAATGTCCTGTATAATATGCTATAGACAGCTTCTTTGTATCAATAGGAGAAAAAAGCTGTATATTCTGTAATGTCTTAATAAGGGGTGTATGTGTCTCAAGTAAAGTACACCCTCTATGTATTTTTTCATAAATAAAAGGATGATTTGTTATATCCTTTACCTCTTCTAATGTCTCTTGAAAACTTAAGCCACTTTTTACAAGTAATGTTATATTGAATAATACTTTGACCAAGCTAAGATCATAGGCAAGTTTAGAACGTATAAAAAGTTTATTAAGCCATTTGGGAAATTGGTTTTGTTTAAACCAATAACCTATAAAAAGAATCATAGCTATAAAACTACTAAGTAGAAGTATTACTACTATTCCCATTCCCCTATAGATAGGCAGAAAACTTCTCCATACATAAGCTATTTCCTCACCTAAATTTTTGTAAATTCCTTCAATTAAAGGGGTTACCTTTAATATTAAAATAAGTATGATACCTAGTAGCATAGTACTTAAAATTATAGGATACATCAGAATTGTTCTTATACTTTGAGAAATTTCATCCATTCTTTCATAGTAAAGAGATAGACCATCTAACGCTTCTTCTAAGCGACCTGCTTTTGCCCCTATTTTTATAACATCTTTACTATATTGGGGGATTGCATCCACTGTTTCACATACTTGTTCAATGGGCTTATATTCTTTTAAGCCTTCTGCTATCTTCTCTATAAAGGCCTCATCTTCCCCTTCATCTATAAGTAAATCTATACCTTCTTGAAGAGGGATGCCTGCCTTTAAAAGTCCACTTAGGCCACTAAATAATGTGCTAAGTATTTCCCTTGTCATAAAATCACCTCCTTAATATTCCTTTACTTTTTCATAAACCTTATTGGATTTAATCCATTTTAAATAAGGTTTTTTCTTGATTACTTGTAAATCATAAGTAGTATCTACAATGACCCACTCTTTTAATTGTTCATCGTAAACCTCATTCCAAGCATGATAGCCTTTGGCATTTTCACTATAGCCTTTAACAAGTTTTGTAGGAATTTGTTGACTTCTTAACATAGCTGCATAAAGAGAAGAAAAATCATAACAAATACCTGTTTTCTCATCATAAGTCACATCAATATTAGGTAAATAATCTGCTGCTAAAGTTGCTAGCTTATCATAGTCATAGGTATACTCATAAATTACATGTCTGTATAAGATTTTTGCCTTTTCTTCTACGTTTTTTGTTTTATCTACTAAGTCTACTGCCTTTTGAACTGGCTTTGATGTAGAAGACCAATTGATATTTTGGATAGATGTTAAATAAACATTTTTCTCATCTTTTAAATTAAGTACTACAGTTTTCGCATCTACTAATGCATAACTTGTCCCCTTAACGTTTTTTAAAACACTTATTTTATAAGTACCGTTTCCCATTTGAAGAGGAAAAGATTCAGCTTTATTTCGAAGTAAAAGGTCATAGGTATACTTTTCTTTCCCTTCTACCTTTTCAATCATTACTTTAAGTTTGATTTCTTCTTTGCCCGTATAGGTTACTCGGATAATCCCTAAGTCTAAAGCTGTTTCATTAAATAGAATAGGTGTAGTGCCATAAAGAGGTAAACAATAAAAATATAAAATCAGTATTATAATCCTTATCTTTAAAGGTTTCATAAGCTGTCTTTCTTATTCCATAAGTATCTTTATATTTATATGCATCGTCTCTTATCAGATATGCCCTAAAAAATGAGAGTACCTTTAGTCTACTGATTATTTACAGACATAAAAAACTGACCTTCAATAAGTTAGCTATTTAAGTCTAACTTATTAGAGGTCAGTTCCAAGTTCACTGATTCATTTTATTTTATAATCTTTTTGCGATATCTATAGATATCTCCTTCTAAAGAACTTTTGTGGTAAAAATATTCAAAACCTCTCTTTGAAAGTTCTTCATCCGGACCTTGGCATATTCTATCATCATCTCTTATAAATTAATAATATATTCAAATTAATAATATAATACTTTGTTTTTCTGTTCTATTATGATAACATATTTACAGCATTGTATTCTAATTCATCTAATAAATCAATATAAAAGGAGAAATCATATGCTCACTTCACCAAATAGTATAGCCCCACTCATGTCTATTGTTATTCTTATAAATTTTTTAATCGTCTTAACACTTTTAGGACTAAGTCTCTATGTATTATTTTTACTTATTAAAGCTTTAAAGATATATATAAAGAAAAATTCATAAGGAAGAGCCACTTACAAAAAAGCAAGTGGCTCTTAACTTATTTTATTACTTTCTTATGATTGGAATTTGAAGTTCTGTTAGCCAGTCCTCTTCACTCTCTTTATTCCAAATACCATCAATATAATTTTCTCTTGGATGGTCTGATATAGTATATCCATTGTTTTCTATCCATTCAAATGCATAAGCATAGGCTTGTGCTAAACCAGAATAAGAACCTTTATGCATAACTGAAACTGCATTTGTACTCTTTACTTTTTTAAACTTAATGTCATCAAAATCTTCTTTTAACTGGGTAACTGCTTCGCAAAATTCAATACGAATGTCTGTCTCTTTGTATTCATTATCTAAATATACAATAAAACAATACTCTGGACTTGCACACTTTAAATCTGGGTATTTGCCTAAAACTTGTTTACCAATAGCGGGAATCACTTCAAAGTAAGCATTATAATTAGGTACCATCATCTTCTTAGAGTATACAATACATTCTGGTAATTCTTTAATTGTTGCTTGATAATTCATTATCTTTTCCTCCTCTTTACCGGATAGGGTAAATTCTATTCGAGAAAGTTGTTCTTCATAGTTTTTTAGTTCTAGAACTAATTCTTGGCGTCTTTTTTCTAAGATTTCCTTAGCGCTTTGTCCTTGTAAAATTAATTTAATTTGATCAATAGATATACCCATTTGCCTTAATGATTGTATTTTATGCAAAATCATAAGTTGCTTAGTTGTATAATATCTATGGCCTGTCAGTCTATCTACTTCATTTGGCTTAAGTAATCCTATTTGATCATAATAGTGTAAGGTCTTTATAGTTGTCTTGCTCATCTTAGAAAACTCTCCAATTCTATACATAAAGCCCACTCCTTTCTCTTTTTTCATTCTACCTACTCCTGTAAGAGGAGATGCAATAACTTTTTAAAATAAATTTAATAAAAAAACCTATTTACAACTTACATACTGATTGGCTGACAACGAAAAATGAGAGCATTTGACTAGGTATACTTACCTCAAATCATGTGCTCTCATTTTTCATTTGATAAAATGTACTTTATTTGTGCAATACTTTAACTTACAATAATTATAGTTTATTCTGCTTGTGCTGAAATATTAAGACTTACAACTTTTGATGGGCAAACAGTTGAGATGGCATGTTTATAAATCATGTGTTGTTTGCCTTCACTTTCTAAAAGTACTACGAAATTGTCGAATCCTCTTACTGTTCCTTTAATTTGGAAACCATTTGTTAAGAATACAGTAACTGCAATACGATCTTTTCTTAATTGATTTAAAAGTAAGTCTTGTAGATTGATAGCTTTACTCATACGTCATACCCCTCCTAAGGATTTTTAGATTAAATTCATTGTATAGGATAAACCTATACTTGTCTATATATTGCCTAAAATTTCTAGCTTTACTATTCTTAGTATGCTCATTCTTTATTTTCATTATACATCTATTTCCAAATAAATTATAGCTTATATTAGAATATTTTTAAGATATTTTGTCATTTCATCTACGATTTTTTCTGCATCAAAATCTAGTGCATCAACAGGGATAAATGTAGGATTACTTTGATGACGGAACCATGTAAGCTGTCGTTTAGCAAAATGTCTTGTATTTTGTTTGAGCTGATCTATACAAGCATCAAGGCTCATCTGACCTTTAAAGTATGGAAAGAATTCCTTATATCCAATGCCTTTCATACTTGTCATATCTTCACTAAGACCTAAATCATAAAAGTGTTTTACCTCTTCTACAAGTCCTTCTTTTATCATTTGATCTACACGCATATTAATACGATTATAAAGGGTTTCTCTATCCATATCTAGTGCAAAGAAAGCATAGTTGTATGGCGAAACTTGTGCTTCTCTTTTTTCCTTTTCTGCTTCATTATGACTAGAGATAGGTTTACCTGTTTGAGCGTAGTACTCAAGGGCACGAATGACACGCTTTACATTGTTTGGATGAATGGCTTTTGCACTAGCTGGATCTACTTCTTCAAGTTTTTCATGAAGATAGGCATTGCCATGTACTTCTACTAAGGACTCAAGCTCTTTTCTATAAATGGTATCTTCCTTTGTTTGATCAAACTGTGTATCAAAAAGAATGGCATTTAAATAAAAGCCTGTTCCACCTACTAAAATAGGTATTTTACCTTTAGCTGTAATCTCATCAATAGCCTTATCTACTTCATTTTTAAACCAAGCTATATTGGACCCTTCTCTAGGATCTAATAAGTCAATCATATAGTGAGGTATACCCTCCATCTCACTTGGAGTTACCTTCGCTGTTCCAATGTCCATCCCTTTATAAACTTGCATAGAATCACAGGAAATAATTTCACCACCTATACGTTTAGCAAGAAGGACACTTGTTTTTGTTTTTCCAGAAGCCGTAGGCCCTGCAATTAAAATTAATTTTTTCTTCATAGATTCACCTATTGAATACGTTTAAATATTTTTTCAATGTCTGTTTTACTAAGCTTAACTAAAGTTGGCCTACCATGAGGACAAGTATAAGGATTTTCTAGAGTTAATAATGCCTCAATAAGTGCCCTACACTCTGCATGTGTGAGCTGGTCATGGGCTTTAATAGCACTTTTACAAGAAAGTTGAATAATGTGTTCTTCTCTCATCTCGTAAAGATTAGTCGTCTTCTTTACATCAATGCTGTCTAAAAGATCTCTAAAAGCACTAATAGACATAGGATGATTGAAAAGATAAGGTACTTCACGAATGATAATAGAGGATTCCCCAAAAAGCTCAAGTCCAAACCCTAGACGTTGTAAAAGTTCTAGGTGAGTCTCTATAAAAAGAAGTTCCCCATTTGATACATGTAGAGTTTCTGGCATAAGAAGTATTTGGGTTGAAACATTGCTTGTTGTAAAATCCTTCATATACTGCTCATACATGACACGCTCGTGAGCTGAATGTTGGTCCATAAGAAGTACTTGATTACCATATTCTAAAATCCAGTAGGTATTAAAGATTTGACCTATAATCTTATAGTCTACCCCTTCTACAGGCTTATAAGGCTCTGTAGTTTCTTCTGCAAGAGGTGTATCCCCTTCATTCTGTATGGTAAGAACCTGTTCTTTTGTTAAGCTTTCTTGTTCACCTACTAAGGGGACTAAAGGTTCTTCTTGACTTACTCCTATAGTCTCCCTTGGCATAGTAGAAAGAGAATTTAAAGTTGAAGTTTCTTCTTCTACTTTTGTTTCATTAAAAAGTGGTTTATAGATACTTTTAGCTAGATTAAAATCATCTTTTTGTTTAAGTGGTGCATCTACTAACTTACTTGGATCATAAGATTTATGAAACTGTGGTTTATTAAAGAAGCTTTCAACCTTTATAGCACCTGTTGCTTCTACAGGTGCTGGTTTATAAGCTGGTGCTTTACCAAGTTGCCTTACTTCTGGTATAAGATTCTCCCCTTGAATATGCTGGCGTATGCCATTATAAACAGCTTGATAAACTCGGTCACTATCACTAAAGCGTACCTCTAATTTAGTAGGATGTACGTTCACATCTACTTCTTCTGGAGGCAGATTTAAGTGGAGAATAACAAAAGGAAATTTACCTATAGTGACTAAAGTTTTATAAGCTTCTTCTGTTGCTTTTTGAAGGAGATTACTTTTAATTGTTCGTCCATTAATAAAAAACTGTTCATACTGTCTATTGGCACGTGTTAGAGTAGGTAGGCCAATAAGACCTGAAATTTGAATCCCATCTTCTTCATATTGAATAGGTAGGGTATCCTTAGCTGTATCTTTCCCATATAGACTAAAGACGCAACGTTTTAAGTCATAATTCCCCGCTGTTTGGAAAACTAATTTATTATTTTGAATGTATTTGATTGCCACTTCTGGATGGGCTAGTGCCAGTTTATAAACCACTTCTGCAATCTTACTTGTTTCTGTAGCTGTAGACTTTAAAAAGGCACGACGAGCAGGTACATTATAAAACAGCTGTCTCATAATAATAGTCGTTCCTGCTGGACAAGCAATTTCTTCACTATGAAGAATTTGCCCAGCCTCCACTTCTACTCGTTTACCTGTTAAGGCATTAGGAGTCTTTGTTAAAAGCTCCACCTTAGCAACAGCACCAATACTTGCTAGGGCTTCACCACGAAAACCTAATGATAAGACATGTGATAAGTCTTCAGCAGAAGTAATTTTACTTGTTGCATGACGTAAAAAAGCAATTTCTACTTCATCCTTTGGTATACCTTTTCCATTATCCGTAATACGAATGAAGTCTACACCCCCATTTTTAATTTCAATGGTAATGGAAGAAGCTTGTGCATCAATGCTATTTTCCACCAGCTCCTTCACTACGGAAGCTGGGCGTTCTACAACTTCGCCTGCTGCAATTTTATTAATCGTATGGGTATCTAACAATTGAATTTGCGCCACCCCATCACTTCCTTACTTTTTAGATTTTTGTTTCTTATTTTTCTTACCCTTTAATTGATTTTTAAGTTCAAATAAAAGCTGCATAGCCTCAAAAGGCGTCATATTCATTAAATCAGCTTCTTCTAAAGCTTGAATCACTTCACTTTCTTCAGACCCACCACCAAATAAACTCAGTTGAGCTGTTGCTTCTTTTACTTCACTTTGTTTAATTGGTTCACTTTCAAGTAGACCTACTTGTTCTATACCTCTTACTGCTTCTATACCCTTTACTTCTTGTGGCTCTTTAACTTTTTCTAAGACTTTTTCATTCTCTATAGTCTTTATCTTCTCTAGTGCCTCTATTTCCTTTATAGCCTTTGTTTCTTCTATAGCTTTTGAAGAAGTTTCTACAATATTACGTAAGTCTTTTGAAGCATCTCCTTCAATTTCTGCCATAATAGTGTGAGCACGATCAAGTACTTCTTTAGGAAGGCCTGCTAGATGGGCTACTTGAATACCATAACTATGATCTACACTTCCTGGTACGATCTTGTGTAAGAAAATAATGGTTTCACCCATTTCTTTTACTTGTACACAATAATTTCTAAGAGATGGTATAGTCTTTTCAAGTTCTGTCAGTTCATGATAATGGGTTGCAAAAAGTGTTTTTGCACCTAGCTTATTAGGGTCTGCTATATGTTCAATAATTGCCCATGCAATACTTAAACCATCTATTGTACTTGTCCCACGGCCAATCTCATCTAGGATTAATAAGCTCTTTTTAGTGGCATGATGTAAAATATTTGATACTTCCATCATTTCCACCATAAAGGTACTTTGTCCCGAAGCAAGGTCATCAGATGCCCCTACTCTCGTAAAGATACGATCCACTACACCAATATGTGCGGATTCAGCTGGTACAAAAGATCCCATTTGTGCCATGAGTACAATAAGTGCTGTTTGACGCATAAAGGTAGATTTACCTGCCATATTTGGACCAGTAATTAAGTTAACTTGATGATCTGATTCATTAAGATACACATCATTGGCAATAAACTGATGTTGGCCAATAATCTTTTCAACTACAGGGTGACGCCCCCCTACAATGTCTAAAACATCTGAGCTATCAATAACTGGTTTAACATATCCATTCACTTCTGCACAAGTAGCTAAAGAAGTAAGCATATCTAGTTCAGCTACAATACGAGACATATTTAAAAGGCGATCCATATGCTCTGAAATAAAATCTCTTATTTCAGTGAAAAGCTTATATTCTAAAGTTTGTAGTTTTTCATCTGCACCTAGAATTTTCTCTTCTATGTTTTTAAGTTCCTCTGTAATGTAGCGTTCGCAGTTAGAAAGAGTTTGCTTACGAATAAAATAATCTGGTACTAAATGATTATAAGACTGAGTTACTTCTAAGAAGTAGCCAAATACTTTGTTGTATTTAATCTTTAGGTTTTTAATACCTGTTTGTTCTTTCTCTTTCGCTTCAACATCACGAAGCCAATTGGTTCCATGAGTCTTTACATCACGAAGCTCATCAATTTCTTTGTTATAGCCAGATTTAATCAGTCCACCTTCTCTTAAAGAAATCGGTGGATCATCTACTATAGCCACTTCAATACGCTCAAATAAATCACTTAAGTCATCAAATTCATTGTACATTTTACGAAGTATGGTACTTGTGGTTGTCTCTAAATGTTTATGAAGTTCTGGAAGTACACGTAAAGATTCCTTTAAAGCAATTAAATCTTTAGCATTACATGTACCATAAGCAATACGTCCAACGAGACGTTCCATATCATAAATGGCATCAAGAGAGCTTTGGATATCATCTCGTAAAAACAAACTTTCTTTAAGCTCAGAAGTAGCCTCTAGACGGTGATTAATAGCCTCAGCATGAATAAGAGGTTGCTCTACACATTTTCTTAAATAACGTGCTCCCATAGCTGTCTTTGTATAATCTAGAACATGAAGCAAAGAACCTTTACGCTTTTTCTCACGTAATGTTTCAGTAAGTTCTAGGTTACGTCTTGTAGCACTATCTAAAAGCATAAATTCATTTACATTATAAAATGTAATTTGTCCAAGATGAGAAAGCTCATTTTTTTGTGTTTCTTTTAAGTAGTTAAGAAGGCTACTTGCAGCAAGTACACAAGCAGGGTGTCCGCTTAAGCCAATACCATCTAAACCTAAAATATGAAAGTGATTTAAAAGTAGCTTTTCACATAAATCATAATCTAAGACATGATCAGCTATTGGCTCAACTAAAGCATTAAAACGGTCTTTAAGTGCTGATGTAAGTTTAGTTTTAGTATAAGTCGTTTCGTCTAGAAGACATTCAACAGGCGAAAATTTAGCTAGTTCATCCAGGATTTTATATTCACCTTGATCTGCACCAATTTCTGTTACAAGCCATTCCCCTGTTGTTACATCACAAAGACTTAAGCCATATTTATCTTCTACACGTACTAAAGAAGTAATATAGTTATTTTTACCTTCTTGGATGGTATTCCCTTCTAGAATGGTACCTGGGGTTACTATACGTACAATCCCTCTTTTTACAATACCTTTTGTTGTAGCAGGATCTTCAAGCTGTTCACAGATAGCTACTTTATATCCTTTTTCGACAAGTCGGGCAATATAAGTAGTGGCAGCGTGGAAGGGTACACCACACATGGGTGCACGCTCCGCTTGTCCACAGTCACGACCTGTTAAAGTGATTTCTAATTCACGAGATACAGTAATGGCATCTTCAAAAAACATTTCATAAAAATCCCCTAATCTAAAGAACAAAATACAATCAGGGTTACCATCTTTAATCTCTAAATACTGCCTCATCATAGGCGTAAGATTTGTTCTATCCACGTAGATCACCTTCTACAATATCACCCATTAAATAATGAGTCTTTGCACCTGTAATGCGGATATTTAAAATTTCACCGATTAAGCTTTCATCTGCTTTGACATGGACTAAAATACCTTCTGAAGTACGTCCACTATAAAGACTTTCATCTTGTTTACTTGCTTCTTCTAGTAAAACAGTTGTTTCTTTACCAATAAAGCTTTGCATATAATCTGCTTGAATACCATTTACAAGTTCTAAAAGACGATTGAAACGTGCTTTTGCAGCTGGCTCATCTACTTGGTCTTCCATAGTTGCAGCTGGTGTACCTGTACGTTTTGAATAAATAAAAGTAAAGGCACTTGCAAAGCCTACTTGGCGTACAACATCCATAGTTTCTTCAAAGTCTTCTTCAGTTTCTCCTGGGAAACCAACAATAATATCAGTTGTTAAAGCAATACCTGGCATAGCAGCTTTAATCTTACCAACTAACTCTAAGTATTGTTCTTTTGTATAACGACGGTTCATGCTTTTTAAAACTTTAGTACTACCTGCTTGGAATGGTAAATGTAAGCTGTTACATACTTTATCACATTCAGCCATAGCCTCAATCAGTTCATCGCTTAAATCTTTTGGATGTGAAGTCATAAAACGAATACGCTCTAAGCCTTCTATTTTATTTACTTCTCTTATAAGCTGTGCAAAAGTCATTGGATTGTCTAATGTTTTTCCATAAGAATTAACATTTTGACCTAGAAGCATAATTTCTTTTACACCATCTGCTACAAGGGTGCGAATTTCTTTTAAAATATCTTCTGGTTCACGACTTCTTTCTCTACCTCTTACATAAGGCACGATACAGTAAGTACAGAAGTTATTACAGCCATACATAATATTTACACAAGATTTGAAATCATATTTTCTTTCACTTGGTAAATCTTCTACGATATCCTCATGAGAATCCCAAATATCAATAACAGCTTTACCTGTTTCAAAACGTGTTTGTAAAAGTTCAGGTAACTTATAAATATTATAGGTACCGAAAATAATATCTACATGACGATAGCTTTGCTTAAGTTTTTCAAGAACAATATCTTGTTGCATCATACAACCACAAAGAGCAATGAGTAAGTTTGGATTATCACGTTTTAATTTTTTAAGGTAGCCAAGCTTACCAAAAATTCTATTTTCTGCATTTTCTCTTACACAACATGTATTGTAAAGAATGAAGTCTGCATCCTCTTCTTTATCTGTTTCTGTATAACCCATTTTAGTAAGCATCCCTTGGATTTTTTCAGAATCGTGGGCATTCATTTGACAACCAAATGTTGTAATACAGAATTTAAGGTTTTTTCCTTGTATATGATGTGCTAGTTGGGAAATGATATCCATTTGTCTTTTAGCTTGTGCTGTTGATATTTCAATTTCTTGTCTTTTTCCCATAATAACCTCCAATATAAATGTTTATTCGACGTTTATTATACCACTATTTAGTATAACCTTTCTACTGTTAAAAAAAAGGCATGAATAGTACATATTTTCCATCTATAAAAATACCGAATTGACAAAAGCTATAAAGTAAGGATTTATGTTTATGAAAGGAGTACTTTATGAAGCTTTTAAAGTTTAAAAATAAAATATTACTTGGTGTAACTTTATTAGTTATAGGTCTTGTTCCCCTTTGTGCTATGGAAACACACGAAAAAGAGTACTTAGAGGATTTGCCTATTGAAATTGGGCTACCTTCCTTAAAAGAAGGTTCAAATTCAAATGAAGAAAATGAAAAGCCAGAACCGCCTCCTACACTCTCTGAAGAAGAATTAACTGCTAAGTTTAAAATCCTATTAGAAGACATTATCTCAAAGCGTAACAAATATTTGTTAGAAGGTGATGTAGAAGGTTTAAAAAGTCTTTATAATACGGATGTAAAAACAGGACTTTATGCTTTTGAACATGAAGAAATTAAGATTAAGTATCTAAAAAACTGGGCAGATAAACAAGGTGTTACCTTTAAATCTATTGACTCTACCCTTCATATGCGTAAAGTACGTGACCGTGGTGAGGGACTCTATGGTATGACTTGCAACGTAAGTACAGAATTTAGTTATAGTTATGATGATGATCCTAATACACTTACTCACTTTAAACTTGGTACTTCTCATTACATTCATCTTAAAGAAAAAGAAAATGGTTATTATATTGTAAAGGAATGGTACACAGATCCATTTGCTGATTCTTTAGATATTACAAATGAAAAATCCGAAGAAATGAAAAATTTTATTGTAAGTCATAAGCCACCTTCTTATGTACCTGATGAACGTACACAAAAAGCTATAGACTATGCTCATAAGTATTGCGGTATTGGAGAAGATGAGTATTTATTTAAATATAATAAAGATTATTTAAACTGTAATCCACGTGGTGGTGATTGTGCTAACTTTGCTTCTCAAATACTCTATGAAGGTGGCAAGTTTAAAAAGACAAGTACTTGGAACTATACAAATGATGGGACAAAAGCATGGGTTAATGCTCAAGCTTTAAAAAATTATCTTGTAAATAGTGGTCGTGGCTCCTTAATTGCTCAAGGTAGTTATAAAGAAATTTATAAAACTGCTTATAACCTTCGTCCAGGAGATATTGTAGCTTATGAGAAAAAAGGTCGTATTACTCATGTATCTACAGTTACTGGTTTAGACTCTAAAGGCTATCCTCTTGTAACTTGTCATAACACAGATAGACTTCTAGTGCCTTATGATTTAGGTTGGAGCAATAAATCTATTACTTTCCACCTTATTGATGTACACTATTAAATTTAAAATCACTATAAAACGCCATAGGCTTCTTAAGTATCTTGAAGCTTATGGCGTTTTGTCGTTATACTTTTAATGGCTTCCTTCTCTATAGGCATCTAATGCTTCTACAACAGCTTCCATTAGCTTTGTCTGATAGTTAGGATTTGAAAGCATCTGATCTTCATTGTAGTTACTCATAAATCCCATTTCAAAAATAATAACAGGCACTCTAGACCAATTAAAACCAGTCATATCAGAACGTTCAAAAATACCGTTTACCTTAACACCTTTTCCAGTAAGCTTTTCTTTGAGTAAAGTTGCATACTTAAAACTTGGTTCATAGATGCTTTTTGTATAACGACTTTCCTTAGAAGGAACAAGTAAGGTTGCACCTGTTTTACCACCATTTCCAATACTATCACAGTGAATACGAATAGTCATTTGTGCTCCTTTATCATTAGCAAAGGTTGCACGTTCTGAATTGCTTATATTCACATCATGACTCTCACGTGTCATACATACTGTATAACCCTTGTCTTCTAACAACTTCTTTAGAATCATAGATGCCTCGAGGTTTACAACATATTCTGCCTTCTTGGTAGCTACACCTGCTGTTCCTGAAGAAACTCTTGCCTTTCTTGCTCCACTTCCAGGTGCCACAGGCTCACTTCTTCCATCTCCCTTTGCTTGATGTCCTGGATCAATACATACAATAAACGGTTTTTCTAATCCTTCACCATAAAGGGGTAAGCTAGAAAAAATGAGGGCTAAAGGAAGTACCCACTTCCATAAAAATTTAGTCATACCTAATCCTCCTTAGTCTACACATTTTAGTTTAAACTAGTAATATAAAGCACTTTAAGCTAACAGTTATAAAATGTGTTAAAGGATGGGATTTTATACTTAATCAAGGGTTTTATGACTAAAAATATAGCTATAGCGACTAACTATATCTAAATATAATTTATTTGGCACAAATTTAAGTAATTGATAAGCTAGCTTGTTCAAATGGCCCGGTATAAGAAAAACTTGATCTTTCTTTAAGGCTTGTAAAGATTCTTCTACTACTTCCTTTGGCGTAGCCCAAATTATTATTCCCTTATCTTTACATACTTCTTTAGGTATATTCAATCGACTATGAAAATCCGTATGTACAAAGCCTGGGCATAATGCTTGCACTTTAATACCATAAGGCTTAAGCTCCATAGCTAAACACTTAGAAAAATTAATAAGAAATCCCTTAGTTCCACAATACATACTAGAAGTAGGCAAAGGTGTATAGGCAGCAAGTGAGCACACATTAATAATAGCCCCACCCTTTTTATTTTGAATAAGATTATTAGCTACTAAATGTGCTAAAGTCACACTGGCATTTACATGTACTTGAAGTATCTCAAGCTGTGTATCAAGCTTATCTTCTATAAAAGACTTTTCTAGACCATAGCCTGCATTATTAATCAGTATATCTATAGGTTTTTTCTGAATAAAATCTATAAACCTATTAAATGCCTTTACATCTTTAAAATCCACTATGCAAAGAAATACTTTAATATGGTAAAGATCAATTAAATACTCACTTTTCTTTTTAAGCTCTTCCTTTCTTCTACCTGTCAAGATTAAATCATAGCCCTGTGCAGCAAGGGCTTTTGCATAGGCAAAACCAAGCCCACTCGTTCCACCTGTTATAAGTGCTAACTTCCCCATCTTTCCCCTCCTTAAGGCTAAAAGCTTTCATAATTTAAGTATAACATAAAAGACGCAGTATTAATCTGCGTCTTTTGCTTTTTCTATAAATGTCTTTACTTCATCTACAGTATAATGTGGTGTATGTGCTTGTATAACTGCTTCACAGTTATTGCAAATAGGTATAAGGTCTTCTTGTGGATTAACTTCTTCAAGTGGGGCTTCTGGTTTTAAATTATGCACTTTAATTAACCCTTCAAATTGTATACCGTAAGTATAACCAAAATCAAAACCACATAAGTCACAAACAGCTCCGTAATAATCCAGACATTCTTTCTTCTTATCTTCCCATAAAGTATCATGCTTTATATCTAAAGAACTCTCTGTCATTTCTTCCTCTTTATTTGCTATAGAGGACATTGTAGAATCTAAAGACTCTTCTTTAACTAAAGATGTTGTATGAGCTATTTCACTTTCCTCTGTACTTAGAGGTGTTGTAGAAACTACTTCATTTTCCTCTTTATTTAAAGATACTGTAGAAGCTACTTTACTTTCTTCTATATTAGAAGGGGTTATAGAAGTTACAGCGTCCTCACTCTCTTTAGTTGATAAGACAGTTTCTTCTTCATCCACAAGACTATCACTATGAAAAGCCATAATTTTAGGCATTGTCGCTGCTTGAGATGTTATAGTTGCTGCTGGTTCATTAGAAGTGATTGGCTTTTCCTTTGGTGCAGGAGAATCACTAATAAGAAAATCTATAAAGTCATCTAAAGATGGAATTTCACCATTTGGACTTACTATAGACTTTTTAGGTGATGTAGTAGTCTCTTCTTCTAATACCTCTTCTTCTATTTCTGGTTCAGGTGGCGCAATTTGAATCAACTCTAAAGCCTCATATTCAGGATTCATTTGTCTTTCCACTTTAGGAATACTACCTTCTTCCATAAGCTTAGTTAAAGCCTCATCAAGTTCATGTCTAAGGTTAAATAGATAACTTTGATTGTTCTCATAGTAACCTGTAAAAAGGAATTGCCACCATAAAAGTTTACCTTCGTCATTTTTAGGTACCTCTATTTTTAAGGCTGCTTTTATACGTTTACAAAGTGACAAAATAACTTCATAAAAAGGATACTTACAAGAATAGCCTTCAAGTCCTGCTAAAGTCTGTGGACAAATATTTAAACTACCTGTACTGTATATTTTAATAATCAGGTCTTGGTTTTTAGCTGTAAAAATACTAGATTTCATAAAAAGCTCAATCCACTGTGTTGTAGTTATAGCATTTGGCATATAATCTTCACATTGACGTGGTTCACTAACTTCTTCAATAGAAGGTTCCTTTTCTTCTTTTAGGATTTCTTCTTTTTCAAATGGTAGAAGCTCTTCTTCTTCTTGTTCAACAATTTTATTCGGAGCATAATTGTATTCATCTAATCTTCTTTGACAAAATGTAATAATTTCTTCTGGAAAAAGCTCTTTATAACACTCTTTCGTTACTAAAGCTTCAATAGATAAATCTAGGCGCTGATTCTCCCACATAAGTGCAAAATCAAAAGTATGAGCATCTGTTGGCAAAATTTTAATTGCTGCTTCATATCCACCATATTTATTAATCATTTCAAGTAAACGAGGAGATTTATATTTAAGCTCTTTAGCAGTACGTTTGTAAAGTGTAATCATTTCCTCATGAAAAGTCTGTCTAAGTAGTATGTCTTGTTGATTCATGTCTTGTCCTCTATCTTTCTCGTTTTAACCTTATTAGACTAATGCACAACTTCGTTCATGTCAATAAAAATTTCTATTAAATAAATTAATAAGTTACTCACCTAGTATGAGATAAATTCTATTTCCTTATGCGATTTACATGAATAAAGCAGTCTTAAATCCTATTTTTGATTTAGACTGCTTATTCATAAAAGCATCTTATTTCTTAGATTTTAAATGCTCTACACGATAGCCAATAGATCTATTAGCTTTTTTATAACTTTCATTTAAATAATCCTTTTCATCATAGGCTTCTCCTGATAAAGGATCTAAAGACAATTGAAGAGAAGGAGAATAATATTTCTCTACTAAATAGGGTTCTAAATCCTCTTGTGAAGATACCTTATAATCATGTAAAAGATGATGTACTTGAAAACCGTTTTTCACTAAGGCTCTACCTACTAGAACAAAGCGGTGACACTCAGTAGGATCTTGTTTTGCACCTAATAGTACAATCCTATATCCTTTTTCGCATCCCTTTTTAAGTCGTTCTATACCATGAAGAAAATCTGCATCATAAACGACTTTTTCAAAATCTGCATAACCCTCTTCATTGTATAGACTAGAATTTTGCCGCTGAGCTGCAAATTCTTTACCCATATAAATATAAGTATAACCCCTGTCTTTTAAAGCATAAGCTAATCTTTCTTTGTTGTACTGAATATTATATTTCGAATACGGTGTTCCTCTAATATCTACAACTGTATCAATGTGATGCCTATCTAATCTTTTAAGAAATTCTTCAAAAGAATAATTAGAATGTCCCAGTGTATAAATATCTAATGCCATTTTACACCTCAATACTCAAACATAGTTGTCATGCATGGCATGTACACACTTAGTGTTTATTAAAGTAGGTGACTTTATACTTATTTAAGTTTTTTTGGCTGAATAGATACAAAAACTTTTCCAATAAGTATAGCTAAAATAGCTGGTACAACCCAACTAAATTCATAAGCTGAAAATGGTAAATATTTAATCACATTTTGTAAAAAGCTTATTTTAAATGTTTGGCTAAGTACATCTACAATAATAACACCTAGTGTAGTCCATGTAGCTACTTGATAAATTAAGTTTGAATCTACCCATTTCCCAATTAAAGTAAGTGCGACTAATACAATGATAATAGGATATAAGATTTTTAAAACTGGTAAAGTTAATACAACAATATTATCTACCCCAAGTAAAGCAATGCCAAAGCTTAATAAAGATATAAAAATAGCTACTACATTGTAAGATAGTCTTCCTTTTGAAAGCTTAGAAAAATAATTGGCACCTGTAGTTGTAAGACCAATTGATGTGGTTAAGCAAGCAAGGCCTACAGCAAGGGCAAGAAATGCTGCACCCATTTCACCAAGTAAGCTACGTGTTATTTCAATAACTAAGGCTGTTTTTTCAAATTCACCTACAATAGTAGATGTATGAGCACCTACAAAAATAAGCCCACCATAAATAATGCCAAGACCTACTAGTGCAATTAGTGAAGCCTTTAAAGTCATTTTTATAATTTGTTTATTATTTGTATAGCCCTTTTCACCAATGGTTTTAACAATGAGTCCGCCAAAACAAATAGCTGCAAGTGCATCCATAGTTTGATAACCTTCTATTAAAGCCCCTGTTAATACATGGTTCATTGTGTTCTCGGTTAGTGGTCCAATAGGTGAAAAAACACCTTTGGAAATAATAACAGCTAATATAACAAGTAAAGCTGGGGTTAGGAATTTTCCTATAAGATCTACAACTTTACCTGGTTTAAACACAAAAAATAAGTTAATACAAAAATATAGAGCAAGTACTAAAATAGGACTAATACCTGGTAAGAATGGTCTGATACTCATTTCAAAAGTAGTTGCTGCTGTTCTAGGTATAGCTAAAAAAGGTCCAATAGCTAAAACAAGTGCTGTCATAAGAACAACATCAAAACCCTTTCCTACACGTCTTGCTACATTCTCAAACTGTCCACCTACTTTAGCAGTTGCCATAACACCTAAAAGTGGTAAACCTACACCCATTACTGTAAAACCAATACAAGCAAGTAAGTATTTGCCACCTACTAATCGTCCAAGATACGGTGGAAAGATTAAGTTTCCTGATCCGAAGAACATTGCAAAGAGAGCGAAACCTATAATGATAATGTCCTTCATGGATTGATTCTTTTTCATAAATAATTCTACTCCTTAATTTCTTTATGTATACTACTTCTCTATTATTTATAGCATATTTCAAAGTAGAATTAAATAAAAACTTGAAAAGTAATAGTTTTTCATACAAAGAATCTATGTTCACCTTATCGTATCTATTTTTTAAATATTTAAACTTCTAGGGCTATTTCCTATGGATAAATCCACAGTAAAACCTGCTCTTTCAATAGCTTCAATAAGATCTTTTTTGCACTGTGCTGACTCTTCACCTGTACAAGCTTTTCCATCATATAAGGCATATTTTGCTCTTACACTTAAAGGTGATAAGTTAGGCATAACTACATTGCCACCTGCTTGTAATCCCTTCTCACGTCCATTAGGATGTAAAGTAGCAAGTGCTGTTGTGGAAGGCAGGAGTACATCTGGTAGCATTAAACGAATAAGACTTAAAAGAAATGTAGTAAGTTCTACTGTTCCACTTGGTAAATGGCCAAGTGGTGTATCCTTTTGAGGCATAAAAGGTCCAATACCTACCATATGAGGTTGAAATGCTTTAAGAAAAAGTAAATCTTCTACTAAATCCAAATAAGTTTGTCCTGGTACACCTACCATAAAGCCTGCACCCACTTGGTAGCCTATCTCTTTTAAATCTTTAAGACAAGACATACGGTGTTCAAAACTCATATGTGGATGTAGCTTCTCATAAAGAGCCTTTGATGCTGTCTCATGGCGTAAAAGATATCTTTTTGCACCTGCTTTATAGAAACGTTCATAAGCCTTTTTACTACGTTCCCCCATAGATAAAGTAATGGCACAATCTGGATAGTTCTCATATATGGCATGAACAATTTCTTCTACCTTATCATCTGTAAAGTAAATATCTTCTCCTCCTTGTAATACAAAAGTACGATAGCCTAAGCCATAACCTTCCTTACAACATGCTAAAATCTCTTCCTTCGTTAAGCGATAGCGTACTGCCTTCTCATTTTCACTACGTATGCCACAGTATAGGCAATGTCTATGACAATAGTTTGTAAACTCAATAAGTCCACGTAGATAGACAGTATCTTTAAAATAAGTTCTTCTAACTGTATTTGCTAACTCTTTTGCATATCCTACCGTTTCTTCATCTCCATTTTCTAATAAATACAGCCACTCATTTTTTGTTAAATCCCTTGTTTCATATAACTTCTTTATAAGTAATTTCCCTTTATTTTCTTCCATATACCTTCCCCTTCTAAATTGTTTGTTGTATATTACTTGGCCTTCTATTACCTTTGTTGCTCTATAAATATTTATAAAATTATAAAATACATGTTTTTATTATATCATTTTTCATTACACTATAACATTTACTATTTTTAAAAATATGTTTTATTATAAATTAAAAGGCTTTATCTCAAGTTCCCTTTTTAATACTAGGGTACTTAAGATAAAGCCTTATCTTCTACCAATTGCGTTTGATACCTTCTTCTACAGTTGAAATAGCACCTTCTTTTAGAAGTCTACCAACAGCACGTTTAAAAGAAGCTTTACTCATATTAAGATGTGCTTTAATAAGTCCAGGTTCACTTTTATCTCCAAGTGGAAGGAAACCTCCTTGTTGTTCAAGTAAATCCATAATTTTTCTTGCATCATCTTCAATTTGTTGGAAAGCTTGCTTACGTAAGCTAAGAACTAATTTTCCATCTGGACGAATATTCTTTATACGTACTTCTACTTTATCTCCTTCCTGAAGAGACTTGCCAACCATTTCAGTTGTTGGAATAAGTCCATGGTATGCATATTCAACAGCTACAAGGGCACCAAAGTCTTTTTTAATACTGTAAACAATACCTTCTACACTTTGATTTTTCTTATAAGGTGCATCAACACTTAATGAATCATAAACCTTCATAGTAGCACAAAGGCGATCACTCTTGTCCACATAAAGGCCTACTAAGATTTCGTCTCCCTTTTTAACTTTTCCTACTTGTTGTTTAAATGGTAAGAATAAGTCTTTTTGAAGTCCCCAATCTAAGAAAGCACCAATAGATGTAACATCTGCTACCTTTAAAAGGGCTACCTTTCCTAAAGTTAATTTAGGTACTTGTGTTGTAGCAATTAAACGGTCTTCGCTATCACGATACACAAATACGCTAAGGCTTGTCCCCATTTCAAGTTCTGGTGCTACTTCTTGACGAGGAATAAATACTTCTTCATCTTTATCTGTTCCTATTTCTTTTAAATAAACTCCAAAGTCTGTTCTTCTGACAGCTTCTAAAGTTTGAATTTTACCTAATGCAATCATTTAAATTCTCCTTAATCAATATTCATTGATGTAGTATAACACAAAATGGAAAATACATAAAGTAGGATTCAAATGATTGCTACTTTATGTAAGCTTCTTTATCTATAAACTCATTCCTAGGTTTGGTGGATACTATTTGTACTATACTACCATCTTGAACTACTGTATTTCCTTCTAATACAATTTGATCTCCCTTTAATAGACCTTCTAAAACTTCAACTCGACCATCATCTTCTATTCCCAACTTTAGAGAGCGTCTTTTGACCCTATAAGGTATAGTTTCTTCTAATACATAAACATAATTCTTATTTGCTGTACGTATTAAAGCTTCTTGGGGAATTACTAGTTTACTACTTGTTTCTAGTGGTAATTTTATTTTTCCACAAATACCTTCTAAAGTCCTCTCCTCTGGCATCTGGAGATTAAAGGTAACTGTATATATATTGTCTGAATCATCCTTACTGGTCATCTCTTCTATTTTCCCTTTTGCCATATAAGAATGCATTTTAGTGTCTATCACTTCTACTTCACTTAGTTCCCCTATTTCATATTCATTTATATAGCTTTTGGGTAAATCTATAATAAGCTTTTGTTTTTCTTCATTTACTACATTTACTATTGGAAGGAAAGGTTTAGGCCTCTCACCTACTTGAATATTAATTTTCTCTATCCTCCCCTTAATAGGTGAGGTCATTTCATACTTATCCTTTAAACTTATCCACTTATTATAAATCTCCTCTAAAAACACTAAACTCTTGCTACTATCTTCTATCTCTGGATGGACTACCTCTAAAGTTTTCTTTAAAGTTTTTAAAGCGTTCAACTCTTCTTCAAGAGCTATAATATTTTTCTTATAGGGCTTATCTGCATACATAGATGACTGTTCTTTATACAGTCTATCAAGATGACTTTCTACTTCTTCTATTTGTCTATTTAGTTTCTTTATCATCTTTAAAGTTTCCTCGGTTCGTGTCCCTAGTGCTTCTTTAAATCCTTTAAATTGTTCAATCGTCTCTTTTATCTTTTCAAGCTCAATCTCTATCTCCCCTGTATCAAAGCTAATGAGTTTAGTTCCTTCTTCTACTAAATCCTCTTCTTCTACATGAATCTGTGTTACTTTACCAGAAATACTTGGAACTATAAATGCTTTTTCCTTTTCTATTATTCCTTGATAAAATACGTATGTTGTTATTTCATCTGTATCTACAGTATAAGCTGTAATAGGTATAGGTTCTACTTCCTTTTCTTTTGGCTCTCTAGTAAGCTTCATATAGTCTCTGTAGATGAAAATTAAAATACATATATTTAAAATAAAGATACCTATATACCACATATATTTCTTCATAAGGCTCACCTCAGTCTTTATGTGTTTATATTATCTTCTAAATTTTTACATTTCATACATAGGTATGTACATAAATAAAGGGCTATTCCCAAGCCTTTCCTTACTCTAAGCTTCTATGGAGTATCTACTCCTATACTTAGAATATGAAAATAGGGAACAGCCCTTTATTTATCTTTAATTATCTTGCTCAGCAAATTGTGAACGATAAAGTTGTTCATAATAACCTTTTTGCTTGATGAGTTCATCATGGTTACCATGTTCAACGATAGAACCATCTTTCATAACTAATATTATATCTGCATTTCTAATAGTAGAAAGTCTATGTGCTATAACAAAGCTTGTTCTATCTTTCATAATTCTTTCCATAGCAGTTTGAATCATCTTCTCAAGACGTGTATCTACTGAAGAAGTTGCTTCGTCTAAAATAAGGATTTTAGGATCTTTTAAAATAGCACGTGCAATTGTTAAAAGTTGCTTTTCTCCTTGTGAAACGTTATTACCTTCTTCATTAATTTCCATATTATAACCGCCAGGCAATGTTTTAATAAAGTGGTGTACATTGGCCATTTTAGCTGCATCAATGACTTCGTCTTTTCTTGCATTTAAACGTCCATAACGGATATTATCATAAATACTTCCGCTAAAAAGCCATGTGTCTTGAAGCACCATACCAAATAAGCTACGTAAATCCCCACGTCTCATTTGGCGAATATCCATACCATCAATTAAAATACGCCCTGAATTTACATCATAAAAACGGAGTAATAAGTTTATAAAAGTTGTTTTACCTGCACCTGTTGGACCTACAATAGCTACCATCTGGCCCGGTTTAATCTCAATATTAAGATTTTGAATAACAGGTTGTTCATTATAACCAAAGACAACATTTTCAAATACTACTCTACCTTCTACATGAGTGACATCTACAGGATCATCAACTTCTTTTACTTCCTCTTCTTCATCTAGTATCTCAAAAACACGCTCCATAGCTGCACATGCTGATTGAATTTGTGTAGAAAGTTGTGAGACTTGTGAGATAGGATCATTTACTTGCCATATATAGCGGATAAAAGCTTGTAACTCACCTATTGTAATTGTTCCACTAAGAGCAAATAAAGCACCTACAACAGCTACACTTCCTATAACTAAATAAGTTACAAGAGAAATAAGTGGTGACATAAGTGATGAAAGAAATTGTGCCTTAAAGGCATGTTGGCGTAGTGTATCATTGGCCTCTTTAAAATTCTCGATTACCTCTTCTTGCTTATTATAAAGTAAAATTTCATTATAACCTGTATAGATTTCTGTAATCATACCATTTAATGAACCAATAGCATTTTGTTGAGCTTCAAATTGCTTTTGACTTTTCTTTACCACAAGCTTACTTATAAGTAAACTAAGTGGAATAATAAGTATAGCAATACATGCCATTAAAGGCTGAATGGAAAACATCATGCTAATGGCTAAAATAAGCATAAGTATACCACTTACAATCTGTGTAAAAGTTTGTTGTAGGGCATTTGACATAGTTTCAATATCATTGGTTATACGACTTAGTACATCACCATAACTTTGTGTATCGAAGTAGCGTACAGGCAGACGTCTTACCTTGTCTTGTACAGCACCTCTTAAATCAAACATAGCATTTTGAATTGCATTAGTTAAAAGAAAGATACCTACCCCTTGGGAAGCTGTTTTAACCAAGTACACACTTATTAAAACAACTATAATCTTCATTATAATCCCAAATTGTACACCAGCACCTGGCACTTTATTTAAAAGATCTGCTGCATCCTTAGCTAGTTGAGTGGTAATCATCCCTTCTACACTTGGTGCAATGACAAGTGCAATAACTGTAATAACAACCATTCCAATAGCTCCCCAAAAGCTCCACTTATAAGGTGCTAAAAAGGTTGATAAATTCTTTATTAAATAACCTAATCTTAATTTTTTCTTTTCTTGTGATTTATGCATTTTTAAGTTCCTCCTCACTTAACTGAGAGGCGGCAATCTCATAATATATAGGACATGTTTTAAGTAATTGTTTATGTGTCCCATTTCCTACTATCTTACCTTCATCTAGGACAACAATATGTTCTGCATTCATAATACTAGACACACGTTGAGCAACAACCATTACAATAGATTCTTTTGTTTCTTTTTGTAGTGCTTTTCTTAGTGTTGCATCTGTTTTAAAGTCAAGGGCAGAGAAAGAGTCATCAAATATATAAATTTTAGGACGTCTAACTAAAGCTCTTGTAATGGCAAGACGTTGCTTTTGTCCTCCTGATACGTTTGTTCCACCTTCTGTAATTTCTTCTTCAAAACCGCCCTTTTCCATAATGAAGTCGTAGGCTTGTGCAGTTTTAGCTGCATGGATCATTTCTTCAGTTGTAGCATCTTTTTTACCAAAACGGATATTATCTGCAATACTTCCACTAAAGAGCTGTGCTTTTTGAGGAATAAATCCAATAGCATCTCTTAAAGAGTGTAGATCGTAACTTGTTATATTTTTTCCGTTAATTGTAATTTCTCCCCCACTTACATCATAAGCTCTTGGGATTAAATTAATTAAAGTACTTTTTCCTGACCCTGTACTTCCAATAAAGGCGATAGTTTCACCTTTTTTAACTTGGAAAGAAACGTCTTTAAGAACAGCTTCTTCACCATCTGGATAAGCAAAAGTTACATGATTAAAGGTAAGCATCTCTACTGGACCTTCTAATTTTTCTTTTCCTTCTTCTCTTTCCACACTTGGAATAGTCTCTAACACCTTGTTAATACGTTTTGCACTTACTGCCGCTTTAGGATACATCATAAAGACTGTACAAAATAGCATAACAGAGAACATGGCATGGAAAAGATAATCCATAAAGGATACAAGTTTACCTACTTCTAATACTTGATTATTAATCATTCCAGCTGCTACCCAGAAAATAGCAAGGGCTGCAAAATTCATTAATAAGAAAAAGATAGGTTGAGTCATAGACATAAGCTTAAAGATTTTCTTAGAGTAAAGGGCATAGTCTCCACTTACTTTATCAAAACGCTTTTTCTCATAGTTATCGTTATTAAAGCCACGAATGACACGAATACCTGTTAAATTTTCTTTAGAAATACGGTTAATTTGTTCAAGTGAAAGTTGTTGGTTTTCACTGATTGGTTTAGAATACTTACCTACTATAATAACCCCTAGTATAATAAGTGGTATTGTAGCTGCAATAATAGTTGAAAGTTTCACTGAACTATACAATACCAATATAAAACTTGAAATCATCATAACAGGTGTAAGTAAAGCTGTTCTAAGTAAAATGTTTAAAAACATTTGAATTTGAAAAGCATCATTATTTGTTCTTGTAATCATAGATGAAATCCCAAAGGCATTAAATTCACCATGTGAAAAAGTCTGAGCCTTCTTGAATAGATCCATTCTAATATCTTTAGTAATAGCAGTAGATAGATAAGCACAGCAATAGCCCATTAAAATAGTTCCAGCAACACCTATTACAGAAATAAGTGCAATAAGCCATCCCCTATTAATAATATAGGCCCCATCACCAGTCATAACACCTTTATCTATCATCTGGGCAACAATTGTTGGTATGCCAAGTTCTACTAGTGCAAATCCAAAGACCGAGAAGACATTTAGCAAGAACATTTTTTTATAATTTTTTAAATAATGCAATATAAGTTTCATTGTTCCTCCTCCTTGTTTTGTAATATGCAGCTAACTTAATTAGTTTAAGTATAAACTTACCTCAAAGTCAAGAGTTGTTTAAAACAAAAGAAGGTAGCCTTTTGAAATCTAGGCTACCTTAAACTTATAAAATAATTAATGACTTCTTTCTTTTTTACCATGTACACCTATTTTAGCACCATCTACTATGCCTTTATCAGCATTGTCAGTCGGATCCATTTTTCTTAAGGTTGGATTACTTTTAGGTCTATCTTTCATTCTATTTTTATTGTTATGCATAGGATTACCTCACTTTTTTAAAAGTACTTCCTATTTAGTATTTTAAACTTTAGAAAGATTTATTTATAAAAACGTAAGGTATGTTCTGCCAGTGTTTATACTTAGAACTATGTGATTTAAATATATGTGTTGTATATATCTGAAAACTCTATATTACATTTTTCAAATTTAGATTCAAAGCCTTGCCTTTCAGGCTCTTCATTTGGCTTTCTTCCTTCAACTTGTTTTCTTGGTAACCTGATTTCAAAAGTAGAGCCCTCTCCCACTATACTACTTACTTCTATTGTACCTTCATGAAGTTCAACAAGTGATTTTGTTAAAGACAGGCCTATTCCACTTCCCTCTCTCGGTCTTGTGAGTAGTTCATTCGCTTGACTAAAGCGTTCAAAGATATTCATTAATTTCTCTTTTGGAATGCCCATTCCATTATCTTTTACACTAATGACTACGTATCTATCCTCTAATCTCATATTAACTTCAATATATCCAGGTAACTTTGCATATTTAATAGCATTAGAAATTAAATTCAGCATGATTCTTTCAATTTTATCTGGATCGCAAGCAATAACTTCTTCTTCTACTTCTGTATCAAAAATTATTTGAACACCCCTATTTTTTGCATATTCTACGATAGAAAGTACAATTTCTTCAACTACATAAACAATATTATAATTATCCATATAAAGTTTATAATAGCCTGCATCAATTTTACTAATATCAATAAGATTATTTACCAATTTAAGTAAGCGATAGCTATTTTGGCGTACAGCCTTAGCATATCTTTTACAAGATGAGCTCTCTTCTCCTGTTACTTCTTGTCTAAGGAGTTCTTCATCTATTAGTTTAGTAGCGGCTAGAATAATAGTAAGGGGCGTTTTAAACTCATGAGATAAATTAGCAAAAAATTCACCCTTCATATGTTCTAACTGTAGAGCTTTTTCACACTCTGCTTGTACAGTTATAAGTTCTTTTGCATACTCAAAAGATTGCATAAGTGCATCTTTTAGTTTTTTATTTTTAATGATAAGTGCAATTTGATTACATATAGTATCTAGTAAATAATATTCCATATTAAAATCAGTCACTTGTTCCTTATAAATAAGTGCCAATACACCCAAAAATTCACCTCTATAAATAATACCATGCCTTATAAGATAAAAAGGCTCATCACTATAAAGGTATTCTTGCTCAGAAACTTCATATTTATTAGTCCGTTTAATCACTTCATAATCATTATGCAAAAACCTTTCAATCTCTATATCATTTACTGGGAAACTAGCTCTTTTTTCATGACCTACTACTATACCTTCGTTAAAGTAAGCTTGTAGTTCCTTTTTATCTTCATTATATAACCATAATTCAAACTGATTTGTCTTAAAATAAGATTTTAAGAAATCCTCTATTTCATCTAAAGGTTCAGCTGTTAAAGTTGCCTGTTGATTAAATATATAAGATTCTTGAAGTTGATTAAACTGCTTCTCACTTTCTAACACATAATATTGTAAGTTTTTAATTACAGTAATATTTCTTTTAACAGTTCCCAAGTATTTTAAATCATTATTTTCATCGTATAGAGGATAACCTGTAATCTCATACCAATCAGCCATCCCATTTTTCTCATATTTTTTCTCGCCTCTTTGCTTTTTCCCTGAATTAAATACTAAGGCTTCATTGGCCCTAGCTTGTATACACTCTTTAGGTGTCCAAAAATCCGTTATATTCTTTCCTATAATATCTTCTTTTGAAAGATTCAATCCCTTTGCATAAGTTTCATTAACAAAAATATAATTACCTTCTCTATCCTTGATGCAAATACTATCCCCCATAGCATCTAATAAGTCCTCTAGAAAACTAATTTTCTCTCTTTCTACATTTTTCCACCTAATGATGCAGCTTTCTAACTCTCTTCCTTCTATTAAAATAGACTCAAAGTGGCAACTTCCCTTCTTATAAAGCTTCCCTTTTGTTAGTGCACATACAAAGGTATGTTCCTCTTCTTCTTTAAAAATCAGTAATTCTTCAGTAGGTCTTCCAACAACCTCTTCTGAATCATACCCTAATGTCTCCCTCATTTTCTTATTCATAAATAAAATATGTCCTTTATCTATAAGGCAAATACTGTCTTGTAATCCATCTAAAAAATTATTCATCTTACAAAATCCCCTCTTTAGCTTGATAAATATAGTCCTTATTATTTCAATTATGATTATATATTATATTTTGTCATTTTAAAATATTTTTCATTAATATTCTTATAATTAATATTATTCGTGTTTATTATAAAAATAATCCCATATGCCTTATCTTATTAAATAAGGCATGTAGGATTATTTTTAATGTGATATTTTATTTTATTTTGAACCAAACTTTTACACCAACCTCTGTATTTTTAATACCATATGGTAATTGATGCAGTTCTAATATATTACGTACAATAGCTAATCCAAGTCCACTTCCATTTCCTGATCTATTATCTATCGTTTCTATCTTATAAAAGGTATCCCATATACGTTCTAACTTTTCTTCTGGTATATTTATACCTTCATTTTCTATAGATACTTGACCTTCTTTAATTGAAATACTTATTCTTTTGCCTATATTGGTATGTTCTATAGCATTTAAAAGTAAATTACTTATCACTTGCTCCATACATTTATAATCAGCGGTGATATACCATTCATCATCTATTTGCTTAATTAATTCTATGTGTTTATTTTGTATTAATATTTTTTTAGTGGTTACTACATCTTCTATTAGTTGCTTTAATGAAAATGTTTCTAACTTTAAAGTATAAGCCTTGTTTTCTAACTTTGATAAATTTAACATTTCTAGAATAAGTGCATTCATTTTATCTGTTTCATCAATAATAACCTCTAGATAGTGCTCTTTTTTATCCTCTGCAATATTTTCTTTTAGACCTTCCCCATAAGCTTGTATAATGCCTAGAGGGGTCTTTAATTCATGGGCTATAGCATCTACTAGTTCTCTTCTATTCTTCTCTAATCTTTCCTCCTTCTTATGTGTCTTCCATATGCCTCTTACTAGTATAAGCCCCATGGCTATAGCTATGATAGCTGAAAAAATATACACTTGTTGTAACTTATCTATAGCAACACTCCATGGATAATATACAGCGGTAAAAGCTAAACCATATATCCCCTTAGTCGTTTCTACTACTTGATAAGTTACATATGTACTTTCATAAAATCTTTCTTGCCAGTCCCATCCTGTCTTCTTACTCCATTCAAACATTTTTTCTTCTAATTTAGTAAATTGCTCTTGACGTTTAAGTGTTAAAGGATGTTTTTCAAGTGCCCTACGATCTATCTCACCACTATACATCCAAAAATCTCCGTTATAAGGTTCTAATTCCTCTATATTTTCTACATTAAAGACGTATTCTTGCATAAGTATAGCATCTTCATCATACCAACAAGATTCTCCTGGTCTTTTATCTATAATAGAGTATGTTAATTTATGTGGAATAACTTCTGCGCCTTTAGTGTAACCCTCTACTTCAATCTGATCTATTTTCTTCTCATCCATTATTACACTAGTCATTTGCTTTACAAGTGTAGAAAGTTCTTCTGGTGACAAGTACTTTTCTAAATCAATATACTTATTACCACCTGGTATTTTTTCTAAATTATTATCCAATCCATTATTTTCTAAATAATTACTTGACTTTGCCAAACATTCATTTTCCTTAAATACACCTGCTGAAATATAAACTTGAAATTCATCAGAAAAATCTACAAAGTTAGATATTCTTAAATTTAAGTCTCTTATTATGCCATCCTTTGTCTCACTTTCATCAATTACTCTCTTTGTTTCATCTAATAAATCATGGAGTACACTCATGGTATAATTCCTATATTCCCGCTTCACATCTAACTGTTTACTATAAGTAAAAAGTCCCATCATGATAAAATAAATAGCTAAAAACCCGCCTATAACTTTTCTTACAACTTTATTATAACTTTTCATCTATTTCCCTTGCCTCCAATCTATACCCTACTTTAATGACCGTACGAATATGCTTTCCACTTTTTCCTAAGGCTTTCCTTAATTTTTTTATGTGCGTATCTAATACTCTATCATTTCCTTCAAAGTCATAGCCCCATAATTTTACTAAAATTTGTTCCCTTGTTAGGATTTGATTTTTATTATGTATTAAATAGAGGAGTAGCTTATACTGCATAGGTTCTAATTGAACAACTTCTCCACTAACAGTTACTTCATATGTTCTGCAATTGACACATATATCATTTACCTTTAACTTTTCTTCTACTATGATTCCCTTAGCTCTTTTAATAAGAGCTATACTTTTTGCATATAAGACGTTTAATGAAAAAGGTTTAGTTACATAATCATCTGCTCCTATTGTATAACCATATAGATTATCAGCTTCATCTGATTTAGCTGTCACAAATATAATAGGTATATCCATTGTTTTACGAATTTCTCTACACACTGTAAAACCATCTAAACCAGGCATCATAATATCAAGTAATACTAAATCAAATTGCCCTTCTTTTATAAGTTCTAAAGCCTTTATACCATTAGATGCACAAATAACCTGACACTCTTTAACTTTAAAGTAATCTGCAATTATTTCTTGCATCCTCTTCTCATCTTCCACTAGTAAAATTTGATACATTTTCTCTTCCTCCCTTACATTTAGCTTAGCTTCTTAATCTGTCTTTTTTCTGTCCTTTTCTCTACATTATAACTAAATTATTCTATTTTATTTTATAGCTATTAAAAATTTCCCAAATGTATCCTATTTTTATATGTTCTTTATATAAAGTTCACCATCCATATATCTAATTATTTTAACTCTACACCTACTTCTATAACTAAATTACATAAAAAAAGACTTGGTTAGCTTTTGACACTCCAAGTCTCTCACATTTGTTATATTTTATAATATCCCTTTATTAGAGTAATTACTATTTTACTTTGCAATAATCTTGTTCATTCTTTCCCACTGGGTAAATGTATACTTAAACTCACAAGATTGTTTAGCAGCTATCTCCTTTGTACATACAAATCCATCTTTATCTTCACTGCCTATAGGGAAGGATGGAAAGTAGGTATCTCCCTCAACTACTGCTTCAATAAGTGTTATATAAAGCCTCTTCGCATAAGGCATAAATGCACTATACAAGGTGCTCCCACCAATAATAAAGAGTTCTTCATCTTCATTATAATACTTTTCCATTATTTCTTCTATGCTATGAACTATATGACAGCCCTTAGCCCTATAGTTTTCATCCTGTGTTAAAACCACATTTAAACGATTAGGTAAAGGTCTTCCAATACTTTCAAAGGTCTTACGTCCCATTATAATAGTATGGCCTGTAGTAAGTGCTTTAAAGTACTGTAAATCTTCGGCTATATTCCAAGGCATTTTACCTAATTTCCCTATTACTCTATTTTGACTCATTGCAACTATCATACTGATCATGCTTTCAACCTCCACTAATATTAAAATCAGCCTATTCAAGAGAATTTTACCATATGCTTGTGAATATAATCTATTAACGACTTATAGCTATACATTATGTAGAAGCTAATTGGAGGTTCTATGAAAGATATTATTATTATAGGTGCCGGTCCCGCTGGATTAACAGCAGCTATTTATGCTGGCCGAGCCGAACTAAATGCATTACTTATTGAAAAAGATTTTCATGGTGGACAAATCATAAATACAACTGATATTGATAATTATCCGGGCCTATTAGAAATAACTGGTCCAGAACTAGCCACTAAAATGTATGAGCAAGTTGAGAAATTTGATGTCCCTATTTTATATGAGACAGTTAATAGAGTAGAATTAATGGGACCTATCAAAAAGGTTATAACTGATACCAAAACATATGAAGCAAGAGTAATAATTTTGGCTATGGGTGCACAGCCTAAGCAACTAGGTTTAAAAGGTGAGCGTGAGTTATGGGGAAAAGGAATATCTTATTGCGCTATTTGTGATGCTGCATTTTACCGTAATAAAATCGTAGCAGTAATAGGTGCTGGTGATACGGCTCTAGAGGATGCCTTATATTTGGAAAGAATGGCTAAAAAGGTCTATCTAATTCATAGACGAGATCAATTAAGAGGTGCTAAAAATCTGCAAAGGCGCCTTTTCCAATCTAATGTAGAAATTATATGGAATACTCAGATCACACAACTTTATGCTGATGACCAACTAAACGGAATTGAAATTTTCAATACAAAAACAAGAAAAAAACAAAAGCTAGATATAGATGCACTTTTTATAGCCATAGGAAGCGCTGCCTCTTCAGAACTTGTGAGATCATTCATTCATGTTGATTCCAAAGGCTACATTCTCACTAATGAAAATTGTGAGACCAATATTCCTGGTGTGCTTGCCATAGGAGACATCCGTCGAAAACAACTTAGACAAATTGTTACAGCTGTAGCAGATGGTGGCATCAGTATTTATCAAGCTGAAAAATATTTATTTGAAAATTAAATAAAAAAGAGATTATATAAAAGCTTATCCATCTATCTATCTTACAGATGAATAAACTTTTATATAATTTTCTAAAATGTAGTCAAGCAATACTTCTTATTTAATTCCTGTACTTCCAATTCCACCACGATTAATATTTCCTAAATCATCAGTTTCATCAAATACAATTTGTGGCTGATGTTTCTGGATACGGAACTGACAAATACGATCATTTACATGAATTTCAGTAGCTCTCATCGCCAATACTGGCATACGCCAAATATCATCGTTACCACAATAAGTTTCATCTACAACTCCAATATGATTTGTTTGGATAATTCCAAAGTTCTTAAACGTAGAACTTCTTGGTGCTATAATTGCCTCGTATCCTTCTGGTAATTGCATAGAAACACCTAAGTTGATAAGTTTAAACTCACCTTGTTTTAATACAACATGCTCTGCACTTCTTAAATCAATCCAATCAGATTTGCCATCTATATATTGTAATTTATCAATTTCATTAGAATGATATTTGATTTTTATTGTCTCCATTTCAAGTGTATCCTCTCTTAATCTATTATTATATTTTAATATTATAAATACTGTATAATAAATCTTCTATTATTATTTTATTCCTTAATTAACAATCCTAAAAATCTAAAAGGACTTTCTCACCCTGTGCAAGTGAAGCCTGTACATCAATAATGTTTTGATTGCTACTCCCTCTAAATTTAAGATTTAAGTCTTTTAATTCTTCTATAAAAGGTCCATCTACAAGTACATCACACCACTTTAATAAACTTAGCTTCTTCGGATCTTTTAAAATGGCTTCAAAGGTATAACCAGAATAAATCCAAATACTTTGCTTTGTATCTGTCTTAATACGTTTTAATAAATTATACAAGCATTCATCTTGTATTTGGTCCATAGGTTCTCCACCTAGTATGGTTACACCATGTACATTTTCATCTTGAACATAGGACATAAAAGTAACTTCTGCCTCCCTGTCCCATACCTTTCCATAGTCAAAAGTTTGGTAATCTTTATTGAAGCACCCAGGGCACTGATGGGTACAGCCTGATACAAAAAGCGTTGTTCTAATACCTATTCCATTAGCTACATCAAATTTACGCATTTGAGCATAATGCATGGTACCACACCTTCCTTTAGTTTATAGAAGCACACTTAACGTAGGGCTAAGTGTGCTTCTTTTTATCTTATTCATATAAAACTTTTCTTATTTTAAAGATGAAGTACACGACTTTTGATTTCTTGTGTCTTTCCTTTATTCCAGAAGTTATCACCTAAGTAACCACAAGTACGACGAATAACATTCATCTTGTTTTGATCTTTATTATGGCAATTTGGACATTCCCACTCTAAGTTATCATTAATCGTAATTTCACCTTCATAACCACATAGATGGCAGCAATCAGATTTAGTATTAAACTCTGCATACTGAATATTGTGATAGATAAAAGTTACCATTTGTCTTAATGCTTCTAAGTTATGATTCATATTGGGGATTTCAATGTAAGAAATACAACCCCCACTAGAGATAGGTTGGAACTGACTTTCAAATTTAAGCTTACTAAAAGCATCAATTGGTTCTCTAACATCTACATGATAACTATTTGTATAGTAACCTTTATCTGTAACATCTTTAATTTCACCAAATTTAGCCTTATCAATACGTGCAAAACGGTAACATAAGGATTCTGCCGGGCTACCATACACCCCAAAGCCAAGGCCTGTCTCTTCTTTCCATCTCTTTGTTGCTTCATTAAGCTTATTCATCACTTCTCTAGCAAAGGTTTCACCTTCTGGCTCAATATGTGAAACACCCTTCATTAGTTTAGTTACTTCATAAAGCCCAATATAACCTAAAGAAATAGTAGAATAACCGTCCATAAGAAGTGGATCGATTACCTCACCTTGTTCAAGTCTAGCAATAGCACCGTGTTGCCAGTGAATTGGTGATGCATCTGATAAAGTCCCTTTTAAAGCATTGTGTCTACACATTAATGCTTCGAAGCATAAATCTAAACGGTTATCTAAAAGTTTCCAGAACTTATTGATATCACCTTCTGCAATGATTCCAATTTGTGGTAAATTCAAACTAACAACACCTTGGTTAAATCTACCTTCAAATTTGTAATTTCCTTCCTTATCTTTCCACGGTGAAAGGAAACTTCTACATCCCATACATGAGAATACATTGCCTTCATAAATTTTTCGCATTTCTTTAGCTGAAATATAGTCTGGATAAAGTCGTTTAGCACTACATTTAACAGCTGTTTCTGTTACATAATCGTATTTACCACCTTCTAAGCAATTATACTCATGTAAAACATAAATAAGTTTTGGAAAGGCTGGGGTTGTGTAAATACCTTTTTCGTTTTTAATCCCTTGTAGACGTTGTTTAAGAATTTCTTCTACAATAAGTGCTACTTCCTCTACATAAGGATCATCTTCTTCAATGTTTAAGAATAATGTTACGAATGGGCTTTGCTCGCCCACCTATGTTTCCATAGGAAAAGACTATATCTTCACCCTCGTTTTAACGTTAGGCCAGTAAGTGATGAAAGTTACTGGAAGTATTCTATAAATACTTGTGGATGGCACTTCCCTAATAGGAGTTTCACCTATTAAGTACGGATTTCATAAGCATATCTTATAGACTTAGCTCGTATACCCTAGTCGTTTGACCTTTTAAAAAATTTCTTTTTTAACTTGGCACAGGATTAGCATGTTGATTTAATTGATTATTTTCCAAAATTCCTTCTTATAAATACATTCACCATTACCTTTTCTTAGTGCAGTTGCTAAATTTCTATAGTTTTTCCCTACAGAACAAATACTTTCATATATTTCACCCGTAGTTATATTCATAATCTGTTTAGCATCTGACCTAATTTTCTTTTTAATTAATTCACTAGAAATATCTAGGCTTTCATAGCTCCATTTATAACCCTTCCAAATACAACATCCTTTTCCTCTTTTTAATGCTTGGGAAAGAGAATCTGTACTTTGAGGGTTGTATAATCTCTGAGCCTGTTTAATACTAGCAAACACTTCTTTTGTATCAAGGTTAATAATAGAAATACTTTTTCTTTCCATTTTTACATTAGGTTCAATAATCTGTTCTTTATCATCTAAATATCTATAAACACATCCATTTGTCGTTGCTCTATCACCACGACAAACTGCACACACTTTGGAAACACAAATACCTTCTTTTTCTGCACAAATACAAGCACTTTCATAGCGTACATTTTTTGTTAAATTAATTACTGGAATAGATGTTGGATTATCCTTACCCTTTTTACCATATCTATGGTTTAAACTTCCTAATTGTGCTTTGGAGATCTTTTCTTTAACTCTCTTTGTTAAATAAGGTTTCTCTCCTCCACCCTTTAGATTATAACCATATTTGCTATGTGTTGTCTTATAGTATTCAATCCAATAAGTTTCTTTTTGATTTAGTTCTTCTTGAGTATAAGCAAAATCTATAATCTCCCAAGTAAAACCATCTATTCCATATTTTCTAATTCCTTTGCCAAAATACGTTAGATATTTATCATATTTAGAACGATTTAAATGTTGTAATCTTCTACTTTGTAATGAATGTATAGTTTGACCAATATATACTTTATCATTGGTTTTGTTTCTTGCCTTATAAATAATCATTTCACTTAGTCCTTTATGATTTGTATATAAATATCATTCCACAATTCATAAAGTATTAATCAAATCAATTTAGCTTTCCCTGTTAGCATATCTACTAACACTCATTTCCTAGTGTTCCGTAAACGTTAGATATACACCCTAGTTTTCTAGGTTCACCATCTCATTATCTTGCATATTTCTATGCAGGACGGCCATATTGACCATTTGTTGTCATCAATGTATTGATTTGGTATTGGATAGTCTGTACCCCTGATTCAAGTTCTTTTCTTGTGAGGCCCATTACCGCATCTTCTAGTTGTTTTTCATCTGTTATAGTATCTTTTAAAATTCTATAGTATTTTTCTTTACTTCTTCTTAAGTATTTACCTAAATGGCGTACGTCTACTGATTGTCCACCATACTGGCTACTTGCCACTTGTGCAATAATTTGTGTCATAACAGTACATGCTACTTGAAAGCTTTTAGGACTTTCAATCATACGCTTATTAATAACTGTTCCATTGTCTAACATATCCTGAATGTTAATTAAACAGCAGTTAAAAATAGGCTGCATAAAGTAGTCCATATCATGGAAGTGTAAAATTCCTTCATCATGGGCATGTACAATACGTGCTGGTAGTTTCTTTCTTCTTGAAATATCTTTTGAAACTTCCCCTGCAATAAGATCACGTTGAGTAGAAGCCATCATAGCATTTTTGTTAGAGTTTTCATTCATAACTTCTTCGTTTGTTAGATTGATTAACCCTAAAATGCTTTGGTCTGTTGTATTGGTTTCTCTTTTAAAAGCTTGGATGGCACGATAACTTTCATAAGATTTTGCAGTTAATTCATGTCCATTTTCAATAAGTTTTAAATATACATAAGTCTCAATCTGAAAAATAGTTGGTTTAACTTGTGACTTAGCATAAAAATCTTTAATTTCAGTAGCTATTTTCTTGGCTACTGCTTCGTCTACAATACCACTTCCATACTTCATAGCCTTCATAATGGCATTGTAAATCTTTGTTTCGTCAAAGAGGACTTCTTGTCCATCGCGTTTAATAACTCGCATATCCTTCTTCCTCACATTCCCTCACACTTTATACATAATACATTTGACTGTAGTTGAATTATTCATTTTTATTATTTTCTAATATTTATTATTATGTATAGATGACTGCTAAGAAAATATATCATTTTTATATGACTTTGTCTAATCCTTTTATTTCCAAAATTTCCTAGAAAACTTGAATAAAAAAGCTGAAACATTTATCTTTTCAAGGTTGTTTCAGCTTCCTATTAAGTAAAATTATTTTATTTAAATCATAGGTTCATCTTTAGCAAATGCTTGTGTACGATTTTGAATACGTTTTGTATAATCAATAATTTTACGGTTATATTCTTGATCCATAAGTGGTGAAGTAAGTAAGAAGTCTGCTGTAGACTGATTTGTAGCAACTGGTATATCATAAAGAGCTGCAATACGAAGTAAAGCTTTTACGTCTGGGTCATGTGGTTGTGACGCAAGTGGATCCCAGAAGAAAATCATAAAATCAATGCTTCCTTCTACAATACGTGCACCAATTTGTTGGTCACCACCTAGTGGTCCACTATTAAAAGCTGTAATTGGAAGTTCAGTAGCATCAGCTAAAAGTCTAGCAGTTGTACCTGTTCCACATAAAAAGTGTTTCGTAAGTTTATCTTTATTCAGTTTCACCCAATCGATGATGTCTTTTTTACGATTATCATGTGCAACAAGTGCAATACGTTTTTGTTTATCCATACGTACAATTGTTACATCATTTGTACTATTATTATTTTCCATAAAGTCCTCCTATATGTGTATTAATTCTTGTCTATTCACTTCTATTATTATACTCATTATAAGCTGTCTTGCCTATACCTTTTAAAGTCTTCTTCTATTTCTTCAATAAGAAAACTCATAGGCTTACTATTATTATAACTTAAATAGAGTTTTTTACGTGCTCTTGTCATACCTACATAAAAGAGCCTTTTTTCTTCTTGTACATAACCTTCTTGTACACTTCTTGAAGAAGGAAATACCCCTTCATTACATCCAGCAATGTAAACATGATCAAATTCTAATCCTTTGGCCTGATGCATAGTCATAACAGGTACCTTCCCTTTAAAGAGGGCACTTTGCTCTACTTCACTTGCATGAAGCGCTGAAAAAGTAAGGAGCTTCATACAGTTATCCTCATAAGAGCACTCCGGGCTATAAAGTGCTTCTGCCATTTTATAAAAATCTCTTAGTGCAAGTAAACTTTCATCTTTATAATGGGACTTATAACCACCATCATTCATTAAATAAGAAATAGCTTCATAAGTAGGGCGACTTTGTATTTCCTTTATAAGACTTTGTACTTGCTTTTTATAAGTTGCTACATAAGGATAATAAGCTTCAAGTTGACTATAACGTTCCTTTTGGCGTTCTATAAGTTTTTCAATAAAGTGGGTAAGCACTTCACTAGTAGCTAAAATATCATAAAAAGCATTATGATTAGGCTCTGTCTTTGTACCTATTAGTTTAGATAAAGTATCTAGTTTGTGATTAGGTAGCTTAGGATAAATCTTCTGGGCCAGATCTAAAGTATCATAAACCTTAATATTGTGAAGTGGTTCATGCCCATATCTTGAACACATACTGCCTATAATAGCTAAGTCATATTTTACATTATGACCTACTACAACTTTTCCCTCGCAAAATTCCCATAAGAGATCTAGTGCATGAGAAATTTCTAAGCCTTCTTTAGCTAACTGCTCATCACTAAACCCATGGACAAAGAAGGAATCCCCTACTGACTTAGTTGGTTTAACAAGTACATCTAACTTTTCCTTTACCCCATCTTTTCCGTAGCATATAGCAGCAATTTGAATAATATCATCACTTGTTGTATCAAGTCCTGTACTTTCTACATCAAGAACAACAATTTCACTTACCTCATAGCCTTTAATAAGGGCGTAGTAAGGATCATTATTTTCAGCTAAAAACCAATCATGTAGAGACATATATCCTGACTTTGTCTTTTTTAAAGCTTGAATAAGCCATGCTTCCATATGTATGTTGTCATGTTTTATGATTTTTTCTAAAGCATAGCTATTTCTTGGATTGACTGCGTAGTTAAAGAGGGCTAAAAAATCTTTTACCTCTGTACGACGCATGAGACGAATATCTTCTACCTTAATACAAGGTATACCCTTTTTTTCTAACACCCTATATATGTCTTTAGCTAAACCATTTGTACGTGTGAGTATGGCTACTTCTTTATCTGCTCCTGTATAATGAGCTTTGAGAGAACTGGCTATAAGCTCTATTTCTGCTCCTTTTGTTTTACCACAAAATACTTCTATTGGTTCACCTATTTCTTCCACCTTAGGTGTCGATAAGGTAGGATAAAGTTGACTATTACGAATAAACCCATTGGCTGCCTTTAAAAGAAGCTGGGTACTTCTATAATTGGTTTCAAGAGAATACTCTATAGGTGAAAAAGTACTTTTATAATCTTCAATCATCTCATAAGGGGCTGAGCCTCGCCATTCGTAAATAGTTTGATTAAAGTCACCATATAAAGCTATATGATTAGGGCTTGCCAGTGTTTTTATAATATGATACTCTCTCACACTTGTATCTTGCATTTCATCTACTTGGATATACGTATAGCGTTTTTGCCATTTTGCACAAATATGAGGGTCTTCTAGTAAATAAGTAGCTTCTAATATTAAATCCGTAAAGTCTATACAATTATTTTCTCTTAAATAACGTTCATAGTGATAAAGAAGCTTTAAACCATACTGGCGAATAAAAGGGTCTCTTGGTTTATGAGTTTTTATATAATCTTTTACTACATGAGCATCTTCTTGTCTTAAGTGAGGTTCTACCACTAATCGGTGTTTCTTCACATTTTCAATAAAACTACTTAGATGATTAACTTTAGACCATTCTTCTTTAGTCAGAGCAAAAACAATACGTCTTATAATATCTTCAGTATCACTTTCATCAATAATAGTACACGGAAAAGCAAATCTAGCATTTTCCTTTTCTTGATTAATAAGATAGTAACAAAAAGAATGAAAAGTCCTAATGGTGAGCTTACTACTATTTTGCTTATCATAAAGACCTATACGACCTTCCATTTCTTTAGCCGCCTTATTGGTAAAGGTTAAACATAAAATAGCACTAGGATCAATTCCTTGTTGTAATAGGTAGGCTGTACGCATAGCAATAACTTTTGTTTTGCCCGTTCCTGCTGGCGCTAAAACTAAAAGAGGGTCCCTTATATTAGTTACCACTTGCTTTTGAGTTTCATTTAAAGTGGTCCAGTCTTTTTCAAACATGCTACGCCTCCTTCCTCTTTTTTTAACTTTATTATAGTGCTAATTTTCCTATCTGTATAGTATAAGGACTAGATTCCCTCTTATATAGAGACCTTTAGAGCGTTGCACCTAGGTTATTTTCGTAGTATGATAAAACTACTTTAAATAAGGAGAGATTATATAATGGAAAAAGTTATTACATTAATGGAAAGTGCCCTACAAGAAGGCCATTTTATAGATGCTATTTGGAGCAATCCTCGTATTAAACAAGATCAATATGAAAAAGTAACAGGTAAATTGATTGAACTTAAAGGAGATCTCGTCCTACAATGGACCCTTTATAAACAAAATAAAGCCTATCACGAAAATATTCCTTTTGAAGAAGTAGGTAACTTTCTACGTGCAAACTGCTCTCATTTTAAACAAGTACAGCTCTATACAAGCGAAGGAGACTATCAAGCACTTATTAATAAAAAAGGTGAAGCAACCATTAAACGTAAGCCTGCTTCTAAAAAACCAGCTACCTCTCTTTCTCATAATCGTAAAAAGCAATATATTTTAAACGATGAAACAGCTAAAGGATTTCTTATTCAACTAGGTATTATGAGTGAAGATGGTCAGATTAAACCTTCTAAATATGATAAATATAAACAAATTAATAAGTATCTTGAAACTATTGAAGGAGTAATGTCAGAGTTTGAACAAGATTTCATCCGTATTATTGACTTTGGTTGTGGAAAATCTTATCTTACTTTTGCCATGTATCATTACTTAACTGAAATCCTTCATAAACAAGTAGAAATCGTAGGTCTAGACTTAAAAGAAGATGTGATTGCTTTTTGTAATGATTTAGCTAAAAAGTTAGGCTATGACCATCTTAAATTCCAAGTAGGTGACATTGGGAAGTATACAACAAACCAACACATTGATATGGTGGTTTCTCTTCATGCGTGCAACACTGCTACAGATGCAGCCCTTGCTAAAGCAGTAGGTTGGGAAGCAAAAGTTATTTTAGCCGTGCCTTGTTGTCACCATGAATGTTATACACAAATTACAAACCCTCTTCTTGACCCTATTTTAAAACATGGTATTTTAAAAGAAAAAATTGCTTCCTTTATTACAGATGGTATGCGTTCTCTTTACCTAGAAGGTATGGGTTATAAAGTTAATGTAATGGAATTTATTGATATGCAGCATACTCCTAAAAATGTTCTTATTAAAGCTATTAAAGCTGGAAACACTAATCAAAAAGCATTAGACACCTATAAACAACTTAGTGAAGACATGCATCTTGATTTAACCCTTCCTCATCTCCTTGAGAAGCACTAATAAAATTAATATCTATCACCCTCAACCAGTAAAGGGGATATGATAAATCTAATGTTTATAGAATTTAAAAAATAAAATGACCTATGAAACAAGAAATTTGATATGTACCCAAAATCCTGGACACATTGATTTCTAACTTAGGCGGAACACATG
>URVM01000022.1 GCA_900551325.1 uncultured Eubacteriales bacterium | reverse complement strand
TTTTTTACCCCTGTAGTTGAGGACTATTAAAAAACATTAGTTTTTCAGTGGCCTCCTAAATTGAGGAGGCATTTTTATTGTACTTACAAGATTAAACTTACCCATTAAGAGTGATGTTTTAAGTAAGCTACGGCAATTTGTGTACGATGGCTTAATCCCATCTTACCTAAGATAGAAGTGATATAATTTTTCACTGTTCCTTCTGATATGTAGAGTTTATTTGCTATTTCTTTATTGGATAGTCCCTCAGCTACTTCTCTTATAATATCTAACTCACGCGTTGATAACTCATATTTATCCCAATCTGTTTTTGGTTCTAAACTTGCCTGACTTATACTTTTTAATACATCTGGATGGCAGACACTGTTGCCACTTGCCACAGTACGAATAGCCTGTGCAATATGGTCTGGTGTACTATTTTTAAGAATATATCCGCTTGCTCCATAGTGCAATGCATTTTTAATAAGGTCATCTTCATCAAATGTAGTAAGTACTAAAAATTTCTCTTTACGCCCCTCTAACTTTTGCTGCTTTAATACCTCTATCCCATCCATAATAGGCATACGTAAATCCAGTAAAACTAAATCTACTTCATTTGCCTTTAAGAAATCTAAGCACCCCTTTCCACTTTCCTTTGTATCAACTACTTCTATACCTTCAAAAGTAGATAATATAAGCCTTAAACTTTCTCTTATCAATAAATCATCATCTACAATCAATACTTTAATCATTACTTCACCTCTTTATAAGCATAATTGTTTCAAAACCCTTATCTGTATTAATAATAAGTCTGCCCCCTACCCCTAATGTTCTTTCTTCTATTCCCCTTAACCCTAACCCATAAACAATAGGGCGTTCTACTAAACCATTATCTCTAAAGCTTATCTTAATTACTTGATGCATGACTTCAATATGAACTATAAAGTGACTGCCACTCGAGTATTTCATGAAGTTAGTTAAAGTCTCTTTTAAATTATCTTCTATAGCTACCCATATATCTAAACCAATACGTTCTAAATCTCCCTTGTAAATTAAGTCACTTGGTATATTAGATTTTTCTTTAAAGTCTTCAAGTAACTCCTTAATTCTACTTAAACCACTTTCACTTGCAACAGGCTTTAAGTTTTTTAAAGTAAGGCGGATTTCATCCATTCCTCCTCTTAACTCATTGATTACACCATCTAGTAACTTAAGGCCTTTTTCTTCTTCCTTCCCAATAATCAGTTTGATTACTTCTAGTTGCATTACATTCCCCGCTAGTAAATGCCCTATCTTATCATGGAGCTTTTGAGCTAATTGATTACGCTCGGTTACCTTGGTCATATAAGTAATTTGCTTCTTCTCTTGTTTACTCTTTTCTAAAGCTCGGCTAAGAATGCTCACTTCCCCTAAGAGTTCAGTTTTCTCTCTTAAAGTACTCTCTAACCTTACTTTATCCATATAACTATATAGACTACTTATAGCTAAAATACTATAAATAAACCAATTATGTATAAATTCTCCCAGGCCTAAAACACTTAAGCCTCCAACTAGTATTATAATAAGTATATTTTCAACTAAATTACGTTTTATATAAATGATTTCTACCACCGTCAACAAAATCATTAAAAGCATAAAAGTATAGCCCAACCAAATAAGATAGCCTAAATAGATTATATCTAGAAATAATAATTGTTTTTTTAATTTCTTATTCTGAATAATTACACTTAATAAATACAGGATAAGATGTATACATATGATTGCAACAATGGCATTTATAGAAAGATTGGATTTGAGGAATTGTTGAATACAATAGATGGTGGTTAATGCTTGTAAAAAAAGGGATTTGGGGTTCATATTTATCTCCTTTATAGATTTTGGATTGAATGGATAGATGAAGGCCAAATTACTGTTTTTATTTAGTCTACTTAGATGGCAGGCTGGCTGTAACTCCTCCCCAAACTTCCACTTCCGGTGGCTTAGACTCTAGTAACTATGTACTAACGCTTTCTAACCTGCTACATAGAGAAGGTTTGTATGAACATATTATAATTTCATTTTCTATATTTGTCTAACTATTTGCACTTGCAATAATTGAATCTGTGCTTATTTAATGATATGGTATTTATAAAACAAATAGTTAGGAGAAGCTTTATGGATTCGAAAATAATTGAGTTTAGTATTGAAACAGGATGGGAATGGTTTATTCAATTGTTTGCATTAGGATTTATAGTTCTTATATTTGCTATATTAATTCTTGTATTTATATTACTCATAAAGAAATTAAAGAAGAAAAATTAGAGATGATAAAATTCAATTATTTATTTACAAGGGGGGATTGATGATGAAAGAAGATAATTATAAAGCTATTTTAAGTGGTATAGGCTTATTATTATTTGCTATTACGATGGCTATTGAAGGTAAATCAGACATATCATATATTGCAAGTGGTGTAGGTTTGTTTTTTGTAATCGGAGGGTGCTTTTTAATAAAAGAAAATTAATATAAAAGCCTCTTAAGCTATTGTATATCAATAACTTAAGAGGCTTCACTTTTCTATTTCTTGAAATCAATGATTTCTTCTTTATCTAAATAAATAGTTGTTTCACTTATTTGTGTCTTTGCAATAACTTTTCCATTTCTTATAGAATAAGCTACTGGTACTTGTCTTCTTACTGCATCATATCCATTTTCTGCTGGAAGGATAATTAAATTGCCTGGTTTGCCTACTTGGATACCGTATTGATCTTGGATATTTAATGTTCTTGCACTGTTTTTTCCAATGAGCTTAAGGCTTTCATTAATTTGGCCATAACCCATGATTTGACACACATGTAATCCCATATGAAGAACTTGAAGCATATTACCTGTTCCTAGTGGATACCATGGGTCAAAAATATCATCATGCCCAAAACATACATTAATATCAGCTTCTAACATTTCTTTTACTCTAGTAATTCCGCGGCGTTTTGGATAGGTGTCAAAGCGTCCTTGTAAATGAATATTTACGAGTGGATTTGCTACAAAGTTAATACCTGACATTTTAAGGAGTCTAAAAAGTTTATACGTATATGCTCCATTATATGAATGCATAGCTGTTGTATGACTTGCTGTTACTTTATGTCCCATTTGATTTTCATAAGCTTTCGTTGCAACTACTTCAATAAAGCGAGATTGCTCGTCATCTATTTCATCACAGTGTACATCTATTAAAGCATCGTATTTCTTTGCTAGTTCAAAGATTTTCTCAATGGATTCTACACCATACTCTCTAGTAAATTCAAAATGCGGAATGGCTCCAATAACATCTGCTCCTAATTTTAAGGCTTCTTCTAGAAGTTCTAGTCCATTAGGGTAAGATAAAACTCCTTCTTGTGGGAAAGCAACAATTTGTAAAGTCACAAAGTCTTTTAACTCTTCTCTTAATTCCACTAAAGCCTTAATTGCTGTTAACTGTGGATCTGTTGTATCTACATGTGTACGAATAAACTGAATCCCATTAGCAACTTGCCACTTAATAGCTTGTCTTGCTCTATTTTTTACATCTTCTTTGTTTAAGAATTCTTTTCGCTCTGACCAACATTGAATCCCTTCAAAAAGAGTACCACTCTCATTCCATCTTGGCTCACCTGCTGTTAGGGTTGTATCTAAATGAACGTGAGGCTCTACAAATGGTGGAACTACAAGCCATCCCTTTGCATCAATAACTTCTTCATCTGCTCCTGCTTCTATATGAGTATCTATTTTAGTAAAGTATCCATTTTCTATTTTAATATCAACTAACTGAGCCTTGTCTTCTAATCTAGCATTTTTAATAATCATATCTTTTCTCCTCTCGCCTTGCTTATATATATTTCTCTTATTTCTATTCTATATTCTTTTCATGATATAAGTAAAGCGAAGTACTTCCATATTTTATGTACCTCGCTTCACTCTTAACTTCTATTTTTATTTTCGATTTTTAAAAATCTCTGTTAATAATACGTAACCAACAATAGCTGTAACAACTGCATTAATAGGTGTAATCCCTGGTAAGAAATGTGCTGCAAGTACACCTAATGCCCATGCAATAATCCCTACTTTATTAACACCTTTAAACTTCGCTTCTTCAAAATCTTTATACTTACCTTTATTAATAAAGAAGTAATCTGCAATAATAACACCACCAATACTTGGCATAAAAGTATTGAGTAAGTTTAACCAGCTCATAAAGTTGTTATAGAGGATTACTGCAAGTAATGTTCCTACTATCCCATTAATAATAACTAGTTTGCTCTTAGGTTGTTTTGTAATATTTGAAAAACCAAGTCCTGAAGCATATAGGGCATTATCATTAGTTGTCCATATATTAAGTCCTAGTACGATAATGGCTGGTATAATAAGCCCTTGAAGAAACATAACTTCTGAAATATCTGCTTGTCCTGTTACCATGGCACCAATGGCCCCGAAAATAAACATTAAAGTATTTCCTACTAAGAAGGCAATTACTGTTGTACTTACACCAATTCCTTTACTTTTTGCAAAACGTGTAAAATCTGGTGTTAAAGTACCACCACTAATGAAAGAACCTACTACTACTGCTACTGCTGCACTCATACTCATTGACTCTGCTGGTGTAATGGCCATAAGCCCATCAATACCACCTACACTATTAATAGCCATCCCTACTGATGTAGAACCTAAAATAGCAATGGCTGGTACTGCAATTGCACTTAATATCATAAGAGATTTCATTCCAAAATAAGCCGTTGCAGTCATTAAAAGACCTGCTACTCCTACTAATACACCTACACTGATTCCAGTTACTTTAGATACTGGAATAGCAAACATGGCAACACCTACACCAAACCATCCTATTTGTGTAGCACCTAATAAAAAGGATACTAGGTAAGAACCTTTTTCACCAAAAGAATAACGTGCTAATAAATGAGTTGATAAACCTGTATCACCTGCAATATAAGCAAGTAATCCTGTATACCCACACAGAATCACATTTCCAATAAACACTGCTATGAAAAAGTTTTTTAAGTCCATACTTGTTCCTAAGGTACCCCCACTCAACATACTAGCTGAGAAGAAGGTAAATCCTAACATAACTACAAGCATAGCGAAAAAACCTTTCTTATGACTCTGTGCCACTGCTCCTAGTGAAAAATCATGATCTTTATGTTGTTTTTGCTTCATCTGTACTCTCCTTATCTCAAGTACCATAAACAGAAAACGTGTCCGTTTACCTTGCAAGCCTCTCTGGACTTACTTAAAGGTACTTTTATTTTTATTTAATATAACATCTCCATAACATTTATGTCAACTTCCCTTTTCTACCTTTTTTTGTTATATTCTTTATATCTTTTTGCTATATTAGTCGAAAACATTCTTCTCCTATTTTCAAAACACACACTCTCTCTCAAAATCACTTCCTAAAAATTATTACTCATCTATAAATTTCTTCTAAATTAATTTCTATTATTTTCCTCTCCTGTCCCCCCACGGGAGCTGCTTGCAATGACAGTCTCTCTCCATAAACCTTGGGATGGGTGGTGTGAGGTTATGTTCTCTGAAACCTCCCTATGTAGCTATGATATTCAGTATAAGAAATTAATATCCGTAGTCACCCTAATCCAGAGTCGACTCGTGCTCTCTTGAGGAAACTAAATGGGTATAGGGATGGGGGTTGCTTCTACGAAGGATTCCTCATGGAGGTGCACTTAGAGGCTGTTAGGGAGTGGATGAGCAAGGGTTTTAGGGAAATGTCTGAGCGAAGCGAGTTTTGACCGTTCTTGCGATTCCCGAGCTTACAGCCTCTTAGTGACCGGAAGTGAAGCCGGAGTAGGAATAGCCCACAACCCGACACCCTAGTAGACTAACCAAGAGAGCATCCCCTCTATATTTCTCTAAACACGAAATGAAATAAATGAAGGAGAATCCCCCCACTCCACCCTACACACGCAAAAAGGGAGCTGTTTTTCAACAGCTCCCTCTCTTTACATTTCACGTCTACCTTGAAGGGCACGAGATAAAGTAACCTCATCTACATACTCTAGGTCTCCACCTACTGGTACACCATGGGCAATACGTGTTGTCTTGATGCCTAGTGGTTTAAGGAGTTTACTAATGTACATAGCTGTTGCTTCACCCTCAATATTCGGGTTTGTTGCAACGATTACTTCTTCTATTTCTTCTTTTTGTATACGTTCAAGTAATTCTTTAATTTTGATATCACTTGGTCCTACACCCATCATTGGGGATATAGCGCCATGTAAAATGTGGTATAAGCCTTTAAATTCTTTGGTGCGTTCATAAGCTGCCATATCTCTAGAGTCTTCTACTACCATTACCTGATGTTGGTTACGCATATCATCCTTGCAAATAGGACAAAACTTGTCATCTGTAATAGTACAGCATCTTTCACAGTAGCTAATATGCTCTCTTGCATCCACAATCGTGTTCGCTAATTGCTGAACTTTATCTTTTGGTAAGTTAATGATGTGAAAAGCAAGTCTTTGAGCTGACTTTGAACCTATACCTGGTAGCCTTGATAACTCTTCTATAAGGGTTATCATTTTATTGCCATAGTAGCCTTGCACTAGAATAAGCCTCCTGTTGGTAACCCACCTGTTAATTTGCCCATTTCTTTTTGACTTACTTCTTCTGCTTGACGCATTGCTTCATTTACAGCAGTAAGTACTAAGTCTTCTAATGTTTCAATATCATCTGGATCTACTACATCTGGTTTGATTGTAATAGATTTGATTTCTTTGTTACCTGTAGCAACAACTTCAACCATACCGCCACCTACTGTAGCTGTAACTTCCATCTCACCAATTTTAGCTTGTGCTTCTTCCATTTGCTTTTGCATTTTTTGTGCTTGTTTCATAAGTTGTTGCATATTAGGCATTCCGCCTCCGAATCCTGGTCTTGCCATTGTTCATTCCTCCTAATTTATAGTTTCTATTTTATAATTTATTTTAGAATAAATATCTCTTAACGTACCACTTATGGATTGTGTTACATCATTTTGTGGCATCTTAGTACCATGAGTCTCTTTGACCCTAGCTTCATAATGCTTAATATCAATAGGTACAACCTTTACTTCTTTTTGCATCGTCTCATTAATGAGTTTACGTACTTCTCCAATATGAGTGTTAATACTTGGTTCCATATTGACCCCATGAACGATATAGAAAGTATCTCCCTCTATAAGTCCTGGTGAAGTCGACTTAAATACTAATTTAGCAGCTGTTCCAAGCTTTTCTTTAATACTATCCCACTTACCTACAAGAGCCTTAATGTCTTCTGGCACTGCTTCTGGTAATCTTGTTGGAACAATTTCCTTTTCTGGTGCTTTAGGTGCCTGGGCTTCAACGATTTGGACAGGCTCACGGGCTTCTAGCTTTTCAAGCTTAGCAGCAAGTGCCATAAGCTTTTCTTCTAGTCCGCTTGTCCCTTCATCTACTACAGCTTCACTTAGTTTAAGTGCTGTTACTTCTAGTAAAATACGTTGATTGGATGCCACCTTCATTTCTGTATCTAACTCTGAAAAGGTCTTAATATAGTGCATAAGAGTAGATACTTCTATTTGGTCTGCTTGCTCTTTGAGACGAGCAATATATTCCTTGCTATAGTCTAACACACTCGTATCACCCTGTGTAGTCTTTACAACCAATAAATTACGTGCATGTCCTAGAAGGTCAAGCGCAAATTGTCTAATGCTTCGTCCTTGTGAATTCACTGCTTCACAAATCTCTAAAGTTTTCTTACTATCATAAGTTCTAAAGGCATCAATCATATCAAATAGATAGTGGGTATCTACAGCTCCCACTAAATAAAGTACTTTATCTACTGTAATATGCTCATCAAAGTAGAAGGAAATACATTGTTCTAATATACTAAGGGCATCACGCATTCCACCATCTGCAAGCCTTGCAATATAGCTAAGTGCTTCTTCTTCAATATCTACACTTTCCTTAGACATATATTCATGTAATGTCTCTTGTATAGAAGATGCAGAAATACGCTTAAAGTCAAAGCGTTGACATCTAGATAAAATAGTTACAGGAATCTTTTGTGGGTCCGTTGTAGCAAGGATAAAAATTACATGAGCTGGTGGCTCTTCTAAAGTTTTAAGTAGTGCATTAAAGGCACCTGTAGAAAGCATATGTACCTCGTCAATAATGTATACTTTATACTTTCCTACAGCTGGTGTGTACTTTACTTCCTCATTAATCTCACGTATATTGTCTACACCATTGTGAGATGCCGCATCTAGCTCAATAATATTAATGCTTCCACCATCTTCTATCTGCTTACACGCCTCACATGCCATACAAGCAGAGCCATTGGTAGGATCTATACAGTTAACAGCTCTTGCAAATATTTTAGCTATAGTCGTTTTCCCCGTTCCTCTACTTCCAGTAAAAAGATAGGCATGAGAAATACGACCTGTTTTTATTTGGTTTTGTAAAGTTCTTACAATATGTTCTTGTCCCACAACTTCATCAAACGTTCTAGGTCTATACTTTCTATACAGTGCTAAATAACTCATAGCCTATTCCTTTCTTATTTTGTATCTTTACAGTCTAATTCCCTTTATTTAAATTTAATTTAGATTCCTATAATGCATTTAAACACTATAGTTTTTAATCATTTGACTAATATTATAGATTTTATATCTCTTCTTAAGATTAAATAACCTGCTTTTTACTCTTTTATTTTAATTTAATCTAGCTTACTTACATTATATCATAAATTCTACTTACCAAGTACCTCATCGTAAGCTTCTTCTTTAAAGCCTACTAATACTGTATCTTCTGTTACTAAAATAGGACGCTTAATAAGCATACCATTAGAACTAAGTAACTCTACAGCTTCTTCTAATGAAAGGCTTCCTACTTTATCTTTTAGGTTCATCTCTTTATAGAGTTTCCCTGAAGTATTAAAGAATTTCTTTACTTCTAATCCACTTTTATTAATCCAAGTAGTAAGCTCTTCTTTAGTAGGTACTTCTTCTACTATATGTCTTTCTTCTATATTTGCACCTTTAGCTTTTAAATAATTTAAAGCTCTCTTGCAAGTTGTACATTTAGGGTATTGAACGAATAAATTTTTCATAATATCACTCCTTTTATTTTAATTATTTTGTCCCCTCTTGGGGCCTTAGTGTATATACTAATATATAGATTAACTTTATGTCCTAATTCTTCCAAATAAGAGGTGAATTTATGTCTCATAATCTTTCTTTAGAACATACCAACCATGTTTTAGTAGATGACCTTCTCAAAATTACATTAGAAGAACCTGCATCAAATAATTATAAATGGGAGCTAGATACTCCTTCTGAGTTTCACACTATAAAAGGCAGTTATGAACCTACTGGGTCTACTTTACTTCGTACATGGCTTGTTAGTCCTACTACACCTGGACAATTTACAATCTACTGTCGCTACCGCAAAATGTGCTGTGGTCAACCTGTATCAAAAACAGTAGCTTATAAAATTATTGTCCACTAAATCTTTTTTATACACAAATACCCCCTGAAGCAAAAACTTCAGGGGGCTTATCATTATGTACATAGGTACATTCATTTACTTTTTAATCCGTGCACTCAGCTTCGACAATAGCCCATAAGCGTGACCCTAGTAGTTAACTCCGATTAGGCACCCTCACGGCACATAGAACGTGCTTCCTTAGTGCTGCTTCCTTCCGGACCTGACACGGTTCGAAAGTGTCTATTGCGTAAGACCTAATCATCAACATCACTTGCTAAGGGCAGACCCTACAAGATACTGCCTCGGCTAGAGCATCACCCCTGCTACAGCGGGTTGCAGGTACAGGGCACCGCTACTTCCCCGGCTAGCACGGAAAATGGTTGACATATGAAACTGTCACGTAATTAGTATAACGATTTTACAGCTACATGTCAATGCCTCTTATTCTCCTAAAATTTTCATGAAGCGTGCATAATGATCATTTGAAATAACTTTGAATAATTCAATTGTACATTTAATAGCTGTTCCAGCATCAAAGCTACCTTCATGTCCATGGTAAATAGCTGAAGTCATAACTTGTCCTGTTGGAGTAAGTACATATTTTACTGTAGGATATTCAAAGTGGATTTGATTAATAAGCTCAACCATTTCACTTCTTTTTTCTTCTGGTACTTCACTTACAATAAGTGATTGCATTGTTACATAGATTGAGTCATCTATTATAAACATAAATTGTTTCTTATCATCTTCTCTTACTGGATACATACTTCTAAAAAGAATAGCATGCTCCTTTTCTTCTTCCTTAAACATGTTGACACCATTTGTTTCGATTAAAAAATCTCTAAAGATTCTAGCTTTTTTATGCTTTGCAGTAACGTTCATTGAAGTTTCCCCCATTCTATTTTTACAACTATAGCTATATTATACCATTTTTAAAACAACTCTCCAATTACTTTTTTTGACGCATTTTTTTAAAGTATTCTTTCAAAAGTTTACTGCTTTCTTCTGTACATACATCTCTTATAACTTCACATCTATGATTGAGGTCCTCTAATTGTAAAATATTAAGTACAGAACCTCCAAAACCTGCTTTAGGACTACTTGCACCATAAACAACTTGTGGTATACGAGCTTGTACAATAGCACCTGCACACATTGGACAAGGCTCTAGTGTAATGTAAATCGTACATTCTTCTAAACGCCAATCCCCTATATATTTACAAGCTTCATTAATAGCTAAAATTTCTGCATGAGCAAGACTATTCTTGTCCGTATTTCTTCTATTACAAGCTTTAGCTATAACTTCTCCCTTATGCACAATTACAGCACCTATAGGTGTCTCATCTAGCTCATAAGCTTTTCTTGCTTCTTCAAGTGCTAACTCCATGTACTTTATATGTTCTTCCATCTTCTTACCTACCTTGTTATTTCTTTCACCCTATTGTAGATAAAAATGTATATTTTGTATACCCCTACATATAATAACTACATTATTTCTTACAACTAGGTGGTATATGATGAAATTAACTTCTAATTTACAAGATAACTTACGTGAACTGCGCTCCATCCTTCCTTTAGGAAAGAGCTTTGATATTCTTGAAAAGAAACTTATTATTCATGGACGTACTTTTTATCTTTACTTTATAGATGGATTTGTAAAAGATGTAAATTTAGAATATGTTCGCCGTGATCTTTTCGACCTTCCTCCAGAAACTTTATCTAAAATTTACCGTGCCGAAGATTTACTGACTTATGGTGTTAGTGCTATTGAAATTTCTACGTCTGATGATATTAATGAATTAGTAGATGGTATGCTTGCAGGTCAAACTATCCTTCTTTTTGATGGTTCAAGTTCTGGTGCTATTCTTGACCTTAGAACTTATCCTACTCGTGGCATTAATGAACCAGAAAAAGAAAAAACACTTCGTGGTGCTAGAGATGGTTTTGTGGAAACTATCGTTTTTAATACCTCTCTTATTAGAAGACGTATTCGTGACCCACACCTTATATTTGAAATGGTTCATATTGGCTCTGTTTCAAATACAGACGTAGCCATTGGCTATCTCAGTAATAAAGTAGATAAGAAGCTCTTAAATAAAGTAAGAGACATGCTTAAAAATCTAGAAATCACTGCTCTTACTATGGGAGATCAAACCCTTATTGAAGCCATTCAAGGAAATGCGTGGGTGAATCCTTTTCCTAAAGCACGTTATACTGAACGTCCTGATGTAGCCGCGGCTCAAGTATCAGAAGGTAAAATCGTTATTCTAGTAGACAACTCTCCTACTGCTATTATTGTACCTACTGGTATCTTTGACTTCCTACAAGATGTAGACGATTACTATGTACCTGTACTTACAGGAAACTATCTTCGTTTTGTACGTCATATTATTCTTATTGTAAATTTATTCTTAACACCTCTTTACGTATTAGTTGTTAGGTATGAAAATCTTGTACCTTCCTCCTTGTCTTTCTTGTTACCAACGGATTCACTTAATGTAGCACTCTTTATACAGTTTCTTGCACTTGAAATAGCTGTAGATGGTCTTAAGATTGCTTCACTTAATACACCTAGTTCTCTAGGTACTTCTCTATCTGTAATAGGAGGACTTATCCTTGGAGAATATGCTGTTAAGACAGGTTGGCTAGTTCCTCATACTATTTTTTATATGGCTATTGTAGCACTGTCTAGCTTTACTCAACCTAGCATTGAACTTACCTATGCTATCAAATTTATGCGTATCCTTATGCTTATAGGTGCAGGACTTCTAGGTATATGGGGCTTTATAGGTGCTCTTATCATTAATACAATTGTACTAGCAACAACTAAATCCTTTAGCGGTGAATCTTATTTATACCCACTTATTCCATTTAATTGGTCAGCACTTCGTACACTTTTATTCCGTACCCGTGTTCAACGTAAACAAACTGTAAAGAAACATTAATAATACTTTAATATTAGACTGCTATTACTTCTCTAATTAAAGTGGTATACTATAGATAAATGTAACAACCGACTCTGTGTCCCTCTAAATTAATATATAAAAAAAAGAGTGTCCCATTTCAACACTCTTTTTTTATACCCTTTTTTAATTCATTATAACTACATCACCATTTGCATCCATATCTTCTGATGTAGTTCCTTCCATATTCATGCCTTCTTCCATTTGCATACCACCATTCATATCTTTAGGTTGATTCATAAAAGTACTTCCTAAAGTAATACCAATAAGTGCTACACAAGTAATACCTACAGCTATCCAGCTCCATAATTGTTTATACCATGTCTTTCCACCTTTTATAGTGACAAATAAAAAGATAGGTAGAATTGTAACTCCAATAAATAGACCTTTAAAAATTTGCCCCTTAGCTTGAATAATAGCCTGTGCAAGCTCTGGTACAGTAATAAGTAATGTGAGTATAATTGATACACTAATAAGTGCTACTCCTAATACAATGGTTCCTACTGAAAGTGTTTGCTTTTTCACTGCCGCATTATAGCTTGGCTTTGTTTCTAAATTCATCAAAATTCCCCCTTTTAGTATTAGTTTTAACACTATACTAACATATATTGGTTAAAGTATTAATAGAATTTCCCATATTTAATATTACAATATGGTTACCTAAGCTTCTTGTGTACTAGAAGCTGTCCTTCTTACACCTTTTTGTAAGGTAGCTTTTGAGATTTGCTTTATTAAACGGTCTTGTTCTACTAATTCTAACTTATTAGACTTAGCAAATTGTTTAGCCCTCTCTGTAAAGTTCCCTGTTGTAACAATCATCCCTTTATTAGCCTTATATAAATTCAAGCTTCCATAAACTTGCTGAAGTGGCAATAAGTCAATTGTGTCTACACCACTTATGCATTTGATACATATAATCTCTTGTTTCTTCCTTGCTACAATATCACACCCTAAGTCTTCTTTAGACTTTAGTAGGTCTATGAAGTAGCCTAGCTTCTTATAAAGGTATGAAACATACTCTATAAATTCCCTTTCATCCATATGCTTTAATTTATCTACATCAGAATGAAGAAGAAACAGCTTCTCTTTATCTCGCCTACTATTTTCCATACCTAATAAAAGAAAAGCAACAATACCAACTTTAATAAAAGCACTAATAATATTAGTAGAATTTAATATAAACCAAAAATACAATACAATTGCTACAGTAAATAAAATTATTTTTAACCATTTTTTCATCCTTTTCACCTCTTACTGAGATTATGGGACAAAAATAATATTTTTATTCAACAGTCTATAATTTATACTCTTCTCTTTAAATATTTAATAGCAATATTTAAATCTACATCTTCTTCAATGTGTTCAGGTGTCCAAGGTACTAATACATCTGGTTCTATACCTATATAATCTATGCCTTGCCCTTCATTTACTCGTCCATAATAACATACAGGATAACTTAGTATAAAATGCTCTCCTACCTCTTCACCATATATATTAGAGTAATCTAAGGCTCCCTTTGTAGCACGGCCCACAAGAGTTACTTTCTTCGATGCTTTGGCATACATTAGAAACTCTTCACAAGCCTTTTGGCAATACACATCAATTAATATAGCTACTTTTATTGGTCCTTTTTTACCTTTTACACTATAAGGCTTGCACCCTTCACACCTAGTAATATCATATACCCCTGGAACTTCTAAGTTTTTTAGAAATTCATATACACCTCTTTGTTCAGGGTCATCATTTTTCTCTAGTAAATATTCTCTATATCTAAGTCCTGTTTCTGCGTTGTTTGCTGTCCAGTTATAATATCCCGCTTCTGTAGGTTCATATACTTCACCTTCATCAAAGCAATACTCAAGTAAAGAAAGGCCTACAGCTTCAATTCCCCCCTCATTTTCCCTTACATCAATAATGAGGGCTTTCGCTCTTTCTAATTCTTCCTTATGAGCACTTAATAATTTATCCATTTCTTCCTTGTTCCCAAAGTGAGGTACCTTCAGAATAAATGTATCTTTGTCATATTGTTTAAATTCGTATTTCCTCTTAGATATGTCTAATTTTTTATACTTTTTAAGCTCTTGCTCCCAGGTAAGGCCTCCTGGCACTTGTATCATACAGGTTTTTGCTCTCATTAATATGTGAGACCACTCTTGTCTTTCTGGTGGTTGAGCGTGTAAAAACTTTTTTTGATTTTCTGCTACAGCAGCTATTTCTAAACCATCAATATGAGTAATAATCATACCTGGCATAACTCTACTATCCCCTGTAGACTTTACAATATGTAATACATCTTCATGACGACGTACAATAAATCCATTAGTCATCTTTTCTTCTTCTAAAGTATAGTCTATGCTTACGTTATAATCTTTGAAGTCCCACAAATATTCTTCTACAAAATTTTTGAAAAGCAAGTCTGTTATAATGCCCACTTTCTCCATTTCTTCTATTGCTTGTCTATATTCTGCAGGTTTGTCCCATCCAAGTTTATGTATACAACCTGAATAGTCATTATGCATAATTTCAACAATGCTATCGAACATTTCCACATAACCCATGTGAACTCCTCCTGAAACGTCTATTATTCTCTATTTTAATTATAGTCTAAATTTTTTGCCCTTACAACAGCTTAGAGTAATCTATTTATAGAGAAGTTCTATATAATGGGGAAAAGAAATCTTTTAGCATAAAAAAAAGGACTGTCCTGTAGACAATCCTTCTAAAATATACGTTCCCGACTGGAATCGAACCAGCGGCCTACCGCTTAGGAGGCGGTCGCTCTATCCTACTGAGCTACGGAAACAAAAATTTTAATCCCTTCTATATTACGCCTTTAACTGCTATTCGTCAAGTATGTCCCTTAAACTATAATTCATTCCTTTTCATAAGATTAATTATTAGCTTAATTAAAGCAAAATAGAAGTGTAATATGCTACACTTCTATCCCATAATTGCCTGACCTTGCATCCAACAAGTACCCATAAATCGCATACCTACACTTGGCATACCGATAAGTTCTTTCTTATGGATAACTACTTCTATATTCATATCATTTACATTCAGAGTAAAGAGATACATCTCTTCCCCTGTTAATTTATTTTTTCTTTCTTTTATTTCTAAAATATCACCAAGCACGGCATAGACAGCATCTTGGAAAGTAGTCGGCATGAAATAACCACTCATAACCGTTAAGAAATCTTCTTCTCTTAAACGCTCTTTAAGCTGAGTATCTAAGTCTCTTTCTTCTTTTTCAAGAATTTCTCTAGCTTCTTCATCACCTAGTTTCATTTTTTGAAGCATGGTGCGCATCTTTTCTTTTTCTTCTTTTTCGATACGCTCATCTTCCTCATCCTTTTCTATAGGTAAGATAATCGTACCCTCTGATGCTACACCTACAATATTTACTTGTTTAATACTAAGACCTTTTCTTATGCCTTCTAAATATTCAACAATATTTTGAAGTACAAAGACAACTTCCATTGAACTTTCTTTTTCTTCACATACTACGTAGTAGTCTGTATCTTCATCATCAAACTCGTCGCCTCTTTCTACGACCACTTCCTCAATATCTGTATTACGTGTTGCTTGAATAAAAGCATCACAATCATAAACAGTAACCTCTGGATCTTCTTCGCCTTTTTTCACACGTACTCGAACTATGGTATATGTATTTTCAGCTAATTCTTGCATATACTCCGCAAAAATAACTTCAGAAGTTAATTCTATAGCTTTTTGTTTGCTTGGGTTCTTTAAAATACCCTCTATAATATCTTCAATATCAAATTTATTTTGGGCTTTTGAAAAACCAACTACATTTAGTGGAGATTCCATACTCGTCCTCCTCTCCATTTTTACCTTCATTATACATGAGTAAGTGAATATCTTGCAAGTACATGGCTTATTACATTGTATGAAACCTTTTTATATTTCATACTTATTATATAAACCTCTCCCATATAAATATAAAAAGGAGTGAATCAATCACTCCTTTAGTAACGTCTTGTCCATTGTCCTATTTGCCCGCAGCTTGGACATCTTACTGAATTACTCATTTGTGTATTATAAAGTCCCACCACATCCATAAAGGTTGTATCTACACCTGGATAAAAAGTAGAGTTCATAGGTGTTGCATATCTTTCTATTCCTGTCATATCATAACCACAAGTTTGACATTGAAACTGTTCCATAATAGATATTACATCCCTTCCTATACATATGTTAACTCTTAGTATAGGTTGAATTCTATTTTTTATGCATAGTAGTGGTTTATTTGAATTTTACTGGTTCTGAATCAGTTGAAAGAGCATCAAATACAAAACCTTGCTCTTTTAAGCCTTCTACAATCTTTGGAAGAGCATCTACTGTTGTAGTTTTTGCTGCTGCATCATGCATTAAGATTACTGCATTATCATTGTATTTAGCTTGTTTTAAAACAGAGTCTACAATAACTTGTGTATCTTGAAGACCTTTGGCTGCATCCATTGAATCCACATTCCAATCATAATATACAAAGCCTGCATCTGTTACAGTTGGAATAATTTGATTCATAATATCTTTTCCACCGTAACGATGACTTACTGTATTATTTGAGCCACCTGGGAAACGTAAAAGCTTTGTTTCTACACCTGTGAGTTCTTTAATATGATTAGATAAGCTATTTACGTCATTCATAAAGTTATCTACATTTTGATAGATTTGTGCATAGTCATGTGTACTTGAGTGAATAGCAATAGCATGTCCTTCATCTACAATACGCTTATAAAGGTCATCATATCCATCCTTTTCTAATACGAAGAATGTAGCACGTATGTTGTTTGCCTTTAAGAAATCTAATATTTTAGCAGTATTAGCACTAGGACCATCATCAAAAGTTAAATACGCAACTTTTCTATCCTCTTCATTGTTAGTCATTGTTGTAATATCAATGCCCTCTTTTTCTAAATCTTGAAGCCCAATATTTAATTCTTCTATTTGTTTAAGGAGTTGTTCGTTTTTAGTTTCAAGCTCTTTAACTTGAGTTTCTAAATTAGTTTTACTTGCTTCTACAGTTGCAAGTTTGCCTTGAACTTGTTCTAACTTTTCACTTTGGCCTTTATTTTTACTTACGATGAAACCTGTTCCACCTAATAACCCTAAAGATACTATTATCAATAAAATAGTTACGCCTATTTGATTCTTTCTTCTGATCATCTCACATCACCTTGATCCTTCTAATTCTTTTATTATTTCATACTATCTGGTATTATAATAGGCTCAAAACGCCATAATATCTCTTCAATTTTCTTCACTTCAGTTTCTAAACTACCTGTCGTTTCCTGAAGCCCCTTTACCTTCTTTTCTAAATCTTGTTTTTGTGCTTCTATCTCTGTTATAAGGGCTGTTGCCTCATCAATTTTCTTGTTTTTTAAATAAGCATTTCCCCCTACACCACAAAAAACAACCAAGCTTACTCCCAGAAGCCCTATAGCTATCTTTTTTGCCTGTACTCCCTTTGATCTTGTCCTTGAATAACCATATGTACTCATACTCTAAATCCTTCCTATACTCTGTGCAAGTTTATTCTGTCTATTTTTCGGCATTATAAGTACTTCTTTTACTTTTTAAGCCATTAAATTCTACTTTATTTAGTATAGCATATTCCCTCCCAAAGGGGGGCTAACTCTACTAATTTTTCATAGAAATTATTACCATATTTTATAAGACTTCATTTTTCTACAAAAAGTTTCAAATAAGCCATCTAAATTTCATTCTTTATCTACTTTGAGGTAAGAATTACTCTTAGGATGGCTTATTATAACTTAAAATATCTATTTGAAATCTATATTTTTATCTTTTAAATAAATTAATTTTGTTTACGAACTATAGTGTACTCATCTCCTAATTTAAAATAAGGACATTGTTTACTAGGATAGTAGCTCATTCTTGCTAAATCATCCTCGTCCATAATAGGACCTACCGCACAAACATACTCTCTTATGACTTCATCATACTCTAAATGCATACAGTTCTCACACATTTATCCCACTCCTAGTCTATTTTATTCCTTTTATCTACTTAATTTGATCTTATTTTTTAAGCCAATTTTTCTTTAGTAACTCCTTTAATAAAAGAACATTTTCTTGACCTAAAATTTCTGCTATGTCATTTTCTATACTCATTTTTAATTCTTGGCTCTTTTGACAGTATGCTTGCCCCTTTAAAGTAAGTACAGCATATTTATTATGATTATCTTCTAGATTAAATTCTAAATAGCCTTTTTCCTCTAACTTCTTAGCGCACTTAAACATAGCTTGTCTAGAAATATGTGCTTGCCTTGCTGCTTCAGCAAGTGAAACTCTCCCCATACTTATCTTAGCTAATAAAAATGCCTCTGTATGAGTAATCTCCTCTTCATTACTATTTGTCCATTTATCTTCTACCTCACGTCTTAAAACGATATGTTTTTCACTAATCAGATCTATTATATTAAGTTCTTCTAAGTTTTCTTCCATTCAATCACCTTACTTTAAGTTTTAATCCATTTTAACATATATCTTTCTTATTTTGAAACGCCCTAACATTTATTTAACGTCAACTTGGTTGACACACTTTTAATTACTTGTTATAATCAAAACACTTGACTTGAAGAAAGGATTTGACTATGGGGCAAACAAAATTACAAAAATTAACTTTTACTACTATGATGTGCTTTGGAATGGTTTTAGGAATGACTATCTACAATATGATTTTAAATGAGGGGTTTCACAACCAGTTTTTCAACCACCTTTTAAAAGACTTCTGGCTAGGATTTATCGTAGCACTCTTATTAGACATCTTTGTTGTAGGCAAACTTGCAAAACCAATTGCATTTAAAATTGTAAAGCCAACACCTGAGACTAAACAAATTAAAATAATACTTGCCATATCAGGTTGTATGGTAGTAGGGATGGTACTTTGCATGTCTATGTATGGTGCTATTGTAGCTGTTGGATTTAATACAGCAGCATTAAAATTATACCCTTTATGTATTATAAGAAACTTTATAATGGCTTTACCACTTAACTTACTTGTTGTATCTCCACTAGTAAGATTCTCTTTTGGTAAAATATTTGCTATATAAATAGGGGTTACATAATTAATAATTATTAGCCCTAATGGGTAAAGGAGCATATCAAACTAATCCTTGTATTAGTTTGATATGCTCCTTTTTTATATCTACAACTTATTTATTCATTTTCACAGACCCTTTATGCATTTTGCCACAACCTATTTTAGTATTACTTTTTCTAATTATTGTTCTACCTTAATGTCTGTCCATATACGGTCATACATACGTTTTACATCTAATGATAAAGGTCTATACAGTTCACTTAAATCCATTAGCTCTTTTGGCATATAAGCATTAGGATTATTTCTTATATGTTCATCTTGTAGAAGTCTAGCTTCTTTGTTTGGTGTAGTATAGCCGATTTCATCCGCTATTCTTAAAGCACGTTCTTTATCACTTACAAAGTTGATGAACTTCTCTGCACCTGATACATTTTTTGCGTTAGATGGAATACATAAGCTATCAATCCAGAAGTTTGCTCCTTCTTTAGGGATTGTATAAACTAAGTTTGGATATTCATCTTGAAGATTGAGCCCTTCACCTGACCAAATCATATTAAGCGCTGTCTCTCCTGATGCAATCATAGATGTTCCATTATCTACACCGTAGATAGGGTCTACTAACTGTCTTTGCTCGATTAAAATTTCTTTAGCTTTCTCAAGCTCTTCAGGATTTTCTGAGTTCATAGAGTAACCTAGTTTCTTTAATGCCATACCTATAGTATCTCTATAAGTATCAAACATAAAGACTTTACCCTTATACTTTTCATCCCACATAATATCCCAGCTATCTACTTCTTCTGTTACTACATTCTTATCATAGATAATCCCTATTGTTCCAAACATATAAGGTACGGAATATTTGTTTCCTGGGTCTATTTCTAAGTCTAAATATTCCTCATCCATTTGAGCAATATTAGGAATATTATCCTTATTAATCTCTTGAACTAACCCTTCTTCAATCATTCTTGGCATTAATGCATCTGAAACTAAGATTACATCATATTGAGCATTACTTTCAGCAATTTTAAGGTACATAGTATCCATATCATCGAAAGTACTCATTTTTACATTGATACCATACTCTTGTTCAAATTCTTTTAGAGTTTCCTTATCTATATTCTCTCCATAATTAAAGAAAGTAATAGACTCTTTACTACTATTACTACACCCTGCAAGAAGTGTGCCTGCTACAAGTACAGAACCCGCTAAACTAAATAATTTTATTAACTTATTCATAATATATTTTTCCTTTCATCATCCCTGTTTAAATTAGAATATATAATCTGGTCCTAATTTATACACTAACTTTCTTATTATAATATATTCTATCCATTTTACAAATAATAATTATTATTTAATTGTTTTTTTCTTATAATCTCCAAACTTTTCTATAGTTTTACTTCTATACTTAACCCCCATCATACTACGGACAAATAAAATAGGCTATAGTACCTTGTATTACTTTATACTTAGTATCTATAGCCTAGAACCTATTTATTTATCTTCTATAACAGTTAAATTACTGCCTACCAACATAGTACCAAGTGCATTTAAGTCTACTTTTGTATCGCATTTAGCTCGTAATGTAAAGGTAGATAGAACACCTGATTCATTAATAGTAGGTGTATTGCCTTTTCCTGTGAATGCTACTACAACTTTAGTACCCTTTTCATCAGATTTAAGTGTAGATACATTATGCATATGACAACTTATATCAGAAGATCTTGCAATAACTTCTTTTTTACATCTTCCCATACAGTTTGTGTGCTCAAACTTCTCTGTATCTATATCAATCATAGCGTGGAAAGCATATACATCTTGAAGGTCATGCCCAACTACATTCACTTCAAAAACTTCTCCCGCCTTAACTTCTACTGCATCTGTTTCTACAGTAACACTTCCTGATAGAGTCTTATCACTTGGTGTAAGTCCTTCTTCTAAACGGCTTGCTACAAAGGCTAAATCATAAGCATCAATCATACCATTGTAGTTGATATCAGACTTAGAAACATATCCCCAGTCGTTATCCCCTTCAACTACACCTATATAGTTGCTTACAAAAGTATAGTCATTGTTATCTACTGCTCCACCACCTGTATAGTCTCCTAAGATTACCTTATCTGTACCTGGTACTTTGTAAGGTTTAAGGTGAATAGCATTTGCATAATTTGTATTACCCTCTAAAGCTTCAAGTTTAAGGTATTTCACTACCTCTTCACTAAAGTTTACAATATGTGGCTCGTCTTGGTCTTCCCATAGGCCACCTTGTACAAGGTCTTTATAATGTACCCCGTCTTGACTAATGGATAGGTTATATTTTGTAATATTACCCTTTGTTCCTTTAGCTCTAGATTTGTACTCAAATTTATTTATCTTATAAGCATCTTTAAATATCATTGTATAAGTAGCTGGTAAGTCTGATTCACCCTCTGACTTAGATAACCACATAGAGCCTCCATCACCGTTAACAGCTTTTTCAGCACCATAACCTGGACGTTCACTGGTTGCTGTTACGTCCATATCCTCTCCTGTAATCACATCCTTGAGTGAAGATTCAAGAGTAGTTACACTGATTTTCTCGCTCCAAGGAGATACACCTAGAGTATTGTAAGCTCTTACTTGATAAGTATAAGTTGTAGTAAACTCTAACTCCCTATGAGTATAAGGATTACGTACATTTGTAAAGAGTAGGCCATCTATTAATAAATCATAACCTATAGCTCCTTCTACTTCTTCCCATCCTATAATGTTTTTTGTATCAAAGATTTCTCTTGCCACGAGACCTTTAGGCACTTCTGGAAGAGTAGTATCTGTTATTTCCTTTGGTAAAGCATCATTATTAAATTGTTCTACCAATAGAGTTAAACCTTCTCTTATACTTATTGCTTCAGTCTTAATAAGGAGTACGCCTCCTACTGTATCTTTATCAAAGTACATTACATTACCTTTTGTACCTTCATAAGCTTCTTTTGTATGTACCTCTTCTACTTCAAAAGTTGAATCCTTCACATTGAAGTTCACTTTTCCTGGATTTACTTTCGTATGAACTACGAACTCATGTTGACGTTCTTCTTTAATATCTCTATAAGTGCCTACTGTTTCCCCTACACTTATAGTTACTGACCCTTCTCCTGATGTTGGCGCTTGAACTTGAATCAATGTGTGGGCAAAAGCACCTTGCTTATGTTCTTTTGTTTTTCCATCATCTTCATAAAGTTCAAAAGAAGTTTCACCACATGGGTAAATGTCTAGAGTTAATGGATGATCTTCATCTGGTAATACATCCCCATCAAATCTTCCTAAAGGATACATAGGAATAATGGCACCATTCTTAACGAATAAAGGAAGTTTTTCAAGTGGTGCATGGAAAGAGTTAAGCACTCTACCACCTTGGTATTGATCACCTGTAAAGTAATCAATCCAAATTTGATTTTCATTTGGTAAGTAGATAGCATCTCTTACTTCTACATCTTCAAAGACTGGCGCCACTAAGAAATAATCTCCTAGCATAAATTGATACTGTGTATCCTTTGTTAATGTATAAGCTTCATTGCCGTATGCCCATAACATTGGTCTCATAATAGGTGAGGCATCTATATAACTTTGATGGGCGTAAGTGTACATATAAGGTGTTAATCTTAGCTTAAGATTTAAGTAGGTTCTATTATAAGTTGTGTACGGTTCATCCCATACCCATGCTTGTTTATTTTTAGGTGCCCATCCTGACATTTGAATAAGGATAGGTGTGAAACATTTCCACTGAAGGTCTCTTGTATGTGTATGAGCTGAACCTGCAAAAATAGCATCTACGTCTGACCCACAATAAGGATTACCTGATAGTCCAGCACCAATATAAGTTGGAATATGCATACGTATATATTCCCAATCCCCGAATTGGTCTCCGCTCCATACTGTACTATATCTTTGTGTACCTGCCCAACCACAGCAAGTCCATAAGTAAGCTCTATCTTCACAGTTATCTTCTATACCATTAAAACACTGCTTTACCCCATCCAGTCCAAAGGCATAGCCAGGTCCTACCCAAGCTACGTCAGTCTTAACAACTCTTGAACCAAACTCGCCTACTTCTTCAGCTAGCTTTTCCATACTATTTTCTGTCCATAGACCTACTTTAAAACCTAACTTCTCTGCTTCTGTTACAAAACCTTTAAGGTCTGTATAACCACAACCATACCCATCATTTGGAAGTATCCAACCTCTTGGTATATTATGCTCTACATACTGATTAGCTACTTTTAAAGCATCCATCGTCTCTTTATAACAGTTAGCATCTCCAGGCATAAGCCCCCATCTTGGGATAAAATTAGGCTTCCCTGTAAGTTCTGTATATAAATCTAATATATCTTTTAATGTATCCCCAAAGAAATAAAAGGTATCACTCTTACCTTCATCATGTATAAGAGTCGTTGTATCAAAGAAAGCATAACTTCCCTTGTTGAAAGTATTTCTAAATTGACCATACCCCTTTGTACTCATATAAAAAGGTGCTGGACTTGACACAGAACCTGCATTCCAATGAGAGATTTTAAGTTCAATATCTATCTGTTTATTCTTATGAGAGAAGTAGCCATTTTGTACACCACCACCATAGAAGTACTCTTTTTCATCACCTTCTAAAGTTTGTGTAATTTGTTCCTTACTATAGCTTATAGGCTGGGTCTCTTTAAAGATAAGAGTATGCCCATCTGTCTTATAAGCCTCTACACGAAAAGGTGCTTTATAAAAACGAAGAACTACTTTCTTACTAGCTACCTTATAATAGTCCTCTTCCTCTACTACACTCACCTGTGGCACACCAAACTTACTTCTAAAGTCTTCTTCTGTTTGAGCTATAATTTTACCTTCTGTATCATCTACAAACTCTCCAGTAGGATCTAGGTAAATACGTACTATATCCTCTTTGAAGAAAACTATTTCTGCTACTTCATGTTCAAGTTCAATATGTATTTTAGTCCCCTCTTGACTTAAGTGTTTGATGTTGCTTAATTGTTTCACCTGTTCTTTTTGAACTTCTTGTCCCTTTTGTGCTTCCAGTTCTTTAGTATCCATCTATTCAACCCCTCTTATAGTTTTACTCTATTTGAATTTATTTAATTACCAATACATTTTCCAATCTGGATTATACATTCTCATAAGCGCTTCTACGTAAAAATAATCTCCCCAAAGTACACATTCATTTACTCCGTAGTCATCACAGCTATTATAAGGAGACTTTCTTGCATAAGTACCTTTATATAACAATCCATTTGTTTCATCTTCTGTTTTAGCAGCGTAGTTTGTAATAAGAGAACTCATTATACTTTCAATATAGTGGTCTAGTTCACTGCAATATTCTTGATCATCTATATACTTTTTCATCTCCAACATACCACATACTGCAATAGCTGCTGCTGAAGAATCCCGAGGTTCATCCCCTTCTTTAAAAGTGAAATCCCAGTAAGGTATATAGTCTTTTGGTAAATGTTCTATAAAATACTTAGTCACTTCTTTAAATGGCTTGATTAATGACTCATCTTTTGTATAGGCATAACTTAGTGCAATACCGTAGATTCCCCATGCTTGACCTCTTGACCAAGTAGAATCATTTTTGTATCCCTGATGTGTTACACCATGACTAGGTGTACCATCTTCATAATTGAAATAAAAAGTATGATAAGTAGAAGCATCTTCTCTAATAATATGTGATAAACAGGTTTTAAGGTGAGTATAAGCTATATGATTATATTTGGTATCACCTGTCACCTCTGTCGCCCAGTACAATAAAGGTAGGTTGAGCAAACAGTCAATGATTAAACGATAATTATTAGGTGCATCTAAACTTCCCCAAGCTTGTATAAACTGACCTTTTTCTCTAAATCTAATGGCAAGCTCATCCGCTGCTATAAGAGCTGTTTCTTTTGCAAATTCATCTCCTGTTAACTTATAAGCTGCTACACAAGATAACGAATATAAAAATCCTAAATCATGAGTTTCAGTGCATATTTTTTGATCAATTCTTTCTCGAAAACTTCTAATATGTTCTTGTAGTACTTCTAAAAAAGCTGCATCTTCTTTGTATTCATTAAGTAGCCATACATATCCAGTATAAAATCCAGGTGTCCATTCGTAGTTAGTTTCTTTTCCATATATATTTTCTGTAGTATAGGTAGTTGGAAATCCTCCTGTAAAATCAGCTAAACTCCTTTTAGTAATCTCATAGGCCTGATCTAATCCTTGTTTAACTAACTGCTTCATGATTACTCCCCTTATTAAAATATTTTATATAACTTCACGTTATATTTTACATAATTTAATTATATATTATAATTAAATTTAAATAAACATATATTTTACTAAAATTTTATTTATTTTAGTGTAGTTTATGAGTAAGCTAAATTTTATTATAGGGGGTTTTACAAATGCAAATTACTTTAAGTCCTGAGAAAGTATTTAACACAGAACATTTACTTGAAATTGGTCAGTTTATCAAACAACATTTCCCTCATGAAGTCGCTCACGTTATACGCATTGCCAATGAAGTTTGTGAAAATACTTTTTTATTTGATAAGCCATGGGATATGGAGCCTACTATACACCCTGTCACCTTTAAAGACACCATTGATTGGGAGTTTATACCTGCTGAAGATGATGAATGGATTTTTATGCTTGTTAGACATGGGTATGTCAGTAGCTTAGGTGAAGCTTATTCACTAACGCAAGATGAAAAATACCCTGAAAATTTCGTTCGTCTTGTAACAGACTTTATTGACCATGCATCCTTTACGCCAGAAAGTATGCGTACCACTTGGCGCACCATAGACTCAGCTATCCGTATAGAAAATTGGCTTAGAGCCTATATTCATATGCATAAAAGCCCTGCCTTTACACCAGCTTTTATGGATAAATTCATTCATTCTCTCCTTGAACACGGTACTTATCTTCATGATGTCCATGATTCCTTCCGTACTATGAGTAACTGGGGGGTTATCCAAAATCAAGGCCTCTTTCTACTTGGTGCCTTCTTGTCTTCCCAAGACATAGGGCAAACTTATATGGAGACAGCTCTCTCTAGGCTAAGTGAACACGCTACCATTCAAGTTATGGATGATGGAACCCACTGGGAGCAATCTCCTATGTATCATAACGAAGTGCTTCACTCTTTCCAAAATGTTATCTCTACAGCAAGACGTGTAAATATAGACCTACCACCTATGCTCACTAAAAAAACACTAAAAATGTGTTATACCAACCTAAACTGGGCTAAGCCAAACCATCATCAAGTAACTCAAGGAGATTCAGACCATACAGATTTACGTGATGTCCTTTCAAGAGGTGCTTACTTATTTAAAGATCCTACACTTAAATTTGGTGGACTACCTATACTAGACCCAATAAGCTCCTGGTATGAAGGCCTAGAAGCTATTCATGTCTATGAACAACTTCCACATGAAGCACCTACTCATACACATAGTATACTTCCTGATAGTGGTAACTACTATTTACGTGATTCATGGGAAGATGATGCCAACTATCTTCACTTCCATTGTGGCAGTATAGGAAGTGGTCATGGTCATGCCAACCTCCTTCATATTGACCTCTTTGCACAAGGAGAAGATATTTTAGTTGATAGTGGACGCTTTACCTATATGCATAAACCTATTCGCAACGATTTAAAGGCTGCCTTTGCACACAATACAACCGTTGTAGATAATCAATCCTTTACTGAATGTATAAGCTCATGGGGCTTTGGCAAAGTAGCCAACTATATCCAAGGAAACTTTGTAGATAAAGGCTTATTCTCTATGGTAGAGGGTAGTCACCTTGGATATATGCACCTTGAAAAAGGCAGCATCTTTACCAATAGAAAAGTCATTTATATAAAGCCAGATATTTACGTGATTATAGATAGCTTTATAGGCCAAGGGGAACACACCTATGATCAACTCTTCCATTTCAATAATGAAGGTAAGGTATCTACCAAAGGTCAAACCATTACCTATCACGGTGATAAAGTCAAATGTACCCTCTCATGTATGACACCAAATGCTAAACTAACTAAGTATGATAGCCTACTCTCTAAGAAGTATAATGAACTAGAAAATAATGAAGCTGCTAAATTTAGCTTAACCCATACAGGGGATACCTCTATTATCACAGTCATTCACACTCAACCTGCAAACCAACCTATCCACTTTGACTGCGAAAAAATTCCCGTTCTTTCCATGAACACCCAAACACCTCTATCAGACTCCGTTGCTGAAGCACTCAAGATTACAAAAGGAACAGATGAGTATACCATCCTCATTGCCCACCAAGACCTAGTAGGTGCCACAGACCTAGCACTCGCCAACAACCTTAAAAGCTATGGCAAGATTCGTTGCTGGGATACTCACGGCCAGCTAACTGTACTTAGTTGGTAATTTAAGGAACTGTTACATAATGAATGATTTTTGCCCCAAATAAATAAGCGAGCTATAAAACTTTTGATTAGTTTTATAGCTCGCTTTTATAGATACAACTTACTTATACATTTTTACAGACTATTTATATGTTTTGCGATAGCCTCTTTATATTTTTTTATTTTAGATTCTTCACTGCATACTCATACATATCATGTTTTTGACCGTATTCTTCATATAGCTCAAGTTTCTTTTGTAATTTAAGTCTACTATCATGTTCCGGATGCTTAGTTGCATGATCATGACACTCATCAGAACAAAAACCTAAATGTGTCTCTTCACAAGATTCACAGCAGATAAATTGTGTATGACATACATCATTTCTACAGTTAATATAACGATCAGATGGTTCACCGCATAAAGAACATTTAGAGATTACAATATCTTCTTCTGTCCTATTAATCGGGACTGAAATACGGTTATCAAATACATAGCATTTCCCATCCCAAAGCTTACCTTTTACTTCTTCATCTTTACCATAAGTTACAATCCCACCATCTAAATGATACACTTCTTTAAAACCTTGTTTTAAGAAGACACCTGTTAATTTTTCACAGCGAATACCACCTGTACAGTAAGAAAGAATTTTCTTATCTTTTTGATCCCCTAGTCTTTCATCAATCCACTTAGGAAATTCTTTAAAGTTCTTCACAGTAGGTTTGATAGCTCCTCTAAAATGTCCTATTTCATATTCATAATCATTTCGCCCATCTACAATGATAACATCATCTTGTTGTAGCATTTCATAGAACTCTTTAGGCTTTAAATATGTTCCTACTAAGTCATTTGGATTTACATCATCTTCTGGAAGAAGGGTCAGGATGCTCTTTCTATGTTTTACGTGAAGCTTATGAAAGGCATGCTCATCACTCGGGTCGATTTTAAAAATAGTATCTTCAAAACCTGGATAGGATCTTAATGCTTCCATATATTTTTGGGTATCTTCAATAGTACCTGAACAAGTACCATTAATTCCTTCATGAGAAATAAGGATTCTTCCCTTTAAATTTAGCTTCTTACATAGGGCTAAATGCTCCTTTGTAAACTCTTCGGCATTCTCTAATAGTGTAAATTTATAATATAATAAAATTCTATAATTTTGATTCATTTATATCTCCTAAACTAAAGTTGTTTTATAATCATGCAAATGAATATAACTTTAAGTATACATAAAATCATTAAAAAGTAAAACTTTAAAAATAAATACATTTATTTAGTACAATCAATTAAGTGATAAATATTATTACATAAGTATCCTAAAATCTTTAGATAAGTAGACTTTTACTTCTAATGATGCATAGCACTCAATACCACTTTTATCAATTAATTCAAAATAACTACAGGTTATAAAGCAAAAAAGATTAAACACTCTATTCGTTGATTATCAAAGCATAAGGCATATTTTTTTGTTTAAATGTAAAAATATTCAAAAGCCTCCTTATTTTTAGAATATAGGAGGCTTTGTTTATGCTATATTCATTTTTCACTTGTAAAACTAACAAATATAATGAGCCACAACTTCAGCATGAGCGCAGCATTCTAAATGTTTAGGAAAGATAAAAGTGAACTGAGGGATAGTTAAGTTTTTGTGTGTACAACATCCACACTTACAATTCCCAGTATAAACTTCTCTTAATTTAATAGCATAAATACAGTCATCAATATAAAGGATTACTCCGACTGACATACAAGTATTACAGCAAACATTTCTAAGTATAGCATGAACTGTAAAAAGACAACCCTCTTCATCAACAGTAGTTTCTATGGTGTCACAAACAATGTCTTGGCATGAATCAAATTTGATAAGGTTATTAGACATAATTTCCCCCCTATGGATCACGATATAAACTGTCCTATGATAGATTATGTATAAAACCCTGAAAAGGTGAGGATTTATGGTAAAAAAAGAAACTTTCTCAAAAGATAAGAAAGTTTCTTAAACTACTATAATGCTGAAATAACTGCTGGTGGAGTAAAAATAGGTGGACAACAGTTATTAACTGTACCTATATAGTTTGTAATGACACGTGCTCTAAAGTAACGTACTGGACATGGTGTTGGTGAAGTAGTTTTAGCTCCAGGAACAGCAAATTTTACACATCCTACTTGAACATCTTTACAGCGCCCACTGGTCTGAGATATTGTTAGGACTTTAATAGCATGATAACCATTAGATAAAGAATTCCCCTGTGCGTCCGTTTCAATAAGTTCAATACCAACAGCTACTTGACGATATGGGCAAACTTCTTTAAGGTTTACGAAAATATTAATAAAATGTCCAAGAGATTCAAAGTAGGTATCTCCCACATCTATAGTAATTTCATCTTCGCATGCATTAAGTTCTTCAATAGGTGTAACAGGATAGTATTCTATAACTTCAGGATTAGGGAATGGACAGCATGTTACAACAATTTGATCATCAACTTGGAAGATGGTATAATCTGGTGTTTTAATTTGATCATCTTGATAGGAGATAGAAGTATTAGCATGTTTTGTACCTTCTCCAGTATTAGGGTCATGCTGAATATCTATATAAAGATAAGCTATTTCTACTTTATCCTTACCTAGTTCAGTTATTTCCCAAGTAACAGTATTATCAGTTTGGTTAATAGTAATTCTTGGATCACTAGTAGAAGGATTCCCGTCAACATCTAAAATTTGAAAGTCTGGAGACACAATATCAATTACTTTAATTTTGGTAGGATGTGGACGTGTAAGTGTATTAGCGATCTGGATAAAAAGTTTCTCAAGATCAGCTACATTGTTACTAACAACCACATTAGCAGATGTACCAGCCCAAGCAATAAGTGCGTTAACGTCTACTCCACCTGTGCCAGTTAAGCCTATGCAATAGATAGTAATACCATCATCACGGATATCTTGAGTTGAATAAGGGTTAGCACCAGCTGTTGTAACACCATCTGTGAACATAATAATAATTTTACGTGAATTGCTACCTTTGTTAACTTCAGTATGTGCAAGTTCAAAAGCAGCTTCATGATTAGTATTTCCACCAGCTGAAAGTCCATTAATAGCTGAATTTAGCGCAGATACATTATCAGTAAGTCCTTGAGCAACAGTAGCACCACTGGCGAATTTTACAATACCAATTTTAGTACCTCCTGCAATAGGTGATGCTGGTGGATCAGTCTCAGGTGGAAGATTATTTGATGCATTAGCAATAGTAGCTACAAAAGCTTTAGCTGCAGCTTTTAAATCAGGCATTCTGTTTCTCATACTTCCAGATTGATCAAGAACAAGCATGATGTCCATAGGAATAGCAAGGCCAGGTTCAGCACGAAGCGCTAAAGTAATACGAGATGTTCCATCGCATGAAATGTGATTCGGTGTAACTGTTTTGGTTGCAGATAAAAGACCCATACAAAAACCTCCTTTATTAAAAGAAAAATAGAAAATGATGTCGAGATAAATACTTTACAAGTATTAAGATAAGTACATAAGGCTTGGATATAATAAGTACAGTATATAGTATGTAATTAAGACAAGAAATGACACTGTTCTCAAAAAAGTATTATCACTAAGATGGATCAAGTAACGGTATGAATTTTTTGTATGATATGGTAATAAACTGTAATAAATTAAACAACAAATCACCACAACCTTTTTGTCAAACTCTTGATGGTATGTATACCCAATAAAAAAGAGCACCTTATCCTTTGTAAAATTTTAATTTACAAAAGATTAGATGCTCTATATAACACACACGGTAGGATTCGAACCCACGACATTCTGATCCGAAGTCAGACGCTCTATCCAGCTGAACTACGTGTGCTTACGTTGTTTATTTTAGCATAGATGGGCAAAGTATACAATGGTGTTATTATAAATCATGCTTATAATGAAATGTGGCAGAGTCCATCTTATAAACCTTATTCCTGGCACGGCTATACCCTATCCTACATCTGGGTGCCCTTTGTTTAATCATTTCAAGTTCATCCTTGTAATATACTTTATCACAGTCTATCTTATACCCGTTTCCTAGGTCATCTTTTATGATTAAGCAGTTCTTGGTGTGGGGGGAATTTCTATGGAATGACCAAGGGTAAGTCTCTCTTCCTTCATATGCCCATACAATGTCTTTATAGTTTAGCCAAGAAAAGCTTTCTGTAAAGGGCTTTCCTAGTATAACCATATAACTGTATATTCTTCCTTTTCCCCAAGTGATGGAGCTGTTTTTAGAAATACTTAAAAGGTCCATTGCTATTTCTTTAAGCTCTTCTTCTGTAAGTGCTTCATATCTTCTTCTTCGTATCTTTTTATATGTATCATACTCCCATATAGCATAAATAATAAAACCTATACAAGCACTCCCTGTTGTTCCAGCTAAACTAAATATGAGTAGGGCATCTTCTTGTGTTAAATCTTGTAACATAGCAAATACTATCACACCACATAGTATGAGTATAATAAACATAGCACCTACAAACATATTGCGTATTATGCTACTTCCTTTTTGTATTAGTTTCCATAGCTCTTGTTTAAACCTAAGCATATTATATATCCTTCTCCCCAACATTTAATTACCTACATTATATGTCTATATACTGATTAAAACTACTAGGTATCTATCCTTAATAAAAAAAGAAAGCCACAATGTATACACACTTGACTTTCTTTGAAATCATACCACTTTGAATTCACTCTTATAATAATTAAATTGTACTATTAATTTATTTTTGCTTACATGAATGATATGTCGAAATTACAGTCTGCATCAACCAAAGGATTCCTACAGGTAGGCAGATAATAGGACTTACTTCAAATGACATAATGAGTAGCCAACAAATTACAAATACGCTCACATACACTACCACCATAGCACTTATAGTTTTATAACTTGCTTTTCCTGTTTTAATCTTTTCGCACTCATCTAAGGAATCAAAATAATCCTTCTTGAATTTAAAATCTACCGGATCTGCATTAAGCTCAGGTCTTACTTTCTTTACTAGTGAAATATTTGCAACCTCTCCCATAAAAGAAAGAACAACATTCACCATAAACACTAAAAAATAACCAAATGCTAACTCATTAGATAAATTTACACCAAAAGCTGTGAAATTGATAATTGCACATACTGTAGAAAAGACCATTACAACACTCATTTTGTTTTCATTGCGCTCAAATAAAGAGCCTTCTTCATTACTATAACCATCTTTTTTTAGGAGATAATTAAAATAAAAATACCCTACTATACCAATTATCCCACATGCTAATGCAACTAAGAAAAGATTAGGTGCAAACTGATTGAGTGCTTGCGTCAAGGCTGTTGGTTCTACAATATTTCCTAACATTTGAAGTCCACCACCTAATACAGCACCAACTAAACCACAAACCAAAAAAATTACTAAGGCCTTTCCCCATTTATAATCTTTCATAATTATTCCTCCTCCCAACTAAACAAATCTTCAACTGTCTTACCAAAAATCCCGGCAATACGTAGTGCCAGTACAACAGACGGGTGATAATCTCCCCGTTCAATACTACTAATCGTTTGCCTTGATACACCACATAATTTACCAAGCTCTGTTTGACTAATACCCTTTTCCTCTCGGTATATCTTTACACAATTATGTAATGGCATAACTCACCTCCTAGTGACAACTTTTCTTGTCATATTCCTATTATACCATGACAACTTTTCTTGTCAATGACAATTTTACTTGTCATCTAATGAGATATTCATATCCAAAATTTTATAGTTTAAAGTATTTGGTTTTTATCATCTTGCAGGCAAAAAAAAACTCTTGATAGAAGCTTTAATCAATGCTTCCATCAAGAGTCTTATTATTCATTTCACCAATTGATTGTTCTTTCTATATTCTGTAGGTGAAATACCTGTTACCCCTTTGAATACTTTCATAAAGTGTTTTTCGTTTTCGTAGCCTACTGCATAGCCTATCTCAGCTACTTTCTTACTTGTAGTGGCTAGTAATTCCTTAGCTTTACTAATACGTATTTCTTTCATATAGTTTACAAAACTCATACCTGTATACTCTTTAAAAAGCTGTGAAAAACATGAGTAGTTCATAGATATATGGTTAGATACCATTGCCATATTTAAGTCTTTGGCGTAGTTTTTCCCAATAAAATCAAGTGCATCTTGTATTTTAGGAAGCGCTTTGCTATTTTCATGAGCACTACATATTTTTTCATTGAGTTCAAACAAGTATGCTTTAAGGTAGGTCTGATAGCTCTTATAGTCGGGATACTGGTAAAAGTATTTGACCTTACCAAACTCTGTTATATCAATGATGCTGCCATAGGATTCTAGTAAGTGTCCCATCATCTTTTCCATAAGCTTTTCAAAGTCATCGTAAATAAGCTTTGTAATGTGGGCTTCTCCTAGTACTTCTTCAAAGGCTTCCTCGAAGTCTTCTCTTCTTTCTGTTCCTACTAGTTGTACAATTTGTTTAATGATTTTATCCTCTATTTTGCTTGTCTTTTGTATAGGTACCTCATTGTAATGAAGGCAAGGTTTATTCATAATATAGGCATAGCGTCTTGCAAGTAAGGCTTGTTCATAGGCTAATCTTAAGTGGCAAATTCCTTCGTAGGTACTACTTATGCCTATGTGTTTTTCTTTTAGCTCTTCTTCTAATCCATGAGTATCTTGGGCTTTGGTAATTACAATACAGTCATTGTCTATTGTACATGTGACACAGTCTAGATCTCCTATAGATTTTACATGTTGGTGTAAGCAAAAAAACGTATAAGGCACTGTATTAAGCCAATGTTCTTTAAAGCCTTTTTTGAAGCTTTCTAGCTCACTTTGAGTAATAGTATCATTGAGTAAAATGTACTTGATTTGTTGTTCTACCATTTCATCTATAGCTTCTATTTTATTTTCTAAATTCTTTTTTCCTTCTACTACTTCATCTAACTTCTTCATGATTTTATAAATATCTTCTCTATTTACTGGCTTTAAAATATACTCTCTCGCACCACATTTTAAAGCCTCTACAGCATAAGAAAAGTCATCATATCCACTGATTACGACTATTTCTGGCTTTTCTTCATACTGGCTTAATGTATTTAGTAAAGTGATTCCATCCATTTTAGGCATTCTTATGTCTGTAAACAATACATCTATTTGCTTTGTTTTTATGATTTCAAGTGCTTCTTGGCCATTTTGGCACTCTAGAATTTCTTCTACTTCTATATCAGAGCGTTGAATCATGGCTTTTAAGCCTTGTCTTATCATCTTTTCATCCTCTGCTATGAGTAATGTTTTCATCTTCCCCTCCTGTACAGCTGTTGTAAGGTATTTTAATAATGACTTTCGTGAAACATCCTTCTTTAGAAGTTATTTCTAATCCATAATCTTGACCAAAACACATCTGTATACGCTCTTGTACATTCCTAAGTCCTATTCCATTAGATAAATGATTTGTTAGTGTTTCTACTTGTTCTTTGTTCATTCCTACCCCAAAATCTGTTACCTCTATGGTAAAAGCATCTTTTAGCAATTTACCTTTTATGTATAAAGTTGTATCCTCTGCTACATCTTCTATCCCGTGTTTCATGGCATTTTCTACTATAGGTTGAATACACATTTTCGGTATTTCTTGTTCTAAAATCTCCTCTGGTATATCAATATCTAGCTCTACTGCATAGTCATATCTTAAGTTTAGAAGTGCCATATAGTTTCCAATATAATCTAGTTCCTCTTTCACCTTCACTTTAGGAGAATGCCATCTCATACTGTATCTTAATAGTTTGCCTAGGTGGGTAATAGCATCAGAAATATCAAACAATCCTTCTATCTCTGCCATCATTTTAATAGACTCTAAAACATTATAAATAAAGTGTGCATTAATTTGATTTTGTAGTGCCTTAATTTGAGAATCTTTTACTAGTATTCCCTTAGAAACTTGGTCTGCCATTAAGCACTTAATGTCACTTGCCATTTTTTGAACATGGCTACCTAGTTCACCTACTTCACCTTTTCCAAAGTTTTCTAAAGCAATATCTAGATTGCCTTTTTGAATTTCTTGTATGGCATCTAGTACTTTATAAAAATTACGAAATACCACTTTCGTACTCATATTAATGAGACATGTAATGATGGTTACTAATATAATAAGTACACCGATTACTAATGAGCGAATCTCCTTGATTTGGTTTTCTACCTTTTGAAAAGAGTGGGCAACAACCATATAACCTTCTAATGATTTGACTGCACGATACCCCATAATGATGGGCTCTCCTTCTATATTGATTACTTCAACACCACTGTCCCCTTGGATATGGCTAGTGATTTCCTTACTATAAGTATCCCATTTCTTATGTTCCTCACCTTCACTTTTGTGTACAACACCTTCTTTATCCACAAAGTACATGATTTTTTCTTCTGTCGTTTCATACATCTGTGGAAAAAGCAGTCGCATAGGTGTAGCAATTTCTATAAGACCTATAGATAATCCCTTCATATTGGTATAAGGACTTATAAGTGTAGCCAATGACTCAGGATAAGGTGATACTCTTTGAATAGGTGAAATCGTATCTTTTTGATTGAAATACCATGCTGTTACATCTGTATGATAGACAGATGTTCCTTCTTTGAAGCGGCCTATATTATAAATAACAGGTGCCATCTCCAAAATAGGTGCATCTATATAAAATCTTATGCTATATATGTACGGGTTAGTATTTACCAACCTTTCTACTGCTCTTATTTCTGTATTGTTAAAGTCAATAAGCTCATGAGCAGATAGGTTCTCATCATTGATTAGTACATCTACAAATTTTTCAATCCGTCCATTAAGGAGCATAGTTTGCATGGTCATATTACATATTTCTAGTGTGTTGTTAAATTGTTTATAGGTATCTTCTAACTCATTTTCAACCACATGCTTTTTATTTTCTATTTGGCTAATTTGGTAATACTCTGTACTAATATAAGCGAATAAAATACAAGGTATAATAAGAATGAGTAAGCTTAGAATAAGTATTTTATGTCTTATCTTTATACTACTTATAAAACTCATGCAATGTTCCTTGAAATTCCCCATCTTCTTCTCCCTTGTTTATAGATATATATTATTTTTATTATACTAAATACCATTATAAAACAATATATTTTTCTTACTATTTTAGTAGTGCCAAAATAACCTAAGCCACTATGTGACTTAGGTTATTGATTTAATATAGGATTATTTTAAGCCTAATTTAGCTTTGTTATCATCCATCATAGTTTGTTTAACAGCAACGACTTTATCATAGCCTAGAGCATTTCTATCTTCTAAGAACTTGTTATAGATTTGATCAAATTCACTATCTGAACCAGCAAGTAATAATTTAGGAAGTGTCTCACCAAATAGACGTCTTGCTTTAAGGTTAATTACTTCTTCTTCTGTACCTACTGCTGGATTAAGTCCTTCATATTGAGAAATGAATTCTGTATATGGGTAGGTCCATTCTTCTAATTGTTTAAGTGGCTCTTGTGGACCTTCTGACCATTGAGCTTGCATAGCAAGGTCTTGGAACATCCAGAATGTATTGTCTGCACCGTATTTTCTATCGTAAGCTGCACGGTCTGACTTAAGAAGGTCTTTTACTTCTTGTTTAACTACTGGCTTACCATCTACTATATCGTATGTTTGGCCTTCAATACCTAAGTAAGTTAATTTTTGGCCTTCTTCGCTCATTAAATAGGTCATAAGTTGAATAGCACGTTCTGGATCTTTACAGTTTTTAGAAATCATAGTTACTGTCCATCCTGCAATACCAACACCTGGTAAAGTATGGTCATCACCATTTGCATTTTTTGGACCCTCTACAGCCATATAAATACTATTTGGATCATTTTCAAAAAGAATTTTTTGTTGATTAGCCATGTCTGTTCTTTGATACATCATAGCAAAGTAACGACCTTGAGCTATTTTCTCTTCCATTTGTGCACGTTTATCTATGAATACATCATTTGCAAGTAAGCCTTCTTGGCCTGCTTTACTAAATGTTTTTAACCAATTGATATAATCTGGATCTGTATATCTATCATAGTACTTACCATCTTTTTCATATGGTACAGCTAAGAAGTTTTGTAAGTATTCTTCAAATGAGAAGTTTCCAAGTTCTCCAAACTCATGGAAACCAATAGGAATAAGTGGTTGACCATTAACTTCTGGGAACATTTCTTTAGCTTTTTTAAGTGCATTTAAGAAACCTTCTGGTGTGCTCATATCTGGGCTACCAATCACTTCATACATATCTTTTCTTACAAGGAAAGTTTGGTTAGATGCAATATTATCATACTTTTCATAGTCTGAAGGTGTATAAGATGAGTTTGGATAACCATAGATATTACCATCTGGTTGTGTATACCATCCAATACGTGCATTATCTGCTACTTTGAAAAAGTATGGATCATACTGATCTGCTAACTCATTTAGTGCATAAACCATTTCACTATCAATCATTTCATTTACTTGGCCTTCCCACCAACCAAGTGTAAGAATGTCTGGAAGTGTATCTGATGCAATCATTGTATTAAGCTTTTCAGCTTCGTTACCTGCTGGTACGATAAAGTTTACATTTACACCTGTGTCTTCAGTAATCTTCTTAGAAGTCATATCTTCTCCCCAAGGTGTTGTAAACCATGAAAAGTTAATGTACCAATCTAAATCGATTTTTTCTCCACTATGTTTTTTCCATCCTGGCTCATCTGCTGAAACTTCTTGTTTGTCTGCCTCCTGATCCTTTGTTCCTTGTGATACTTCCCCTGCTGCCTTGTTGGTATCTTCTTTTGGTCCCCCGCTACATCCTGTTGATGATGCAAATAGCATTGTTGCCATACCAAGTACTAATGCTTTTTTAAACTTCATATTCATGCTATGCCCTCCTCTATTTTTTATTATTTATTTTCATGTTATAACTTACTCTTTCACTGCACCAATCATCATACCTTTTACAAAGTATTTTTGTAAAAATGGATAAACACATACGATTGGTAAGGTGGTTACAACCATTGTGGCAAGCTTAATGGACATAGATGTTGTAGTTCTATTAATATTGCCTGCTGTTGCCATCACCTGTGTAGAACCTGATTCTGCTACAATACGATATAAGAAGGTTTGAATCGGTTGTAAATCTGGATTGTTAATAAAGATAACACCTGCAAAGTAGTCATTCCAATGAATAACCCCTGAAAAGAGTGCAATAGTTGCAAGAACTGGCTTTGATAAAGGAAGAATAATCCTTGCAAAGATAGTCCAGTCTGTCGCACCGTCTAAAGATGCTGATTCTTCTAAAGCACTTGGTATTTCTCTAAAGAAGTTTACAAATATTAATAAGTTAAAGAAGTTAAATAAACTAGGGATAATATATACCCAAAAGCTATCAAGTAATCCCATGTTCTTATATAGCAAGAATTGAGGTATAAGGCCACCACTAAAGAACATAGTGATTGTTCCCATTGTCATATAAAACTTTCTACCCACTAAATGATTTTTTGATAAAGGATAAGCAACCATTGCTGTAAAAAGTACGTTGGTCACTGTACCTATAACTGTTCTTGCTATGGTAACACTAAAAGCTTTTGTAATGCCACTATTTTGAAATACAGCTTGGTAGTTTTCTAAGGTATATTTTCTAGGCCACCAAAAGATTCCCCCTAGCATTGCATCTGCACCTTCATTAAGAGAGTTCACAATAATATACCAAATAGGGTAAAGAGTGATAAAACAAATCGTTGTCATTAATAGCACGTTCAGCCAGTCAAAGACTATTTCGCTATTTGTTCTTTGTTGTCTCCAGTTTGTCATTTTCCCTTTCACTTTTTCCCCTCCTTTAGAATATGGATCTACCCTGTAATTTTTTAGTTGTATAGTTAGCTGTTAAAAGAAGGATCATGGCTACTACTGACTTGAATAAACCAATAGCCGTTGCATAAGAGTAACGTCCTGCACGCATACCCATTTGGTACACATAGGTATCAATTACTTCACTTCTTGAGCTGTTTAGTACATTTTTTAAGATGAAAATCTGATCAAAATTTGAACTAAGCATATTGGCTACTGCTAAGATAAACATAATAGCAATAGTACCTTTAATAGCTGGCAATGTAATATGGATAATTTTTTGAACCTTTGTTGCTCCATCTACTGTAGCCGCTTCATACATTTGCTGGTCAATCCCTGATATGGCAGCTAAGTATATAATGGCTGACCATCCCATCTCTTTCCATGTATCTGAGATCACCGTAAGTCCCCAGAAATATTTAGGACTCGCTAAGAAGGCTGTTGGCTGGCTTATAACTCCAAACTTCACCATAATTTCATTAATCATTCCTGTCTCACTAAGCCATGTAATCATTAAACCACCTAGTACAACCCATGAAATAAAGTGGGGTAAATAAGAAATGGTTTGCACTGTCTTTTTAAATCTAGCATGACGTATTTCGTTTAGTAAGATAGCAAATAAAATAGGTAATGGAAAAGCAATGAGTAGTTTGAGTAAACTTATCCCTAGTGTATTAATCATAATGTCACTAAAGTTAGGATCTGTGAAAAACTCTGTAAAGTGTTCAAGTCCTACCCAAGGTGCTTTTGAGATAGGTTTTGTAATCTTAAAATTTTTAAAAGCAATTACAATACCTGACATAGGTATGTAATTAAAAATAAACATCCATATAACCCCTGGTATCACCATAAGCTGCAAATACTTTTGACTTAGCAATTTTTTAAATGTGCTCATTTTTGATGTCTGTGCCATTGTTTTTTGTGCCAATGTAGTCTGTGTCATCGCCACCCTCCTTGTAAACTCTTTATGTTATACTTCTATTATAAGCATCTGCCCCTCTTCAAATAACGTCTCATTTTTTGTATAAGGTGTTAAAATTATGCTCTTATTTAAAGATACTCCCCATTTGTTTCTATAACCTCTTTGTACCAGTATCCAGAATCCTTCACAATTCTTTCTCCTGTTGTGTAGTCTACATAAACAATACCAAAACGCTCTGCATACCCACTATGCCACTCAAAATTATCCATGAAAGACCACTGGAAGTAACCTGCTATTTCTACACCCTCTTCACCTGCACGTCTAAAGGCCCTTAAGTAACGCTGCAAGAAATCTATACGATTTGGATCATGTACTTTCCCATCTAGAGATAGGGTGTCATGACAAGCTAGACCATTTTCTGTAATATATATAGGTTTCTTATAGCGCTCATATAAAAACTTTGGCCCCCAGTACAGTGACTCTGGTGTAATCGGCCAGTTAAGGGCTGTCTTTGGTGAACCTGCTTCTCTTTGAAGGTAGATAATCTCTCCCTTTTCCCCTGCCCCAATAGCTCTACCGTTGTAGATATTTTGTCCTAAGAAATCAATAGGCTGTGAAATAATCTCCATATCACCAGACTGAATCTCTGGCATATAATCTTTAAAAAGCGCTACCCCATCTTCTGGATAATGACCAAAGCATATAGGGTCATTCCACCATGTTACATTCCAGGCCCAACCTTCGTGAATGGTCTTTGGCATCTCCATCACAGAACGTCTTGCTGCTTCAATATCCTCTTGTCTATCTGAACAAGGGTAGTTCATAGAAACAGTTGGTGCAATACCTACCTTTATATCCCCCTTGCCATACTCTCTTATAGTTTTCACACTATGCCCATGAGCAAGTAACACATGATGTGCCATTGTCAGCGTATCTTGAATAGACTGCTTAAGTCCTGGTGCATGAAGCCCTTGTGAATACCCAAGTCCTATAAAGCACTGAGGTTCATTAAAGGTCATAAAATGCTTTACTCGGTCCGAAAGTCTTTCCACTACAACCTTTGTATATTCAGCAAACCACTTAGGGCTATCAGGATTCATCCATCCTCCCCTTTTATGAAGCTCATAAGGTAGATCCCAGTGGAATAGGGTCACGTAAGGTGTAATACCTGCTTCTACAAGGGCATCTACTAGCTTGTCATAAAAGGCTAAGCCCTTTTCATTCACTTCTCCTATTCCTTTTGGTAGAACTCTTGGCCAGGAGATGGAGAAGCGATAGGCCTTAATCCCCATCTCCTTCATAAGCTTTACATCCTCTAAATAACGATGATAATGGTCACAAGCTACTTCTCCTGTATGCCCTTCATAAACACGGCCCGGCTGAGTACAATACACATCCCATATAGATAGCCCCTTGCCATCTTCATAAGCCGCCCCTTCTATTTGATAAGCTGATGTGGCAACACCCCATGCAAAATCTTTTGGAAAACTCATTTTCATTCCTCCTATTTCCTAGTCATATTTACGTCAATGCTTCTTACTTTATGGTCTCTTACAGCTCTTGCTAAGTCTCCTTTTAATCCTTCTCCTTTTACTTCTATCTCTACACCGTTACAATAAGTTAATACCATACTTTCTACCTTTACCTTGTCTGGTAGTAAATCTTCTTGTGTATCTAAGTGATAAATTACTTGAACGTCTCCAAGAAACATGGCTTCAATCCTCTTATCTTCTCCTATTAAATAGGATGGAATAGTTGGCTTAAATGCTAGTACCAGTTCATCCCCTTCTACTGTAAAAGGCCTTTCTCCAAACATCATAATCTGCCACATGTGTAAAAACTCTGCTGTAGAACCACTTAATCTTGCTACAAAACCTCTACCATGGATCTTCTCATTTGGATTAGCACTACTTGCAATAAAGGATGAATTCTCCAACACACTTCTACCGTATACCTTTGGATCTAAAAATGGCACAAGTGCATGATGCATCGCCTCAAAATATTCTTCGTATAGTCCACTTCTTAAAAGTTCAAGTAAATACTTGTATTCCATATGGAGCCATATAGATTCATTTTCTAGCCAACCTGGTGTAAAGGCTTTGGCACGCCCAATCTCATAAGAAGTATCTTTTAGTGAAGCATTCACCTTATACATGCCTAATTTATCATCATAAAGACCACTAACTTTTACCTTGTTATAAAGGTTCTTACTTTCTTTTCTGCCCGCTTGGGTTTTAAGATATCTGACTGGTCCTTCTAAGAAGTATGGCATTGGAATAACTTTAAAGGCTAAAGGTAAAATGCTCCCTTCCCTTTCCTCATAATCCTCTACTTCATAAGTAAAGTAGGTTGGACATATCCCTTCACCATAGGTCATACCCCTTTCTATTCCTTTTTGAACCTTATCTTGCCATGCATGTAAAACAACCCTTACTTCTTCCACAGTTAGTGAACGTTTCTCTCCTTCAATCCCCCATATGATAGCTTCTCTATAGATTTCTTTTGCTTCATTTACTTGCTCCCAATAAGTAAGGTCATCTATTTTCCCTGCCTCATAGCGTACTAAAGCTTCTTGAACACCTTTCATAAAAGTTAATACTTCTACTGGTAAGGTGATGCTTCCCTTATAGTTTGCTATAGCTTGTTGCATAAACTCTAACATACGCCCAAGCTCATAAGTCTCTGCCATAGAAGAGCCAAATATACCAGGTAGACCATTTAGTGCATCGTACCATCCAGGTTTGCCACCTTCCATTTCAATCCCCATACCATAAGGATCAAGGGTAGCAAACTTATTGATAGCTAAAATCATCATTTTCTCAAAAAGAGTTGAAGTATAAACTTTTCCTTTCCCTCCTTTTTCTCTTGCTTCTTTATGGGTTACACCTTCCTTTATATGATGGTCTACCCCATTGTACTGTCTAACCCCTTTGTCCGTTAACACATAGCGCACTTTTCGTGGATTAACAACAGCACCACTTTCAAAGTAAGTATATGTTCCATCTTCAAATAGAAGTTCTTTTTCCTTTTCTGGGTAGATGCCAAGATAGCTCTCTACTAAATCCAAATTATAAGTCCAATGGTCCGTCCAGTAACCCTCGCCAAATGCAGCTTGCATATGTGGTACGGCTTCCTTCATTAACTGATGGATAAACTCTTCTTTTGTAGTGGTAAGACCAATACCTTTATCTACAATCACTTTAAGAATAGCACCAGGTGTAAATAACTTTTCTAGTAAGGCTCTTACCCTTTCATCATTATCTATAAGCTCTAGCACCTTCCCATGCCATACTTCATCTAATGTATAAACAACACCTTGAACAGCTAAAGGGTTATATCCATCTAACTGAATCAAATTATAGAAAGTCTTAATGTTAAAGTCTTTTACAAAGTCTGCAAAGTACACATCACAACGTCTATTTTGATTCACATCTCTAAAGTTTCCATTACCCTGTGAGTAAAACTCAGGATTCATACTGAAAAAGTTATAATCCCTTTCTGTATCCCCATGCTTTCTAGAGTAGACATGATAGATATTCTTATCCCCTAGAAGGATAGGCATGCCACCACGTAATACATTATCTAAATAACTTTGCTCACAATAAGCATCAAATATAGGTGAGGCTGTCTTTGTACTAATGACTTTTGTAATTGCTTGTGTAAGTTCTTTCGCTTCTTCATACTTAGCTTGGAAGTAGTCCTTACCCCTTAGTTTGGACTCAAACCTTTCTAATTGCTCTTTGTTTTCTACACAGCCTATCACACTATATATACAGCAGCTCTCCCCTGGTTCAAGACTTACTTGACTGCTGAAGAAACCACAAGGTAATGCATTTTGTGTCATTTGCTTTTGATCTAAAAGTTCTTCCCTTGTATAGTTAATAAAGCCATGAGGTCTTATAAGGGATGTGCTCTGACCAAATACAACCTCTGTATCTACAACACATGGTAGAAGTGTCCCTTCCTTAGTCATGGTTCTATAAAAGTGTTTTCCCTCTACTTGAGTTACAACAGCTGAGTCCTCCATACTTGCCCTTACACCATATACTGGCTTATAATCCTCTACACCTTCCACTTCCATCCAAGCCTTACACGTTTGGCCCATCATCTTCATAGACCATAGGTTAATACCATAAGGAATAACTTGTGCCATACCATCTAACACATCTACTACATGAGACTTATTATCTATATTCTTAATGGTCACCTGACGCACTAAGCCCCCTATTTCCTCATTAGGTAAGGTAAAATGTAGAGCATTTACCTGTATCCCTTTTAAAAGATGAGCCTCTTCTACCTCTACTTCATTGGCCCCAATAAACATGGTACGCACAACATCTTTACTTCCTACCTCTTCATCTCCAAAGGCTTCATAATAACTTCCATCTACCTTCATAAAGGTTCTAAAACCTAGTGTACTCACATTCTGATAAGCTTGCTGTGCCGCATGAAACTCCATGATACAATGGTCTTTATCCCTTACCCCAAAGCTTGAAATTCCTTGCCCTCTATTCATATAAAAACACCATATAGGCGTACCCATCATGCCACTAATTCCTGGTAGAAAGCTAGCAAATGTAGGCTTATTTGTATAATCTTCTATGATGACTCTCTTTTTTCCATCAAACATAGTCTATCGCTCCTTATTTTCTTTTACTTAATTGTAAAAAAAATAACCCATTAAAATAATGGGTTATTTTTCAATAAAGGTCTCTATATTTTGTTTATCCTATACTTTACATACTACTATTCCTTTCTTAAATTCTTACTAATAACTTCTAAGACAGTATAAAATGACTTTAAATTGTAACAGAACTATTATTGTTAAATCATTCCATTCCTTTTAAAATATATTTACTGCGTTAAATATAAAAGGAGATTCACTATGAAAAAATTCAAACCCATTTTATGTCTTGCACTTAGTGTAGGACTTATGTTTAGCCCTTTATCAAATTTATCTACTTGGGCACAAACATTTCCTATTAACTCTAATCCACTCCACGAACAAGAAATTGCTATGGAGGAACTTATCCTTCCTAGAAATCTATATATATTAGCAAGTGATGTAGCTACCTCTTCTCGTTTAACACTCTATGATAGAAATATAGTTCTAGCCCCTTCTAATAATTATAAGCTTACTATTTCTTCTATCTTAGGTACACGAGTCTTAGGCCGTTGGTTTTACGAAAGTACATTTGTACCTTCTTCACCTTTTGATTTAACACTTGCTTTAGATACACCAACGACTTCTCTTACTAAAAATGTTTCTGTAGAAATTGTAGATCGTACCAATACTACTCCAGTTCGATTACTTGCTATAGGTGATAGTTTGACACGTATGGGAAAATACGTTGAACACGTTCAAACTATTCTTCCTAATGTAGAAACCGTAGGTACCATTACTTATGAGGGAGAAAACTTTGCTAGAGAAGGTAGAGGAGGTTGGACTTTTAATAAATATTTTAATTATATAGGCTCAGGCGAATATCTAGACAGCCCCTTTGTCTTTCCTACTTCTATAAGCGGTAGTTCTTACAAAGGTAATACAGCTGATTGGAAAAAAATCTGTGCTGCTAAACCCACTGACACAACCTATAGTGGCCTACAGAAAATAGCACGTGGCTGGCAAGACTCTGGCACTTATCTCTATGACGAAAAAGGCTACTATAAAAATCCTCAACTTGGTGATGTAATGGTAGATCCAAGCCTCCCTGAAGGTAGTAAATGGATTGAATGGAATGGCACCAGGTGGGCTCCTATATCCCCTCAGCCTACAGAGTTTGAAGTAAACTTTACCAAATATATGGAACGCTTTAAAGAAGCCTATCCAACAGGTGCACCCACTCATATTAGTATCTTACTAGGAGCTAATGACTTTGGTACACATAATACTTTAATGGATATGCCAGGATTTCTTGACTATCTAGAACGATTTATTACATCCATTCATAACTATGATCCATCTATCAAAGTCATTATTTGTACACCAACCCTTGCACCTAATACAAACCTCTTAACAGGTGATACAAGCTCTTATGAACGATATAATCGCAATATGAAACTTGCTACTTACTATTTATTAAAAACTTACGATAACGATGAAAGCTTAGCAAGAAATATTTATATTGCACCTATGACACTTACCCTAGATACAACCAATGGCTTTGACTATAAAACCACTAAGGTAGAAGTAGATGGTTTAGTTACACCACAAACTACACCTAAAAATAGTATTCACCCTAATGAATTTGGAAATATTTTAATGGGAAACACCCTAGCTGCTGTTATTCAAAAAACTAGATAATAGCCCTCTACAGTTTTCTTCATATAACTACGGGCTACCTTCATATAACAAATGGGCGATCTTCATATAACAAATGGGCGATCTTCATATAACGAATGGGCGATCTTCATATAACGAATAAGGCTTGCAATTACTTTTAAATCTAGTAATTGCAAGCCTTATTTTACTTTTAAATCCGATTCTTAGAATAATCAACCTCTCCAATATTGTAAGGTTGCAATAATCCATAAATGTAAAGGATAGAATATATAGAAGAAATACTTATTAAATTTGGTATTTGGTCCTCTTAAACCGTTGTACATACCTAATAAAGGTAGTGCTAAAATAAACATGAAATCACTATTATACGCTAACATTAACAGAGTATCTTTTAAGTTCCCATAATCCACAAAACTCATACTGAATAATAAAATACTCAATATACTATACCCTATATATTTCTTCTTATTACTATCTCTAAAGAAATAAGAAATAAGCATAACTGGTAATACAACTTGTGCCCCCTCTTGCATCATCCCAAAAGCTGCCACTAAAATTGCAAGCACATAAAAGCCTACTTTTTTAAATCTATTTTCACGCACTTTCTCTAGTTTTCTCCCGCAATGGATAAAAGTAAGCATTGTTAAGCCACAGGCTAATGTCATAAATATATTATTATATACATTAACCTGTTTTGCACTGTACATGGTATTAATAATATTATTCCCCACAGCCATTACAATGGCCCAACTCCAAAGTCGCAAATTATATTTTTTTAAGTTTCTAGTATAAAAAAGTCCTTCCACAACAAAATATGCAAATATAGGTGACACTACTCTAGAAATTACATGTGCTACCGCAGATACAATAGTAGGTACAAAAGGATCAATATGATCCAATACCATTAAAATGACACAAATTATTTTAAGCTGAAATGCATTTAATTTTTTCATATCTATCCTCCTCTTTACTAATCTTATGTTAAATGATCATAGTCTCTATTCATTATATGGGCTATATAAGAACTTTCCCATTGAAAAATCTTTCATTAATCTTACAGGTTTGTAAGATTAAATTTTTAGCATACAAAAGCTCCTAATATAAGCATTATCTCACGCCTATATTAGGAGCCTTTCATTCATTTATAATTTTATCTACAATAAAAACTTCTTATTCTTCTTAAATCAATTCCAAAATACACCCATCTTCTACCTGTATATCTCCAACCTGCTATTGAATCACGTCCTACAAAAACAATATATGACCAAAAACTCCTACCATTATTAAGCCATATATAAGTATACCTGAATCTACAAGGGAAAATTGCGCCCCCATCAATTGCAAACGTGGATACACCTCCTGATGCCTGGCCTCCTACTTTAGTTGCTTGAGCTTCACTAGGTATAAAATTAGGTGGTGGACCAGATGGTGGATTATTTGATCCAGTGTTTGGTCCTCCTGATGGTGGTCCCGGTGGCCTTTGTCTGTTACTTGATGTTCTTCTAAACGGCATATAAAGAGCCTCCTTTTGAGTAGCCTCTCTATAGTATATTCCTCTAGTAAAAAGAAGTTCCATAAGTCATATTATCGTACGTTTATTGCATATGCTTATTAAACTCACATTTTTCAAGCCATATAGGTAAACATTCAGCTTTCCACAATATCTTATTATCTTTCATATATAGTACCTGTATCATTTCCTTTGTGTTATCATATATATGAATTTCATTGCATATTTCACAAGCTTTATTTAAATGCTCTAATGATTGATAATATCTTTTTTCTAAAGTTTCCGGTTCAATCCCATGTCCACCTTTAGCAACTCTTATTGCAACACGCTCTTTTGCTATCTCAGGACTATTTACCCCTATATAATTCATGACCACATAAAAACCCTTTGCTCTTGCCTTCTCTATCGTCTTTAATATAGTCTTACCTGCCAAAGTTGTTTCTTGATGAAAAGTAGTTCCCTCTTCAACATACTTATTAATAAGAGCTACTGCCTCTTTACCTGCTTGCATTTGCAATTTATTATCTTTCCAACTTCCCATCCTAGAAACAATTTCATCTGTATTAATTCTATAGCCCATACTATTGCTTTCTAGATACAATGCCCTATACATAGAAGTTTTACCTGCTCCATTTACACCTGCAAACAAAGTATATTGTTTTTTCATAGTATATCACTTTCTATAACTTTTTTCTGTTGTTTTTTAAGTAATAAATTTGCTAATGTCATATAGAAGTCTTGCTCTTCCTTCGTCTTAGATTCTTTAAAAAACTGTTGAAGCTCTTCATATGAATAACTAATAAATTCTTGATATAAATTAGTATGTTGTATTGTATCTGACATATCCTACTTCTCCTTTCTTAATGACTCGAATGCTGCTTCCTTATCTATATTATATACTTACAGCATTATCTTAATCAAATCCTTTCAAACTTTTCCCCTCTAATTGAGCTACACCTACTATGTCATAGCCTAAGTTATACATCCTCTCCTTCATTGATGTATTTAGTTTAGACATTAGCGCAAGGTGAAGGTCAATACTTACATTCATACCTAATGATACCTGGATACTTCTCACCTAAACTTTTAACTTTAAACCCTACTTTTCTATAAAAGTTAACGGCATCATCATCTGTTTCTGCTATGATGCAACAGGTATAATTCATTGCCTGCTTTGTCCTCCATAATAAGGATGCCACAAAATGTATTATCTTCCCTTACTCCTAATGCAATAATTCTACTATTATTCATATACTTTTCTACTCTAACATTTAACTTTTCTTTTGTAGGCATATACATACTTTCTGCTAGTATTGGAAGTATCTCTCCACTTCCTAAGCATTCTTTTATATCCAGTATTTCCATCTCTTTTATCCCCTTCTATGTATCCATACTTTTAATCTATACTAAACCAAATTTATCTATTATATCTTATTATACATACTAAAATTTTCTTTTGTCTTATTATCTAAACATACATTTTAGAAAATAACATTTAGAACATAAAAACTCGTAAGTTACTGATTATCAATAACTTACGAGTTTTATCAGATTAATTCACTTGTACCACTCATTTGAGTAATATAAGAGTTTAGCTACACTATTTATGATTTTTGGTTGGAACTTTTAAGCTCTTCTCTAATCCTACGGTACATAATAATAGGCCCATCCCCTTTTAGCAGTCGCTCACCACCTTTTAATGAGGAAGCCTTTGGTTCTTGAGTAATAACAATACGTTTATCTTGATTTTCAATAATTCTATTTGCATGCTTACCAAAGTAAGCAATAATAGAATCTAACCATTTCATTTGCGTTATTTTACAATAAAAGCGAATATATAATATTGTATTTTCATCATCTACAGGTGCAAAATAAATGATTACTTTGATCTTTGGGCTAATGAGATTCATCCATATATTAGGAAACATAAAATTGATATTAGTTTCTTTAATGACACATTGGGATGCATCTTTTTGCATTTGACCTTCATCTACTTCATTATTTGCACTTGTTGTTAATACATTGTTTTCAAATAAAGTTTTAGGCCCATTGACCAGTGTCTTATTGCCTCTACCTATTGTATTATAATGTACAAATGGCAAATGAATAACATCTAACTGATTTTCTATACAACGAGAGTAATGAGTACTCCAATGATCTTCCATTTCACTATAAACATATGTATCATCTATATAATCCTCAAAAAATGGTATCTTTTCATCTGCTTTTTCTAGGTCACCATACCATAAGTATATAATACCATGAGCTTCTTTTACTAAATAATGCTGTACATTAAATCGATTCATATTTTCCTTAGAAGCTTTACCGCTAGCTGGGATAAATGTACATTTTCCCTCTTTGTCAAACTCAATCCCATGAAAAGGACATTGAATACAATTTCCTTTTACCTTCCCAAGATCAAGGGTAGCTCCCCTATGGGAACATTGATTCACAACACACCCAAGAACACCCTCTTCATCTCTAAACAAAGCAAGATTTAGATTAAGTCTCTTAACAGCAAGAATCTTATTCTTTACTACTGACTTTGATGGTAAAATGGCATACCATTGGTTATAAATCATGATTCTTTCTCCTCTTTTTCTATAGATTATAATACATCTTTTTTGCTTCATTATAACAAAAGTATACTGAAAATACCATCAGTAATATTTATTATTAATTAACAATAGATTATCACATTAATTTTATTTAAATTAAGCTTTAAATATAACTAAAATTTATAAAATTAAATTCATATTATAATTCATTTAAGGAGCTTAATCATATGTATAGATAATATATTAGGTGCATACTAGTCAATGCTAGGTATATTCACTCTATAAATCATCTAGTTCCAACTTTAATCTATCAATAAGTTCTTGTGAGGTTGCACTTAAGCCCTTTTTTATAAGCTCAATCATAGCTTCTTCTATACTTATAATCTTAAAGCTACTTTGATAAAGCTTTACTTTATTAAGTAAATCACTAGATAAAGCAACCTCTACCTTTTCACTAGTTACTTTTCTCTCTACCTTAACCTCTTCATACCATTCAGGTATACCTATACAACGTCCATTTTCTGTTTCTACAAATATTAGTCTTGGTTTATTACCCTTATCTAGCCTAATATTACGCTCTAGTGTCTGTGACAAAGATTGAATCGGATCCTTTGCCATACTAGGTGCTACCATTTTTCTCTCTTGAGCCATCCTTGCTAAATCCTTAGACTTAAGAGGCTTCCTATACTCAGATAAAAGTTCTGCTGCTGCCTGTTGTATTGTAATTGTCTTCTCCATTGTGTCCCTCTTATCCTTAAAATAGTTTCTTTTTATATTTATTATAAGAGAAATTTTACCTCTTTATCAATATCCATTTATTTACACCCTATCCTCATTCATCTTCTTTTCATCCCTTACTCCTTCAAATACCATCCCCTTTCCATCCTCTAGCAATCATTCATCATCATGTACAATCATTTATCATCACCTTTCCATCATCCATCATCACTTTTTCATCATCTCATGATGATGGATGATTACATAAAATCTTACCTTGCTGAACCCTTCACGCTTTGCCACTTCACACTGTGATTTTTAGACTCTTTTTTATGCAATTCATCTCATTAAACCCATTGATATACATAGGTTTTCCTATTTATAATCATCTACTATGCATACTCATCCTAGTTGCATCACGACGGCTTATTAGCCCCGCTTTAGCTTGGTATTTTCCTTTTTCATACTCTTTCCTATATATATTTATCTCAATCTATCTTAATCCACCTCCCATTACACTATCCGTTGTACCTACCCTTCTCTATGCAAAAGGTCTTCATGATTTATATTTTTTGCAAATAAAAAAGCCATACATTCCTTGAAAAAGCAAGTAATTGTATGACTGTATTTAATGCAACTAAAAGAGCGAACCTATGACGGACGTTTAGGAAAACTACTAAATTTTCATGTAGGATTTATTGACAAAAAGCTATATACGTTGATTACCAACGTATATAGCTTTTTTCCCTTTTACTATCTGTCCTTAATTTTTTACTTTGCCGACCATTTGACGTTGTAGTAATAGAAAGTAATTAGAACTACTTATACAGTATCTTTCTATCGAATCATTTTTATTATTCAAACATACTCCCTCTATAAGTGCACTTATTCCTGTAGTTAGTGTATTGCCACTAAAGCTCCATATCTCCATTCCTACTGTATTATTTTATACTCTTAATGTATCACTACTTGTATAGTTATTTGATTTACCTGTATTGCCAATAATACTGTTAACATATTATGACCTCTCTTATAATATTTTCATTATCTGATAAAGTACTTGTACAAGTATTATCCTAATCCTTTTGCAATTTGTCTTTTTTGTCTGTCTACAGTTTCCCCTATATCCTTCTCTACTACCTTCTTTATGATAGAGTCAATTTCTCTTCTTATCTGTCTCAAATCTTCTATATTCTCTAATTCAATTTTTCCAGTAGCTTCTCTTTCTAGTAGTTGCTTATCTATCTTAATATCGTTATCTTCTAATTTTTTAATTGTATCTTCTATATACTTATTTATAAACTTTTTCTTCTCCTCTATTTTCAATGGCATGAACTTACATACTAAATCTATTCTTGATTGTAATTCTGTTGGAATTTGTTTATAAAACTGTTGTTCACTTAAATTTGATGTAAAAATTATAATATAACCATCCAGTTTGTACTCTTTATTCATAGAATCAGTAAATTCTCCATCCTCTAATAGCTGTAGAAAAAAATTAAATACAGGGTAGTTTGCCTTTTCAAATTCATCACATAATATTATTCCATTAGTTGCCTTTTCTAATTTGCTCCCTAATTCTCCTTGCTCACATCCTATATATCCTCTAGGACTTCCTATTAAACTATTTAATGCATCTTGACTACTATAATTTCCAAAGTTAATTTTAATTAATTTACTTGATGAATCTAATAAATTATTTATGATACGTGCAACTTCTGTTTTTCCTATTCCAGATTGTCCTAATAAAAATATGGATAATATTTTTTGATTACCTATTTTATTCATTATCCTAAACCTAAGGAGAGCATCTTCAAAACTACATTTAAATTTATTATGACCAATTAATTGATTATTAAATTGATATAAAAATTGTTCTATTTGTTCATTGTTAAAAACAGTAACTTTTCGAATATCTTTATCATCTATCTTCTCTTTTTTTACTTTAGTTGTGAACATAATGTCTTTTAATAATTTTTCTATACTTTCAGTATCACTATATATCATACAGAAATCTTCTAAAGCTTTTTCTAGATATTTTTCTTGTATTACTGTATCAAAATTTCCCCACTGCCCTGCTAATTGCTCAAACAAATATATTAGCTGTGGATTATTTTCCACGCCTCTTTCAAGTGTAGTAATATCAAATATCACACGTTTTCCTTCTATGAGATATTTTTTTATATCTTCTAAATTTTGCTCTATAAGTTTTGTATAACTTAAAAACATAACAGAATTATCTTGTGTATACTTTATTATTTCATCTAACTGATTGCTTTTTTCATATGTATAAATTATTTTACGTTTATACTCACATAATTTTTTCCATTCAATATCAATATCTTTTTCTTCTCTGTATAATGGCTCATATCTACTAAATATATCCCAAAAATATTCCAAGCTTAATTCAGCTAAATCAGCTCTTACTATAATTTTATGTGAATCTCCTAGAGTTATAAAATTATTGACTGCTATTTGTTTATCATATGGAGCATTCCTTAGATACTCAACTAATCTAGTTATATCTATTACTGCTCGATTATTTTCTTCCAGTACTCCTTTTGTTTCTCCAAAGTTAAAAGGTAATACCTCTATTCCCTCTAACAACAACTCTTCTATAACCCTCTTAAACTCCTTATAATTTTCATATGTATATAAAATATTTTCAACCATTTTTATGCTCTTTTCTTTTTAAAAGTAATATTACTCGTTTATACCATGGAATTTTTATTTCCTGCACATGTTCTTCTTTCTTAAAATTAACTTCCTGTATAATTGCTAATATATCTATAAAATGATACTTTTCATTCCTGTTTCTTGCTCTTCTCTCAAATGACTGTACCTTGTCTTCTTCAATACTTGGAATAATTTTACCTTCTGATTTTTTCTGGTGTTCCCCTAATTCAATTAAATACTGAAAATTATTTTTGCTTATATTTTCTCTATCCACTACTCCTTTATAAATACCAATTAATGATACATTTCCTATTAATATATCATCTATACTATATTTACTCTCAAATTCTGCATTCATTTCTGACGGAATTTTTAACATTATTTTTTCAGCCATATCTTGTACATTACCTTCTAGTATATATGAATAATCATGTAACATTGAACCAATCAAATTATTAATATCTAATCCCTCAACTCGCATACCCTTAAAGGCTTCTTTTTTCAAGATAGATATTTGCCTCTGTCTCTCTTCATCTGCATGTTTCAACTTAACTTTATCAATTTTTATCAAATCCCCTTCTTCGTTATCTGAAAAGGTATTTATCGTATGACAATTAGGGATAATTTTCCCTAACAAAATCGACTTCGTTGTCTTCACTTCTAGAGATTCTATCATTTTTGAAGAAATGTTATTTTTTTCTCCAGCACTATAATCTATTCCTCCTTTCAAACTAGCTAAATATTGCTTACTATCCATTCCTGTACTAATAGAACTCTTTCTACTCCAAGAATTTTCCTTGCTTTTACTATTCTCCCTCTGTATAGACGTTGCTATTATGTTTTCTATTAACATAGATATCTCATATACCTTAGTTATATTTAAGTAATATATGTTAAATTTTATACCAATTTCATTTGCCATTTTTTATCTCCCCTTGACCCCTATAATTATATTTTTTCTACTATATACTGCTTGTCTCATAATTCTTATACTCTGAGACCGACGCTCACGTCCACCTTTGCGACGTCGTAACAACGACGGTTAATTGAAACTGCAGAGTACTACTTAAAAATATTCATTATTTTCTTATATATAATAATAACTCGCAATCCATTGATAATCAATAGATTACGATTCTCTTCTTAATATACCTGTAATAATTCAAACCTACGACGCACAGTTTAGGAAAACACCTTACACTTATTTTATCTATACTACTAACAAAGCACCTGACAGCTAGTTTTACCTAGTCGTCAGGTGCTTTAAATATCATTTTTAGCTTTCACATTTCCTTATCTTTTTTAGGACGGTACTTAGGTGTGCAATGGTGTTGGAGAGCTCCTCCATCTTCTTATACCTCTTCTAAGTCTACTGCATTCACTTGTTGAATCACGTATTTAGCACCTACAATACTGTTTGCTTGTACGTTTTCGCCTATGGCCCCACTATTTAAGGCTGCTGTCATTGCCTGCTTGATCTTAGATGCTTTAAGTAATTCTGCTGGGTTTGTAATAGTAATCGTCTCTTGGGTTTTAACGGGTGTACCAAAGGTTAATACTAGATTTCTTTTTGTAACTTCCATTTTCTTACCTCCTTATAGGTTGATTTTAAGCTTGATTTAATAACTTAGTTTCTACTACTTTTGTGATTTCATTAATCTCTTCCTTATTTAGGCTGCCAATAGCTTGTCCAAGGGCATATAAGTTTTCATCCGTTGCTGCCTTGTTACAATGTCCAATTGTTTGAGAACCTTTTACAAATTTAATTACTACTTTCACTTCATCCATTAGAGCTGTAACTGCCATAATTCTTTTCCTCCTTAGTTGCTTTTTTTTCTAAGCACCGGTTGCTTATACCTTATATATACGCAATAGGGTCTGTTTTTCATCAAAAAACTTTTTTAATTTTTTCAACGTATAGTATTTTTTACTGGTCAAACCCTTATAAGACATGTGTTTATCCTTTGCTAAATCCTTTAGTGGGGTTTCTCTTAAATAAAGATCTATAAGGAGTGTATACTCATCTTCCTTTAAAGATTTTAGGGCATGCTCTAGCTGTCTTATCTCCTCTTCTTTTAGGATCTGGGCCTCTACATCTACCTTCTCGTCTGCTACATTACACCAAAAATCATAATTTTCCCCATCAAAAGCTAAGACTTCTCTTTTTTTACGCATATAATTCCTTCCCCATCTATAGAGCATATACTTAAAGTAAGCCTCAAATCTCATCTCTTCTTCTACCTTATAAGTCTTAAGGGCCTTTAAAAGAATCAAATAGCTTTCTTGTAGCAAATCTTCCCCACTATAATCAATAGCCTTTAGTTTCCTTGCCCACTTCATGCATAAAGGTAGCAACCGTTCCCATAGTTCATAGGTACACTCAGAATCTCTTATGCTATCTTTTACCAGCTGATTGATTGACTTTTCTACTTTACCGTTTTCCATCTTACACCTTTTCTTGCTGCAGCTTTTGAATTTGCGCATCTTTACTTTACTGTTTTTATAGTTAGGTGTACACCGGCATAAAAGTCTTCTTCCCCTTGGAGTTTTAAGTTTTCCCTCTGGACTTTATCCTTTCCCCTCTGGGGATTTGATTTTCCCCCTTGGATTTTATGAATTCCCCCTAACTTCTTCTATTTTCAAAACAGTTTAAAGAAATTTGCTTCCTATTGCGTATATAAAAGATAGCTTTAGAAATTCACATTCTACATTTAGGAGGGAAAACAAATGAAACGCTTAGTGTATGATCCAAGTCTTAACAAAGTAACAGGTAGTGTAACAGCAACTTTATTATTTCTTCAGCTAGAGCATTGGTTTAAGGTGACAAAGGGTAAGCCTTTCTACAAGTTTTTAGAGCCTTGTGAATACCCCCATTACCGAACGGGAGATAGCTGGACTGAGGAGCTCGGCTTTACAAAACCTGAGTTTCGTACAGCTTTTAGTCACATTGGAAAGGTATATAAGTCTAAGAAGGCCTATCTAGAAAGCACAGATAAATTTGAAGGTAAATGCTACTTATCCTACTATGACCGTATGAAGAGAATCACTTATTACATGCGTAACCCCGAAGCTATTAAGGAACTTCTTAGAAAACATGAAAATATACTTCCATCTTCACGAGATAAACATTCTTTACAATCTATTAATCCATATACAATCGATCTAACTATACAACCTGAAGAAGTTTTAGAACTTTTTAAAGCCCACTGTCCTAGTCTTGCCTCTACTGCACGTATGACTACAACCATTAAAGTACGCCTGAATCAACTTATCGCATACCTTAGAGAAAAAGGAGAAAATGTATTAGAACGTCTTAAAGAAGCTTTTATAAAAGTGGAGCAATCAGACTACTTATGTGGCCGTCTTGCCCATAGTAATTGGCGAGCCCTCTTAAGTTGGATTTTAAAGCCTGATAAGTTCTTAGCCATTTTGCAAGATGCCTATGCCCCTTTTGTACCAACTTATAAAGACCACTATGTACAGACAACTTCCCAATTTACCTCTAACTCACCCCCTATTCAGACTAATTCTAGAAAATTCTTATTAACTTTTAACCGAATGGAAAATCATAATTTTGACTTAGCTGTTCTTGAAGCCCATGAAAGAGCTTTACAACAATCACGTTACGAGGACAAAGTGCACAATTTACAAAGTGTTTCCTTGTAAGCTTTTAACGAACTTCTAATTTCTAATAAAATTTTTCAAGAAATTCTCTACCCATTGCGTATATATATAGGCGTAAGGCAAACAAATCCTAGGCATTTGCTTTACACCATAAGAAAAAGTTTGAATG
>URVM01000021.1 GCA_900551325.1 uncultured Eubacteriales bacterium | reverse complement strand
TTCCACAAACATGGAGATTGCCTTTTTTCAATACATGATGTTATTTGACGCTTACGTTTGAACTAGTGCTTATTTTATTTGGTAAACTTAATGCAATACCATTTTCTATGAATTTGTTATACTATAATCAACAATTAAATCTATCATTTTATACTAAGCTTACCCCACAGAAAATTGTTTTTTTATATCATTTATAAATTGTAAGATCTCTGAATCTGTACCTACTATTTTTTTTGGTATAATAAGTGCTTCTAAATCAGATACATATATAAATATATTTTCATCACTTTCACCTATCTTAATGACTTTTGTCCATCTTTTCATTGACTCATCAGGAAATATTTCTTCAATAATATTTACATCATTAATTACTACTTCTCTATACTTAAAAAGACTCATATCTGTACCTTCATTAATCATTTTCTTTAAATTATTTTTTGTAGACTTAAAGAACAATTTTGGGTAAAATATCCCCCATAATATTGTTGCAGTACCATACACTACTATACTTAATACATCTTTATAGTGTGTATAAAGATATCCACCTAATATAATCACTAGAGCCCCTACTATTCTATGTACAAGCAATGTCTTCTTTACTTGTTTTGAGTTATTAACATGATATATGTTAAAGTCTATATAGTCTGCTTCATCTAAATTATATCCAAATTTATACATATATTCTTCCTCCCTTGATCTTGTCTATATATATTTTAATTTATACTATACTAAACTTCAACTTTAATAAATCTATCATAATTTAAAATTACTTTTAAACCTAATCTCCTGTCAAAAACTAATTTGTTATACTAAATTTCTTTATTAAGGTATATACTTAATTTAATATTTATAAAAATATGATGATAGGAGATTAATCATGATAAAAAGAGTTTTTAAATCTTTTACCTTTTATTTTCTTTTAGTAAGCCTATTAATTATCTACATGCACTATATAGGCCAAGATTCAAAGAGTATCGTATTGATAGGCTTAAACCCTATATTAAATTCCTTAGCAAATACTAGTTTTGCACATAATATTCTAGATAGCGGTATCCAAGTTTCATGCAATACTATTATGGGAACAATATCTATCTATTGGTATCTAGCTCACTTTATTACTTTTGGATTATTTGGTGTAATCTTAGATAGTTTAAAGTTAATTATTAAAAGGCTTGATAAGCATTAATTCTATAAAGAGGATAAAAATTATTTTACTAATGAAATATTACTAATAATTCTCCACAATGCTATACTATACCTAAAAGGGAGGTGAGTATAATGGACTCTATGATGCCTACAATTTTAGGAATAGGAATAATATCACTACTAATTAACTTAGCACTTTTTGGTGTTGGTGCTTATTTAGTTTATTTGGTTATAAAAGCATTAAAAATATACATAAAGAAAAATAAAAATAATTAAGGAATACTCTAACTAAAATAAACTTTAACTTTTCTACTTCAGCTAAGTCTCTAGTACCATGCTATTCTTCATATTTTTGTTGTGCATATCCACTTTTTGATAAAATAGGTTCAAATAAGTTAAATATTTCAACTAAACTTTCTATATATTTGGCTCTAGCTCCCCCATACCCAAGCTAGAGCTACTTTTTTATCAAAAAGCTATGCAACATGGATTACTACCAACCTAATTAGATGTGGATGATATGGATCTAGATATATCCTAATTAGTTCACCAACAAAAATAAGCACTCGTTCTAACTAGTGCTTATTTTTGTATCCCTCCTCTTTTATTTTCCTTTTTATACAAGCACAATGCCTCCTTTTCCTTCATAGGTTATAGTACTGACATTTTAATTAGGCAGGAGGAGATACTTTGAATTCTATTTCTATAGCCATTGTCGGCGGAGATTTACGTTTTGTAAGATTGGCAAAAATACTCTGTGATAAAGGATTTGATACTTGGGTCTATGGTATCACACACCCGGATTTACCTAAGAATGCTCATATTGCTACATCTCTTGAGGATCTTAAGACTTGTCAATATGTAGTAGGACCTATCCCTTTTTCTAGAGACGGTAAAAATCTTTTTACCCCTCTAAGTAATAAAAATATTTCAATTGAAATGTTTCTTGAGAACGTAAGCAATAGTTATCTCTGCTTATCTGTTCTAAAAAAAGATATAATTAAACTTTTAGATAAGCGTCAAATAAGATATAAAGACCTTCTTGAAATGGATGAAGTAGCTGTATTAAATGCGATTCCAACTGCTGAGGGTGCTATACAATACGCCATGGAGAATAGTGAAATTACACTAAATGATAGCAAATGTTTAGTTTTAGGCTTTGGAAGATGTGGTAAAATACTTGCCCATAAACTTAAAGGAATAGGTGCACGTGTTTATGTAGAAGCTAGAAAAACTTTAGATCTTGCCTTTATTGCTTCTTATGATTATGTGCCTGTGCCTCTTGATGAACTAAAAAAACACTTATGGAAATTTGATTTTATATTCAATACCATACCTATACCTTTTTTAGATGCTTCTTATATTGATTTATTTAAGAAAGAGGCTGTTTACATCGAGCTTGCTTCCTCTCCTGGTGGAATTGATATCCCCTACTGTGAACAAACTGGTATACACTATGTACCTGCTCCAAGTTTACCTGGAAAAGTTGCACCTATGACTGCTGCAGCCATTCTTTATCAAGGTCTTTCTCTTATTCTGCGCGAACAGGGGGAAGAAATATGACAGATTTAAAAGGTTTAAAATTAGGCGTTGCACTATGCGGCTCCTTTTGTACGTTTAAAAAAGCTATGCTTATGCTCCAAAACTTAGTAGATTTAGGCATTGATGTTTATCCTATCATGTCTACAAATGCTTATACTATTTCTACTCGTTTTGGCAATGCTGAAGATTTTATTGAACAAATAGAAAGTATTACAGGTAGGCCTATTATTCATACAATTTTAGGTGCTGAACCTTTAGGTCCTAAAAATATTATTGATGCATTACTCATTGCACCTTGTACAGGAAATACACTTTCTAAACTTGCTCATGCTATTATAGATACCCCAGTTACTCTCGCGGCCAAATCACTTCTGAGAAATGGAAAACCTGTTATTCTTGCCATTTCAACCAATGACGGTCTTGGTCTTAACCTTGCCAACATTGGACAATTAATGCCTAATCAAAATGTGTACTTTGTCCCCTTTGGCCAAGATAATTATCTAGCTAAACCTTACTCCTTAGTAGCTGACTTAAACTTAGTAACAGACACTCTTGAACTTGCTCTTGAAGGCAAACAAATTCAGCCTGTAATTATTAAATACTAAAAGCTTTCTTTATCATACTAAAAAGCGTCGGCTAAGCCGACGCTTTTTTATTTAAATAGACTTCTATTTAATAGTTTTTGCTACACTATACATAGCTTCACCTAAGAAACGGTGAGCTACGCGTGTAAAATGCCATTCATCAAAGAAGAAATATTCATCTACATTTGACTTAGCAGGTAAAATTTCTGGATATGTAGGTTGACATGGATCAACGATATTTGTAATACCATATGCTTGAGGATTTGTAATAATATTACTCATTGATTCTTCTACATTAAAAGCAGTAATATCAATATTTAATTCTTTTTCAAGTCCTTCAAGCATAGCTGGAAGTTGAGCATTTACGCGTTTTGTAAATGTATCTGCTACTTCTGTTCTTCCCATAGTCATTTCAAAAGGAGCATATTTTATAGGCATACAGTTTGGCACAAAGAATTTTTTAGCACCAAGTGCTGTTAATTCTCTAATAGCAGTTTCGATATTTACAACAACTTGGTCTGCTACACCTTCAATGGTTCCTTCTAACCCATAGTCTAAGAATTTAAAATAATCATTGGCACCTGCCATAACAAAGTGTAAAACAGTTGGATCAATTTTTTGACCCTTTAATGATTCTGCATATTTATCAATTTGTCCAAGTACACCAGAATAAGCGATAGTATCCATCCAATCAGAATAGTTACCATATCCACTTGTTCCCCCACCTGTTGCATAGTTTACAAGTGGTTTATCCATCATTTCTGCTAGTACTTCTACAGCAGTTTTGCCATTTGAGTATCTTTGTTCCCAATAAACTTCACCTGGTTTTAAGTAAGTACCTGCTGGTACTTCAGGTAATGCTAAGATGTCTTTAGAAACATTGTAAGCACCGCTTTTACCATTTGTATTAATGCCACCATTATCAGATGCACTATCTCCAAATGCAACAATTTTAGAAATGCCTTTTGTATTTACCTCTTGTGCTGATGTAAAACCAACTGATGTAAGTGTAAAACTAGATATTAATACGCTAGTTAACACAGTTTTTAAAAATTTTTTCATATTTTTTCTCCGCTATAATTTAAGTATATCTTCTCTAATTAAAAGGGACCTGTACATAAAAGAACGTCAGCTTTGCCGACGCTCTAAAACATCTTCAATGATTTGCAAATGTTTTTATTCTATTTAATATTTTTTGCCACACTATACATATCTTCTCCTAAGAAACGATGTACAACGCGTGTAGGATGCCATTCGTCAAAAAAGTAGTATTCATCTACATTTGATACTATAGGTAATAATTCTGGATATGTAGGTTGGCAAGGTTCAGTTATATTTGTAATACCATACTTTTGAGGATTTTCAGCGATTTTAAGCATTGCTTTTTCAGTATCAAAAATAGTAATATTAACATTTAGTTCTTTTGCAAGATTTTCAAGAACAGTAGGAAGTTGGTCATTTATACGTTTTGTATAAATTTCATCTAATTTAATTCTTTCTGGACTCATTCCAAATGGAGTAAGCTTAACAGCCATACTGTTTGGAATAAAGAACTTTTTAGCGCCAAGTACTGCTAATTTTCTTACAGCAGTTTCTGTATTTGCAACAACTTGGTCTGCTACATCTTCAACAGTTCCATCTAATCCATAATCGAAGAATTTAGCATAGTCATTACCACCTGCAAAAATAAAATGTAAAACAGTTGGATCAACTTTTTCCCCATTTAGTGCTTCTGCATATTTATCAATTTGTCCAAGTACACCTGAATAAGCGATAGTATCCATCCAATCTGAATAGTTTCCATATCCACTCGTTGCTCCACCTGTTGCATAGTTTACAAGTGGCTTATCCATCATTTCGGCTAATACTTCTACAGCAGTTTTACCATTTGAATATCTGTGTTCCCAATAAACTTCACCTGGCTTTAAGTAAGCACCTGCTGGTACTTCAGGTAATGCTAAGATATCTTTAGAAACATTGTAAGCACCGCTTTTACCATTTGTATTAATACCACCATTATCAGACGCACTATCTCCAAATGCAACTATTTTAGAAATGCCTTTTGTATTTACTTCTTGTGCTGATATAAAACCAACTGATGTAAGTGTAAAACTAGATATTAATACACCAGTTAACACAGCCTTTAAAAATTTTTTCATATCTTTCTCCTCCAGTATAATTTATGTATCCCTTTTATAATTAGTAAGACTTCCCTATTGTATAACATATTTTTTTCTTAAACAATAGTATAATATTTTATTTATGTTAATTTTTATATTTGTATTAATATTTATTTGTATTTCTAGTTTTTTTATATATAATAGAATAGTCTTGTTTAAATAAATTTAATATTTTCAAAAATAATAGTATAAGAAAGGAGTCTTATGTAACCGTATTTTTTTAACAAGACTAAAATATATGAGGAGAAGATTTTTCGTGAAAAGACAACAAAAAAGTATACAAACAAGGTTTTTAGCTTTTTCTGTAGGTATTTTATGTATTAGTTTAATTTTTATGGCAGGCATTGGCTCTGTACTAATGAATAGGGATGCTAAGCAAAAATACTTAATAAACGCAAAAGAACAAATAGGGATTGTAAAAGAAAATATTACTAATTTCTATGATCAAGTTGATCAAAATATTAATATGTTAGCCACAAATAAACGTATTTTACAATCAGCAGATAAGATCAAAAACTATAAAAATACTGATGCACCTCCTAACACAGGATTTTCTACAATGGGAGGGGTTGATCAAGAAATCTTTGAAATTTTGGACCAATATGCCGCCACCCATCCAGCTACTAGATATGCTTACTTAGCAACAGAAAGTGCAGGCTATATAGGCTATCCAGATACAACTGTTACCTCTGGCTATGATCCTACTGAAAGAGAATGGTATAAATTAGGAATCGCAGCCAAAGGAGAGATTATTAGAACTGCACCTTATGTTGATTTGCTTGGTCAAATGGTAACAAGTAATCTAAAGGCTATCTATAATGGAGAAAAACTTTTGGGTGTTGTAGGCATAGATGTTGAACAAAGTGCTATAAGTTCTATGCTAAGTGAAATTAATATTGGTGGCTCAGGATTTTTTATGCTCCTTCATAATACAGGTGTTATTATGGCAGATGGTAAAAATCCTGATAATAACTTTAAAAATATTAATGAAGTTGGTCTTGAAAACTTAAGTTCTATTTTAGACAAACCTAGTGAAAACTTTGAGTTTGATATAGACGGAGCAACTTATAACGTTTATTCTGAGCAAATTGAAGGAACAGATTGGGTTATTGCTTCTTTCCTATCAAATGAAGACCTTTATTCTGCCGCAAAACATACATCTTTAATCTTTATCTATATTTCTATTGTTATGATTGCAATAATGGGACTTCTTGTTATTCTTAATGTAAGAAAACTTACAAAACCTATAAAGCAATCAGCTGTACATTTAGATCGCTTTGGAAATACTGATTTTTCACATCCTGTTGAAGAAAAGTATGTAGCTCAAAAAGATGAAATCGGTATTATTTTTAGCGGGATCAAGAATATGAAAGATGTGTTAAGTAAGCTTATCTTCAGAATAAAGAAAGAATCTAATGCAATTGCTGATAAAGTAAAAAATGTAAATGACAGTATTCATATTTTAAATAGTAGTTTACAAGAGATTTCAGCAACAACGGAAGAACTTTCTTCAACAATGGAGGAAACTTCTACTACTGCTGAAAAAATTACTAAAACAACTAAAGAAGTTCAATGTTCTGTTGAAGATATGGTTAAAAAAGCTCAAAAAGGTATCGCAGATGCAGAAGCAATTAATACTAGGGCTCAAGAAATGAAAGATTCTTTTTATGCTTCTCAACAAAAATCTATCAAGATTTTTATTAATACGAAAGAAAAATTAGAGCAAGCAATATATGATTCTAAGATAGTAGATGAAATTAATATCCTATCAGCTGCTATTATGCAAATTACAGAACAAACTAATTTATTAGCACTTAATGCTGCTATAGAAGCAGCTCGTGCAGGCGAAGCAGGAAGAGGCTTTGCAGTTGTTGCTGAAGAAATTAGAAAGCTTGCAGAAGAATCGAAGCAAACTGTACTTGAAATTCAAGGCATTACAAAAAAAGTAACAGGATCTGTAGACAATTTATCTTCAAATGCAAATGAACTATTAGAATTTATGGCTACTGACGTTGATAGTGATTACAAACATATGCTAGAAGTTTCATCTACTTATAGTCAGGATGCTCTTTCTGTAAACCTTCTTGCTTCAGATTTTAATTCCATTGCAAATAAACTTGTTGAATCTATGAATAGTATCTTAGAATCTATACAATGGGTATCACAAGTAGCAAGTGAGGGCGCATTAGGAACTGCAGATATTGCAGAAAGTGTATATAAAATTAGTAATACTTCATCTGAAGTGGTTGCGCAAATTTCTGATACCACAGAAAGTGTAGATAGTTTAATTGATGAAATTAAATATTTTAAAATATAACATTAGTTAGACATGTGCAATTTAAATTTACTTCAACATTAGATAAGATAAAATAAAGAGCTTTTGTACTAGGGTACAAAAGCTCTTTATTTTGATTTTTCTCCTCTTTTATGTTTGCATGTATTGATGGTATGCTTGATTGCAATAATAGGATAAGTATAAAGCATTCTAGGTCCTGCATATTTCATAACTTCTTTCACTTTTACCCGGTACTCTGGTTTATAGCAATGTATTGGACACGTATTACAAAAAGTTTTCTCACCTTTTCTAGGACATTTTTCACTTCTCATCTTAGCATAATCAAGTAAGGCTTGGCAGTTTTCACATAAGTGACCTTTTTCTCTAGAATGCTTATTACCTTTACAATAAATGCCTATCATAGCTTCTACTACTTGATTTTCTTGTTCTAAACTTGACTTTGAACATGTTTTAGTTTGTTGACTCATGATTTAATACTCCATGATAAAATTAATTATAAATTATTCTATGTATGTATTTCAATGTTATTCACCTTATTTTGAAGCATACTGTTGTAAGTGTAATGGAATAAATGAAAGTAGCAATTCTTGAATATAGATTTGACTTTCTCCAGACTGAATACAAAGTAATCCATTGATTATGATTATACTCTCTAATAGTTCTATCATCGTATATCCATTGATTACAGCATAATTTTCTAGTATCTCCTGAATTTGATTAGGCCCTATTCCTTCTAACATAAGAGATAACCCTTTCATCAAACTAAAAGGTGTATAACTCAACGTATGCGCCATTTCTTGTAAGCTAAGTATGCCGTAGTTTTGTGACATTTGTGCTAGTTCTTGAAGTTCTTGTATCAATTTAAAACTTCCTTCTAAATCTTCCTTTTTAAATTTGGATAAATCTCCAACTGTATATACATCCATAATATTTTCCCCTTACTTTTTTATATTTAAAATTTACTTTAATGGTATATTTTAAAAAATATACACTTTAATAGATTATAATATTATTTTGTATAATGCAACCTGTGTAACATAAATCAACCATCTATAGACTAAAAGAGCTATCACAAAACTTATTAAAAATTAGTTTAAAAGTTTACGATAGCTCTTTTTAAATTTCTTATGAAATTGGTTCTATTATAAATTCAAATTTAAGAGGTTTATTTGCTGGTATACAGTACTCCTCATGTGTACGAGCTCCCCATGTATCATCTCCTCCTATACCCATTTGCATCTTAGATACACTAATCACTGTATCATAGATAGGTGGTAAGTTATAAACATGATAGGCATTTTCTAATTCATGACAAGTATATGGGAGTGCGCTTATTTCAAAAGGTACAAAACCTGATAACTTAATACCCATACCTTGTGCATTAGTAATCTTAGCCCAACGTACCTCTGTTTTATTACCGCATTCTTGTGGTACTACATAACCAGCTAAGCTTTCCTCAACTTTATGGTTAAATATACCTAAGCGTGCACCATGCCTTCTGTCTGAGTAAGTTTCACTTTCACCATTGCCATACCATTGAATTTCATTGTATTCAGATGGTATTTTAAAGCTTATACCATAGTTTGGTATTTCACCTAAGCCTTCATATCCTTTATAATCCATAGTCACATGAATCTTTCCATCTTGCTTAACAGTATAAGCTACTTGGCACTCAGCCATTGGCATAGTACATAAATCATAGACATAGGTAACAGTAGCCCCTTCTTCATTTTGTGTCAGCTGAACTGATTTATGTCTTGCATATAGGCTTGCTAGCTTCCACTGAGCACTTCTTCCTACCATATTATTGCCTTTATCATTATCGGTTGGTGCTCTCCAAAAGTTTGGTTTTGGCATTTGATTAATATATTCTCGTTCTCCGTGCTTGAGTGAGACAAGAGAACCTTGCACTTTAGAGAATATATAGTGGAAATTTTCACCTTTTATGCCTATATTGTGGTCACAGTCTTCTACTTGTAAAGGACATTCTACTTGAACATATTCCTCTGCATCTTCTACTTTATAAATATATTGTCCAAAAGCTACTTCATGGCCTACTTTAGCCCACTTTGTATCTGTCTTTAATACGAAAGCTACATCTAAACTGTATTCTCCAACCTCTGTTTGCTTTTCTATTTCTAATGGTACAACCACTTCTTCACCTGGTCTTACTATTACTTCACTTTCTCCACTTAAAATAGCAAATCCTTCTTTATTTAATGTCCACTTAAGTGTAAATAAATCTGTACTAGTGAAAAGACTTAAGTTTTTGATACGAACAGAAGTCTCTGATGGATAAAGTTTAAAATCTTGGTAACAGAATTTGGCCTCTTGCATTTTAGGTGAAAGGGTACGGTCTGCATAAACAAGTCCATTAGTGCAGAAGTTATAATCTGTTGGGCGGTCGTCAAAGTCTCCACCAAAAGCTATATATTTTTTACCCTTTTGGTCTTTCGTTCTTATGCCTTGATCAATATAATCCCAGATAAATCCACCTTGATACATAGGGTATTTTTCTTCTAACTCTGTATATTTATGTAGGGCTCCACTTGAATTCCCCATAGCATGAGAGTATTCACAAAGTATAAAAGGCTTTGTTGGATTATCTTGTAAGTAAGCTTCCACCTCATGAACTTTTGCATACATTCTACTTTCCATATCAGAAGTATCATTATAACTACGGTCTTGGAAAACCCCTTCATAATGAACCAATCTAGTTGGATCTTTTTCTCTAAAATACTGAGACATGAGATAAATATTTTCACCACCAAAAGATTCGTTTCCACATGACCAAATAAGTACACTTGGATGATTTTTATCTCTTTCTAGCATAGAACTTGCTCTATCTAATACTGCTTCTTTCCACTCTGGTTTATCTTTTGGCACTGCACCTTGTGCATCTATTCGTCCTGGTTTTTGCCATGTCCCATGGGTTTCTAAATTGGTTTCATCTATCAGATAAATACCATACTCATCACAAAGCTCATACCAATAAGACTGATTAGGATAATGAGAAGTACGTACAGCATTAAAGTTATTTTGTTTTAAACAGCGAATATCCCATAGCATTTCTTCTTTAGAAACACTGCGCCCATGATCACAACTAAACTCATGGCGGTTCACACCCTTAAAGACGATGCGCTTACCATTTAAGCACATGATCTTATCTATCATTTCAAACTTTCTAAAGCCAACAGCTTGTGTAACCACTTCTATAAGCTCATTCGTTTTAGTATCTTTAATGTAAAGTTTTAAAGTATAAAGGTAAGGTTGTTCTGCACTCCAAAGCTTTACATCTTCTACTTCTAATGTGCTCGTTATTTTATCTTGTACCTTAGCCACTTCTATAGTTTTTGTAGCTACAACTGTTTTTGCTTGGTCAAGAAGCTCTAGACTAATGCTTACTTCTTGCTCTACTTTATATTGAAGTTCCATTTCACTTACTAAGGTACCTAAAGTATAAGTTTTATCTAAATCCGTTTTAACAAATAAATCGTACATATGAACCTTAGGTACTGTGTATAAGTAAACATCTCTAAAAATCCCAGAAAAACGCCAGAAGTCTTGGTCTTCTAACCAACTTCCACTACACCATTTATACACTTCTACTGCTATTTTATTTTCTCCTTCATGGATAAACGGTGAAATATCAAAAGAAGCTGGTGTGAAACTATCTTCACTATAGCCTACAAACTGGCCATTAATCCATAAGAAAAGAGCAGATTCTACACCCTCAAAAGTAATATAAACTGAAGATTTATCCCACTCTTCAGGGACGTAGAAAGAACGTGCATATGCTCCTACTGGATTAAAGTCTTCTGGGATAGTTGGCGCTTCTAAGTATTTATGACCATCCCAAGGATACATAGTATTCACATAATGAGGCTTATCATAACCTTGTAACTGAATATGCCCTGGTACTTTAATCCTATCCCATGAACTTGTATCATAAGTTTCTTTATAAAAGTCTGTTATTTTATCTTTTGGGTTTTTGGCATAATGAAATTGCCACATACCATTTAAGCTATACTTAGTTTGTTTTGTACCTTCCCCAAAGGTGTAATGATGATCTGAATGTGCCCTTAAGCGATTCACCCCAAAAATCTCAGGATGAGTAAGAATCTTATTGTAGTCTTCCATTTTGTAAACTCCTTTTTGTTATTCTTTTACTGCACCTGCTGAAATACCTTCAAAAATATACTTTTGGAAAAAGATATAAATAATAATTGTTGGAACCATTACAACTACAATAGCTGCTGAAAGTCTTTGCCAAGAACCGCCTTGTGCACTTGCAAAGTTCATTAAAAAAGTAGTAAGTGTCTTTAATGAGTTTTTCGGCATATAGAGATATGGAATATACATATCATTAATAATATTTACAGACTTAATAATAATAAGTGTAGCTGTAGCCGGAGCAAGAAGTGGGAATATAATTTGCCCAAATATTCTAAAGTAGCCACAACCATCAATAAGCGCACTTTCATCTAGTGAAACAGGTATACGAGAAATGAACTGGCGATAAATGTACAGTTGCATTAAATCTGAAGCCACATAGATTAAAATAGGTGCATAAATGGTATTATAAAGTCCCATACCTTCAATCATTTTAAAACGTGCTATTTCTGTTACATAAGTTGGTACAAGCATACCTAAGAAGAACATAGCGAATACCACTTTTTTAAACCTAAAGTTAAAACGTTCTAAGCAATAAGCTGTTATTGAACCAAAGAGAATATTAAAGATAATACTTACAATAACAATAAAGAATGTATTTCTAAAACCACTATATAAGGTCTTTTTAGAAAATACATAGCCATAGTTATCTGTTGTAAAAATATCTCCTCCAGGGAAAGCCAAAGGTGAACTATTGACCATGCCTCCCTTTGTTTTAATAGAAGCAAATACTGTAATTAATAAAGGTCCCATAACACAAACAACTATTAAGATACCTACCATATATTTTAGTACAAGGGATAATGTTTTACTAGTGCTCATGTTTAAACTTCTTTTTGATGCCATTTATCTTCTCTCCCCTCTACAAAAAGCAATTACTTTTGATTGAATGAAATATATAATAACAATGAGTAGCATAATGGTTATTGCCATAGTGGCTGCCATACCAAAGTTATTAAACTTAAAGGCTGTATTAATAGTGAGCATAGTAAAGGTTGAAGAAGCATAACCTGGACCACCTGCTGTCATAACAAATGGTAAGTCAAATACTTGAAGAGCACCTCTTACGTTATCGAATAAAATAAAGTCAATAACTAATTGAATAGATGGAATTTGAATATAACGTAATTTCTGCCATGCACTTGCACCATCTACTTCTGCTGCTTCTAATATATCACTTGGAATCGAAGCAAGAGCAGCAATAAACATAATTACATGATAGCCTGCATAACGCCATATAGATACTGAACCTAGGGCAATATTTACTATATTCTTATCAGACAGCCAACTTCTTATAGCCCCTTCCATACCAAGAAGGGTTAATATTTCATTAAATGCACCATTGATTGGTGAAAAGAAATAAGAAAAGGCATAAGCAATAGCTACTCCGTTAATAACATAAGGAAGGAAAATGACAGATTTAAAAAAGCCTGCTCCTTTAAATTTAGTCGTAAGCATAACTGCTAGTGCAAGCTCGATTGGAATAAAGAGAAAGTGCATAATAAAATAAATCATATTATTTCTAAGAGATTGCCACAACTCTGGGGAACCCATAAACATTTTTCTATAGTTCTCAAGTCCTATAAATTGACGATTAGGTGAAATACCGTCCCAACTTGTAAAGCTCATCTTTAGTAAGTCAAAGGATGGGTAGATAACAAAACATAGTGCTAAAATAACAGGTATAACAAGTGCTACAAATATAAATACATTTCTTTTACGATTTAAGGTATTCAAGATTATTCCCCCTTCATAAGATAAGGCTGTGGCGAATGAGTACAATCATTGCTCTCTTGTACTTTTACTTAGTTTCGCAACAGCCTATCTTACTACTTTATTTTATGATTATTTAATGCCTAAACTTGTTCTAGCTTCTTTCCAAGCTTTATTAAGTTCATCAAATTTCTTATTTAAATCAAAGCCTGGTACAAACATTTCAGCACCTAGCTTCTTATAATCAAATTTTGTTGCAGAAACAAGGGCATTAAAGTCATCCCCTCCACCATCATACATAACCAATTCTTTTTCTGGCATATATACATCAGCAGTTTGTAAAATAGGATCTTTTTCTTTTGTTACCCCTTTTACTGTAGGCTCATCAGGAATAGCATTAATATAGTCTGGATACCAATCTTCGCTAAAGTAGAACTCTAAGAAAGCTTTAGCAAGCTCTGGGTTTTCGGAATGTTGTGTAACTGATAAGAATGAGTCACCTTGTGTTACATATCTAAATGGATCAGATTCACTATCACGTGCTGGTAAATAGAAAGTTTCAAGTCCTTCTAAACTATCAGCTCCTTCTTTCATACCTGTAAGTGCCCAAGAACCAATAGCCATCATTCCAGCATTTTTCTGTGCAAATAAAGCTACAGCTTGATCATTACCAATGCCTAGTGGATCTTTACCAAAAGCATTTGATGTAAATAATTTATTGATTTTTTGATAAGTTTTGTTAAAAGATGTGCCTTCTGCAAAAGGTTCATCCATCTTTGCCATAGAGTTCCATAGGAAACCATCTCCACTATCAGCAGCTGGCATAAACTCTGTAAATGGATAGTTTGGCCATTCATCTTTAGCACCAATTGCTATACCCATAAAGTTAGGGTTATCTTTGCCATAGTATTCTTGAAGTTTAACCCCTGCATCTACAAATTCATCCCAAGTATCTGGTACTTCAATACCGACCTCATCAAACATATCTTTCCAGTAGAATACATACTCTCCACCTTGCTTTTCTGGTACACCATAGATCTTACTATCTATAGCATAACCTTCAGCTACCATATTGTTCTTTGCAGCTTCTGTATCATTTAAATCATATAAATAATCTTTAAAGCGTGAAAGTGTAAATGTTTTGTTAAACATAAGATCTGGAAGTTGATCAGCTGAAGCACGAATCTTCATAGCATTCCAGTATTCACTATCATCTTTTAACTTCTCAACTTCAATGGTTACATTTGGATAATATTTTTGAAAACGCCCTTCAATATCTAACTCTTCATAAAGCTCATTGGTTACATTATCCCAAATGGCAATTGTAAGTGTGGCTTCAATATTTTTATCAAGACCTTCACTTGGTGCCTCGGTTTCACTTTCTTGCTCTGTTTGTGTATCTCCCTGTGCCGTATCAGCTGGCGCTTTGGTACTTGGTGCACTACTACATCCTACAGCTAAGCTTGTTGCCATAACTAACCATAATAATTTAGATACATGTTTTTTCATATGGATCCCCCTAGAATATTTAATGTGACTTAACTTATAATTCTATTTTAATCATTTCATTCAAAAATAAACATGAATATAAGTTTGATTTATTGATATATGGTTAGATGTTAACTTTTTCTATATTGAGTTGGGCTGACACCTATGGTTTTCTTAAATACACGGTTAAAGTGCTCTACATTTTTATAGCCCACATGCTCACTTACTTCATATATTTTCATATGTGTTTGATCCATAAGAGCCTTTGCTTTCGTCATACGAAGTTCTGTTAAATAGTTGCTAAAAGATACACCTACAGCCTTTGCAAACCTTAAATGTAGTAACAATATTATTTTGAGCCAGTTCAATCTTTTCCGTAGCAGAATCCAAGACTTTATCTTTAATAATACCTAAAGCGATTAAGATAATTAAAAGGATAGGAATAAAAATTAAAAGAATAAAGTTTCTGTAGAATAAATTTTTAAGCTTTTTAGGCTTTACATTCATGGTAATTTCCCCATTTCATATTTTAGTTATAAATACCATATTTGTTTTTATAATAATTTATTTATATTTAAATTTAAACTATATTTTAACATTTATTCAAATACTTTTGTACTTTTTTTATAAATATCTACTCTTTATCTTCTCAAATAACTTCTTCTTAGTTCTTTTAATCATTCAATTAAAGAAGGAGTTAAGAAACTAAATAATCAGTTTCCTAACTCCTTTTTCACTTAAATATGATATACTTCCTTACCTGTTACAAAAGTTTCTACTATATTATACGCTTCATCTAGTACAACAAAGTCAGCATCATAGCCTTCTTTAAGTTGCCCTTTATAATGACCGATCCCTAAGTAGTCTGCTGGATTTTTAGATAGAATCTTTGAAAGTTCCTCAAGTGGACGGTTAGTAAAGCTTATTAAATTCTTAAGTGCTTTATTGGTTGTTAATGTGCTACCTGCTCTTGTTGTTAAATCTGTAAGCTTTGCATCTCCATCTATAACCACAATATCATTTACACCTAGTTTATACTTTCCATCCCCTAGTCCAGCAGCCATAATACTGTCTGTTACACCAATGACACGGTCAATCCCCTTCGTTTTAATAAGAAGTCTTACAATTGCTGGTACTAAGTGTTTACCATCACATATAGCCTCGCAGTACACATCACTTTCAAGAACAGCCCCACTAATAGCTGGGAAATGTTGATGCATAAGCTTCATCACATTGAACGTATGGGTTGCACCTGTGGCTCCATTTTCAATACATGTCATGGCTGTTTCATAATCTGCGCCACTATGGCCTATAGAAATTCTTACACCTGTTTTGGTAATCTCTTTAATAAAGTCAGGTACACCTTCTACTTCTGGTGAGACAGTCATTAATTTAATATTATTTTTAGCTGCTTCTTGATATATTTTAAAATCTTCTACAGAGGGAAGTTGTAAAAGCTCTTCTGGCATAGCCCCTTTATACTCTTTGCATAAATAAGGTCCTTCCATATGTATACCATAAATTTCTGCACCACTATGAATCTGTTCCTTACCTTCTATAATCGTTTTTATACATTGAACAAGAACTTCTTTACTATCTGTTAAAATAGTTGGTAAGAAGAGGGTTGTTCCACAACTTGCATAAAACTCACATACTTTTTTTAGACTTTCTAAGTTACATCCATTCATATCTACACCTACAGCTCCGTGTGTATGAATATCAATAAATCCTGGTAAAATAGTTTTCCCTGCTACATCTACTATTTCAGCTTGATTACTTTCAAAATCTGTACCAAATCCTTCTATTTTACCATCTACTACTAGCATATCTTTGTAGATAAAACCTCTATCAGTAAGTATACACCCATTTTTTATTATAAGTTTTCTACCTATCATTTTTATCCCTCCTCTAATAAGACTTACTTATTCGTAATGTTTATTAAAGCCTGCCTTCTCAATAATAATAATTGCCGCAGGTACTAAAATGATTTGCAATAAAATACCTGGTAGTGCTGTTACAAATACACCTGTTAAATAGGTTGAAAATGCAAAAGGCTTACCTGCTATTCCAAGAATAACAAAGTTACTAAGTGTAGCTACAATTCTTCCTAAAACTTGAGCACCAATAAGAGCTACATAAACATTTGTTTTCTTTTTTAAAAGTCCACTTACATAGCCATAGGTTGCAAGTTCAATACTCATTGTAAAAGCAACTGGGAATAAAGGTGGCATACCTGTTAAAATTGAAGATAATAATGGTGTGATGAGTCCACTCCAAAAACCATATTTACGCCCAATCAATAAACCACATAAAAGTACAGGTATATGCATAGGTAAAAATACTGGTCCTCCCATATTAAAAGCATGGAAGATAGTAGGTAAAATAAGCCCCATTGCAATCAATACACCTGTTATAGCTAAATCTCTAGTCAATCCTTTTCTTTGCGCTTGTTCCATTGTCTGCGCCTCCTCATGTTATTTTATTGTATACTTCATTCTATTTTGCTTCGACTAAAATCATGCGTAGCAAGCCACCCATTTTTGTCTCTCGTTTACCACAGCCATACCCAATGTTTACTACCCTACATTCAGGTAAAGGCTCAAAGCGATCAACTAGACCTGCAACAATAGCTGCTCCCGTAGGTGTAATAGATTCATTAGGAATACCTTTAGAGTAAAAAGGTATTCCCCCATTTTTTAAAATTTCTAATGTAGCTGGTGCTGGTATAGGAATGATACCATGACGACACTGCAGTGTACCTACTCCTGTATGTAAAGGGCCAGCAAGTACTTCATCTACGCCTAATTTATAATAACAAATAGCTGCTCCTACAATATCTATAATAGAATCTATAGCACCTACTTCATGGAAATGTACCTCATCTATAGGTTGATCGTGAATCTTTCCTTCTGCCTCTGCTACATAATGAAAGATTTTCTTACTAAGTGTTTTGACCTTTTCATCTAAAGCACTTTTGTCAATGAGTTCTTTAATATCTTTATAAGCACGTTTTGGTACTTTGTGGCATCCTTGATTTTCCTTATCTGCTTCAAGAATTACATCTACATCCGTACCTACAAGACCATTTTTCTTTTTCTTACCAATTTCAATGGTGTAACCTTGAACACCTAATTTTTCAAGCTCACTTATTAGATAGCCCGGTTCAACCCCTAGGTCTACAAAAGCACCTAAAGTCATATCCCCACTTATCCCTGCGTAGCAGTCTAAATACAATATTCTCATTTTACGGCTACTCCTCATCTTTCTTATAGCTAGCAAAATCCTTTAATGCTTAAACAGTGGTTTCTTCATCTTTCATAGCTAAGTGAACAGCTGCTGTTTTAAAAGTAAGTGGGAGCGCTAAAATGTTTGGATTGTCTCCTACATATTTTCTTGCATCACGTAATGCTTCTTCAAAAGTTGCACGTGTTTTCATTCCCATACCTCTAGCAAAACCAGGTTGTTCTGCGCCAACAATATAAATTGCACTTGTATTCATTTCAGCAATATGTCCACATGAAATCATAGAAAAAGCATGGAATGGATGGTATGCATAAGCAAAACGATATTTATCTATATACTCTTTTTTGTTTGCTAAGAACTCACCAAATTGTGCTAAGTCTGGTAACACGTTATGGTAATCTTTTTGGAACATTTCATATACTTCTCTATAAGCTGGGAATTCTTCATCATGGAAGTACCCATTACATGTTGAAGAACAAATAACAACACAGTTGTCACTTAAAATACGCTTATGTCTAATAATTTGTGCTGAAATAGCTTGCATCATTAGAATAGGATTTGTTCCCATACCATTTCCATAGTGAAAAAACTGTGGCATACCAAATACAACTACATCATACTTTTTCTCTGCCCAATACACATAAGTTCTTTTATCTGCCACTTCCCATGAAAGAGGTTGGATATCTTTTGCATAACCTGTAAATACAGCTATTTGACGTGATTGGCTATCAAGTACAGCGTCACATGTAAAGAATTTTTTACCCATATGTTTTTCCATGTGTTGACCAATCTCATCAAACTTTGTACGCATTAGGCTCTTACTACTTACTGGTGTAAAGTCAGAACGATGCATAACATCTGGTACATGGTGTGCTGCAATACATTTCCAGTGGGTAATACCTGTTGAACAATGTTTATAACCACCTGAGTAACCACCATAAGGATTACCTTGAGCATGACCAATAAGAACTGCTAAATCTGCTTCAAATACTTCTTTATTCATAATAACGTGATCACCACGATCTGTATAACCAAGGTCTACTAGGTTATCCCAGTTTTCGCTATCATGATTAGTAATTTGGCCACTATACCAAAATTCATTGAAAACTTGATCTCCAAGAATTCTTTTTATTTCTGCTTTTGTATTTTTTCTATGTAATCCATTACTACAAATAAGTTTAATATCTTTTTTCTCTACACCGGCTTTTAAACATTCCTCGATGACAATAGGAATAGATACTTTACGATGAGCTGTTTCTTGCTCTCCACCTTTTACCCTGTCTGGGAAAACGATAACCACTTTTGAACCTTTTTTTACTTGTTCACTAATAGGTGGTACACCTATAGGATTTAAAATAGATTTTCTTGTTTCCTCTATAATATTTGCCATTGGTTCTGGATCTTGTACTGTTACCCCCGGAATAAATACATCTGTACTATCTGGTAAGTTAGCCTCCATCACACCATGTCCATATTCAAATTGTAGTTTCATTATTTGTTACCCCCTTAGTTTTATTTAAGCTATATATTGATCAATAATTTTTCTTAAATCTTCAACATAAAAACCAATCTCACCACTAAACCTTGTAAGTGCTACAAGTCCACCATCTATAGTTTCAATACTTCCAATCATTTTGGCATTTTCTTCTTTTAAGCCACCACCATAAACAACCATAATGTCATAGCCATAAAGCTCTTTTACAACTTGTTTAATATAACTTGATACAAATCCAATATATTCTTTATTTGGTGGTACCTTACCTGGTCCAATAGCCCAGATTGGTTCGTAGGCAATAGCTACATTACAACCATTTAGTGCTTCAAACACATCTTTAAGCCCTACTTCTAATTGTTTTCTTAAAACTTTTTCCACATTGCCTTTGGCTTGTTCTAGGTCACCTTCCCCACGCTCAGTAGCTGTTTCACCAATACAGAATAAAACATGCATACCTCTATTTAGTGCTTTTTTTACCTCTTGATTTAAAAGTTCATCTACAGTTTGTAAAACACGTTCTCTTGTTTGTTCATTACTTTCCCAGTTTGGTTCATACTGTCCAATAATGGTTTGTTTATCTTTACGTTCTTCGCAGTGTCCAATAAGTACACCTTTACACCCCATATTCTTTGCAGCTGCGGCTGGTAAATGTGTTGTAAGAGCTCCAAAGTTTCCACCTATTGCTATATCATCACGGTATACCCCTTGTACACCAATATGTAAAGTTCTTCTTTGTGATTCATCATAACTTTCTAGCTTTTCAATGGCTGGTATAACGAGTGCTTCTGGTAACATATAAACAAGCTGCATATCTGTTAAATTACCCATACCAAGTTCAATACTTTTTTCGATTATATTTTCTATCCATACTTTAGGCTGCTCGCTACTACATACACCACCTAGTGCTCTTGGCACGTCAAAACGTTTTAAGTTAACAAAAATCTCTTTCATGATGAACCCCCTATATTTTTTCTTTTCTTACACCTATTTTAAAATCTGTAAATGCAGTAAGCTCTCCACCTATAAGAGGCTTACACCAAGTTGTAAAATCATCTGTTACATCATTTCCACTTTCACTAATAAAGTTTGTTGGCATCATTTTCTCATGCATCATCACTTCATGAATAGGAATGAGTATAGTCTCACAATCATAAGGTGCTGTAGAAAGTCTCTTAACCCCTACCATAAATCCTGTCTTGCCTTCTACTGCTGCACTTACTGCACATCTTCCCGCTTCTATAGCTTCTTTTACATCTACTTCTGATTGATGCATAATAGAGGCTCTTCCTAAAATGCCAGGTTTTTCACTTCTTGCTTTAATTCCTAAACCTTTAATAACTAATGTAGCAAGGTGTGTGCCTACATCTCCAAAGTAAGTTGCACGTTCTGTCTTATAAAGAGGTGGAGCAATAGGATTTCCCTCTTCATCTTTTAAGCCTTCACTAGCTACAACCACTACACCACCATACTTTTTATGCATACGTTCTACATCTTCTAAAAATTTCTCTTCACTAAAAGGTACTTCAGGAAGGTAAATAAGATGTGGTGCATCGCCTTCCTTCTGTCTTGCGAGAGCAGATGCTGCTGTAATCCATCCTGCATTTCTTCCCATAGCTTCTACAATAGAAACATGAATAGGTAATGACTTTACATCTTCGCCTATTTCTTTTACTGTTTGAGCAATAAATCTTGCTGCACTCCCATAACCTGGGGCATGGTCTGTAACACTTATATCATTATCAATAGTTTTTGGAATACCTATAACTGCAATACCAGCTTCTTTAGCTACTTCATAAATACGGCCACATGTATCCATTGAACCATTTCCACCATTAAATAGTACATACTTTATATTATATTTCTTAAAAACTTCTAACATTTTTTCATATTCTTTTTCATAAAGAGGAAATCTGGATGTTCCGAGTGCTGATGCTGGTGTAATGGGTAATAAATCAATCTCTTCTTGGCTCATCTCTTTTAGGTCAATAAAGTTTTCTTCTAAAATACCGCTACTTCCACCTACTGCTCCGTAAATCTTATCAATCTCTTCATATTTCTTTGCTTCTTCTATGGCGCCATAAAGGGATGCATTAATAACAGCTGTTGGTCCTCCCCCATGAGCGATTAACATATTTGCTTTCACTCTAACTACCTCCTTCTCCGAGATACCATTCGTTTTTTCCAAACGTTTGGATTAATTTTATCACTATATTACAATAAATGCAATATAGTGATAAAATTATTTTTTTGTATTTATTATTTTATTTTCTGACACGTCTTTCTTTCTATAAGTTCAAAAGGTAAATCAATACGCAGTGGAAATGCCCGCTCATCTTCAATACGGTCAATAAGTGTCTTAACAGCAAAAGTACCTAGCTCTTCTTTTGGTACGTGAATAGTTGTTAAAGGTGGTACTGTATAAGCTGCCATTTCAATATTATCAATACCTATAATAGATAAGTCCTCTGGAATAGAAAGCCCTAGCTCATGAACAGCACTCATCACACCGATAGCAACGGCATCATTGGCGCAAAATAGGGCTGTAGGTCTATCACTTGTATTTTCTAGCATTTCTTTAGCTGCTCTATAACCTTCACCTGTACTTAGTTCTATACTTTTTATCCATGACTCTGTAAGCTTAAGCTGATGCTGCTCCATAGTATGTTTATAGCCTTCAAATCGATGCTCATTAACAATATGAGTATCCCCTTCTTTTTTAACTGTACCTATAAAACCAATCTTTTGGTGTCCTAAATCAATGAGATACTGAACTGCCGCACATGCTGCTCTATAACCATCACAAATAACCTCATCAAATCCCCCATCTACATAGTTAATCCCTACATAGAGTAAGTTCTTAATATTTGCTTTTAGGAATTTAAGCATATCCATACTAAATCTTCCTAGTATAATGGCCCCATCTACTTTATTTGCTACAATATTGTTGTATAAAGCTGAATCTGTCATTTCATAAGACGAAAAGGTATAGCCCATAACATACCCACGATTAATAATTTCCTTTTGAATGCCAATAGCAATTTGTGAGAAAAATGGATCTGTATAACTATTTGTTTTAGATGTAAAAATACATCCTATTGCTTTCGTCTTTGTTGGTGTCTCCCCGTCCCCTTCACCTTTTATAAGATTTCTAGCATTTTGATTAGGAATATATCCAAGTTCTTTAACAACCTGCCACACACGATCACTAGTCTCTTTGCTAGCTTTTTTGCTCATATCATTATTAATAATACGAGACGCAGTTGAAATGGATACACCCGCTTTTTGTGCAATGTCTTTTAGTGTAACTGCCATCTTTACACCCCTTTCCCCTTTGTACTTAAGTTTTCTATTTATTTTTTAGTATGCTAAACATAGCCCTTTTATATGCTTCTACACCTGGTTGATCAAAAGGATTTACACCTAGTACTGTAGCTGATATATAGCATGCCATTTCAAAAAAGTAAAACAATTGTCCCATATAATATGGTGTAAGCTCTGGTATAGAAATGACACATACAGGAACTTTATCTTCGCTGTGTGCTTTAATAGTAGCTTTTAGTGCAGCTTGGTTTATTTCATGTACATCTTTACCATTTAGATAGTCAAAGCCATCCTCTATACTACTTTTCGGTACTTCCATCTGCTCAATAGCTTTCTCAACAGTGAGTACTGTCTCAAAAAGTATAGCTGGTCCATCTTGAATATATTGTCCCATGGAATGAAGGTCTTCAGAGTAACAACATTGGGATACAAAAAGCCCTTTCCCATCTTTTCCTTCACTCTCGGCAAATAATTGAATCCACCATTTTCCAAGGTAAGTAAGCTCTGGTTCAAAATAACTTAGTATTTCCACCTTTTTACCTTGCTCATAAAGATAATTTCTAATAAGTGCATATTGATAAGCTGGATTTTTTTCTATTGCTTCTTCCTTGATATAGCTTTGCATATCCTTTGCACCTTGTAGCACTTCATCAATAGAAATACCACTTACAGCCATAGGAAGGAGGCCCACATTACTTAAGACAGAAAATCTTCCACCTACTGTTTTAGGAAACTCTAAAAATAGATAGCCTTCTTCTTTTGCCATTTCATCTAGTCTTTCTCCTTGTGTACCTGTTAAAATGAAACGTCGACTAAGCTCCTCTTTTGTATAACGTTTGCCCATATAATCTCGTAAAATTCTAAATGCTAGTCCTGGCTCTAGAGTTGCAAAATTTTTAGCAATAATTTGAGCATAAATCGATTTGCCTTCTAAATATTTTAAAGTTTTCTTTATACTAGCTGCTGAAATATTGTTTCCTAAATACATAATTTCTGGCTTACGCTCTTCACCTAGTGCATGAATAATTGCACGTGCACCTTGGTTTGAACCACCTACACCTACTATAATAAAAACATCTGCTTCTTCTTTAATTTCTTGTGCTTTTTCCTTAATGATTTTAAAAGTTTCTGGGTTTGAAAGTCCTTCTAAGTCTGTCCAACCTAAAACCCCTTCCCCATCTAATTCATAACCAACAATTTTTTCTTTTAAGACTTTCTCGTATTGATTATAATATTTATCTAAAGTTTCTTGTCCTATATTTAAATAATCACCATTTAAACTTATATATTTCATTATTTTTCTCCATTTCCAAATGACATATCCAAACGTTTGTCCTTTAAAGCAAAAAAATAATTGGTTATTCCATAGTCTAATATAGAATTTATACAATCCTTTGTCAATGTCATTTTAATTTTTCTATCTTTTTATAAGTCTGCTTATTTTACAGATTAGAGTAGAAAAAACATTTATGAGATGATCATCCCATAAATGTTTTTCACTTCTTATTACTTTATCCTCTTTTATAGCGTTCTGCCATCTCTTCCAAACTTGCAATTTCGATTTGTGGTGCATGACCTACTGAGCCAAATTCAACAATAAGTGTACCTACTACTTCTTTTACCCCTTTTTCAATGCAATTTACGATATCTCTTACATCTTCATGAGGAATATTGCCTGTTGTTACAGTCTCCATAATAGGCTCTAAGAAAGCTCTTGGGTCGAATTGGTTTTTCTTAGCTTCTAGTAAATTGTATATACCACCAACCCACTCACTTTGTCTCTTAGATGGATTATTATAGAAGTATTCACGTATATTTCTAGTTACAGCTAGACGAATATCTGTATCCACATTGATTTTTGATATACCACAAGGAATAGCAGCTTTTAATTCTTCAATTGAAATACCGTGAGCATTTTGGATATCCCCACCTAAACCATTAATCTCTTTAACAATATATTGAGGTACCGTTGAAGAACCATGAGAAACAAGGGCACCAAAAATCCCTTCATGTCTTAAGTTTTCCATACTAGCAATAGCAATTTCACGTCTTAGTTTAACGTCTTTCCCTTTTACAGCACCATGCATTGTACCATATGAAATAGCTAAACAATCTACACCAGTTTTTTTGAAGAACTCTACCACTTTCATAGGGTTTGTATAAGTTGATTTGTCTGAAAATACATGGTCCTCTACACCTGCTAATACACCTAACTCACCTTCTACAGATACACCTCTTGCATGAGCGTATTTTACAATCTCACGTGTGAGTTCCACGTTTTCATCAAACTCTAGATGAGAACCATCTATCATAACAGATGTATAGCCTCCATCAATAGCTGCTTTTACTGAGTCAAAGTCTTTTCCATGATCTAAATGAAGTACAACAGGAATAGATGAATTTTCAGCATACTTTCTTACTGCATCTGCAATACGTTTTGCACCTATTTTTTTATCTTCTAAAGTAGCATTTAAAAAGTCTACTCTTCCTCCCATAAAGCCATTGGCTAAATCTGCCCCTTGTAAAATGGCTGCTGAACGAAACATTTCATGAACCTCAATAACCGCTTTTGCTTGATGTACTGCATTTACGTTAAAAGCTCCATGGGCAAATCCATATTTTTGACTTACTTCTAATAAAGGTCTTAATGATACTAATGGCATTTTATTTCCTCCTAGAATTCAATAGTTTATATTGATTTGATTTTTATTTATTAGGCGCTACATTAATTGGGTTTGATTTCAATTAATTAAGTTTTATTTTCTTTAAAAAAGATGATCTACTTTTAATTCCCGAATTCTAGAGACAATTTCTTTTGTCCTAGAACAGCCAAACTTTTTCAGTAAACTTTTAATTTGGGTTTTTACTGTTACCACTTCAACACATCTTATGTTTGCTATTTCTGCTACTTTGTGTCCTTCTAATAGTAGCTTTACAAGTTCCCGTTCAACAGGTGTAAGTTTTGCAATGGTATTAATAAAGTATAATAAACTTCTTTCAGAACTTCTTAGTCTACTAAACTCTTGCATAATTGCCTTTTGAAATTTAGCCTCTAAAAGTGGCTTATCTTTATAAGCACTTCGTATATGTCTTAATACTTCTTCATCTTCTATACCTTTTACAATGTAATCTACAGACCCTGTAGCCATAGCTGTAATAACCATCTCATTAGTCTCATGGGCAGTTAAATATATAATTTTAATGCTAGGGTCCATATAATGAATAGCCTCTGCTGCTACTATACCCGCATCGATTTTTTCCATTTCAATATCCATTAAAATAATATGGGTTTTCATTTGTCTTGCCAGTCTTTGTATTTCTTCACCAGAACTTGCACAACCTACAAGTTCCATATCTTCTTGACTTTCAATAAGCTCACATAAATCTTCTCTTAATAAATCAAAGTCTTCTGCTATCATTACTTTAATCTTTTCTTCCATACCTTGCTCTCACCTCCATTAAAACCTACTACTATATTTAGGAAGTAAAATAAATAAAGAGGTTCCTTGCCCTTCTTGACTTTCAATACGCACACTTCCAAAATGTCCTTGAGCTATTGTTTTTACATAATATAAGCCCATTCCCCAGTTGTAATTTGTATTTTTACTTGTAAAGAAAGGATCAAATATTTTTTGTTCATTTGCTTTAGAAATGCCTGGTCCATTGTCTTTTACCTCAATGACTGTATAGAGTCTTTCATTGTAAGTTTTAATTTCTACCTTAGCATAATCCCCTCTAGCTTCTTTTGCAGCCTCATAGGCATTCGTAAGTAAATTATAAATGGCCTCACTTAAATGTATTTCATCAGTTAGTATATCTTCTGTCGTGGCTAAATGTAGTTCTATTTCATAATCAGGGTATTTATCATGAAATTTTCTAAGTGCTAGTTGTATAGGCCCTTCTATAGATAAAGGCACCAAATACATAGCATTTGCCTTAACTGTTTTATAAAGCTCTTCCATACGTGTCAACATACGTTCATTTAGTTCATTCATTTCTTTAGCATAGTACTTAATCTTTTCTAGTTCAGGTTCATCCACTTGTAATGCTTGAGATATTTTTTTATTGAGTACTCTATTAGCTAGTAATTGATTTTTAATGCTATGTACAAAAACTGTGGTTCCCATATTAGTTGCATCAAATTTTCTTTGAAGAGCTATTTCAGATTTTTCATCCCAAACACTTATTTGTGTATAATTAACAAGGCTTACACTCCCTAATATAACAAAGAATATGCCACAAAGGGTTATTCCTATCCAGCCTAATGCTGATGTAGCTGAGGCAGTATAGCTCACCCCTTTAATCCATTGATATTCTGTTCCAAATACTTGATAAATTTGAGCTGGGTCTTGAATACAATAGAGGCTATATAAAATAGCAATGCTTGAATAGGACAACATAATGAGACGAAACTGCTTTTTACAAAAGTTCATTGTAATACTTCGATATTCAATAATCATAAGTACTATAGCTATAAGAAGACAGCTTATAATCCAAACAAAGGACCATTTAATTATAATATCTTGTAGGAGATAACGTCCCTTAACTAAATATCTAAATACGCTAGGATAATAACATATAAGTCCTACCAATGTAGGGATAACAAGAAACTTAAAATAGTGCATATGACTTCTTATAAAAGAAATCATAGAGTAGTTGGCTGCAATAACTAGTAGAATAACTGGAAAAATAAATCTACCGATTGCTACCATATAACCTATAGCGTCTAAACTTATAGGCAAGTATTGAAGTTTTATTTGGATGGATGGTAATAAAAATAGAAAAAATCTTTGTAATGTAGAATATCCTCCTGACTTGGCGATGTAAATAATTACACCAACAAACATAATGAGGAAACTAAGACCTAAAGCAAGTAGAAGTAAAGACATTCTATCTTTTTTTACACTTACTACATAAATACATATTAAAGTCATTAAAATCGTTATGATAATAAGCATTTTTCCCTCCATCAAAGCTTATAGCTACGCAAAATAGGATATAAAGACAAGCTTTATATCCTACCTCTTATAGTTTTAAGATGCTATATTATTTGTAATTTGCTGCAGCTTCTTCCATTACATCAAACATAACATAATTTTCTACTGGAACAGTTTCTTTAATTCTTTCAGCATTAATAAATACTTGTTGTTGGCCTTCGTAGTACTTTTTAATTGTTCCATCTGCTACATAACCTTTGATTTCTTCACCAGTTAACCATTTTGCACCATTTTTTGTATCAAGAATAGTAACAGGATCTGCTTCAATAAGTTTAGCTACATCAGTACATACTTGCTCAATATTTGGTTGTCTGTAATCTTGTGCTTTTAATAAGCCCATTGCAAAACGTACAAGTACGTCTCTATTGGCACTAGCAAACTTTTCTGTTGTAATGAAACTACTTGGGAAAGTTGCTTCTTCTAAGAAGTCTGCATTACCAGCAAGTGTTACAGCTTTATCACCCATTTGTTGTAAGATTGTTGTAGAACTTGGTTCCCAAGTTGCACATGCATCTACACCACCAGAAATCATAGCTGATACCATACCTGATGCTTCCATTTGAACGATCTCAATATCTGCTTTTGTCATTCCTGCTTTTTGAAGCGCAAAGTCAAGAATAATTTCTGAAGAAGTTCCTGCTTGAACAGCTACTTTCTTACCTTTTAAATCTTCAATTTTTTCAATACCTTTTGTTTTGTTTGCAATAACTGTGTCAGATAAACTTAATGCATCAATAGCAAAAACTTTTGCTTCTCCTTCAATACAAAGTGCATGGGCACCATGTCCAATTTGAGAAATATCAATATCACCAGATGCCATGGCAGCAATTTCAGCTGGTCCACCAGCGAATTGAGTAAGTTGTACATCAATACCATATTCTTTAAATGTACCTTGCTCAATACCAGAAACAAGAGCTGAAGCACTTCCCATGTTTGGCATATACGCTACGCGTAATGTAACTGGATCATACTATGGCTTTTCTTCTGCTGGCGTGGCAGCTTCTTCTGATTTTTGTTCTTCTGGTTTTTGTGTTTCCTCACTTGTTACTGGTGCACTACTTGGTTCGGTTTTAGGACTACATCCAACACCCATAGTAAGTGTCATCATACCTGCAAGTAATAAAGTAAATAATTTTTTCATTGTTCTTCCCCCTTAGAGTACTTTATTTTTTCATATAGGCTGACTTCTTATAGACAAACCTATATGTCAAACACTATTATTTTCGTACCTCTAGATATTCTTGATATACTTGGCCCCATATGTAATTTTTAAGATCCAAAAATTCTTTTGTCATTTTTGTCTCTTGTGTTCTTGGGTGTGGAATATTAATTTCTACTATTTCTTTAATACGTCCTGGTCTTGCACTCATAATGACTACCTTTTGAGCTAGGATAATAGCCTCTTCTACATCATGGGTTATAAAGAAACATGTTTTTTGTTCTTTTTCCCATGTTTTTAGAAGTTCAGTTTGTAACTGTGTTCTTGTTTGTGCATCCAGTGCACCAAATGGCTCATCCATTAAAAGAACTTGTGGATTCACTGCATAAGCACGAGCAATGGCTACACGTTGTTTCATACCACCAGATAATTCCTTAGGATAACTTTTAGCAAAGGCAGAAAGCTCCACCATTTCAAGATATTTCTTAGTGTCTTCTTCAATAGTCTTTTGATCAAGACCACGAAGCTTAAGACCAAAGGCAACATTCTTTTCTACAGTTAACCATGGAAAGAGTGCATATTGCTGGAATACTACACCTCTCTCTGGTGATGGTCCATCAATTTCTTTACCATCCATATAGATAGCTCCTGAACTTGGTTTATCAAGACCTGCTATCATATTTAAAAGTGTTGACTTCCCACAGCCTGAAGGTCCTACAACACAGACAAACTCATTTTCCATAATATCTAAATTTACACCATTTAAAGCTACTACTTCATTTCCTCTAACATTGAATATACGTTTTACTTGATCAATTTTTACTTTTACTGTACGTGTGTCTCTTGCCATCCTGTTAGTCTCCTTTCTAAGTACTTAACAAGTTTCTCCATTGAAATACCGATAATACCAATGATAAGAATACCTAATAATACAGTTGCCATATCATAGTAACCACTTGCTGTTTGAATCATCATACCAAGCCCTTTAGATGCGCCTGTAAGCTCTGCAGCAACTAAAGTTGTAAGTGCTGCTGATAATCCCAGCCTTGTTCCTACTAATATAAAAGGTGTAGATGCTGGAATAACTACTTTTAAAAATATATCTCTATCAGAAGCTCCAAGTATTTTAGCCGCTTTAATAAGAGTAGAATCCACATTACATACCCCTTGAAGAATGGTAACAACTAATACTAAGAAAGAAGCTATAAAAATAACAATGACTTTTGATGGTTCACCAACACCTGCTCCAACAATAATAAGTGGAATATATGCTAGTGGTGGAATATTTCTTATAAATTGAATCCATGGTTCAATCAGATTTCTAACTGGTTTATACCAACCCATTAAAAATGCAATAGGAATAGCACAAATAAATCCTAATGAGAACCCACAAATAACACGGAATAAACTATATCCTATGTGAGGCCATAAAGTGCCATCTCCCACTTTCATAAATAATTTCTCCATCACTTCTAGTGGTGAAGCAAATACTGTTCCTCCAGCTTCTGTCATGGAAATAAGCTGCCATAAAATCATTGCTAAAAGAAAAGAAATAAATACCCATGCCTTATCTGGTACAAAACTTAAAATATTTCCTTTCTTTGATACTTCCCTTTTTTTCATCTGTGCGCCTCCTATAAGTTTTTTCTTTGTAACTTCATTATACCCACAGATGATTCATACGTAAGTATGAAATTTCATTATACTTTTCTTACTTTTTTATAAAATATCCAACCTTAAAACGGTTTCTTACTAGCGATTTGAGTTAAAGTAACTTTAATATCTTGATGATCTCTTAAAAGTGAAAGAGGGCAATCTGCACTTACTTCACCGAAAATAGCTTCTCTTACTACTGCACCATGCCAATCTCTAAAGCAGTATAATCTTATTTTACGGGCACTTGATATTTCTTTCATACCTACAGTCACACACCATGTAGGCATTGCTTTCATAGCACCACCTAAACTACCTACTGCATTAATTGCAATAGTTTCTTTAGCAATCTTTAAAACACGTGTTGGAAGGGCTTTAAAATCTTCATTACTCATAGTTTCTTCTGGTGGTTCATTAAAAGCCACGTGTCCATTAATTCCTACACCACCAAAGCAAATATCTACTCCCCCTAAGTTTTCAATAAGTTCCCCAATAGCCCCTTCATTGCCCGGCTCTGGGAAAATACGTTGCTCTACTGGCATAACAAGAGATTCATCTATTTTGTTGTACACTTCTCTTTCCATAAAACCTCTAAAGCTTAGTGGATTTTCTTTATCAATCCATTGTTTATGATCATCTAGATACTCGTCCATATTTATAAAGTACACATTTTTTAAACTAATTCTTTCCCTATTCACTAATCTAACAAAAATAGGGTATTGTCCTGTTGGTCCTACAGGACAAATAAATACAGTTGTTTTACCTATTGCATTATTTTTCTTAATCTCTTCAATCATTTCTAAAGCCATTTCATAAAATACTTCTCCAGCATCACCTAAAATTTCTACTGGCAAAATCTTATTGTTTGCTAATTCACTTTCTGATACTTGATACATATATGCCCCTCCTTAGAATTTGAATTACGTTATATCCAATCGTTTGGATATTTACTTAAAAAAATATATACATTCTAAAAATATCACAAAATTCATTATAATTCAAGTTTATATTTATATCTTTCAAACAAAAATATACTTTTAGTAATAATATATTTATATATCTTAGTTATTTAAATTTGTTGTCTATCTATTTTATCTCTTAACTTCTGTCTATTACCATTCACCTGCAAACTTATAGAATTGATTTACATCATCTGTAAACAATAAATTCATTTCTAATATGAAAGTCCTATATAACTAGAATAAACACTCTAGCTATATAGGACTTTCATTCATTAAGACTTTAAATATAATTATACATATATTATTATAATATTTTATTAGATGAAGATGGCTATTTTATACCTTGTATTTTAATTTACTTATTAAATATACATTGCCTTACTGGCATCATCTCTTCTACCCATTTATTGGATTCTCTATCATAAAATTTTGTATCTGAATTAACTGCAAATGGAATGTCTGCTTCATCTAAAGCATGAGTCATATATTGAGCAAAGTTTGCTTGTTCTTCTATACTATAATCATCACCATCATTGTAATTCCCTGGCATCCATGCCCCAACCCATGTCGGAACACCAGTTTCCTTCTGCCATTTTAAAGCTAAATCTATCTTTTCTTGAATAAGTTGTTTTTCTTTTGTGGTTCCTATAGTCCATAATTTTCGCTCATTGGTTTTACTTGGTCCTGATGCGTAGAAATGCCATTCTGCCATTAAATAACCATTATGATTTGTAGGGGTTTTTAGTTCCTCAAGATAAGCTGCATCTGATCGTAATCTTGGAGAAATCATAATAATTCTCGTTGGATTGGTTTTTCTTATTTCTGTTACAAGACGCTCGTATATCTCATTTAGTTTTTCAGGTTGCTTGTTAAGGGCATCTGTTGCTTCTATAAGTAAATCAAAAGAAAGAAGATAAGACACATCTTTATACCTTTTAGCTACTGTGCTCCACCAATTTACTACTTTTTGAATATTTTTTTCGCTGGGCTCATTTTTAAATTCATCTGCTTGATAAGCAATAACAGGAATTAAACCTACTTCTAAGCAATCTTCAATTTGCTTATCTAAACTACTAAATAAATTTTCATCAGCTGCATCTTTAATACGAATTCTAACATGGCTCACACCTGCTGCTTTAAAATCTTCTACTGCTCTTTTATTGTAATAAGTCCTACCTTGTTCTGTCTTAGACCAGTCCACATCCATTCCATGCCCTAACATTTGCTGATATACTTTAGGGGCAATAGGTAAAGTACCTAATTCCAATTCATTTGTAATATAAGTAATACCATTATTAAAGTTTACCTCACACCCTAATTGTTCTGTTATAAACCTTAATGGAATATAAGTCCTTCCTCCTTGTAAACTAGGTGTTGTAGTAAGTATAGCTTCTCCTTTTCTTTCATCTATATATGTAGGGTTACCATTAACCATAGCAATAGGACTATCTACGTTTAGAGTAATTGAAGTCGTCTCATCTGCTACTATAGCCGTCTGAGTTGAAGAGTTCCAACTTGTACTGTACCCTAAGGCATCTGCCATTATTCGTATAGGCACATGTATACGGCCTTCTATACTGATAGGCTTACCTACTGTTTCATTAAAAGGAACTCCTTCTCCATTTACAATAATCCTTATTGCATTTGAAGCATTAATAGAAGGTACTACTCCTATAACACTTATTAATCCTACTACTCCAAGTAGTATACTTTTTCTATTTTTCATTCTAATCCTAACCTTCTTTTCACAAAAGTATCAACTATCTGTATACCTTCTCTTTCATCTTTCACCTCTGCTAGGGCCTGTTCCATAGGGCATTGTCCGTCTTGTGTACGATTAAGAATATATGGTACTAATTCATCATATGCAACAGTTATTGGATAATTTTTAAGAACATCTAAAGCTGTTTGACTAATAATCTTTGTATATACATGACTCACACCTAGATGTATTAATAAATAAGCAACACCTCTACCTACCATTTTATCTGCTACTTCTAATTTTCCTTCTGGTAACACTTGATTTTCTCTAATAAAACGCCATATGGGTAAAACGCCTTTTTCATAGGAGGTCATAAGTATCTTATCATCTTGAAATAATATGCAGCTAGCTTCTTTTTCTTCTAATTCCTTTTTTAATTGTTCATTTGTCATCTTTTTTCATGCCCTTTCTTCGCACTGTCAATTAATCCAGTTAAACACTACAGATTACTTCACAGAATTTATGATTTTATTATACCAATTTTTGAATTATATACAAACATATAATCTTATTGACACATTCAAATTTTAGTGCATTAATATATTTATAACTCTATTTTGGAGGTAACATAATGCATTATACAACGCTCAAAAACTAGGAATCAAAGTTTACAAGCTAGGCTTTGGTGCTATGAGCTTACCTTGTCCTTTGGGCGTAACTATTCCAAGTCTATTTGCCACTTGGAATTTATAAAGTATGAATCAAACAGGCAATAGGATTTCTGGTGAATATATAAATTATACAGCAGCTGAAAAATGTATTACTTATAATAAATGTATGACTAAATCTCCTCATCATATTCAAATTCCTACTAAACTTAAACAACTTGTAGCTTCTAAGTAATCCTTATAATATAAAAAGTGTTATAACACCCCTATGGTGTTATAACACTTTTTATATTAATCTACTTCTATACTCTTTGCAATTCCATCTTCAAGTTCAATATCTACTACTTGGCCTACTTTAAGACTATTTGCATTAGGGTTTTTATTCTTCTTATCATCAAATTTTACTTTTGTTTTGTTTGTAAAAGTTACGGTAAATGTACCATCTTCATTTTTAACAGTAAGTGTTTTTTGACTATGATCAATAGCAATAATCTTTGCATCATCAATTTCATCAATTTCGTCATCATCATCGTCTTTGTCATGATGATCATCTTTATCATCTTCATCTACAACTGGTGGAATCATACTATTATTTTCATGTAATACAATAATTTTATAAGCTGTTGTTTGAGCTGGCAAAGATGCTGTCATTACTGGGGCATGAATAATCTTTAGTGTCATACCCACTTCTAAATCTTCAAAACGAATAATACTCTTTATAAGCTCATTAAATACTTTATCTTGATAAGGTACATTAATAATAATATAATTTTCAACCTTATCTACTTTACCTTGTGGTAAAACAGTAAGTTTTTTACCTTTTACATCAATTTCTTTAATAGTTGCTTTTTCAATCACTCCATTTTCTGTAGATGGTGAAACTACTTCATTATTCTCATGTAATACAACAAGCTTATAAGCTGTTGTTTGAGCTGGTAAAGAAGCTGTCACCATTGGAGCATGAATGATTTTAAGTGTCATACCTTCTTCTAATTCTTCAAAACGAATAATGCTTTTTAAACGTTCATGAACTACTTGTGTTTCATTTGATACATTAATAATCATATAATTTTCAAGCTTATCAGCTTGCCCTACTGGTAAAATAGTAAGGGTTTTGCCTTTTACATTTACTTCTTTAATAATTGCCTTTTCAATAATACCATTTTCTAAACCACTTATACTTTGATCATCTTCAGGTGTTGTAATACTTACTACACCATCTTTAAAGGATACTTCTTTTCCAAGTGCCTTAGCTAAGTCACCTACTGAAACATAGTTTTGATTATTATAAGTAATAGTCTGATTACCTTTTAAAATATTTTGACCATCAAAAGTATAAGTAATATGTGGGTTTAAATAAGCTGTAATTTTTTGGCGTATTGGTTTTGCTGTAAGTGGTAAAGCAATAACTGTAGTAATTGCTAAAGCCACAACTAATTTTTGTTTAATTTTTTTATTCATATACATTATCCCCCTTCTTTATCTTTAGGTTTATACCTTATTAGACGTATCTTACGAGATAAATGTTCCCTAAAATCAAAATTTATATTATCGTCTTACCATACAATATTGTACCATATGTTCATAGTTAATTTCTTCTACTGTCTCAAATTGAAAATGTCTATATAGATTAATATTTCCTTCATTTTGTGTTTCTAATGTGAGTGGTAACTGACGTGCTTTAGCCTCTTGGATGGCATAGTCTACAAGTGGTTTTGCTTTACCAAGTCCACGATATTCCCTTCGAACAGCCAACAAATCTAGATGAATGTAATTTCCATCTATTTGTTCATGAATCCATTCTGAGGACATATGACGAACAGTTTTGATCATACGATAAATATCGTTTACTTTTACATATTTTAAGAAATCTGTAAGTTTTAAAGAAGCAAAAAACAAATCTTTGTAATATAAAGGTTTACTCTTAAAGCGTTCTTCATAGTAAATATAAGCTATAGCTGTCATATCTTCTGATGTTGTCACTAGTTCACCATATTTACCGAATATATCTAAGTATATTCTAAAGAAAACTTCTAGTGCCTCTAATCTTGTCTTATCATCTGGAAAGATATAAGTATAAAGAGGATCATCATAAAAGGCATCTGCAAAAAAATGAGCGATACGTTTTCTAGTTAGTTTGTTTTGTTTAATCCTGATTAAAATAATATTCACCTTCTAAAATAGATTCATAATATAGACTGTAATAACGGCCACAATAGAGACTTGGAGTAAACTTCCACCCAATAAAGCTAGGCCTAGACTTATTCCTGTACCTACTATACCACTTAATAGACTTCCTGTCGAATAGAAAATAGATGGGAAAGTCATTGCTACTAAAACAGTATATGGCACATAGTATAAAAATGATTGTACAAATTTGGACTGTATTTTCTTTTTCATTAATATTAATGGAATAACCCTTGGTAAATACGTTACAAGAGCCATAATAACCATTGCTAAAAATATGTACATTATGTAAAATCCTCCTCATCAATTGGAAATAACCAAGCCCCTATTCCACTACCTAATAAAGTAATTAATATAATCTTCCACCCATTAGTAAATCCCTTTATAAAAGGTGTAAAATCAAATGCTAAACTTATTCCGATTGTAACAATTACCACAATACAAACTGCCTTAGCCTTTTTCATTCCAGGCACAATAAGAGCAATAAACATAGCATATAGGGCAATTCCCATAGCCTGTTGTAAGTTTTGTGGTAGAAGTGAGGATGCATAAGCACCAAAAAATGTACCCAAGGCCCATCCTATATAAGGCCCAAGTATAATCCCTAACATATGTAAAAAAGGAATTTCCCTTTTTTCAAGTGATACAAGAGCAAATGACTCATCTGTAATTCCAAAAGCTAAAATAAGCTTTTCCCACAGCTTCATGGGTGCTAACTTTTGACTTACAGCTAAAGACATAAGCATATAACGTATATTAATAACAAAAGTTGTTATTGCAATTTCCACTAATGGACCACTAGATAGCATGAGCTGTGTTCCAGCAAACTGTCCTGCTGATGTGAAATTAGTTAAAGAAATAATAAGAGCCGTTATAGGACTAAGTCCACCTGCTGCTGCCATAATGCCAAAGGTAAAAGATACGGGAAAATAACCTAGTGCAATGGGCATAGATTTTCTTAATCCCGAAGTGAAGATTTCTTTCTTATCCATTTTCTTACTCCCCAGAGCGATAAATATCACATTTTTCTTATGTATAAAATAATAGCCTAATATATAGAATAGGGCTGTCGCAAGTTGGCTCATGAATTAGCCAGCTTCTTACAACAGCCCTATATGGATTTATTCTTTTACAGTTTCTTCGCGTTTTGGTCTTTCAAGTAAAGCTTTACGTGATAAATTTACACGTCCTTGTTTATCAATTTCCATAACTTTAACTTGAATACTATCTCCTACTGCTACTACATCTTCAACCTTTTCTACACGTTCATGAGCAAGTTGAGAAATGTGTACAAGACCTTCTTTACCTGGTAACATTTCTACAAAGGCACCGAAGTTCATAAGTCTTACAACTTTTCCATCATAAACTTCTCCAACTTCAATGTCTTTTGCAATACCTTGAATGATTTGAATTGCACGTTCAGTTTTAGCTGGATCTGTACCACAGATGAATACACGACCATCGTCTTCGATATCAATCTTAACACCTGTTTCATCAATGATTTTATTAATCATTTTACCTTTTGGTCCAATAACTTCACTGATTTTCTCAGGGTTAATTGTAATTTGAATAATTTGTGGTGCATAAGGTGAAAGCTCTGTACGTGGTGCTGCAATAGCTGGAGCCATAACTTCATCTAAAATATAGAAACGAGCTTTTCTTGTTTGCTCAAAAGCTTGACGAATAATTTCTGGTGTTAACCCTTGGATTTTCATATCCATTTGTATAGCTGTAATCCCTTTATGTGTTCCACCTACTTTAAAGTCCATGTCTCCAAAGAAGTCTTCAAGACCCTGAATATCTGTAAGCATAACGAAATCATCATCTGTTTCACCTGTTACAAGGCCAACTGAAATACCTGCTACAGCTGATTTAAGTGGTACCCCTGCTGCCATAAGAGAAAGAGAAGAACCACAAATACTTGCTTGAGAAGTTGAACCATTTGAGCTTAATACTTCAGATACTGTACGAATAGCATATGGGAATTCATGTTCTGATGGTAATACTGGAAGAAGTGCACGTTCAGCAAGAGCACCATGACCAATTTCACGACGTCCTGGCGCACGTGGTGAACGAGCCTCACCTACTGAATATGGTGGGAAGTTATAGTGATGCATATAACGTTTAGAAACTTCTAATTCATCTAAACCATCTAAAGTTTGTGTATCTGCTAAAGGTCCTAAAGTTGTAAGAGTTAACACTTGTGTTTGACCTCTTGTAAACATACCTGAACCGTGAACTCTTGGAATAAGATCTACTTCTGCCGCAAGTGTACGAATTTCATCAAGTGCACGACCATCTGGACGTTTATGCTGTTTTAAAATCATACGACGTACTGTTTTCTTTTCAAAGTTATAGAAAGCTTCTCCAAGATAAGCAAGATGTTCTTCTTTACCTTCTTCTGTAAGCTTCTCTATTACTTCTTCTTTTAATACTTTTAATTGTTCTTCACGTACTTGTTTATCGTCAGTGAAAACTGCTACTTCCATACGCTCATCGCCAATTAAAGCAATAATCTCTTTTTCAATCTCTTCTGGTACTGTAAATTTAATGTAGTCTTCCTTTTTAGGTTTACCACAATCTGCTTTTATTTCATTAATAAAGTTTACGATTTCTTGATTTACTTCATGTGCCTTCATAATAGCATCAAACATTAAATCATCAGCTACTTCATTTGCACCAGCTTCAATCATCATTACTTTTGTACTACTTGAAGATACTGTAAGTGCAAGGTCACTTACTTCTCTTTGTGCTGAAGTTGGGTTAATAATAAGTTCTCCATCAATTAAACCTACTTGCACAGAACCTACTGGACCTGCAAATGGAATATCAGAGATATCTACAACTAAAGATGCTGCAATCATAGCTGTTACTTCTGGGCTACAGTCTTGATCTACAGACATAACAGTTGTTGTAATAACAACATCGTTACGATAGTCTTTTGGGAATAGTGGACGCATTGGACGGTCAATAACACGTGATGTTAAAATAGCACGTTCTGAAGGACGTCCTTCACGTTTAATATATCCTCCCGGAATTCTACCTACTGCATAGAATTTTTCCTCGTAGTTTACACTAAGAGGGAAAAAGTCAATTCCTTCTTTTGGTTCTTCACTTGCTACAACTGTTGCAAGAATTGTTGTATCGCCATAGCTTACTAATGCACTTGCATTAGCAAGTCCAGCCATTTTGCCAATTTCCACTTTTAGTGGTCTGCCGGCTAATGTCATTGAATAATTTTTTACCATAAAAAAACCCCTTTCGATAGTTACGAGGCACTTCACATCGCTTGCGCAATCTTAGAAGCACTCTAAATATAAAATGCTTATAACATTGCACAATAAGTATGTGTAGTCCCCGTTTATATTACAAAAAAGGGTGGAAACCTCCACCCTGTCCTGTCAAAGTTATTATTTTCTAATTCCTAATTCTTTGATGATAGCACGGTATCTGTTGATGTCTGTTCTTACTAAGTAATCTAAAAGACCTCTTCTTTTACCTACCATTGATAATAAACCACGACGTGAATGGTGGTCTTTTTTGTGTGTACGTAAGTGTTCTGTTAAGTGGTTGATTCTTTCTGTAAGAAGTGCGATTTGTACTTCTGGAGAACCAGTATCGTTAGCAGTTCTTGCGTGTTTTTGCATAATTTCTTGTTTTAATTCTTTAGTCATTTTGACTTCCTCCTAATATTAAATGTAATCCGTATACTAAGATAAAGGCCGGAGTGTCCAAAATCTGAGTAACGGTCTAAATCCTTCATTAGTATAGCATACACCGTATAAATTGTAAACTACTTCGTCATATTGCTTAGAAAAATTCTTGCAAGTTCTGTATCAGTAGCTATCTGACGAGAAAGCATTTCTACGTCATGGAATTTCTTCTCACTACGAATAAAGTGATGAAAAGCAACTTCTATCTCTTCACCGTATAAACTTCCTTCATAGTCCATAAGATGGGTTTCAATCATTTTAGTTTGCCCACCTACTGTTGGATTATATCCTATATTAGTTATTCCCCAATACGTAGTATTATATACTTTTACTGTAGTTGCATAGACACCGTTTGGTGGATGAATACGATCTGGATCAGCTATAATGTTTAAAGTTGGAAAACCAATGGTTCTTCCGAGCTTTTTCCCATGTATAACTGTACCAATAACTGAGTAAGGATGGCCTAATAATTCCTTAGCCTCTTCCATCTTTCCTTCACTAATAAGTGACCTAATATTGGTACTTGAAATAACTTTTCCATCTATTTTAACTATATCCACCACTAGAATTTCTACATCATATTTTTCACCTAGCTTACGCATACACTCTACATTACCTGCTTTGCCTTTTCCAAAGAAGTAATTACTTCCTATAACTACAGCCTTTGCATGTAACTTCTCTATTAAAATTTCTTTAAAGAATACTTCTGGGCTAATAGCTGCAAATTCCACAGTAAAAGGATATTCAATAAAAACATCCACCCCTTCTTCTTTAATTTGGTGTTTACGATCTTGTCTTGACGACACTAGGGGTTTTGGGTTATTACCTAGTACCCATGTAGGGTGTGGATAAAAGGAAAGTGCAACTGCTAAAAAGTTCTTTTCCTTTGCTAAGCTTGTAGCTCTTTGCAAAAGCTTCTGATGTCCTTTATGTACACCATCAAAGTTGCCTAATGCAACTACACTTTCTCTGTCAAGTTCAAAGGTTGTTTCCCCACATATATATTGCACAATCCCACCTCCTTTTGCACAAGCTTCAATGCTCTTAAGATTTGTATTACATAAAGTTGCGTTCCATTACTAACTGGTTAGATGATTCGTTTACTTTATAAAGACCTATAAATTGCCCCTTTTCATCATAAACACGTAAAAAAGGCTTATCATTTTTAGGTAAATACTCTATTGCTTTTAAAGTAAGGGGATTTCCATTATAGAGATATTTATTATATTCAGGTTTAATGGTTACCGCTTCATACTCCTTGAACATAGATTCAATGGTATGAATAAAAGGTTCTACATTTAGTTTATTTGCTTCTAGTGTGCTAAGTGTTATACTTTCCTTTAAATAAAAGCTTCCTACACGTGTACGAAGAAGAGATTCCATATAAGCACCACAGCCTAATTTTCTCCCAATATCTGTACAAAGTGTACGAATATAAGTACCTTTAGAACAGTCTACTCGGATTTTAAAAGAAGTTTCATCTATCCACTCTATAAGTTCACACTTCATAATATTAACTTCTCTACTAGGACGTTCAATGACTATGCCTTTTCTTGCAAGCTCATAAAGACGTACACCATTTACCTTAATGGCAGAGTACATCGGTGGTGTTTGGGTATAAAGACCTTCAAAGCTTTTTATAACCTTAAGTACTTGTTCTTTTGTAACATTTACTTCAAAACTTTCAATGATTTCTCCTGAAGCATCCTCTGTTGTTGTATACGCACCTAGACGAACAACTGCTTCATAACATTTATCTGCATCTGTTAAATAAGGTACCACCTTGGTAGCTTTACCTATACAAATAGGAAGTACACCTTCTGCATCTGGGTCAAGGGTTCCTGTATGCCCTATTTTACGCTCTCTTAAAATACCACGTACTTTTGCCACTACATCATGAGATGTAAAACCTTTTTCTTTATATATATTAATAATACCACTTTGCATAAACATCCTCTTTCTAGCTGTTTATAAGGTTTGCATTTTATCTTTTACCTTAGCTACGACCTCTTCTAAAGTTCCTGCTAAAGTGGCACCACTTGCTAGAATATGGCCGCCACCTCCAAATGCTGCACAAAAACTTGATACATCATAAGGTGGATTAGCTCGCATACTAAGTTTGTAAATACCAGGCCCTTTAGGATAAATAAAGGCCATAACTTCTACACCTTCTATATTCTTAAGATAACTTACAACACCATCTAAATCTTCTTTGGTTGCACCACTTGTTTCAAGCTCAGCTTCACTTAATGTTGCTATATAAAGTCCTTTTGGATGAACACATTCTAAATGTGTTGCTACCATACTTTGTAATTTCACTGTTCCAAGAGACTTTTCATGAATAAGCTTACGATAAATAGTAGGTGCATCAAAGCCTAATTCAATAAGCTTAGCTGCTGCATGATGTGTACTTGGTGCTGTACAATTATGCATAAACCCACCTGTATCTGTAACAAGGCCAGTATAGAGTGCCTGTCCTATAAGTTTATTTAAAGGAAGTCCCCAGGCTTCTACTAACTGATAAATAACTTCACAAGTAGAAGAGGCTTCCTTTTGCACTAAATTATATTCACCATATGCTGTATTTGTTATATGATGATCAATATTAATCGTTGTATGGGCTGCCTTAAAATAAGTTTCATAACCTACTAACCTATCCACATCCCCACAGTCTAAGGCAATAAAAGTATGGATTGGTCTATCAAGCTCTTTATTACAATTACACCTATCTAGTAAATAGCTAAATTGCTTGATTGGTTCTTCTAACAAAATAGTATAAGGCTTTCCCAGTGCCTCACAAATTTGCCCCATAGCCACCATAGCCCCGATGGCATCACCATCGGGGCTTGTATGTGCACTTATGGTGAGATGAGTGGCAGCCTTTATGATTTCAATAATCTGACCGAAATCCATCTTAATTGTGACCCTTTACTGCATCATCAATCAGCTTAGACATTTTCATACCATAAGAGATTGTTTCATCTAATTTAAAAATAAGCTGTGGGGTATTACGTAAATTAATACGTCTTGCTAATTCTTTGCGTAAGAAGCCACCTGCTGCATTAAGCCCTGCAATAGCCTCTTCTTTCTTATCTTCTTGTAACACACTAATAAATACTTTTGCGTATTTTAAGTCATTTGTTGTGTCTACATCCATAACAGAAACCATCGCACTAGATACACGAGGGTCTTTAATTTCTGAACGAACGAGTTCAGAAATTTCTTTACGCATTGCTTCATTTATTTTTGTAATACGTTGATTAGCCATTTATACACTTCCTATCTTGGGATCTCTTCCATAATGAAAGCTTCTGCAATGTCACCTTCTTTAATGTCATTGAAGCGTTCAAACATAAGACCACATTCATATCCTGCATTAACTTCTTTTACGTCATCTTTGAAACGTTTTAAAGATGCAAGTTTACCTTCATATACTACAATACCGTCACGTACAATACGTACACCACTATGACGACCTACTTTACCATCTAATACATAACCACCTGCAACTGTACCTACACCAGATACTTTGAATGTTTGGCGCACTTCAATATGTCCTGTTACTTTTTCAACGAATTCTGGATCAAGCATACCTTTCATAGCAGCTTTAATGTCTTCAATAGCATTATAGATAACACGATATAAACGAATATCGATTTCTTCACGATCTGCAATTGCTTTTGTTGCAGCATCTGGTCTTACATTAAATCCGATAATGATTGCTCCTGATGCAGACGCAAGCATTAAGTCAGACTCTGTAATAGCACCTACTGCACCATGAATGATACGAATACGTACTTCTTCATTTGAAAGTCTTTCTAAACTTTGTTTAACAGCTTCAACAGAACCTTGTACGTCTGCTTTAACAATGATGTTAAGTTCTTTCATTTGACCATCTTGAATTTGGTTATAAAGGTCATCTAAAGATACTTTTTGTTGTGAGTTACCTAAGATTTGTAAACGACCTTGTGCTTTAACTTTATCTGCAGCTTGACGAGCTTGTTTGTCGCTATTAGCTACATAGAACATGTCACCAGCAACTGGTACTTCTGATAAACCTAAGATTTCAACTGGTGTAGATGGACCTGCTTTTTTCACTTGACGACCTTTGTCATCTACCATAGCACGAATACGTCCATATGCTGTACCTGCTACAATTGGATCACCTACTTGTAATGTACCACGTTGTACAAGTACTGTAGCCACTGGTCCACGACCTTTATCAAGTTCAGCTTCTACAATAGTACCACGAGCTTTACATTTTGGATTAGCTTTGTAGTTGTTCATTTCTGCTACTAAAAGTACCATTTCAAGAAGGTTATCAATTCCTTCTCCTTTAAGTGCTGAAACAGGTACACAAATAGTATCTCCACCCCAGTCTTCTACTAATAGACCTTGGTCAGCAAGCTCTTGTTTAACACGGTCAGGGTTAGCACTTGGCTTATCCATTTTATTAATAGCAACGATAATTTCAATACCTGCTGCACGAGCATGGTTAATGGCTTCAATTGTTTGAGGCATAACACCATCATCTGAAGCTACTACTAAAATAGCAATATCTGTAACTTGAGCACCACGCATACGCATAGCTGTGAAAGCCTCATGTCCTGGTGTATCAAGGAAAGTAATTTTCTTACCATTTAATGAAACAGTTGATGCACCGATATGTTGTGTAATACCACCTGCTTCTCTTGTTGTAACATGTGTTGAACGAATAGCATCAAGTAAAGATGTTTTACCGTGGTCAACGTGTCCCATTACAACTACTACTGGAGGTCTAGCTTCTAAATCTTCTTCTTTATCTTCAACTTCTTTAAAGATTTCTTCAAGTAAATCTTTTTCTTCTTCTTGTTCAATAATAATATCAAATTCTTCTGCTACCTGACTTGCAAGTTCAAAATCAATTTCTTGATTAATGGTAGCCATTGTACCTTTTTTCATAAGGTTTTTAATAATTTCAATAGCTGGTACATTTAATTTTTCTGCAAAATCACGAATGCTAATATTTGCAGGTACTTCTATTACCTTAATTTCTTCTTCTGAATTCTTTGTATTTACATTGTCAAATTTTTGTTGTCCCATATTTCCTGCCTTTTCTAATCTCTTATTTTTGTTTTTCTTTTTATTTTTTGCCTTGGTTGATTTAACTTGATGAGTTAAATTAGGCATCTGTTTAACTTTTGCGGTTTGTTCACTGGTACCAGGTGATGGCGTTTCAGCTTTTACTTTTTGTACTGGAGTAGCCATTTCAGGTTTAGATGATATAGGTGTAGGTGGCTTAATGATTTTGTTACCATCAACTTCTTTTTCTTTTGTAGTATCCTCTTGTTTATAGTAATCCATAATCAGATTTACTTCATCCTCTTGTAAAGAACTCATATGGCTATGTACAGCAAAACCATATTCTTTTAATTTATTAAGGATTTCTTTTGTACTTATATTAAGTTGCTTCGCAATTTCATATACTCTCACTTTTGACATGAATCCACCTCCATAAAATATTATGTTTTATCCATCACTTTTAATCATCTCAGTTATCTTCTCCGCTAATTTTTCGTCTTTTATTCCAACAACCACTCGAGTTTCCTTACCGAGCATACGTCCAAGTTCGTTTCTATCACCCCATACATAGAATGGGATTTGACGATAACTACATTTATCACTAAATAGTTTTAATGTATTTTTAGACGCATCCTCTGTAACAATAACTAATTTTACTTGTTCACTAAGTACTGCCTGCTTTACAGCAAATTCTCCTGAAATAAGCTGTCTTGCCTTTTGACAAAGGCCAATTAGTTGATAAATTCTAGGATTACTCATGTGTTTCAAACTCATTTCTTAATTGATTGTAGATTTCTTTATCTACACTTGTTTTATAAGAACGCTCAAGGCCCTTACATTTTTCTGCTTGGTTGAGGCAATTAATGTCTTTACAAATATAGGCTCCTCTTCCTGCCTTTTTACCTGTAAAATCAAGTGAAAAGTTTCCTTCACTGTCTCTGACAATACGTATCATTTCACGTTTATCTTTCATTTCACCGCAACCTGTGCACTTTCGTAAAGGAATTTTTTTCGCTTTTACCATTATGCCTCTTCTACCTCCCCATTTTCTGGTTGACTCTTAATATCTATTTTCCATCCTGTTAATTTAGCAGCAAGACGTACGTTTTGTCCACCTTTACCAATAGCTAAAGTTAAAATGTTTTCTGGTACAATAACTTTAGCACTTCTTTCTACGCCACGTTCTGTCTCAACTTCTTCTAAAGTTACATCTAGAACTTTTGCAGGGCTAAGTGCAGCTTCAATAAATGCTCTTGGTTCTTCACTCCAACGTACAACGTCGATTTTTTCACCATTTAATTCATCTACTACTAAACTAATACGTTTACCTTTTTCACCTACACATGCACCTACTGGATCAACTGCTGGATCATTTGAATGAACCGCAATTTTAGTACGAGAGCCTGCTTCTCTTGCAATACTTTTAATTACAACAACGCCTTCTTTAATTTCTACTACTTCTTGTTCAAAAAGACGTTTTACAAGATCTGGATGGGTACGAGATACCATAACTTGTGGACCACCTTTTTGCTTAGCATCTGGTCTTTGCTCATTTTTATTAAAGTCTTTAACATTAAGTAATAAAAATGCTTTTTGTGGAAGTCCTTCTTGTTCACCCATCACATCTTCAAAAGTCTCATTTGGCATAGACTCTGTAAGTGGTAAAGAAGCTTCAGCATGCTCAAGTTGTATAATAAAACCATTTTTATCTTTTCTTAAAACTTGGCCTTTTACTAAATCATTAAGCTTCACGCTATATTCATTGTATACCATTTCACGTTCTGCTTCTTTAATTTTTTGGATAACAACTTGCTTAGCATTTTGAGCTGCAATACGTCCAAAGTTTCTTGGTGTAATTTCAACATCTACTATATCATCCACATTCATAATAGGATTAATCTTCTTAGCTTCAGATACACCAATCTCAGTAAGATCTGACATAACCTCTTCATCTTCAACTACCTTTTTAACAGCGAATACTTTAACATCCCCTGTTTCTTCGTTGATATCTACGCGAATAATAGGTTTAACAGGCCCTACGTTACCGAAGTGTTTTTTACAAGCTGCTTCTATTGATTGACGGATGGCATCAAAAAGCTTATCCCTATTAATTCCCTTTGACTTAGCAATTTGATCAATTGCTAACATAAAATCTTGATTCATTATAATCCTCCTCTAATGCTTTACTGTTAAAATAAAATAGCAAGCCTTACTACTACTACATTGCTCATTGGAATTTCAATTATTTCGCCATCTTCGTCACAAATTGTAAGGGTTTCTTCTGTTTTATTAACCAGTTCACCTTGAAGATTTTTTTGTTTATTAATTGCTGTATAAAGTTTCACATCAACGACTTCACCTTTGAAACGTTCAAAGTCTTGTGGTTTTTTGATTACACGATCAAGACCTGGTGAACTAACCTCTAACATATAGGCAGGCTCAATAATATCTTTTTCATCTAACACTTCTTCAATGGCACGACTTGTAAGACGACAATCTTCAATCGTTACCCCACCGTCTTTATCAATAAAGATACGAAGATAATAAGTAGGCCCCTCTTTTACAAACTCTACATCCACAAGTTCATACTTAAACTCTGCAAGTATAGGTTCAAGATAAGCTGTTACTTCATCTACTATTTGTTTTTTGTTCATATGACTCATCCTCTCATACAAATAGTTTGACTTATTCTAGATGAACTATTCATTTTACTTAGAAAAGTTCACCTAAGCATATAGAAAGAGTGGGTGATTAACCCACTCTTTCGCGTCACAATAAATTATACTACAAAAAGTATAACTCTTTTTTATGTAAAAATCAAGACTCTATTCAAAATAAAGTCTTGACTTAAAGCTTAATAAAATCCCCATCTAACTTTTAAGAACTACTAAAGTGCCTTAAAAACTTAGATGGGGATTAATATTTATTATAGATTTTTTATTAAAGTAACTCTTCTAATTCTTTCATAAAGGTATCAAGCAAGATGTCTTCTGGCACTTTACGAAGAATTTCACCTTTTTTAAAGATAAGACCTTCTCCTTTGCCTCCTGCTATCCCAATATCTGCTTCCTTAGCTTCACCTGGACCATTTACAACACACCCCATTACTGCAATTCGCAGTGGTTTAGTAATATGTGCAGTAAGTTGTTCTACCTTTGTTGCCAGTCCAATAAGATCTACATTTGTACGACCACATGTTGGACAAGAAATAATTTCTACACCAAACTGACGTAGTTCTAAAGACTGTAATACAGCTTTTGCACAAGCAATTTCTTGTACTGGATCATCTGAAAGGGATACACGTATTGTATCACCTATGCCACGTGATAAAATGGCCCCAAGCCCAGCTGAAGATTTAACTGTACCTTTATAAAGAGTCCCTGACTCTGTTATACCTACATGAAGTGGATAAGGGTAATGCTCAGCAAATAAACTATAAGCCTCAATAGCTAATGGTACAGTAGATGCCTTTAGCGATACTACAATATCATGGAAATTCATAGCTTCTAAAATATCTATATGCTTTTTAGCACTTTCTACCATGGCTTCTGCACACACTTTGCCATATTTATTAAGAAGTGACTTTTCTACTGAGCCAGAGTTCACCCCAATACGAATTGGAATATAATGAGCTGCAGCCTTTTCTACTACTTTTCTTACCTTTTCTTCATCACCAATGTTACCTGGATTAATACGAAGTTTATCAATACCATTTTCGATAGCCATAAGGGCAAGACGATAATCAAAGTGTATATCTGCTACAAGTGGAATATGAATCCCCTTTTTAATAGCTTCAATACTTCTTGCAGCTGCCTCATCTGGCACAGCTACACGTACAATTTCACAACCTGCTTCTTCAAGTTTTAAAATCTGATTGATTGTAGCTTCTACATCATGGGTTTTAGTATTAGTCATAGATTGGATTGCTACAGGTGCACCACCACCTACTTTTACATTTCCAATTTGAATCTGTCTTGTTTGTTCTCTTGTGTACATGATTAAAAGATCCTCACTATATCATTGTAAAGTACGAAAACCATTAGGATCATTAGAAACACAAAGCCTACAAAATGAACCATTCCCTCTTTTTCTGAGTCTATCGGTTTACGTCTAATCATTTCTATTAAAGTAAATATAATACGTCCACCGTCCAGCGCAGGTATAGGTAATAAGTTAAATACTGCTAAGTTAGCTGAAAGAAATCCTGCTAAATTAAGTACACTCATAATAGCCATCATTAGACTATATTGCATACCTTGATCCCATGCCTCAGAACTTATTTGTACTACACCTACAATACCTGCCAATTCATTCATTGGCACTTTGCCTGTTATAAGCTGTCCAAAGGCTTTTATTATTTCTACAAAAGCATTTATACTCATTTCTAAACCACCCAAAATAATTCTGCCTATAGAAGCTTTAGCTTTACTACCACCAAACCCGTATTTATACTGTCCTGCTTCATTTGGTCTTGGTTCAATAACTAAAGTCTTAATCTCATTTTGAGCATTTTTAACTTGGAAAGTATGAGCTTCCTTTGAAGTTCCTATTACAGTTAAAATATCTTGAAAATCTTTAGTTCTAATACCATTAACAGATAAAATTTCATCTCCTACTTCAAGTCCTGATTGGGCTGCTGCCGAATTAGGTTCTACAGTAGAGACTACATTATTAGTATAACCAGTGTATCCAATAATACTTGAAAAAATAACCCAAGCAAGAAGCATATTCATAATGGCTCCTGCTGCAAAAATAATAAATTTTTGCCATGGTTTCTTACTCATCATAGAATCTTCAGCGTAAGAATCGCCACCTTCTCCTTCTATAGCACAAAATCCTCCTAAAGGAAGTGCACGTATAGAATACAGTGTATCTCCTCGCTTAATCCCAAAAAGTTTTGGTCCCATTCCTATAGCAAATTCATTTACACGTACTTTAAAGAAACGTGCAGCTAAGAAATGACCTAATTCATGAATTAAAACAATAAGGGCAAACATTAAAACAATCATAATGATTTTGCTCATTGTTTTTGTACCTCCTGTCTACTCATAACTCTCGCCCATTCATCTATCCCTATAATTTCATCAAGGCTTGGTTTATTTATACATATGTGCTTTGTCATTACTTCATGTATAATTTGTGGAATTTGTAAGAAGGTAATTTGTCTTTTTAAGAAAGCATCTACTGCTACTTCATTGGCTGCATTGAGTACAGCTGGCATAGTTCCCCCAACTTCTAAAGCATCATATGCTAGCTGTAAACAAGGGAATAAATCCTTTTTAGGTGGATCAAAGGTTAGTTTGCCAACTTTAGTAAAATCTAACGGGTGCACACATGCTGTCGCCTTACGTTCTGGATAATAAAGGGCATAAGCAATAGGATGCATCATATTAGGTAATCCTAACTGGGCCATAGTTGATCCATCTTTATATTCAACCATAGAGTGAATAATACTTTCACGGTGAACAATAACATCAATTTGCTTTGATGTTACATTAAATAAATGTTTAGCTTCTATTACTTCTAAACCTTTATTCATTAAACTAGCTGAATCAATTGTAATCTTACTTCCCATACTCCAGTTCGGATGTTTAAGTGCAGCTTCAACAGTTACACCTTCTAACATCTCCTTTGTATAGTCTCTAAAAGGGCCACCTGAAGCAGTTAAAATAAGTTTTGATATAGCATTATGTTCATTTCCTCGTAAACATTGGAAAATAGCACTATGCTCACTATCTACTGGCAAAATAGGTACCTTATAGTTAGAAGCTGCCTCCATCACTAATTCGCCTGCAGTTACTAAAGTTTCTTTATTGGCTAAAGCAATGGTTTTACCTTTTTTAATAGCTTCTAAAGTTGGAAGTAAACCTATCATACCTACTACAGCAGTTAGAATAACTTGTGCTTCTGTCATCGTAGCTACAGCTATTAATCCTTCCATTCCAACCATTACTTCTACATCTATACCTTGACTCTTTAAACGGTTTTTAAGTTCAAGAGCTTTAGCCTCATCCATAACGCAAACAAGTTTTGGACTAAAACGTTTAATTTGTTCTTCTAGTAGATCAATGTTTCGTTGTGCAGTAAGTCCTACCACTTGTAATGTAGGATCATTTGCTACTACTTCAAGTGTTTGGGTTCCAATAGAACCTGTAGAACCTAAAAGTGCTATTTTTTTTGTCATCACTTGATTAACTCCTATCTTTACCTAAATCTATGCAATAATATTGAGCCCTGCAATAAATTCTAAAGTTATAGCAATAAATGGGGCTACAAATAAAATACTATCAAATCTGTCAAGTACCCCACCATGTCCAGGAAAAATATACCCAAAATCTTTAACTTCTAGCATTCTTTTAATCGCTGATGCTGCTAAATCACCAAATTGTGAAAGAATCGCACTTACAAATACAATAGCTACGATAAAGAACATTTTTGTACCCATCTCTGGATAAATAAGCTGGGTATATATATAAGTATAAATCCAAGCAATTAGGGCTGAACCTAAAGCCCCACCTATTGCTCCTTCTATTGTTTTCTTTGGACTTAATACAGGTGCTAGTTTGTGTTTACCAAAAAACATACCTGTAAAATATGCACATGTATCACTTCCCCAAGCACTAATAAAAATAAGCCATACTAAAAATTCGCCATATTTAGCATCACGAATCATTAAAATGAAACTCAATAATAATCCCACATATAAAGGTGCAAATAGAGTAAGTGCTACATCTACAATATTATGTTTTGGATAAGTAAGTACCATCCCGATAAGGGTTGTTATAAGCAGTATACTTACAAAAATACTAAAATGTTTGATTATCCAAGTGTACGCAAGAAAAAATATAATAAGCGCTATATAGCCTATCCATTTAATAGGCTTATATTTTTTCTCTACAACTTGATAAAATTCATACACTCCTAATAAAGCCACTATGCATCCAACAATCCCCAAAATTGGATTACCTAAGACCATTAGTAAAATGACAAAAGGTATGCCAATAACACCTGTTAATACTCTTTTAAGCACAAACTTTCCTCCTATTCACTTTTACCAAATCGTCTTTTTCTATTGCCGAATTCTTCTAAAGCTTTATCAAAATCACGTACTGTAAAGTCAGGCCATAAACAAGGTGTAAAATAAAATTCACTATATGCTAGTTGCCATGGTAAGTAATTACTTGTGCGCATCTCACCACTTGTGCGAATCATTAAATCAGGATCTGGAATACCTGCTGTATCTAAAAACTCTTCAAAATATTCTTCATTTACATCTTGGATACTTCGCCCTTCTTTTTGAAGGGTTTCAATCATTTTACGCGTTGCACGGATAAGTTCATCGCGTCCACCATAGTTAATGGCAATTTGAATACGTATTCCTGTTTTATCTTTAGTAATTGACTCAAGCTCTTCAATTTGAGCTTGTATATCCGCTGGTAACCCATGACGATCCCCTATAACGCGAAAACGGCCGTTCTTTTTCTTTCCATCTTTAATATTTTGTTTTAAATATTGACGTAAAAGGTTCATAAGCCCTTCAACTTCATCAGCAGGTCTTTTCCAGTTTTCTGTTGAAAAAGCATAAAGTGTTATATACTCTATCCCAAGGTCTTCAGCATGCTTTATGATTTTTTTGACCACAGCTGTCCCTTTTCTATGACCTTCATTACGAGATAATCCCTTTTCTTTAGCCCATCTTCCATTGCCATCCATAATAACAGCTACATGTCGTGGTAATTTTATCTTTTCCATCCTTACGCCTCCTAAACTATAGCCATATTTCTCTTTGTATAACAATAAAACCCCTCATATTGAGGAGTTTTAAAATGATTAAACAGATAAGATTTCTTTATTTTTGTTCTCAATATGGCGATCTATTTCTACAACAAATTTATCTGTTAATTTTTGTACACCATCTTCAACAGTTTTTAACTCATCTTCTGTTATTTCATTAGCTTTTTGCATTTTCTTGAATGCATCTAATGCATCACGACGAATATTACGGATAGCTACTTTTGCATTTTCCCCTTTTTTCTTAGTATCTTTAGTAAGTTCCTTACGACGATCTTCTGTAAGTTCAGGGAATACAAGACGAATAACTTTACCATCATTTGATGGATTAATACCAATATCTGATTCATTAATAGCTTTTTCGATAGCTTTTAAAAGTGTACCATCCCAAGGTTGAATAACAAGCATACGTGCTTCAGGAACACTAATATTTCCTACTTGTGCTACTGGTGTTGGTGTACCATAGTAATCTACTGTAACACGATCAAGTACACGTGGGTTTGCTCTACCTACTCTAATAGTGTTAAATTCATCTAATAAACTATTAATTGTTTTTTGCATTTTTTCTTCATAAATTTTAAGTTGTTGACTCATAAACTCTCCTCCTATAAGTTATTCTACATAAATGGTTGTACCTATTTTTTCTCCTGCTGCTGCTTTTAATATACCATTTGGCATATCTAAATCAAAAACAACAATAGGCAATTTTTGATCAATACATAAGGTAGCCGCCGCTGCATCAATAGCTTTCAAGTTTTTAGCCAAAAGTTCTTGGCATGAAATGCTCTCATATTTTTTAGCTTCAGGGTTAAGTTTTGGATCACTATCATATACACCATCAATATTCTTAGCAAAAAGAAGGGCACCTACTTCTACTTCACAGCCTCTTAAAGCAGCGCCTGTATCAGTAGAAAAGAATGGATGACCTGTACCACCAGCAAAAAATACAATCTTCCCTTCTTTCATATGTAGGAGCGCTTGCTCTTTAGAAAAAAGTTCAGTCATATTTCCTAACATAAATGGTGTTTGAACGACAGCTCCAACACCTTCTGCACGACAAACGTCAGCAACATAAATAGCGTTCATAACTGTTGCTAGCATACCGATTTGGTCTGCCTTTGTACGGTCCATATCACCACTGGTACGACCTCTCCAGAAGTTTCCACCTCCGATTACAACGCAAACTTCAATGCCATTTCTTACAAGTTCTATAAGTTCACGCACAACGCGTGTAATTGTACCATGATCAAATCCTTTTTGTTGCTCTCCAGCGAGAGCCTCTCCACTCAATTTGACAAGTACACGACTATATTTTTGCATAATCTTCACCTTCCTGCTATGAATACTCTACCACAAAATGTTTTGCATTTCTAGATATAAAATAAAATAATTCCTTTATTTTCAAAGGCTTCATTCCGTAAAAAAGGGGACACGACGTGTCCCCCTAATGTGCTAATCAATTGATTAGTTACCAGCCATCTGCTTTGCGAAGTTTTACTTTAGCAGTATTTTCTAAATCTCGCTTTCCTGCTAAAACTCAGGCTTTTTTCCTTTTTTCAATCTGCCTTCAAACCATTTCCAAAGATATTCCGCCCTATTTTTTTGAGTAGACGATTATTACTATAGTATCCCAATCACATCATTGTACTCAAGCGTCTGATTATTGTTCCCATTTTCTAAGAAATCTCCAAGACGCTCCGCTTCTTTTAATTTAATATCATCTAAGACATGTGTGTACGACACTGTTGTATTATAATTAGCATGTCCCATAATCTCCTGTACTGTCCTAGGTGTCATACCCTTTTCAAAACATCTTGTTGCAAATGTATGTCTAAGTGCATGAGGGTGAATCTTTTCAAAATTTTTTGGAATTCCACCAGAGTATAATGCCTCTGTACGAAATATATCATTGATCTGTTGGGTAACATAACGCATATCACTTTCAATGTTATATCTGCCTATCGGAGAACCCATTGATGTTAGAAATACCAAGTTTCCCATTTCCTCCGGTTTCCTCCAACGATCTCCCAAATCCTTTTTTCTTCTTTTCACTTTTTCAAATTGCTGCTCAAGTATCTTTTGTGTTTCTCCAAAAAAAGGAACTTTTCTTACTGAATTTTCAGTTTTGGGAGATGTTAATCTCATTGTTTTTTTACCATCTTCATATTGATAAGACAATGTTCTTTTCACATAAATAAATCTGTTTGAAAAATCAATATCTTCCCATTGCAAGCCACCAACTTCACCAATTCGGAGTCCTGTGAGTAACATAAATTTATACAGTTCCTCATACCAGCTTTTATTTTGAGCAAGATAGTCTAGAAAAATTTTTTGTTCTTCAACTGTCAATACCCTTCTTTCTACCTTTTCACATTTTGGTATGATAGTTCCAACTACCGGATTTATCCTCATAAGCCCATTTGCCATTGCAGCCTCAATGCAATTTTGTAAAATTCCTGTTGCTTCTCTAATAGATTTTGAACTTCTTCCAGATTCTACCATATCAGCTATTGCTGTCTGGACATGAAGTTGACGTATATCTGATAAATATTTTGAACCTATGCGTACTCCATAATAGTTTAAAAACTTTCTTTTATACGCTGGAGAACCTCCGTCTTTCAATGTTGGCGCTTTATATTTGCTATACCATTCTTCAAACCATTCACTCAGTGTAATTCCTGTTCCATCTTCTTCTGGTAACAAATTACTTCTTTTTAGATCGTCAACGGCTTTTACCAATTCCTTTTTTAGCTCTTTTACTTTCCATCCATATAACACAATTGGCTTTCCTTCCACCTGCGCTCTACCCATGTAGCGCCCATCTGGTCTTTGTGACAATCCCCGTCCTAGCTCCTTGCCTTTTAAGTCTTTACCCATAATTACTTTCCTTTCATAATTGCACCCACAATTTTAGAACGTGAATTACCGGCAATACTTAAAATACACCCAGAAATCAGATGCCTTCTTTTTTCTTTAAATCAGAATATTTACCTTTATTAAATTTTATATTTCCATAAAAATCACTCATTCCAGAGTTTTTTTCAAATGTTTCTAAGCTCATAATAACCATATCTCCATACCCATTCTTAGTTATAAACACAGGTTCTTCTGAACTATGGCATATTTCTGAAATAGCATTTGTATCTCTTAATTCCCTAATTGGAATTATTCTCGGCATCTTTTCATCTCCTTTCGTCTTTATTGTAGCATAATTATGACGCATATTCAAGATGTATTTTAAATATTTTTCTGTAACTTCACATTGTCAGTTGAAATTTAGCATTTCTTTTTAATTCATTATCAAACAACTCTTTGTGTATAAATACCCTTCGTCCTATCCTAACAACATATTTGCAGCATGGCTTAGAAATCAATTCTCTCGCTTTGGTCTTTCCAATTCCCACATACTGACAAAATTCATCTACTGTTAATAAAGTCTTTTCATATTGCATTTTAAAACTTCCTTTCTTCCTATTTTATATATACATCCTGTAGGTACTGTCGGGAAACAGTTCATTGGATTTTCACCATCTTTTCAGACCGGAGCAGCCTTCTCCGGAAGTATCATTATCAAAAGTAGCATCTTCGCACAAAATCCCATTTCTGTTCGCACCTCAAATATTACTCGCTCATATTATTCTGCTTTATGACATCATGTCGCAAAGTTGAATACTTTAATAATCATGGCGTACTGATTGCCGGCTCCACTACTTTCTATGTCCTACAAGAATTCTATTCTATTATCAAGGTGCTATAATAGTTGATTTAAATTACTCTTAACGTACCAATTTAAATCCCAAAGTTGTTTTAATTAGCTTTGCCTCCAGTCGGCTACGCAAACTTTCATCTACACAATAATACTCATTTCCATATTTATCATACATTTTTCGTACAGACAAACAAGATATGTATCCCTCATAATGTTTCAGCACTTTATTGATTGATACAATATCTCCTTCCGTTGCTTTTTGGACAACAGCAAATGGCAACACATTTCTGCTCTTTTCATTTTTATCTGTAGTTTTCATATCCATATTCCTCCATTGTGTTTTTCAACAGTTCTAAAGATCGTGTCCTATGTTCACATACTGTACTTCTCACAAGATTTAACTTACGAGCAATTGCAGCATCAGACATTCCCTGAAAATAAGATAAAAAAATGACTTCTTTTTTTCTTTCTGTCAGCGTTTCTATTGCTTTCGCCAACAATTCATTTTTTATCTTCACATCAAATTGTTCATCTGCCAGGAAATAGCTTTCTGCTGTATATTCATCTACTGTAGAAAGTTTCCAAAATTCTGTTTTCGATAATTCACAAAACAAAATCTCGTGTTTCTGGCGATAAGAAAGATGCCTTTCATAATCTATTTTCTCTCCTTGCAAAGCCAACTTACATTTACGATCAAATTGATGCTGGATTGTTTCTTTATTATAGGAAGAAGATTGCTCCATCGAGTTCACCTCCTTCCTATTTGAAGATAAGAGCGAAGGTCTTTTTCCTTTCGTTCTTATCCCGAATAGTCAATAACAAATGTTCGGTTTTGTAATAAATTTTTTAATGACTTTCCAAAATATTTTATCCAATAACCGTCGATTATTGCTTAAAAAAGCGAGAATCGTAGTATTTTCTACTATTCCCGCATCTTATCACTGCACTATGTATACCACCTTACTTTTTCAATAGTAAAGAACGGCATCATTTAAAAAACGGAAACAATAGATTACATCTATTATTTCCGCCTCTTTTTTTCAATTTTATATTTTTCTATACCTATATACTGGGATATTAAAACTATCAAAATAGTCACTGAAATCAATGATACCATATTATCCATACCCAAAAGCGTGCACACCAATACAAATGCTATTATACCGCTTAAAACTTTTACAGTTACCCTTTTGCAATGTACTTTTTCATCTGTATCCAATTCTCTATTTATATTTTCCACAGGTGCAATCCCCCATATCAGAATGGAACCACCCAAAATAATAACCCATGCTACTGGCAATAGAATTGTATATTGCTTACTAATAAGTAATACTAACGTTTGTACAAAAACAGAACATATAAAACATCTAGTAAAACTATTCAAATGTACCCCACCAGCATACGTCCGTAACAGCATAAAACTTCCTGTAAACACTAAAAATTCTGGAATCATACGCAAATATACCGCTATCCCAAAGCAAACAAGGAAACAACTCATCATTTCAATTCCTATTTGAAATCCATATTGATATATCGCATATGATTCCTCGGAAACCACACCGGTCTTAACTACATAATCCGTTAATTTTTCCGATAAACATTTCATATTTACTTTTTCAACTCTTTAAGTGCTTTCGGCATTTTAGGCTGGTGATAAATATACACACATGCACTATCTGCGGACATCTTTCCAAGTTTCATAGATACATTCGCCAATACTTTTGCTGGCTGAATTTTTGCATTTTTAGATTTCATAATTTGAAACTCCTTTCATTTGTTCTCTTGTATTTTAATACAAATTTTCACCCTTCCTATCTTCATGTAAAAATATCGAGTATTCATGTAACTTTTTCTATCTTCTCCTAACTCCCATACAATACTACTCTGACAAGAAAACATTCCGATACTGTATCGTCTATAAATA
>URVM01000020.1 GCA_900551325.1 uncultured Eubacteriales bacterium | reverse complement strand
AGCGCTAGAGACAAAACCCTTCTTAATAGATGTCCTTGACAAGGGGTACAGTTTAGTAATGTTAGCAGAGGCACTGTTAGATATATTAGATGATCATACCATTTCAACTAAGGTTGGAATAAGTATTGATTTAGTGAGGGCATTAAGAAATAAAAATGAACAGTTGAGATAAGGCACATAGTTTGGCTATGTGCCTTTTTAACGTCCCTCTATTTATAAGTAGTAACTTTCTGATAATAATTAAGAACTGTGTTATACTAATTCTAACATACATTTTTAGATAAGCTCAAAGGATTATAAGAAGAATTAATAAAATACAAACGAGGGAGGATTAGTGGATCTATCTTATAAAAAAAGACCCACTAAAACAAAAGATGGCTACATGGATGATGCATTTAAGAGTTGCAGAATATTTTAGAACAAAATTAGAAGTAACTGAAATACCATTTATTGTAGGAAATATAGGTCCAGACTGTGGTGAGATCATTGGCGAGTGGGGAGAATATGATCCACCCAGTACCATTACCCATTGGAGAATTAATGAATGTAAAGAGGAAATTAATGCAGAAGCATTTTTCAATGCATATTTGGCTAATCGAGAGGGCCTTTCTAAAAACCAAGTATCTTTTTATCTGGGTTATTATATACATCTCTTAACAGATATAGCATTTTATAAAAAAATATATAGCTTAAGCCAGGAACAGTACAAAGAACTTTTACATAAGGACCCCCAATTCAAGCATGTCATAGCACAAGATTGGTATGATCTTGACCATCTTTATTTACGAGACAATCCAGATTTTCCAGCTTTTAAATGTATTGCAAAGATAGATACCTTTCCTAACGAATATTTAGATTACTATTCGGATACGGCTATAATAAAACGCATTAAACATCTTACTCAATTCTATCAAAAGGGTGGGGAGAATCTAGACAGAGTTTATACCTACTTAACTAAGAAGGATGCAGACCTATTTATAGAGGAAACTTGCTACTTAATAGAAGATATATTAAGATAAAAACAAATATGATTACTCAGTTAATGTTTTAGCATGAATGATGTTATATGTTACAACTTACGAAAACATCCTTCTAATAGAAGATAAAAAGCACACCGGTATTCGGTGTGCTTTTTATCTTTTGTCCATCTTTTATTTTATCTTTTATTTTATCCTCTATTTTGTCTTTAATTCAAGTTTCTGTTTTATGTTCTATTTAAGCTTTTATTCTTTTTTATTCTTTCTTTTATTCTTTCTAAACTTTAGGCATTTCTACAATAGCCTTAAATAAATCCCCATCAATTTCTAATTTGAGTGTTCCATTTTGAACTTGTGCTAAACTTGTAGCTATGGCAAGCCCTAGTCCTGAACCTTCACTACTTCTATCGGATGCCCCTCTTACGAAGCGTTCAGTGAGTTCATTTGGATCGATAGCAAGTGGTTCTTTTGATATATTTTTAATGACCAATTGACCTACATCTCTTCCTTCTAAAACATCAATATAAACTCTTGTACCTGGCATAGCGTATTTACATGTGTTGGATAGTAAGTTTTCTATAATACGCCACATATGTCTACCGTCTGCTAGTACATTTACTGCTTCTGTCTTTCCAAATACGACTTCTAACTTACTTTCTTCTAGACGATCTGTGTATTCACCAACTGCTTGAATTACTAACTGATCAAGCTGTGTTGGTACAAGTTCTGATTTAATATTGCCTGTTGCTGCTTTTGAAGCTTCTACTAAGTCTTCTACTAGTTGTTTAAGACGGTTACTTCTCTCGTCTAGAATACCAATATATTCTGTAGCTGTTTCATTATCTATCTTTTCTTCTTTGAGTAAATCAATATAACTTATAATAGAAGTAAGAGGTGTCTTTAAATCGTGAGACACATTTGTAATCAGCTCTGTTTTCAGGCGTTCACTTTTCACACTTTGTTGAACGGCTACTTCTAACCCTTCTCCAATACCATTAATCTGGTCGGCTGTTTTACGCATAACTGGTAAACTAAATTGAAGCTTTACTTGTGGTTTAAGATTACCTTGTACGATTGCTTCAATTCCTCTTGATAGCTTTACATAGTCCAATACTAACTTAACTACTCCAACAACAACAAGGGCATTAAAACTTAGGAATAACATGCCTATAAATAAGACTAAAATTCCCCATCCATTAAATAAACAATATAATAAGAACCATTCTACTAATACCCATCCTATAATAGCAACTACTGCTACTACTGGTAAGGTCTTTTCAGTAATCACTTCACGCATAAACCATTTTCCAAGACGCCATACAAAAATATATCTAGACATACTATGATTTTTACAATGTTTCACAAAGCTTGTTAAAAAGATAAGACCTAGGGATGCACCTATAACAATCAGTACGTTAAAAACTAATACCTCTATCCTAAAGTCTCCACTACAAGGGAGCCATCCTGCATATACAAGCTCATCCATCCATCTTACTAAGCAAACAAACCATAATAAAAATACAAACCCAAATCCTACTGCTTGTACTTCAAAAGGAATTTTATCAAAAGTATTTAAATGTATTGCGCCTTCTCTATCTTTTCTACCAACTACTTTTATCCATCCTACTAAGCCAATAAGCCCTAGTATGCAACTTAATATAGCTACAATATAAATAGTATCTTTATTAGCTATCCCTCTTTCATACTCCATGGCTCTTTCATAAAATTGGTCCCCAGCTTTTAGAGGTTCTACAGTTCTTACATAAACTAAATAGTTATTTTTATCCGGTACGCCATTACCTTCATAATAATTAGGATAGACTCCACCCCATACTTGCTTCTCCCTAATATTCTTTTTAATACTTTCTCCATCTCCTAGAATAAGTGTTGGAGAGTTCATAAACTCCTCTATAACTTCTTTAATCACTTGCTCACTTGTACCCTTTTGAGTAAGTACTGGATTGTTAGTAATCACTTTACCTGTTGCTTTATTAATAGCTAAGTACTCTACATTTACATTATTTCTAACAAGCTCATCTTGAATACGTTCAAAATAATCTTTTCTATCGCTTAAAATACCTACTATAGCCTCTTGATCACTAGTTATACTCGTGTCTGCACTGCGATAACGCTGAATATCTTCAGGTGTTACCCCTTCTTCTTTCAAGATATTGTCATCAGCATAACGGACAATCCAATCTCTTACATAACCCGCCTTACTGATTAATTCATCTTCATAATAGTAACTTGAATAATAGTTTTTTTCTGTTGGTATATTGCCCAGGCCAATAAGGCTATGTATACCTCCTATGCTTGCTATAGCAATTAAAAGATAAAGTAGTACTTTCATCCCTTTGCTATATCCTATATTTTTCATCTTTCATACACCACCTTTGTTCATTCTTCTTATAGTGTAAAAAATCCTACTTACAAATACCTTTATAAATTTATTACATTTTCTTCATAATTAATGTTATAATTTAATAAATATTCATTCGTTTATTAGGGGGATTTGTGTATGGCCGTTGTTAGTTATATTTGCCCACATTGTAGTGCTAAATTAGTTTTTGATCCTAAAACTCAAGCTTGGACTTGTCCATTTTGTAGTAGTCGTTTTGAAGAGGATGCCTTAGAAGAAGCTATGGAAAAATCATCTTATACTGAAACAAATACAAATGGCGATGAAACTGTCCTTTATAGTTGTCCAAGTTGTGGTGCTCAAATGGTAACAGACACCCATACATCTGCTACTTTTTGTTGCTACTGCCATAGTCCTGTTGTCTTATCTCACCAACTTCAAGGTGAATTTAAACCTTCTAAACTGATTCCTTTTAAGACTACAAAAGAAGGTGCTACTGCTTCTTTTAAAAAATGGTGTGGCTCTAAATGGTTTTTACCTAGTGACTTTGCTTCACCTAACCAATTGCAAAAGCTTACAGGTATTTACCTTCCCTATTGGCTTATGAGCTGCAAGGCTTCTGGTAACTTATATGCTAGGGCTAAAAATATAAGAAGTTGGTCCGATGCTAACTTCCATTATACAGAAACTAAAAGTTATGCCATTGAACGTGCTGGCTCTATGGATTTTGATTACTTACCTCACGACGCTTCAAGTAAAGCCGAGGACAATGTTATGGCATCTATTGAACCTTTTAACTTTGAAGAACTGATAGATTTTTCTTCACCTTATTTATCTGGCTTTTTAGCTGAAAAGTATGATGTTGAAAAGGATCAGGTTTATCCTACTATGAGGGACAGAGTTGAAAAGGCTGTTGATGAAGTATTTAAAGAATCTATTCAGTCCTATAGTAGCCTACGTATAGAATCCTCAAAGGTAGATATTGAAAATGTACGTTTTGATTATACTCTACTTCCTATATGGATTTTGACCTATCTTTACAATGGTAAGACTTACATATTTGCTATGAATGGTCAAACAGGGAAAGTCTTTGGGGAGCTACCTGTTTGTAGGAAAAAATTAACCTTCTTATTCTTTGGATTAACCCTTCTTATCTTTATAATCCTTTTCGTTGGAGGTAGCTTACTATGAAAAAATATACTTTAAACCTATTGCATTTTTTCCTTGCCCTAACTCTTTTAGTTACTGCATTCTTTCCTACCTATGCTGCTTCTACTAAAGTTTATGACCAGGCAGACCTTTTATCTACTAGCGAAGAAGCTTCTTTACAAGCAAGTATTGATGAACTTGTCTCTACTTATCAAATAGATGTAGGCATTGTTCTTTCAAATAGTATGGATGGGAAAACCTCTAGGGCCTATGCTGATGATTTCTATGATGGAAATGGCTTTGGTATAGGCGAAGATTATTCAGGACTTTTAATGCTTATTAATATGGAAGACCGAGAGGTTTATATTTCTACTTGTGGTAAGGCTATTTCTTATTTTACAGATGCACGTATTAATACTATGTTAGATCAAATTACGCCTCACCTTAAAGACCAAAATTATATAAGTGCTTGCACCACCTTCTTAAATGAAGTAGAAGATAAACTTACCTTGGGTATTCCTAGTAATCAATATACTGTGGAAGAAAAGGGTTTTAAATTTTCCTTAACCCATACCCTTATTTATTTATTCGTTGCTCTTATTTTTAGTCTACTCACTTGCTTTGGTGTTAAGAAAAGTTATAGTAGACCTACTAGTATTTCAGGGCGTGCTTATATAAACCAATACTCCGTAAACTTTACAAGACGTCTAGATACTTTCCTAGGCTCTCATATTTCTAGAACCAAACGGGAGTCTTCAAATAATTCTTCAGGCGGTGAACGTAGTACGACTCACAGCTCTAGTAGTGGCCGTAGTCATGGTGGTGGCGGTAGAAGCTTTTAGATTTTTTCTACCATATAGCCACTTCCCCATACTACTTTTAAGTACTTAGGTTCTTTAGGATTAATTTCAATTTTTTCACGTAAGCGTCTAATATGGACGGCTACTGTATTTTCTGGGGCATAGGCCACTTCTTGCCAAACATTTTCGTAAATTTGGTGCATGGAGAGGACTTGTCCCATATTTTTCATTAAATAATATAAAATCTTATACTCTGTAGGGGTGAGCTTGACCATTTCTCCATCTAAAGTTACTTTAGAAGTTTCCACATCTAACCAAAGACCACCTGTTGTTAAAACTTGTTGCTCTGCTACAATACTTCCAAGAGTAGTATAACGTCTAAGCTGAGACTTGACACGTGCTAGTAACTCTAATGTATTAAAAGGTTTAGTAATATAATCATCAGCACCAAAATTAAGTCCTGCTATCTTATCTGTATCTTCACTTTTTGCAGATAAAATAATAATTGGAATATTTTTTTCTTGTCTAATACGAAGTGTAGTAGATAAACCATCTAATTTAGGCATCATTACATCAAGTAAAATCAAGTGAATATTTTGTTTTTCTATAATCTCTAAAGCTTGTAAACCATTATAAGCTTTTACTACCTGATAACCTTCCTTTTGAAGGTGTAGTGCAATGGAATTTACGATCAGTTCATCATCATCACAAACTAAAATAGTGTATGTCATTTATTTGCCTCCCAAAAGTTTCATATACCATTATTTTAAACTTTTTAATCTCATTGTATCGTATAATTCCTACATTTATTTATCTTTTTTCTTAAGTTTTTGTAAGGAATACCCTTTCCTAATTCATATTGCAAAATTGCTATGAGATACACTAGCATCTATTCATTTATCAATTCTTGTAATTCATTTACAAAACGACACACATGAAACCCATCACATACTGCATGATGAACTTGTATGGCCAATGGTAAAATAAATTTTTTATTTTCTTCGTAATATCTCCCCATTGTAAAAATAGGTAATAAATAGTTATAACCTTTTTGTAAATTTAAATTAAATCCCTCAAATGTTGTCCATGGTATCATTGAAACCGGAAAATTATTCTCTGGGATACCTGGTTTTGCTATCATACTTTGTACACTTGAATAGTTTTCAATATCCTTTTCATATGCTTTACAAAATTCATCATAGTCTTCATGATATTGGGTCCAAATATTTGAAAACGTCTCTGTATCTTTATGGAATACTGTATAACAAGGAATCATCTCATCAAAAATTCCTAACTGTCCCTCTGTATTAAAACAAGTTCTAAATTCACTATGCCTATTTACTACTTTAGTAATAAAATAAAGCATTGTAGGATATAATTTTCTATCAGAATTTATTATTTTTGTAATATCTAATTTCACACTCATACTATAAGTACAAGGCACCTCTGATAAGTAATGATTGAAATATTCTTTTCTAGCCCAATGTTCCTTATCAATTACTTTAAAATCCATTTTATATCATCCTTTCAAATTTCAGTTTTTATAGACTTTATTGCTATTACACAAGTTAAGACTTCTGTACATACAAAGGAAAGCCATATACCATTTAATCCAAGCATAAAAGAAAGTCCCAGTACAAAAGGAACAATAAGAACTAATCCTCTCGTAATAGAAATTAAGAATCCTCTTTTCGCCTTTTCAATAGCACATAAATAAGCTGAACTTACAATATTGATTCCTGCAAAAATAATACCAATAAAGTAAATAGACATACCATCAATGGTTATCTGTGCCAATCTTATATCTTGATCTTTATTAAAAACAGCAGTAAGTCTATCTGCAAATACATATATACCTATATATAGAAGAATTCCTATAACTAATGCTAGTAAAAGTCCATATTTGAGAACTTGTTGTACTTTTTTATAATCCTCATCCCCATAGTACTTACTAATAAGTGGCTGTATCCCTTGAGCTATACCTGTAAAAATCGCAAGACATACAAATGATATATTAGCAATAATACCATAGGCCGCCACTGCAAGATTTCCAGAAAGACTTAAAATAATCATATTAAAAATAAGTAACACAAAGCCTGAAGATAATTCTGTAACAAAAGATGAAATCCCTAAATTACAAGTGTCTAAAATAATTCTTAATCTAACTCTACACTTTATAAACTTAAGTTTATGCTCCTTGTTTATAAAATGGCTACATAAAATACATATACTAATAACAGGTGCTAAACCTGTTGCAAAAGCTGCTCCGAACATACCCATTTGTAATGGAAAAATAAATATATAATCTAAAATAATATTTGCAAGACTTCCTATGACCATACCCATCATAGAAAGACGTGGTGACTCATCATTTCGTACAAAAGCTATTAAAATATTATTGGCTATAAAGAATGGCGCCGCACACATAATAGTCTTTAAATAATACTTCATTAATATAAAGGTGTCCCCATCTGCTCCAAGTAGCTTACATAACAAATCCGATCCTAGTAAGCCAATGAGGCTATAAATAATCCCTAGTACTAATCCAAACATTATAGCTTGAGTAAAAACTTTATTGGCCTCTTCCACTTTCTCCTGCGCCTTTAATATACTATATCTAGTGGCCCCACCAATTCCTATAAGAAGACCTGTCGCATTGATCAAACCATAGATTGGTAGTGCTAAATTCAGGGCTGTTAAACCATTTGTCCCTACTCCATTTGCTATAAAATAAGTGTCTGCAAGAATATAGCAAGATATAGCTAACATACCAAGCATATTTAGCGACACATACTTTAAAAAATTTCTAATCATATTATTTTCCTTCATCAACCTTCCTCCTATCATAAAAAAGGTGCTCAAGATCACATTTCTCCTAAGACCTACCGAAATGTATCTGAGCACCTTAATTTGCTTTACCCGGTGGCAAAGCAATAAGTTTTCCTATTTAATTCTTTTATAGTATAGCATAAGAATAAGGGAAGATAAAACCCAAAATCCATTTTATACTATTGATTAAAAATAATTCATGATTATCCTATTTATTAAGGATAATCTTCTCTGTCTTTGCAACACTTCCTTTAGAATCAAATACCACAGCTTCTAAAGTATTTTGACCTGTTTTAAGTTTAGCATAAGGTAGAGTGATCTCATATGGTGCAATATTAACACTTTCAAGACGCTCTCCATTTAACTTATAAACCACTTGTGAAATATATGGATCATAGGATTTTACCCAGGTACGTAGAGTTAAATCTTTTGACACTTTTACAGAGCCTTTAATCTCTTTACTTGTCTTTGGCAATGTTGTTTGCTTGGCTACTAAAGGTCCATTTACCACATCACTTAAGAAGTAGTCATCTTGAACAATCTTTTTGTAGCGTTCTAAAACACCTTTACCCGCCCCTTCTAAGAGACTGTAATTTACTCTGTTTTTACTCTTATCTGGTAAATTATAATTATCAGCACTATACCATTGAATACATTTAACACGAGGATACTTTGTTTTTATACTTTCATAAAAATAAGTCATCTTAGCTATAGCAAACTTAGATGTATCTTGTTTATTTGGTACAAAACCTGCCTCATGACTGGCTGCATATTCACTAATCATAATAGGCTTACGGGCTGCGTATTTACTATAGATAAAATCAAGTGCTTCTAAAGGATTTCTCCTGTCAGTAGGTTTAGTACTATCTCCATTTTCAAATTGAGCACTATAAATACTTAAACCTACCCAATCTACATATGTATCTCCTGGGTAGTAAGCCTCAATCTTATCTAGTGGCATTTCTGAAGGAGACCATACCATGGCTACATTCGGTGCTATTTGTTCCATAATATCATGGACCATTTTCCATTTTTTAATATAAAGAGTTGGATTGCCATGCCAAGGTACCCATTTACCATTCATTTCAGAAGCATAACGTAAAAATACTGGAACCCCTAAGTCGCGTAGTTCTTCAGCGTATTTAGTAATGGCTTCCTTTGTCACTTCTTGAAGACCACGGTTAGGTTCATAAGCAATATGTACTGCTCCACCTGCTGCTTTTATATCTTGCTCTTGTCTTTGAAAACTATTATTTAAAGTACTTCCAATTGAACCATAATCAAAGAAGGTAGCATGCTTTTTCCCAATAAGGGCATTAAACTCTTCAAATTCATTTAATGTGCCACCCCAGTTATAGCTAGTATCTGAGTACTTCTCTTCGCCAGTTATAAAGGCTCCAATATATGCACCTCTTGTAGGTTCATATTTACCTAATTGAGTAGAATTTGCTACTGCTTCCTCTACACTATAAAATTCTATGGTGCTATTTAATTCATCTGCTTTACGCATAGCAGCAAGATAACTTTGTTTATCTTCCCCTTTATTCTTATATAAGGCGGCTTGCTTATAATAATGATCTGCTGCAAGCTGATATTTTCCTACTTTTTCATAAGCTTTAGCCAGTTCACTATGTACAGCTGCTTGCCCTGGCAACTTGGTTGCTGCATAACTTAGTTCATCTACAGCCTTTTGGTACTGGCCTGCCTTCATATAGCTCATACCCTTTTTATAACAGTTCCATCCATCTCCACCACAAGACGCTCCCCCATAGGTTGGCATAGATGTTGTTAATATGAGTAGCCCTAATGCTAAACATATTTTTTCTCTAAATCTCTTCATTTCATTTACTCCCTTTTGTAAAAATTTCGTAAGTTCAACTGTAGTATAACATAAAAAATCTAAATTACCTTTTCTTTTATACCTACTAGCTATACTTTTAATAATAGTTTACAATGAGGAGTACAAATCTATAGAATGAAGAGAATAAACCATGTCTACACAAATAGAACGCATGAAACAACTTATTGAACAAAAAAAGAATAAAAATACACAAAGTGCCCCAACTAAACTTGTAAAAGGCAATCCTGGCAATACATGCAAAGGATTTAATTCTAAAAAGAGTGGCGGCGCCTTCGACAAGTAAGATTTAGCACCATCTCTAACGAATCATTCTTCTAACTCGAAGAGGAATACCCATTTCATCTGCTAACTTACTGCATGCTTCAATCTGCTCTTTAGAAATCACATCTACAACTGAAAAACTCACTTGTGGAATGACCTTCTTACATGCTGTGGCAAAGTGTAGGAGACTACTATATGCTGCTTCTCCAAAAGAAGGTCTTGAAATTTCTAAGTAAGTTTTAGCATCTGGTGCATTTAAACTTATAGATATTGCATCCACTAACCCTTCTAAAAGATATGCTGTCTCCTTCCCATGAATTAAATCTGCTAACCCATTAGTATTTACCCGCACAGGTATAGTACTTCTTTGTTTAATCCACTTTGCTACCTCTATGACCATATCTAGTCTTTCAAGAGGCTCACCATAACCACAAAATACAATTTCTTCATAGCTTTTTAAATCATGTTTTTCAAACTCATTTAAAATTTCCTCTAAACTTGGCTCATGTTCTAGCCATAAATTCTCACATTCCCCTACACTATCATGTTCTAGTCTTACACAGAATACACATGCACAAGGACAAGCATTAGTTATATTGATATAGAGACTTTTATTTACTTTATATAGTATAGTCATGTTCTACATTCCTTTCATTTTTCATTCCTAATAATCTACTCCACTGGCCTTTAACTTTCATCTTATCAAAGGTAAGACCAAGGACAAAATACAGTATGGCACACCCTATTGGTTGCAACGCACCCATAGGTATACTAAGTAATGCTGCCATCATATTACCATATATAACACCTGATGCTATGGCATAGCCTATAAGTCCAACTACTCCAGCGCCAAATAAAGCAATGATATGGCGTTTAACTAAAAACTTTTCACTGTAAGGTGTAAACCACATAACAAGTAAAGGTTTAATGATTATAGTAGGAATCACCCATACCACACCTCCTGGTGTGAGTAAATCAGATAAGCCAGCTCCAATTGCAGCACTTACCATAGCATAAGGCATAGGCAGTATACTTGCTGCAAAATAAATGAAAGCATCTCCTAAATGTATATACCCTCCATTTGCTGTAGGTATATGGAACAAAAATGCTGTGGTCAAATAAATCATAGCTGCAAATAGTCCCGTCAATACTAAATGTTTTAGATGTGTAGATTGTTTCATAAATAAATCTCCCCTTAATTAAAATTGTTTCGATACAATACAGAAATATTGTATTTGAATTAAAAGTATTTTTACACAGGTATTTCTATAGGTCAATATCTAAATGATAGCTTTCTATTTTTATTACATTTGTATCGTTACAATACCTCAACCTTACTTGATTCTGTATAAAATAAAAAGGACTGGTATATACCAATCCTTTATCTGTATGTATCATTTTAAATTCCTTATCCCAACAATAAAAACCATATAATTGGAACAACTAAAGCAGGGAGTAAGTTAGAAACCTTCAGTTTCTTTATATCCAACATAGATAAGCCTATAGCAATAAGCAATATACCACCAACAGCATTCATTTCTGTCATCATAGCTGCACTCATATAAGGCTGTACTGTTCTTGCAAGCAGTGCAATACCACCTTCATAAATCAAGATTGGAAAAGCAGATAAAGCTACACCTATCCCCATACTACTTGCAAAGATTAAAGCTGCAATGCCATCCATTATACTTTTTGTATAAAGAATGGTATGATCCCCTCTAAGCCCACTATCTAAAGCACCCATAATAGCCATAGAGCCTACACAAAACAACAAGGTAGCTGTTACAAAACCTTCGCCTAGTCTACTATTTGATTCTATTACTTTAGCTTCTGTATCATCTTTATCATTTTTTATAGTATGATTCTTGCTCTTTTCTTCACTAGAACTTTTTCTAACTGCTTTAGCCTTTAGCCAATCCCCTAACTGGTTTAACTTTTTATCAATATCTATCCCCTCTCCAATCAGGGCTCCTATTACTAAGCTTACTACTACTACCAATATATTTTCTGATTTAATAGCAAAGGTAATACCTATAACAAGAGTTACTAGTCCTAGTGAACCCATAATTAAATTTGCAAAACGACTAGCTAGCCCTTTCTTTAGAACCATGCCTATTAAACTTCCTATAATAATCAAAATTACATTGACCATTGTCCCTAATAATATCATTTTCTCTCTCCATATCTTCCCTTATTTTATAAGCCATATATAATTATAAGATTATAGTTTAATTTTAAATAATTGTAAACTAATATATATGCACATGTCAGAAAGTATACAAATAGGTTATATCACCCCATCATAGTCTTATTTATATTAAAAAGTCCTATGAAATTAGTGTATACATTCTAGTTTCACAGGACTTTTATTAATTAGTCTCTATCGTATTCATTATTCTATTTTATAAATAGACCCTACGCCTTTCATTATTCTTAATCTACAAAATAGCTTAAATACCCATCATTATGATCATAAGTTTTTGTAAAGGATTGGATAAGCTGTACAGCTTCCTCATCTTTTATTGTTTTTCTACTACCTTTAGTAGCTAACCCCATACCAACAAGATGTACTTTAATGAGTGTATAATAAAGAAGGAGCCATTCGTAACTTTCAATAGGTGTAGCACCATCTAATGGAATACAGCGTTCATAAATATAATTTACTAAATAGTTCTCTAAAATATGTCCCTTTTCTTCTAGGAAGTCTTTAAAGCAAGTTTTTTCTCCCTTAAGATAAAGCTTATAAGCTTGCTCTAAAGTCGTTTCTCCTGTAAGCCCTAGTCCTTCTAACATTTGATGTAAGCATGCTTCATATCTCTCTGAAGCAATTTCCATATCTTGTTGAAGAAAGTATAATCTTTCTATCAATATGCCTGCATCGACTTCTCTTTCACCTTTGAACTTGTGTCCTGTATAATTACTTGTAAAATCAGGAATATCTTTTACTTTACCTTTTTGAGCTAGTTTAGTTATCCCTAGCATAAAGCCTTCTAAGTGAGTGAGTCTATCTTCTAAATTAAATCTTCTATCTTGAATTAACTTAATTGCCTTATCTCTTAATAAGAAGAAATAATCTTGCCATTCTTGTGGGTTATCCCCGTTTAAATCAATATCTGCACTAATGGTTGCTTCATCTAACAGCTTTTTAGATGTATGGAAAGTAATAGGTTCTTTTTGAAGTAAAATTTGTCTTGCAGCTTCTGGACATGAAAAAGTCATGGAATATTCCATAGTATCTTGGATGCGGTTAATGGTTCTAGGATATAGGCTACATGTATGACTTAAGTATTCCTTCCCTACTCCGCTATAAATATCACACCAACCTTCACAGCTTAAAAAGGCACAACGATTATCTTTTAGTTTAATCTCTGCTGCAAAAGCCTCTGTAGCCTTTTGTTTACGATGTACTACATCTTCTTTTAATCTAGCTGTTAATTTCTCGTGTTCTATATTTTTATATTTATCATAAGTTTTTGCATCAACTTCTATAGACCATCCTGCACAGCATGTATCTTCACACTTTCCACCAATACACTGAAAGTTTTTCATATAAGAAGGTACTATGCGTTTATATTGTTCTTGTCCTGACATAAAGTTCATTCTCCTCCGCTCGATTTCTTAAAGTTATTTATTTTTCATTTTATAAGATTTTCTAAAAAATCTCTAGTCATCCCTATAAACTTTCTAATTTTATCCATTCCAAGCTTACATTAAAGAGGCTACCCTTAATGCCCTTATTATTTATATAAGTTCATTAAAGATAGCCTTATTAAATTTAATAATAGACTTCTTGTAAACAAAGTCCTTTTGCTTTTGCCATCATCTCGAATTCTGGCTTTTTGCAAGCTTCTAATCTTCTACTTAAATCCTCTACACTCTTTTCTCCAAGTCCTACTTCTAATAATGCACCGATAATAAGTCTTGGCATATGCCATAAGAAGTCATTGGCGTTAACTTCAATGATTATCATACCATCTTTTGTCTCAATATCAATAAGATTAATGGTTCTAACTGTTGACTTACCATTAGCTTTTAAACTTGTAAAACTTTGATAGTCATGAGTTCCCATAAGAACTTCTGCAGCTTGTCTCATATTTTCTATATCTAATGTTTCTTCTAAGTGATAAACATACTTTCTCTCAAAAACATTTCTAATTGACTTGTTATTAATGGTATAACGATAGGTCTTAGATTTTACATTATATCTTGCGTGAAATCTTTCTCCCACTTCTTCTACGGATTTCACTACAATATCCTCTGGTAAAAACTCATAAAGATAATCTAACATCATCTTTTCACTAAGTTCACACTCTGTTTGGAAATTAGCAACGTAATTTTCTGCATGTACGCCTACATCTGTACGTTCACACCCAATAATTGTAATGTTTTCACTACTCATTTTAGAAAGAACTGCTTCAATCTTTCCTTGTACTGTTAAATCATTGTCTTTTTGTGCTTGAAACCCTTTATATCTACTTCCATCATACTGAATCACTAGCTTTATATTGCGCATTCGTCTTCTACCTTTAAACTTTCTCTTTATTTATCTATTAGTTTATTTCGTATTTATTTCCAACAATCTATTATACCTTAATATCGCTTTGCATAACCACATTTTTTACAAAGTTCTTCTACTGCTTTGCGATTTGAAAAACCTTCGTATATGCTTCTTGCCCGCTCACCATTTAAAATCTCTTCTAGTGATGCGTCTAAAATATTTCCAAGTGGAATATTCCCTTCACTATCTAAGCAGCAAGGTACAACAGTTCCATCTACTAATATCCCTATTTGATCTCTTAGACCATAGCAGAAAACTTCAGCTTCTTTCTCATCTTTATCTATATCTGGCCAATCAAACTTCTCTGCCATATTTAAATAAACATGTTCTTTTAATTTAAAGCTTGGTTTACACTTAAGTACTTCTCCTAGCTTCACATCTAACTTAAAGCTTTCTTCAAGCAAGTCCATAATAGGCTCATTTAAAGTATTACTTCCTTTAAGCTCTTGGCTATCTTTATTCCAAAGTCTTAAAGAACAAATAATACGTGGAGCTGCTTCTTCTACAAACTGAGCGATTTCACTTACATAATCTTTTAAGTGAATCCCTTGCTCATTGGCTTCAAAACTATGAAGAGAAATATTAACTTGTCTTAAGCTTGGTGCTTTTATAAGTATATCCTTTACCTTATGAAGAAGGGTTCCATTTGTAGTAATATTTACTTTTAGCCCTGCTTCATAAGCTATTTGCAAGAAGCTTTCTAAATCTCTATGCAAGGTTGGTTCCCCCATGAGATGAAGATAAATATAATCTGTATAAGGTCTTACTTCTTCAATGATTTTCTTAAACTGGTCTACAGACATTTTGCCGAGACTTCTACTGGTCTTAGGGCAAAAATTACAGCTTAGATTACAAATATTAATTATTTCTATATAAACTTTTTTAAATCGTTTCATCCTATACTCTCTTTTACATGTAATATTTCGTATTCTTCCTTAAGGATTGTTAGTATTAAACTTAGCACTACTTTATCATTTAACTCTGTTACCTGTTCTAAATGTGCTTCAACCTGCTTTCTTGCTAAAAGAAGATTTTCTCTAGTTAACACAAAAAGATTCTTTAAATCTTCTAAAATATAGTCTAAGTCTTGGGCTTTTATTTTATGGCTTTGAATCCAAAGATAAAGTTCATAAATGTTACTTACAAGTACCCGTCTTTCATTCACTTCTTCCTCTTGTATAGAGCCTTCTTGGGTTTGTCCATTAAGTTTCATACGATCTTCAATAAGTGAAGTGGTAATAAATAGATTTTTCATTTGGTGAGTACTTGTTTTACCTTGTGCTACTTCATAAACTAAGTGTAGCATAGATACTATAGTATCTTCATACATCTTCTTTAGTCTAGCATGATTTTTCTCAAAATGATATGGTAATACATATGAATTCATAAGTAAAGCGATGCCACTACCTAATGCAACAAATATAATTCTATTCAGTGTAAGCACATGGGTATCCCCTAATAAAGCTGCTGCACCGATAGCTGAAAAAGTTACAAGAATAGTCTTATATCTATACTTAGTTAGATAGCTATCTATATATCCTGCTGCCATCAGTAAAAGTGTCCTTATGGTAGCATCTTCAATGATTCCAAAAAGGATTACAACAAGTATTCCTCCTATTAAAGTAGCTACTAACCTATCTTTTGCTCTTTGCTTAAAGTTTTCATAAATAGGTACAGTGAGGGAAAGAATAGTAAACAATATCCACCTTCCTTCAGACAGATTAAAATAATCCATAATGAAGCCACCAATAGTAATACCTAGTGCCATACGTAAGGCATAGGAAAACTTAAGTGAATGGACACTTAGCTCTCTTCTCACTAAGGTATGCTTTTTAAACTCTTCAGGTATTTCTTCCACTTTCTTTACTATATTGTAATGTTCTTTTTCAAGTTTTTGTAGCTGTTCTAAATTTTCCTGGATAAAGGTAAGTCCATTTAATTCTTCTAATAAGGTTACATCTTGGATAGGTATTTGACTATAATAGCTTACTACTTTACTAAGTTCAGCTTGTAACTCCTTACCTTTGTCAAGATCTTTAAAACTTAAGGCTAAGGCCTTCAAGAACTCACCTATACCTTCTAATATCTTTTTATTTTCATTAGTATACCTACTTTTACTTAGATGCTGCCCAATCTTTTCTAATCCTACAGATAAATTAAGCTTAATCATACCTTCTTGTGTTAAATAATAATCACTTTCTCGTCTATCATAAATAAGTCCTCGAAATCTTCTAAGCTTTTCTTTTATTTGTTCATCAATCTTGCCTGTATCTTTTTCTTCCTTCATATATACAATGCGTTCATTTAAAAGGTCACATATTTGACTAAGCAAATAATTTCCCTCTTTAGTAAATCTTTTTCTATTTGCTACTACTTGGAGTAACATAATGGATAGCGCTCCACCAATCAGTGCAGTTAAGCGTATACCTAAACCTTCAAATGGCACAGGGCTTGTTAAGATAAATAAGTATTGAAGTGAAAAAGGTAGGTATAATGGTTTCTTTAAATCATATAAATAGAAATAACTTATGGCAAACATAACAATAAAATTAATGATAATCCCTAACCACATATTAGAGCTTGCCACATAAGCTGCTAAACCCATACCCACATTGACACCTATAAGCTTAAATATATTTTTCCATAGGGAAAGGGTTAAATCTCTTTCTAAAAACATAAGTGCTGCTGTAACAGAGGTTACACCAATTAGCGTATTTTCACTGCCAAAGATTGTTTTAAATAAAATAATATACCCAACAATTACTACATATAAAAGGGTTTTAGATAAAATAAGCTTCTTATTCAAATCTTTTCATCCTCTCTTAAACTATAACCTATATTTCATTAATCAATTTATTAGGAGCTAATGTATCAAATCCATATGAATAATTTATAATAAGCCGTTTACTTTTTATCTTGTAGTATGCCCTGATTTTCAAATTTTCTTTAAGTCTGTACCTACTCTATTTATACTCCTAAAATTAATTCTAAAATTTAAAATCTTTATTAATTTTAAATAGGTTTGGAATTAAATTTTAAAATTATATATATTTATTTTATATTTAATGTCATTTTAGACAAAATTACTTGAACTAAATTACAATTATATATAGTTAAATTTATATTTTTTGTATGATTTGCACACATTTTTATAACCCCATTGCTTTGTTAAATAATTGACAATAATTTTATCCAGTGATATGATGATGTCATATTCGAAGTATATCTTAATTCAAAAGCAAATTTTCAATACTAATTAAAGTTTATTATTAACTATCATTTATAAGGGGGATTATGATTATGGCTACAGAAAAGAAAGTAAAAAATGCAGAAACTGTTTTAGATGCTCAAGCTATGGTAGATGACTTAGTACAAAAAGCTGATAAAGCACTTGAAGAGTATATGAAACTTGATCAAGCACAAGTTGATGAGATTACAAAAGCAATGGCACTTGCTGGTCTATCTGCTCAAATGAAACTTGCTAAAATGGCTGTTGAAGAAACTGGCCGTGGCGTATTTGAAGATAAAGTTACAAAAAATATTTTCGCAACAGAATATATTTATCATAGTATTAAACATGACAAAACTGTTGGTTTAATTGAAGATAATGAAGATGAAGGTTATATGGAAATTGCTGAACCAGTTGGTATCGTATGTGGTGTTACACCTACAACTAATCCAACTTCAACTACAATGTTTAAAGCAATCATCTGTGCTAAAACACGTAATCCAATCATCTTTGGTTTCCACCCATCAGCTCAAAACTGTTCTCGTGAAGCTGCTATGATTGTAAGAGATGCAGCTATTGCTGCTGGTGCTCCAGAAAACTGTGTACAATGGATTGAGTATCCATCTATTGATGCTACAACAGCTCTTATGAATCATCCAAAAGTTGCTATGATTCTTGCAACAGGTGGTTCTGCAATGGTTCGTTCAGCTTATTCAGCAGGTAAGCCTGCTCTTGGTGTAGGCCCTGGTAACGTACCTGCCTTTATTGAAAAAACTGCTAATCTTGAGCAATCACTTACAGACCTTATGCTTTCAAAATCATTTGATAATGGTATGATTTGTGCTTCTGAGCAAGCTGCTATTATGGAAGCACCTATTTATGATAAAGCTGTTGCTTTCATGAAGAAATTTGGTTGCTACTTTGCTACTAAAGAAGAAATCAAAAAACTTGAACCTATTGTTATTAACCTTGAAAAGCAAATGGTTAATCCAGATATTGTAGGTAAATACCCTTATGAAATTGCAGCACTTGCTGGCATTACTATTCCAAAAGATACAAAAGTACTTTGCTGTGAAATAGATGGTGTAGGTGAAGATTACCCTCTTTCAAGAGAAAAACTTTCTCCAGTTCTTGCAGTTGTAAAAGCCAAAGACGTAGAAGACGGTATTAAAAAAGCTGAAACAATGGTAGAACTTGGCGGTCTTGGTCATACAGCTGTTATCCACTCAACAGACGAAGCCCTTATTGCTGAATATGGTGAAAGACTTAAAGCTTGTCGTATTATCATTAACTCACCTGCAGCTTTCGGTGGTATTGGTGATGTTTACAACTCAATGATGCCATCTCTTACACTTGGTTGTGGTTCTTACGGACGTAACTCTACTTCATCAAACGTTACAGCAATGAACTTAGTGAATAAGAAAAGGGTGGCAAAGAGACGTGTGAATATGCAATGGTTTAAAATCCCAGAAAAGATTTATTTTGAAGCAGGTTCAGTACAATACTTAGCTAAAATGCCAAATATCTCACGTGCACTTATCGTTGCTGACCCAATGATGGTTAAACTAGGCTATGTAGATCGTGTCATTTATCAATTAAATAAAAATGCAAATAAAGTATCTGTTGAAATCTTTAGTGATGTTGAACCAGACCCAGACGTAACAACTGTAAGAAAAGGTGCTGAGGTGATGCGTTCATTCCAACCAGACGTTATTATCGCTCTTGGTGGTGGTTCTGCTATGGACGCTGGTAAAGCAATGTGGTTATTCTATGAACACCCAGAAGCTGACTTTGTTGGTATGTCACAAAAATTCTTAGACATTAGAAAACGTGTTTACAAATTCCCTCACATGGGCAAAAATGCAAAATTCGTTGCCATTCCAACTACATCAGGTACAGGTTCTGAAGTAACATCATTTGCTGTTATCTCTGATAAATCTAAGAATATGAAATACCCACTTGCTGACTATGAACTAACACCAGACGTAGCTATTATTGACCCTGAGTTTGTAATGAGTGTACCAGCTGGCCCTACTGCTGATACAGGACTTGACGTTTTAACGCACGCTATTGAAGCTTACGTATCTGTACTCGCTTCTGACTATACAGACGCTCTTGCTATGAAAGCTATTGAACTTGTATTCAAATATTTACCACGTTCATATAAGAATGGTGCAAAAGATCCTGAAGCACGTGAAAAAATGCATAATGCATCATGTATCGCTGGTATGGCATTTACAAATGCTTTCTTAGGTATTAACCACTCTCTTGCTCATAAGCTTGGTGGAGAATTCCACGTTGCTCACGGTCGTGCCAATGCTATCCTACTTCCACACGTTATTGGATATAATGGTGAGACAAATCCATCTAAATTTATGGCATTCCCTAAATACGGTAAGTTCACTGCTCCAGAACGCTACCAAGATATTGCTAGAATGCTTGGCTTACCAGCCGCTACTCCAGAAGAAGGTGTAAAATCTCTCGTTAAAGCTGTTCGTGATTTAATGAAAGAACTTAATATTCCTTTTACTTTAAAAGAGATGGGTGTAGATGAAAAAGTATTTTTAAGTAAAGTAAATGAACTGGCTTATAAGGCATTTGAAGATCAATGTACAACTGCTAATCCAAGACTTCCAAGGGTTCAGGAGTTAGAGGAACTTTATAAGTTGGCTTATTATGGAAAGTAAATAGATTGATAAAACCGCAGCTGTTATTATGATAACAGCTGCGGTTTGTGTTTGTGTGCCGACTTGCTATCTCCTAGTCATCTTAGGCATCAGGATAGGAAACTTCTCCTTCAGCTTCCACTTCCGTTGACTAAGAGTCTGTAAATTCGGAGGTTACAAGAACGCTCAAAACTTGCTTCGCTTCAAACATTTCGCTAAGTACCTTGTTCCCTCACTCATTAACAGACTCTAAGTCACCTACATAAGCCGCTTTCGGAGAAGTCCCCTATCCTTTCGCCTTATCTAGTTTTCTTAATGAGATAGCAATTCTAGTCTGCTGTAAGCCCTATTACCCACTCATTAACATCCTCTAATCTACCTACATAAGCCGCTTTCGGAGGAGCCACATCCATCCTTCAACCTCTGAAGTCATCTATGAGGCAGTAATTCTAGTCTACTGAACCTTTTGCCCCATTCATTAACAGACTCTAAGTTAGCCTTCATAAGCTACTTTCGTAGAACCACATCCATCCTTTCACCTTATTAGTTTTCTAGAATTACACCTACTAGTCTCCTAGAGACACTAATTCTAGTCTTACTCTCCCCTAGTACATTTTCCTATGTATTTACTCTCTCTATCATTAATACCTTTAAATACACTATATAAAGAATATGAAATTTCTTTATATAGAACTTAACTTCAAAAATGGCTAGGTTTGTATAACATCCTAACTTTCTTTATCTGCATTGGCAGGAACAAGCTTTTGCTAACCAAATTAATCATTTGTTGAACTATTTAGATTTTTACTTTAGACTTATATGTAAGAACTTCTAAAATACATATTTTCTTAGTAAAGATTATTATATTAGATAAAGGTGGGGGTATTATGGAAAAACAATTTCCAACACATATTGTTGCTGTATTTGGTATCGTAGAAAATGAAAATCATGAAATTTTATTATTAAAACATCGTACTCATGATGTATGGATGTTCCCTGGTGGACAAGTTGAGTGTGGTGAAAACTTAATCGATGCTTTAATACGTGAAGCAAAGGAAGAAAGCAACATGAATATTTCTGTAAATAAGTTATTTAGCGTTTCATCAAATACGTGCTCTTATCAGGGGTACAACGGATACGGGATGATTCCTACAAAGGTTGTTTTCGGATTTACATGTACCTATCAAAATGGTGAGTTCTGTAATTCAGATGAAACTATATCATCAATATGGGTTTCAAAAGAAAAGGTATTAGATTATATTAAAGTACCTGATTTTATAGAAAAATATAAAGCTTATTTAAGTTTCAATGATAATATCCAGTATTTAGAATATATTACTAAACCTGAATATGAATTAAAGTTAAATCGTCCTATCTAGCAATAAAGTATCTATAAATCTTATAAGTATAATTTGAGGTTAAACTAAATTAAATCACACTGAAGTCTAATAGATATTGGTTTGATTTAGATTATTTATATTAGGTAAGGAGAGAATTTATTTATGTCGAATCAAAAGCTTATTATCATAACAGTTTCGCCCTGTGTAGGTAAAACAACTGTTGCAGAAAGCCTTTTTGAATCCTATGAAAACAGTGCATATTTTGATGGTGATTGGGCATGGTGTGTCAATCCCTTTTCCATTACTGATCCACGATTACGAAATGGTGATAAAACTATGTCTTTTGCACTGTCTACTTATCTGAATTCAAATTTTGATTATGTTATTTTTTCCTCCGTAGTAGTAATCGGTGAAGATATTCGAAGTAATATTTTAAAAGATATTACGGCAAAAGATTATACAACTATTTCTTTTACATTGAAATGCTCCCAAGAAACACTAATTAAACGCCATAAAAATCGTGGTGATACAAATGAAGTATCATTCCAATGGTTAAACATGGAACCTCATCCTGATGATTATATTATTAATACAGATGACAAAACAATTTCGCAGATAGTTGAGGAAATAAAAATCATAATAGATCAAATAAGTTATAGCAAACACTTAATAATCTCAAACTGATGATTAAGATATCGAAAGGTGGTATGTATGTGAAGTATATGACTTTTAATCGTTCATGTTCTTATGCTGGGATAGCCAATTTGTTAGAGGAACATAATATTCATTATGAAGACTATGAAATTGCAAAAGCATTAAGTCTTCCCTATTTATTTCAATACCGTGCCAATGAAAATCGTTATGTAGCAGGTCCAATGATTCAAAGTTATCCTTGGTTTAATTACTTCTTAAATTCATTAGGTTTTGACTTAGTCGAGGAACGGTTTAATCCTGATGAGGTTATGAGTAATTTAAATGAAGGGAACAAACGCTATATGTTTGCCCTTAAAATTAATCCTAATAATAACTTACGACATGCCGTTTTGTTTGAAGGGAAAGAAAATGAATCTTATCGCTTTTTAAATCCAAAACGTAGAAATTCTATCGAACCAGACTATTATGTTTTTAGCGAGCAAGAAGTCATTAATAGATTAGCTCCTAACGTTCTTATGGGATATTTAGTTAAAATTGAAGAGCCAATCCCCTTTGATTTAACAGACGACCTAAAAATTTCACTTCAAAACTTAGATAATTACCAAAAGGTATTAAACAAATTTTGTTCCGAAGAACAAGATGTACCAACACTAGTTGAAACGAGAGATACTTTATTTGCACCATTAATGTTAGATGTTTTTTCAATGATGGAGATTATAGGAGAAATAGAATTAGTTAATGATATAGAACTACTTCGTACCAATTATATGAACTTAATGAAAGAAAATCGCCCTCTTCTATTAGCTAATGAACTTCCTTGGGAAGATTTAAATAACATCATTTCAAGATATAGAAAGGTTATCCAGAATTATTATTGTAATTATATTTCCTAACTTAGTATAAAAGAAAAGTGATTAAATATTTCTTTTTGTCTATTTAGCCTCTAAATAAACAAGTTCATAAATTAATTAATCCTTGTAAATAAAGTTATTAATGTAGGACTAGTTTTATTGGATTATGAATATAAATTATTTATTTCATGAGAAAATTTAATTGGTTTATCTATTATATAAGAAATCTTCAAATAGGTATTAAAAATTAACTAGCTTCACTTTAAGCTATACATACAAAGGAGAGACAAAATGAAAAAAGTTATACTGTTAGCTTTACTTGCAATTATGAGTGTACCACTTGTTGCTTGTAATAATAGTGATAAAAATCATATTAAGGTATCTGATGATACAATGATAATTCAACAAAGTAAGTTTTCAGAGGAAACACAAGAAGTCCTACAGATTATTGATAATGAAATGGCATTTTTTGACTATGAGGTGGATAAATCTATTAAATCAATGTCTATGGAAGTTTGGGCATATAAGGATGGACAATGGATTACTTCAGGCGGAACACATGGTGATATTAATCCCGGTAAGAAGAGAATAGCAATAAGGCTAAATCAAAATTCTGGTGATATTTTTGAAATAGATGAGAAGGGTTATACAAAATATACATATGACAATATTGTAGATTTTAGTGAGTGTACTATGCAAACTTACTTTAGGCTTACTAATCCTACAAATATTGAAATTGATAAGAAAATTACCTTATGGGCTAATCTAGGTACTTCTAAAAATGCTTTGTCTTCAAGTGAGAATTTTAGAGAAGTGGACTGTGATGCTGGTGTAGCAGTGACAATAACATTCTCTGATAAAAATATAGATTAGGTAATATAGGCTTATACATAAAAAATCTTAAAGTAAAAATTTGATTAAGCAAGATTGTTTATATCAGTGTTAATAAAAAAAAGGGGGGGCTATGATTAAATTAGAAAAAGTATGTAAAAAATATAAGCTTATAATTTCAATCACTTGTATAGGAATTGTTTTTATGATGATAGGGCTATTTTTGACAAGTAACGTTAACTCAAATAAACCTGAGTTAGACACAATAGACTTAAAGGATATGATTGTAGGTACAGAACTACCTTACCTACTGTATAGTAATAATGATTATTGTATTATAGATATGCAGCATGGTGGAGTGATTATATATGATTTCTCACAGAAGGAAATTAAAGATAGAGTTTCTTATGAAAAACTTTCTAAAGCAGGTTTTAAGTATCCTATTCCATTGATTTCAAGTGATGGAGAAATCATTTATTTCGCAGAAGATAGTATGAATGCCCCTCTGAAAGTGACCCATTTTTATAGCTTGAAAAATTACAAATTAAGTGAAGTACGGGGTGAAATAGATTATTTTACTCAGAGTAAAGATTTTTACTCACATAGCATTGGACAAAGCCTTTTATCTGACGGATTTACATATGGACCAACATGTATTGAGCTTGATGACAAAATTATTGTTTCCCGATTACAAAAAGGTGGTAGCTTTCTGTCTGATACGGAAATTGTTTTCTTTGATAAAAATGGAGAATACCAAGATGTATTTACTTTATTTCATGATGTAGTTATAAATATGGAATAAGTGTAGTCTAGGGTATAATAAATAGGTTTTGGAGAATGAATTAGTTCTTTGTTTGACTCATAAATAGAGAGTTAATGATTTTAGTTGAAATATATAACAGTATTTATCTATAAGAGTTTGCTTATACTAATTGTGTGCAAACTGTTTTTAAAATCACATCTATGGAGGTAACAGCATGAGAAAACAACCTAAGTCTTCTACGAACAATGCGTGGTGTGGTAATACAAGTTGTGAAGGTGTGAAATACTTTCATGATAAAGCTAAGAAGTCTGCTACTAACAATCAGTGGGTTTCAACTGGTGTAGCAAAGGGATTATTAAATGATGAGGAATAAATAAGCCTATAAAAAGCCATTTTTGTATATACATATATACGAGAATGGCTTTTTATAGGCAATTAATTTTATATTGGTATTAAAATAAATAAAAGGTTAGTAAAATTTATTGTGATTTTATTATTTTTTTACTGTTATTTTATTGACACTATATTTTTATACACTTATACTTGAGGTAATTTATATGCTTCATAAAAAATATATCAAAAGGAGACTTCCATGATGTTAACGACTATACTTCTTTCATCTTTAGAAAAGGTTTTACCTGACACACAGCCTGTTTCAAATTTTATAGACCAGCCTTCTGTTCTTAAAAATGAGCCTTTTAATTTCCAAATTGCTTATCAAAGTACAGATCATGCTTGGTTATGGAAAGGTCCTGTTACAATTACTATTGATTCACCTTTAGCATCCTACATAAGTGTACGTTCAGTGGATCTTGTACCTACTAACTATCCTAGTCCACCAAATCCTGATGAGGATTTTTTAACAAGTATGCCAAGTTTGTTACCTGATGTATTACAGCCACTTGTATCCTCACAAGTTAAAGTTCTTCCAAATCAATGGCGTAGTTTGTGGTTCGAGGTAGCACATGATACCAAAAGACCTGTTGGTACATATCCTATTACTGTTATTTTTAAAGATGCCAGTGGTACTGAAGTATCTAGACAAACTTTCACTCTAGAGATTATGGATGTGCTTTTACCTAAACAATCTCTTATTCATACAGAATGGTTCCACACAGATTGTATTGCTAACTACTATGGGGTAGATGTATTTTCCGAAAGGTATTGGGAAATAACCAAGTCTTATATGGCTACTGCTGCAAATCATGGTATCAATATGATTTTAACACCACTTTTTACACCACCTTTAGATACCCAAATCGGTGGGGAGCGTCTTACTGTTCAGTTAGTAGATGTGGTACAAAATGAAGGTTCTTATAGCTTTAACTTTGATAAATTAGGGCGTTGGATTGAAATAGGTAAAGAAGTAGGTATGGAGTACTTTGAGATGTCTCATCTTTTTACTCAGTGGGGCGCTTTTGCTACACCTAAAATTATGGCTACTGTAGATGGTACCTACAAACAACTCTTTGGTTGGGATGTATCTAGCAAAGACCCAGCTTATAAGATTTTCTTAGATGCCTTTTTACCTAGTCTTACTGCTTATTTAAAGGCTTGCAATATAGATAAACAATGCTACTTCCATATTTCTGATGAACCTAGCCTAGACCAGTTAGAAAGTTATAAGTATGCTTATAACTTAGTAGCAGGTCACTTAGAAGGTTATCCAATTATTGATGCACTTTCTAACTTAGAATTTTATGAAACTGGTGCGCTTAAGCATCCTATTCCAAGTAATGATCATATTCATCCATTTATTGAAGCAGGTGTGCCTAACCTTTGGACTTACTATTGTTGTGCACAAGCAGATAAAGTAAGTAATCGTTTTATGGCACTTCCTAGCTTCCGTAACCGTATTATCGGTTTACAATTATTTAAATATGATATTGCTGGATTTTTACATTGGGGCTATAACTTCTATAATAATCAATACTCTATCTCACCTATTGATCCTTATAGAATAACAGATGCCGGGTGTGCCTTCCCTTCTGGTGATGCTTTCTTAGTTTATCCTGGCGAAAATGGAGCTATAGACTCTATCCGTCTTAAAGTTTTTGCTGATGCACTTTATGATTTACGTGCTATGGAACTTCTTGCTTGTCTTACTTCTAAGGAGCATGTATTAGAGCTTATGGAGGGTGCACTAGATAAACCTATTACTTTTTCTAGCTACCCTCACAGTGCTTCTTATATTTTAAACTTTAGAAATACAATTAATAAGGAAATTGTTAAGCTTACTACTATCGCTGAATAAATGCACTTTTTCCTTCTTTATGTATGCCACATAGACCAAGTTGTCCAAGTCCTGTAACAGGCTCACATTTACCGTCTACTCGTGGATCTGCATATTTGAAATACCAGTTTTCTAGCTTTGCAAAAAGCTCTTCTTTTTTCCCTTGGTAATCAGGGTGATTGATTAAATTAACTTTCTCATCTGGATCATTGACTAAATCATAAAGTTCATGGTCTCCATATGGGTAACGGTGAATGTACTTCCACTCCCTAGTACGAATCATACGGGTTGGGCCATATTCATCCATGATCACAATCTCACCTTGATCTACCAAGGTTTCACTTTTTAAAATAGGTAAGAAGCTTCTACCTGGTAAAGTACTTAAATCTATATTGTGCTCAAAAGAAAAATAATCTAGTAATGTTGGTACAATGTCATAATGACTAATAAGTTCATCTTTCACTTGCCCACCTTTTAAAGCTCTAGGATATCTTAAGAGTGCTGGTACTTTCACTGCTGTATCATACATATTCATAGGGAAAGTTCCATTCCCTTTTCCAATAATCCCATGGTGTCCCATACTCATACCATTATCCCCTGTAAAGAAAATAATCGTATCTTCTGTCAGACCCTTTTCATCTAAGTAATCTAAAATTTCTCCTATTCCTTTATCCATAGCTGAAATAGCTGCATAGTATCCTTTTAAACTATTTTCTTTCACTGTTTTCATTTGCTCTTTCGTATAACCTTTATAACCTCCCCATGGATGACCTGGTGCATCTTCTACAGATTCAAAAGGGCAATCTTCATAAAGGTCATAAAACTCTTTTGGATGTTCTCCTCTATCCCAAGGCGCATGTGGTGCTGTATAGTGTACACTTAAATAAAATGGTGCTTCCTTATCTTTTTGCTCTTCTAAAAAGTTTAATGCTCTATCTGTTATGTAATCTGTTAAATATTCACCTTCTGGTAATATATCAAATTTATCTCCTTGCATAACTGCTGCATTGTAGTAATGGTCCCCACCTAAAGCAATGGTTTGCCAGTAGCTAAAGCCTGCTTGAGGATTACCACTATCCCCTAAATGCCACTTACCACTAAGACCACAAGTATAACCTGCATCTGCTAGTACCTGTGTAAAACATGTATGTCCTTCTAAATAATTTACGGCTCTATCACCTTTAAGCTGGTTTGTTACCCAACTAAACTTTGGTTCTACTTCCTCTTTATACATTTCCATCTTTAGTCTATCACTTGCATCGTCTTCATTCGCATGTCCTCTACTAATCCAGTCGTGTACACCGTGTTGAGATGGAATCTTCCCTGTAAAAAGTGACGCTCTTGCTGGTGAACATACTGGGGATGCACAAAAGCAATTGGTAAAGCGTACTCCTTCATGGGCTATACGGTCTAAGTTAGGTGTTTGAACTTCTTTATTCCCACTAGCTCCTAGTGCCCAATATCCATGGTCGTCTGAAATAATTACAACAATATTTGGTTTATTCATTCTTAATTCCTCTCTTCTATTATATATTTTTCTAACTTTAGCTTTTCTTAAAACTAAAATATTTCAGCTTTAAAATTTTAGTTTTTTTTACTTTGTATTTTAATGTAAATTTTAAGCCAATATTCTATTTATATGTCTTAATTTTATTATTTATATAATAATAAAATTACATTTACACTGTACTTTTGTTTATATTATACTATAATAAGATTAAAACATATAGTTAAGTTCATTTTTATTTAGTAAAATACAAGTTTTTTTACTATTTAGTTATGAGCATACAGAAAGGATTACTTCATGTTATCATTATCAAATCAAGAACAACCTATTATTAGTGGTGCTATCCACTACTTTAGATTGCTTAAGTCTGATTACAAGGACCGTCTACTTAAACTTAAAGCTTGTGGCTTTAATACAGTTGAAACTTATGTTCCTTGGAATCTCCATGAACCTGAAAAAGGCAAATATGTATTTGATGGTCATTTTGACCTTGAGTACTTTTTAGAGCTTGCAGCAGAATTAGAACTTGCTGTTATCCTTCGTCCAGGTCCATATATTTGTACTGAATGGGATTTTGGTGGCCTACCAGCTTGGCTACTTCAAGATAAAAATATGGTACTTCGTTGTTATGATGAAGACTACTTAAAACATGTGGATGATTGGTTTGATGTACTTATTCCACGTATTGTACCTTTCCAATGTACAAAGGGTGGCCCTATTATTGCTGTTCAAGTTGAAAACGAATATGGAAGTTATGGGGACGATAAAAACTATTTAAATCATATTAAGAATGGACTTACTAAACGTGGTGTTGATGTGGAATTTTTCACTTCTGATGGTGGTCCTGACCATATGCTTACTGGTGGTACACTACCTGATGTATTTAAAACAGTTAACTTTGGTTCTGGTGCAGATTGGAACTTCTCTCAACTTAGAAAACGTCAGCCTGATGCACCTGTAACATGTATGGAATTTTGGGATGGTTGGTTTGACCATTGGGGTAAAGAACATCATACAAGAGAAAGTGCTGATGTTGTAAAAGTTTTAGAAGATATGATTGGTCATAAAGCTCATGTAAACTTCTATATGTTCTTTGGTGGCACAAACTTTGGTTTTTATAATGGTGCTAACTATGATCATGTGGATGGCTACTGTCCTACAGCTACAAGCTATGATTATTGCGCTCTTCTTACTGAAGCAGGTGATATTACTAAGACTTACTTAGAAGTAAGAGAATGTCTTGAAAAACACTTTGGCAAAATCCCATATGACATTCCAGCTAATACGAAAAAGAAAGCTTATGGCAAACTTAACTTTACAAAACAAGCTTTCCTTTTTGATAACTTAGATAATCTTGCTACAAAACACACTTCTGCTAGCCCACGTAATATGGAACATTTCGGTCAAGACTATGGTTATATTTTATACCGCAAACACGTTGAAGGACCTCGTCAAGAACTAAATCTTGGCCTTTTAGAAGTACGTGACCGTGCTCAAATCTTTGTAGATCACGAAGAACTTGGTGTTTATATGCGTGATGAAGAGCAAAAATTATCTTTTGCTATCCCTGAAGAAGGGGTTCAACTAGATGTACTTGTTGAAAACTTAGGACGTATTAACTACGGTACAAAACTAAAAGATTATAAAGGTGTTTCTGAAGGTATTACTTTAGGTGGATGCTTTACTTTTGGTTATGATATTTACAATTTAGATATGAAAGACTTATCTAAGGTAGAATTTAAAGAAGGTATAACACCTACAAATAAACCTTGCTTCTATGAAGCTACACTTATGGTAGATGAGGTAGCTGACACCTTCCTTAAATTTGAAAACCTTACTAAAGGTTTTGTAGTTGTTAATGGTTTCAATATTGGTCGTTACTGGAATATTGGACCACAAGAAACGCTCTTTATCCCAAGCGGGCTTCTTAAAGAAGGCGCAAATGAGATTATTATTTTCGAACAACATGGTGTTAAAGAACCAAGTGTAGAATTTATAGATTATCCAATTCTTGGCTAATCCACTCCTTTTACATACAAAAACCCCCTAGGTACAATGTGTCAGTAAGTCACATTACTCCCTAGGGGGTTTTCATTTATCCTTAAACTTTAGCCTTTAGATTTTTAAGTTTTAAACTTACATCTATCTTACTAACTTTTACTACTATCTCTTAATCTACATCTATTGTATAGACTTTGGTTTGTGTTACATCACCATTTTCAGGCATGATTTCTATTGTTATCTTATTATTTCTTTCCACCGTTGGTACAAGGGTTACACGTGCATGATTTGTTACTTGTACTTCTACTTTTGGTGTACTACTATCACCTTTATAAGTGTAGTTTCTAGCCTCATCAAAGGCATCTAATATATTCTTTCCTTCTACTAAGATAGCTTCTATCTCATATGTATCATGACTAACAGCTTCTTTTCCGTAAGCTTCAAGCTCTGTTATACCAATACCTTTTAGTTCTTCTTGAGGGGTCATATTCAGACGAATCGCATAGGTATGTGCGGTATTAAATGTAAAGGTTTGCATTACTCCACCCTCTACTAAATGGGTACTTTCCTTTAAGCCTTCCACTGCTTGCCAGTTACCTTCATCTGCTAAATCACCTTCTGTTACGTGACCAAAGTTTCTTGGTACACCTGGCTCATCTTTTGGAACATAGTACTCAATAGTAAAGTTTTCTGGTGCACCTACTTCATCATCAATACAGAATCCTACCTTTATAGTATCAATGTAGCGCTGTGTAATATTGCCACCTTCTGCAAATAAAATGCCTACCCAATCTTTAGCACGAGGTGATGCTTGGTAGTTAGTCCATCGATTTGGATTTTCTCCTTCAAACTCTACGATGGTATCATTCACTGCACTAATACAATCTTTAGTATCTTCATCCTGTGTAAAGGAAGCTAAGGCTGCTGGGAATTGTGAACCTGTCCATTGTTTTGCATAGTTTGTAGTCATTTTCATTTCTTCAGCTTGTGCTACAACTCTTACACTTGCTTGTATCACGACTTGTGTACCGTGAAGGGTTCCACAAACTGGTACAATACCTACCTGTGTGCTGTCTATAGTCTCTTTATCCCATTTCACACCTTTTTCTTCCTTTGTACCATCACTATAGTAGGCCATGACTTTTTCAGGAAGTGTTGGTGGTACCCCCTTAGTTGTTGCAACACATATAGATTGTGTAGCAACAATACCTCTTATAATAACTTTTGCTCTTACTACAAGGTCTTGTCCTTCTACTGTACCTGCTACTTCAAACTCCTTGTAACTTGTACACTGATCTTTAGAAATAGTTTCCCAGTTTACGCTTACAAACTTTGAAATACCTGTGTTGTATCTAGCTCTTATTGTTTGTGGTAAGGTTGGTACTTCTCCTACTTCACCAATGATCTCCACTGGAGCAAATGCTATAATACGTTCATTACCTACTTCTACAGCCTCATCTATAGGTGTGTCTAGACTATTTATTGTATATGCTTGCTCACATACTTTTGTAGTAATAGTCAGTGTAGCATCTTCTAACTCTTTAGAATGAGCTTTTAATGTAAAGCTTCCTGCCTTAATGGTACTTTGTACGATAACAAGAGCCTTTCCATTAAATGCTTTACGTTTCCAGGTTCCATCTGTTTGAGCTTTATAGCGTTCATGACTTATAGGGTTACCATTATCTACACCTACAATCCTTCCTTCACCCATAATCTCAAATTCTACTTCGTTATCTGCTGTTGGCACAAAGTTTCCATTAGCATCTACTATATCTACAGTAATATAAGAAAGATCTTTATCATCTGCACAAATTTCGCTTCTATCCGCATAGAGTTTTATACCATAAGCTTTATCTGCTGTAACAATCTTATCTTGTGCTATCTTTTCACCTTTATCATTTTTAGCAATGGCTTCAATTACTGTACCAGGTGCATAAGCATAGTCTAAACGCCACTCTAAGTAAAGCTTTTCACTTGTTTCAGATTGTTGCTGATATTTAAAACCATAGTTTGTTAATTTTTGTGTGAAAGACTTCGTACCATAGCTTACACCATTTATAAGAAGTTCTATATGTGGTGCATTAGAATAAACTCTTAGTGGAATTTTCCCATCTGTTCCTGTTACCTTACTTCTTAGCCCCTCATCTTCCCAGTTCCAATGTGGTAATATATGTACCATTGGACTTTGTTCTACATTCTTCCATACACTTTGATATAAGTAGTAATCATCTTTAGGGAAACCTGCTGTATCTACAATACCAAAGTAAGAACTCTTTGGTGATAAGCTATGTCCTGGGCCTCCTGTATTGTGCCATGGGGTTGGTTCACCAATATAATCAAAACCAGTCCAAATAAACTGACCTGCTATAAATTTACGATCTCTATCTTGAATCCATGCATGGCTTGCTGTAGCACCCCAAGCTACATGGTCATTATCATAAGAAGATTGTTGATAGTCTTCATGTACATCTGCGTCATGACTTCCTATTGTATCTGGGTGGCTATATACACCTCTTGATTTTGTAGCTGAAGAAGTTTCTGAACCATAAAGAGCCCAATCTGGATGCTTTTTATGAATACTATCATAGTTACCTTCAGCATAGTTAAAGCCTACTGTATCTTGTACTTCGGCTATATATTCATGGTCGCCTTCACCGTTTCCAAATCTAAATTTATCAACACCTTGTGTAATGCCTCTTGTTGGGTCAATTTCTGCTACCCATTTTTTCATATTCTTAATAGTTTCTAAAGAACGTTTATCCCCTGTAGCTTCCCCTACTTCATTTCCTACAGACCATTTAATGATACATGGGAAGTTACGCCCTCTTTTAACCATACGTTTAAGGTCAAACTCTGCCCAAGTTACTGTACCCCCACCTTCTGGATGACTGCTAGATTCTTGACTAAAGAAACGTCCTAAATCATACTGTTTCTTACTCCAATACCATGTATCAAAGGCTTCATCAATAACCATAAGTCCTTTTTCATCACAAATTCTAAGTAAATCATCTGCTGCCGGATTATGCGTTACACGAATAGCATTAGCTCCCATTTCCTGCATAATTTCCATTTGACGCTCTAGTGCACGGGTATTAGCTACTGCACCAAGGGCCCCCTGGTCATGATGCATACATACACCTTTAAGCTTCATCCATTCTCCATTTAGGAAAAATCCATCATTAGCATCAAATTTCACCCACTTAAAGCCCCATCTTGATTCATATGTATCTACAACTTCATCTTCTAATAGAAGCTCTGTCCCCATCTTATAAAGATTCGGTGTATGAATAGACCAAAGCTTTGGATTACTTACACACATAGTTTGCTTTACTTTTTTCACTTCTCCTGGTAAAAGAAAGACTTCTACACACTCTACTTCGTCTACTTCAACTAAGTTCCCCTCATAGTCATAAACAGTCTGTCTTACTTTAATAGTACTTGCAGATGTAGAAGCATTTTTAATTTCTGTTTCTACACAAACTGTAGCCTTGCCCTTTCCATACTCCTCTTCAATAAAAGATGTAGTAATAAAAGTACCATATTCTACTATATGTACAGGATGTGTCACTACAAGTTCTACATCACGATAAATACCACTACCTGAATACCATCTACTACTAGGCTGTTCATTGACTACCTTTACTGCAATCGTATTTTCTGTCATACCATCAGCAATCATATACTCTGTAATATCATATGTAAAAGGCATATAACCATTAGGATATTTCCCCACTTGTTTACCATTTACATACACTGTACTATCCATATACACACCACCAAAATGAATAGCCACTTTTTTATCTTTCATCTCTTTTGGCAGTACAAAAGCTTTACGATACCAACCTATACCACCATCTAAGTATCCTGCTTCTGAACCTACTAAAGAATTTTCAATATTAAAGTCAAACTCTATACTCCAATCATGTGGTAAATCCAAACTTCTCCAATTGGAATCATCATAATTTATTTCATAAGCCTTACTCATATCCTCTTGAGGGTGATTACTGTCTCCACCCCAGCAAAATTTCCAGTTTCGATTAAAGTTAATATGTCGTGTTGTATGTTTCATTGCCATTAAGTTATTCTCCATTTCTTACTTAATCACTCTTATATTTTAAAAGCTGTCTTGTAAAGTATAGCCTTTTATATAATATAAAAACATTTTAGCATATTTTTAGTAAAAAAACATCTTACTTTTACTAACTTATATAAATTCCATTTTCTATCTGATCTTTTTGCATTAGGTTTTGTTCTATTTATATAAAACCTAATTTAAAATTGCTTTATATAATAAAGGATGGAGTATATTTATTTCTATTTCATTATCCTCAACTACATCTAAAAAATCCTTAACTTTCCCCTGTACACCCCTTATTTACAGCTATAATTTAAGTTTATTGGATCCCAAATTTATTTTCATGGCAAAAGTGCCCAAATGCTTTTTTATTAAAATCTCCTTATCTTCTAGCTACTTTGTACATTTTCGTACATTAACATTAGGTTAAAGTGCCCCCACTTGTTGATTTTCGTGTAAATTCACTTTCTTTACTTCTAAAGCAAGGTTTATCATTTATACTCGAATCTTCTCCCTTTGTATCCCTTTTTAGCACTTTCAAATTTGTGACTTTCATCAATTTACTTACTTGTCCATTTCCTGTATAACTAAGGTATCAAGCTTTACAGACAGTCCAAAATATAAAAGTACAAGTGCATATACCATTCTAGATAAGTATTTACACTTGTACCACTAAAGATAAGTTTAGGAAGTTTTAGTCTTCCCCCCACTAAGATGAACTGACTTATTTTTAGGCACTAGACTTGATAAGTCGTGGCATATATCCTGTCTAGTTTAAATATTAGTATTTTATCTTTATACCACACAAAAAACTAAATATCCTTTTATTCACAACCGCTTAAAAGGCCAATACTACAGCCAAAATACTCCACAACTTGCCGTGATAACTCCCTAGGGTGAGCTCTTTCACTAATAGAACCTGGACGATTAAACGCTGACGTTAAATGCCTCATAAGCCTACATGAATCATAGGATATATAGTGAAAAAATGTGAAACCTTAAAATACTAATACCTTGCCACAAAACATAAGCCAGCTTAAATCTACCCATATTTTTAAGGGGGGAGGTAGATTTAGGCTGGCTTGTGTTGTCATTTATTCTATTCTCATTCTAGCTAATTAATATTTAACACCTTTCCAGTAAATTGGTGAAGATACTTCTGCAATCTCTGGAAGATTTACATCTTTAAGTGCCCACTTTTTAAACTCTTCAAAACCTGTACGGTCAACAATGTATCCAATGTGTTCTTTGCCACCTGGTGCATTTGGGTCGATGTATTCTTTTACGTAGTCGTAAGTATTAAGGATAATCTTTATAATACTTTCTTCATCTACCCATTTAATAAAGTCTTCGCCTAGTCGAGGATTTTTCTTTCCTGTACGTCCTAGTAAAGTTAATCGGTAGTATTTCTTTTCACTTCTTGACCAAGCCATGTTTGGACAGTTTAATACACATTCTCCACAGCCAATGCATTTTTCTTCATTACGAACTGGACGGTAATTTACAGCTTTTAATGCACCTACAGATTTCTTCGTACATACTTTTACGCATGCTCCACAGCTTACACATCTTGAAGGATCTAGACTTGGTACTGTCATTCCCATAATTCCAAAGTCGTGCATTCTCACCTTCGCACAATCATTTGGACAGCCTGTTAGGGCAATTTTAAAATGAAGGTCATTTGGGAATACTGCCTTTTCCATACGTTTTGCAAATGCACTTGTGTCATAGCAAGCATATGGACAAACACGGTTTCCAATACATGCCGTAATATTTCTTGTCCCAGCAGCAGGGTATCCGTCACCTTCTGCTTCTTGGTTTATTTCTAGTCCTTCAATTAAGCTTTGTAGTGCAAGGTTTACTTCTTGGATTTTATCGAAAGGAATTCCTGGGATTTCAAAGCCTTGTCTACTTGTAATGTGAACTGTACCATTCCCATAAGTCTCAGCAATTTCTTGGATTTTACTTAAGTATTTTGCCTCAAGGTGTCCGCCTGGAACACGTACACGAGAAGCAGTCACACCACGTACTTTTGTAACACGAAATGCATTCTTTTTAAGTTGCTTTGTATTTATATCCATTTCTTTTCCCTCCCTTAATCGATTAAAGTCTTACCTTTAGTGTAGTTAAATACAGGACCGTCTAAGCATACATAAACATCTCCTATTTTACAGTGACCACATTTTCCAAGGCCACAGCACATTTTACGTTCATGTGAAATCCAAATATTTTCTTCAGGAATGCCTATTGCTAGTAATCCTTGAACAGAAAACCGCATCATTGCAGGTGGTCCAACTACAATAGCTAATGTATTCTTTTTATCTTTAAGCTGAAGTTTTGGAATATATTCTGTAACAAGACCTGTTTGATAAGACGCGTCACCTTCTGCATGATCTACAGTGAGTATAACATTCATAGTTTCTTTCCAACGTGCTAAGTCTTCATGGAATAAAATATCACTCGGTGATTTAAATCCGCTAATTAAAGTCATTTCTTCTCTTTCTTCTTTATGATTAGCAAAGTAATCTACAACACCACGTACAGGAGAAAGTCCTGTTCCACCTGCAATAACAACAATTTCATGACCCTTATAGAGATCTACATCAAAACCATTTCCGTAAGGTCCACGAAGTAATAAAGTATCTCCTACGTAATGCTCAAATACTTCATCTGTAACTTTACCTACACGACGAATAGTTAAATCTATATAATCCTCACCAATTCCACTAACAGAAATAGGTGCCTCACCAAATTTAGGAATAGAAACCTCAAAGAACTGTCCAGGCTTTACCTCTCCCTTATAAGACATGCGGAAAGTGTATTCTATTTCAGTATGTTTAATAACTTCTTTAATCTCTGATACAAAAGGAATATAGTCATTACGTACCATTATTTTGATACCTCCTTCATAGCATCTTCTAATTTGTTAATACAGTTGGAAAAAGATATATATTCAGGGCAAACATCATCACAACGTCCACAGCCTACACACATGTGATAACCATTACGCTCTTTATAATCCAGTACTTTATGTAACACTTTAAATCTCATTCTTTGTCCGTTCTTCTGGCGATAGCTTCCACCACCAGCAACATTTGTGAATCCATCTACCATACAAGATGCCCACACTCTACGGCGTTCTCCTACTTTTCCATTTTCACTATAAAACATATCTTGCATAGTAAAACATGTACAAGTTGGACATACAAAGTTACAACGTCCACAGTTAATACAACGGCTATCGTACTCATCCCACATCTTACTTCCTGCTACTGTTATATCAAGATTTTCAGGTATATGAACACTAACTGGATTTTGTGTTACATAGGAAGGGGCAACCTCTTGTTCTTTTACCTGCATCTCTTTTAAAATGGCATCCCATTTTTCATCTTTGCAGTGAATTAAATAAGAATCTCCATCTTTATCTATACTTAAATCGTAATTTTCAGCTTGATTTGTACCCATACTTACACAAAAACAATTTTCAAAAGACTGGTTACATCCCATTAAAACAAATTTTACTTTGCTACGCAGCTGACTATAATAATAATCTTCAGGACCATTTTTTAAGTACATATCGTCTAATCGTTTCAGACCATGTAAATCGCAACTACGTAAAAATACAACTACTCCCTTTTGTGGGAAATCTGGTTCTTTTACTGTGTTTTCTGTAAAGAAGAATAAAGTTTGAATCACAGGAAAAACTGCTTCTTTGAAAGAATACTGAGATTTTTCATCAAACACTATTTCTTCTACAGAATTAATTTCACCATATCTAATACAATCTGTATCAGAAAATGCTCCACCACCTACAAAACGCTTTGGAGCAAAAATACGGTATTCCTTTGTCCACTGTGAAATAAATAAGTCCATCTCTTGCTTTTTTAAACTATAACCCATTGATGCACCTCTTCCCTTATACTTTCTATTTGTAATACCATGTTTGTCTTATAGCAGATGTTTATTGACAAACACGACACATTGTTAATTTGTTGGCAATCACTAATAGCATAAGTATACTGATAAAAAAAGTGATAGGATGTTGCACATGCAACATCCTATCACTTTTTTAGTAAATGAAAGGTATTTTTGTCAAAATCAATAAGCCCTTCACTTTTCATATTATTTAACTCTCTTGTAAGCGCACTTCTATCTGCACAAAGATAATCAGCAAGTTCTAGTCTACCTAATGGTATTTCAAAGTAATTTTTCTTATTTAACTGAGCTTGAAGATATAAATAAGTCAGTATCTTTTCACGCAAAGTTTTCTTTGAGGTAATTTCTATTTTTTCCATAAGCTGTGCATTTTTATTAGCTATTAAACGAACCATATTTTCCACTAATCGATGGTGAAAAACACAGGAGGTATTACACATATGCAAGGTTTTGTAAAAAGGAATGTATAAAACTTTACAATGAGTAGCTGCATAAAAAGTTACTTCAGATGTGAAACGATCTCCACAAACAAAGGTTTCACCAAAAAGTTCTCCTTGCTTCATAAAAGCTAAAACTGTTTTATGCCCCCATATGTCTTCTTTTATCATATGAACTGTTCCATCTAAAATAATACCTACACACTTAATAGGTTCTTTAGATAAAAGGATAAATTTGCTCTTTGTATATTCTTGAATATAGCCCCCTATACATGTAAGCATAGGGAGTAATTCTTCTTCTTTTATGCCTGTAAATAAAGGTAATTTCTTAAATTGATTAATATATTCTTTCACGCTCTTACCTCCTTAGCATCATTATAAATCTCTAGTACCTCCGTTGCAATGAGGGTATAGACAGATTTTATAAGGATTCTATGCAAATTGCTGTTTATAGTAATATTTTTTTAGCTAAAATAACTTAAATAAATTACAATAATTAAGTGAAAAAAGGTAAAAAATATAGTAAAATATAATTAGATATAGACTATAATAATTTAAGAGAGGTATTCATCATGTGTACTACTTATACTATTTTTCCAGTACCACAACAAGTTGTTTATGGTAGAAAACAGCTACCTATTACCAAAACAGTTTCTATCCTAACACAAACTACACCTAAAGCGGCTTCACTTGATAAATTAACAAAAATCTTAACAGCTTCTGGCCTACAGTATGAATTTGTACAAGAACCAACTGAAGGTCAAAGTAACATTATCTTAACAGATACTACTCATTCTACTTTACAAATTAATAAACCAGAAGGCTATACACTTTCTGTTTCTGGTGATACATATTGTTCTATTACAATTACTGGTTGTGACGTAGATGGTCTTCACTATGGTATTGTTACACTTGGACATATTCTTAACCAAATGGAAGATGACACACTTCAGACTTTAGAGATTACAGACTATCCTGAAATTCTTTATCGTGGATATATTGAAGGTTTTTATGGTTTCCCTTGGAGTCATGAAGATCGTAAAGATTTAATGATATTTGGTGGTGAGCAAAAACTTAACACTTATATTTACGCACCAAAAGATGATCCATACCATAGAAGTCACTGGAGAGAACTTTATCCAGAAGATAAGGGACGTGAAATCTCTGAGCTTGCAGCTGCTGGTCATGAGAATAACTTAAACTTTGTATGGACTATTCACCCAGGGGATTCTATCGATTTAGATTCTGAAGAAGATTTCAAATCTACAATTGCAAAGTTAGAACAACTTTACACACTTGGTGTGCGTCAGTTTGGTATTCTTTTTGATGATATTGGTGGTTACCCAGATGGAGCTCAACAAGCTCGCTACATTAACCGTGTAGATACTGAATTTGTTAAAGCAAAAGGTGATGTACGTCCACTTCTTACTGTTGGTACAAGATACTGTGAAGCTTGGGGACCATCAATGGAAAAATACTTTAAACCTTTTGTAGAATTACTTCATGATGACGTAGAAATTATGTGGACTGGTTCTGCAACGATGTCTAATGTTTCTAAAGAACAATTTGATGCACCAAAACGTACAATTAATTCTAATAAGAACTTATCTGTATGGTGGAACTATCCAGTGAATGACTACTGTGATGCTAAAATGCTTATGGGTAAAATTGAAAACCTGAATCCTGATGTAGACAATATTAATGGTTTCTTCTCAAACCCTATGAATCAAGCTCAAGCATCAAAGCAAGCACTATTTTGTATTGCTGACCATAACTGGAATACTGATGCTTATGACTGTGAAACAAGTTTTGTTCATTCATTTAAAGCACTTGCTCCTGAGGTAAGTCATGAACTTCAAATCTTTGCTTCTAACTGTTCTTATGTAAAAGAAGATGGTGGTGTAAGTGGTACTTTCTTATTTGATGAATCTTGGTACTTAGCAGATGACATTGAAGCACTTACTTTAGCTCTTAAAAATGGTACAGACTTTATACCAGCAGCTAAAAATCTTCTTGAAGCCTTTGTAGAAATAGAAGAAGCTGTAAATACAATTGATGCTAAATGTGTTAATGCTAAACTTATTGGAGAACTTCGTCCATTCTTAGATGCTACACGCCATATGGGTCAAGCAGGTTCTAATACAATGGAAGCACTTATGGCTTTAAAAGAAAATAATCTTATACTTATGGAAGATAAAATCCAAACAGCCCTTAAACATCTTGAAGCTATGGCAAATTGTAAAGTGCTTCGTCTTAAAGATGGTGCCGAAAGATACTTCACTGTTGATGTAGGTACTCTTCGTATTAAACCATTTTTAACTGAAACTCTTCAAAATTCTGCTATCTTAGCAGGTATTGAAAGTGCACCACGTACACTTTCTTACAATAGAAATAATATTGCTCTTGCTTCTTTAGGTGTAACTGTTACTGCATCTGGAAATACAGAGTATGATCAAGAACCTGAAAAAATCATTGAAGGTACAATCAAAAGTGGTAAGTGGTGTTCTAGAGAATATAGACCTCACTTAACTGTAGACCTTAAAGAAGTAAAAAATATTAAACAATACCGTATCATCAACTGTGGTCATCCTGAAGCTGGTGAAACACGTATTTGGAATACAAAAGCTCTTCAAATCCTTACAAGTATCGATGGTGAAAACTTTACTTTAGTAGATGAAGTTAAAGATAATACAGAAGACATTATTAATCGTATGCTCTTTACACCAGTAGATGCTAGATATGTTCGTTTACAAATTATTGAGCCTGCTCAAATTAGTATTAATGGTGGTGGACATACTAGAATTTATGGTTTTGAACTCTTTGAAGATGCTTATCCATATGAATCACGCAAGGTTCAACCTTCTGAAATAGAAGTAACTGAAGATAGCAAGATTCTTATTCGTAATGTGGATAAAGGAGATATTATTAATCTTTACACTACTTTAGACGAGACTATACCTGTTGTAACTTCTAGTGAAGTAGTAGAAGATCAGACATCTGTTTTATTTGAAAATGTTTCTCTTGAAACCTTTAATGGTAGAGTCTTTGTAGAGCGTATTGCTAAAAATTATCTTCCAAGTGTAAGAACTTCTAAAGGACTGTAAATACATGCAAAAATGAGCTGTGCACTTAGAAATAAGTGTCAGCTCATTTTTTAATTTCTAAACTATTTGACAAGTGCCGAATTACTATCTCTTGATTAGACTACGTTAGGGTCGGGCTGTGGTACCCCATCCCTTCCCTTACCAGTATTACTAGAGAGATAGCAATTCTAGTCTACTGAACCCCTTGTTCACCCACTCATTAACAGCCTCTAAGCCATCTGCATAATTCGCTTTCGGATGAGTCACAGCCACCCTTTCACCTACTAGATTATTCTAAAAGACAGTAATTCTAATCTACTTAACCCTATTGCTAGCAGAAGGAAAAAAAGTTAAAGGGGCTGCCATTAGTTGATTAAAATCAGCTAATGGCAACCCTTTATTTTTACTCTTTATCTAGTTGTTTGGTACTTTCTCTTACGACTAATTTATTAGCAACGATAACCTTTTTGTTGATGCGACTACCTTTTTCAACTTGATCAATGAGCATTTGAATTCCCGTTTCTCCCATTGACTCTGGATAAATTTTAACGGTAGTTAAAGCTGGGCTTAAAAACTGTGCTGTTTGGATATCATTAAATCCAACAATACTGATATCGTCTGGTATAGACAAACCTTTTTCATTAATAGCACGGTATGAGCCTATTGCCATAATATCACTTGCAATAAAGCATGCTGTTGGACGTTCCTCTTCTTCTAACAACTCCATCATGAGTCTATATCCATCTTGTAAAGTAAACTCGCCTTTTTTCACCCATTCTGGATGGTACTCTAAATTGGTAAACATGTACTGAATATATGCTTTTTCTCTAGGGTCTTCTATTTTCTTTGTCCCATCATTAATAACTTCTTCTCCACCAATGTAACCTATATGGGTATGTCCTAGGGATTTTAGATGACTAAGTGCCGCTACTGTTCCATGTTCATAATCTGTTGATATGCAATCGCATCTATTATACACATCAATATAATCTACGATCACAATATTATCAGTAATTGTCTCTAATTTATCAATCTCATCTTGCCCAAACTTACCAATACCCATAATACCGTCTACATCTTTGTACTGGCGGATATTTTGTATACTGTCAATAGTTTTATACCCGTAGCCTTTTTCTTGACACTCCTTTTCAGCTGCTAATCGAATAGCTAAATAATAGGGGTCATTTAGCTCCTGCTCTTGAGTATACCAATTTAATATACCAACTGTATACTTATGTTTTTTACTCTTTCTAGCACGTAAAGTAGTATAGTTTAGTTCTTCTGCAGCTTCGAAAACTCTCTTCTTTGTCGCTTCTGATGCATTTAATGTTTCATCATAATTGAGCACCCTAGACACAGTGGTAATAGAGACCCCTGCTCTATCTGCTATTTCTTTAATAGTAGCCATCTTCTATCTCCTTTTGTGTTTCACTAAAATAAACTTATTTTCCAAACATTCTATTATGTCATCATACCACTTCTTTATCACATCTGACAAGCTACTTCGTCTAGATTATACTTTTTTAGACGTAAAAAAACCACAGATTACTAAATCTGTGGCTTTTTGATTTAACCAACGATTCCTGAACGTTCAAGACTTTCTACTAAGTGTCTTTGTACAATGAAGTATACAATAATAAGCGGAATTAAGAATATAATAAGTGCCGCTTGTTTTGTTGCATCAAAGGTAAGCTGACTTGTTAAGAATACATCAAATTGGTTAAATAAAATTTCATTAATACGATCTCTTTGCTCTGAACCAAATAGGCGTTGTAAGACAATACTTAAATATGGTCCATCTGGATGGAAGTAGTTTGTATAGTAAATATCACCGTAGTTCCATACGAATGAAAGTACACCAACTGTCATAATTGGAGGCATTGCATTTGGGAACATAATCTTAAAGTATGTACGATAAAAACCACATCCATCAATTACAGCTGCTTCTTCAAATTCATTTGGCATTGTAATGAAGAACTGTCTAAATATAAAGATGAACAACCCTTGTTTTACACCAAATCCTAAGAAAGCTAAAATATAAAGTACATATGGTTTATTGATAATATCAATAGTTGAACCTGTTAGTAAGTTAATAATCCCAAATACATCAAATTGTTTAAAGTGAAGATATTGAGATATAAGTAAAGCTTGTGGTGGTACTAAAAATGTAAGTACAACTAAAGCAAAAATTAAGTTTCTTCCTTTAAAGTCGATTCTTGCAAGTGAGTAACCTGCCATAGCACTCATAAATACTTGGATCACTGCCATACTAAGTGCATAAAGTAGGGAAACAGCAAGTCCCATTAAGCTTCCACCTAAAGCAATTTTAAATGCAGCCTTAAAGCTTAGTACAGAAAATGATTTTGGAATCCAAATAACGTCTGGATTACCTAAGTCGGACATCTGTGCAAATACAAGTGGAATCAGCTTTAACATTGGATATAAGATAACGAAACATAAACCTGCTATTAGTGAATAGAAACATATTTTATAGCCTAGTCCCATAGCTTCTTTCTTAATTTTATATCCATCCCAAGGGATTTTAGTACTCTTTAATTCTTTTGCCTTCATAAATCTATCTTGATAAGCTACTTTATTTGCCATAATCTAGTTTCACCACCTTCTTCAAGAACCAACTAATAAATATGAGTAGCACAATGGCATTGACAATATATATCATTGAAAGGGCAGAACCTACACCAATCTTACTCTTTACAAAAGCAAATGTATGAATTTCTTTTGTTATTGGTGAACTTAAGAAAAGCTCTACAAGTGTATAAATTGCTACGAAAAATGTAATATTGGCTGTTGATGGAATTGTTACCTTCCAAAATGTTTCATAAGTTGTTGCACCTTCAATCTTAGCAACTTCATAAAGGGCTGGACTAATAGACTGAAGCCCTGCTAAGAAGATTAAAGTTTGTACCCCTGACCTTGTTACAAGTACAAAAATGCCTGAAATCGTCTCTTGAATAAAGGCAACCATTTGTGGTGGCAATCCTGTAAATTGCAAAATAGACTCTGCAAAAGATGTTTCAGCAAATACAGCTGTTGTAGCTGACTGAGTCATCATACCTGTATCAATACTCATCATATTTACTACTATATCAAGCCCAAGAATAATTGGTAGGAAGAAAATAATACGTACAATAGCTCTTCCTGGAAACTTAGCATTAATAATTAATGCTAAGAATAAGGAGAAGATTACTGTAAGTGGTACGTTAACAAGTATTTTTTGATTTTCTTCTACTAATAGTCTAAGTACTTGCGTGTTTTTTGTTGTTACCTCAACTTTAAATAGATCTACATAATTTTGTATACCAGAGAAAACTAATTCCATTCCCCCTGATTGCCCTACAGATACTTGATTGAAAGAATAAATAGCTGTATTTATAATAGGTATTGCAAAAAATGTAATAAACCCGATTAGCCAAGGCAAGATAAAAATAAAGCCATGTATTTTTCTTTTTGTTGAATATTTAAGTGCTTTCATTTTATATCCTCCCCCTATTATTTAATAATTTCATAAGATACACTATCTAAATTATACCCTTCCACATGTACTTCATATGGATTGTAGTTAACGATAACTTTTGTGCCATTAGCATACTCTGTTTCAAACACACCAGCTTCAAGTATTCGGTGATTTGTAATCTCAGTTGTACCAATCTCTTCAAAAGCTTTTGTATATTCACTATAAAGCTCTTCTATTTCTGGCTTTAATGTAGCGTAATCAATGCTTAGGTATTCTCTGTACTGAGAATCCTTAAGAACATCTTGGTTTGTTGCACTTACTGTAAATTTAGGATAACTTCCTACTTCTAAAGCTTGTAATAAGTAGTAGTTACTATTATCTTTAGACATATTTACATTAAGTGTTGTGTACTCTACTAATCCATTCATAACAAGCTGTCTAAGTGGAATGCTTGTATACATAGTACCGTAGTTACTACTTTCTCTTGAAATGTTTACTGCATAGTCACAATACGGTAATGTATTCATATTTGGATTATTAAATGCAAGCACTTTATTTTCGTCTAGTTGTGCTAAACCTTTTTCAATCATTGCATTTGCCTTAATCGGTGTTAATATATCATCTTCTTTATAACTTGCATAATAAGTATTAGGTACATCCCCTATAAAGATATTATCTAACCCATTCGTTCCTTTTATGAAACGTCCTACAATATCCTCAAAGTACTTAGGATGAATACGATAAGTAGGATCAAACTCTGGTGAGAACTTACCTGTTGTATAATCGTAATCATATATTTGTACTGGCTTACTATCATAGTTATATAAACCATGGACTTTAGCTTCAAATGGATAGCTTGTATCTTTAACTGTCATTAAATCAGTTCCAAAGAACAACTCATCATTTTTCTCTTTAGCTGCATTAAGAAGAGCATCTAGTTCCTTTTGTGAGCCATTTTCTTTTACTAACTTAGGTTTTGTAGGTAAACTTGCTTTGTCTCCTCCAAAGAATGCTCCTTTGTAGTTAAGAATAAGGTTCTTATCACCTAAATCTTCAATGATTCCTTTGGCTTGTTCATAATTTGTCATAGAAATAGTTTTGTTATAAGGTATACCTGCAATACGATCTGGTATTGTAAGTGCGCCTAATATATCCATGTACATCTTAGGCTTATTTTCATAGGACTTAGTTAGATTGTATTTTTCTACTAAGTACTCTTTATAAGCATTAGCCATATCAAAATAAGTAACCTTTTCATTAAATAACTTGTAGCGTACTGTATAATCTACATCTATTTTACCTGTAGATACTAGGTATCTACTATCGCTATCACTATATGGTCCCATCAGCTTAACCCTAGAATATTGCATAACATCTACAGTAGGGTACACTTTATTGTTTAAGTTACCACCTGTAGAAATATCTTTTGTTGCAAGCTGAACATTAATTGTAGCAAGTTCTGCACCTGATTCAATAATTCCCATAAATCCGTGAGTAGCTTGCTCACCTTTTCCATAAGTCATACCAAAGATTGGCATATGTAAATCTTCTTTAAAGGTTGGCATTTGATACATTTGATCGTAATATGTATTGTTATATACAGGTCTTGAATATTGAGGATAGCTTCCATTATAAGTGTTTAATTCGAATAAAGCACCCGCTCCATCTGGAACTACAATATATCCATCTTCTACTTTATTTGACGCTGCATAGCCAAAGCCTGCATAGGCTTCAATGTTCTGTAATTTAAAGTAGTCATTACCTGATGTGCACTCTGAAGTTGGTACATTAATAATGACATCATCCCCATCAAGTGCTACATTCACTACTATTCTAAAGCTAGCAATTTGAGGAATCTCTATATCGAGTCCTGCTGCTTCATTATCAGCTTTTAACATTTCATCTGTATAGCCAATAAGTTGTACCATCTCATTAAGTTGCTTTACAGCACTTGGTGGTAAACTATCTGCACCTGCTATTTTAAATCCACCTTTTGCTAAGTCTTTTAAATAAACTTTTTTTAGGATATTTTTAAAGTTAGCAGCTTGTTTTTCAGTGATACTTCCAGTTGTAACTTTTTTATCTATTTCATCATAAAATCTTGTTTGAAGATCATCACTTTCAATGTAACTAGGTATAAGCTGTGTAGGCTTTCTAGTAGTCGTTTCAAAAAGTAATGTGAGCTTTACTCCATTATTTATTTGTTCAATACTGTAGTTGCCTGTCTCAATAACATTTTGATAAGCATCCCACTCATACTTTTTGTTATCTCCACTTAAGTAAGATATATTTACAATAGATTTTTCCTTATTATTACTAGGATCTTCTATTTTACTTGTCCACTCTTTAGCTGTATTTTTATCTACTACTCTAATATCAAGTGTATCTGTATCTAAATGAAGTGCTTTAGTTGCAGATTCTGCAACTAAAACTTCACCTTTTTTAATCTCTATAGGCCCATTTACTTCAACCGGACTTTTTTGCTCAACTTGCTCTATTTTTGCTGCTTTAAGTGCAAGGTGAGGAATGACCTTAATACTCCCTGTTACTAAAGCTATTACTGTTAACCCTAAAATAATATTACGTATTTTTTTATTCATTCTCTCACCACCTTCTAATAAATTCTTGTCCTAATGTTAAGATAAAGTTTACAACCTGCTCCATTAAAGAAAAATAAAGTACACTAATGAAAATAATAACAAGTGCAGCTACTGCTGTTGCCACTAGTGTTATAACACTTTCTTTTGCTGTATATTCGTGAACTGTTGTTACACCACAGAACACTAAGAAATAAAACCATAACATACCTACTGTATTAAAAGAAAAAAGTAAACTTGCTTCTTCTATAATAATTACATTACTTACAGCTACTGTAATAAGCTGGAATATAAGCATAGGACATACTGCATAACCTATTACCATATATAAATCTTTAAGTTTACCTTTACCATTACAAAGTGTAGAAACACTCCAGTTACTTACGATAAATAATAGCATTGGCGCTACTGTTAAAGTAAAAATAGCAATACTATTGATTTTGTAAGCTGGAAATGAATTCATTACAAAACCTAGATATTGATTAGATAAAATCATTGAAATGCCATAAGCTACAATCAAAAATGTTGCTAACCATATATTCCCTTTTCCCCGCCATTTAATTTCATAAAAAGCATCGAATGGGTGAAAAAGTGTATATTTTAAGTATTTAAGATCCTCTACAACTTGCTTCATTTTACACCCTCCTTATCATTTCTGCTTTTTATAATAGCGCCACTCTGAGAAGATTACCCAACCTATAACAAGTAAGAATGCAGCAAAAATTAATCCAAAATGCTCTTGAATCCAAATACTTCTATAACCATTAAAGGCTTTAGAATAGTATTCTTGGTTATCACCTAATTTGAAGTAATACATAGCTGTTTCATAATCTTCTTTCATAAGATAAGATTTACCTATTGTTGAGTAGGCTATTTCATAGTTACCATTAATACTTACTGCATCTAATAAAAGTTGTGTTGCTTTATCCCATTCTCCATTAAAGTAGGCTTTTGAAGCATCAAGAGCTAAGTTTCCAAACTCTGTTGGCTTATAAATATAAGCAGCCTTCATTTGTTTATCTGTAACAATGAGATGATCTCCCATCCAACTAATAGATGTAGGATCTGATAATTCACCCTTCATAAAACCTTTGCCACCAAAGATATTCATTAATTCCCCGTCAAAGTTATAAATGAATATACGTCCTTTTTCCTTATCAAGGACAGCATAAGTTCCATAATCAGTAAGTGCAATATCTGTAAATTTACTTATTCGCATGATTGTTGATGTAGGATCTGTATTTAAATCACCCATTACATCCCAAAAACCATTTTCACGAAGTACGTTTTCGCCTTTTGGATTAAATCTAAATACAAGATCTTTTGCACTACTATCTTGTGTTGTTGCATAAATAAAGCCTTCATCATCAATTTCAATATTGTTAAAAGATGGTGCTAAAACTTTTTGCATCTTTGCTTTTTGTTCATCAGAGGCTTGTTGACGCCAGAAGTAATCAAGTAAGTTTACCTTTGGTTTATTTACCCCAAAGTATCTTACAAATTCACCTTCTTGGTTAAGCTCTACAATCCCTTCAAAGCCTGATTGTACAACAACATAAATTCTATTAATTTTATCTACAGCAATTTTTGATGGTTTAAACACAGTTTGCCCAACCATATTTGCAGGTGTTCCAATAATTCTTTTAAGAGAAAAGTCTTTTTCATTTAAAACGACAATTCTTTTATTACCAGTATCCGCAATATAAATTTCTTCTTCTGGCTCATGTACAAATACACCTTCTGGTCCATTTAGTACAATTTGTTTTTTAGTTTTTGGGTCAAGGGCAATCTTCCCTTGATCATTACGAACTACTTTTATAGAAGTAAGCATTTGTCCATTTGTATCAAATACATTTACTCTAGACTCTAAACTATCTACAATATAGATTCTGCCACCAGATACGGTAACATCATCCATACCTGAAATTTTTACATCCCCCATATTTCTTTGGTCTATTGTTTTATAAAACTCAAAGAATGGAATATCCTCTATTACTCTTCCCCAGTAATCATATGCATAAGATACTTCATTTGTATTTTTGGCATATAATAAATTTGGAATAGCGAGTATAGCTATTAACAGATAAATAAGAACTTTTTTCATTTTATTCATCTCGCTCACCCCCATTAGTCTTTCATTCCTGATGTTGCCATAGTCTCAATAACGTTAGATTGAGAAATTACAAATACTGTAACAGGTACAACCATCATAATGAGTGAAACTACTGATGCAACCCCTGTTCTTGCAATCCCTCCACCTATAATTTGAGATAAAGAATAACTAATAGGCTTTAAGTTTTCAGAATAGATAAAGTTACCACCTGTTGCTCCCCAAAGCGTTTGGAAAGATAAAATAGCTAGAGTAATCCAAGCTGGTTTACATAGAGGAATAATAACTGTCCAAAATACTCTCATTTCACTAGCACCATCAATCTTAGCTGATTCAATAAGTGCCATTGGTATTTGTACAATAAAGTTTTTCATTAAGTACAAACCAAGAGTTGATCCTACAACTGGTAAAATAACTGCCCAATAAGTATTTACCATACCTAATTTACTCATGATAATATAGTTCGGTATAGCTGTAACTGAACCATTAAACATTAAGGCATATACAATAATATTGGACATAACCTCTGAGCCTGGGAACTTATATTTAGCCAATGGATAAGCTGCCATGGTACCAAGGAATACTGTTCCAAAAGTTCCAAGTACAGTAATTAATAATGTATTAAACATATATCTTGAAAATGGTACCCATGAGTTTCCAATGATTGTTGTTAAGTCATAAAAGTTATTTAAGGTAGGATTTTGAACAAATAATTTTGGTGGAAATAGAAAGATCTCACTCATTGGTTTAAAAGCATTATTTATGACATATAAGAGAGGATAGGCACTAAAAAGTGCAAATCCCCCAAGAAGAATCATAAGACCTAAGTCTCCACCAATACTTCTATTTCTACGTGTAAACTTTCTACTTTTAACTGATTGTTTAACCTTTTGTATCATATTCATGTTAATCCCCAACCCTTCTTAGCATTTTTTGAACGGCGATATTGGCTATTAACATAATGAAGAATAATACTGTTGCAATAGCACTAGCATATCCCATTTCAAATCTTACATTTCCGTAGTCATGTAAGTGTGTAAGAATGGTATGACCTGCATAATCCACTGAAGGGAAGCCTGCAAGTTCAATAGATATGGCAGAGACTGATAAGGAGTTTGTAATCTGCATTACCGCACCAAACATAAGTTGTGGTTTCATAGATGGTAATGTAATATGCCATAACTCTTGCCATCTATTTTTAATGCCATCCATAGCTCCTGCCTCATAAAGTGACTTGTCTACTGTTTGTAAACCTGCGATGAAAGCAAGGAAACTTACACCAAGACTAAGCCATAACTGTACAACGATTAAGATCGGTAAAATATAGTCTGCATTTTCAAACCATAAGATTGGTGCATCTAAAATACCTAGCTTCATTAACCATGCGTTAGCAAAACCATACATATCAGATGAGAAAATAAGTTTCCAAATAAGATATACGTTACCTGATATAGATGGTGCATAGAAAATAAGTGTTAACACTGCACGTGGCTTAGGTGGTAACTCGTTAATTAACCATGCAAATATAAAACACATAATGTAACTGACTGGCCCTGTAATAAAAGCAAGTAGTAAGGTGTTTTTAACAGCTATAAGGAAAACTTCGTCTCTTGATAAAAGTTCAATATAGTTAGCAAGTCCTACAAAATCTGGAGCTTCTAACATATTAAAAGATGTAAAGCTTAGTCCCATAGCTACTACTACAGGTACTAGGTTAAAGATTACGAAAATAATCGCAAAAGGCATAATAAGCATATATTTTTCTTTATGTAAGTTCCAAGTTTCCTTTAAGGGTAGGCGCCCTTTTTTATTTTCTGTTCTTTCCATGCTACCCTCCTCATTAAATTTATTTTTTCTATTATAAATTTATTTTTCTTCTACTGTTGATAAATTAAATTCTTTACGTTTCTTTGTAAGTTCATCATCAATGTCTTTAGCATTTAAATAAAGGGCTTCTCGTGGATTTTGTCCATCTGTTACAACATTTTTGAAGGCATAACTTACCATCCTTCTTGTCATATAACCCCCTGGTACTTCTGGAAGTCCCTTTGTTTTTTCAAACTGATCTTTAAGAGACTGGGCATCTTTAACTGACCATGGTAGTTGTTCAACTACATCTACATTAGCACTTGGATAACGTGCTGCTGGCCCCATAACCCCTTCTATTGTTGTACCATATTCTACTTGTGTTTCTTCACTTGTCCACCATTTCATAAACTCCCAAGCCGCATCTTTGTTCTTGCCTTGATCAAGCATAATACATTGTGTTGTATTAGATACAAATGTATTATCAATGCTACCATCTGCCTGTTGTTTACCTGGTACTGGTGCAAAAGACCATAAACCACGAATCTCAGGTGCTGATACTTGTAATTGGCTATAAATTGTATATGGTGCAATACCCATTGGTACTTCACCTGTTCTGAAACGGTTTGCAAAATCTGCTACTACTGGTAAGTGGTAGCTTGTAAAGAATTGTGTATATTCTTGGAAGGCTTTCATAGCTTCTTCTTTATATAATCCTGTTTGTATACCATAGTCATGGCCTTCTCCAAGATACATATCACTGCCACTTTGGAATACTAGTGACGAATACATACTCTCATTTACATCTGTTGTACTTGTTGGCATGTAGAAATCATAATTATGCATTTGTAATACTGGAATAATTTCTTTTACTTCTTCCCATGTACGTGGTACTTCTAATCCAAGTTCATCTAATATGTCTTGTCTGTAGAATAACATCATGAAAGTTTGTTGTTCTGGTAAACCAAAGATACCATCATTGAATGTAATACCTTCAAATGCACTTGGCTCATACTCTGTGTACATTTCCTTAAAGCCATTAAGCTTAGTTAAATCTACAAGTGCATTACGTATTGCAAAGTTCATTGCTTGTTGCTCTGTAATACCAGTTACAACATCTGGACCTGTACCTGCAAGTGTAGCTGGAATAATAACAGTATCTGGTATAAGCTCTAGCTCAACATGAATACCTGTAAGAGGTGTAAAACGTTCTTCTATTAAATTCATTAGTATTTGAGCTTGATCTCGTCCTGTACCAATCCATACTTTAATAGATTGTTGATCTTTATCTGCCTTACTAGATATTTGTGTTTGATTATCTGTAAAGGTTGATAAAAATCTTTGTGTTTTGTAGCTAAGACTTTCTACAAAACCAGGTTTAGTTTGTAAAAGTTCCTTATTTTCATTACCTAAGGTCATAGAATCTACTTCTAGAGGCATGGATGATATAGTCATATTCCATAAACCAAGAGAAGAAATATTATTCTTTAATTGACTTAACTCTTTAACAACTAATTCTGGATTTTTCCCAAGACGTTCAAGTTGAATTGCTAATTTATCTAAGATAATAGCGTCTTCTCCCTTTTCACCTGTTATACTAATAACTTCTTCTAGTATGTTTTTTAGCCTTTGTGATTCTTCTATAAATATATTTTTAACTTCTGGAAGTTTTTTCTCTATTTCATAATCAATATAGCTATCTGGTACTGTTCCTGTTAATTGAATAATTTTTCTATATGTTTCATTAAGGGTAAATAAACTTTCTTCTACCTCTGTTGTGGCTCTATCAAATTGCCCAAGTACTGTCTCCAGTGTAATTGTGTTTGTTCCCTTTTCAAGAGGAATTAAGTAAGCCCCATCTTCATTGCCAATAATATAGTTTTTAAATCCTGCACTATAAGGAAAACCTATACTATTTGCTTCTTTAAATGGTACCTCACCATTTACTAATAATTTTCTATAAGATACTCCACCTCTATTACCGCTTTGTCTCGCTGTAAAAGAAACTTGGTAAAGACCTTTTTCTGGTACTTCTACTTCCCATGTAACCCCATCTCCAGGTGTTTTCCAACTGTCTCCTCCTATTGTATTAAATACAATATTATATGGATGTGATGGCTGTATTTTAGGGCTAGTATAGTTTGTATTAATTAATATTCCGCGTGAAGATTTTGATACATTTTTAGTAATGCCTTCGTTGCGCTCTGCTTGCCCTACAAGAAGGTTACCCTCATAAAGAGGGTAATTACCTTGTAGTTGATTAATGGTTTCTTCATAGCTAAGAAGTGCTTCATCTGCTTTAAAAACAAGATTTGTAATCTTTACAGGTTCTTTGATTGATTCAAAAGTAAGTGTATGTGTACCTTGTGATAAGTAAAACTTATATGGTTCTGATACTCTTTTACCGGCATCTTGTACAAATACATGCTTTTCATTATTTAACTCTATGGTATTAGGTCTTATTTCGTTGTTATTTCTAACTTCGATCTCTTTTGTTTCATTAACCCATTCACGTTCAAAGCTTAATTGTTCCATCCCTTTGAAGTAAATTTGGTCATCTAGATACATTTTTCTTTCAACACTAGAGTTTTTTCCTTCAACAGGTAAATAGCCTACCTCTAAGTTGTAAAACCCTGGTGTTTTAACGTCAAACTGCCATGTTACTTTACCTTGTTCAGGTGTTATAACACCTTCTTGGTCTTTTGTTACACGAGTGCCTTCTGTAGTTTGATATTGATTTACATCTACTACAACTTCACCTTTTGACATATTTCCTTCATAACCATTAGAACTTAAGTAAGACGCATATGTACTTTCATAGAACACTTCTCTATCTGATGCTACACTTATGGTATACACACCTTGCTTCGAGTCGCTAGCACTCTTATAGCTATAACCAATGGCAGCAAGGGCAACCAATGATAATACTAAGCTTCCTATAAGCTTCTTATTCATTGCCTCGCCTCCTAATATGACTAATTACTTATTTTTATTCTGCTACAACTTCTACTTCAATAGTTTGTGTTGCTTCATTACCTGCATAGTCTGTTACAGTAAGTGCAACATTATATTTACCAGCTGTTGTTGTATCAATTTCTGATAAGTCTGCTACAACTTTTGATTTAAGATCTAAACCATCTTTATCTACTGCAGTTTCAACAAAGTCATTAGCCCAATTAATAGCAGCAGAATCTTCACCTACTTTAATTGTTCTTACTTCTTCTTTCATTGTAAGTGTTGGAGCTGTTTTATTATCTGCATCATAAATTGTAACGTTAATTCTCTTCTTACCTTCATTTCCATTTGAATCAGAGATTGTACCTATAACACCTTTTTCGTAGTAACCTACTGTGTTAAAGTCTGTTGCTGATGAGTCAAATTTAATATTTGCTGCATCAAGTGCACCATCCATATTATCTGCTACTGTAAATTCACTAGCCCAATCAATTGATGCTGGGTCTGTTCCTTTAGGGAATGCATAAGCTTTACCATCTTCAACTTGTGTGAATGCTGGTGGAATATTATCTTTAGCTTCTGTACTATTTAATGTTGCTTCTACAGATGCAATCTTATCTGTAATTTCTGCTTTTCTTGCTTCAATTGCTACATCATAACTTGGTGAACCATCTACTCCGTAAATTGCATCTCCTGCAATTGTCATGAATTTCCAGTAAACACCTGTCATATTTGAGAATTCATTTACTACTGTATTTTTTGTGCTTTCATAGTAAATCTCTTGCATATCTGCCCCAATTGCTTCATGGAATAAGTCAATTGCAAGTGGAATACGTCTATTTTCATCTGTAGTGCCTGTCATTTCTTTTACTAATCTATCTTTTTCTGCTGTATACATTTGATATGCTTGGATTGCAAGTGGAATCTTCGCTTCATCTACACCACGAAGGATAGCCCATGATTCACCACCTGTACGTACTTGTCTATAGTTTGGATCATCAAATGCCATACTATCTGGTCTTGGGAAAGGAATAAATCCTAATGATTGACCACGCTCTGCTGCTTTAGCTGCTGCCCCGTCTGAACGCCAGTCTTCAATATTTGTAAATACTGATTCACCCATTTCAAATGGTGCACCTTGTGCGTTATAAGGTCTATTACTTGTACCCTCTACAATTTCACATTGTAGCAAACCCCTATTGATTAAATTTTCTACATAAGCTACAGCTTTTTTAGTACCTTCTGATTCAATTCCAAGTCCATCTGCTCCGTAGATACTTCCACCTGCTGAGTGCATTGCTTCAATAAGTGTTTCTGTATAGTCTGTTCTATAAGCATCAATTCTTTTTTCTGGTCTTTCTGGTGCTTGGCTATTTGCATAGTGTGCATTGATCTTAGCTAAGTAATCTTCAAATACACTCCAAGTCCATTTACCTGCTTTATAAAGGTCTGTTGGATAAACAGTTTTACCATTTTCTTTGAGTGCATCTACTTGCTCTATGTAGTCAATATTATAGAAAAGTGGTGATAATGGATGTGTATGTCCACCTGATACTTCTATAAAATATTGTTTACCATAAATTTTAGCTGGAATTTCAGCATCTTTAGAGAAATATTCCATATAATCATCTAATGGTTGAAGTACGTTTTGTCCTAGAATAGTTCCTTGTGAGTTAGCATATAAGTTAACAACATCTGCAATAGGATCTCCAGCCATTACACTTTGTAAGAGTACTTCTGTTGTATCTCCTGGGAACTGTACCCATTGGATTTCAACATTTAACTCATCTTTAACTTTTTGCATTGCGGCAAGAGCAGCTTCTCTATCATTTTTCATTGCATATTCGCCTGTTGCAGGATCTTTATAATTAGGATCCATTGCATTTGCTGCATGTGATCCGATACGGATTACGGTTGGTTGTCCTTTATCTCCTTTTGCTGCTTCGCCATCTGTCTTAACGTCTTTTCCCCCAGCACAACCTGTTAAGGCAATTGTGCCTGCTAAACCTAATGCTAATACTTTTGAAAATTTCTTTAGCATTTTTAAATACCTCCTTTTATTTTTTCACCTTTTTACTTATTTTTACTTATAACTTCATCTCTCCATCTTCCCAGTTGTTTAAATAATTGTCTTTAAAGAGATTTACTATAAGCATTATTTATAATTAATTGTTTCCAATTAATATCTAAACCTTTTTTACTAAAATATCTTTTTGTTAGCTAATTAATGTTTTTTTAACTTTTATTTAAAAATATTATTTTGTATTATTTTTGATTATATCTTATAATATTTTTGTACTTATTACAATAAAAATATTTATATTTTATATTTTTTTTAGTCGTTTTTAGTATTTTGAAGGTTTTTTTAAGTAATAACTTATATTTATCCCTTTATTTTTTTACTTTTTTATATACTTTTATTTTACTTATAAGTTTATTAAACCTTATTAAAAAAATATTTAACCTAATAATAACCTTATTTATTATCTCAAATTACACCTTATATACCTTCTTTTAAACAAAAAAACACCCCAATTAATAACTAAACTTTCAAAAGTTTACTTTACTAATTGGGGATGTTTTTCTTTTATAACTTAATTTTTTTCATTTTTCTATTACTTACTCACTATTGCACTGCAACTTCTACTTCAATAGTTTCTGTTGTTTCGTTTCCTGCATAGTCTGTTACAGTAATTGCAACATTGTATTTACCAGCTGTTGTTGTATCAATCTCTGATAAATCTGCTGTAACCATAGATTTAAGATCCAAACCATCTTTATCTACTGCAGCTTCAACAAAGTCATTAGCCCAGTTAATAGCAGCAGAATCTTCTCCTACTTTAATTGTTCTTATTTCTTCTTTCATTGTAAGTGTTGGAGCTGTTTTATTATCTGCATCATAAATTGTAACGTTGATTCTTTGTGTCCCTTCATTTCCATTTGAATCAGAAATTGTGCCGATTACACCTCTTTTATAAAAACCTATTGTGTTAAAGTCTGTTGCTGATGTGTCAAACTTAATATTTGCTGCATCAAGTGCACCATCTATATTATCTGCTACTGTAAAATCACTAGCCCAATCAATTGATGCTGGGTCTGTTCCTTTAGGGAATGCATAAACTTTATCCTTTTCAACTTGTGTAAATGCTGGTGGAATATTATCTTTAACTTCTGTACTATTTAATGTTGCTTCTACAGATGCAATCTTATCATCAATTATTGATTTTTTAGCTTCAATTGCTACATCATAACTTGGTGAACCATCTACCCCGTAAATCGCATCTCCTGCAATACCCATAAAATCCCAATAAACACCTGTCATATTTGAGAATTCATTTACTACTGTATTTTTTGTGCTTTCATAATAAATCTCTTGCATATCTGCTCCAATTTCTTCATGGAATAAATCAATTGAAAGCGGAATACGTGGATTTTCATCTGTAACACCGTTTACTTCTTTAAATAATTTTTGCTTTTCTGCCATATACATTTGATATGATTGGATTGCAAGTGGAATCTTCGCTTCATCTACACCACGAAGGATAGCCCATGACTCCCCACCTGTACGTACTTGCCTATAATTCGGATCATCAAATGCCATATCATCTGGTCTTGGGAAAGGAATAAATCCTATAGATTGACCACGTTCTGCTGCTTTAGATGCCGCTCCACCCGAACGCCAGTCTTCAATATTTGTAAATACTGATTCACCCATTTCAAATGGTGCACCTTGTGCGTTATAAGGTCTATTACTTGTACCCTCTACAATTTCACATTGTAGCAAACCCCTATTGATTAAATTTTCTACATAAGCTACAGCTTTTTTAGTACCTTCTGATTCAATTCCAAGTCCATCTGCTCCGTAGATACTTCCACCTGCTGAGTGCATTGCTTCAATAAGTGTTTCTGTATAGTCTGTTCTATAAGCATCAATTCTTTTTTCTGGTCTTTCTGGCGCTTGGCTATTTGCATAGTGTGCATTAATTTTAGTTAAGTAATCTTCAAATACACTCCAAGTCCATTTACCAGCTTTGTAAAGGTCTGTTGGATAAACAGTTTTACCATTTTCTTTGAGCGCATCTACTTGCTCTATGTAGTCAATATTATAGAAAAGTGGCGATAGTGGATGTGTATGTCCACCTGATACTTCTATAAAATATTGCTTCCCATAAACTTCAGCTGGAATTTCAGCATCTTTAGAGAAATATTCCATATAATCATCTAATGGTTGAAGTACGTTTTGTCCTAGAATAGTTCCTTGTGAGTTAGCATATAAGTTAACAACATCTGCAATAGGATCTCCAGCCATTACACTTTGTAAAAGTACTTCTGTTGTATCACCTGGGAATTGCACCCACTCTATCTCAACATTTAACTCATCTTTAACTTTTTGCATTGCTTGAAGTGCAATTTCTCTATCCACCTCATTCATTGTGTACTCACCCGTTGTAGAGTCTTTATAATTAGGATTCATTGCATTAGCAGCATGTGAACCAATACGTATTACCGTTGTCTTCCCACCCTCTACTTTTGCCTCACCTTTTATTTGTTCATTACTTCCTTTTTCTTTTACTCCTCCACAACCAGTTAAAGCCACTACACCCACTAACCCCAATGCCATAACTTTAGAAAACTTCTTTAGCATTTTATAATACCCCCTCGTATAATAATGTCATGCATAGGACATTATTATTTCATATTTTAAAATTTA
>URVM01000019.1 GCA_900551325.1 uncultured Eubacteriales bacterium | reverse complement strand
ATTACCTAGACTGGACTTTCACCAGTTAGCATAGTCCAGCTTAGCTGGACGCACAAGCGAAGCGAGTTTTGAGCGTTCTTGTAACCTCTGAATTTACAGACTCTTAGTCACCGGAAGTGGGAGCTGTAGGAGAAGTTACCTATCCTGATGCCTAAAATGACTAGGGAGATAGTAATTCGACCCTTAAAGGTGGAAGCTGAAGGAGGAGTTACAGCCACTCTGCCACCTAAGAAGACTAGACAAAGACAGTAATTCGCCCCTACCAAATGATATAGAAAATACGAAAAAAGGGGGTGCGCACTCATTTATTAGTGCGCACCCCCTTTTTGTATTTATTTCTTATTTATAATTTATTTTATTTCTTTAAAGCCATCGTGCTTTCTCTTACAACCAATGTGTTAGACACTATAATTTTTTTACTAATGCTTTCTTCTCCACCTATTTGGTCAATTAAGCTTTTAGTACCTACTTCTCCCATTACCTCTGGATAGATTTTCACTGTTGTAAGTGCTGGGCTTAAAAATTGTGCTGTCTGTATATCATTAAAACCTACAATACTTATATCTTCTGGTATTCTAAGTCCCGCCTCCATCACAGCACGATAAGCACCTATAGCCATACTATCACTTGCCACAAAACAAGCTGTCGGTCTATTTTCATCACTAAGAACCTTTTTCATCAACTCATATCCATCTTGTATACTAAAGTTGGCCTTATATACCCACTCTGGATGATATTCTAGGTTAGTAAACATATATTGAATATATGCTTTTTCTCTTTCGTCTTCTATCTTCTTTTCTCCACCATTCACATACTCTTCTCCACCGATGTAAGCAATATGAGTATGCCCTAACTCTTTTAAATGATTGAGTGCTGCTACTGTACCATATTCATAGTCTGTACCCACCCAATCATAACGGTTGTATAAATCTATGTAGTCTACAATTACAATATGTTTGCTGATGGCTTCAATTTTATTTATTTCTGCCTCTCCAAACTTTCCAATACCAATAACACCATCTAAATCTTTATACGCTTTAATATTATTAATACTATCGATTGTTCTATAATTACAACCTTCTTCTTGGCACTTTTTCTCTACAGCAAGACGTATTGCTAAATAATAAGGATCATTAATTTCTTGCTCTTGTGTATACCAATTTAAAATACCAATAGTATATTTACTACTCTTGTTTTTTCTTGACCTTAAGGTTGTGTAATTAAGTTCTTCAGCTGCTTCAAATACTTTTTTTCTAGTAACTTCTGATACATTTAAAGTTTCATCATAATTTAGTACTCTAGAAACAGTTGTAATAGATACACCTACCTTATCAGCAATTTCTTTTATGGTAGCCATTTTTAACTCCTTGCATTCTGTGTTTATCTCTTATATATTAAGTAACTTATAACACTTACTTATCCTATTAAGTTACTCCTATCATATAAGTATTTTACTTACCCTGAATAATAATTTGGTCAGTAAAAATAAAGGCTGTATAAGGTTTTGCAATAACCTTTACATATCTTCCTTCAATATTTATTTTGCCTACTACATCCATCATTCCAATATCAGGATTTCCACTTACTTCATGTACATTTTGACTAAATACTTCTTCATAGTTTACACCATCAGAAGAAACATAGTATTTTACATATTTAGGATAGCAAGGGCCTGATCTTCTACTATGCATAAAGCCCATATTAATAGATTCAAGCTTATAAAGCTTACCTAAATCCATGACTACTTCTACTTCATTAAGTGTTGCAAGCCAGCAATCATCGGTATGATTTAAGCTTCCCTTTTTCCCATCTATTAAATCTCTTACGCCATTGCGGTTAAAGATTTTACGTCCATCAAATTTTGTAGGACTACTAATCTCTTCTACACATAAAGTATTATAGTATTTAGCTTCTGCCACGTCACTTGTAGGACGTCCTTCCTTAATGATACAAGCTTTTACTATACAGTCTTCTTCTACTTTAATTGGTTCTTTATAAATAGGTGAATCTTGAGTAGGTATGGATCCATCTACTGTATAATGTATTGTACCACCCTCATTTGGGTTTGTCATTGTACAGTAAACTACTTCATCATAACGCTTTACCTTAGCTTTATGAGAAAGCATTGGTTTAATAAGTTTTACATCTTTCAATTTCTCTTGGTCTTGTATAAATGGTTTTTCTACTTCTTCATCAAAGGCTTTTGAATTTTGTAAGTAAGCATCTTGGAACACTTCTAAGTTTGTAGCTTCTATGTTTTGAGCCATTGTAAGCTTACAACTTTCACTAGCTGGTAAAATCATTACACCATCTTCTTCTTTTCTAAAGATTCCATTTTCTACTTTTAAGCTATATGTAAAGCCTCTATGCTCACAGATTAACTCTTTTTCTTTTATTTCTTTGAGTACTGGCATTGTATTCATACGAATACCCCAATTCCCTTCACTATAAATACCATCCATTACAAATGTCATTGCTTCTTCTGTATGAACGATATTTAAAGTACCTTCATTACCTAAATCCCATTTAGCAAGCCATGTTTTGTCATCTTCTTTTCCATTAAAGCTTACATCTTTACCTTGTATAAGCTTGTCTGTAGCAAGATTAATGAATTCCATACTTGCACGTTTTTCTCCTGTACTCCAATAACAAGCATCTAGGATTGGTAACGCATCAAAGACACTTTCGTTATTTTCTATAGCATAGTCTAAATAACGTGAAGCATAATTTTCATCATATATAAATAGGTCACGTATACTTAAAATACCCTTTTCTAACATAAGGCTACTACGATAGAAACGGCTACTATACCATGTTGTCTTAAGATCAAAGTACTTATTCCAATCTGTTGTAGCTGTATAAGATACAGGTGGTGTGAGTTCGTACTTATTTTTGAACCATATAGAAGAATCTCTAAGACTTTCTACACGAATTTTATTTTCATCTCTTAGTTTGGCTATATGTCTTACTTGCATTTCATAAGCTTCACCCATATTACCCCAAATAAAACTATTTTCTTGACCTGCTTGTGTGTAACCATAGCCTAATTGTTCTTCATCAGTTATACGTTCAAAGATCCATTTTACCCACTCTTCGGATTGGCCACATGTCCAAGCTGGTTCTAATGTATAAATACCTTCTGCCCCTCTTCTTACTTCTGATTCAAAGTTATAAATAGGGTCTGGACCAAGTAATTTAAATATTGGTAAATCCAGTTGCATATCCTCTGTTTGTGCTGGCATATGTTCATTGATTTTACTTGGATAATAAGCTCCATTTACATAGCCTCCCCAAAGTGTAAAACCATCTGTTCCCTTTTGATCTCTACAAAGGGCCCCACCTATAACACCATATTTTTCTTTGGCATAGCTAAAGGTAACAATATCCATTACCCAAGAACCAATTGTTTTAGGATAGTAACCATAAACGCCCTTAAAATCTTCCATATAAACATCTAATAAACGTTTTCTTTCTTCTGGTAGGTACGCAAGTGAATAACCTGCCTTAACATGTAAGTCAATCACGTCACAGCCTTTCCAGTGAACCCCTGCTTTTTCGGCCATTTCTTGTGTAATTTCCCACCATGCACCTACTTCATCTTTTTCATCTATTGTAGACTTAATAAGCTCAGCGTAACGCTCATCCATAACTGCGTCATATTTAAGTGCATAAGTTGCTGGTAATTGATATTGTTTAAGTATATCTATTTCCATTCTTAAAGTATCAAAATCCTCTTGAGTAAAAATCCCATCATTATATGTGGATTTTCTAATGAAGTGATAAATATTTACTAACCCTTGCTTCTTCATATGTGTCTCCTTTATTACGTCATTTATATTTTTAATGTATGACTTTACTATTAATATGTACTTTATACTATAATACAATAAATCAATCTAAATTTGTAGATTTTTTTACTAAACTTTACTTTTCTTCTATATATTTAAAGGCAGGTACACTCTTTTAAGTATACCTGCCTCTTGTTATTTTCCTTTATTTAGCTTCTAAATATTTAAGTAGCATTGTTCCAATACCTACATGATAACCTGCAATTGCCATCTGAGCAATCATTGGCTTATTCATTACGAAGGCTAATGGTAACTTATTATCTAAGATTTCAAAGCCTTCATAAAGATATGCTAAATCTTCTTTTTCATAACCTACATACACTTGTATAAATGGAAGAGCCTCTAGTGTTTTTACTAAAGTAGGATTGTCTAAATCACCTGCTTCTTTTACTACAAGGGCTACTTTAGGTTGTAGTTCTAAATATTGTTCCTTCGCTTCTATCATTTCATTAAGAAGATGCTCTGTAGGTTCTGCTCCTGCATCTAAGAAAGCTACAATGTTACGACTTTCATCAATGACTTCTGATAGCTCACATACATCTCCATTTGTATTTATAAAGCTTGTCTCTTTTACTACAACTTCTTTTTCACTTCCTACATGTGTATCTGGTACCATGACTTCTACTACAGCTTCAGCCTTTTCTTCTACTTCTACATAGTAAAGGTTAGCATGTACTGTACCATTTGCTTCTCTATTAACTGTTGTAATACGGTATTTACCTGACTCTACTTCATAAGATACTTTACGTTCTTTCCAGTCACCAGTTTCTAAGTGCAGTGTATGATAAATACCATCTACATAACGGCCTATTGTATAGTTTTTCATATATTCATACACTGTATCATCTTGTGCATAAAGCGTAATCTTACTATCTTTAATAACTTCTTCTTTAGTTGTACCGATTTCAATTTCTATCCAAGCACCATTTTGATAGTAGCTCATATTACCATTTTCTTTGTTAAGCTTAGCTGGAATACCAAAAGTTCTACAAAGGGCTACAAAAAGAATCTTCTTAGCACTTACATGTCCCCATTTAAGTTTCATTACCCCTACAGGTTGAGCACAAAGGTAAATGTTTTGAGGGCTTGTAGCAGTCTTAATGTTTGTATCTATATAATCATAAATACTTCTTGGATTCTTTTTAAATCCTTCCTTTGTAGCTTCATCAAAGTATGCATTTAATGCCACGCGGTATGCACTAATCTTCTCTGTTGCAATACGTGGTGCGAGTATGCCTTTTACAAATACTTCTTCTTCAAAATCATCTTTAAATCTTAATCCCATAAGAAGATGTTCTTTTAAGATTTCACAACTTGTATCTGATAAATCTTTTTTATTAAGAGTATCTAACATTTTTACTTTGTATTCTAAAAGATTGGCTGTTTCTTTATCTTCAAAGAAGGTCTGAATTTCTTCATAGTTGCCACGTGCTGATTCTAAATGTCTTGCTACACCTTCTTCATATGGTGCATAGTCCTTTGCCCATTCCTTCGCCTTATCACCTAAGAAAAATGTTGTTACAAAATGAGCTCTTGTTTCTTCAGCTAGTTTATGACATTTCTCATGGTGTGCTTTTCTTTCTTCACTTACTTTATTTTCATCAGGTGATGCCCCTGTTGGTGGAACAAGTGTAATACTTTCCATTGTTCCTGGTGTAAATACTTTATCTACTAAAGTAATAGTGAGTTCATCCGCCTCACGTACATTGATTTGGTCATAAGTTGCTATACCATCTTTATATACATAAATCACTAAGTCTCCATAACCTGTCAAGAAACTTACTTGACCTTCTTTATTGGTTACAATTTCTGTAAGAGGGAAAAGTTCTGAGTAGTTAACCACTTCAAATCTTACTTTAGCACCTTCTACTGGTAATCCCATCTCATCTTTAACAGTAATAGTAATTTCTTTTGTATCTGCATAACGATCTAGTGTATTTACTTCTGTAGCACTATCTGTTTGACGTGTAATACGCTCGTTTTCAACAGTTGTTGCAAATACTTTACTTTGGATAAGCATACCTCTTGATGCTGAAAGTTGGAACCATCCCGCATCTAATGTAGCTTCTGGCTCACAAGCACCTAAGAAATGCCACTCACCATCAATCCATACTTCTACCCACGCATGATTATCATCACAGTGAGCCCATCTTGGTGTATAAGCTTGTCTTGCAGGAATCCCCACACTTCTAAAAGCTGCTACTCCAAGTACAGATTCCTCTCCACATCTTCCATAAGCATTACGAATTGTAGTAAGTGGACAAGTTGTTCTTGAATCTGTTGTTTGATAAGTTGCCTTTTCAAAGCACCAGTAGTTAATAATAAGTGCTGCTTCTTCCATTGTCTTACCTTCAATTCTAGGATAAAGCTCATCAAAGAATTGGTCTTTATAAAATTCAATATACTCATTGCTCATACGATATTGAAGTACGTAATTTAGGAATAGACCTCCTGTTAATTGTTCTCCCCAAGGCACTATTTGGCGTACTTTTAAAGCTTGTCTTACAAATTTTAAGAAAAGCTCCCCATCATGATTGGCTAAGTCTTGCTCTGGCATAAAAGCATATAAATACTTTAAGCAAATCGCTTCATCTTCTGTACAAGTATCAAGTACACTAAATAACTCTTCTTCCCTATGTTTAGCAGCTTCTCTTACAGCTACAAAGCGTTCTTCAATAATTTTTCTGTGTGCATCATTTACTAACATTACTCCGCCTACTTTCTAGTTATTTGTAGTTTCTTTTGTGTTGTATTGATTTTAATTCAATTGTCTATTTATTTATGTATACATAGAATTCTTCTTTTATTTTAACCTTTTTTTATAATATCGTCTACTTTTGTTAGGATACTCTTTCCTATTTGTTTGATTTGTACAAACTAAATAGATGGCATGCAGATAAAACAGTGATGGTTAAAAGTAAACCTATTTTCAACCATTCCATGTAAAGCCAAAAATCACCGCCTAGTACAATACTAGGTGAAGTATTAAACTCATCTCCAAATATTGCTATATTCCAAAATAACTTCATTGAAATGAGTAGGGCGATGGAGCTGAAGATGAATATGATTATGGTGGTTATTTTTTTCATTAGATGTTTTCCTTTCTTAATTTATAGATTGAGTTATAGGTTGACTATCAGAGTGACTGGTAGAGGCGAATGACTGTCTCTAGGAAAGTCTTCTAGGTGTCAGGATGGGGGTGACTTCTCCTACAGCTTTCACTTCCGGTGGCTAAGAGGCTGTAAACTCGGAGTTCGTAAGAACGCTCAAAACTCCCTTTGGTCAAACATTTCGCTAAGAGCCTTACTCACCCACTCGTTAACAGCCTCTAAGCCACCTGCATAAGCCGCTTTCGGATAAGCCACCTCCATCCTTCCCCCCTCTTTATCTCTGTAAGAGACAGTCATTCTATTCTACTACTCACTTCTACGCTTTATGTAACTAGGTACTTTTATCAAATGAGTTTCTAATGCTTTAATCTAAAAATTAACTACGTTATTTGGTTGAAATCTAAAATTTTTACTTATTTTTCATTTGCCTCAATATGTGCTCGTATTAATGCTTCATTGTTCAAACATAATTCATAACTTTTTTCCATAAATTCAGTTATGTTCATTGACTTATACATATCATATAAAATTTCTAATATAGGCCTATTTTCAAGCTTTAGAGTATAGAAGTAAGGATAAACACATCCTCCCCCATCAAAATAAGGATTTATTGACTTAAGTCTTTCATCTCTCATAATTGGTTCGACAACCATTTCACTCAATATCCATTTAAGATTTGGTGATTCATATTCATCATAAGAGTCATGAAAATGATTATTCCATACATAAAACCAAACAAAATGAATTATTTCATGTATCGATAATCCTAAAGCTCCTTTTTCACTATTTAAATAAAATACATCAAAAGTATTATTTTCAAGATATCTAGGACAAATTGGATTAAAAGTTATATATCCCTTCATATCATTAAATATCTCTGTTAAATTCACTCTAAAAGCATCTTGTAAGGCCTCAACAATTTGAGGTTGATAATTTACCCATCTATCATTATATTTTTGAAGTTTATCTTCTAAAGTATCTCTATTTAATTTCTCAAAATTTGAAAAATATTCTTTCAAATATTCTTTTCTTTGCACGTTCGTAAGCTCTTTAAAACTTTCTTTGTCTATGTCAGAGAAAAAATGAAAAAAAGGTTCACTCCAAAAATCATTTTGTATATCAGAAGTAAACTCCATAATGCTATCAATGCTACGCATAATTCCGTTATATTCATATATTAAATCCATAAATCCTCCCTAATATTAAATTTTTTACTTTAAAACTATCTATTTATTAAGTTGAGATAAGTCAATTATAGGATAATACCTTTCCGTATCTTCTAGGAAAATTGCATCGTATTTTTCCCAAAGTCTTTTGGATGCAATATTGCTTTTAAATATACTTGCTGTTACATGTGTATACCCTTCCCCTTTAACTATTAGCAACATTTCTTTAAATGCTTGACTGCAAAACCCATTTCCCCACTCATTACTTTTTATCCAATAGCCTATACCTGCTGTTTTTTCATCTTTATATGAAAAAGATATGGAGCCAATTGCTTTAGCATTCTTTACTATGGCAAAACATTTTCCTCTTTTCTTATTTTCCCATTTCATACAACCCTTCAAGTATTCTATTCCATCAATTATTACCATGTTAGAATTAGGAGATAATTCCCTATGTAATTTTTCATCTGTACTTAATATCTCTGCCAAATCATTACTATATTTTTCATCTAACGCTCTGACTGTCAACATTTTCATTTTTTTACTATGTAATCTACTGCACCTTGTTTGATTAAGTTGCCTTCATAGATTCTTTCGTAAACTCTGTGTTCTTTATAAAGTAAAGTCATATCTTTAAAATACTTGTCAGCTTCATCTTCTTCAAAATAGGAGTGGAGTATTTTTTCTCCTCCTTCATCTTGAATGAACTCGTCTTTACCTACGCATTCCCCTACACCGTGTCTAAAGTCTTTTGTTGATAGTAAGTTAATATAACAAAGTCCGTCTTCTTTTAGAACACGTTTAAATTCTTCTATGGTACGTCCTATATCTTCTTTATTCATATGAAAAATAGACCCAAAAGAATAAATAAAGGAGAGTTCCCCATCTTTAAATGGAAGTTTCCTCATGTCTCCTTGTGTAATATGTAAATTCATCCCGTGTTCTTTTTCAAACTTCTTAGCACGCTCAATTTGCTCCTTATCAAGTTCAATTCCCATTGTTTCATAGCCTTCGGCATAAAACATACCGAGTGGTGGCATATCTCCTCCTGCACCACAGTCTAATACCTTCTTTTCTAATGAACTTTTGTTGCAGTAGTCTAAAAATTTGTATAGTGCTGTTTGTCTATAAATCATAGCTAATCTCCTTTAAAGTTCTATTGACTCTATTATTTATACCCCTTACTTTTTTATAGATGGCCTTACTCCAAAGGTATAATATATTCAAAATACATTATAAATTATTTCATATATAAATTATATTAGTGTTTAAAAATTATTTTTTTTATTTTTTTTACATAATGTTTATAAAATAATTAAGCATTATTGTTTCTGTGGTTTAATAACTGTGCTAAGTAATTTATAAAAGCCATTAGCCAATATTCTTTTTCCTATATGAATACGACAATCTATGAAAAATGTACTTTTGTCCCATCCTTGTTGTACCCAGTACGCTTTATCTGATTGTAAAATCTTCATTGCTAGTACTTTTTGCACCTGATAATCCATAAGTGTACTTAAACTTGGCTTATAAGTACTTGTACCTTCTTCTATAAATTTTATAAACTGTTTGAGTGTTTTACTTTCTATATCATTATTTATGGTTCTTAGACTAACCCCTATACGTCCAGCTGGAACAGCTGCCCACTGCTTTACTACATCTTCTAAGTAGTTTAATGTAGCCTTTAGGCCTGAACCTGCTGTTGTTGCTATGCACAAAATAGGTTTTCCATATAAAGTAGGCCTGTGATACCATACACATGTCCTATCTATAAAAGTTTTTAGCTTTCCACTAATATTTCTAAGGTATACAGGTGTTGCTAAAATAATGCCGTCACAGCCTTCTAACTTTTCCATTATTTTAGTCACTTCATCTCTTTCTTTGTAAACACAGTTTTCTTTTTCAATACACTTCACACATCCAATACAATCTTTAATTTCATAATCAAAAAGATTGATAATCTCTACTTCTATATTTTTATCATTTAGTATTTTTTCTATCTTTTTAATAACACCATATGTATTTTCTTTACGCTTGCTTCCATTAATAGCTACTACTCTTTTCATACTATCTCCTTTATATACGAAATACATTAAATCTTCACTTTTATATCTATAATCTATATTATAGACTATTCTTTTATTTATACGTAATTAATTTTTATAATCTTGTATACTTTATCTTTTTCATAGTATACTTAAACTAGTAAAGGAGTGATAAAATATGCGTTCTAATCCAATGATTCGAAAAGGTTTTTCAGATTCCCAGGCTTATGATGGACCTGCTATGACTATTAGTGGCACAAGAAATAAGACTTTTATATTAGTTGGCATTACTATACTTCTAAGTATTGGTTCATTTCTACTAAGTTCTAGTGGTTCAACAAGCTCTATTGCCTATGGTCTTACAACAATAAGTTCTATTGGTGCTCTTATTCTTGCACTCATTACAACTTTTAAGCCACATCTTGCTAAAACAACAAGTATTCTTTATGCCGTTTGTGAAGGTATTCTTCTTGGAAGTATTTCTGCTATATTCAATACTTACTTTGAAGGTATTGCTATTAAGACAGTTTTCCTTACACTTTTATCAGTTGTATTAACACTTGCGATTTACAAACATGATCCAAGTATAGGTGGTAAAGTACGTAAAGGTGTAATCATTGCTACTCTTTCTGTTTGTGGTGTTTCCCTTTTAGGTCTTGTATTTAGCCTATTCGGTATACCTTTTATCTTTTGGGGTAATAGCCTAATTGGTATTGGTTTTAGTCTTCTTGTAGTAGGGGTTGCTATTGCAAATCTTATTGTAGACTATGATAACATTGCTATGGGTGCAGATTACGGATTACCAGAGCATATGGAATGGTATTTTGCTTTTGGTCTTCTTGTGACTATTGTTTGGTTATACATTGAACTTTTACAACTTTTAGCTAAAGTAGCTTCAAGAGATTAAAATAATGTTGATAAATTTAAAAGGAGCATCACTAAACTAAATTTTAGTTTGTGATACTCCTTTTTTATGTATTTATTTATATGTCTATTTATATATCCTATTTATACGTGTACCTATACTCTTATCTATATGTTTACTTAATTATATGTGTACTTATATATGTCTACTTACTTACTTACTTATTTATTTATTCAATTAAATATATACTTATTCAACTATATATTTAACTGACTATCTACAGGTTTACGCAACCAATCCGACTTTAAATAATAGATAAAGAAAATAATAGAACTTAATGACCAAGTTAATGGATATGCCCAGAAGATTACTTGGATACTAGGGATAAAGTGTATTGTAACTGTCACATATATAACCCTAACTACACACCAACAGGCTAACATAACCATCATAGGTATAATAGATTTACCAGCTCCTCTTAAAATACCAGCAGCACAATGAGAAAATGCTAACAAGAAGAAAAAGAGAGCTATTGTTCTTGCTTGAAGTGTTCCATATGCAATAACCTCTGGATCGTTATTAAACAATGCGACTAATGTTGGTGCTGTTATAAAGAATAGTATACCTATTACTTCTGCAAGAATTGTTGATACAGCTATTCCGAAATAGGTACCTTTTCTCACTCGTTCATATTTCCCTGCTCCTAAGTTTTGTCCAATAAAGACAGTCATGGACATGGCAAAGCTTGTAATAGGAATAAACACAAAACCTTCTATCTTAGAATAAGCTCCACAGCCTGCTACTGCCACTGCGTCAAAGGAGTTAATATTTGTTTGGACAACCATATTAGCAAGTGCAATAACAGAGTTTTGAATACCTGAAGGTATACCCATTTGTAAAATTTGCTTTAGCATATCAATATGTATGGCTACTTTTTTAAAGCTTACTCTATAAACATCTGTTGTACGCATAAGGTAACGAAATGCTAGAATAGAACTTACTGCTTGTGCAATAACTGTTGCTATAGCCGCGCCACCTATACCCATATTGAAAACTACTACGAATAATAAGTCTAAAATTACATTTGTTATAGCTGCAATAATAAGAAAGTATAATGGATGTTTACTATCTCCCACCGCTTGGAAAATACCACTTGCTGTATTATACATTACAATAGTTAATACACCCGCAAAATAAATTCTTACATAAATAACTGCATTTGGAAGTACAGATTCTGGTGTTCCCATTAAAGTTAATATTTGTGGTGCCAATATAGTTCCTAAAATAGTTAATATTGTACCTGCTATTAAACCAAAACCAATTGTTGTATGAATAGCTCTTTCTACTTCTTCTGTGTTACCCGCCCCAAAATAACGGGAAATAACTACACCTGCACCGGAGAAAACCCCTCCTACTAACCCTACTAATAGGAAGATAAGAGATCCTGTTGAACTTATTGCTGCAAGTGCTTCTTTACCTAAAAAATTCCCAACTATAAGAGAGTCTACAATATTATATAGTTGTTGAAATAAATTTCCAAAAAAAATGGGCAAAGCAAATTTAATTATTTTTTTATAAATAGATCCTTCTGTCATTAACATTGCATTTGATTGCATTACTTAGTCCCCCGTTATAGCTATTATTTTGTCATTTAGATAGTTTAAAATATATTTTAAATTTTATACTCCATATTAATTATAGTTATTTACATATTTTTTACAACCCTTATAGTTTCATTTGAAACAATTTTATTACATTTTATCCTTCTATATTTTCTTTATTTCCTATGCTATAATAAATCCAACTGTATTGGAGGTGTTTTTTTCATGAAAGTTAATACTACTTTCAGCCCTAAAGACCCTTGCTCCTTGCAAAGACTACTAAAAGAGTCAGCTATGCTTTGTCTGGAGCCTAAATCCTTTAGTTAGCTGAAATATTTATTTAGGCTCTGGTACACATGGCTTTTTAGTATGCTTTGCTTTAATCCTATCATTTATAGTAGAGGAGCAAAGAAAGATGAAATACGTAAAAGCACAAGATGTGTTACCACAAGAACTACTTAAAATAATTCAAGAATATACAGATGGTAAATATTTATATATCCCTAAAAAAGATGAAAATCATATAGCTTGGGGCGAAAAAAGTGGCATAAAAACTAGCCTTAAGATAAGAAATAATGAAATCTATCAAAAATATTTAGCTGGTGCTACTATTAATACCCTAACTCATGAGTATTATTTATCAGAACAAAGTATCCGCAGAATAATTAGTGAGGAAAAGCAACTTTGCTCATAATTATTACAGACTTATTCATTAGATTGAATATATATTTTAATAAATGGTATACTCTAATTAAGAGACTACAGATGATTAACTTTATTTTATTTAAGTAAAGTTAATCATTTTTTTAGATCATTTTTAGAAAAGAGGTGCTTTAGTCTATGGAAACTTTCATTAAAAAATATGAATATAATTTTATAAAAAACTGCTTATCTGAGTTAAACAATACACTAAGAACTTGTATTGATAAAAAAGTCATTGCTACAAATAGAGACTATATAAACGGAAAAATTCTAGGTCTTTTCCCTAACTTATCTCAAGAGCAAAAGGATCTACTGAATATTACTCATATTACTGACCCTCTACAGATAGAAAAGTATCTGGATACACTTGATCCATATGTATATGGTATGCCACCTATTTCAACTAGTCAAATAAATAAGTTATTTAAAAAAGAAAAGAAACTAAAATTACCTTCTATAACTGATACTAAGAAAGTTTATTTAGGATGGATTGATGAATCTACAAAGAAGCTCTTCCTAGCTTATCATCTAAATGGCAAGCCTATAGGTATGTCCTGTAGACTCCCTAATGCTACATCTAACAACGTGAATAAATGTACATTTTGCAATCATGTGGGTAAAGATGATGAGGTAGCTTTTGTTTCACCTGTTTGTAAATCTTCTAGCAGTGATAGTAGTGCCTATAGATCCATAGGTTTTTATATGTGTTTAGACAGTGAAAAATGTAATGAGCGTATCACTTCCGTTGAAAATTTAGAAAAAATCTTAAAAAATGTTAATAACATCTCAGAAGAATAAAAAGAAAAGAGCAATTGTATAAATTACAATTGCTCTTTTCTTTAAAGGATAATTATTATTTGTAAATTTCAATACCCCTAGTACAAAATAAACATTCATCATCTGAATGCTTAAGTAGTTACACGCTACTGGGCATTCTTTACGGTTATATTATAGCAACATTCTCCCAAAAATAAAGCCTTTATTCAATTTTTTATTGAAAAATTTTATTTCATATTATATTTTTATGTATAAACTGACTTTTTTTACCTTTAATTAATATTTTTTCTATTATATACTCTTCATTACAGATAATTGTTATTATATACCAATTTTTCGCTAGCATATATTCTTATATCTAGTATACATATATATTTACTTTATTATATTTAATAAAACATATTGACTTTAATTAATTAGAATTATATTATTAAGCAAAATATATCAAAATTTTATAAACAATAAATCAACAGATGATTAATTCATCTAGATAGGAGAAGTGTAAATGAATATTAATACATTTTGTATACACGGGAAAAATAAATTTCAAGACCCTACTGGCGCACTTAGCTTTCCTATTTATCAATCTGCTACCTTTTCTCACCCAGGAGTAGGTTTAAGTACAGGCTATGACTACTCTCGCTTACAAAATCCTACCCGCGAACATCTTGAAAATATGGTAGCTACCTTAGAAGGCGGCGTAGATGCTCTAGCTTTTTCTTCTGGTATGGCTGCTATGGCAACTGTTATGGAGCTCTTCTTACCTAATGATCATATTATTGCATCCAATGATTTATATGGTGGTTCCCATAGATTATTCCAACATGTTATAGATAATAAAGGTCTAGCCTTTGATTTTATTAATACCTCTGATAGTTCTATAGTTGAGGCGCATATTAGACCTGAAACTAAAGCCATTTTTATAGAAACACCTACTAACCCTATGATGCATGTGACAGATATTGCTGCTATTGCACAAATTGCTAAGGCACATAACCTCTTGTTAATTGTTGATAATACCTTCTTAACACCTTATTTTCAACAACCACTTAAATTAGGTGCTCATATTGTTATTCATAGCGGTACTAAATATCTATGTGGCCATAATGACACCCTTGCTGGATTTTTAGTCACTTCTAGTGAGGAACTTTCAGAAAAACTACGCTTTATCTATAAAACTATTGGTGCTTGCCTTTCTCCTTTTGATAGCTGGTTACTTATCCGTGGTATTAAAACTTTAGCTATAAGGTTAGATAGGCAACAAGAAAATGCTATTCAAATTGCCAACTGGCTTACTACACACAAGAAGATTAAAAAGGTTTACTATATCGGGCTACCTACCCATCCTAGCTATACTCTATCGTGTAATCAAGCCTCTGGTTTTGGTGGAATGATTTCTTTTGAAGTAGATAGTCGTGAAACAGCTAAAAATCTTCTTGAAAGGGTTAAAATAATCCTTTATGCTGAAAGCCTAGGTGGTGTCGAAACACTTATTACTTACCCTATGCTTCAAACACATGCTGACATTCCAGAGGCGGAGCGTGAAGAAAAAGGTATTAATGACAGGCTACTTCGTTTATCTGTAGGCATTGAGCATGTAGATGACCTTATACAAGATTTATTACAAGGATTAAATTAGGAGGACATATAATGAATAACTATTTTGATGAGTTAATTGATAGGACAAATACCAATTCCCTTAAATATGACTTTGCTCTTGAAAGAGGAAAGCCCCAAGATATACTGCCTCTTTGGGTAGCAGATATGGACTTTAAAGCACCTCCAGCTGTACTAGATATACTTACTAGTGCTAGCGCCCATGGTATTTTTGGTTATACTGAAACTAAAGCAGATTATTTTAAGACTCTGCATCATTGGTTTAATACCTATTTCAACTGGCCTATAGAAGAATCTTGGCTTGTTAAAACACCAGGCGTTGTCTATGCCATATGTACAGCTATTAGAAGCCTTACAAAAAAAGGTGATGCTGTTATGATTCAACAACCTGTATATTATCCTTTTGCAGAATCTATCACCTCCAATGAACGTTTACTTATAAACAATTCCTTAGTTTACAAAGATGGTAAATACTTTATGGATCTTCAAGATTTTGAAGATAAGATTATAAAGCATAAAGTAAAGCTCTTTATCCTTTGTAGCCCTCACAATCCAGTAGGTAGAGTTTGGACTAAAGAAGAACTTATTGCCTTAGGTGATATTTGTCTTAAACATGGTGTACTTATTATTTCCGATGAGATTCATGCTGATTTTGTATATGAGGGGTATCAACATCATATACTTGCAAGTCTTAAACCTGAATTCTTAGATATAACCATTACTTGTACTGCGCCAAGCAAAACTTTTAATCTAGCTGGTCTTCAAGTTTCTAATATTTTTATTCCTAACGAATCTATAAGAACTGCTTTTGAAAGGGAGATTGTTCGAACTGGCTACAGTCAGCTAAACACTATGGGCTTACTAGCTTGTAAAGCTGCCTACGATTATGGGCGTGAATGGTTAGATGATCTTAAAGCTTACTTAGCACAAAATTTAGAGTTTGTACGTACATTTTTACAAGAGCGTCTTCCTCAAATTAAACTTGTAGAGCCACAAGGTACTTATCTTATTTGGCTTGATTGTAAAGCTTTAAACCTAACTGATGAAGCATTAGATGATTTAATTGTTCATAAAGCAGGTCTTTGGCTTGATACAGGTTCTATGTTTGGTAGTGAAGGTGAAGGCTTCCAACGTATTAATATTGCCTGTCCTAGAGCTATTTTAGAAAAAGCTTTATCAAAGCTTGAATCTGCTATTAGTACTTTAAATTAAGTTGTTTTTTGAATGATTTAACTTTTAATGGCTTTTTTTGATATAAATATATCTAAAAATCTATTATCTAACACTTATAATTCTAACAATTTTTCTATATTTCAAATTTTTTATTGACTTATGCTTTTTCATAGCCTATACTATTGCTAAACAAAAAACAAAGATTAAATATTGTAAATTTAAAAATAAAAGAGGAGATAATTATGAAAACTTTATTAAACAAACAAACACGATTTAGTTTCTTTAGCCAATTTATATAGGGGTTGTATCCAGTTATAAATTTATGAATTTTAACACAGATACAAACCCCTTGTAAGATAACATTAATCAAGGATTGTATCTGTGTTGGCTAATAGTGTTTATAATGTTTTTCATTATTATCATTGATAAAGTCACACAGGTTAACTGTGTGGCTTTTTTGTATTCAAAACTAAGCCATATAGATATAGCTATGTGGCTTTTTATATTTTTTAAAACCACATGGACTCTCTCATGTGGTTTTTTTTATAGAAAATAATTTTTAAAAGGAGTATTTTTATGACAGGTATTATATCCGTAGTAACACAAAGTTTAATTTTATCCATTATGGCTCTTGGTATTTATATCAGCTATAAAATTTTAGATTTCCCAGACCTCTCTGTTGATGGTAGTTTCTCATTAGGTGGCGCTATCATTGCCTTTTCTTTAAGTCACAACATTTCTCCAATCCTTGGAACGCTACTTGCTATTGTATGTGGTTTAGCTGCTGGTCTTTTAACTGGTATTTTACATCTAAAACTTAAAATCTCTAATTTACTTTCTGGAATTTTAGTTATGGGTATGCTCTACTCTATTAATTTAGGCATAATGGGTCAATCAAATCTTCCATTATTTAGCTTCAATCATCTTTTTAATAGCCCTATTTCTCCTATAGTACTGGTTATGATTCTTGTAGTACTTTGTAAACTTGTTCTTGATGTTTTCTTAAAGACAGGTCTTGGCTATACATTAAAAGCTGTTGGTGATAATTCTCAAATGGTTAAATCATTAGGTATTGATGTAGATATTATAAAAATATTAGGCTTAATGTTATCTAATGGTCTTGTTGCTTTTTCTGGTAGCTTATTTGCCCAGTTCCAAGGTTTTTCTGATGTAACTATGGGGATTGGTACTTTAGTTCTTGGCATAGCATCTATTATTATCGGCTTATCTATCTTTAAGAAACTTACTTTTATTAAACCTACAACAGCAATTATAGTAGGCACTCTCATTTATCAATTCACTATTTATTTAGCAATCAATTACGGCATCGCATCTCCTAATAACTTAAAACTAATGACTTCAATTGTTATTATCTTGTTCTTAAGTATTAGCAACCTGAATGTATTTGCCACTACACACACCAAGGATGTAACTTCAAAGAAAAGAGGTATTGTAAATGTTACAAATTAATAATATTTCAAAGACATTTCCTAATCCATACGGAGAACCTAATACGATTTTCAAAAATCTTTCTCTAACGATTAATAAAGGCGAGTTTGTAAGTATTATCGGTAGTAATGGAACAGGTAAATCAACTCTACTAAATATTATTTCTGGTCTTATAAAAGAAAGCCAAGGAGATATTTTCTTAGATGGTATGAGTATAACAAATCTTGCTGAACATAAAAGAACTAAGCTTATAAGTAGGGTTTTCCAAGATCCTAGCTTAAGCACTTGTCCTTCCATGACAGTTCGTGAAAATTTATCCTTAGCCTTAAATAAAGGAAATCTACTTAATCTTAAAAAGTGCCTTCGTCATAAGACCCAGACACTAGAAGATTTATTAGAAAATATTTCACTAGACTTAAAGAAATATTTAGATGTGCAAGTAAGATATTTATCAGGTGGTCAAAGACAAGCTCTTTCTCTTATTATGTCTAGTATTACAAATCCTAAAATCTTATTACTAGACGAACATACAGCTGCTCTAGATCCTAAAACTTCAAATGAAATTATAGAGTTAACAGATCAAATTGTTAGAGAAAAGAATATTACTACACTTATGGTCACCCATAACCTAAAGCATGCTATTACCTATGGTGATAGACTCATCATGCTTCATAAAGGGGAGGTGATTCTAGATATTAGCGGGAAAGAAAAAGCTAATATAACTATAGAAGAAATACTACATAAATTTGAATATGCAGTTTAAACTTACAAAAATAAAATCAAAGGGGAATTATATTATGATGATAAAAAAGAAATTAGTAAATTTAATTTTAGTAGGAGCGCTTGGAACCTCTTTACTTACAGGTTGTGCTCAAGGTAATGGAAATAATAGTAATACAAACAGTAGTGCAAATAAAGATTTATTATCAATTGGTATTAGTCAGTTAGTAGAACATCCTTCTTTAGATAAAGCACGAGTAGGATTTATTAAAGCATTAGAAGATAATGGCTACATAGATGGCGAAACTATAACTTTAGATTATCAAAATGCTCAAGCTGATTTACCTACAACCCAAACTATTGCAAACAAATTTGTATCTAATAAAAAGGATTTAATCTTTGCTATCTCTACACCATCTGCTCAAGCTGCTTATAATGCAACAAAAGATATACCTATTTTAATGACTGCTGTTACTGATCCTGTTGCTGCAGGTCTTGTCAAATCTTTAGAACAACCTGAAACAAATGTATCAGGTACTTCTGACTACTTACCTATTGAAAAGAACTTAGAACTTATTAAAACACTTATTCCAGATGCTAAATCTATTGGTGTTTTATACAATACAAGTGAAGTGAATTCAAAAGTACAAGTAGATATGTTAAAGGCTTATGCATCTGAAAATAATTATACGGTTGTAGAAAAAGGTGTATCTTCTGCAAATGAAATTAACCAAGCTATGTCAAGTTTAGTTGGTAACATAGATGTTTTATATGTTCCAACAGATAACTTAATCGTTTCTTCTATGCCTCTAGTTGCTAAACTAGCGACTGATAATAAAGTACCAGTTATCGCTTCAGAAGATGGCTCTGTTAAATCTGGTGCACTTGCATGCCAAGGTATAGACTATGAGAAACTAGGTTACAAAACTGGTGAACTTGCTGTTAAAGTTCTAAAGGGTGAACAAGTATCTACTATGCCTATAACTCTCTTAGACGATACTCAAATCATTATTAATGAAGATACTTTAAATGCTCTTTCTATTGAAAAACCTGCTAATGATAATATCGTGTACATCACTACTGCACAAAACTAATATTTTATATTAAAAGAGCTATGAAACTAGTAAATTTACTAGCTTCATAGCTCTTCTATTTCATAATTCTATTTATATGTTTCGATTAGTTCTTTAACTTTTTTCTTACATCTAATGCCTCTACAAAGCCCACTAGTAGCATTGGTTTTTTCTTTAACCTCTTCTACTGTAGTTGCTCCATTTTTAATTGCATGAATGATTGCTTCTTCGCTTATCTTCTTACATAAACATACTGTATTATCTTGTTTCATAAGTTACCTCCTTAATATATCTCATCTACTAGGGTTCATTTTTATTTATGCATTTTCTACTTTGTTGCTCTTTGGCATTACTTTAAATAGTAGGATAGATGAGAATAAAATCATAACCATATCAGTTATAGGTTGAGCGTAAATAAATCCTGAAAAACCAAATAGCTTGTTTAGTAGTAATAAAAGAGGCACATAAAGTATTCCTTGTCTTGATATAGATAAGATAAACGCTACTACAACTTTCCCCATAGACTGAGCTGATGTTGTAGAAACCATTTGACCACCTACAAAAGGAAGTGAAAGCATTAAGGCTCTAAGTATAATCGCTCCTTTATTTATAACTTCAGCATCACTTGCAAATAATCCTATAAGGGAGTTTGCAAATACTCCAAAGATTACAGCTAAAACTATTCCAATAAGGGAAGTTATAAATATTCCTTTTTTAATAATCTCTTTAACACGAGGTATATTATTACATCCATAGTTATATCCAACTAAAGGCTGACATCCTGCTGAGAAGCCCATAAATACGAAAGTACCTATAGTCATAATCTTCATAGCTACCCCCATACCTGCAACTGTCACATTTCCATATGTAACAGCTATGTTATTGGCAACAACAGTAGCTAATCCCATTAACATTTGATTTAATGATGCAGGCACACCAATTGTAAATATTTCTTTGAATATGTTTTTGTCATATTTAAAATGTTTTAAGTTTATTTTTAAAGTAGTTTTGCCTTTTGAATAAGCATATATAAAGTAAAGTAATGTTGATGTTTGCCCTAATACAGTAGCGATAGCAGCACCTGTTATTTCCATCTTGAAAGTAAAAATAAGGATAGGATCTAATACTATATTGACAACAGTACCCAATAAAAGACCCATAACTGACTGCATGATATTTCCTTCTGAACGAAGAAGTTGCCCTAGTGCATAGCTACACATTACAGGGATTGCTCCTATAAACATGATAACGATGTATTTATATGTGTAATCAAAAGTAGCTTCATTTGCACCTAATCCTTTTGCCATTCCAGGAGAAAGGATTATTCCACCTATCATAACAAGTATACTCATTATAATTAAAATACCTGTGGCTATAGAAATTGTCTTGTTGGCTTCTTCATAGTCCTTATTTCCAAGACATCTTGATATGTATGAAGATGCACCTGAGCCTACAATCCCAGCTATAGCCATTAACATCATAAATACAGGTAGTGCAATATTGGCTGCGGCTAACTGATTTGAATCATTTAACATACCAATAAAGTAAGTATCTACTAAATTATATAAAACTTGAACCATCATACCCATAACCATAGGTATGGATAATTTTAATATGGCTTTTGAAACCTTTTCATCTCTTAAAATTAATATTTTTTTATCTTCCATTTTATTCTCCTATTTAATGTTTCATTTTGTTCTTCATACAGAACCTTGTTAATACTTCTACTGCATTATTTATTTCTTCTTTTTCTTTCTCATCAAGATTATCAAACATTTCATTTATACTCTTATATAAATTTTCCGTTAACTTATCTGCCATCTCTATCCCCTTTTGGGTAAGCTCTAAATTTGTAGATCTTTTATCTTTCTCATCTTTGATTTTTAGCATATATCCATTATTAATAAGAATATCTACAGATGTTGTAAAAGCACCTTTTTGAAGTCCAATATAACTATTGATTTTGCTCATCTTATTTTGTTTATGCTTACGTACAAATAATAAAATCTTTGCATGTGTTTCATTAAGACTTGGATCAATCTCTTTTATAGATGAATATTTAAATAGACCTTTTGTAAAATGGTGTATGACCATTAATTTCTCAATAAAATCTAAGTTTTTCATAAATCCCTCTTTCATTAGTTTTATTTAAAACTATTTTCTATGTATATAATAACTCTACTTTCATCAAATGTAAAGAAAAGTTTTATTTAAAACCATTTATTTTTTTATAACAATTATTCTTAGTAAGATTTCTACATAAAAATAAAGCTAGTAGTATATAAACAATACCTACTAGCTTTTATATTTAAAAATAATCAGAGAAATAAGGTTCATCTAATGGAATTAATTTTTCTAATAGCTTAATTGTTTCCGGTTTAGCGTCTATTCTACCTATTCTAGATAGATAAGCTGGACGTCTATAGCTAAATAACATGGTAGTTAAAGTGCGTATATCTAGTTTAATGGTATCCCCTATTATTTCTCTAGATACTTGCATATTTCCATCTTTATCCCACCAAAGTGCAAAATTATCATTATTCCATTCAAGAAGTGGATCTTTTACTACAAAAGTAAAGCCCTTCTCAGTTAATTTGTGATCAAATGGAAACTTCTTAATAAATTCTTCTACATCTACTAAGCGTGCCATGAAAAATGGCTTAATCGTTTCTTCTATTTCACTATCTTCTAATAAGAAAGCCAGTGATTCATTTGTATACGTATTACCACGTACCTCATTAATCATAGAAAAATGTGCACTAATATAATTCCAAATTCCTTTTCTGGCTTCCTCATTTAAATATATTAATTCTTTCATATGGAAGATATCCTCAGCTATCCAATATGTAATATATCCTTGAGGTATACCAAATTCATCATAGTAAATAGCAGCAATAATATCTTCTACTTCCCATCTCCAGTACTCTTCCCAAGCCAATTCATCTCGTACAAGAGCGCCGTGTCTTTGAAGTGTAAATCTATTGTGTAAATCCTTTAAATCTTGATGATTAATATCTACCCTATGAACCATACCTGGTACTTGTGTATGCTTTGGAAGTTGAACATCCTTAATAGTAAAGGTCATAATATCTGATATGATTTCCCAGCCTTTACTTCTATAATAAGGTATGGAATAAGGGTATAAAAGAGATACGGTTTGTTTTCGCTTACGCATATCCTCTAAGCTTTGTTTCATTAGACTATGCATCAAGCCACAACTAGAATATTCTGGGTATGTAGCAACACCTGTTACACCACCCATTTTATAAATTTCTCCATGTATATTTACTTTCATAGGATATACTGCTAGTTGAGAAACTAATTTGCCTTCATCAAACCATCCAAGTACGTCAGCCTTTTGAAGAACAGGTCTTTTAGATTGGACAATCTCGTCTTGTTCCCAACCTACATCATTCAACTCTCTATTTGTCACTTGAAAAACATATCTTAATAAATCATTAAACTGTGATAAGTGCTTAAGTTCAAGCACCTGCATAGTTAACCTATCTTGTAGCTTACTTTTTTCCATATTGAAACCTTCCTATTTTATTTTTCATCTCGATAAGTATTTAATATTATAATATATTATCTCCTGTCATATCAAATGTTACTCTTTCTTTACCATATACTACTTATTAAAGTATAGTCACATTCGTTATAGGGTTTCAATATGTTTTATTAATTAAACCACGCACTAGGTGATTCATTAAAGTAATGTGGATCAAATCCAATAACTCTATACTCTTGAATGCCATTAACCTTTAGTGGCTCACTAGATAAATATTCTTCTACTTTTTCAATAGACTCTGCTTTCATTATAAATAATCCACCACTCATATCTGCCTTAAGACCAGATGTTAATATAAGCCCCTTCTCCATTGCTTTTTGAGAATAGGCCATATGTTCTTTCATAATATTATCATTCATTAAATCAGCATTAGTTATTGTACCTTCAATAATAAAATATTTCATTTTTTATCTCCTTCGTTTCTATATCATTTCTATAATAATAGGTAAGTTCTATCTATCTTTAATTTTATTAATTTTAAACTTATCTTCATTATAATTATATCATATTTCTATAGAAATGGAGAATAATACTTATTTAAAAATTAATATTTATTATTCTATTAAGATAGATTTTTTTCATAAAGAATAGCCTCCACTATAGCTGCAACAGCCCCATCACCTGTTATGTTTGTAGCTGTTCCAAAGCTATCTTGCGCTGCATGCAATGCGATCATAAGAGGTTTTTCTAATCCACCAAAACCAAGCATAGATTCTAAAAGACCAAGAGCTGCCATTACCCCTCCACCAGGTACTCCAGGTGCCGCTATCATTATGACGCCTAACATTAATACAAAAGGCATCATCCCTTCAAAGGTTGGTACTTGTCCTCTCATATACATAACTGCCATAGAGGTAAGTACAAGGGTAATTGTATCACCAGCTAAATGTATAGTAGCCCCTAGGGGAATAACAAAATCTAGTACTTCCTCACGAATATTATTTTTCATTGCACACTGTAGAGTTACAGGGATAGTTGCTGCTGATGATTGAGTACCTACTGCTGTTAGATAAGCTGGCATCATATTTTTAATCATTTTTAAAGGACTATCTTTTTTTATTAGTCCCGCGATTACATATTGGAATACTATGTAGATAACTTGTAAAGAAAGTAAGATAATATATACACTTCCAAAAGATTTCATAGTTGTTAAAATCTCACCGCTAAAGCTCAGTTTAGCGAAAATACAACCTATATATAAAGGTACCAATGGAATTAAAACATTCTGTACAACCATTAAAACCAGTTCATTTAATTCTTCTACTCCTTTTAGTAATACACTATTTTTTATCCTTGATAAACCAATTCCTAGTACAAATGCTAGTACTAAAGCAGACATAACGCCCATAATAGGTGGCATATCAATATTAAAATAAGGTGCTACTAATTCTCCAGCCTCACCAAACATATTGGTTCCCTTAATCAACTTAGGCAGTAATGTATTGCCTACTAAATAGGCAAAAAAGCCTGCTAAAATAGTTGAACTATAGGCTACTACTGTAGTTACTAAAAGTCCCTTTCCAGATTTATTTCCTAGTGAAGCAATACCTGGAATAATGAAACCTATAATGATTAATGGTATTACAAAAGATAAAAAGTTACCGAATAACCCACTTAATGTAACTAAGATGCGAATAGGTACTGACCATTCAAAGTTTTTACAAATTAAACCTATTGTAATACCTACTATTAAGCAGATTAAAATTCGAGCAATTAAGGATAGTTTTTTCATGTATGTTCTCCTTGTTGTCATTGTTTTTCTTGTTTGTTTTTCTATAACGCACATTTGTCCTCTTGAGAGAAACTATACTTTATATCATTCCATTTGTCAATAATCTTTATGTCATCCTATTTGTTTTTTTAAACATATAAAAAATATCCCAACCTGTATTCTCTACAGATTGAGATATTTCTTTACTCTGAAATCTATATACTTATTATAATTCTATTATCTGTGTAGCAATTGTCTCATTAAATAGCCTATCATGCTCTACAAAAATCATCGTCGGCTCATACTTCAATATGACTTCTTCTATCTGATTTCTAGATAAAATATCTATAAAGTTTAGTGGTTCATCCCATATATAAATGTGTGCTTCTTCTGATAAACTTTTGGCTATAAGTATTTTTTTCTTTTGCCCTTCACTTAACTGAGATAAGTCCTTATCAAAGGCACTTCTTGTAAAATCCAATTTTCTTAAAATGGCCTTAAATAAACTTTCATTTATCCCTTCATTTCTTAAAAATTCTTTTATATCTCCTTTTAGAAAACTTGTATCTTGAGGTACATAGGAAATCTTTAGTCCACTTCCCTTTATAACTTTTCCTGTATAACTTATCTCATCCCCTACCAATAGTTTAATAATACTTGATTTGCCACAACCATTTTTCCCCCTAAGTGCTATACGGCTCCCCTTTTCTACTGCAAAATTTATTTGTTCACAAACTTTTTTATCTCCATATACTATTCCTAAATCCCTTACATCTATAAGTACATTTTTCACATAATCCATACAGTGAATTTTAAGGGTATCTACTTGTTCTATATTTTTAAGTAACTCTTTTTTATCACCTATTAACTTGTCTTGTCTCTTTTCTATAGCCTTGGCTCTTTTCATCATCTTAGCAGATTTATGACCTATAAATCCTCTATCTCCTACATGATTACCTATTTTTGATTTTTCTATTTTGTCACTCCATCCTGTTGTTTGTCTACTTGCAATCTCTAATCTAGAAATCTCTTTTTTAAGCTTTTGATTTTCATCTAATTCATATTGATCTTGCATTTGTTTATTCATATGCCAAGTAGAATAGTTCCCCTTTGTTACTTCAATACTATTTCTATTTATAGAAAGTACATGATCTATAACTTGGTCTAAAAACACTCTATCATGAGAAACTAGTATAAAGCCTTTTTTACTACTTAAATACTCTGCAACAACTTGCCTTCCCTCACTATCTAAATGGTTAGTCGGTTCATCAATGAGTAAAAAATTGTTTCTCTTTAAGAATAAAGCAGCTAACATAAGCTTTGTACGCTCACCATTACTTAGTGTTTCAAAAGGCCTTTCTAAAACATCCTTAGCTACACCTAGCTTACCTATTTCCTTTTCTATCAGTTCATTTATTATATACCCATCCCATTGTATATACATATCCAAGAGAGTCCCATATCGCTCCAAGCTTTGGGTAGTGTTTTCCACTAAGCAACTCTCCATCTCTTCTTCCCATTCTTTATAAGGTGCTACCACATTTTTTATAACTTCTAAAGTTATTCCTGCCTTACATATTTCAAAAGGGAAATAATCAAAAGTTACAGAACTAACAATGCTCCCTTTATATTCATATCTTCCCATTAGTAAATTAAGAAAGGTAGTTTTCCCCCTACCATTTCGTCCAATAAACCCTAATTTCCAATCTGTATCTATTGTAAATGAAGTATTTTCAAAGATATTTTCATGATGTGAATCATAACTAAATGTAAGTTGGTTAACATTAATAATCGACATATACATCTCTCCCTTCGAGGCAATAAAAAAAGTCTCAAGGAAGTTCATTCCTCAAGACTTATTTAGACAGCAAATATAAAGGTAGACTCATCCTACCTTCATTTACTATATGTATTTGTACATATCAAAATAAGTTGATTCAAATGATTAACTTCCTCGCCTTGGCAACACAAATAAACCTATCCTAAGATAAGGTTAAAAAGCTTATTGTGTTGTCCTATTAATAATTAGCAAGTAAAGTTAATCACTTTATCAACTCCTTCGTTATATTTAACTTTATTATATATAATCTACTCATAACTTTCAAGGTAGACTATTTAATCTTATATTTATGAAATCGTATGTGCGCCTACTTTATAGGACCAAGTATTCCCTACTCTTTTAGCTGTACAATCAGAAAAACCGTAGGCCCCTAAAGGTTCTCTCCATTTAGTAACCTTAAAATTGTTTCTTATTTGTATACCATTACAGACATGGTTTTAAAAACAACATATACTTCACTTTCATCTTTAATTTCCATTTCATCTAAAGATTTAGCAGTTATAAATACATTAATAGGTATACCTATATCCACAGTTACAAGTATTTTAGAGCCTGCATTAAGGATAGTAGTCACTTTTCCTTTATAATTATTTCTTGCACTACTTATAAAAGAATCTCTACTTAGTATAATGTTTTCAGGTCGAATAGAAATCTTTACTTGTCCTTCTAAAGGCGTATCAACATGTATCTTAACTGAGCCAACCTGTGCAAAGGTTTCATCATCTTCCTTAATTAATGTAGCTTCGTATGAATTATCATAGCCCTTTGCCTTTAAAAGATAAAGTTCAAATTGAGTTTGAGATATACGAATATACCTTCCTATACGGTGAGCCTCAAGCTCTCCCCTTTTAATCATTTCATATACTGTACCTTTTGTTAGCTTAAGTTTTTGAGCTATCTCTTCCGGTGTGTATAATATATCCTCATTCACTTCACTCACCTGCTTCGCATTTTTCTCTGACTTTATAACATTTTACCATAAAATATTACAATTGTTAAAGAGCCTAATTTACACCATATGTAAACGGTGGTATAATGTTTTTAAATTAGTTTGAGTTTGGTTTAGTTCGGTTTGCTTTATTTTAGTTCCCTTCATCTCAACTTATCTAATTACTTTCTCAAATTAAATGATTAATACATAAATAAGGAGCAGAAAAATGAAAAGAATATTTACTATCTTAATGACAGCTTTTTGTTTGACCCTATCTTTAACAGGATGTAATAGTAATCCAGTAGGTGAAGAAACAACTATTACTCTTGCGGCAGCAGCTAGTTTAAAAAATTGTATGGATAATGAACTTATTCCAATGTTTGAGGAACAATATCCTCATATTAAAATCCAAACAACCTATGATGCTTCAGGTAAATTACAATCACAAATTGAAGAAGGTGCACCAATAGATGTATTTATGTCAGCAGCTATGAAACAAATGGATAGCTTAAAGGAACAAGGCTTAATGGCTGAAGACTCTATCGCACAACTTCTTGAAAATAAAGTTGTACTCATCGTTCCTGAAAATAATTCTAAAGACATTAACACTTTTGAAGATATTTTAGAAAGTGATTCTATCGCTATTGGAGACCCAGAAAGTGTGCCAGCTGGTCAGTATGCAAAAGAAGCCCTAACAAACCTTGGCATTTGGGACAAGGCCTCTGATAAATTAAGTCTTGGGACAAATGTTACAGAAGTACTTAACTGGATTGCTGAAGGTAGCGGGGATGCAGGTATTGTTTATTCAACAGATGCTTCTTCAAATCCAAAAGTAAAAGTAGTATGTGAAGCACCTGAAGGAACTGTTTCTAAAGTTATTTACCCTATAGGTATAGTTAAAAATAGTCAAAATGAAGAAGCAGCCACAAACTTTATAACATTTCTACAAACTGATGAAGCTATGAAAATATTTGAATCATATGGCTTTACACCTAATAAATAGGAGATTACACTATGCAGATATCACCCATATTGATTTCAATGAAAACTGCATTTGTAGCTATAGCCTTAACATTTTTGTTAGGGCTTTTTGTTGCAAGATGGGTTGTTAATATGAAATCTGAAAGATTAAAAATGATTTTAGATAGTCTACTTACCTTACCACTTGTTCTTCCTCCCACAGTCATGGGCTTTTTGCTTTTATTAATTTTTGGAGTCAATAGACCGATTGGTAAGTTCTTGCTAGACTTTTTAGGTGTTAAAATAGTTTTTTCTTGGTCAGCTACTGTTATAGCTGCTGTAGTTATTTCATTTCCACTTATGTACCGCTCTGCAAGAGGCGCTTTTGAACAGGTAGACCAAAATTTAATTATGGCCGCTAGAACTCTTGGCATGTCAGAAAGAAGAATTTTTTGGCGTATTGTTATGCCTCTTGCTCTACCTGGCGTTGTAAGTGGTGGTATATTAGCCTTTGCTAGAGGACTAGGTGAATTTGGTGCTACAGCTATGATTGCAGGGAATATAGAAAATAAAACAAGAACACTACCAATGGCTATTTATTCAGAAGTTGCCGCTGGAAATATGGATCTTGCTGCTTACTATGTAATCATTGTCTTATCCATATCCTTTATCGTTGTGGCTCTAACAAACTATCTATCCATAAAAGAAAGAAAATACTTAAAGTAAGGAAGACGCTTATGAAATTAGTCGTTGATATAAAGAAAAAACTAAAAGGCTTTTCTCTTCATATTGCTTTTGAAACGAACGGAGATTATCTCGGTATTTTAGGTGCTTCCGGTAGTGGCAAAAGTATGACCTTAAAATGTATTGCAGGTATTGAAACACCTGATGAAGGACGTATTATACTTAATGATAAAGTCTTGTTTGATTCCTATAAAAAAATAAATCTTAAACCACAAGATAGAAACGTAGGTTATCTATTTCAAAATTACGCCTTATTTCCACATATGACTATAGAAGAAAACATTGGAATAGGACTCAAACTTCCTTTAGAAGAAAAGAAACAAAAAATAGATGAACTTTTAGAAGCCTTTCATTTAAAAGGACTAGAGAAAAAATACCCTCACCAACTTTCTGGTGGTCAACAACAAAGAGTAGCACTTGCAAGATGTATCATCTATAAACCTGATATACTCATGCTAGACGAACCCTTTTCTGCACTAGACTCTCATTTGAAAGATCAACTTCAAACTGGCTTATTAGAATCCTTAAAATTATACGATGGTGAAATTTTAATGGTTAGCCACAGCAGAGATGAAATTTATAGATTTTGCAAAAAACTTATTATTGTAGATCAAGGCAGAACAGTTTTATTCGGAAATACTAAAGAGCTTTTTAATCAACCTAAAGTCCACACAGCAGCAAGATTACTGGGATGCAAAAATATTGCTAGCTGTAAACAGGTATCTTCTCATCACGTCCATGTTACTGACTGGGATATCCTATTAGAAACAGACAATATGGTTTCTAATAAAATAAAATTTGTAGGCATTAGAGCTCATGACTTTAAACTCTATGATGCTAATCAAATAAAAGATAATCCTGATAAGAAGCAAGTAAAAAATATCATACACTGTAAAGTGACTAAGATTGTGGAAGATGTTTTTGAATATAATATTTTCTTTAAAAATAAAAATAGTACCATAAAGAATAATATCGAACTACTATATAAAGTTAGTAAGACCGAATGGGATAACCGACAAGATAAAGACAACTTATATTTACACATTCCAGAAAGTGCAATTTTACTATTAGAATAAGTAATAATACGATTTATTAAAGAAAAAAGGGATATTAAGCTCACCTAAAAAGTGGTCTTAATATCCCTTTTTATATTTTATTTCTCGTAGCACAAAGCACACATGGCCTGATTATACTTTTCTTCATAAAGTTTTTTACTACTATTACTTTCCTACTAGTTCTTCTATTATCATTTCATACTGTAAATCACCTAGTCCGTATTGTGGGAATATCTTTAAAAGTTCTCCTACTAATACTTGTTTCTCTTTATTTTTATTCTTAATAATATATTTACTAATTTCACTATTTTCATCTCTATAACCCAAATAAAGTTTAACCATTTTGTATGTTAGAGGTAGTAATTCTTGTTTTGGCATCTCATGTTTACATATAATATCTCTATATTTTTCTAAACTTCCTTCTAGCTGAACTTCATAAGCCTCTGGTAATCTTTCATCATCACTCTCACAGACTACACAAAGTAATAAATCTCCTGTATACCCCTTTTGCTCTAAGAATCCCATCACTGTTAGCATATTGATTTGACAAAACATATCATCCCCAAACCATATAACAATAAGATCAAACTCTTCTTCAAATAATGGTTTTAGTGGATGAAGTACAATATGAGTATATTCTTCTTCTGTTGAATTAAGCGATTCTGCTCTTTTCCTAATAAATTCCTTACTAAATATCACATCATCTGCTTCTTTCCAGCACATAGCTTCATTAAAAGGGATGTATGTACATCCCTCTTTAATTTGTCCGTTTCTTTTAAAGTCCTCTAGCATACAACTACCATTTAATATATGTAGTACCTTACTAGGATACTTTTGCTCTATTTCCTCTTGAATCTTACCCACTGCCTGTTGATTGATCATTTCATCCTTACCTCTCGTATCTAAGTTTATTAAAATGTATTTAGATCATATTTTTAGTTATTAAATTGATTTCTCTTTATAATCTCATCATACACTATAATACTCCATAAAATAAAAGAATAAAGTTAAAATATTAATAATCTTTAACTTTATTCTTTTTGCAAATTTTAAAATTAAAAGACGTCCCTCTATAAGAAGTTACGTCTTTACTTAGTACTCATTTATTAAAAACAACTCTCTTTATTGTCCCATATCCAAAGGAGCATTTTGCGATTTTGCAGTGCACAATCTTTGTAAGCTTCATGGTCAATAAGCCATGCAATAAAAATCATTTGGATTGAATATATAATATAAGGTATAGCTTGTTTCTCTTCATCAGTAAGCTGTATAATTTGGTCATAACCTTTAATAATTCCTCTAAGTATTTCAGGCCACTTCTCAAATCCTCCCTCTACATCACTAGCCTCTGACAAAATCCCTGTCGCACAATAACAAGGATCGAAGAGTCTCACATTACGCTCACTTATCATAAAGTCTATAAATCCTGTAATCTTACCTTTATTAAACATAATATTAGAAGGATTAGCATCTCTGTGTATTACTTGTTGTGGTAGTTTCTTATAAAGTTTAGGAAACTTCTCCTTATACTCTTCATAGAACTCTTCTGGTAAAGGGCACCCCCATTGTTCCATAACAGTTCTAGTATGTGGCATCGCCCAATTCAGAACTACATCTAACATATTCGTGTCGTTGACCTCTAATTTATCATCTTGAGTTAAAAGTGCTTGATGAAGTTTTCCAATGGCTTCACCATATTGGATTGCAATTTCCACTCTATTTTCCCCATACCTTTCTTTAGGTGGAAGAAAAGAACCCGAAACTCTGTTAGTAACAACGAAGAATCTATCACCTTCAATGATAAATTCTTCTCCTTCTTTTGTAAGTATAGGAATAGTTGTTTCCATTCCCATCTTTGAAAGCACTTTGGCTATTGCAATATTTCCTCTAATTCCTGCAATGTCCTTACCTGTTTTAAAAATGAATTGATTATCAATGTTCCAAGTATCTGGTGATTGTACTGCTCCACCTGCTACAAAAGTAGGTTCAATGTTTAGTGTAGTATTGAGTTCCCAGTGTGATAGAATTTCTTTAATTTTTGTGTTTGTAAGCATAAGTTTTGCCTCCTCTAATAAATTAACTACTTTTGGTTTTCTAGCAGTATTTAATTTAAGAAACTTAGAAGGAGAACATCCAAATTCACGTTTAAAAGCTTTATAAAAACCTGCATGAGTATTAAACCCATATAGTAATGCAGTATCAATCATTTTACCTGACTGACTTATTTCATAAATAGCATATTGAATACGTCTCTTGGTAATATATGCAGCTACTGGCATTCCCACAATCTCTGAAAAAAGATGACAAAAATGGTAGTTTGAAAAACCTACTATTCCTGCAATTTCAGATATTGAAAGTTCTGTCTTTAGATTTTCCTCAATATAATCTAAAGCTTTTTGTAAGAGCCTAATAGTAGACACATCTGTTTCCCCCCTTTGTTTCGTTCCCTTTCGGTAATTAAAGTTTATCAGAAGATTATTTAAAAACATTTCCTACCTTGTGATATTAGATACTACATGTTATCCTCTTTGGCACAATATATAGCAATAGCTTTTGCCATAAATTCTGCTGTACCTTCTCCATTTTTATCAATGTTTTGTGTAAATCTTTCATCGCCAATATACATTTGCCCAAGGCCTGCTAGAATTTCATTTGTACACTTATAAAAACTATTTGTAATATGATCTTGCCACTTTTTCACTAGTGACTGTACTTCATCACTATCAGGTGCTAAATGTTTCTTTTCACTAAACTCTTTTAGAATGCTAGCTCCTTGATCATTTACATCCTTCCATTTGTCTTTGTCGTAAGTGCTTGTTTTTCTCTTGCTTTCTGCATAAGCATCAGTGTCTCCCCAACGTTCTTTAACTTCCTTAGCGTATTTTAATTGTGCCTCTTCTATTTCTGTGTTATCAAACTGTTTAAAACTCATATCATTTTCTCCTTTTAATGTTTTTTCTACTAAATCAATTAATTCATTAAGACGATTGCGCTGTTTAATCAAAATTTCTCTATGATTATATAAAGCTTCCTTTTTGTCATAGGACGGACTGCTCATGATTTTCTTAATATCTGTTAATGAAAAATTGATTTCCTTAAAAAATAGTATTTGTTGCAGAGTTTCTAGTGACTCCTTATCATACAGACGATATCCTGCTTCTGTAATTTCACTAGGATGCAATAATCCAATTTCATCATAATAATGTAGTGTTCGCACCGTTACACCCGTTAACTTTGCCACTTCATTGATCTTCACTCTACAATCCCTCCATTTCACCTAAACCTTGTATAAGTATGGTTATATTATTCCTTTCATCAATCTCATCATGTATTGTAGCTCCACTAACAACACTACACTATTACGTTACGTCAGAGTCAATACTTTTTATTCGTTTAGTTATCTTTTAATTATTAACTTTTAATTATTAGCTTTTAATTACTCTCTTTTATATTTCACTTGATCAATAAAGCTTGTTTACATCATGCAAAGTTCCGATAACTATCAAGGATTTCAAATTATAATTAAATATAAAAGAAAAAGGCCCATCTCTATAAAGATTGAGCCTAACTACTAAACTTGTTACTTAAACTTATTATTTAAACTTTGCTATTTTAATAATGTTACTGTGGTAAATTTGAATCCCTCTATTATAAAGCTTATATATTTAAAATAACTCATCTAATAAAATATAATACTTGATTTTATTCCAATCAGGTATGATCCCTAATTCATCAAATAGTATGGTAGCATCAAAGTCTTCATATACTGCTCCTCCATATGTTCCTGCAAAGTTATGTTGTAAACTTCTATAACATAGAGCAATATCTTGATACTTATCTCCAATACCACTTCTGCCTAAATCGATAAATCCATTGATTTTATTTTCTTTAACAAAAACATTGGGTAAACAATAATCACCATGTGAGAAAACTAATTCTTCAGTAGGCCTGTTATCTTTTAGCCATTGCAATAACTGTGCTGGATTATCAAATCCATCTTTTCCGTATGTCTCAGGTTCAGCATCCTCCATAGTACAAAGATTGTTTTCAACACGCATTTGGGCACTACTTAGTTTATTATCTATTCTATTGTTATATGGACAATTTGATATATCTACATTCCAAAGCATTTTTAAGCCTTCTGCTAACAATTTTACTAAATGCTTAGGATCTTCTAGCATTTCTGCTTCACAACACATCTGTCCCTCTACTTTTGTCATAAGTAAATAATTTTTACCATTTTTCTTTTCCCAACACAAAATCTTAGGCACAGGTAGTTTGTCATTAAGCCATGCCATCATCCTATATTCATTTTCTGCCTCTTCTCGCTGTTTTTCAATTTTTAGAACCATATCATTAAATACTATTACCTGCGAATCTGACATGCCCACGGTATCTATTGTATATGTTCTATCCCCTATGATTTTTTTGATACTCTCTGGAATATACATTCTATTCCCTCCATCAACTTAGTGTATCTCTCTATTATTGGTATAAACTTTTGTTATATAAATCCGCAAAATATAATCCATCTCTTAATAGTTCATCAAAGGTCCCTTGTTCTACAATCTGCCCCTCATGAAATACAATAATACGGTCAAAATTTTTGATAGAACTTAACCTATGTGCAATGGCTATAACTGTTTTGTCCGTGAGAAGACTCATTACTTCTTTCATAACTTCATCTTCTGTTATATTATCTAAAGCAGAAGTTGCTTCATCCAAAATAACTATACTATTTTCCTGAAACCATAATCTAGCCAATGCTAATCTCTGTCTCTCGCCCCCAGATAAGGCCATCCCCCGCTCACCTATTAATGTATAAATTCCTTCTTCCATCTTTGATACTACATCATTTAATTTCACTTTTGATAAAACTTCCTTAATTTTATCATCACTTGCATCCTGACTAAAAAGAATATTTTCTCGTATTGTACCATCAAAGGCCGGCGCATCCTGTGAAATATAACCCATATTTTCATATAAGCTATTTAGACATATTTCTTTTAATTCATATCCATCAATTTGAATACTACCAGACTCATATTTTAATAAGCCTAACAAAATCTCAACTAAGGTTGTTTTTCCAGAACCACTACTTCCTACAAGTGCAATTTTTTGCCCCTGTGGAATATGAATATTTAGTCCGTCAATTATTTTCTTCTCATTATATTGAAATGAAAGATTCGTAATTTGGATATGCCCCTGTTCTATCTTAGCATTTACACCACTTTCTATTTGTACATCATCTTTCATATTAAGAAAGTCTTCAAACTTAGAAAATGTTGCTTTATTAAGTTTGTATTGTACAAATAATACGTTAAAAATTGCAATTGGTGTATATGCATTTTCTACAAGAGAAATCAATCCCACTGTCGTTCCAATAGAAGTAGATTGGTTCATCCATGCATATATAAGTATTCCAATATTTAAAAGTGCCACAAGTACCGCAAATAAGGTGAAAAATGCTTCATGAATCATATTCATCTTAACTTTTGAAGTGACAATTTCAACCTTTGAGTGTACTGCCTTATGAATTTCACTCTTAAAACGTCGATTCAATCGAAACACTACCATCTCCATAAATCCCCGCACAAGGTAATGGTTCATCATCTCTTCATTGCACAAAATTTTTTCTTTTATTCCATATAAAAACTTTAAAAGAAATTTGGTTATAACAAATACAATCACATACCCACATAAGATTATATAAGTAATGAGATGGTTCATCCTCCATATAAAGAAAATACTAAATATAATAGTTGGGATTAACTGTCTAAAAACACATAGCCAAAAATCAAATATAATCTCCTTGCCTGCATTTGCTCCATTCTCAATCCTTTGTGTAAGCTTTCCCGTTCCTAGAGATTGATACTCAATATATTGTATTTTGCTAACTTTCTTTAAAGCCAATACCTTAAAGTCTAGGTATATGCCATTCTCTAATCTTTTTGCTGGATATTCATCTATATAGTTAATAAGATAAAAACTTAATAATACAATTCCATAAATCATAATGGCTTTTATGGTTATTGTATGGTTTGAAAAATCATCTATTAGTTGTTGAAAAAGCTTTATTTTGTAATTCGTTAAAAATGCAATTAATAAACCCGTTATAATATATACGATTATAGTTTTTCTATTTTCATCTACAATTTCTTTTATTGACCTCATCACTGTACCCCTTTTTGTTTAATTTTCAAACTCAAAAAGTAATCAGTACAGTTGAGACTGCTAACATATTTCTATTAACCTCAGCACAATCTGCTAACAGTTTCATTCAACTGTACTGAGTATTTATCTCGAATATTTTTCATCATAATGACTCACTACCTCACTTTTTAAATATTATTCTATCATATGAATTTAAAATAACTACCTATGCTTCTCCATAACATAATTAGTTAAAAATACACCTTGCCGCTGAACTTGCTGTTCTTTTACAACCTTATACCCTCTCTTTTCAAAGAATGGTCTTGCTGTAATTGATGCATGGGTACTCACTATACCCTCTTGAATAGTTTGTTCCAATTCATTACAGATGGCAGTCGCTACCCCTTTACCTTGATAATCCTTATGAACATACAATCTATCAAGATAACCTGTCTGATCTATATCACCAAATCCTATGATTATATCATTTTCAACTGCTACTAAAGAATAATGTTCCAATAAAGATTGAGCCCATTTTTCTAAATCCACTTTATCAGTTGCCCACACATTTAATTGTTCTTTTGAATAATCTTTAGCATTAACAGTGTGAACAGTATTATAAAAGAGTTTTGTTAATTCCATTAAATCCGATGGTTCATATTTACGAATAAACATAATTCTATCCTTCCATATTCCAATTTATCTACTTGTATATCATCTATTTTATCATAATGTCCCATGTTTCCATAAACATCACCCTAATAGTTCTCATTATGACTTTTATATGTAAAAATTTAGCAATTTGTCCTATCGTCATATCTATGCTTATGTTATACTATTCAAGTAAAATTTAATCTAACCACAGATGGATGGCTGTGGAGGTTTTGAGCGTTTTATCCTCCTTGGGCTATTGGTGATTCATTCATCATAGCGCAAAGGGGGTGGTATTGGATATGATACTAATGATAATCATAGTGTTAGCTATTCTAGTTATTACTATTATTTATGTCCTTAAAGGGATTTATATTAATAAATTCAACCTTGAAGGTAGTCTAAAAGGATTCAAATTAAATTTTGAAACAAAAAAAGACACTCCATCCGACAAGAAATAGTGTCTATTTTTGCTTTTAATTCATTTTATGTTCCAATAGCCCTAAAATAAAACAAACGTCTCACTTTAGGAATGCTTAGTAGTTACCAGCTACTAGGCATTTCTTTTTATACTTATATTATACCAACATTTTCTCAAAAATAAACCCTTTAGAAAAGTTTTTCATATATTAAAGCCAATAAGCTACTCAACATTTTAAGCTATATGTCCCATTTTTTTCAAATCTTTATATGTTCCTCTTGCATTAATAGTTCCGTTACTCATTATGATGATTTCGTCATATCTATCCAACATGTCAAAACATGGTTTGTGTGTTACATTTATTATTAACATAGATGAATTTAATAGTAATTCCTCAATAGTTTTAGCCATTTTAGAATCTAAGCTAGCAGTAATTTCATCTACAAGCAAAACTTGTGGTTCTGTGACTAATGCTCTAGCCAGTGCTATTCGTTGCTTTTCGCCTCCTGAAAGCTTTGCACTATCAGTTATGTTGTGAAGCTGCAGTGTCGAAAGTATTTGGTCTAAATAAGTTTTATTGTATTCTAAACTTAAAGTAATATTGTTTTTTATTGAATCCTCAAAAAGATAACTTTCTTGATAAAGCATTTTTACTTGTGAGTAATAATCCTGTGTATTTAAATCATGTAAACTTATTTTATTTACACGTATGTCTCCTTTAGATATTTTGTATGTATTATATATGGTATGTAACAGCGTACTTTTTCCACATCCACTTTCTCCTATTATTAAATACTTCATCCCTTTCTTAAAAGTATAATTCATATCTTTGATGAGATACTTATTTTCTCTCTCTACAGTTAAATTTTGAATAGTGATATCTTCAATTGTCTGGCGCAAAGGTATGCCCTCATGTCTAGGTGTTTTCATCATCTTATCAATTTGCTTTTTTAATGGCTTAATAGAGTTTCTATTGTTGATGTAATAGGATATAGCTACAACTGGATGAGAGATAATTTCACTAATTTGAAGTGTTGCAAGCAATGCACCAATTGTTAAATCTCCTGAACTAATCATCCATATTCCGATAACAAGTATGATGAAATCTCTCAATGTTGTAATTCCTCCCCCTACTATGTTAGCAACGGCAAAAAGGTTTGAGTATTTAAAATTAGTCCTATTAACATATTTGCTTGTATCCTTAATCTTTTCTATCATACGTGGCTCAATTAAATAGGTTTTTATAATAGGTATCCCCTGCATAAAATCAGTTAGCTGTAAATTATATTGTTTTAGGGCTTTAGAAATTTCAACTTTAGCTTTTGTAAAAAACTTTTCAAAAAACAAAGGGTTTAAAAACATCAAAAAGTTTCCAACTATTAACACCAGTGCTAATATCTTATTTATTGTTAATAGCGCTCCTATAGAAAAGACAATAAAAGTAAAGCACTCAAAAATTTCTAAACCTGAAATGTAAAAATCTTTTACTACCATCTTGATATCATTATTAAATATCGATATGTATTTTGCATTAATCTCTTTTGTGAAGTCCTCTATGGATTTATTCAATATACCTACACTCATTCGAATCCTAATATGATGAAGTAATTCATTTCTATAAAGGGCTTGTAATATAGATTTAATATAGGGTGAAATTATTTGTAAAAATATAAAAAATAATAATCCTAATATAGCTTCTACTATATTTACTCCATTGAAAAGTTCGACTTGTTCAATAAGCTTTTTGATAGCTAATTGATAAAGGATTATAGAGCCCGTTGAAATTACTATGCTAATACATGAAAATATATAGTAGAATCTTATTTTATGATTTTTCCCCATCCTTATCTCCTTTTTCTATCCTTAATGTATAGCATAAATTCTTTTGCTCATCTTCTATAAAGGGCATAGTGTCTAATTATTTAATTATATCATATTTTTCTAACAATTATATAGAAATACAGAGCAAATTGTTCCTACTTCATTTACGCTATTAGCAAAAAGGGGGAAGGTATGTTCTATCTCTTAATTACCTCCTTACACCTTATTAAAAAAGCTCCTGCCTTTGCTGGTGTACCAAATATTAAAACTAAACTTCTTCTTGTAACTTCTATGATTTTTCCTTCTTGGATGTATTTTGTATAAGCACTGGTTACCTATACTCTATTAATACGCCTAAAAAACAAAAACCGTCACAAAATTTTTTTAAATTTTTTGTGACGGTTTTGTCCCTTCTTCTGCGTATTAACTAAGTAAGTGGGTAACACAACATTCTAAATTTAGGAGGAATAGCATATGTCATTGCAAAAAGTATTAAAATACTGTCCAAAATTAAATACCATAACAGGAAGTGTGACAGCGAGTATCTTAATGTGTCAGCTTGAATACTGGTTTGGAAAAACTAAAGATCAGCCTTTCTATAAGTTCTTAGAACCTTGTGAAGATGTGTATTATAAAACAGGTGATAGTTGGACGGAAGAGCTGGGTTTTAGTCGCTTTGAATTTCGTACTGCCTTTTCTAAAATCGGTATGGCCTACCCTTCAAAAACTGCCTATCTAAAAAGCAAAGATCCCTTCCAAGGTAAACTCTATTTGTCTTACCGTGATCGTATCAAAAAACGTACTTACTACGTGCGTAACACACAAGCAGTTAATGCACTTCTTCTAAGTCTACATTTACCACTTAGGTATTCAAGAGAATACAAACCAGCTCTTAATACACATTCTCTATCTATAGACATTACACCTAATATTCCTTATGAGCGTATATTAAATCTCTTTCATGAAATATGTCCAAGTCTACCTATTCCTACTTTGACCACTAGACTTAAAGCTAAAATAACCGAGCTTTGGACTCAGCTTCAAGGTCTAGGTAAAGATGCTCTATCCACCCTTAAAGAAGCCTTTCATCAAGTTGAGCACTCCGACTTTTTATGTGGACGTACACCTAGGAGTACTTGGCATGCTGTATTGGAGTGGATCTTGCAACCCAAGAAATTCTTTGACATATTAAGGGGCAAATATGCACCTTTTTCATCTAAGCCTACTGCTTCTACTAGACCTACCCCTACTACCTCTGCACCTTCTACATCTATATCTTCTACACCTAGGGCTTCTATATCTACTTCCCCTATACCTAATTCTTCTCCTACATATCCCTCATCCTATAGATCCAAAGCTCTCCATACCTTCCTCCGTATGGAGAAGCATCACTTTGATCTTGAGCAACTAGAACGTTTAGAACGCGAACATCAGTGGGAGCGATTCAATGACAAACTGCACAATCCATCACCTTGTTCCTTGTAAACTTTTAACAAAAACAAAATTTATTCAAAAATAGTGACGGTTTGTCCTGTCTTTTCACGTATTAATAGAGTATAGGGCAAAACAAATACTAGTTAGCTTTTGCACTATATGAAGAAAGAGAGTGTAAAACATTTGGTCTTCCCCCCGCCAGTAAGTATGACAGCCTCTTTCTAAAAACGAATAACCGAAAGTTGTGGTAGCTTAGGTTATTGGTGTAAAAACAGAATCTCATAGATGAATAAAACAATACCAAGCTTCCAAGTAGGTATACGACTTAGACGGCGAGACGGGAAATCAAAAGGTACCTCTAAACGCTGACATAGCTTGTGGCAACTAACTCGTGTGAAACTGTATGATACAGCTCTGGCATAGAGAGGGACCCCACCAGTATATGCAGGTCTGTAGGCACGGCCAGGGCGATGACCTTGAAGCTCTATAAGTACAAGCCCAGCAGAATCTAGGTACACCTTCTTCATCATGAGTCCAAACTACCACAACTAAAGCTACCATACGTACAGGCAAGACACGTCCGGGGGGATGAGTCTGTAAGTATGGTAGCTTTTTATCATCATAATTGTGTCTAAATTATTATGCACCTGACACCATTACAAAAGTGTTAACTTTTATTTGCTATCACTTATTTATGGTACGGTTCTCCGTTACACCTCCAAAGGAGCACGTTTTACTTTAATTGTTCTAAAGCCTTACATTTTTTAAGCTCTTTCATAAGTTCTTTCTCTATTTCTTTATCTAAATATCTCCTTGGAATTATATGAGCTACAAATCCACTTATATATATAAGGATCATATCTTCGTAAACTTTTACATCTTTTATACTTTCTAACGATACTGTTTCTGATATAGAATCCCCTTTTACTACTATTGTCCCATCAATAATTTCTAAAGTCTTACTTCCAAATATTGATGAATTATCTCCTTAACTTATGAGTTTATCAGTTTCTTTAGCTACTAATTTTTTGTATTGCTTAGGATATGTTAAAATCCAAATGACTAAAAAAACTATCGCTACTATAATCCAATATATATTCGGTTGATTAAATATCCCCGTTCCTGTAAAGTAGATTGGTATAGAAAGTACTATGGGTACAGCATATCTAAGTATGTTAAATGTACTTTTCTGTGATTTCGAGTTTTCTAAATGATGTAAATTGAAGCTTATATAGTCATCTTTTGTTATTTTAAAGTCGATTTTCATTTGTGCGTCCCCTTATTATTAAAAACTTTATTTACATTATATTACAAATTTCAAGCACTTACAATTAAGCATAGTAACATGAAAAAAGGAAGGGTCTTCATCTTCTTCAGACGACCCTTCCTTTACTTTTAGGCTTTGAATGTCTTATATTTAAATCCTACATATAAAAATTTAACTTATCTATTTAAATTTAATCTCTAATTGCGTTTAGTTTATGAAGCAAATACTCTTTTTTATTCAATGGATCATACGTTGTTTTTTTGCGTGCTTTTGAAAATTCAGCTGAAGCTTCCTTATACCCATAAAATTTTGTCACAAACATTCCTCTACCTTCTGTATATGAAGCTATTTTCATTTTATATTCTTTTGAATTTTCTACTGGAATTAATCCCTTTATTGAGAATTCATCCCCTATAACAATAGGATTATCAAAGGTTGCCCTCATAGTTTCTAAATCCCATACCGCTTTGCTTAAAGCATTTTGAGGAATCTTTAACTCAAACTCATGTAATGGCTCTAATAAAACAGTTTGTGCTTTATATAATGCTTCCATGAATACCATAGGTGTCACATTTCTAAAATCTGCTGGAGTGCTGGCTGGACTAAAAAATTCACCACAGCTAAGAGTGACTTTTACATCTGTAACCTCCCATCCAAATAATCCTTGTTTACTTGTCTTAATAACTGCTTCTTCAATTGCATTTTGAAAAGATTTTGGCAATGACCCTACTGAAACATTAGAAATATACCTAAGACCTTCGCCTCTCCCTGCTGGTTCTATTTCTAAGCCTACTGTCGCCCAAAATGGATTTAAGTCTTCCTGCATATGCATTATTGACGCTCCAAAACCTTTAGGTGTTTCCTTATAGATAGTCTCAATATTCGAAAACTCTACTTTTATTCCATATAAATCATCTAACATGGAACTTAGTATTTCCATTTGAACTTCACCGAATAAGTTGACATAAATTTCTTTATCTATGTCATTCATCTCTAATTCTAGTAGTGGATCTTCCTCTGCAAGTAATGTTAATGCTTTAAATAGCTCTGGATTTTTTTCTTTATCAATTGCAGAAATTGTTGTTTTTAATGCTGGTTTAGCTATAGATATATTTTTAATTTTATCATTTGAAATTCCAATAACATCTCCCACTTGGAAACTTGTAAGTCCATATAAAATACCTATATCCCCTGCTTCTATCCTCTGTGCTTCAACAACTCCCCCATTTTCTAACCTATTAATTTTCTTTACTTTTTCTGCTATCTCCTTATTAGGTACTTGAATTTTATCTCTTACAGATATTTTTCCTCCAAATAATCTTACATAAACCTTCTTTTCATTTTTACTTGTTCTTTCGATTTTAAATACTACTCCAGATAAATCACTTTCACAATCATCACCTGCAAATGGAAAATAACTACAAATTCCATCTAATAAGTCTTCAACTCCAAGTCCAATTGCTGCCGCACCACAAAATACTGGATATAGACTTCCTTCACTTGCATATAATGAAAGCTTTTCTTGTATTTCTTCTTTATCAGGTTCTATTCCACCAATATATCTTTCTAAAAATGCTTCGTCTAAGTCTGATAAAACATCAATAGCATCATCATTTATCATGCATGTATCAAATAGTTTTTTTATATAAACAGCTTTGCTTCCTACATCATATACTTCTTGTAATCTAACTACTTTATTGGACATATTCTTCTTTATATCTTCAAATACTTTATTGAAATTTGCCCCAATTCTATCTAGCTTATTTACAAAAATTATTGTTGGAATGTTTAACTCCTTTAATGTCTCAAATAATATTCTTGTTTGTGACTGAATACCCTCTACTCCTGATATAACTAGTATCGCTCCATCTAAAACACTTAATGAACGTTCAACTTCCGAAATAAAATCCACATGTCCTGGAGTATCAACAATATTAACCTTGACATTATTCCAATTAAAAGATATGGTTGATGATTTAATGGTAATCCCTCTCTTACGCTCAAGCTCCATAGAATCCGTCTGTGTATTGCCTAAATCAACTCTTCCAACTGATTTTATAGCTCCACTATAATATAATAAGTTTTCTGTTATAGTTGTTTTTCCTGCATCCACGTGTGCTACGATTCCTATATTAATTATTTTCTTCATAATCAATACCTCCAACTCTATCAACCACCTTTTTATCCATTATCATAGCAACAATATATAACACTAATACCGGTGTTACTAATAACGAAGTACATGCTATACCCATACTCACTGAAATATTTGTAGCTATGATTCCTATAATTGGTCCACCTAAAATTTGACCTAAGGAATTTATTTGTCCATTTATAGAAAGTACAGTAGATCTGGCCTTGTCATCTATATGTCCATTAAGCCATGCACTAAATATAGGTTCATTTATAGTTCTAAAGGTACTTGTCGCTAAATAAGCTATTAGCATTAAGTTAAATCTTTTTGTAATAGCAAATATGAACATAAATGATATATAAAATATATTTATACATAATAACAGCTTTCCATTTTTATTCTTATCATCATCCTTAAGCTTCTTTTCCATAAAATGCATTACTATAGCACTCAATATCATTCCTGCAATTCCAAAAATTCCGAACCAAGTCACTGGTTTAAGGTTTCCAAGTTTAGGAAGCATAGTATCTTGTAAAAAATGCATATTAGAAAGTCTATCATAACCTTCACTGGATAATCCATAAAATAAAGTTACTGAAAGCAAAATTATAATTATAGGTTTATTTTTTATAAATTTAAGACCAGATTTAAAGGTATATCCCATCTTTTTAAAAGTATTTAAATCCTCTGGAGCAGATGATTTAAAATTATTTTCTGGCATATATAACCATAAAAATAATGCAAGAATTATAAATAAGACTCCACTAACTATAATAGGTAGTCTTACAGATAAATTAGCTATTACAGTGCTTAGTACTATTCCAATAACCGATCCTATCTGTCCTGCTTGTGCTCCCTTTATATAAATTTTATCCAAATCTTTATCTTTCTCTTCTTCCGCAATCCAAGCTTCAACAGATCCACTAATAAAAGTAGAACCTAATCCCCATACAATCTGTGCTACAAGTACGAAAACGAAACTAGAAATAGAACCTTCTAAAATAAATCCCACTCCTGTTAAAACTACACCAATAACAATAGATAGTTTACGACTGTACACATCTGCAACTATTCCTGTAGGAATTTCAAATATAAAGCATGCTACTTCTAAAGTAGTTCCAACAAGTATAAGCTGAAGTGGATTTAAATGCACCGTTTCAATGTGATACACTATCATAACTGTAGCTACTAGTGAAAAACACATTGCTGTAATAGCTGAAAATAATAAATAAGTTTTATATGCTGAAAGTTTATTAACCATTAATAATCACCATCCTAGTATTTTTAAAAAAATTTATTTGTTTTTCATAATCTTCATATTTAAATATATAAATCATCAAAATAATCTCCTTAAATAAAAAAAGCTGTAAGTGAACATAATTCACTTACAGCCTCATAATTATATAACCTAAATATAAACATGAAATATACAACTTTAATTTATATAACTTATGATTAAGCTATGCAAATTAAAGTCTTATATCATATCTATAAATATAGTAAAAATAGGCATAAAAATACCGTGTTTAGAACACAGTTTTCCTATTCTTCAAATAAAGATGTAATATGCTCATTATAATACTGATTATTTTTAGAGTACACAAATAGACATGGTAATATCAATATTATTAATAATTGTTTCTACCACAAATAAACCTTGAGTTATCCAAGATTTTTTTCATATACTTTTTAAAATAATCCTTATTCAGTTAGTTTAGTTAAAAACTACCTCTTTGCGCATATTTACATCTCCTTTACATTTATATTTTTCATGTTTATATTTTAGTATAATTACATTATATATAAACTTTTATTTTTTTTCAATACTTTTATATTCATATTTATCCAAATTCAATTGAAACTTTATTACTTCAAATAACTTATATACACAAAAGAATAACTACTAACTTTAACCTAAATCTGAAATGAATATAAAAAATATATTTGTGGAATGTTTTACAATTTCTTTCAATACTATAGATTAGAAAAAACAAATTCTAATTTGCTGAAATAGGTGAAAAACGAAGAACCTATGAATAAAACTACAATAACCTACAAAAATTCAAATTTTAGATTTTTGTGAGTTTCATTGCAGAATTAAAGCAGACCTACCTTTCATTTATATATCCAATTTTGGTAAAGTTCGCACTTACTTGTGATACGGTTCACCATTATTAATCCTATACCCTCTGTAAATCTGCTCAAGCAACATGACTCTAAAGAGTTGGTGTGGGAAGGTCATCTTAGAGAAGGATAAGCTATCGTTAGCTCGTTTTAGGACTTTATCTGAAAGGCCTAGTGAGCCTCCTATGACGAATACGATATGGCTGTTTCCTTGTACACCGCAGCTTGCCATCATTTGTGCAAAGCCTTCTGATGTTACCATTTTGCCACCTAAGTCTAGTGTAATTACATAGGCTGTGTCTTTAATTTGAGCCAGAATCTTCTCTCCTTCTTTGTCTTTGATTTGAAGTTCTTCTTTTTCTGAAGCATTATCAGGTGTTTTTTCATCTGCTAGTTCAATAATATTTAATTTGCAGTATCTACTTAATCTTTTGCTGTATTCATCTATGGCTTGTACCAAATATTTTTCTTTTAGTTTTCCTACACATACGATTTCTATTTTCATAGTTGTCTCCTAACAAGTCAATTTTGTATGTATTATAACATGCTTCCTTTATATACCATAGTCTCTAGGGCTATGAATAGGTTAATTAAAGTTTATTTTATTCAAATATTCTAGTTTACTTTCTTAAAAACTGTATTATAATAATATCGAGCGAAAAACGAATATATAAGAGATAGAGGTTTAACTACTAATGGGATTTCAAATTAAACTAGGAATGCGTACTATAAAAACTTTAATTGCAGTAGCTATTTGTATTATTTCTCTTTCATTTTTTGGTGTGGAAGATCCATTTTTTGCATGTATTGCTACTGTATTTGTCATCCAAGGGGATAGAGATGGCTCTGTAAAAAATGCGAAAAATCGTGTATGGGGAACAGTTTATGGTAGTATTATGTCCAACATTGTATTACTATGTTTAAGTTTTTTACCATATAATGCTTATGTACAAACTCTTGCTACATGTTTAAGTATTTTCTTACTTATTCAGGTGGCCCTACATTTTAATAAGCCTGCAGCTATCTTCCCTGGCTGTATCGTTATATGTGCAATTCTTTGTACAACAACCAATATAAATATGCCACTTTTTTATGGTATCAAACGTACAGTTTATACTTTATATGGTGCCATTATCGGTCTTTTAGTGAATTTATATGTCTTTCCTTATGAACCTGCTCCTACCCAAGAAGCTGAGCAAGTTGAAGAAGATAAAAAGATAGAAGATTATTTAACTGTAAAAGAACAATAAAATAAAACATTTTAAAAAGGGTATGGTATAAAACTAGTCCAATAGTTTTATACCATACCCTTTTATATATCTTTATTATATACTTTTCTTTTATTATTTAACTATATATTCCTTTATATTTCTTTACACTCTTTTTGTTTTTAATTCTCTTTCTTACAAGCTACTTAAAGTGCCTGTATATCCTTTATCAGTTGTTCTACATGCTCTTTTTTAGTAGCCCAGCTTGTGCAAAAGCGTACTGCTGTATGTGTCTCGTCTATAATTTCCCATGTTGAAAAGGTATACTTGTGTTTTAGTTTTTCTAATTGAACATTTGGTACAATAGGAAACTGTTGATTCGTGTCAGAGTCATATAAGAAGTTATAGCCTTTTTCTTTAAATGCATCTTTAATTCTAAGGGCTAACTTAACAGCATGTTCTGCTATATTGAAATAGAGCCCTTCTTCAAATAAAGTTTCAAATTGAACACCTAGTAGTCTTCCTTTTGCTAGTAAACCGCCTCTTTGCTTAATAAAGTATCTAAAATCTTTCTTTATAGCAGGATGAGTAATAACAAGGGCTTCTCCAAATAAAGCACCTACCTTTGTTCCACCTATGTAAAAAGCGTCGCATAAACGTGCTAGATCTGCTAGTGATAGATCATTATTTTCTCTAGCCATAGCATAGCCAAGACGTGCTCCATCTAAGAAAAGTGGTAAGTTGCATGCTCTACAAACTTTGCTAAGTGCTTCTAACTCTTCTTTTGTATAGGTTGTACCATTTTCTGTAGGATGTGAAATATAAACCATACCTGGTTGTACAATATGTTCATGTGTTGTATCTTTCCAGTGATTATCATAAACTTCCTGAACTTGCACCGCTGTAATCTTTCCATCTGCACTTGGTACTGTAAGTACCTTATGACCTGTAGCTTCTATAGCACCTGTTTCATGGGCATTAATATGTCCAGTTGTAGCAGAAATAACCCCTTGATGTGGACGTAGAGTAGCTGCAATAACTGTAGTATTGGTTTGTGTACCTCCAACTAGAAAATGTACATCTGCCTCTTCACTTTCACACAAAGCCTTGATCATCTCTCTTGCATTGTCACAATGTATATCTACCCCGTAGCCTGGCGTCTGTTCCTCATTGGTTGCAAGTAGTCTTTCCATTATTTTAATATGTGCACCTTCTGCATAATCACATTCAAACCTTATCATCTTCTGACCTCCCTAGATCGTCTGTTTTGCTTTATAGTCTTGTATCATTTCATAATCTCCCTAAAAAGCTTCTTAAGGATTTTCTATTGAATAAACAACTTCTCCATTATCTGAAATTATTTCTATATATTTATTTATACTTTCATTTATTTCCTTAATCTCTTCATCTCCTGTACAATAAATCGTTTTTACTTCTCCCTTATGACCTATTTCAATGAATAATGTATCAGTATAATCTAACTTTTCCTTTCCTTTCTGAGGATAAATATATGCTTCACTAATTAAATAATTTAATAATGTTTTATAATCCTCTTGCTGAATCTTAAATTCAAATATCAAAATCTTTTCGGTTCTATTCTTTTTCAAAAATTCTACATCACATTCACATTGTAGCTGTGTTGGTGTAATATAAAACATAGTCTTATCACATTTTTCCCCATCTTTGCTAAACCTTGACTCAATTATTTTTATATAGGAATCTTTAACTTTTACCTTTGTATCTTGTGTCTTAATTATATATAACAAGCCTATTGTCATTATTATGACTAGTACAAATATACTTAAGCTCATTATAATCCCCCATATCTTTTTCTTTTCCATATTTTATTTCTCCCCTTTTCCCCCTAATCTCTAGTCCTATATTATCAATTATTAAACTAAAAATCAAAATAATAATTCAAAAAAGAGTAGACTCTCATATAAGTCTACTCTTTAAAATTTTATGCTTGTGGTTATTCTGTTTCTTTTACAAGTTCTTGAATAGCAAGTGCAAGTTCGTCTAATTGTTTTTGGTCTACTGCACCTGGTGCTTCTGTCATGAGACAGCTTGCATCTTTTACTTTAGGGAATGCAATAACGTCGCGGATATTATCGCGTTTTGCCATAAGCATTACAAGTCTATCAAGACCGAATGCTAAACCGCCGTGTGGTGGTACACCGTATTTGAATGCATTGAGTAAGAAGCCAAAGCGTTCATAAGCTTCTTCTTTTGTAAAGCCAAGAAGGTTGAACATTTTTTCTTGTACATCTCCTTGGTAAATACGAATACTACCGCCACCAAGTTCATAACCATTTAAGCAAAGGTCATAAGCTTTAGCGCGTACTTTACCTGGATCTGTGTCCATAAGAGGAATATCTTCGTCTTTAGGCATTGTGAATGGGTGGTGCATTGCTACATAACGATTTGCTTCTTCATCAAACTCAAGAAGTGGGAAGTCTGTTACCCATACAAATCTGAATTCATCTTTATTGATAAGGTCTAAGCGTTTTGCTACTTCTTGACGAAGTGCACCAAGTGCTGCATAGACTACAGATGGTTTATCTGCTACAACTAAGATAAGGTCATTATCTGTTGTACCCATACGCTCTTTAATAGCTGCTATTGTTTCTTCGTTTAAGAATTTAGTAAATGAAGATTTTTCTTCACCGTCTGGTCTTACTTGAAGCCAAGCTACACCTTTAGCACCAAAATCTTGACCAACTTTTACTAAGCTATCAATTTGCTTACGACCAAGGTCACCCATGCCTTTTGCATTGATAGCACGTACAGAACCACCATTTGCAAGAGCATTTTCAAATACAGCAAAACCGCTATTTGCTACTACATCTGAAAGGTCAGTAAGCTCTACACCATAACGTAAGTCTGGTTTATCACTACCAAAACGATCCATAGCTTCTTGGTATGTTAATCTTTGGATTGGAAGTTGTACTTCATGTCCTAATACTTCTTTAAATACGTGTTGGATAAGTTTTTCGTTTACACCCATTACGTCTTCCATATCTACGAAGCTTAACTCCATATCGATTTGTGTAAACTCTGGTTGACGGTCAGCACGAAGGTCTTCGTCACGGAAGCATTTTACGATTTGGAAGTAACGGTCATATCCTGATACCATAAGTAATTGTTTGAAGATTTGTGGTGATTGTGGTAAGGCATAGAAGTTACCTGGATGTACACGAGATGGTACAAGATAGTCACGTGCACCTTCTGGTGTAGATTTTGTAAGCATTGGTGTTTCGATTTCAAGGAAGCCTTGTTCTTCTAAGAAACGTCTTACAGAAGCTGTTGTTTTACTACGCATAATAATGCTATTTTGCATATCTGGACGACGAAGGTCTAAGTAACGGTATTTAAGACGTAACTCTTCTCTTACATCACTGTTTTCTACGATTTCAAATGGTGTTGTTTCAGCTTCTGCTAAAATACGAAGTTCTTGTACTTCGATTTCAATATCACCAGTTTTCATTGTTTTGTTTGCATCTTCACCACGTGAACGTACTACACCTGTTGCTGCAATAACGTATTCACTTCTAAGTGTTTCAGCTTTTTCAAATATTTCCTTATCAGTTTCTTCACCAAATGCTAATTGAAGTAAGCCTGAACGGTCTCTTAATGTAATGAAAAGTAATTGACCTAAATTTCTTCTTCTTTGTACCCATCCCATTACAGTTACAGTTTGGCCTACATTTGCACTACTAAGTTCTGTACAACGATGAGTTCTTTTTAAACCTTGCATTGACTCTGACATAATGCTCTCCTCCTTAAATGTCTATAAGCTAAATCTATTTTCAAATAACTTATATCTTTATATGATTTTTAAATCTGTATAACGAATACTCTACTTTCCAAGCTCTTCTTTCATCACTTGAACAAGGTCACTAAATGCTACTTCTTTTGTTTCACCAGTTTCCATGTTTTTAAGTTGAATCACTTGGCCTTCCATTTCACTTTCACCAATGATAGCTGAATATTTGGCACCAATTTTATTAGCAAACTTCATTTGAGCTTTAACACTTCTTTGAAGGTGATCACTTTCTGCACTTACACCCGCACTTCTAAGCTGTGTAATAAGCTTGTAAGCTGTGACTGCTGCATCGTCTCCTCTATAACCTAAGAATAAATCTCTTGTTACTGGATCTAGTGTATTGCCATTTTCTGCTTCTTTAGCTAAGATTAAACGTTCCATACCAGCTCCAAAACCAACAGCTGGTGTAGGCTTGCCACCAAGTTCTTCTACTAAACCATTGTAGCGTCCACCACCACATACTGTTCCTTGAGAACCGATGTCGTTAGAAACAAATTCAAATACTGTCTTAGTATAATAATCCAGACCACGTACAATCTTTGGATCTACTATAAATGGAATATCCATAGCAGTTAAAAGCTCTTGTACTTTATTAAAGTGTGCCATACACTCTTCTCCTAAAGTATCAAGTACTGTTGGTGCATCATGGAAAAGCTCTTGACAATTTGGATTTTTACAATCAAGTACACGAAGAGGGTTTTTCTCACGACGTTCATTACATAGTGGACAAAGCCCTTCTTTCTTTGTTTCTAAATACGCTTTTAAAGCTTCGTTGTACTTCTTACGGCATTCACGATCCCCTAGTGAGTTAATGTGAAGCTCTATTTTCTTAAGACCAATACGCTTTAAAAGTTCATAACCAATGCTAATGATTTCTGCATCTGCTGTTGGAGAGTCTGATCCAAACATCTCAACTCCAAACTGATGGAATTGTCTTTGTCTACCTGCTTGAGGCTTTTCATATCTAAAGGTAGGGGAAATATAGTAAAGCTTAATAGGTTGTGTATCCGCTCCCATATTGTGTTCAAGATAACTACGTACAACACCTGCAGTACTTTCTGGTTTTAAAGTAATTGCATTGTCTCCTTTATCTACAAAAGAATACATCTCCTTTTGTACTACGTCTGTCGTATCTCCTACACCTCTTTGGAATAAGTTTGTAAACTCAAACATAGGTGTACGAATTTGTGTAAAACCAAAGTCATCACATAGCTGTCTAATGGTTTCTTCCATGTCTAGCCATTTTCTCATCTCTTCACCAAAAATATCTTTGGTTCCTTTTAATGCACGGATTTCCATAAGCATCTCCTTCTCCTTAATTATTCACAATACTAAAGTTTATTTTCAAAGTTATACACAATTTAACAAAATATATGCACAACTTACCTGAAACAATTTTTGAACATAAAAAACGCCCCTAGCATAATGCCAGGGACGATATAACCGCGTTGCCACCCTGGTTCAAAACTCAAATCAACTTTAAGTTCTGCACCTCAATCGGCCTATAACGTAGCCACACGTCGTATCCTACTTAATTTCAAATACACACTCCGAGATGTCTTCTGATCTGTTGAAGGCTTTCAGCCAAGGCCCTCTCTCTGGAAGTAGATCCTACTCCTTCTCATCATTGCTTTATGTATGAAGTTAGTTGTTATTTTATAGCTGTTATCGTATTTTGTCAAGGTTTATCTCCTTAAAATAAGCATTTTCAAACAAGTTTGGTTTATTGCTTTTCTATTGATTTTTTAAAATGCCATTGCTATAATACTATCTACCCCTATTTTTACAAAACATATATTTTCTGACAGAAAGAGGGATTTTATGATTCGACGTGCTTTATTAACTGACCTTGAAAAGGTATTGAACATTAAAGAAGTTGTTGTAGCTGATATGGTTAAGCACAATATTTTTCAGTGGGATCATACGTATCCTAATCAGGATGTTTTAACACAAGATATAGAAAACGAAAATTTATATGTTATTGAAGAAAATAATATTATTTGTGGTTTTGCTTGTATAGACACTTATCAAGCACCTGAGTATAAAACACTAGACTTTAAAGCACCTGAAAAAGCGTATGTTATACACAGACTGGCTATCCATCCAGACTACAATGGACGTGGATATGCGTCGAAAATAATAAAATTCGCTGAAGAGCTTGCTCTTAAAGATGGGGTCTTAGACCTTCGTATTGATACATTCTCACAAAATCGTCGTGCACAAGACTTTTTTAAGAAACAAGGTTTTAACTATATAGGAGATGTATTCTTTCCACGTAAAACAGAACCATTTTGTTGCTTTCATAAAACAATTTCCGCTTAAAATATAAATATAAAAATTCATAAAAAAATGAGGATGCCTAGGCATCCTCATTTAAATTGTATCATTACCTTACTACTTCCATCCAAGTCCTATTTACTAACTCTATATAATAAATATACTATCCTCTATAGGTACTTAATGGATAAATCATCTAATTCCGTTTTTATTTTGGACACACCTAACTTAACTGCTATAGATGAGAAAATTTCTATTGTTTCTTTTGCTTTATCTTTGAATCTTTCTGGCTCCATATATTTTATGGTTCTCATATTATGTAGTCTATCGGCAAGCTTTATTAAAATTATTTCCTTCCCTAGCTCATCTACATCATTTATATCTTCTTTTTTAAATTTCTCTACACCCTCTATAAGCCTAGCTACTTCTAGAGAAAACTCACTCATTACTTCTTCTAATGTTATCAATGTATCCTTCTCACAAACTTCATGAAGTAGGCCTGCAATTATACATGCTTCACTGGCTTCCATCTCTGTTAGTATAATGGCTACATTTAAAGGATGAATAATGTAGTCTTCACCTGATTTACGTTTTTCTCCTTGGTGGGCACATTTTGCCATATCATATGCCTTTTCTATATTGTTTACACTTTGTGTCATCCCCCTACTTTTAATGTTCATTAGTAATTCTTCATAAAGTTCTTCGGCCTGCTTAAAATCTACCGACTGTTTAATAAATACATTTGAATTTTCCACTATATACTGACCTCCACCTTCATTTAATAATTCACATGACATACGTATGGCATGAATAAGGGTTGGTGTAAAGTCAAATTTTCTTTTAAATGCTTTTGTAAAGCCGCTATGCGTTTGGTAACCATATTCTACTGCTACATCGATAATCTTTTTTCCTTGAAATAACTCTTTTGATGCACAGACAAGGCGTCTCTCTTTGGTATACTCCATAAGAGAGCTACCCATTTCATCTTTGAAAATTCTTGAAAAATGATAGACCGAATAGCCTACTTCCTTTGCTATCTTCTCGGCCGTAAGTTCTTCTTTAATATGCTTCTCTATATAATCAATACATTTAAAAATGGCATTTTCATATTTCATCTGACTTCCTCCTTCCTTCATGTGGTAGTTATATAGTAAATCTTTCTAAATGCTATTGCTGTTCCATTCTTGCTAGTTTAAATATATTATAAAAAACTTCTTAGACACTATATCAAGCATCTAAGAAGTTTTTCATCTATCAAAATTTCATATTATTTTATCTGTACTTTTCAAAGCCTTCTCGCTTACGTTCAATCATTTCATCGATGCGACCAATATAATCTTCTAGATTTTTCACATTAGCAATACGGTCAATGCGCTCACCATTTTGGTATACCATCTTCGTAATAGCACCTGCACCTGCAGCAATAATGCTTTCACTTTCTTCCATAATCTCTACATTATATACACATTCATAACCAGGTTTTGCATAACCTACATTTTCAAAGTTACCTAGCATATTTTTTTGGCGATACATATAGTATGGACTTAGTCCCATTTCTCTACATGCTCTTTGGCTAAGTTCTAACATTTCTTCTATCTTAGCTGCTTCTGCAAGCTCATAAGTATCTTGTTGTTCTTTAAGTTTAGAAGCACGTTTAATCGCCATTGTATGGACTGTAATATTTTCTGGGCTTAGAAGCTTAAGCTCTTCTAGTGTATGTTTTACATCTTCTACCTCTTCACCTGGAAGCCCTAGTATAATATCCATATTAATATTTGTATGGCCTAGCTCTCTAGCCATCTTAAATACTTCTTTAATGTCTTCTACTGTATGATGGCGACCAATAGCATCTAGAGTCTTTTGATTCATTGTTTGTGGATTAATAGAAATACGGCCCACATCCATTGCCTTCATAATCTCTAGCTTTTCTTTTGTAATTGTATCTGGTCTACCTGCTTCAATTGTATACTCACCTATATCTTCTAGATTAAAGCTTGCTTTAATATGCTTTAAGAGTCTTTCTAATTGAGCTTCATTTAAGCTTGTTGGTGTACCTCCACCAATGTATAGACTACGAATAGGATTGCCTTTCTTAGCTTCTGCAACAAAACTAATTTCTTTACAAAGGGCATCTAGGTAGCTTTCTACATAATTCTTTTTAGCTTCTATAGAGTAGGCTGTGAAGGAACAGTATACACATCTTGTTGGACAAAATGGAATACCAATGTATAGACTAATTTCATCTTCTTTGTTTTCCTTTAAGATATCTTCTTCAGCTTTTGCTACTTCCATCATTAGATTAACTTTTTCGTCTGATATACGATAGACTTCTTTTAGTCTTATACGTAAGGCCTCTTCACTCATACCTTGCTTTTGATACTCATGAACGATTTTAGTTGGTCTAATCCCTGTTAGTATACCCCAAGGCATAGATTTACCTGATAGCTGATAAAGTACATGGTAAGCTGCTTCTTTTAAGGCTAGCTTACAACTCTTTTTAAGTTTAATAGGGTCTTTAGCGTACTCTACTTCCTTTTCATACTCAAAAATAACACTTTCTTCTTTAATAATTCTTCCTATAGCCAGGCCCTCTTCTAAACGGCTTTCAAGGCTATAGTCTCCTTCTATATAAGGTTCAAAAAGGTGAATAATGTTGCCAATTTCAAATTCTGTATCATGGCCTATACAAGTTAAATTTATCATCTTTCTCTTCCAATCTATTTACATTTATTGCTGTTCATTTATTTCTTGGTGTATCCATTTCTATTTCAGTATACTTATATCTATTCCAATGTATTTATATCTATTGCAGTGTATTTATACCCAATAGTTCTCTATATTTTATCGGACTATAGAGTTACTCAAACATATTAAAGTATGCATTATGAAGTATTTCATAACCTACTGTAGTAGATTCTCCATGTCCTGGATAAAGTCTTACTTCTTTGTCTAAAGTAAAGATACGTTCTTTAATATGCTTTATTAAGTCTGTTGAACTACCACCTAGGAAATCTGTTCTACCTATAGAACCTTTAAAGATAATGTCACCTACAAAGGCAACTTTATACTTATCACTATAGAAAGCTACACCATCTTTTGTATGACCTGGTGCATGAATCACTTCCATAGCTATATCTGTACCCTCTAGTGTAATCACATCACCATGTGCTACATATTCATCTGCCTTTAAAGTGAGATATCCTCCAAACATAGGTGATAAGTTATAATTTACATCTTCTAAGTAAGTTCTACCTTCTGTATGAATGACAACTTTACATCCTGTGTGCTTTCTTACTTCTTCTACTGCTCCAATGTGATCGAAATGCCCATGGGTTAAAAGAATCTTTTCTACTTTTAGCCCTTCTTGGTCTATTTTACGATTGATAATACTTGCATCATCACCTGGATCTACAACAAATGTTTTTTTAGTTGCTTCATCTATAATAAAATATGTTTGCTCTGCTAACATCCCAACTGCTAAACTTTCTATTTTCATAGGACACCTCTTAATCTATATCTTTTTATTTTCACTCTACTTTACTCTTTAAATGCTCAAGAAGTTCATTTAGTTCTTCTGGTTTTACACATCTTGTTGGAATCCACTCTTCTTTATTATTGGCTTTTTTTAAAATGATATAATAAGTTTTAGCTTCTATTTCTATCACATTGTTTAAATCTATGCTATGTCTTATAAAGAACCAAGTGTACCATGAAAAGCTTTCTTTAGTTAACTCTATATACTTTAACTTAGAAGTATATAAGAATAGTCCACCAACTACTAAAGCTACTATACTTATAGCTATATCTATAGCATATAATTTCCCTACAAGCTGATACATCTTAATACTATTACTTAAAAGTAATAAAGCAAGTAAAATGCTTATAAAGGATACGCCTTTATCACTCATTGTATTTTTACGATAAATTATCACATGCTTTCCCCCTTCATTTAGACCTTAGTATTCTATAATTTCTTCAAAAAAGGGACTGATTTCCCAGCCCCTTTTCATTAAAACTATTTAAAACTTCTTAAAAAGATTTGTCACTTTCTAATAATATGGTCACTGGACCATCGTTAACAAGAGAAACTTTCATATCTCCTTGGAAGACACCTGCTTCAACTGGTATACTTCCTTGTCTTAATTTCTCCATGAAAATTTCAAATTTACCTCTTGCCTCTTCTACATTTCCTGATGCAACAAAGCTTGGTCTCATGCCTTTTGTTGCATTACCATAAAGTGTAAAGTTAGGTACAATTAATAATTTACCTTCTACATCAGCTACAGATAAATTCATCTTGCCCATTTCATCTTCAAAAATACGAAGACCACTTATTTTATTTATAATATATTCCATATCCTTTAGTGTATCTTCAGCCTTGATTCCTACTAAAACAAGTAACCCTTGTTCTATAGCCCCTACAACCTTACCTTCTACCTCTACAGAAGCTTGTGTTACTCTTTGTACTACTGCTCGCATATAATCTCCTTATGATGAGACACGTACAATCTCTACTACATCCGAAATCTGCATTACTTTACGTGTAATTTCATCTAGTTGATAGGTATGGTTGATTTCGATTCGTATATTGAAAATTGCCTCATGGTTTCTTGTAGTTCTAGCATTTAAAGATTTAACAGCTACTTTCATATCTGTTAAGATTTTTGATATATCTACAATAATGCCCATACGGTCACTACCTGTAATTTGAATTTCAGTAATATAGGTACGATTTACCTCTTCTTCATTAAACCACTGTGCTTCAATAAGACGTTCTTTCTCTTCTTCACACATATGAATAATATTGGTACAGTCTAGGCGGTGGATAGATACACCTCGCCCTCTTGTAATATAGCCTACAATCTCATCTCCTGGAAGTGGTCTACAACATTTAGAGAATCTAACAGCCACATCGCCAACACCACGTACTACAATACCACTCTTGCTTTTCTTAGGTTGTTGCTGTTCATGTTCTTGATCAGATACTTCTTTCACTGCATGATCATCTAGAATTTGCTGTGGTGTAAGTGGTACTTTCTTACCTTTAAGATTTTCTTCTATTAAACGTTGAATGATTTGCTTTTCTTTTATGCTACCATAACCAATGGCTGCACATACTGCATCCCAATTTCTAAGGCCATAACGCTTACATACATTTTGAATACATTGTGAGTCTGAAAGTGCAGAAAGCACATATCCCTTTTGTTTAGCGCAAGTTTCAAGAAGCTCTTTACCTCTTATAATATCTTCTTGCTTAAATTGTTTTCTAAACCATTGATTAATTTTAGTTCTAGCTTGAGTACTCTTAACGATATTAAGCCAGTCTCGGCTAGGTCCTTTAGAGTTTGGAGAAGTAAGTATTTCTACACGGTCTCCATTTTTAATAATATAATCTACTTTAACGATTTTATTATTTACTTTAGCACCCACCATTTTATTTCCAATATCACTATGGATAGAGTAAGCATAATCAATAGGTGTTGAACCTTTTGGTAAAGTGATAAGTTCTCCCTTAGGTGTGAAGACATATACTTGGTCTGTATAAATATCTAAGTCCAATTTAAGTGCATTCATGAACTCAGTATTATCATCCATATCTCTTTGCCACTCTAAAATTTGTTTAAGCCATGCAAGCTTCTCTTCTGAACGGTCACCCATAGCCCCAGACATATTACCATCTTTATACTTCCAATGGGCAGCAATACCATATTCAGCAGTACGATGCATTTCTTCTGTACGTATTTGGATTTCAAAAGGTGTTCCTTCACTTCCCATTAAGGTTGTATGAAGAGATTGATACATATTAGATTTAGGCATAGCAATATAATCTTTAAAACGTCCTGGTATCGGTGTGTAAAGCTCATGAATAATACCTAATACGCCGTAACAATCTTTAACATTTTGTACGATAGCACGTACAGCAAATAAATCATATATTTGATCTAAAGTTTTACTTTTATTCACGATCTTTTTATAGATGCTGAAGAAGTGCTTTGGTCTGCCTTCTACAGTACACTCAATACCCGCTTCATCTAACTTATCTTTTATTTGATTTACAATTTGATTAATGTACTCAATACGTTGACTACGCTTAGCGGCAATCTTATGCGCTAAATCATAATAAACCTCTGGTTCAATATAACGTAAAGATAAGTCTTCTAAGTCAGCTTTAATCTTACAAATACCAAGTCTATGTGCTATTGGTGCATAGATTGTTAGTGTTTCTTCTGCAATACGTTTTTGTTTATGTTCTGGCATAAACTTTAAAGTTTGCATATTGTGTAATCTATCGGCAAGTTTTATAAGAACCACTCGAATATCTTGAGCCATAGCAAGGAACATTTTTCTGTAGTTCTCTGCTTGAATTTCTTCCTTTTGAAGTTCTTTGTTTGGAAGGTCTTTATTGCTCGTTGCATATTTGATAACACCTAGTTTGGTTACACCATCTACTAAGAGTGCAACTTCCTTATTAAATAAGTGTTCAATATCTTCTAAAGTGTATTTGGTATCTTCTACAACATCATGCAGTATCCCTGCTGTAATGGATTCAATGTCAAGTTCTAGATCTGCTAATATATATGCCACTTGAAGAGGGTGGATAATATAAGGTTCTCCAGACTTTCTAAACTGGCCTTCGTGAGCTTCCTTTGCTAGCTTATAAGCCTTCTCAACCATGCTCACGTCATCCGATGGATGGTATGATCGTATTCTATTAATCAGCTTTTCATAAATTTCATCAGGCATCGTCTTACCCCCTTTTCGTCACTTGCATATATTTATTATATTATTATAGTCATGTTATAATAAAAATTCAATGCTATTATACATAAAAAGACACGTAGTGGATGGCTACGTGTCTTTTTATGTGTCATAATTAGTATTTAAGTAAGGAAACGATATTTTGTCCTTCTAGGATGCTTCTACCGTTTAAACCTTCTAACTCAATGAGATAAACAATTTTTACAACTTCTCCACCGAGTTTTTCGATAAGTTCAACCATAGCTTTAGTTGTACCACCTGTTGCAAGAAGGTCATCTACAATGATTACTTTTTGGCCTGGTTTGATAGCATCAATATGCATCTCTATTGTGTTACTTCCATATTCAAGATCATAACTTTGGCCAATTGTTTTATAAGGTAATTTGCCCGGTTTTCTAACTGGAACAAAGCCTTTTTGAAGTTTGTATGCTAAAGGTACACCAAAGATAAATCCTCTTGATTCTGGCCCAACAACAAGATCAAATTCTACATCTTGTACTTCCTTAGCCATTTGATCAATAGATTCTTGTAATCCTTTAGCATCTTGTAGTAATGGTGTAATATCTTTAAATAAGATACCTTCCTTAGGGAAATTTTCTACATCTCTAATTAATGCATTTAAGTACATTTATACGTCCTCCTGTTTACCTCTTTTTCATACTTTGGGCAAATTCTTGCAATTTCATATAGCGCGTTGAGAGTTCGAGCTTTGTTTTATTTCCTTTTAATAAGGTATAAACTACTTTTTCATCTACTAATTCATACATAATCAGTCCAAGCTCTGTAAATATATCTAGTATTTGTAACATCTTATACTCTGTCATATTATAACTCAAAAACATTTCTACTATCTTGTGTAAATATACGCTACCTTGCTCATGCTGTAAGTACTTATAAACAGATCTACAATCTGTATAACTTGGTACCATCTTAGATATTTGTAAAGTATGTTGTTCTAAAGAGGTATTCAAACACCTATAGGTGCCTTCACTTATAAAATCCCATTCGTAACATTGATTTTCATCATAGGTTTCTTTCTGTGGTAGGACAAAAAACAATGGTACCTCTTGTAAAGACCAACAATTATTATAACATATTTTAGATAGTATGGTAGTATTTTTTTCTGTTTTACTTAGGCGAGAAAATATTTCCATTAAACTCTTTTCAGTAAATATTGAACAGCTTTCTTCTTTATTTTCTTCAACCTTTACTAAGTTTAAGTTTGATGGTAACCTAGGCTCTTTACATACCTCATATAGTGCTCTGTAATACTTACTCTTTAAGATGGATTCTTCTGTAGACATGATATCTTTAATACGAAGCTGTACAGATACTTTATTATTCCATATATTTTTACTCACTTCGCAAGCTACAACGACTTCTTCACCTTCTGTTAAACAGTCTGCAAGTTCTCCCTTATCAAAGCCTATAGCATGGAGTACTGTATGATTACTTTGTATTGCTAGTTTAAGATGTTTGTCATTTCCTATTTTTTGCGCGTATTGTACTAGGCCTCTTACAGCAAAAAGTGGTGTAGGGTTACATACACCAAAAGGTTCCATTTTCTCTATTTCTTCACACATAGCTATTGAAACTTCTTCTGGCTTTAGTTCTAAGTCAATCTCAAGACCAGGTGTGAGAAGTTCTTCATTAAGCTTAGTTTTAGCATAAGCATTTAAATCTCTACAAAAAGCTTCTAACTTATCTTCTTCTAAAGATAAGCCTGCTGCCATCTCATGGCCTCCAAAACGTGTTAGATGTTCTTTTACATGGGTTAGTGCCTCAAATATATTAAAACCTTCTACACTTCGTGCAGACCCTGAATAGATACCATCTTCTAAAGTTAGAACAATAGTAGGCTTATAGTATTTATTTAAAATTCTTGAAGCTACAATACCTATAACACCGTGGTGCCATTCTTTACCTGCTACTACAATAATATCTTCATTTTTAATATCCACATTGGCTTCAATATAGTCAAGAGCGCCCTTTAAAATTTCTAGTTCCATCTCTTGACGTTTTTTATTTTCTAAGTCTAATATCTCTGCTATAGATTTAGCACGAAATTCATCCTTTGTAGTAAGTAATTCTACACCTATTTTAGCGTCACTAATACGTCCTGCCGCATTAATACGTGGCCCTAGTTGATAGCCTATTACATTGGAAGTAATCTTCTGATCGCCATTTTGAACAATATCTAAAAGTGCTCTTAACCCAGGATGCTCTGTTCTTTTCATTTGTTTAAAACCTAAATAAGCAATGACACGATTTTCTTTTTCTAATGGCACTACGTCTGCAATAGTTCCTAGCGCTACAATATCTATATACTTCCATATCTTATCTTCTACATTTTCCTTTAATGCTAGTGCATGAATAAGTTTAAAGGTTACACCTACTCCAGCTAAACTTTCAAAAGGATATGTAGTATCATGTCTTTTTGGATTAATAACACATAATGCCTGCGGTAAGATTTCTTGGCACTCATGATGATCTGTAATAATCATATCTAGATTTAAAGTATTAGCATAGGCTACTTCCTCACTTGCAGCTATACCTGTATCTACAGTAATGACAAGACCTGCATACCCGCTAATTTTTAAAATAGCACCTTTATTAAGTCCATAACCTTCTTCTGTTCTATTTGGAATATAATAAGATACATTATATCCTTGTTCACTTAAAAACATATATAGAATAGAAGTACTCGTTACACCATCTACATCATAATCACCATAAATTACAATATGTTCATTTGTTTCCTTTGTTCTTTGGATACGCTCAATAGCCTTATCCATATCATTGAGTAAATAGGGTGAACTTAACTGTGCTTTTGACGGTGCTAAAAAACTTTCAATGTCTAATAAATCTGTCATACCACGTCTATATAAAATCTTCTTTACAATATTTCCTTCGGTTCCTACCTCTTGTCTATTCCACTTGTATTTACTTGGTAACAATCTATTTTCACCCTCTCTGCTTCTTAATATTATTATAACATATTTTTTTCCTAGTCTTTATTTATTTTTATATCTATACAATAGATTTGGTATTGTGATATACTTTATACGTTATTTACTATAATAGGAGTGTTATCATGACTGAAAAATTTCAAGTAGGACAAATTATTGAGGGTACAGTAACAGGTGTTAAAGCGTTTGGAGCATTTGTTTCCTTAGACGAGACAACTCAAGGGCTCGTTCACATTTCTCATATCACTCATGGATTTCTAGAAAATATAGCTGACGCTGTTAAAGTGGGAGATAAGGTGAAAGTAAAGATTTTATCTATCGATCCTGAAAGTGGCAAAATTTCTCTTTCTATGAAAAATGCCAAACCAAGCCCACAAAGAGCACCTAAAAAGGAAGTTCCTGTAGCAGACTTTGAAACACTAATGAAGGGGTTTCTTAAAGATTCTACTGATCGTCAAACAGATATTAACAAAAGACTTAATCGTTAGGGGTTTAGGAAAAGGACAAGTCCAAGTGACTTGTCCTCAGAGCGTCGACAAAGTCGACGCTCTTTTATTTTGGAGAAATAGGGTTATAATA
>URVM01000018.1 GCA_900551325.1 uncultured Eubacteriales bacterium | reverse complement strand
TTCGGAGTCACTGGTTTTCAAGACCAGCTCCTTAAACCGCTCGGACACCTCTCCAGATATGTTGTTTTAGGCATTTATCTTGCCCTGACACTAGAGTATTTTATCAATTCTCTTTGTGTTTGTCAAGCTTTAATTTTTACCTTTTTATTCAAGATATTCAGCTTAACTTTTGCCTTAAGAGCGCCTCGCCCTTAGTGCTTAATTAATATAACATAGCATTTGTCATACGTCAACATGTTTTTTCAACTTTTTTTAGTTTTTCTTTTCTTGTTTTTATATTGACGTATGACAGGTTATTTATACTAGTCTTTCAGCGAGTAAAAGATCTTCTGGTGTAGTGATTTTAATATTAGTATATTCTCCTTGCACAATATATACAGGATGCCCCATTGCTTCTACAATCATACTATCATCTGTTGCTTTTATATGGTTATTAAATGCAGTCTCATAAGCTTTTATAATTAGCTCTTTTTCAAAGGTCTGAGGTGTTTGTACGGACCAAAGGGTTTCTCTTTTAGGTGTATGAGTAACCTTACCTGTATCATCCGCTTCTTTAATCGTATCTTTTACAGGTACTGCTACAATACAAGCTTTATGTTCCTTTACTTTATCTATACTGTCTAATATACACTTTTTGCTAATAAGTGGTCTTGCTCCATCATGAATCATAATATAGTCTACGTCATTACTTACACTTTGAATGCCATTATAGCAAGAGTCTTGCCTTTCTTTCCCTCCTGCTACTACTTTTTTCACCTTATCTAACTTATAATCTTCTTTTAATAGTTTTGTTACATATTCTATATCTTCTTGTCCTGTTACAACTATAATTTCTTCTATCATTGTAATAGTAGAAAAGCGTTCCACTGTATGAACGAGTATTTCTTTATCTTTAAGCTTTAAATACTGCTTTTTGACTTTTGTACCCATACGTGAACCGCTTCCACCTGCTACAATGACTGCAGCAACTTTATTCATTTGATAAAACTCCTTTATTTAATAATCTTAGCAAAGATCATACGTCCTGCTGATGTTTGAAGTACACTTGTAACTTGTACAGTTTTTACTTCTCCAACAGCTTTTCTACCATTTTCTACAACAATCATTGTGCCATCATTTAAATAAGCAATCCCTTGTTCTTGTTCTTTACCTTCTTTAATTATGGTTACAACCATTTCTTCATTAGGAAGTACAACAGGTTTTACTGCATTACTTAAATCATTAATATTAAGCACTGTTACTTTTTGAAGTTGAGCTACTTTATTTAAATTAAAATCATTGGTTACTACTATACCGTGAATTTGTTCTGCCAACTTAATAAGCTTTACATCTACTTCTTTAATATTCTTATAGTCAATATCTAGTACTTCTATAGGTGGATGCTTTAGGTTTTGCATCTCATTTAATATATCTAAACCTCTTCTTCCTCTATTGCGCTTTAGCTTGTCCGAGGAATCAGCAATATGACGTAGTTCATCTAATACAAAAGTAGGGATGATGATTTTCCCTTCTAAAAACTTGGTTTTAATAATATCTAAAATACGTCCGTCAATAACAACACTAGTGTCTAGAATTTTAGGTGCACTCCATATTGTATTTGTATCCTTCTTCGTAAACCAACCTTTAATCTCTTCTTTTTTTACATGTACAATATAAACCCCTATATATCCAAGGGCAAAATACAAGATAATTCCCCATAAAATATTGAGCATACCTGACTTCCCTGTTAGAAGAGGTATACCTAAAAGATTAGCCATTCCAAGTCCTATAGCTAGTCCAATAATATACATGAGTGTCTCTTGCATAGAAGCTTTTATTAGGGCATTTTCGAGTTTTGGTGCAATACGTTTAGCAATAAGTACTCCTAATGTAAAAAATATAATTCCAAAAACAATAATAAATACAATAAGTTCTTTATACCCATATAAAAATCTTAAAAACCCTTGAAGAGCACTTCCTAAGTCTGGTGAAATAATCTGCTTTTCTTCTAAATCCACTACCATTATAGATGCTATTCCTGCAATAACACCTGATATAAGTACCCTAATTGCTTTTTCCATCATAGCCCCCCTTTTTTCTTATAATTTTTTACCAAGTGGCAAGTTTGGCACCGCATTTAATGTCATATCTGCTCTTGAGCCCCTTAAATATTCATAATAAGCTGCTGAACCAATCATAGCTGCATTATCTGTACATAAAATTTTACTTGGATGATAGAAAGTAAATCCATTTTCCTTACATGCTGCTTCCATACCCTCACAAAGACCGCTATTAGCAGCTACTCCTCCTGCAAGGGCTATTTTTGTAATACCCTTTTCTTTTGCAAGTGCCATTGCCTTTGTTACAAGCACTTCAACTACTGTATGTTGAAAACTTGCTGCAATATCTGCTACTGGAAGCTCTTCCCCCTTCATCTTTGCGCTATTTACATAGTTAAGTACTGCTGATTTTAGTCCACTAAAACTAAAGTCATAACCATCTCCAATCATAGCCTTTGGAAAAGCTATGGCGTGAGGATTACCTTCTTTACTAAGTGCATCTATCTTTGGTCCCCCTGGATAACTAAGGCCTATAGCACGTGCTACTTTATCATAAGCTTCTCCCGCTGCGTCATCTCTTGTTTTTCCCATAATTTCATAATTATGATAATCTTTAACATGAACTAAGTGAGTATGCCCACCTGATACAACTAAACATAGAAAAGGTGGTTCTAGCGTCTTATCCTGGATATAGTTAGCTGCAATATGTCCTTCTATATGATGGACACCTACTAAAGGTATATTTTTACTAAAAGCTATAGCCTTAGCAGCTACTACGCCTACTAGTAAAGCTCCAACTAAACCTGGTCCATAGGTAACCCCTATAGCATCTATATCATCTAAAGTCATATTTGCTTTTTCTAGTGCTTCTCGAATTACAAAGTTTATCTTCTCCACGTGCATACGTGATGCAATTTCTGGTACAACACCACCAAACTTAGTATGTAAGTCGATTTGTGTTGAAATAATATTAGAACGTACGTCTCTTCCATTTACAACAACGGCTGCTGCTGTCTCATCACAAGATGTTTCAATGGCTAATATTTTTGTCTCTTTCATTCTTATTCCTCCAAATGTATATCTTCACCTTATTGGTTTAGATCTATCCAACTGTATATTTTCCACAAGCCTTCTTCTTTGATTAAAGTGTATTCCCTTTGTTGCATACCTTTATTCGTTTCATTCAAAACACTTACAAGTGCATGATCTGCCGTTTCAAATTTTATACTATCTATACGTGCTTCTTTTAAATAAAGGTCTTTTTTATGATTTTGACTAAGCTCCATCTCTAGAGCCTCTAATTGCTTTTCATAACTATTTAATGCTAATAACTCCTCACTATATAGTAGACGAAGAGCCAAAAGAGTTTGACTTTCTATCTTACTTTCTGGCTCCCATTCCTTACTATATTGTAACTTCATAATTTCATTAGCAGTTTCTATTAAAAGCTTAGGTGTCTTTGGATACTCTTTTTCTATCTCTTTAGTAATCTCCTGAATACGTTTATCCATTTCTACATTAGCTTTTAAGAAAGTAGTTTCTTCTGTAGATACTTGTTCTACTCCCTTATTTTTCATAGCTATAAAATAAATACTACAAACGCTTATCATTATTAAGACTGCTAGAGCTTTCCTCATTCCTGCCCCCCTTATAAATGTTAATCTTCAAATCCTATAGTTGTAGTCATTCGATCTATTCCAGCAATAGTGTTTGGGAAAATCTCCTTTATTGGTGTAACATCTATCTTTGAGTTTGGTACAGCTGGACTAAAATGTGTAAGCCAAAGTTCTTTTACATTAGCTTTTTTGGCAAGTGTTGCTGCTTCACTACTAAGCATATGTTTATACTTTTTAACTTGCTCTAATTCATCTTCTATATACATACCTTCACATATAAATAAATCAGCATTTTCTATAAAATGAGGCATCTCTTCTATTGGTCTACAGTCAGTACAATAAGCGACTTTAATGCCTTTTCTTTCTTCACCTAATACCATATCTGGAGTATAAACTGTATTTCCATCTTCTACAGTTTCACCTAGTTGAAGCTTCTTCCAAAATTTTTGTGGCACTTGGTTTGCTTTTGCTTTTTCTACCACAAATTTTGGTTGTCTCTTATTTTCAATTACATAACTAAAGCAAGGTACCTTATGTGGAACTGGTAATACTGAAATATGAAACTCACCTACAACTAATTCTGTTTTTTCATATGGTAATTCGATTAAATTTAAATCAAATGTAATATCTCTACATACTACTGTTAAGCCATCTACTATTCTTTTCAGACCTGGAGGTCCAATAATAGTTAAAGGTTCTTCTCTTCCTGCATTTCCTAGAGTTAAAAGTAATCCTGGTAATCCAGTTACATGATCTCCATGATAATGTGTAAAACAAATAATATCTAAAGTTTTATAGCCCCAACCTAACATTTTCATAGTAACTTGTGTGCCTTCGCCACAATCAATTAAAAGCTTTCTTCCATTGAAACGAGCAAGCATAGCCGTTAAAAAACGCTCTGGAAGTGGCAACATACCGCCTGTTCCAAGTAAACAAATATCTAACATGTTATACATCCTTTCTAGACTTATAGTTGTATTATATCCTTTTATTCTACTTGTTACAACTTTACCATTATACAAAAAAGAGGGGTTGTTTAATAACAACCCCCTTTTATCTATTCATCTCCAGTTGTGAAGATTTCAATTACTGGTGCCTCATTTACTGGTATGGCAAAAGTTTTAATCCATTTATCATAACATCTTTCACATATAATAAATGAATCTCTTGTAAGATCTTTAGAAGAGAAATATCCCCATGTCTTTTCTACATGAAGATGATCTTCATAATTACGCCCATCCAACTTCTTAATAGGCTGTCCACAACAATTGCATTTTATCTGTTCTTGCACTTTAGGCACCCCCCACCGCCAAAGCGGCCTATATTTCAAGCATTATCCGGTATCCTTCTTCTATTATATACCCTCTATCCCTAATAATATATAGGTAATTTTATGCTATATATATAATACATATCTTATACGGAGTACTCTTTTACTTGTCCCCCTTATATCTATATTATAAAGAAGACCTTTTAATTCCTTAATTTTTTTCCTTTTTTTGATAAAACTTAGAGAAAAGATTTTTCTATATTTCTTGCATAACTTCTTTGTAATTTGCTTACACTAGCATTGAGATAATTGTGATTCCTCCCCATTGAACATTATCTCAAAACCCCAACATTAATTGTATAAATATTAAAACCCTAAATATCTATTTAAAAGCGATAGCTCCCCTGTCGCTTTCTTTTTTTTGCTCTTTAGAATGCTAGTAAAGCTTGTACCATCTCATAATCATCTATGTCTTCTTTATCTTTATCCATAAAAACACCAAAATACTCATGTGTTTTATCTTTTATTTGGAAATTTAACATTTTTTCTATACCTAATGTGTAAAGTTCAATATCTCCAATGTTTTTACCAATTTGACTAATAGTTGAATAAATAATCATATTTTCTTTGTGGCTAGAAACTCTACCTGTCTTTACATGGTATTGTTCATAAATGCCTCCTGCTTTAATCTGATCCTTCAACCATTTAATGGTCTCTTCTTTATATATACCACTTTCACTTAAGCTTTCCACGATGTATAGACTTTCTTGCATATTAAGCTTATCTAAAGTATTATATTTCTTTTGTTCATAGTTATAGTATGTATAGTATAGAGGAAAATCATTACTTATGTATGCCTTTTCTACAATATCTTTACTCTTTTGGAATATACTTTGCCAACTCTCATCTTCTTCATATAATAAAGCAATAGCTTTTAAGTCTAAATCAGCTAGGGCAATTTCTTGATTTTCTATTTCTTCTATTCCATCATGATAAGAATAAAGCCTATCCTCTTTTGTATTATATTTATATATTCTTTCGGCAACTTCTAAACCAATCTTCTTATAGTATTCATTATCCCATAATTTATAGGCTTTCATAGTCAGCTTATAAATCCTTAAATTATCTTTTAAAGAGGCTTTTGGAATATTATCAATATGATTTTGTTCTGCTATATGGCCACCTACAGATATAAGTTTTTCTTCTGTTTTAAATCTTGTTAAGACTTCCTCTAAAGTTTGTTTAAATAATGTTTCATAATCATTTTTTAGTAAGTATTCCATATATAGAATCTGTACTTCAGTTACCACATTATCCTTACTATACAATAAATTCCCATGCTGAAGATGTTCCTTTATAGCTTCTAAGGTCATCATTTCATATTTATTATAAAAAGTATCTTCTATTTCTTTTGCTTCTGTTTCGATTATTACATTTTTAATATAGTTTTCTTGAATGATATGAACTACTTTGGCACCTATAACTGCCAAAATGATCAATCCTATTATCTTCTTTTTCATTCCTTCACCAACTTATACAATACTCTATTCTAATCTTAACATATATTCTCTACTTTAATAACCTCAAATTGTTAAAAATGATAAAATAAAAAGGCTTATATAAAATAAGCCTTTTTATCCTTAATTTAATCTATCTTCAATTAATTTTGCTAACTTCTCAGCTTCTTGTTGCATAATGGCTTTATCTTTTCCTTCGATCATTACGCGTACAAGAGGTTCTGTACCTGATGGTCTAATAAGTACACGACCTTCACCTTTAAATTGTGCTTCTAGTTTAGCAATAGCATCTTGAATTTCTAAATCTTCAAGATAGTCATGTTTATGCTCATTTTTAACTTTAGCATTTACCAATACTTGTGGATATACTTGCATTACGCTCTTAAGTTCAGATAAAGTTTTACCTGTTTTCTTCATAACGTATAAAAGTTGAATAGCTGTAATAAGTCCATCACCTGTAGTGTTATAATCTAAAAAGATTACGTGACCTGACTGTTCTCCACCTAGGTTATATCCGTGCTTTAACATATTTTCTAGTACATAACGGTCTCCAACACGTGTATGAATAAGATTAATGTCTTTTTCTTTACTCATAACACTAAGCCCAAGGTTACTCATAACTGTAGCAACAATTGTATCTCTTTTTAGACGACCATCTTTTTTCATATCTAAACCTACGATGCTTAAAATTTGGTCACCATCTATCATCTCGCCTTTTTCATCTACTGCTAGACATCTATCTGCATCTCCATCAAAGGCAATACCAACTTCTACACCACGTCCAACCACTTGTCTACTAAGATCATCCATATGTGTTGAACCACAAAGTTTATTAATATTAATACCATTTGGCTTGTTGTGAATTACTTCTACTTCAGCACCTAATCTCTTAAGTGCAATTGGTGCTACTTCTGAAGCTGCTCCATTTGCACAATCGATAAGTACTTTAATACCATTTAAATCGCCTGGTATAGTATCACATACATAGTCTATGTATGCTTCTACAGCACTATTGTCATATTGCCATGTTCCTACTTCTTCACCTTCTGGAAGAGGAATGCTTTCTGGTCTAGATACAATAAGATTTTCTATCTCATCTTCTAATTCATCTCTTAATTTATAACCTTCTGAGTTAAAGAATTTAATACCGTTAAATTCAAGTGGATTATGTGAAGCAGAAATCATAACCCCTGCATCCATTCCTAATTCCTTTGTTAAGTAGGCTACTGCTGGTGTAGGTACAACACCGATACAAATAGCTTTAGCACCTACTGAACATATTCCTGCTACAAGAGCTGACTCAAGCATAGTTCCAGAAATACGTGTGTCACGTGCTACTAAAATTTTAGGCTGTTTTTTGGTTTCTTTTGTAAGTACATAAGCACCAGCCTGCCCTAAATGAAAAGCAAGTTGACCTGTTAATTCACTATTTGCTACACCACGTACACCATCTGTTCCAAATAATTTTCCCATTTATCTATCTCGCTTTCTAGTTGAAATATAACTTTTTTGGCTTTTCTATGATTCTTTTGTTCATGTGTAACATTATAATATCATTTTACGACAGTTACAAGGATTTAATGCAAGTCTAAAACATAAAAAGAGATGTCCCATAGCACTGCAGGACATCTCTTTTATTATTCTTCACTTGGTGGAATCTCTTCACCCTCTACTGGTGGTGTAGGAACAACTTCCTCTGGTGGAGTAGGCTCTTGTTCTACCTTTTCAACATTCACACTTACATAGACAGGTCCATTTACAACCTTAAATCCCTCTGGTACTACAGTTTGTAAAGTCATACGATATTGTCCACTTGAAAGTGGCCTTACTTTACTAAAGTCTATTGTACCTTCTATTAGCTTAGGGTTGAAATTTAATAGTTTTTCTGCTGTACTTGCCAAAATAATATTAATAGAAGAATCAGCAAACTCATAGGTATAATTTTCTGGTAATCCTACTACCTTTATCTTCATATCATTTGGATTAACATTATAGCTATAATCCGTTTCTTTTTGAATCTCTAAAGTAACAGTAGCTTTAGATTCAATATTATCTATACACTCAACACCTTCAGGTAAAATAAAATCTGCTCTAAAGGTATTACTCTCGATAATATTATCTAAGGAAATTTTCTCAAGCTTTATAGAGTTAATTTGATCTACAATATCTGGCTTTCCTACTATAGTAATTTCTTTTGGATTTACAATTAAATTAGTTTGAATATAACCTGCTGGTAAAGTACCTTTAAACTGTGCTTCAAGAGGAACCTTTTTCTTCTTACCAATAGGTAAAGTTACTTCAACATATTCTGGTACTTTCTTTAATCCTGTAACTTCTTGACCATCTTCATCTAACAGTATAATAGGTGCAGTATAGCTTAGAACATCTTCTGAGAAATTATCTACATTTATATTAATAAGAGCTCTTTCTACACTTTCTACTGCAGTTTTTGGACCACTAAAAGTTACTTTGCCAGGTTTTAAAATAGGGTCTAGTGCTGCATACTCACTATTACTTTCATTTTCTATATTATAATGTACATCCATTGTAACAGATTTTTCTCGCTCAAAAATAGCACTTACATTAGTTGGTCTTATATCTTCTGCTTTAATTCCTTCTATACTTCCAGATACTAAAATACTTACTGTCTTATCTATAGAATCTGCATCTTCTGCAGTTAACATATTTGCATATTGAGTAAGATCTATTCTGGCATCAATAGGTACTTTATCTTTTGCAAGTCGTTCCATTTCAAGACGTGGTCCCTTTAAGAGCACACGTACTTCCATATTGCGAAGTTCTTGCTCATTTTGTAATACATAACCTTTTGCTTCTAACTCATTAATACCTCTTATTGTAAGTGGTACTCGCACTTCTTTTGTTAAAGCTGGGTTTTGAGAGTTAATAACAAAGAACCAAAGTAGAGCTGCAAGTAAAAGAGAAACAATTTTCCAAGGAAGGTTATTGGATAAAAATCTATTCATTTCTTTGCTTTCCTTTCCATAGTACCATTTTTCTTTCATGTTTCTTACGTTTCTTAGAGGAACTTAAAATACGTCTTAATGCTTCAGCATCTAATCCTCTTCTAATCTTCCCATTCTTCACAAAAGAAATATGTCCTGTCTCTTCTGATACAACAACTACAAGTGCATCTGTTACTTCCGATACACCAATAGCCGCTCTATGTCTTGTTCCCAAATCTCTACTAATTTCCAAACTATCACTAAGAGGCAAAAAACATGTAGCTGCTGATACTCGGTTATGACTTACTATAACAGCCCCATCATGGAGTGGTGTGTTCTTCTCAAATATATTAATAAGAAGTTGACTAGATACAACTGCATCTATAGGAATACCTGTTCTTTCTACGTCACCTAATTTTGTTTCTTGTTCAATAACAATAAGTGCTCCTGTCTTTACTTTAGACATTTGTATACATGCCTTAACAATAGCCTCTACTGTCTCATCTAATAACCCTTCTATTGTTGCTTCTTCTGTCGTTAAGATAGAGCCTAGGAAATTTCCTCTACCAATTTGCTCTAGAGCCCTTCTAAGTTCTGGTTGAAACAGTACAAGAACAGCAATGGCTCCTAATGTAATAGCATTAGAAATAAGCCAAGAAACTGTATGCAATTGAAGCACAAAAGCTACAACGGCTACAACAATAATAATGACAACACCCTTTAAAAGTGCCCACGTTCTTGTATCTTTAATCCACATCAGAAGTTTGTAAATAAAAAATGCAACAACTAATATATCAATAATATCTCTTATGCCTGGGTCTGGAAGGCTAAGATATGCTATTTTATCCAGTGCTTCTCCTATTACGTCCAAATACTGCAACCCCTTTTTTATTATTTTATATTTATTATATCATGATTATATTCAAAATACATCTGGAACTTGTGTTAATTTTGTGTTGCAACATATAAAAAAGTCGGAAGCAAAACTAACCTTCTTAGGTTAATTTTACCCCAACTTTCACTCTTCTATTTCAAATAATTCATTTTGCTTATTTCCTGTGTAAACTTTCTCTACTTTACTGTAATCTTTCTTTGTTTTAATCTTTGGTACTACTTTGACGAAATAGTAATTATCATCATCTTCAAACTGTACGCTCTCACTTCTTGAGTAGTCTAAAGTCTTTGCCATAAATTGAATCATACTAGCAATTCCTATGCTTATTATAGACATTGTAATAAGTAATAATACATTAACAGGTATATCTAAAAACAAAATAGCCATAATAAAACCTAGTATATTCATAGCACCACCAATTACAATAGCTACATATGGTGCATAATCTATCTTTTGTATTCTCACTACATATACAATACAAAATACAATAAGTAAAACACTCATTGTAGCAAGTATAGTAGGATTATGAATCACTTGCTCCATAAAAAGATCAAGACTCTGGGTAAACAAAGTAAGACTATCTTCCCCTTGTAAGGTAGCTTGTATAATAGGTTCTATTCGGGCAATAGAAAACACACCTAAAATCCCTATAAGTATAGCTATAATACTAGAAAAGCCTCCAAATAAAGCTGCTATAATTGTTATTGCATAGTGTAAGTTAAATTTAAATCCTATAAGGACTATAATCATTAATAAGCTTTCTCGTGGGTATAATCTAATAAAAAAGACATACATACATAAGAAAATAACTAAACTTCCTATACCCATATACAAGTTAAAACTTAGTATATTTGCTCCCACTACAATCATAACAACAGGGATAATAAACTGTGCAGGTAAAATAGCACATACACAAGCAAGTGCAGCTATTACATATGATTTTCCAAATACAGATGAATACCCCATTACACTATTCATTTCTAATAGTATGTATAAAGTTCCAATAAACTTGGCCATTGCCCGAAAAACTTTATCATACATCTTATACATTTGAATGATACGATCTCTAAATATTAGAATACCTTCGTTTGACTTCACTCTTTGTTCCCCCCTTACTTTTTGCTATTTCAAGTTCTTCAAGCTCTCTTAAATCTTTCTTGTATTCATTTATTCTTTGCTGAGCTTGCCTGTACTTTTTCTTATATACTCTACTTGAAAGTAAGCTATATACTAGTGTAATGACTAGCATAATGCCACCATATGGTATGACATATTGAACAAATACTTGTCCAGCTGTTGTAGGTAAACTACCTCCATTTTGCAGCTTCCAAAAAATATATGCACAAAGAATTATACCTGTCATTACTAAAACAAGAGCTCTCGTCTTAAAGTTATTTACATATAAATAGTCTTCTGGAAAGTAACTTGTAATTTTCCTATCTTTCTTAATCCATTTTTTCTCTTCTACCGCTAGCTTAGTCATTAAGATGATTTTTCTTTGGTCCATTCCCCCATCACATCCTCTTTACTCTTTTTCAAGTGCGTTTTTGTGATATTTACCTGCTCCATTCCATAATATCCATTCACTACCTAACCCATCATAGGTTGCCTCTATTTGTTCTCTTACTTGTTTATCTGTGTACTCCTGGTGCTGACTTAGCCAACTGGCAGTAAAATCTTGAAGCCATGGCCTTACCTTAGCCACACGCTCATTCCTTGGTATATCACTTATACTCATATTTGAATACTGCATAACTTCTAGTATAAGTTCATAAGGTTGAAGGTCTGGATGAGAAATCCCAAAAGAGCCTTCTCCATAGTGTGAAGGATAAATCATAGGGCATATATAATCTAAATGTTTAATCAGCTCTTTATAGTCTTGCCCTACTATTTCTGCATCGATTTTACTTGTAATAATAGTACCAAAAACGTCTGCTGAAACTTTAACACCATAAGGATGTAAGTTTTCTACCATATAAGCTGTAAATTCAGTAATAATCTCTGACTTCTTCTTGTCATCAGGAAAGTTAAGTTCTTTGCCATTCATAGATTCATGAAAACGTATATAATCAAATTGTATTTCTTTAAAGCCAAGTTCAGCAGCCTCTTTTGCTATTTCTAAAAGGTATTCCCAATTTCTCTTATCATAAGGATTTAGCCACTGTTCACCTTTACTTGTTTTAAAAACTTGTCCATCTTTTGTCTGTACAGCTTGTTCTGGTACTGCTGTCGTATATACATTGTCTTTAAAGGCTACAATACGTGCAATAGGATAAATATTTGCTCTATACAGTTTGTCCATTACTTCTTTAATGTTAGCAATAGATGGATTATTTCTAAGGCTATATTTTAATTTTGGATTATCTGTATGAAAGGTTAAATACCCTTTGTCCGTCTTTACATCTATAACTATACCATTTACTTCTGTCTCCTCGGCTAAACTAATAAGTTCATCTAACTGTCCCATATTAGTAGCTGGTAAATAAACTCCCTTTATAGGTACTGTAGACATATGTGTACTATATCCTATGTTATTTTGAGTAAGATAAAAAGGTTCGGCAAGTTTTGTTTGTCCTTTATCTCCTATACTAAAAAGAGCTACTACATCTTGTAGCTTAAGTTTATTAGTTATTATTAATGTCGTAAATATACCTACTAGTAATATAAAAGCAGTTATAAGATTTCTGACTAGAGCTTTCCTACGTTTGTAATGATAATAGCTTCCATAAAGTTTAATCTTATCTTTTCTCACTCTCTACGACACTCCTTTTTCTCTCTTATTATATCACATAAACTTTTTACTGACGATTATCGTTTTTTTACACAATTCTAAACATTATTTGTGAATTATTGCCAAGATTTTCAAATTATATACTGATAGTAAGGTCCTACCCCCTTCTACACATTAAAAATAGCCTTTTAGCATCTATTTTTTTAAAAGAATAAATACTAAAAGGCTATCTATTTAAATTTCTAATTCCATACCATCGTAAGATACTATAAATCCATGTGGGTTTGCATGCTCTTCTAATGCTTCATGACACATAGCTCCATTATGAGAAAAATGAGTTAATATAAAGGTTGTGTCTTTTGTTGCACTTCCCATTTGGATGAGTCTATCTTTTATTTCCACACAAGTTTCTAATCCTAAATGTCCTTGCCCACCTCTATAACGTGCACCATTGGTACAATCTAAACTCACTACATCTAGATTCACCCCTTCAAGATACTTAAAAGTTTCTTCTGGGAAAGTTCCTGTATCATTACCATAAAGAAGAGTCTTTCCATCTTCTTCAATAATATAAATAAGAGATTGTTCATCTGTTTGATGCTGTGCTAAAAGTGGTGTAACTTTTAGTTTTCCAGCCTCATAAGTTTTAAAAGGTGTTACAAGTGTATAACCAATAAAGTTTTGATTACCTCCAAACTCTATTTGTATAGCCTGATTTAGACAAGCTTCTACTTTATCATTGCCATATACTTGAATTGTAGAACCTTTATTCTCCTCATCAAAATGTGCGTAATTTCCTTCACATCTAGCCATTAAATCAAGTGGATTAAAATGATCTGAATGTGAGTGGGTAATAACAAAATGTCTTACTTTAGCTAAGTTCAAGTTATACTTTAACTTATGTAAATAGGCATCTGGTGAAAAGTCCATCAGTGTATCTTCATTAATAAGCATACTTGTTCTTGTACGAACGTTTTTGCCGCCTTCTCTTTCTGCTTGTTTACAAGCTTCACATTCACAAAAAAGTCCTGGGAACCCTTCATAAGCTGCTGTTCCTAAATATTTTAATTTCATAAGTTCTCTCCTTTAGTATTAAACATTTTCTTCTTTAAACTTTAACCATTTAGGTCTTGCCATAAGACATCCTATACATCCAAGTAGACATACACCTATTAATATAATACTAGTTATTTGCCATCCATAGCCTTCTACTAAAGCACCTAAGCCATAGCCACAAAGACCACTTCCTAAATAAGTGACACAATTGGTTAGTCCTGCTACAAAAGCTGTTTTATTATACTTTTTAAAATAAGTAGGTAGTATACTTACAAGAATAGTATTAATTCCTAACATACAAGAAGTAACTACTGCAAAAAGTAAAACAGAAATATACATATTATTTTGTCCCATTAATATAAGTGCCCCTAAACTTAGGAGACTTACCACATAGAATAAAGCTGTTGTTTTTAAATCATCTTTATTATTTTTATTGTTCATATACTTAATAATATAAATACCTGATAAATTAACAAGTGGTAAAAGAGCTGTTAAGAAAATAGAAAAGTTAGCCTTTGTATTAAAAGTATCTGTAATATATTGTGGAACCCATGTCATAATACCATCTTTTAAGAATCCCATAATTAAAATAGCTATTAATATAGTCACTAAGCCTGAACCCATCATTACTTTTATAAATGACTCTGGGGCTTTAAGATTTTGTGTATTTAAATCTTCTGTTTTACTTATTTCTAGTTTTTCTTGCTCTTTATTTATCTTTTCCTCTTTTTCTATTTTTCCAATAGTTATTTGCCATATAAGAGCTCCAACTAATAATAAAATAGCACTCACAAGAAATATTACTCTCCAATGATAGACTTTTAGCAACATAGCGCACATAAGATATGTAAAGCAAGTTCCAAGTGCTACTGAGGTTTGAATGTTAAAGCAACTTTTATGTAAGTATTCTTTAGTCATATACTGTGTATATAATCTAACGATAGGTGGCCAAATAAGAGATAAGAATAAACCATTTATCCCCCATATGATTAACACCTGCCAATAACTTCTAGAATTAAACATAAATAGATTACACAAAGCACATCCTACTAAGCCTATTAATACTAATATTCTTGAAGAATAGTGATCCCCTATTAAGCCACTTATAAGCTGACCTATACCATAGCTTATAAATAAGGCTGTCACCACTGTTCCTAACATTGTAGTGGTATAACCTTCTGTTCTTCCAATTTCAAGCATTGATGCTGCATAGTTTAATCTGCCAATATAAGAAATAAAATATATAAGCCAACTTACCCAAAATAGTTTTTTTCCTAAATCTTGTTTCAATCTACCCACACTCCTTCAAAATTAGTTTAATCCTTTCTCTTAGAAATGAAAGTCTTGAAACTTATATTGATTTTTTTTTATAAAACCTTTAAAATAATGAAAAATAATTCATCTTTTATGAATTTGGTGAGGTTCATATGCTTAGTACAAGACAAGACCATATATTACAATTGCTAAAACAAAAGAAAACCCTTCCTATACCTGAGCTTTCAAGTAAGCTTGCCTATAGCCCCTCTACCATTAGAAGAGACCTTATACTTCTTGAAAAGATGGGCCTTGTTAAACGTGAAAAAGGATATGTTAAACTAATTCTTACAACAACTAAGGAAAAACATTTTAAACTACGCAACCAAGAGAATTTAAATTTAAAACAAAATCTAGCTCATCTTGCTACAGATTTTATTACAGATGGCTTATCTATATTTTTAGATTCCAGTTCAACAGTTCTTCAAATTTGTCCCCTCCTTAATGAGTACAAAAATATTACTGTTGTTACAAATGGAGTTGAGACAGCTACTAGTCTTATCAATCACACCTCTTGTGAAGTTTTTGTTGTAGGAGGTTATATAAGAGAAGGTTCAAGCGGTATTGTAGGTGAATCAGCTCTTGAATACATAAAACAATTTAACTTAGATCTTTGTATCCTTTCTTGCTATGGTCTAGATGAAAAAGGATTTTATGAGCCCAGTATGCAGCAAGCCTTTGTCAAAAAGCAAATGCTTGAGCAATCCAAGCTTTCTATAATGTTATGTGACCATACTAAATGGGGCGCTAACTATAAGTTTAACTTAGCTTCCTTTAGTCAAATAGATTATCTTTTAACTACAAAAGAGCCTACCCCTGCCCTTTTAAAAGCTGCTTCAGTAGAAAATTGTGAAGTCCTTTGGGGAAAATAAACAAAGAGTCTATCGCTTTATCATTACTACGATAGACTCTTTTTAGTTGAAAAATTTTAAATTAATTTTTTATGAGTAAACTTTTTAGTTCCTGATGCGTAGTCTCCTACTATATGTCCATGCCCCATAAGCTTATACTTATAAATAAGTAAGCCTTCTATACCTACAGGTCCTCTTGCATGGATTTTAGAAGTACTTACACCTACTTCTGCCCCAAAACCATAGCGGAATCCATCACTAAAACGTGTAGATACATTACAAAATACATTACCTGAATCTACTAACATCATAAATTTTTCTACTGCACCCTCGTCTGTAGATATAATACAATCTGTATGACCTGAACCAAAAGTATTAATATGTGCAATAGCTTCTTCTAAACTACTTACTACTTTAATAGATAAGATATAATCTAGATATTCTGTTTTCCAATCAGCTTCACTAGCTTCTTCACATTCAATAATACTTCTTGTTTTCTCACAGCCTTTTATGCTAGCTCCTTTTGCTTCTAATGAAGCCTTAAGGCGTGGTAAAAACGCATTTGCTACATGCTCATGTACAAGTAAAGTCTCAAGGGCATTACATACAGATACATACTGTGTTTTAGAGTCTGTTACAACATTTACTGCTAAGTCTAAATCTGCTTTCTCATCTACATAAGTATGACAAATCCCATCAGCATGACCCATTACAGGAATATCAGAGTTTTTCATTATGTATTGTACAAACTCATTTGATCCTCTTGGAATAAGTAAGTCAATATAATTATGCATTTTAAGAATTTCACTTACTTCTTCTCTTGTCTCCATAAGTGTAATCCAACCTTCTGGTATACCTGCTTCTTCTGAAGCTTTCTTTATAATTTCAAATAGAATCTTATTTGTTTCTTTTGCTTCTCTACCACCTTTTAAGAGTACACTATTTCCACTCTTTAGACATAAACTTGAAATTTGAACAAGTGCATCTGGTCTTGATTCAAAGATTACACCAATTACACCTATTGGACAAGAAATACGGGTAAGTACTAAACCTTCATCTAACTCTGTTTGCATTTGTACTTTGCCTACTGGCTCTTCCATATGTATTAAGCTTTCAATACCATCTAGTACATCTTGAAGTTTCCCTTCATCAAAACGTAATCTCTTAAGTACTGGTGTTGCTATATTTTGTGCCTCACTTACTCTTAAATCTATTTCATTAGCATTAAAGATGGCCTCTTTATTAGCTTTTAATGCTGTTTGAATAGCTAATAATGCTTTTTGTTTTGTTTCCCCATCTATTCCTTGAAGCAAAATAGATGCTTCTCGTGCTTTACTTGCTGCTTCATATATATTCATTCTAACAACTCCTTAACATATTATACTTGAATTCATTTTATACCCAGTATGATTTAATGCTATTCTACACATCCTAAATATTAAGGTCAATAACTTTTACATTTTTTACAAGGAGTACCTGTCTATGTCACTTAACTATGTTCAAGGCACACCTCTTTTTAGTGCCCTCAATACTGTACCTAAACAATATCCTTACTTAACCGAAAATATTGAAACAGAAGTCATCATTATAGGTGGTGGTGTAACAGGAAGTATATTAGGTTACTATTTTACTAAGAACCATATTCCTACTGTCCAAATCGAGAAACATCGTATTGCTATGGGTAGTACAAGTATTACCACCTCATTACTTCAATACGAACTAGATAGTAATTTAAAAGAACTTGAGCAATACACTACACTTGAAAATGCTGTACAGTCTTATAAACTTGGACAACAAGCCTTAAACGAAATTGATGATTTTATAAAAACTTATGGCAATCACTGTCATTACCAAGTACGAGACACTTTACTTTATACTGCTAAAGATATAGAAGTTGGTGAACTTCATACAGAATATACTTTACGTAAAAAGTATGGTTTTAATGTAGATTACATTTCCCAGGAAACCAACCCTTTTAGTTTTGATTTAAAAGCTGGTGTCTATGCTTTTAATGGTGGTGCAGAACTTGACCCCTATCTTTTTACTCATCAACTTTTAGATGTGGCTACTTCTATGGGACTAAAAGTATATGAAAATACGGAAGCTATGACCATTAACTACGAACAAGATTATGTAGAGGTCATTACACGCTTTGGCTATACCATTAAAGGCAAAGTCATTGTTGTTGCAACAGGTTTTAATACACAACTTTTTACTAAACGTTCTTTTGGCAACAAAACAACTACCTTCAATATTGCAACAAAACCTGTTAAAGAAATTATAGGTTGGCCAGGCCGTGTACTTATTCGTGATAATGAGGATACCTATAATTATTTACGCACAACCCCTGATAATCGTCTCATCATAGGTGGAGAAGATATCAGCTTCGTACCAGGTATCTTTAATGAAGAAGCTGCCCGTACAAAATATGCCATCTTAGAGCAGCGTCTTAAAAATATGTTTCCTCATATTCCTGATATAGAAGTAGAGTATAAATACTGTGGAGCCTTTAGTTCTACCAAAGATAATATAGGCTTTATAGGAAAAGACCCCAACCGTGATAGACTTTATTATGGTCTAGGGTATGGGGCCAATGGTATTTTATTTGCCGTACTCGCTGGACTTATGCTTCCGTCCCTTTATAAAGGTCATCCTCTTCCTGAGATGGAGCTTTTTAGACCTGATCGCTTTGATGGCTAAATTCTTGTAAGTGTATGTCCTTTTGGTGACTTATCAATACGTACGCGCATAGCCTTTCTTAAATATTCCATACTACGTACCTGATTAATATGTCTTAAACTATCTGTTCTAGCTACCCTTTCAATCATTGGAAGGATAGCTTCTTTTTCTTCTTTTGAAATTTTATTTGTTTTACAATGACCATTTATAAATTTTAATGTTTCTACAATTTGGTCTACTGTAATTTTATTTGGGTCTACTAAAGTATAAGTAAATTCTTTACGACGTTTACCTTCTGGGTAGGCTTGTTTGAAAAACTCCATAAAGTAATCTACTTTTTCTCTAATTTCAGCTGGACGGTATTTAATAAGTGCTTTGTCTAACTCTGTCTTTAGAAAAACAATTGTATTAGTCTTTACATTATTACTCATACTTTCAATACCATCATAGATTTCTTTATACAGTCTTTCTACTTCTTCTACTGGTAAACCTTCTTTTGCTTTTTTTCTTGTATCTTCTATAGCCTCTAAAACTGCTTTTTTAGTATTAAGAGGTTGCTTTTGTGCTTGTTCCATATGTTTCCTCCATTTATTGTTCCTTACGTTGTATTTTCTATTATATACATAAACCTTTCATTTTATCAATTTAAACTCCTCGCTTATTATCTCAGACCGTATGTTTTTTATATTTTGGTGCATTCTAATTATTAGTTGAATGACCTAAAAAGGAGGACATATATGTCTCATGACGCAAAAAAACAATTAACACTTTTTTCTCTCGTACTTATGATTTTTACCTCTGTATATGGTTTTGCAAATATGCCAAGAGCATTCTTATTGATGGGGTATGGTGCCATTCCTTGGTATTTAGTAGGTGCACTACTTTTCTTCTTACCTTATGCCCTTATGATGGCTGAATATGGTGCTGCTTATAAACATGAAAAAGGCGGTATTTATTCTTGGATGTCTAGTTCAGTTGGTCCTAAATATGCCTTTGTAGGTACTTTTATGTGGTATGCCTCTTATATTGTATGGCAAGTTAATGTATCTACCTCTATATGGGTGCCTCTTTCTAATGCTATTTGGGGAGAAGACTTAACTCAAAATATAAATTTCTTTGGTATGGGACCTACTAAGTGGTTAGGTATCTTAGGTGCACTTTGGATTTTACTTGTAACTTTTGTTTCTACAAAAGGGCTAGATAAAATTAAGCAAATCACCTCTGTAGGTGGACTTGCCATTATGCTTCTTAATGTGGTTCTTCTAGTAGGTGGCCTTATTGCCTTAGCCCTTCAAGGTGGTAATTTTGCTGAACCTATTACAAATGGACTAAGTACTTTTACTCGCTCCCCTAATCCTAACTATCAATCCCCTTTATCTATCGTTTCTTTTTTAACTTATGCCATTTTCGCATATGGTGGGATTGAGGCTGTAGGTGGACTTGTAGACCAAACTAAAAATGCCGAAAGAACTTTTCCTTTAGGCGTAACCATTTCTGCCATTGTTATTTCTATTGGTTATTCACTTGGTATATTTATTATGGGTATTTTCATTAACTGGAATGCAGTTCTTTCTTCTCCTTCTATTAATACAGCCAATGTAACTTATGTTGTAATGGCTAATTTAGGCTACACTTTAGCACATGGCTTTGGCCTTAGTGAAGGGATGAGTGTTTCTATAGGTATGTGGGTAGCACGACTTGTAGGTCTTTCTATGTTCCTTGCTTTAACAGGTGCTTTTTTCACTCTTATTTATTCACCTTTAAAACAACTTATTGAAGGTACACCTCCTAGTTTATGGCCAAAAAGCTTTAGTAAAAGTGAAAATGGCATGCCTGTTTTTGCTATGAAAGTACAAGCTATTATTGTTATTGTTCTTATTTTACTCATATCCTTTGGTGGTGAGAATGCCTCTGCACTTTTTAACAAACTCGTTATGATGACCAACGTAGCTATGACTATTCCTTATATGTTTTTAGCTATTGCATTCCCACTGTTTAAAAAGAAAGATCATATTGTTAAGCCTTTTACTATTTATAAAAGCTATAGTATAGCTCTTATTGCTTCTATTATTGTTACCATCACTATAGGCTTTGCTAATATCTTTTCCATTATTGAACCTGGTCTTGCTAAGGGCAATTGGATAGATACTCTCTTTGCTGGTGGTGGCCCTCTAATCTTTGCTATTGTAGCTTTACTACTTTATCGTAACTACGAAAATAAACAATCAAACTCTTAATTTCTATTTATACTATACTACAACTTTAAAAGTTCCTAAGACTTGTGCCTTAGGAACTTTTAAGCTATCATAATTAGGACTCATTTATTGACTACAAGGGGGCCTACTATGAAAAAGAAAACAAAACCAGTATGCAAATTACAAACTATTTTAGATGCACCCATTACAGAGCTTAGCTTAGAAAAGTTAATTGGTACACAAGATGCAGTTTCTAGCGCTGACCTACAATTTAATAAGGAAGTCCTCCAAGATCCTCCATCTTTACATAGTATTTGTGCAGAAATAGAAGCTTTAGATGATGAAAATTCTATGGAAGACTTTATTGATAAATATAGTAGTTCTACTTTTACTTCTTTAGATGAACTACTTACCAATCACACTGCGCGTCCTTACGAATTTCAAGTAAAGGCTAGTAGTAGTGATAAGCTCTTTGAAGGACTTGATGGACTTTTCGATGATTAAAATCCTATCTATTAAATACCAGTTATGAATATAACAAAATATTAATGGCTCTAACTTAGTGTTAGAGCCATTAATATTGCATCTTCAGTTGGTTTAGTATAATAATTTTTTCTTTTACCTATATCCTTAAAGCCTGCTCCAGTATAGAGTTTAATAGCAGCCTCGTTACTCTGTCTTACTTCTAGAATAAGTACTTCTAAGCCTTTTTCTTTTCCGTAAGCCATAAGCCCTTCTACAAGCTTCTTGCCTATACCTTTTCTTCTTCCGCTTGGACGTACAGCAATGTTTGTAATTTGTCCTTCACCTACTACATCCCATAAGCCTGCATAGCCTAGTACTTGTCCATCTTCTTCAGCAACTACATAATAGGCCATTTCGTTTGCTAGTTCTTTAGTGATAGACTCAAGTGACCAAGGTACACTAAAAGACTCAAGTTCTATATTATATATAGCTTCTATATCCTCTTTTGTTCCTTTTCTAATGACCACTTTGCTCTTTCTCCTCAAGTTCTCTTTCTGCTTGACTCTTTCTAAGGTAAATTGGAACAAACTCATCTGCATCTTCCATCTCACCTTTTTCAAAAGCCTGACATGCAAGATGTGCCAGTACACTAGCTCTTTGCATGTGTAAGAAACTTGGTGCAAACTTGGCCGTGTCACCCATAGCCTCTATAATTTTATCTCTTAGAACATCTACACCATCTCCTAAGAAAATAGTGTTTCTGCCTTCTAATTTTTCAATAAGTTCATCAATCTCTATAGCTAAGTGGTCACTTTCTCTTTCTAATACACCATCTTGCCACTTATAAATAGCTGTATAAACTTGATTTCTTCTCGCATCCATAATTGGACAGATTACTTCTTCCGCAAAAGGAATATTATGAGCCATTACGTCTAATGTAGGAATACCTATAATTGGTACACCTATAGCAAGTGCCATAGCCTTAGCTGTGGCTACTCCTATACGGATACCTGTAAAAGACCCTGGTCCACTTGTTACAGCAATAGCATCTACTTCTTCTAAATTAAATCCTATCATACTTTTAAGATGTTCAAGCATTGGCATAATAGTTTGAGAGTGTGTGAGCTTATGACAAATATAGTACTCTCCCACTAATTTATAATTACTAATGTAAGCCACACTACCTGATAAACCTGAGGCATCTATAGCTAGTATATTCATGTATCCACCTACTTTACTTTAATTCTTCTAACTTTAAACTCATTACTTCATTGTAATTGTTCTATAGTCAAAACCTTTTTCTAAGTCTTTTTCTATTGTAATCCATTTTGCATGAGGTGGAATAGCATCTGGTACATTATTTGCCCATTCTACTAAACATACACCTTCTCCAAAGAAATAATCTTCATATCCTATCATTTCTAACTCATCTGGATCTTCAATACGATACATATCAAAATGATAGAGTGGCATATTGCCTTCATACTCTTGCACAATAGTAAACGTTGGACTTGTAATATGTTCTGTAATACCAAGTCCTGTTGCAAAACCTTTTGAAAAAATAGTTTTACCTACACCTAAATCCCCAATAAGGCAATAAATATCCCCTTTATGGGCATTCTTTCCAATCTCATAACCTCTATTAAAAGTTTCTTCTTCTGATAAACTAATCCATTCCATAGGGGTTTCCTTTCTTTTTGTCATTAAGGATAATTGTAATACTGATTGCTACAAGTTTCAACTCTTCCCTTTCTTTTATGCACTCAAAGTATGACTATTTATATACTTTTTTATGCATATTTAAAGGAGCTAGGAGGAAACTTAACTCGTTTCCTTCATAGCTCCTATCATTTCTAAGCTGTTTTATGTGGCATTAAATACTTAAGTGCTGGCTGAATCGCTTTAATAAAAGCTACACTTGCAATAGCTACTAATGTTCCTTTTACCAAGTTAAATGGTGTAATAGAGAACAGTACTAGTGTAAATTTATCATGGATACTTGGAAGAATAGCACTTCCCATAGCAATAATTGTCTCCATAGGCATAAAGATTTTTGCATATAGTGGAAGCATAATAAAGTAGTTTACTACTGCTCCTGTAATAGTAAGTGATAATATTCCAAGTACAATTCCTAATGTAACATGTTTAATATCCTTATGTTTTCTTGCTATTAATGTAAGCGGTAAAATATACCCAATAGCAATGACCATATTAGCAAGTTCACCTACATAACCTGTACTTGTTCCAAATAGTAGTGCTTTTAAAACATTTTTTACAATGACTACAATAATTCCTGCCCATGGATTTACAGCTAAAATAGCTACAAGTGCTGGCACCTCACTAAAATCAATTTCTAAGAAACTTGGGAATAGGGCTGGAAGCTTAATCCCCCACTGCATTAAAATAGCTGCAATGACACTTAAAAAAGCTATTTTAATCATGTTTTGTGTAGATAATAATTTGTTACTGTCTCGCATAAAGCATCCTCCTCAAACAATAAAAAAGCAACCCAATTACATTCTTAGGGTTGCTGTTGTTTGTATAGTCATTGCATACTTTATGGAATACTTCAATCTATGAAATATTAACCTTTATATGATATGCTCACATGCAACTCTTCTACCATCCAGACTTTACTGTCGGTTTTGGAATCTCACCAAATCAATACATCTAAAAGATGTACTCGCGGACTATACCGCCGGTCGGGAATTTCACCCTGCCCCGAAGAATTAAGTTAACTCTTTTATTTTATTTTTACCAGATTATTATACTCTTATGTAAGACAAATTTCAAGATAGTAATTGTCTTTTTTTAACCTTAATTGAATATTTCTTTAATTTTAAAATAAGGTTTAAAACTTCTCTGCTACTTGGTATATTAAAATAAGTAGGGTCTCACCTCTACTATAAGAAATCCAATATAAGGAAGGTGTATATTTATGAAAGAAAAACTTATATGTCCTGATTGCAATAATAAAGAAGTTGAAGAAATTAATGCATGTGGTGCAAGTAATTATTTTTGTAACCACTGTAAAAAACTTATTTCTTCAAGTCGTGTAAAAGAAAAGAATGAACAACTAGAAAAAGAAGATTAAGAAAACATGAAAAAGCTCGTCTAAGATGGCCCCCCCTTAAAACCTCGGCATTCTTAAACGAGCTTTATTGCGAAAGAGGCCTAGAAACCTCTTTCTATTCCCACGGTGCGAAGGTTCAAAACTTCCGGGTCTTTGAATAGTCTTCGCCCTTATGAGTGTGACTAGTATCCACATACCAGTGTTTTACACATCATTATTGTACAAGCTTATGTTCATAAAGTCAATATTTTATTCTGAATTTTATTATATATATTGTTATTTTATTATATATTCTCACTTATCAATACTACAAAGGATTAAGTTATAGCATATCACTATTTATCCCCTTATATCTTTGTAAATACCTAACCTCTTTAATATCCCATAGCCTCTTTAACTACATTCATATCTTCAGTAGAACTCACACTTTCTTATTATGTATGCTAGCCACTTCATCTAATGTATCCATAATCTTGATATGAGGATATGCTAAGAAGTCTTCCTTTGTAGTTGTTCCTGTGGTAACACCCATAAAGGCTACTCCTGCATTTCTAGCCGCTTCTGCATCAATATAGCTATCCCCCACATATAGTACTTCTTCCTTTAGCCCATTGAAATACTCTATAGCTTTATAGATTCCTTGTGGATTAGGCTTAGCCTCTTCTACATCTTCTCCACCAATGATTAAATCTACAAAACCTTCCAATTCATAGGCCTCTAAAGTCTGTTCTATTCTATATCTTAATTTAGTAGAAATAATACCCACCTTATGCCCTGCTCTTTTCAAACGTTTAAACATAGGAATAGTTTCTTTATATAATATGGTATTCTTAGTCATTACCTCATCTGCCTTTACCATATATTCTTCCTTATATCTTGTGAGTAATTCTTTATCTTCACTTCCTGTTAGTACTCTAAAAGCATCCATAAGCGTAAGCCCTATCGTTTTTTTAATAGCCTCATCACTAATATTTTCTATACCATGTGTATTTAGAACATGCCTAAAGCACATGACAATCCCCCTATGAGAATCTGCCAATGTATAATCAAAATCAAGTAAATATATATTGTACATAATTTCCCTCCTTTTATGTCTTTGCATCAGAATATAGCATTTAAAATCCTTAGTCAATTTATTTTTATATTTATTAGGTCTAAAAACACGAAAAGCTACCTAAAGTCGCCTCCCCTCTAAAAACATAGGCAAACTTTAGGTAGCTTTTCGTATAGTGGCAATATGTAGTCACAATTAAGCTGTTTTGACTTCTTCTTGAAATATGACCTTTTAACTGTAGCCGTCTCATTCCTCTCGTGCAGCAGTCCGTCTCTTAGGGTCCTTTAGGTGAAAGGGACGTCGCTAAACGTTTATCACTGCCAGTATCTAATTAAGGCTCTTCGTTCATAGGGATATGATAAGGTATAGGTTTCTAGGTATTCATTTCTACTAGAAGTACTAGATCACTTATTCTTTGCAACTTATTTAGGTATTGCCCCAATATAACCTGCTGCCACCATCAAATTATACTGGTTTTAGAAAAAGCTTTGGTCTTTACTTGGTAGAGGGGGGACCGTATAAATCTCAAAACTTTCTCTCTAGCATAAACCTAAAAATTATAACACCTAGGATTTGTATAACTTTTAAGTATATGCTTAAGTGATAAAATTAATTACCACTTTCTTACATATCTATATATTATCTTATATTTATATGCTTGTCAATATTAATTTCTGAAAATATTAAAATATTTTATCCAATTATTACTCTGTATTTTTTTATTTTTTATACTATAATCAAACTAGTATTATAATTAAATTTATATTTTCTACTTTATAAATAATGAAGGGAGCTTTTTATGATAACAAATGTTTTTGTAAGTACAAATCCAGACAAGTTGAAAACCCCAGACCTTACAGGTAACCCTACTCACATGGGGAATTTACAAGGATGTCGTATTCCATCACTTGTGATGGCCCATTCACACAATCAGGCTACTCCTCATACACTTCTTGCTATTGCAGACATTGGAAACGATAGTGCTGACTGGGGTAAAGTGGATATTGGATTAAGACGTAGTTTTGATGGTGGTCAAACTTGGACAAGTCCTGTTCAAACCATTCTCTCTTTACCTTCTCATCATGCTCCTCAAGATTTTTCAGATTGGCACTCTGCTTTTTATATTGACGCGGTTACAACCCAAGCTCAAAACGGAGAACTTATTATGCTAGTTGATATGTGGCCAGAATGTAAAGGTTTACACGATGCTTCTTACTTAGAAGAAGGCACAGGCTACAAACTTATTGACGGTGTATACTACCAAGTACTTTATTCTTGTAGCTCTAAATTCAAGCCTAGCTCTTTAGATTATTCTGACCATGTTTATACAGTTCGTGAAGATGGCTGGATTTATAATTCCCAAAACCAAAAGACCCGTTACTACATACCTTCCCACCACCAATCTTGTTACCACTATATGACCATGGGAGATATGTACTATGCTGTAGGAGATGGTGAATACATCCATACCCCTCCTCCCCTTGTTCCATCAGATCCTTCTTTAGATCCCTTAGGCTCTCACGATATCTATGTAGGAAATATTTATTTAAATTACAATAAGCCTAATTTTAATCCTGAGCATCCTGTTTTTGTTCAAAAACGTCATGTCACTACACCTAATTCTCTTTATGAGACTTATGAGACAAACCCAGCTCCACTTAGAGCTACTATTACATCATATCTTTGGGTAAGTCGTAGTACAGATTTAGGGGCTACTTGGTCCCAACCTTATGATATTACCCCACAAGTCAAAATAGATACGGATGGATCTTTTTTAGGTACTGGTCCTGGTACAGGCCTAACCCTTAAACATCAGTCTAACCCTCTTAGAAATGGTAGAATTATTATGCCTGTTTATGCACTGGATAAAGCTACAGCTATTTATAGTGATGACAACGGGTATACTTGGCATAGAGCCAATACACAAGGCAATAGATATATTAATAATATTGATGAATGTCAGTTCATTGAACTACTAAACGGAGATATTATTTCATTTGGTAGACAATACACTAAAGGCCCAACACCAATTTCTATTAGCCATGATGGTGGAGAAACTTGGAGTGAATCAAGAACTACAGACCTTATATCTGTTCGTTGTCAAAAATCTATCATTACTTACCCTGTAAACACTTTTCCTTATCCTAAACAAATGCAACAAGACAAACAATATGTACTCTCATCTCATCCAACTGGTAATAATCCTCTTGATGCTTCTAGAACAAATGGTGTCATCTCCTTAGGCGAAGTCCAAGAAGATGGTAGTATCCTCTGGATTAAGGAACGCTCTCTTAACTTAACGCCTAATCCTTTTGAAAATGCTCAAGGATATGAACGATTTTTTGGCTACTCTAGTCTAGCTGTTTTAGAAAATGGCCATATTGGCCTTCTTTATGAACCACAACCTAACAACTATATTGCTTATACTTCTTTTGATTTAAGCTGGCTATTTGAATAATGTATAGCAAAAGAGGTGTGGCAAAACTAGTTCTCTAGTTTTGCCACACCTCTTTTATCTTACTAGCAGATGATCTCTACCCCAAAGTGGTCTGATACAATCTCACCATTTATATTATTAAAACACACCTTGGATTCTTCAACTGAAACCGACTTGTTAGCCCAAATTAAATCTAGTCTAAGAGCCTCTTCATTTGTCTCCCATCCTGCTATTTGTCCTTGAACAGTAATGCCTTTATCTTTCTTCTTTGCTATTGTATATGTATCTATCCAACCTTTAGAAGACATATAGTCATAGCCCTCTTCTCTTATATTAGCATTATTATTAAAATCACCCATAATAAAAGAAAGTCTCTCATCATTTATACGTTGATTTAATCTATCTACTTGGTCTTTAAAAGCTTCTTCCTCATCTATCCACCAACCTAAATGACAAGTATAAAAATCAATAGCTTGTTCTTCATACAAAATAGTTGTGCGCAAGATACGACGGGTTTTCCAATAAGCAGTATTATGATTGTGTGTAATAAAAAATCTATCCTCTTCTATAATAGGATGTTTGCTTAGAATACATAAGCCTTCCTCATATACATCATATCCAATATGTGAAAATGCCCATCTAAAATCATAGTGTACTACCCCTAGTACTTTTAGCTCTTCTAATAAAGCATATACAAAGTTAGTATCTCTAACATCTTGTTCTACTATAGTTCCTTCCATATGTTGGCTAACTTCTTGCAGTGCAATCACATCATAATCTTGTTCTTTAATCCTTTTTGCTAATAACCTAATCTTATGTTGTTGATTTTCCTCTTGCCAAGAATGACAATTAAGTGTTAGTAGTTTCATTTTTTTCTAGTTATCTCCCTAGTAAATCTTGAACATCTGATTTTAACACATCTGCTTGTGGCCCATAAATGGCTTGAACACCATTATTTTTCTTCACTAATCCAATAGCACCATTTTGCTTCCATGCTGCCACATCACCTACTAATGCTATATCTTTAACAGTAACTCGTAGTCTTGTCATACAAGCATCTACATCAACAATATTATCTTTTCCACCTAATAATTCAATAGCTTTTGTTGCTTGAGCATTTTTTTGCCCTGTTACTTGATTTGTACCACCTTGTGTAGCTTCTTCTGTTTCATCTTCGATATAGTTACCTTTTCTACCTGGTGTTGCAATATTAAATTTCTTAATTAAGAAAGAAAATACACCAAAGTTAAGGAAGAAGAATACAACTGAACTAATCACAAAGTTAACAAGGTCCATTCCAATACCTGCATTAAGCATCATTGGTATTCTTGTAATAAGCTCAATAGAACCAAATGCATGTACACGTAAGTTAATAAGATCTGCCAGTGCAAAAGCAAGTCCAGTTAAAATAGCATAAGCTACATATAAAACAGGTGAAACAAACATAAACATAAATTCAATTGGCTCTGTAACACCAGTTAAAAATACTGCTAAAATAGCTGATAAGAAAATAGTTTTGTATTTTGCCTTCTTATCACTATCTACATTTTTGTACATTGCATATGCTACACCAAGTAATGAAGCTGTAGATAAAATAACTTGTCCTACTTTAAAGCGCGCTGGAGTAACAGTTTGAAGAAGGTTTGTATAACCAGCCATATCTCCTGCTGCTTTTAGGTTGTTAAGGTCTGTAATCCAAGCAAGCCATAACGGATCTTGTCCTGCAACTACTTGCCCTGCTGCTGGACCTGTAAGCATTGTGTATAAACCACCAAGCTCTGTGTAGTTTACAGGTACTGTTAACATATGATGTAAACCAAAAGGTAATAATAAACGTTCTAATGTTCCATACACAAATGGTGCAAGAACAGGTGCTGTATCTTTTGATGCGGCTAACCATTGTCCAAATGCATTTAAAGCGCCTTGGATAAATGGCCAAATAACTGATAAAACTAAGGCCATAATAGTAGAACCTACAATAACCATAAATGGTACAAAACGTTTTCCATTAAAAAATGCAAGTGCATTTGGAAGCTTATTAAAGTTATAGTATTTATTATATAAATATGCACCTAAGAAACCTGAAATAATACCGATAAATACACCCATATTTAAAGCCGGAGCACCTAATATAGACGTAAAATAATCTGGTACAGTTAACTCTTTTCCTAAAAGACTTGTTACAACTGCATTACTATCACTAAGCATAGCGCTACTTACACCAAAAATAGCACCTGTAATACGGTTAGTTAAAATAAATGTTAAAAGTGCTGCAAATGCACCACCAGCGCGGTCATTCGCCCATGAACCACCAATAGCAACTGCAAATAGAATATGTAAGTTACCAATAATAGCCCAACCAATATCTTCCATAATACGTGCCACGCCTTGTAGTAAAGTGGCATCAAAACTCATTCCAATAAGCTTACCTACAGAAATCATAATACCTGCTGCAGGCATTACTGCAATAACAACTAACAATGCTTTACCGAATTTTTGCCAAAAATCAAATGAAAATACTTTCTTCTCTTTCATGTTTGGTCCCCCATTCTTGTCCTATTTTTGTCTTTTAATTGATTTTATAAAGCCTTGCTTCATATGGTTTTAACACTGTGTATACCTTATAATCCTCTACTTCATAATTGGCTAGAAGTAGATTTTCTATATCTAACTCTACGGATAAAGAAGCTTCTTTATCTGTTAAGTTACACATAACTAAATACTTTTCCTTCTCATCTTCCCTTGTATAAGCATATACCTGTGAATGATCCTCTAAAATTAATTGATACTTTCCATAAACAAAAGTTTTATGCTCTTTTCTTATCTTAATCATAGCCTTATAAAAATTTAAGATAGAATTAGGATCATCTTCTTGTGCTTTTATATTGATTACTTCATAGTTAGGGTTTATCCCTATCCAAGGTGTTCCTGTCGTAAATCCTGCATTTAAAGTACTGTCCCATTGCATAGGTGTTCTTGCATTGTCTCTTGAACAGTTCCACATATATTTTATGGCCTGACTTTCATCTTTTCCCTGTTCAATCATTTCATAATATTTATTAACAGAAGATACATCATCATATGCATCAATTGTTCTATATTTTACATTAGTCATACCGATTTCTTGACCTTGATAAATAAAAGGTGTACCTTGCTGCATAAAATACATAAGCCCTAATGCCTTAGCACTCTCTTTCCAGTAAACCTCATCATTTCCCCACTTAGACACTGAACGTGTAATATCGTGGTTCTCAATGAATAAAGCATTCCATCCTTTGTTATAAAGTGCATCTTGCCATTTTGAAAGAGTCTTTTTAAATGTAATAACATCTAAATCTTCAATACCTTCTTGGTCCCAAAGTACTAGGTGCTCAAATTGAAAAATCATATCAAACTTTCCATTTTTTTCGCCTACCCATAAGTCACTTTCCTCAGAGCTTACACCATTTGCTTCACCAACTGTCATAATGTCATACTTAGCAAAAGTATTCTCCTTTAATTCTTCTAAGAAAGTATGAATACCCTCTACATTCATATGCTTACTAAATGAAGGTACATATTTAAGCCCTTTCGGGTTATCTATATCTTTAAATCCTTCTTCTTTTTTAATATGGCTAATAGCGTCTACTCTAAAGCCATCTATTCCTTTATCTAACCACCAATTAATCATGTTATATAAAGCTTGTCTAACTTCTTTATTTTCCCAGTTTAAATCAGGTTGTCTCTTACTGAAAAGATGCATGAAATATTCATCTGTTACCTCATCATATTCCCACACTGAGCCACTGAATATACTCTCCCAGTTATTTGGTTCTTTTCCATCTTTACCACTTCTCCAAATATACCAATCACGTTTTGGATTATCTTTAGATGATCTAGATTCTAAAAACCACTCATGCTCGTCTGATGTATGATTAATAACTAGATCAATGATCAATTTCATACCTTTGTTATGTACTTCTTTTAAAAGCATCTCAAAGTCTTCCATTGTGCCAAATTCTTCTAAAATGTCTTGATAATCACTAATATCATAACCATTATCATCATTAGGAGATTTGTACATTGGACAAATCCAAATAACATCTATTCCTAAATCTTTTAGATAATCTAATTTAGATATAACACCTTGTAAATCTCCTATTCCATCTCCATTTGAATCCATAAAACTACGGGGATAAATTTGATATCCTATTGCTTCTTTCTTCCAGTCCATATGATCTCCTTTATGCAACCGTTTGCATATTTCTTCAAAAAAATAAGTATTCATCTTGCCTAAAAAAAATATTCGAAAACAACTTTTTTTAGGCAAGTTTTATATTTAATTGTATTATAATGTCTTTTAGAAAGTTATGCAACCGTTTTCATGATTTTTATTTACTTTTCTTTTCAACAAATTCGGTTTCTACAATACAATAATTATTTTTTTGTTTTTTACCTTCTAACTGATTAATAAGCATTTTACTTGCATACCATCCTAGTTTAACAGGTTGAATATCTACAGAAGAAATAGGCGGTACTTGATAATTTCCTATAGTAGTATTATTAAATCCAATAATAACTTTTTCATTGTTTCCTTGGCTACTAAAGTATTTATTAGCGCCTACTGCTATAAAATCATCAGTTGTAATAATTGCTGTAAGTTCCTCTTTTGCACTTAATACCTTAGCCCCTTCTTCCCCTGTTGTTTCATCAAAATCTTCACCGTAGTAAACAAGGTCTTCACTATAATCTATGCCAAATTCTAATAGAGCCTTTTTATATCCTTCAAATCTTTCTTTAGAAACAACCCACTCTTTTCTAGCAGCTATGAAACCTATATGTTTATGTCCTTTTTCAATAAGCCTTTTTACTACTTGATAAGCAGCCTGCTCATTATCATTATCTACCCATAAAACTGAGTCTGTATCTTCTGGATGGCCTATTACAACAAAAGGGAATTTCATTTCCTTTAAAAACTCAATGGTATGATCATGTGTCTCTGCTTTTAAAATAATAATTCCATCTACACGGCCATTAAGAGCAAAGTCTTTTACACATTTCATCTCATCTTTTTTATCTTTTGCTACTGCATACATCATATAATAGTTATGTTGCATAGCATATAAACTCATACCTTGCATAGCCTGAATATAAAAAGGATTGTCAAAAGCACCTTCTATCTCTCCTGGCAGAATCATTCCTAGTGTATATGTTTTATTATTAGCCAAGCTTCTTGCAATAGCATTAGGCTTAAAGTTTAGTTTTTTAATAGCTTGTTTTACTCTTTGCTTTGTCTCTTGACTTATACGCTCATTATTGGATAGCACGCGTGAAACAGTGGAAGGTGATACCCCCGCTTCTTTCGCAACATCTCGAATTGTAACCTTCATCTTTTTACTCCTTTTATAAGTTATACTTTCTAAGTCTCTTCTTATTTATCTATAATTTTACAAGGTTCTTTAAACCAGTCAAGAACAATCATAACACTTTAAATACAAGAAAAAAGGCAGAACCTAAGTTCTGCCTTTACATTATCATTAATTATGCTTTAATAACGTTTTCTGCTTGAGCGCCACGTGGACCTTGAGTAATGTCAAAAGTTACTTTTTGACCTTCTTCAAGAGTTTTAAATCCATCACCTTGGATAGCTGAGAAATGTACGAATACGTCATCTCCATCTTCTCTTTGGATAAATCCAAAACCTTTTTCTGCATTAAACCATTTAACTGTACCTGTCATGTTGGTACCTCCTAATATGAATTTCTCTGTAATCGTAGTAAATAAAAAATTCACATACTATTACAGATTACATTGAGTGGTGCATATAATCTCTAATAACATGTGAATCTCACTATCTTTAAAGCTATAAACAACTACTTAATCTTCTTTCATTATATGCTGTTTTTTGTATTTTGTCAACATAATATTTTATTGAACTCTTTTTATAGAAAGTATATATCTATTTACTTTGAGTAAACTAAATGAGAATTCTACTGCCAAAAGATTAAGCAGTGATTGAAAACTGATATTCAAGTTTATGATATAGGTAAAGACCATATGATTATGTTTAATGATATGCTTGTAGATGGTATTATCAAACAATTTCCTAAAAAATTTAAGTAGATAGGTTTACTCTTAAATTAATCTCTATTAGCCTAAATTTACAAAAGGGATATAAAACTAAACTTCTCATTAGTTTTATATCCCTTTTTCATATAAGTGAAGTTATTTATATATTTCATAACAGCCTATAATTATATTTATTAAAAGTTCTCTGTACCAAATTCGTTATTTCTAAAATCTTCGTATGCTTCATATATCTCTTCCATTGTATTCATGACAAATGGACCATAAGAAACAATAGGTTCATTTAAAGGTGCTCCACTTAATACTATAAATAAGGCTTCTTTAGTTACAGCTTCTACTGAAATACTACCTTCAATATTGTCAAATAAAACAAAGTCATTTTCTTTACATATTGTATCTTCATTAATCTTAATATCTCCCTTTAATACAAGTAATCCTGTATTAAATGTACTAGCTTCATTCAATATAGTCTTGCCATGATTTTTCAAATTCACATTGTAAATATTTATATCTGTAAAAGTACTAGCCGGCCCTTTTACTCCATTTACTTCACCAGCTATAATACTTATTTCGCCTTGATCATTAGGAAGTTTATAAATACCCATATCTTCTTTTAACAATGCTTGATACTTAGGCTCTGTCATCTTCTTATCCTTTGGAAGATTAACCCACAATTGAATCATGTGTAATGTTCCACCATTTTTACTCATTTCTTCCCCATGGTATTCTTTATGGAGTACCCCTTTTGCCGCAGTCATCCATTGTACATCTCCAGGGCCAATGATACCATGGTTCCCTTTGTTATCATGATGTTCTACTGATCCACTATAAGCAATTGTTACAGTTTCAAAACCACGATGTGGGTGAGCTCCTACCCCTCGTCTATTTTCTGTCGGTGGAAAATAATATGGTGCGTTATAATCTAATAATAAAAAAGGTGAAAAACGCTCCACTATATATTTACCACCTGGAAAATACTGAAATACTTTAAATCCATCTCCTACCATGTGAGATCTTGTTGCTTTAAATACAGTTTCTATCGTTCTAAATTGTTTCATTATATCTACTTCCTTTCTATTTATGCTTACTCATTTATCACTAATTAGTGATAAATGAGTAAAAAAATTATTCTCTATCTCTATATATTCTTAAATTTTTTTAATATATTTTTTAGCACTATTTTTTCCTCATCAGTTAAAACACTAAAGATATCTTTAATATTTTCAATATGATTAGGTAGTATATCTTCTACAACTTCTTTTCCCTTATCAGTAAGAGATATAATTGCTGATCTTTTATCTTCAGGGTCTAAAGCCTTTTTCACTAAACCTTCCTTTTCTAAATTTTTGATAACAACAGTTATATTTCCAGATGTAGTTAATATCTTTTCTATTATTTCACCTATTCTTAAATCGCCTTTATTGTATAAGGCCTCTAGAACAGCAAACTGTGCTGGAGTAAGTCCACCTTCCTTTATTGTTTGAAATTCTTTTTTATGAATGGTATGCTCTGCCCTTGTAAAAACAACTAATGTAGATAAGTCTAATTTATTTTCGTTTATTAAGTTTTTTATATCTTTCATATATACACTTTATCACTAATTAGTGATAATTTCAAGAGAGATAACTTCATTATCTCTTTCTGGCTTTTATTAGAAGCATCATTGGTCTACGTAACTCATCTTGCATTTCCTTGTTCCCCTCTAACATATGTGGCGCTGGTTGTGGCTCAACTACTTTTATAATTTCAAAGCCATTATCTAATAATCCATTGATATAAGTTGTTAAAGTTCTATGGTATTTGGTTACTTCCTCCCCTAAAAAGATAGCGTGTCTTATTCCTTCTATATAATAGTTATCTACAGGCCAACATACCTTATTACCGACTTCATCATATTTCCAATCTTGTTTTCCTTCTGCTGTAAAAACAGGATGTTCTACTGAAAATACAAATTCTCCTCCTTTTGTTAAATACTTATTTGCTTTATAACATATATCTTCGAAAGACTTTATATAGTGAAACACTAAAGAACTTATAATACAATCAAAGCTTTCTTCTTCAAAATCTATATCTTCTATTGCCATTTGTATATATTTAATTTTACTTGTAGATGTCATCTTTCTTGCTTCATTTAGCATATTCTCTGATAACTCAATACCTATAACTTCCCTTGCACCTTGTTCTACAGCATATCGGCAATGCCATCCAAATCCACACCCTAAATCTAATACTCTTTTATCTGTAAAATCAGGAAGCATTTTCTTTAATTCATGCCACTCTCCAGCACCTTCAAGTCCATCTTTTGAACGTGCCATTTGCTTATATTGATTAAAAAAGTTTAAGTTATCATATTTATTTTCTTTCATACATTATCGCTCCTTACTCCATCAAAAACATTCTCTTTTATATCATGTGCTAAAAAGAAATGTTAATCATTTATTTTAGTATATCATTATTTTAGAAAAGTTTTATAAAAAAATGCCCTACCACACTTAATACTTCAGTATGGTAAGGCTTAATATATATTTTATCCTTATTTATCTTAGTCTTTTACTAAATTTGTAATATATCTTATTAATACATAGAAAACTATTAAAATGGCTATAAGTTCTTCTACTTTTATAAGCATCGGTAATATAGAAATTGTGATGCCTTGATTTACTAAGAAACCATTACTTAGCTTCAAAGCTAAAGCTGAAATAACTAAAGGGAATGTAAAAGCTGAATAGCTTGGATAGAATTTTAGCTTTAATAAATTTACTAATTTACTTAATGCAAATATATAAAAACCTTGTGATACAACCAATAATAGTATAAATACAATAAAGTTTTTATTATCAAAGGAATTTAAGTAACCAGCTAAACATAAAGATCCTGGTGCTGCAAAAATCACAAGAGTAGGGAGTGCAGGCTCTGGTATTTCTTTTACTATCAATACTCGTTTACTTATTACAAAAAGTAATACTAAATAAGCAATCACTGCAAATAAAAAAGCAACTTGTCCTACTGTCTGATTAAATGCTTTTCCCGTTACAGCTGCAACCGCTATACCTACATACACAATAAACCAACTTGGAAATACTTTTTTCATACTAAAGTTTCTTATATATTTCATAGAAAATATAATAATTAAAGTTATATGTAATAGTATACCCACTGACCACACAACATAGGCTACATTGGGGCTGTATGGTTTAATATAGGTTGCTAGCAACATGATTCCCATAGAATAAGTTGGAAATACAGAAGCTGCTACTGGATTATCAAGTTCGTTCTTTAACCCAGGCATGTCACAAGCAAATTTAACAGTTGCACCTATAAATAGAATTAAGGCAATAGCTCCCATAATATTTCTATACATCTCTCCATAGCTTTGAACTAAATTACCTAAGGCAGCACATGCAAGCATTAAGCCTACTATAGGCATAGGTGTTTTTTTAAGAAACGCTTTCACAAGTCTTCCTCCTGACTATGCCTCTATTTTTATAATACCATCTTCAATTAATTCTTTTGCTACCCACTCTGCTACCTTACCAGTTATTGCAATACAATGTGCCTTTCTTTCTGGAGATTGGAAATTATCTCCTGCCCATTCACGTGTTATTACTCGACAACATGTAGATTTATATGCCTCTTTTACATAGTCATGAAGACCTTTAGCTTTTTCAAACATTTTTGGGTTCATAGTTTCCCCATGTACTCTACCATACACCATACCAAGAGCCATTTCTCCACCGGATACAGCTCCACATAAACATTGGGCTTTACCTAATCCAATTGGAAATCCTGAAGCTAACTTTACAACTTCTTCTGGATAAGGCTTTCCAAGTGCATCATTAATGGTTTGTACAACTGCTTCTGAACAGAAAAACTCTCCTCGTTGAAAATATCCTTCTGCTGTTTCTCTAATATGATCTAAGTATTTTTCTTGTGCTTGGTTCATGTTATTCTCCCTCATTTATAGTAAGTATTTAACGCAGTATCATTTTATCTAGTCACACCACCTTTAGCAAGTTCTTCTTCATAAGAACTCGCTAGGGCATAGGCTCTTCTATAAATAATTCGTTAAATAATTCTTGGCCATATTTTAGTACTTTATTTTCATACTCTTCATATGTATATAAAAACCTAATCCCCGCCTCTGTTAACTCTGTTCTGCCCCCCTGTTTCCCGCCATGTTTTCTAATCACAATGGAATATCCTAAAGATTCCTCTAGCTTATTAAGCATATCCCATGCCTTGCCGTAAGATAGTCCCATTCTATCACACGCTTTTCTCACTGATTTTGTTTCATTGATTAATAAGATTAAAGTTTTAACTCTAGTATTAAAAAATACCTCTTCCTTAGCTAAGTTAATTTTAATACTAGGCCTTAAAATCTCTTCATTATGCTTCTCTACTTTTTCTTTAAGAATTTCTCCTCTTTTAACATTTTCTAATATGCCATCATCACAAACATTCACTCGTACTCTGTATTTGTCTAAATTTGCTAATATACTCCTAAGACCTTCATTGTCTTTATACTCTAAGATTGTAGGAATAATTGTTGACTTTAATATAATAGGATGGCCTCCTCGCCCATTATAAGACGGCGTAACTATCTGAGCATCTACACTAAGCAAAGCCTCTAATGTTTTAGGTGAAAACATAGGGGTATTTACAGGCGTAAATATTACTTTGTCGCATTTATCTTTTATATACTCAAAGCCAATTCTTGCTGATTCAAAAAGAGTGTGTGATTCATATTCTTCATCTTTTAAAAATATAGGACAAAATTCTACTAATTCATGTTTAATTTCAATCTCATCATGACCTGTAATAATTACAATGGGAGAAATACCTATCTTTTGAAATATCATCGCAATTCTTTTTATAACTGGTATACTTCCTACCTTTGACATTGGAAATGAATGACTTTTACTTGCTGCAACTATAACCCCACCTATTTTACAACTACTGTATTCACTGTTAATCATTGTTTCTTTTGTACCCATTTTATATTAAAGTGTTAAAGTTACTATTACTCTATCTATTCTAAGTGTAGCCTATTATTTATCTTTCATAGTAAACTTTCAACACTCCCCCTTTCTGTACGTATTGATAATCATATTTTTTCTTTAGTATATCACCATCTTATTACTACTTGTTTAAAATTCAAAATTCTCTCCATAAACGTTATACTGTGTAGATTTTATTGCCTTACAAAAAGAGGATATAAGTTATTGACCAATAACTTATATCCTCTTTTTTACTTATCTTCTGTATTTTCAAATTGGCTATTATAAAGTGATGTATAGAAGCCATTTGCTGCAAGTAATGTCTCGTGATTTCCTTGCTCTACAATATCTCCATCTTTCATAACTAAAATTAAATCTGCATTGCGAATAGTTGATAATCTGTGAGCAATAATAAAGCTTGTGCGACCTTTCATAAGGTTTTCCATAGCTTGTTGAATAAGTACTTCTGTACGTGTATCTACAGAGCTGGTTGCTTCATCCAAAATAAGTACTTTGGGATCCGCAAGGATTGCTCTTGCAATTGTAAGAAGTTGTTTTTGTCCTTGAGATACGTTGCTTGCTTCTTCATTAAGTATCATATTATATCCATCAGGTAGTGTTTTAACGAAGTGGTGAACACGTGCTGCTTTAGCTGCTTCTTTAACTGCTTCGTCTGTAGCACCTAATTTTCCATAACGAATATTCTCCATAATTGTACCATTAAATAACCATGTATCTTGTAGTACCATACCAAAGGCATTTCTTAGTTCACTTCTATTAAAGTCTTTAATATCATGACCATCTAGACGTATTACACCTTCATTTATATCATAAAAACGCATAAGGAGTTTAATAATAGTTGTTTTACCTGCTCCTGTTGGTCCTACAATAGCTACTTTTTGTCCTGGTTTTACATGAGCTGTAAAATCATTAATAATAACTTTATCTGGATTATATCCAAACTTAACATTTTCAAAGTCTACATATCCTTCAAGTGTATCTATACTTACTGGATTTTTTGCAAATTGCTCTTCTTCTTCTTCATTTAAGAATTCAAATACACGTTCCGCTGCAGCTGCTGTTGATTGCATTAAGTTAGCAACTTGAGCTGCTTGAGCAATTGGTTGATTAAATGATCTCATATATTGAATAAAAGAAAGAATATCTCCTACCTCAATAGTTTTCCTAATAGCTAACCAACCACCTAATATAGATACCATAACATAACCAATATTCCCAATAAAACTCATAATAGGCATCATCATACCTGATAAAAATTGTGATTTCCATGCTGAACTATAGAGCTTATCATTGAATTCATTGAACTCTTTTATGGCATCTTCTTCTCCATTGAAAGCTTTAACAATATTGTGGCCACCATAAACTTCTTCTACTTGACCATTTACTTTACCTAGATATTCTTGTTGCTCTTTAAAAAATCCTTGTGATTTCTTAACCACTAAAGTAATAAATATCATAGAAATTGGTAAAATCAAGATTGCTACAATTGTCATGACCCAGCTAATAGAAAACATCATAATAAGTACCCCTATAAGGGTTGTAATAGATGTAATAACTTGAGTCATACTTTGATTTAAGTTTTGACTAATACTATCTACGTCATTTGTTACTCTTGAAAGTACTTCACCATGAGTCTTTGTGTCAAAGTATTTAAGTGGCATACGATTAATTTTCTTAGAAATTTCCTTTCTAAGATTGTAGGACACTTTTTGAGAAACTCCTGACATAACAAAACCTTGAATAAATGCAAATAATGCACTTAATAAGTATAAGCCTAATAAGAATAATAGCATTTTGCCAATGTAAGTGAAGTCAATGCCCACATTTCCTCCGCCTACCTTATCTACTAAACCTACGAAAATTTTAGTTGTAGCTTTCCCTAAGAGTTTAGGTCCTATAATGGAAAAGGCTGCACTTCCTATAGCAAAAATAATAACCATAATAATAGATAATTTAAAAGGCTTTAAATAATTTAATAGGTTCTTCATAGTACCTTTAAAATCTTTAGCTTTCTCGCCACCCATTTTACCCATAGGACCGTGTCCGCCCATAGGGCCCATTCTTCTTTTTGGTTGTTGATTACTCATGAGTTAGCTCCTCCTTTGACAATTGTGATAAAGCAATCTGCTTATATACTTCACAGTTTTCTAGAAGCTCTTTATGTGTACCGATTCCCGCAATTTGTCCTTCTTCTAACACAATAATTTGATCCGCATGAACAATGGTACTAATGCGTTGTGCTACAATAATCACTGTACTATTTGCAGTTTCTTTTTTAAGGGCTTTGCGAAGTGTTACATCTGTTTTAAAGTCTAAAGCTGAAAAGCTATCATCAAATATAAAAATATCTGGATCCTTTGCTATAGCTCTTGCTATAGAAAGTCGTTGTTTTTGTCCACCTGATACGTTCGTTCCACCTTGAGCAATTTGTGAATTGAAACCATCTGGTTTTTCATTAATAAAGTCTATCGCCTGAGCAATTTGGGCAGCTTTTTTAACTTCAGCTTGGTTTGCTTCTTGCTTACCATACTTGATGTTACTCTCTATTGTTCCTGAGAATAACACACCTTTTTGAGGAACATAACCTATTTTTTCTCTTAAGTCATGTTGACTTACCTCTTTAATATTTACCCCATCTATTAAAATTTCACCTGAACTTACATCATAAAATCTTGGAATAAGATTAATAAGTGTTGTCTTACCACTTCCTGTACTTCCAATGATAGCTGTAGTTTGACCAGGTTTTGCCACAAAACTAATGTTGCTTAATACATCTTCTTCTGCATTTGGGTATTTAAACGCTACATTTCTAAATTCTACAATACCTTTTTCGTCTTTCTTAAAGTCTAGTGCTTTAGCTGGTTCTTTAATAACACTCTCTGTTTGAAGCACTTCCTCAATACGTCCTGCTGATACAGATGCTCTAGGAAGCATCATAGATACCATAGAAATCATAAGGAAACTCATAATAATTTGCATTGTATACTGAATAAATGCCATCATATCTCCAACTTGCATAGTTCCTGCATCTACGCTATGTGCACCACTCCATACAATAAGAATTGTAATAGCATTCATAATAAGCATCATTAAAGGCATCATTGTTGCCATTACACGGTTTACAAATAATGTTGTCTTTGTTAAATCCTTATTTGCTTTATCAAAACGTTCTTCTTCATGTTTATCTGTACTAAAAGCTCTAATAACGAGCATACCTGTTAAGATTTCTCTCATAACAAGATTTACTTTATCTACTAATTGCTGTACCACTTTAAACTTAGGAATAGCTACTCCAAATAACACAATAACTAGTGATAAAATAGCTACAACCGCTACAGCAATAATCCATGCCATTGATGTATCTGTACCTATGACTTTTATTACACCACCAACTCCTAATATAGGGGCATAAAACACAATACGAAGAAGCATGACTGTAAACATTTGTATTTGTTGAATGTCATTTGTCGTTCTTGTAATAAGTGATGCAGTGGAAAACTTATCTAGCTCTGCATTAGAGAAATTTACAACTTTTTTAAATACATTTCTTCTTAAGTCTCGACCAAGTCCCGCAGCAACTCTAGCACCTAAGAAGCCTACTATTACTGTAGCTACCATACTAATAAGGGCAATAAGTAACATAACCCCACCTGAACGTAGGATATAGAGTGATTGCATTTTTTCTGTATCAAGCCCTATAGCCTCATACTCAGCTTTTACAAACTTTGTAGCACCTTGAGTAATTATACTTTCTGGCATTACATCTAATTTTTCACCCATTTTTTCTTTAATTACTAAAAGTTGCTCTTTAGGAATCATATTGAAAAGTTGTACTAAATCAGTATCTTTATCAATTTTCATTCCTCCTGGTAACTCAGGCGCTTGCTCTAAACCTGAAAGTGCAAGCATTGATTTACCTAAGATAGTATTTACTTCATCTAATACTACTTCATCTTCCATATGTAATTCATATACTTCTTCTGTAGCTGCTATAGGATAATCTTGAACCTTAGATGCATCCACTATACTATAGCAATCTTCTACTTTCGATTTTTCTTCTTCACTCATGAAAAGCATGAGTTTATCTAATTCACTTTTTCGTATAACCTTTGGCACAGCATTCTCTACTCCACCTTGTTGGATACCTATATTGACAATCTTAGATGTGTAATCTGGTAATGAAAGATCACACACTGCCTGAACTGTAAGCAATATTACAATTCCTAAAATAGGCACAACAGATCGCTTCAAATATGTTATCATCTTTAACATAGTTTATTGCCTCCTAAATAAATCATATTGTTATGAATTTAGATTAATTATATTTTCATAACTATTATAAGTCAATAACTTTTATTTGTGTAAACAAGATAATTGGGTTATACTAAACTTAACAAGCACTTTACAAAGGAGATTGCATGATGAGTACAAACAATTTACCTGAAATTTCTAACGACTTATTTAAGTTAGTTATCAATCTGCATAATACTATTTTTAAACAAGATGAATTTCTAAAAAGTATGCCTCTCCCACCTTCTCATGTAAAGGTTATTTTCTACTTAATGCACAATGGACCTACAACAATGTCAGAACTTGCACAAACCTTATGTATTTCTAAATCAAATATGACTCCTATTATTGATAAACTTATCGAAGAGGGTCTTGCTATTCGAGGCGAAAACCCTAAAGATAGACGTATTATATTAATAGAAACTACAAATAAAACTAAAGATCTATTTGAACAAACTAAGAAAGCGGCTCAAGAACGTCTCTCTTCTCGTATTCAACACTTAGATTCTGAGGATTTAACCCAGCTCCATCAAAGTATCCTAATTATATTACCTTTACTTGACAAACTTAATTCATTCAATAAAAAAAGCTCTTAAGTCATTGATTTCTAATGATTTAAGAGCTTTTTACTTTATATAATATGCTTTAATACAAGTGTTTATTATTAATATAATTTTGATTTATTTTTATAATAAATTACTTGTATGTATATATGAAAATAACTATAATACATAGAATATACACACATATACAAATATCAAACTTATATTATTGTCTTGTAGTCAATATGGAGGTAATAAAAATGGCTAGAATATTAAAGGATCATAAACCTTGGAGTCTTGCTGGTTTATTGGTCGCTATGGGGATTGTTTATGGAGATATCGGAACATCACCTATGTATGTTATGAAATCAATCGTAAGTGGTAATGGTGGACTATTAAATATTAGTCCAGACTTTATTCTCGGTTCTTTATCCTTGGTAATTTGGACATTAATTCTATTAACAACCCTAAAATATGTAATTATTGCTATGCAAGCTGACAATCATGGTGAGGGTGGAATCTTTTCCCTATACAGTTTAGTAAAACATTGCAAAAAGTGGTTAATTATACCCGCGATGATTGGTGGTGCAGCACTACTTGCTGATGGTGTACTAACCCCTGCTGTAACTGTTACAACTGCAATCGAAGGTTTAAAAAGTGTAGATATAGTGGAAAGGCTTATTGGAGATAATCAACATATTATTGTTATAACTGTTATTATAATTATTTCATTATTATTTCTAATTCAGCGTTTAGGTACAAGTTCTATAGGTAAAGCATTTGGTCCTGTAATGATGTTATGGTTTAGTGCCCTAGGTATATTAGGTATTATGAATATGTTTGGACATTTAGAAGTTCTACGTGCCTTTAATCCTATTAGAGCTGTCCACGTTTTATTTGGTCCTTATAATAAAGCTGGTTTTATGATTTTAGGTAGTGTCTTCTTAGCTACCACTGGTGCAGAGGCTCTGTATTCTGACATGGGTCATGTTGGTAAATATAATATTTATCTAAGTTGGCCTTTTGTGAAGATTTGTCTTATTCTAAACTACTTAGGCCAAGGTGCTTGGTTATTAGCTAATCAAAATTCAGCGTCTCTCGCAACTGTTGAAGATATGAATCCTTTCTTCTTAATGGTTCCTGAAACTTTTAGAGTAGGTATGGTTATTATTGGTACACTTGCAGCTATTATTGCATCCCAAGCTTTAATTACTGGAGCATTTACATTAGTTTCTGAAGCAAGTCGCTTAGACTTAATGCCTCACTTACAAATTATTTATCCATCTTCTACTAAAGGACAGCTTTATATTCCGTTAGTAAACTATAGTTTGTGGATTTCATGTATATTAGTTGTACTCTACTTTAAGACAAGTGCTCATATGGAAGCTGCCTATGGTCTATCTATTACCATAACAATGTTAATGACTACCTTATTATTATTTGAATACTTAAGGAAGATTAAAAAACGTCACTTTACCCCTTATTTATTCTTACTATTCTTTGGTGGTTTAGAAGGTGCTTTCTTTTTATCAAGTTTAACTAAGTTTACTCATGGTGGATATATTGCCTTACTCATTGCTTTTTTACTATTTATCATTATGGTGGTATGGTACCGCGGTACTTCAATCGAGAAAGAGCAACTGGTAGAACTACCTATTGTTAAATACATCCCCATGTTTGAAAAGTTAAGACAAGATAATAAGGTCATGAACTTAGCTGATAATCTTGTCTTTCTAACAAATTCTGGGGATAACGAAAATATTGACCGAGATATTTTATACTCAATTTTTGATAAAGGTCATAAAAAGGCTAAGGCTTACTGGTTTGTAAGTGTTTCTGTTACAGATGACCCTTATACTCTAGATTATTCAGTAGAAAAGCTTTATACAGATTATATTTATAGAGTACACCTTTATTTAGGATTTAAAGTTGAACAAAGGGTAAATGTTTATATGCGTCAAATTATTACAGATTTAATTAAAAGTGGCGAACATTCACCTCAAGAAGATTGTTACTCTATATATGGTGAAAGATATGTAGGTAACTTTTCTTTTTGCCTCATTCATAAACATTTAGTCCCTGAAAGTGATATTTCTGTTTTTGATCGTATGATAATTTCTACTAAATATGCTATTCGTCAAGTTGCTGGTTCTCCTGCTAAATGGTATGGTTTAGAAAATACTTCACTTATCATCGAGAATGTACCTTTATTTGTAAAGCTAAAGAAAACAGCTAAAATACGTCGTATAAAATCAAACAAAGTACATTAATACATACGTACAAAAAATGCCTAATCTCCTTAGAACGACAAGGAGATTAGGCATTTTTTCATTTATTTTAGTTTTTGTTTTAAACTTTATTTATTTCTAGCCTTTCATAGTAAGACTAATTTTACGTGTTTGAACGTTAACACTCATAACTGTTACATCCACAATGTCTCCAACCTTAACTACTTCTAGTGGATGCTTAATGAATTTATCAGACATTTGTGATACATGAACAAGACCATCTTGATGCACACCAATATCTACGAAAGCTCCAAAGTCTACAATATTTCTAACTGTTCCTTTAAGTTTCATACCTTCTTTAAGATCTTCTAAGTCAAGTACATCACTGTGTAGAATTGGTTTTGGCATATCTTCACGTGGGTCACGACCTGGCTTTTCTAACTCTTTAATAATATCTTCAAGGGTCATAACCCCTACACCTATTTCAGTTGCTAACTTGTCAAGGTCACCAATCTTTTTACTAAGTCCTTTAATACCACCTGCTTCTACATCTTCTTGTGTATAACCAAGTGCTTTAAGAAGTTTTGTAGCTATATCATAAGACTCTGGGTGAACTGCTGTTTTATCTAAGAAGTTATCACTTTCTGGTACACGTAAAAATCCTGCACATTGCTCAAATACTTTTGGTCCTAAACCTTTAACTTTAAGCACTTCTTTACGTGACTTAAACTTACCAGTTTCCTCACGATAACTAATAATATTATTAGCTACAGTTTTCTTAATACCAGCTACATATTGTAGTAAGGAAGAAGATGCTGTATTTAGATCTACCCCAACCTCGTTAACAGACTTCTCAACAACCCCTGATAAGTTTTCTTCAAGACGTTTTTGATTCATATCATGTTGGTATTGGCCTACACCGATAGATTTAGGATCAATCTTAACAAGTTCTGCAAGTGGGTCTTGAAGACGTCTTGCAATAGATACAGCACTTCTTACCCCTACATCATCATTTGGGAATTCTTCTGTTGCAAGCTTTGATGCTGAATATACAGAAGCTCCTGCTTCATTAACTATAACATAGTGTATAGTCTTTGGAATTTCTTTTAGCATCTCAGCTACAAACTTTTCTGTCTCACGAGAAGCTGTTCCATTCCCTATAGAAAGAAGATCAATATCGTATTTCTCAATTAAGGCCTTAAGAGTCTTCTTAGCTTCTTCTGTTTTGTTTTGTGGTGCTGTTGGGTAGATAACTGTATTATCTAACTTTTTGCCTGTTGCATCTACTACTGCTATTTTACAACCTGTTCTAAAAGCTGGGTCAATCCCCATTACTGTATGCCCCTTAATAGGTGCTCCCATTAAAAGTTGATATAAGTTTTTGTTAAATACTTCTAAGGCACCATCTTCTGCCTTTAAACTAAGTTCATTACGAATATCTCTTTCAATAGCTGGTGCAATAAGACGCTTATAGCTATCTTCAATTGTACTTACTAAGTAATCTTCTACTGGACTACCTACTTTAATAATTTGCTTGTGTAAGTAAAGCTGAATCTTCTCTATTGGTGCTTCTACTTTAACTGTTAAGATTTTTTCACTTTCACCACGGTTAATAGCAAGTATTCTATGACCTGGCATTGTCTTTATCTTTTCACTATATTCATAGTACATAGCAAAAACATCTTTTTCGTCTTTTTCTTTATCTTTTACTTTTGTAACAATCATACCTTCATTAAAAGTTACCTTACGTATAAAGCTTCTATAGTTAGCTTCTTCACTAATGCTTTCTGCTAAAATATCACTTGCTCCTTGAAGGGCTTCTTCTACAGTAGCTACACCTTTTTCTTCATTAATGTATTCACTAGCTAGTGCATGAAGATCTGCTACATCTTGCTCTTTAATACGCTCTGCTAAAGGTTCTAGCCCTTTTTCCTTTGCTATCGTGGCACGTGTACGTTTCTTAGCTTTATAAGGAAGGTATAAATCTTCTACTTCAGTAGCCGTACTTGCATTTTCTATTTGTTTTTTAAGTTCTTCTGTAAGTTTACCTTGTTCATCAATAAGACGAATAACTTGCTCTTTTCTAGCTTCTAAGTTTAAAAGATAAGTATAACGCTCATGAAATTTACGTAATACTTCATCATTAAGTCCTCCCGTAACTTCCTTACGATATCTGGCAATAAAAGGTATTGTATTGCCTTCTTCAATAAGCGCTATAGTATTTTCTACTTGGCTACGTTTAATTTGTAATTCGTCTTGTAAAATTTTAATTATATCCATATTTTCCTCCTTTGTCCCTTACACGCTTATACGTATACTAACACATGTTTTTTCAAAAATATAGACTTTATACTTTTAAGTTTCCTTGCTACACCTTAGCTAAAACAGTCTCCTACACAGAATAAACATCTTCTATTTTCTCTTCTACAAGAGTCATCTCTATAGAAAACTTCTGTAGAGATAATTAATCCAAATTCTCTTCTTAAGACCTGTGCAAATACTTCATTTGCTACTTGTTGGTTATAACACCCTTCTCCACATTGTATAGGTAGTAGACAAGATTTAATGTATACATCTATAGTACTTCTAACGGGTACAAAGGATTGTTCATGAAGTTTTACGCCTACAAAAAGCTGATTTGTTCTAAGTGCCCTACAAAACAAACTGGCTACACTCCTTTGATTGTACTTGGCACAACTACCCCCATATACTAATTCACCTTTACATAAAACATGAATGTAAACTCTTCTCATTCCCCATTCATAACATTCAGGTAGGATATTTCTTAATGCTTCCGCCTGATCTAAATGTCTTACCTCAATACAAATTTTTGCTTCATCGCCTCTTATTTGTACACATCCAACCTTTACATTACTATCTTGGCCAATTGTATAGTACAACATATCTTCTATTTGTTTATAAGATGAACAAATTAAAGGTTTCATATTCTCCTCCTTTTCTTCTTTCATCTACTAAAATTATATGTTTTACTTAAGTTTTTGCCATATAATTAATTCCAATTTATATATAATTTTTACATATTTTTGTATTTTATATATATGAACATAAAATATTGAATTTATATAATTTATAGGTTATGATTAGATTGGATAAACAAGAGGTCTTGACTTAAATTCTTCTTCTAATGCTTGTTTTGTCTACATATAATCTATCAAAAGGGTATAGAGGTGAGGTCATGAAAAAGAAATTTTTAGCTTTAGTATTAAGTGGAGTTATGGCTACATTATCACTTGCTGGTTGTTCTAATGCTGGTGGTGGCGGTGTACCGAAAGTTGATTTTAAAGTTGGTATGGTAACAGATGCTGGTACAATCGATGACAAGTCATTCAACCAAGGTACTTGGGAAGGTATCGTACGTGCTGAAAAAGAACTTGGCATTGAGAAAAACTACATCAAACCAGCTGGCGAAATTGAATCTGAATACTTAAAAGAAATTGGTAACCTTTATGACACAGGCTACAAGTTCATCGTTACACCAGGCTACAAGTTTGAAACTGCTATTTTCAAAGCTCAAGACAAGTACAAAGATGCTAAATTTGTTATCCTTGATGGTGCACCACAAGATGGTGAATACAACTACAATGTAGCTGAAAACACAGTTGCTATTTATTTTGCAGAACATGAATCAGGTTTCCTTGCTGGTGTTGCTACTGCTCTTCAATTAAAAGAAGGTTCTTTAGGTTTCATCGGTGGTATGGAAATCCCTGCAGTTCAAAAATTCAACTGGGGCTTCCAACAAGGTGTAGCTTATGCTAATGCTAACCTTGGCACAAATATGACAATTGAAGAATCAAATGTAGTATACGAAGGTTCATTTAACAACGTACCTGCTGGTCAACAACTTGCAGCTGGTATGTTTGATAAAGGTGTAAAAGCTATCTTCTGTGCTGCTGGTGGTGTAGGTGTTGGTGCCATTACAGAAGCTGTAGAACGTTCAGCTAAAGGCCAAGAAGCTTGGATTGTTGGTGTAGATACAGACCAATATGCAGAAGGGTTCTACGATGATGGTAAAACAAAATCATGTATTTTAACATCAGCCGTTAAATATATTGATAATGCATCTTTCGATATGATTAAAGCTGAGCTTGAAGGAAAATTCCCAGGTGGTCAAACACTTACATTTGATATTAAAAACAACGGTGTAGGTATTCCTCCTCAAAATCCAAACTTAAGCGAAGACACAATGAAAACTGTTGCAGATATTGCACAGCAAATGAAAGATGGAAAAATTACAATCGCTGATAATAACAATGATGGAAGTCTTATTAAATAACTGAAAAAGGCGGTTCTACCGCCTTTTTTTAAATGAGTTTAAAGGAGGTATCCTATGGAATATGTTATTGAAATGCTTGGCATACGTAAAGAATTCCCTGGTATTGTTGCTAATGACAATATTACACTTCAATTAAAACAAGGTGAGATTCATGCCCTACTTGGTGAAAACGGTGCTGGGAAATCAACCCTCATGAGCATGCTCTTTGGTATGTATCAACCTGATAAAGGTGAAATCAAGCTGGGTGGCAAAGAAGTTAAAATTACTAATCCAAATATTGCTACAGCTCTTGGTATTGGTATGGTGCATCAACACTTTAAATTAGTTCATAACTTTACAACTACTGAAAATATTATTCTCGGCATTGAGCCCAAGCGTTATGGTGGACTCACTATGAATATAGAAAGTGCAGCTAAACGTGTAAGTGAACTTTCTGCTAAATATGGCTTAAACATTGATCCTTATGCCAAAATTGAAGATATCTCTGTTGGTATGCAACAACGTGTTGAGATTATGAAAATGCTTTACCGTGATGCCAATATCCTTATCTTTGATGAACCTACCGCAGTACTGACACCTCAAGAAATCGATGATTTAATGGATATTATGAGAGGTCTTATTAAAGAAGGTAAGTCTATCATTATCATTACTCACAAACTGAAAGAGATTAAGGCTGTAGCAGATCGTTGCACTGTTATTCGTCGTGGTAAATATATAGGCACTGTAGATGTGAAAACAACAAGCGAATCAGATATGGCAAAAATGATGGTAGGTAGGAATGTAAGCTTTAAAGTAGACAAAGAACCTGCCAGCCCAAAAGAAATAATTTTAAGAGTAGAAAATCTTTCTGTTCTTAATAATAAAAAAGTACTAGGACTTAAAAACTTTAATATAGACATACGTGCTGGAGAAATCTTAGGTATTGCTGGTGTAGAAGGAAATGGTCAAACAGAGCTTGTAGAAGCTATTACAGGTTTACGCAAAATAGAAAGTGGCCAGATCTTCCTTAAAGATAAAAATATTACTCATTTTTCTATAGGTGAGCGTATTGAAAATGGTATCGCTCACATTCCTGAAGATAGACAAAAGCGTGGTCTTGTACTTGACTATACAGTAGAAGAAAATATGATACTTGAACGTTATAACAAACCTCCTTTTGCAAAGGGTGGTATTTTGAACTTTCCAGCTATTTCAGAATATGCTAAGAAAATTGTAGATGCATTTGATGTACGTGCTGGTCAAGGTGCTAGTACACCTGCTCGTTCGCTTTCAGGTGGAAACCAACAAAAGGCTATTATTGGTCGTGAAATTGAGCTTAATCCAGATTTGCTTATTGCTGTACAACCTACTCGTGGTCTAGATGTAGGTTCTATAGAATATATACATAAACGTCTTATTGAACAACGTGACAAAGGTAAGGCTGTTTTACTTGTTTCACTTGAACTAGATGAAATCTTAAATGTATCTGACCGTATTGCCGTTGTTAACAATGGTGAACTTATTGGTGTGGTAGATGCTTCTAATACAAATGAAAATGAAATAGGCCTTATGATGGCAGGTGTGAAAGGAGCTGTGGCAAATGAATAAATACAAAAAGTTAGTCGTTTCTTTAATTGCTATTTTTCTAGGCCTTTTAGTAGGAACACTCTTTATGCTCATTGTAGGTCATAATCCTTTTGCAGGCTTTCTCTACCTTATTCAAGGTGGTCTAAAAAATATTGAACGTATAGGAAATACTATAGCAACAGCTACACCTCTTATTCTAACTGGTCTTTCTGTAGCTTTTGCCTTTAGAACAGGGCTTTTTAACATTGGTGCACCAGGTCAAATGCTCTTTGGTGGTTTTTGTGCTACTGCTGTAGGTCTTACTTTCCCAGGATTGCCATCCTTTATACTTCTTCCACTTATGATTGTTACAGGTATGCTTGGTGGTGCTGTATGGGGAATTATCCCTGGATTATTAAAAGCTAAATTCAATGTTCACGAAGTTGTTTCCTCTATTATGATGAACTGGATTGCAAACTGGGTTGTATACTATGCAGTTAAAGCATATTTTACAGGTGCAATGGAAACGGAATCTCGTCTGCTTACTCCAAATGCTACACTTCACGCAGATTGGATGAGTAATCTATTTAATGGTTCTTACATAAATTTAGGTATTTTTATTGCTATTCTTTCTGTTATCATTATTGCCTTTATCCTTAATAAAACAACTTTTGGCTATCAGCTTAAATCTGTAGGCTTTAACCGTCATGCTGCTGAATATGCTGGTATTTCAGTTAATAAAAACATTGTTTTTTCTATGATGATTGCTGGTGGCCTTTCTGGTCTTGCTGGTGTTGTACACTATGCTGGTAATGCTACTTGTATTCAACTAGGGATTATTCCAAGTCAAGGCTTTGATGGTATTGCTGTTGCACTACTTGGAGCCAATACACCTATTGGTGCACTTCTTGCTGCTTTATTCTTTGGAGTTCTTTACTCAGGCCGAGGCTTTATGAGCGCTGCTACAAAAATTCCACCAGAAATTGCAGATACTATTATTGCAACAATTATCTACTTTGCAGCTACAAGTATACTTATTGAAGGTTGGCTTGATAAACTTGTTAAGAAATACCGTAACAAATCAAGTAATCCAAATGAAAGTTTAAAAGATACTTGTGAACTTACTCTAGATGAAGTTGCTACAACCTTTGATGATACTACTACACAAGACATAGCTATACCAGTCCATACAAACGAAACTTTATTAAATGAAGAAGTTAAAAAGGAGGATGAATAAATCATGTGGGCAACTCTTGTTCAAATCTTTCCTTATGCAATTGCACTTACTATTCCACTCCTTATTACAGCCATAGGAGCTCTTTACTGTGAGCGAAGTGGTGTTGTAAATATTGGACTTGATGGTTTTATGATTATTGGTTCTTTCACTTGTGCCTTAACTATTGCGTTATTAGAGCCTGTTTTTCCTCCAGGAAGCACCCTCCCTATGTGGATTGGTCTTATAGTAGCTGTTGTAGTAGGTGGTATCTTCTCCCTCCTACACGCTTTTGCTAGTATTAACTTATGTGCAAATCAAGTTATTAGTGGTACAGCTATTAATATGATGGCAGGTTCTCTTACAATATTCTTAGCACGTAATATTACTGGTAGTGGTAGAATACGAATTAGAGGCTTTGGTAAATTTGATGTACCAGTATTTAAAGATATTCCCGTTATTGGAGACCTATTCTTTAAAAACTCTTATATAACAACTTGGGTTGTTCTTATAATCATTGCCATTACTTGCTTTTTACTTTATAAAACAAGTTTTGGACTGAGACTTCGTGCATGTGGTGAAAACCCTCACGCTGCTGATGCTGCTGGTATTAATGTTTATAAGATGCGTTATATCGGTGTTATTATCTCTGGTGCTCTTGGAAGTTTAGGTGGCGCTATCTACCTTGTAACTTTCGCTGGAGAATTTAACGGTACTGTTGGTGGATTTGGTTTCCTTGCACTTGCAGCTCTTATCTTTGGGCAGTGGAGACCACTGGCTATTGCAGCTGCTACCCTATTTTTTGGTACAGCTTGGACTGTTTCAAACGTATCAGATATTCTTCCACAATTCCAATCTATCCCTCCAGTATGTTTAAAAATCTTTCCATATGTGATGACACTTTTAGCACTTGTAGTATTCTCTAAGTCTTCACAAGCTCCAAAAGCTTCTGGAGAACCATTTAGCCATTCAGAAAGATAAGGATAGAACATAATAAATATTTAAATATGAAAAAGTAAAAGGACTATAAAACTAGAAATTTAATACTAGTTTTATAGTCCTTTTACTATCTAATAAAGTCTATATTCTTTTAGATATAACTTAATACTGCCTAGTACTTAAGCTCTTCATCTATCCATACTTTAGCCCCGCCTTGGTCAGCCTGTAGCATTTGAACTTGCCAATCATGTTCAAGTCCACTTAGAAACTCTACCATCTCTCTTCTAAAAGAAACTACATTTCTTACAACTGCAATAAGTGTTGGGCCTGCACCACTTAAAAAAGTTCCTTTAGCGCCACAGCGATTAGCATGTTCTAAAATACTTTTCATATTAGGTATAAGGGCTTCGCGGTAAGGTTCATGAAAGCGATCTTCCATAGCCATACTTAAGTTTTCTACGTCTCCTGTTATCATAGATGCTGCTAAAAGTGCAGCACGTGAAGCATTAAATACACCATCTTTAAGTGGTATATGTGTAGGAAGAGCCCCTCTTGCCTTTTCAGTAGAAAGAGTGAAGTTTGGAATCATTACAGCAAAGTGAAGATTTTCAGCTACCTGTACTTTTACATATTTCATATCTTCTTCTGTCATAGCACCTATAGTCATACCACCTAAAATTGCTGGTGTAGTATTATCAGGGTGACCTTCAAGTTGAGCTGCCATCTGTACTAGTTCTTCTTTTGAGAAGAAGCTATGACTCATTGCATTGGCTATATGTAGTCCTGCTACAATACACGCTGCACTACTACCTAAGCCTCTTGTATGAGGAATATGGTCTTGTTGAATAATACGCATACCTGGAACAGGCTTACCAATCTCATTATAAAAATGACAAATACTTTTATAGATTAAGTTTGTCTCATCTGTTGGAATATCTTTACTTCCTTCTTGAATAATGATTTCTAATCCCTCTTTAATTTCTTCTGCATAAGCAATATTATACATTTGTAGTGCCATACCAATACTATCAAAACCAGGTCCCATATTAGCTGTTGTTGCTGGTACTTTTACTTTAATCATCCCATATCCCCCTCTTTCATACTTTAAACTTAAATCTTATATAGATCTTTTTAAAGTTGATTATATACTACTTTTTTATGTTATAAATTACTTTTTATAAAGTACTTTCAACTTTATCTTTTATAATGTCAAAAATCTCTTCTATCATTTCATCCATAGGTTTTGTTCCATCTACTACTACAATAGGATCCGCACTTTCTTTACTAATCATCCTGTATGCTTCTTCCACCTTTTTATGGAATGGATAACCTTCTAGATCTAAACGATTAATATCATCTACCCCTTGTTTTCTTTCCATGCTTACTTCTACCGGAATATCAATAATAATATTTAAATCTGGATAGTGCCCTTCACAGGCAAAATCATTAAGCATACGTACAGTTTCCATGCCAAGACCTCTTGCACATCCTTGATATACTAATGAACTAATATGAAATCTATCTGTAATAACTACTTTTCCTGCTTCTAATGCTGGAATTACTTTACTTACAAGATGTTCTCTTCTTGCTGCTATATAAAGTAAAAGTTCAGTTTTAGCATCTACATGGAAATCCATAATATTATGTCTAATCGCTTCTGCTGAAGGTATTCCACCTGGTTCTCTTGTAACAACAACTTCATATCCAAGCTTTTCTAACTTCTCTTTTACCGCTTTGGCTGTTGTTGTCTTTCCTGTAGCCTCTCCACCTTCTAATGCTATAAATAAACCTTTTGCCATCTTATTGTCCTCCTCAAGCTTATGCTGTCTTTATTATAAACTATTATAAAGTAAACTATGTTCTTATGCTACTTATGTCTTTTATACTATTACATCTATATCTTATAAAATGATTGTACGCACAAGCAAGAAAAGTAAAACTTGCATATAAAAACAGTGGTAGAAGGAATAGGTATACCCCCTCCCACCACTGTTTATTTTCAACTAGTCAACAAGTTGGAAAGCATCATGAATGGAATTCATTGCTTTATGCATATCTTTTTTATCAATTAAAATAGAAATTTTAATTTCTGATGTTGAAATCATATGTATATTAATATTTGCATCATACATTGCTTCGAACATTTTTGAAGCTACACCTGCATTAGCAACCATACCTGCACCTACAATAGATACTTTAGCTAAGTTTTCATTGTAATCTACATCTTTAATGCCCCAACGATCCATATGTGTTGCTACAATCTCTTTTACTTCTGGAAGCTCTGTATCTGCTACTGTAAAAGAAATATCTTTTGTATTATCACGACCAATTGATTGAAGAATAATATCTACATTTATATTTCTCTTCGCTAAAGTTTTAAATACATCAAATGCTTTACCTGGTGTATCTTCAATTCCTATAAGAGATACACGTGCAATTTCATCGTCTCCTGCTATACCACTAATTAACATTCTTTCCATTTGACAAACCTCCTTAACAACTGTTCCTTCTGCATTAGTTAAACTTGATCTTACAACAAGCTCTACATGATATTTTTTAGCAAGCTCTACTGAACGGTTATGTAGTACACGTGCTCCAAGAGAAGCCAGTTCTAACATTTCATCATATGTAATTTGATCTAATTTCTTTGCATTTTTTACAATACGAGGATCTGCTGTATATACTCCATCTACGTCTGTATAAATCTCACATTTATCTGCATGAAGTGCTGCTGCAATAGCTACTGCTGTTGTATCAGAACCACCACGTCCTAAAGTAGTTAAATCGTCAAAACGATTCATCCCTTGGAATCCTGTTACAAGAACAATATTTTTTCTATCTAATTCACGACGAATACGATCTGGCTTAATCTTTTTTAAACGAGCATTCATATAAGCCGATGTTGTAATCATCCCTACTTGATAAGCATTAAGGGAAGTAGCTGGATAGCCAAGTTCTGCAAGTGCCATAGCCATAAGTGCTACTGATTGTTGTTCACCTGTTGATAAAAGCATATCCATCTCACGTTTTGATGGTTTTTTACTAATTTCCTTTGCCTTTGCAATAAGGTCGTCTGTTGTATCTCCTTGAGCTGAAAGTACAACGACTACATCATTTCCTTCTTTATAAGTTTCAGCAATCCTTTTTGCAACGTTAAAGATTCTTTCAGCATTTGCAACGGAGCTGCCACCGAATTTTTGTACAATTAACACCTGAACTCCTCCTCCATACTATTAGTCTAAATTTAGGAATTATCCCATTATAGCACCTTTTTACACTAAACTACAATAATTTTTTGTTAAATAATAAATTAAAATAAACTTGTTCAAAAATTGATTTCTTATGATGTTTTATTTACTTCAAAAAATATTCCATAAGCTCATAACCCTTTTCAAAATGCTTTCCTGTAGTCATTGCATAAGCTTCACAATAACTTTTATCCTTTTGAACTTGTTGGATATTTGTAGAATCATAAATCATATAAGGCACTGGATCAGATGTATGTGTTCTAAGTCTTAGGGGTGTTGGATGATCTGGTAGTACCATTAATCTAAAATCTTCATTTGCTACTTTTAAGGCATCTATAATAGGTCCTATAACTTTTGTATCTATTTGAGATATGGCTAAAACTTTGTTTTCCATTTCATTACGATGGCCACATTCATCTGGTCCTTCTAGATGAACATAAACAAACTCTCCACCATCTTCTAGTAAATACTTAATTGCAGCATCTGCCTTACCTTTATAGTTGGTATGCACATTTCCTGTTGCTCCTTCTACATCTATAGATGTCATGCCAGCTCCAATACCAATTCCCTTAATAAGGTCAACTGCTGAAATAACAGCTCCACTAACCCCATATTTATCTTTAAACTGTGGTAATCTAGGTTTGACCCCTTCTCCCCATATCCAAATACTATTTGCTGGTTTTAAACCTTTTAGTTTTCTTTCTTTATTAATGGGGTGGTCTTTAAGAATGTTATAACTTCTTTCCATCATAGACCAAATCACATCAGCATAGTCTCCTTCAGGTTTATAATTTCCAATTCTTTGATCCAATATATCGTGAGGAGGTGTAAGCTTTACATTGGTACTTCCACCTTGCCACACTAAAAGATGCCTATAGCTTACTCCAGGATAAAATCTCTTTACTTCATCACCAAAGCTCTCTTCTACTGCTTCAATAAGTACCTTAGCTTCTTTAGTTGAAATCTCATCACAGCTATGATCTAGAATCATCTTATCTTCATAACTTTCATCATCTTCACTTACAGTTACAACGTTAGTTCTAAAGGTTACATCACTATCTCCTAGTGTAACCCCCATACTTAAAGCTTCTAAAGGACTTCTTCCAAAGTAGTACTTTTTAGGATTATAACCAAGTACTGATAAATTAGCTGTATCACTTCCCTTTGCACATCCTTCTGGTATAGTACTTACAATTCCTATTTCACTATAGGGTGCTAAAGCATCTATATTTGGTGTATGGGCATACTCAAGAGGTGTTTTACCATCTAAGGCTTCTATTTTTTCATCTGCCATCCCATCGGCTAGTATGACAATGTATTTCATAACCTCACCCTCTATTTCTTTTTATTGTTCAATGCAGATTTTACTAAGTACTTCTACATCTTTTAAATTTCCAATCTTACTTTCTAATACATGAATAGGCTCTTTATTTGTAATAAAAACGTATTCATCTTCTTTTAGTGGCACAACTGGTGTTACTTTTCCAAAACTTTCTTGTACAAGCTGCTCATTGGTAAGAGCATTTCCCTTAATTCTTATAAAATAAGATCCTTTACAACTTTCATACGCTTCAAGTCCTACTTTTTCTCTACTCCAGAAACACATGATATTTGTATCTTTATGCTTAGCTGCATCAATAATATCTGCTACAACCGCACTTGCAGTAGGAAGTTTACCAGCTCCTCTACCATAGAACATTACATCTCCTACCATATTGCCTTTTACAAGTACAGCATTAAATACATCGCTTACCGTAGCAAGAGGATGAGTGTTTGGAATCATAATTGGTTGAACACTTGCATAAATACCGTCTTCTGTTTTCTTACAACTTCCTAAAAGTTTAATACTATAGCCTAGCTTAGTAGCATAGTCCATATCTTCTTTAGTAATAGTAGTAATTCCTTTAGTATAAACTTCTTTATAATCTACATGCTCACCAAGTGCTAAAGATCCTAATATAGCTATTTTACGACAAGCATCATAGCCTTCCACATCTGCTTCTGGATTTCTCTCTGCATACCCTAGGTCTTGTGCTTCCTTTAATACATCTTGGAAACTTCTACCCTCTGATTTCATCTTTGTTAAAATAAAGTTAGTTGTACCATTTAAAATACCTGTAATTTCATAAATTTCATCTGCTGTTAATGCACTATTTAATGGTCTGATAACAGGAATTCCCCCACCTACACTTGCTTCAAATAAAAAGTTACAGTTATTTATTTTTGCAAGTTCTAAAAGTTCAGGTCCATAGGCTGCTACAAGCTCCTTATTAGAAGTAACAACACTTTTTCCTCGTAATAAGACCTCTTTTACAAAAGTATAAGCTGGATTAGTCCCTCCCATAGCTTCTGCTACAATATCTATTTCCTCATCATTTAAAATGATGTTAATGTCTTTTACAAATTTATCTTGAAGTGGATGATCATTAAAATCTTTAAGATCTAAAATATATTTAACCTCTAAAGAAGTCCCCGCCTTCTTCTTAATACTTTCAGAATTTGTAGTTAAAACCTCCACTACTCCTGAACCGACTGTGCCATACCCTAAAACTGCTACTTTCATATTTGCATCCTCCTTATTATTCCCTTGCCAATAATTTCACTTTTTGAACCCCTTGTATTACTTGTAACTTATCGATAAATTCTCCTAATTCCATTTTTACATGCTGTGTTTCCATACACATGTTTATAAGTGCAATCCCATTCATAGGAATCATTTGATTAATAGTCAAAATATTCCCACCCAAGCTTGCAATGTAATTTAATAGTTCAGACAATCTACCAGCTTCATCTTTTAGTCTAATCAATATAGTGATAGTCTGTCCTCTTCCCTTTTCGTAAAAAGGCATAATAGAGTCTTTATATTTATAAAAGGAACTTCTACTAATTCCTACTATCTCTGTAGCTTCTTGTACTGTCATTGCTTTTTCTGTCTCAAGCAAGTTCTTTACGTCCATTACCTTAAGAAAAACCTCTGGTAGTACGTCTTTATCAATAATATAAAATTGCTTGTTCTGTTTCATTGTATTCTCCTTGTGCGCATATGGTGAACATTTGTATTTAATATACAGACTATATCATAATATTTTTAGTTTTACAACATGACAATATACAGATTTTGATTTTTTAATTATTTTGCATAATTTATTTTATCAACCCTAATTGTCTATTGTATAAATTAGTATAACAAATTTTTATAAATATACAAATGCAAGATGTACTATTTAAATAATTAAATAAACAAAAAGTAGCAAGAAATGATCTTACTACTTTTTGTTTCTACCTTTAATACTATTTATCAATATAATTTTCTCATTCTCTATTAGTTGTACTCATCTAACTTAGAAAATAAATCACTCTAAATTAGCCTAACTTCATAAAGATTTTACCAATCATAGAAATTCTAAATACATCTAAAGCAGGTTGAAGAATATCTTCATGTGTACAAATATAATTAGTAAACTCTCCCCAATATTCATTTGCTTTTTCTTCTTCACCTCTTGCCTTTGCACTTAGAGCTTTTGCAAAAAGTTTGGTATATTCTAAATGATACTTTATGTATGCCCAAGAAAGTGCTTCTACCTTACTTGTATGCTCTTGATTTTGGGCTACAACTTTTTCAAACTCTTCTACAATATCATATGCTTTTAGAACTTTGCCCGCAAAATCTAAATTAATGCCTCCCCTTTGTATATGCCAGTAATCCATATCAAAAACATCTGATACCTTTTGTAAATAATCAATGCAAGCTTTATAGTTTTCTCCAAAAGCATTGGAGAAATACTCTTCTACTAAGTCTTCAAACAACAATTCATCATTCCATAAAGTACGTCCCATAACATAGTTTGGTAAGGCTGTTGGGAAGAAAGTACGTTGCTGTTGGCAACTTAATAGACCATTTAACCCTAAATGTTTAAGATGTCTTACATCTTTATAAATTACTTCTGCTATTTTGTAATAGCCAGCATCCCCGTAGTGAGCCCTTCCAAGGTGATAGTCAAAATCAAAACTATCTCCTTTAAAAACTTGCTGCCATTCTTTTAAAAACTGAATATACTTTGTCACACTAGATGGTAACTTTATTTTATTAAGTTCAAATGGTTCTATAACTTCTTCCTCTGTTTTTACCTCATCATAGGAGGTTACAAAGGTTCTAGAAATAGGTGCAAACATCATTAAGAAACGATCTTTATTATTTAATCTTTCTTGAATTGGTGTCCATAATAACTCAAAGTAAAGTAAGAAGACAATTTGTGTATCTATCCCTTCTTGGGTTAACCTTTCATCTATTTGATTAAGTATTTGTACATACCAATCAGTAGGTGTTAAAGTACGACAGCTCTCACATTCACAATGATTATTTAAATCATCTGCCACCCATACATGTAACATATCTACTGACTTATGCGCTTTTGCATAACTTACTACTTTTTCTACGAAAAGCTGTTGGACTTTAGGATTTGAATAACATAAGTTAGTATTAAGAGGTACATCATAGTAGAATTTTCTTTCTCCCTTTATAAGAGCTAAACATTCCTTCATCTCTTCGCTTAAATTATGTTCTTCCCTTCCCCACCCTCTTCCAGGTATGCCTAAAGCTTCACAAGTCCATCCATGTCCTACCGCATGGAAAATAAGACCTCTTCTTTTAATCTCTTTTGTTAAATCCTCAGTAAAAATGGCTGCCATTTCATCATTAAAGAACTCAGGCTTTTTAAGTGGATTATGTGAATGTGCATACCACTGTTTGAAGAAAGAATAAGCATGCATAAATTGAATAAAGTAACTATTATAGCCTACCTTTGGCATCCACTCTATCATATCTAATACGTTCTCATAACTATTTGCCCCTTCAATGACTACACCTCTATGACGATAAGAAGCAGTTTCTTTTATCTGTACACTCATTTCATTCATCTGTCTTTTAACAAGCACTTCCCCATCTTTTCCAGGTCTTATAAAAGCACATCCAAGCTTAGTTAAAAAACGATAAATACCAATTAAAACACTTCTTTCATTACTTCCAGCAATAAACCCATTGCCCTTTTCTATATGTATTACAATGCCATCATCTAGTCTTCTATTTTCCACTTCAATGACAGTATTAAAATCTGTATCTAGTCCAAGCCATATACCTTCTTTATCTTCACTATAAGTACTCGCTTCTTCAATTTCAAAGCAATCTTCTTCTGTGATTAAAGTAAGATATTTAGCTAATTCCCTTGCGGCAAAGCATAGTGTTTGTTCTGTTCCTATACGATAAATTTTATACATGCTTTTTCCTCCTATAGGTTTTATATACCCTATTGTAGATAGTACTCTTTTTAATTTATTGCATTTTAATCCTAACTTCTTTGGTGTCTCCTCTACTTGACGTTACTTTAATAGTAGCGTCACCAGCTTCTTCGCCTACTTTTGATCTTACCCAAAAACCTATACTTCCCCCGATTAAGGCTACTGTCTTAGGTCCTATAACCTCTATGGCTCCAGTGGTTTCTATAGTAATAAATTCATTAATATATGGAATTGTATTTCCTACTTGGTCTACTGCCTTTACAACAATACGTGTAGCATCATAGCAGTCTAACTTAAGTTCTTCATGATCACATGTAAGTTCTATACCTTCATAAACTGGATTAGCTGCAAACTTTTTACTCACAACTGCTTCTCCATTTGCATAACCAATAAATTCTGCATCAGACCAAGAAGCTCCCCACTCCCCGTTATTCATCTGTAACATAAATGGTGGGTATTCAAGATACTGCATTTTAGGATCTGTGTTGTAGAATTGACGTGAAAATCTTCCTTTACTTACACCTGCTAATTTTACTTCTATTACATCACAGTTTGTAAATACATGTATCGGAAATACAGTTCCCTTATTTCTTTCGCCACGTGTCCAGTAAGTAAGAGGCTCTATCACATAACCTTCACTTGGCTTTCTTTGACTCTTGTAAGTAGCTGCTGCAAATTTAGGAATACGGAACATATCCATTACACCGTGATAGCATATACGATCACCACTTCCAAAGTCATAGTGTGTATAGTAGTCAAAAGCACACCATCCGATAGCACCTAATACTTCTTCCTTTTGCCTTGCCATACTTTGAATACGTCCATGTCTTAAGGCATGCTCTACTAAACGTTCTTCTTGATCGAACTTTTTAGTTGGGTAAATATGTCCGCAGAACTCAGTAACCATATAAGGTACTGACTCTTCTGTTCCTGTACATCTTCTTCTTGTTCTTAGAATATTTTCAGACCCATCATGAATAAAGTCATTCATAGTATAGATGTCTTCTAAAAACTGACTTCTTTCAAAACATCTTACACCAGAAGTAGGCCTTGTATCATCTAACTCTCTTGCAAGAGCATTGGTTTTTGTATAGAGTTCTTCATCATCCCCAGATTCATTAATACGAACACCCCAAGTAATGATGGATGGATGGTTATAGTCTCTTTCTATCATGGTTCTTACATCTTTTAGAACTTGAGCTCTCCAATCTTCTCTTCTACTTATATGCTGCCAACCAGGTATTTCTTCTAGCACAAGTAAACCTAAAGCATCGCATTTATCTAAGAAATAAGGAGATTGTGGATAGTGAGATGTTCTTACCGCATTAAGGCCTAGTTCAGTCTTTAAGATGACTGCATCTTGTTCTTGTACACGTTTAGGCATAGCATAACCTACATAGGGATAACTTTGATGTCTATTTAATCCTCTTAAAGTAATATTTTTGCCATTTAACTTAAGCACATCTCCTCCTATGATAATTTCTCTAAAGCCTATCTGAATACTTGCTTCATCATGACTTCTTTCTCCTTCAAGGACAACCTGACAACTATATAAATTTGGATAGTTAATATCCCATAAAGCTACATCTTCTAGTATAAAAGACTGAAGAGTATATCTATGTACCCCAGGATTTATATGTAAGTTAAAATTTCTTTCTTCATTACAAATAGTTAATTTACCACTTACTTCTTTTACTACATCTCTACTATCAATTTCTATAATTGGTGAACATTCCACACTACCTTTATGCCCATCATGGTTAAGGACTTCATACTTAAAGTAAATATTTTTAATATAAGTTTGGCTTACATGATAATGCCATACATCTCTATAAATACCACCAAAAGTCAAATAGTCTATCACATGTCCAAAGGGTGGAATATCTTCTCTTTCTCTTGAATCTACTTCTACTCTTATCTTATATTCTTTATTTTTCTCTACAAAATCTGTTATCTCTACTACATGAGGGATATAGCCACCCTTATACTCACCTACATATTGATTTTCTATATATAGCTTAAAAGCAGTCATTACACCATCAAATACTAAAAACTGTCTATCACTCTCTTTAGTGGTAATTTGTTTTTCATAATAACTTATGAACTGATACATCTTCTCATCGAAATAATTATAAGGTACTTCTTGATTTGTATGAGGAAGGTGTACTACTTTACCATGATCTTCTAGATTTCTTTTATATGTCCAATTATTGTTTATTAGTTGTTTATGTTTTGAAACTAACATTTTTCACCTCATATTTTCTTATTTAATAGACTAATAAAACACTTAGTTATTTCATCTATCACTAAGACTATACTTAGCATACTTTTAATAAACAATATTCTAAGTTAAACACTTTAATATCTTATAAATTATTATTAAAATATTAGAATTTAAACAGAAAAAGTCGTTCCTTATCTAGGAACAACTTTTATAATATTTGTTTGCTATATTTGGCTGGACTTACTTTATATATCTTCTTAAACACTCTATAGAAATTAGATAAAGAACTAAATCCACATTTTATAGCAATCTCATCAATTGTTAAATCTGTGCTTTGCATAAGTTCTGTAGCCATAGACACTTTTAAACTATTCATATACTCTGCAAAAGATATACCACACTTTTTCTTAAAAACTGTAGAAAAGTAATTAGGATGCATATAAACTTTGCTCGCTACTTCTTCTAGAGAAATATTATTATGAAAATTATTTTTCATATATTTAATAGCTTGTTCAATATCTAAGTAATTACTACTTTTAGGTTTTCTCTCCTGTACATTGATTCTTTCTCTAAAAATATAAACAAAGAATAATAAGAGCAAAGATTTTATGGTTAGTTGATATCCTTCTTTTCTTTCTATGTACTCTTTATAAATACTTTCTAATAATTCTTCATAACGTGCGCTTTCTTTTTTATCTATATATAAATAAGTCATATGATGTAAATATTCTCTAAAAACCTGGTTCTCTTCCTTTTCAATTTCATCACCTATTAGTAATGTTGGATAAAATATAAAAGTCTTCTGAATAGGTGGGTTATCCTTATCTGCTAACCAGGCATGAGGTACTAATGGATTAAATATAATAACAGAACCCTTTTGAACTCGTATGGCCTTACCATCTACAAAATAATAACCTTCTCCTGATAACACTATAGATATTTCTAATAAGTTATGATAATGATAAAAGAAGTGATCTTCTTCCCCATCATATCCCTCATAATACTCATATTTTTTAATGTTCTCTAATATGAATTGAGCTGATTGATTATTATAATCTTTTATATATACTTTTGGGTTTTGCATATTTACATATAATATCTTATTTTCATCTAGATTTTGTCCTGCAATAAGTGGCTTTTTCATTTCTACTTCCTCTGCATGAAAATAAAACCTATTTTGCATAATGGGTAAATCCACAAAAAACACATAATTTTTTGCTCTCACCATTTTTATCTCCCTTATTGTTTATGATTTATACTTTATGTTTTATATTTTAAAATATTATATACTATTATAGATTTATAATTACAAAATATCAACCTCATAGAGCTCTCCTAAAACCTATACTACTTCCTCTCATTATGTATCCAAAAAAGAAATTTCCTACAACATAAAAAAGTAGTTGTCCACTAATTATTGATATGCTCCCTTCTAGGTAGACAAGTGAAATAATAAAAACACTTGCTACTTA
>URVM01000017.1 GCA_900551325.1 uncultured Eubacteriales bacterium | reverse complement strand
TATTTTGTACATTTTTATATGCACGTTTTTGTACACTATTAGATTATCATTTATAAATAGACTTAATTAGAGACAGAAATTCGGCCCTTTCTACATCTCCCCACTCACTTTAACAATCTCTACCACAGTTTTATAAGCTGCAACAAGTTCGCTCACAACTACAAATTCATAACGTCCATGTCCATTATAAGTACCTGTAAAGAAGTTTGGAGTAGGAAGTCCCATAAATGAAAGTCTCGCTCCATCAGTACCACCACGAATAGGGTCATCATTAGGTATTATGCCTAAGTTTTCAAATGCTTTATAAGCAAGTTCCATCACATGTGGATGCTGATCTATAATTTCTTTCATATTGTAGTAGCTATCTGTAAGTGTAAGAGTAAAGCTACCTTCACCATAACGACTATTCATAGTAGCTACAGCTTCAGTTATTGTTTGTTTACGTTTTTCGAATAATTCACGAGAGTGGTCGCGAATAATGTAGTCCATTGTTGTATGGTCAGTAGACCCTACTAGGTCATGGAGCATATAAAAGCCTTCAAAGAGCTCAGTTTTTTCTGGTACTTCATCACTTGGAAGTAGAGCATTTAACTCATAAGCCATAAGTATACTGTTTTTAAGCTTATCTTTAGCAGAACCTGGATGGACGCTTACACCTTGGATTTCAATATGAGCAGAAGCAGCGTTGAAAGTTTGAGATTGAACTTCTCCTATAGCACCACCATCTACAGTGTAAGCAAAGTCACAACCAAACTTAGCTACGTCAAAATGGTCAGCACCATGACCTACTTCTTCATCAGGGGTAAAGCCTACACGGATTTTACCATGAGGGATTTCAGGGTGAGCAAGTAAATACTCACAAGCAGATAAGATAGCAGCAATCCCAGCCTTATCATCTCCACCAAGAAGAGTAGTTCCGTCGGTTGTAATAAGGGTTTCACCTATTTTTTCATTTAATACTGGAAATTGAACAGGTGAAAGTTTGATATTTTGTGCTTCATTTAAAACAATATCTCCACCTTTATAGTTTTCTACAATTTGTGGATTCACACCTTTACCTGTAAAGTCAGGTGCTGTATCCATATGAGCAATAAAACCGATAGTTGGAAGAGCTTTTTGGGTAGTAGCAGGTAAAGTAGCCATCACATAGCCATATTCATCTAGAGTGACTTCTGTAAGTCCCATTTTCTCACATTCATCTTTAAGTTGTTTTGCAAATTCTATTTGGGTACTTGTACTTGGAAAAGTAGTACTATTTGGATTTGCAGTTGTATCTACTTTAACATAATCTAAAAATCTTTTAACAACAGGTTCATTTACCATATTAAATCCCAGCTTTCTTTTGTATTTGGAGTAAATCTAGTTAAGGAAAGTATATCACAAATTACAAAAACAATGCAAAGTAACGGGAATATGCTATAATAGAAATATCATTTTAATGAATGAGAGCGAGGAAAAATATGATTTTATTAGCAGCAACGGATATACGTAAAGTTTACGGCGAGAAAGTTATTTTTAATAACTTATCTTTAAGTATTCATAGTGAAGATAAAATAGGTTTAATCGGGATTAATGGGACAGGGAAATCTAGTCTCCTTAAAATATTAGTAGGACTTGAAACAGCAGATGGTGGGGATATTGTAACTTCTAATGAGTTAATGGTAGAGTATTTACCTCAAAACCCACACTTTGAAGAAGATGCGACAGTAATCGAGCAAATCTTTAAAGGAACTTCTAGATTTATGCAAGTCCTTAGAAATTATGAAGAAACAACTTTAGCCTTAGAGCAAAATCCAGAAGATGAGGCACTTCAACAAAAGCTTTTAAGTTTAACAACTGAAATGGATGCAGTAGGTGCATGGCAGGCAGAAAGTGAAGCAAAAGCTATTTTAACTAAGCTTGGTATTACAGACTTTAATCAAAAAGTAGGTCAGTTATCAGGTGGACAAAAGAAGCGTATTGCTCTTGCAGGTGCCCTTATTCGTCCTTGTAACTTACTTGTTATGGACGAGCCTACCAACCATTTAGATAACGATACAATTGATTATTTAGAAGAAATGCTTAAAAATAAAAAATGTGCAGTGCTTATGGTCACACATGATCGTTATTTTTTAGATCGTGTAACAAACAAAATTGTAGAGTTAGAAGATGGCAAGCTTTACACTTACGAAGGAAACTATGGAACATATCTTGAACTAAGCGCCCAACGTGCCAGTATGCAACAACGTTTAGAAGAAAAGCAAAAATCTCTTTATAAACAAGAGCTTGAGTGGATGCGAAAAGGTGTAGAGGCCAGACGTACAAAACAAAAGGCAAGACAAGATCGTTTTCATGAGCTGAAAGAGAATATGCAGTTTAAACAAAATGATAAGATGGATATAGGCCTTGCTACTTCAAGACTTGGAAAGAAAGTTATTGAAATGGAAAATGTGTCTAAGTCCTTTGGAGATAAAGTTCTTGTTAAAGACTTTACTTATAACTTTATTAAAGGAGAGCGTATTGGTATCATTGGTAACAATGGTTTAGGTAAATCTACTTTATTAAATCTTATTACAGGGGAACTCCAACCTGATAGTGGGGTTATAGAAATAGGTGAAACAGTACGTATTGGTTACTATAGTCAAGAAAGTAAAGGTCTTGATGAGAGTATGCGTGTTATTGACTATGTAAAAGAACGTGGAGAATATGTACGTTCAGAAGATGGCAGTCTTGTATCAGCAAGCAAAATGCTAGAAAGATTTTTATTCCCATCTCATATGCAGTACACACCAATTGGTAAGCTTTCGGGTGGAGAGAAGCGCAGACTTTATTTATTAGGGGTACTGATGAATGATGTAAACGTTCTTCTATTAGATGAGCCGACTAATGACTTAGATATTCAAACCCTTCAAATTCTTGAAGATTATATTGAGCATTTTAATGGGCCTGTAATTGCTGTATCTCATGATCGCTATTTCTTAGACCGTATTAGTGATAAGCTTTTTGTCTTTGAAGGTAATGGTGTCATTAAAGATAGTGTAGGTGGCTATAGCGATTATATTGCTTATAGAAAACAAGAAGAAAAAGAAGTGCCAACAAGTACCCAAGTAGAAAAGCCAAAGGCAGATACTTGGAAGAAACCTTCTTCTACTAAACTTAAGATGAGCTATAATGAGAAAAAAGAATTTGAATCCATTGAAAGTGATATTGAAAAGTTAGAAGAAAAACTTGAGCAAATAGAAGCGGAAATGATAAAAGAAGCAAGTAGTTACAGTAAATTAGGAGAGCTTATGACCCAAAAAGAAGGACTTGAAGCGGCTCTAGAAGAGAAGATGGCACGTTGGGAATATTTAAGTGAATTAGACGAAAAAATTAAAAATCAATAATAAGATATAGTTTAATGAATTTATTTCAGACTATATTTTTGTAGGTAAAATGTGTATAATAAAAAAAGAGAGTAAATTAAGGAGGATTAAAATCATGGATGAAAACAACTTAACTATGGCAGATTTTATGGATGAAATAGACAAATCAATGGTACGTATTCGTAAAGGGGATATTAAAGAAGCAACAGTAGTATCTGTTGAAGATGCAGGTATCATTACAAATATTGGAACACATGCAGATGCTATTGTACCTTGGAACGAATATAGCTATGAAGAAGTAGCAAAAGAAGATGTACAAGCAGGTGACACTTTTGATGTACTTGTTTTAAATACAGATGACGGAGAAGGTAATATTATCGTTTCTAAAAAACGTGCAGAAGCAGAAGTAGCTCTTGAAAATATTGAAGAGCTTTACAAAACACATGCACATTTTACTGTAAGAGTAAAAGAAGTTGTAAAAGGTGGTTTAGTAGCTATCCTTCAAGGTATGCGTGCTTTTATTCCAGGTTCTCAAATTACAGATACTTACGTAGAGGACTTAAATGAGTTCGTAGGCCAACAAATTGAAGTAGAAATCATTGAGTTCAATGCTAAAAATAAGAAAATCGTTCTTTCAGGTAAAGAAATTGCTAAAGCAAAAACAGCAGTTCTTAAAAAAGAGCGTTTTAACAGTGTTGTAGAAGGTGAAAAATATACAGGTACTATTACAAAACTTATGCCATATGGTGCATTTGTAAATATTGGTGGTGTAGAAGGTCTTGTACATAATACAGATCTTTCTTGGACACGTATTAAACATCCTTCAGATGTGGTTAAAGAAGGGGATAAACTTCAAGTAACAGTTCTATCTGTGGATAAAGAAAAGGGTAAAATTGCCCTTCGTGCAAAAGATGTAGCAATGGACCCATGGTACCTTGAAACAGCTAACCTTGAAAAAGGACAAGTTCTTAAAGGTAAAGTTGTAAAAATGATGAACTTTGGTGCATTCGTATCATTAAGTGAAAATGTAGAAGGCCTTGTACACATTTCACAAATTACAGATAAACGTATTACAAAACCAGAAGAAGCTCTAGAGCTTGGTCAAGAAGTAAAGGTAAAAGTAACTCAACTTGATAAACAAAACAAAAAAATCGGTCTTAGTATGACAGAAGTTGAAGAAGAAGTAGATCCTTCAATGATGGCTTATATGCAAGAAGATGATGATGCTTTATCAACTATGGGTGATGTACTAGGTAATGCCTTTAAAGATTTATTTAAATAAGTCAGTTATATAGAAGGTGGGGGTCGGGGCCTCCGCCTTTCTTTATGATAGGAAGTAAAACTTTCCTTTCATATAAATGGTGTGGTTTAATAGATGTAAAGTAGAGGGAAATATAAAATATGCTAAATAATATAAAACTAATAATCTTTGATATTGATGGAACCTTACTTAATTCAGTTGCCTTTAATACATATAATATGAATGAAACCTTAGAAGAGATGGGCTATAGCTATAGAGTAAATGAAACACAAATTAGAAGTCATTTAGGTGAAAAGGCAGAAGACTTCTATAAAAATGTGTTAGATGAAACTTGCTACAAAGATTGGGAGACAATCCGTGCTACAAATCGTGCCCATGTAGAAGAAGCTATGAAGAATCATGGTAAAGCCTTTGATGGTGTTTTAGAAACTTTCAAGACACTATATGAACAAGGTTATACATTGGTACTTTATAGTAATTGTTCTAGACTATACTTAGAATCTGCACTAAAAGTACTAGGCATAAAGGATTTTATAGATTATGCAGAATGTGTAAAAGATAATGGTTTAGAAAAACCTGAACTTATACAGAAAATCTTGGGTATGTATAAAGGTTATGAAGCAGTAATAGTAGGTGATAGAATACATGATATGGAGGCTGCAAATATAAATAAGCTTCCTTATATAGCTGCTTTATATGGATATGGGGAAGAAGAAATAAAAGGAGCCAAGTATCAAATAGAAAATATTAGCCAGCTTATAGACTTATTAAAGGAAAAGTAGGGTGAAGGGATGGAATGGTTAAAAAAACTTCTACGTATTAAGACCTGGAAAAAAGAACCTTTTCATTTAAAGTATGAAAAATCAGGTCCAGAAGGCTTAATGGAAGAGATAGATCAAACAAAAGTTAAAAAGGAACGTTTAGAAGAGCATTTAAAGAATCTTTCATTAAAGGAAGAAGAACTTAAAGTTTATGAAAATCTAGGAGAAAAAGATCGTAATCAGTTAGTCCTTTATGTAGGTCAATATAGAAGTATAGAAGAGAAGAAACAATTATTAAAAGGACGACTTATAAAAAACAACCAAAGTTTAAGACGCCTAGAGGCCTATGAAGATGAATTGCCACAGATTATACAAGAGGTTAATACTACTGAAAGAAAAGTAAAAGAAAACGAACGAGATATTTACTACTTAGAAGAAGAAAAAGAAGAACTTAAAGAAGAACGTGAGGCTTTACTTAAAGGGTATAACTTTTTAAAAGGTGCAAGTATAGTATTTATACTGATTATGGTTGCCCTAATGTTTGCAGGTTTTGCTATGCTACAAATATTAAGGGAGAAAATATGGATTTACTTAGCCAGTGTAAGTACTCTTTTAGTTTTTATGTTGTTTGGTATTTTATATGCTAAGGAACGTCTAGAAAGAGACTTAAAGATAAATGAAAAACTTCAACATAAGGCAGTTAAATATTTAAATAAAGCTAAAATACGTTACTACAATAACTACTCCTATTTACAGTACTATTTTGAGAAACTAGGTGTAGATAGTGCAGCTAAATTAGAAATGTACTATAATCGCTATCTTAAAAATAAAAATAATGAAACAGATTATAATAAATATAATAATAGCCTGATGCAAATTGAACTTTCTATAAGGGAAATTTTTGAAGCAAATAGTTTAACTTATGAAAGTGACTTTGAATATTTAGAGGAATGGATTTTAGCACCGAAAAAGGCTAAAGCTTATGAGCAAGTAGCTAAAGAGAAGGAAAAAGTAAGGGTACAAATTAAAGCTTTAGAGACTTATGAAGGAGAACTTTGGAAGGAACTTTTTGTTCTAAAAGAAGACCCTATACATGAAAAAGTCATTGAAGAATACATAAGCCTACTTGACAAAGAAAAGCAAGATGCATAAAATGTTAGTATTATCATATGGAATACATGCAATGAAAAAGAGGAGTATAATGAACACTGCGTTTAGAGAGAGAAACTTACAAGCTGAAAGGTTTCTTACGTAAGAACATTAGAAGGTAGCTTTGGAGCACTGCTTTTGAAATCAGTAGAAAGCAGCGGGTAAGCCCGTTATAGCACAAAGAGCCAGTTGATCTGGAATTAAGGTGGTACCGCGAGCATTTTCGTCCTTAGGAGGAGAATGCTCTTTTTTATTGCTCTTTTGTATTTTTTAAAAGAAAGAAGGTGTTATGATGGAAACTGTCGGTTTCGTACTTTTAGTTATTGGTATCATGCTTGTACTTGCTGGAAAACGTATTGTTTTTGCAAAGGTAAAATTAGACAAGCAAGATGAAGAAGAAATGAAAATGTTAGCCCAAGGTGGTATTATAGCTGTCAGGGTAGCAGGATTTATCGTAGCACTAGTAGGTTTATTGTTTTTAATGTTGTAAGGATTCAACTATTAAGTTGGTAAAATAAAAGGAGGTTATAAGATGAGTAACTTAGAAAAGATTTATGATCCAAGTACCGTTGAAGAAAGACTTTATAAAAAGTGGATGGATAATGGTTATTTTCATGCAGAAGTAGAAAAGGATAAAGAGCCATTTACAATTGTAATTCCACCACCAAACATTACAGGACAACTCCATATGGGGCATGCGCTTGATAATACATTACAAGATATTTTAATTCGTTACAAACGTATGCAAGGTTATAATACACTTTGGATGCCAGGAACAGACCATGCAAGTATTGCTACAGAAGTAAAAATCGTAGCAAAAATGGCTGAAGAAGGTCTTACAAAAGAAGATCTTGGTCGTGAAGGCTTCTTAGAACGTGCTTGGGAGTGGAAAGAACAATACGGTGGTACAATCATCGGTCAGCTTAAAAAACTTGGTTCTTCATGTGATTGGGAAAGAGAACGTTTCACAATGGATGAAGGTTTATCTAAGGCTGTTCAAGAAGTATTTATTAGACTTCATGAAAAAGGTTATATTTACAAAGGTTCTAGAATTGTTAACTGGTGTCCAGTATGTCAAACAACTATTTCTGAAGCAGAAGTTGAGCATATGGAAAGCCAAGGTAACTTCTACCATTTACGTTACCCAGTAGTAGGTAGTGATGAGTTTGTTGAAATTGCTACAACACGTCCAGAAACATTACTTGGTGATACTGCTGTTGCTGTTAATCCAAAAGATGAGCGTTATACTCATTTAGTAGGTAAAATGCTTAAGTTACCACTTACAGACCGTGAAATTCCAGTAATTGCTGACCACTATGTAGATATGGAATTTGGTACAGGTGTTGTTAAGATTACACCAGCACATGACCCTAACGACTTTGAAGTAGGTCGTCGCCATGACTTAGAAGAAATCTGCGTTATGAATGATGATGGTACAATGAATGAATTAGCTGGTAAATACGCTGGTATGGACCGCTACGAAGCACGTAAGGCTATGCTTAAAGATTTAGAAGAGCAAGGTCTTCTTATCCAAATCAAACCACATATGCACAATGTAGGTACACATGACCGTTGTAAAACAGTTATTGAGCCTATGGTTAAAGCACAATGGTTTGTACGTATGGAAGAAATGGCAAAACCAGCTATTGAGGCCCTTAAAAATGGAGATTTACGTTTCGTACCAGAACGTTTTGGTAAAACATATCTTAACTGGTTAGAAAACATCCGTGACTGGTGTATTTCACGTCAGCTTTGGTGGGGACACAGAATTCCAGCTTATTACTGTCAGGAATGTGGTGAAGTAACAATTGCACGTAGTACGCCAGAAGCTTGTTCAAAATGTGGTCATACACACTTAGTTCAAGATGAAGATACATTAGATACATGGTTCAGTTCTGCACTATGGCCATTTTCAACACTTGGTTGGCCAGATAACACAGAAGAACTTAAACACTTCTATCCAACAAGCGTACTTGTAACAGGCTATGATATTATTTTCTTCTGGGTAGTACGTATGGTATTCTCAGGCCTTGAGCAAATGGGAGAAGTACCATTTAAAGATGTTCTTATTCATGGTCTTGTACGTGACTCTGAAGGACGTAAAATGAGTAAATCTCTTGGAAATGGTATTGACCCACTTGAAGTAATCGACCAATACGGTGCAGACGCACTTCGTCTTACACTTATTACAGGAAATGCACCAGGTAATGATATGCGTTTCTACTATGAGCGTGTAGAAGCTAACCGTAACTTTGGAAACAAACTTTGGAATGCAACAAGATTTATCCTTATGAATTATGAAGGAGAAGATCTTAACCTTGAAGTAAGTCTTGATGATTTAACAGCTGCTGATAAATGGATACTTTCAAAAGTAAATGACCTTGCAGTAGAAGTAACAGAGAATATGGACAAATACGACCTTGGTATTGCAGTTCAAAAACTATATGACTTTGCTTGGGAAGAATTCTGTGACTGGTATATTGAAATGGTAAAACCACGTCTCTATAATAAAGAAGATTCTACTCGTCATGCTGCACTTTGGACACTTAAAACAGTTATGATTAATGTACTTAAGATGCTTCACCCATATATCCCATTCATTACAGAAGAGATCTTTATGGGACTTCAAGATAAAGAAGAAAGTATTATGATTTCTAGCTGGCCAGTATACAAAGAAGAATGGCACTTCGAAACAGAAGAAGAAGAAATCTCTCTTATTAAAGAAGCAGTACGTTCAATTCGTAATGTAAGAAGTGAAATGAACGTACCACCATCAAGAAAAGCACAAGTATTTGTAGTATCTGAAGATGAAAAAGTACAAGATATCTTTGCACGTGGCAAAGTATTCTTTGCTACACTAGCTTCTGCATCAGAAGTAATCATCCAAGGAGATAAAACTGGTATTGAAGACGATGCAGTATCAACAATCATTCCAAATGCATCTGTATTCATCCCACTTGCAGAACTTGTAGACTTCGAAAAAGAAATTGAACGTCTAAATAAAGAAAAAGCTAAACTTCAAAGTGAAGTAGACCGTGTAGTGAAAAAACTTTCTAATGAAGGTTTCGTAGCTAAGGCACCAGAAAAACTTATTGAAGAAGAAAAAGCAAAACAAGCTAAATACGAAGCAATGCTTGCTGAAGTAGTAGCACGTTTAGAAAAGTTTAATAAATAAATAGTCGAGCCCCTCTCTTGCTAAGCTAAAGCTCTAGCAAGAGAGGGGCTCCATTATTTATTTGCATATATGTCGTTGATTTTTAAATGTATAGAGTGTAGTCATATGTACTTCGGGGAGCGTGGGGGTATATTCTTCTCCACCTACTCACTCCGCTTTCAGAGAAATGCTATTCATTCCAAAATGATAACGCTCCAAACTCTAAAACAATCATTTTCTCATTTCATGCATTTCTTAGCTGAAAGCTACGTAGGTAGGTTACGAAGAACATACCCCACACGCCCCCCTTCCTCATACTATGGTTAGATTAGAGAATATACATAAATTAAAGCACTATCTCTAAATATAAACACATGTGCCTGAGGAGGTTATCTACTATGTAAAAGGTCAATTCAAAAAATTATATAATGCCTTTGAAGAAGAGTTATTTTTATATTTGGCTGTGTTAGATACTATTATTAAAAATATATAATTATTTAAATTGTTCCATAAATGTGTTAAACTCAATAAAATAGATTTTTATAAGTCGATAAATTAGAATTTAGCTGAATGTATGGAGGGTAAAAATGATTGATGGTCATATTCATATTGAGCGTGGAGACTACTCATTAGAATGGATTGAACAATTCGTAAACAAGGCAGTTGAAATGAAGCTTGATGAAATTCGATTACTTGAACATTGTTATATATTTGAAGAGTTTATTTCTATGTATGATTCAGTATGTGCATACAGTAAATATGTAGATAATTGGTTTCAAAGAAGTGCGGGAAAGCATAAGATGTCGGAGTATCTTGAACTTATTGAAAAAGTAAGAAATCAAAAGTATCCTGTTAAGATAAAATTTGGACTTGAAATATGTTACTTCAAAGAGCATGAAACATTTATTGGAGAGATGACGAAAGATAAAGGTTTTGATTTTTTATTAGGTAGCATTCATTTTGTTAATAAATTTGCCTTTGACCATAAGCCTGAGCACTGGATTGGAATTGATGTAGATACGATATATCGTAGGTATTTTGAAGATTCTATTTCACTGGCAAAAAGTAAACTATTTGATGGTATTGGTCATCCAGATGCAATAAAATTATTTGGTCATAGACCGTCCTTTTCACTCTTGGGTTACTATGAACGTTTAGCAAAAGAGCTTTCGAATAGAAATATGTATGCAGATCAGAATAGTGGTGTGGCTCGAAGATGTTCAGAAACTTCTTCTTTAGGAATGGATACAGAATTACTTCATATTTTGAAGAATAAAAATGTAAAAATTATTACTTCATCCGATGCTCATTGTCCTGAGGATGTAGGGGACAAAATTCGAGAACTAGAAATCTGCGTTGCAAATGCTTAGGAAAAAAGATAGTTTATTCATCTGTCGAAGTGGACAAATTCCAGTTTATTAATCAATATGAATATAGCTTCAACCAAACAAATAGTTATTTTATTTAATAGAGTGACCTTTATTTAGAGATCTCTCTATTATGCTTTAACAGCAACAGTTTTGTTTAACGCAGTCTTATATTTGCACTATAATTCGGCCTAATCATAAATAAAATCTTACTAGAAGAGTTGCCTAGAATGACTGTCTCTCCGAAGTATTGGAAAGGGTGGCTGGGTGGGGGCGTTATCCGAAAGCGGCTTATGCAGGTGGCTTAGAGGCTGTTGGCGAGAGGGGAAGTAGGGGTTTTAGCGAAATGTTCGAAGCGAAGCAAGTTCCCCGCGTTCCTACTTCTCCCGAGCTTACAGCCTCTTAGCCACCGGAAGTGGAAGCTGAAGGAGAATGTCCCCACCCTGCCACCCTACGAAAACTACTAAAAGACAGTCATTCGGCCCCATTCAAAACAAAATAAAAAGAGCATACCACAAATAAGTTCATTTTGTGATATGCTCTTTTCCTTAAGAGAGAGTTTTACAATATATTAACGTGCAGCAAGAGGAATATATTCTTTCTTCTTTGCCACACTCTTGTACGCAGGACGAATGATTTTTCCAGCATTCACCAGCTCTTCAATACGGTGAGCGCTCCAACCTGAAATTCTTGCAATAGCAAAGATTGGGGTATAAAGTTCAAGTGGTAAACCAAGTAAGCTATAAACAAAGCCAGAGTAGAAGTCTACGTTAGCACTAACACCTTTATACATTTTGCGTGCAGCACTAATAACTTCAGGAGCTAGGCGTTCGATGCGAGTATAGAACTCAAATTCATCTTCTAGGCCTTTTTCTTTAGCTAGTTTAGCTGCATATTCTTTAAGAATAACAGCACGAGGGTCAGATACAGAGTATACAGCGTGGCCTATACCATATATAAGACCAGCTTTGTCAAAGGCTTCTTTATTAAGAAGCTTCTTTAAGTACTCAGAAATAGCTTCTTCATCTTTCCAATCGGCAATGTTTTTGCGCATATCTTCAAACATCTTTACAACTTTTAAGTTGGCACCACCATGACGTGGACCTTTTAAGGAGCCAAGGGCTGCTGCTATAGTGGAATATGTATCTGTACCAGAAGAGGTAACGAGATGAGTTGTAAAAGATGAGTTATTCCCACCACCATGCTCAGCGTGTAAAATAAGTGCTAAATCTAAAAGGGTAGCTTCTAGCTGGGTATATTGACTATCTGGTCTTAGCATATATAGGATGTTTTCAGCAGTAGAAAGTTCTGGTTTAGGGGGATGAATATATAAGCTTTGATTATGATGATAATGGGCATGAGCTTGATAGCCGTAAACTGCTAAAGAAGGGAAGGTAGCAATGAGTTTAATACATTGCATAAGCACATTAGTTAAAGAAGTATCATCTGGATTACCCTCATCATAACTATAAAGAGCAAGAACACTTCTGGCCATACTATTCATAATATCTTTTGTTGGGGCTTTTAAAATCATATCTCTTACAAAGTCATCAGGTAGTTGGCGCTCTGTACCTAGTAACTTTTGGAAGTTAGTAAGCTGAGCTTCGGTAGGTAACTTGCCAAATAATAAAAGATAAGTAGTTTCTTCAAAGCCGAAACGATGATCAGATAAATAACCTTTTGTAATATCATTAATGTCTATACCACGATAAATGAGTCGTCCAGGGACTGGGATAATTTCATTTTCATCTACTATATAAGAATGTACTTCTCCAATCTCTGTTAATCCTACTAGAACACCACGACCGTCTAAATCACGTAGACCTCGCTTGACAGCATACTTACTAAATAAGCTAGGATCAATATAATTATTTTCTTTTGCTAGCTGAGTAAGCTCATCTAGCATGCCACATGTATCTGCTGATGTTTTAAATTCTGCCATAAAATACCCCCTTTTTAATTTTCTTAATTTAATATAATTAATGTTAACATTTTGAATACTTAATTGTCAATATGTATAAAAACAAATTATGGAATAAAATAACAAAAATGATCATAAAGAAGTACTTATAAATAAAGGTTTTGTAGGACATGGGGATAATATGTAAATAATAATGAATAATTAGTGAATAAAAGTGAAAATCTATATAGAAACCTTAAATAAATAGACACTTATAAAAGAAAGAAGGGATTGTGTGAAATATGTAGTTTTAGGATCTGAAAATAAGATTATATGCTTTGATCATGCAGATCAAGTACTTGAATATTGTAGTGAAGAAGAAGCTGTAGATTTAAATGCTTATTGTGAAGATCAAGATTATAACTATGAAACCCTGTCTTCTGCAGATATAGGTTATCTGTACACAGTAGTTGGAGCAGAAAATGGGACCAATCATATTTTTGAAACAACTGATGTTATAAAACATATGAGAGAAAATGATATAGATACTTCTATTATAGAAGAAACAAATGGTCTATTTAATAATAGAAGTTTAAATGAAGAACAAAACTGTCCTGGCTATTTAAGGGATATATTGGCGGATATGGTACCTTTATCACCAATACAATTAGTAGGTGGTATCTATAGGTGCCAAAATATAGATGGACATGCTACTGAAGGGAACGAGTAAAGGGGTTGCAAAAGCAACCCCTTTACTTGTTCAATGAACCTATACATTAATGTACACTGCTAGATAATAATAGCGTAACATAAAATAAAAAATTTAAGCTGGAAAAGTATTTGTTTTAAATTTTGTATAAAAAATAGGCGATTACAAAAAAACAAATGTTCATGCTAGACAATCTATTAGAAAGATAAATTCAAACATATGATAGAATTATAAATGGTAAAATCATAAAAAAATATAAAAAGTGTAGATATACATAAAAATGATAAGATATAAAAGAAAAATATTGAATATGTTATTAGTTTATGGTAACATGAAATGGAAAAACAAAAAAACCTATCGATTATTATGATTGTATACAATTTTTAACTTGCAAAAGTAGAGAAGACTTAATAAGAATCGGTAAATAGACAGTGGAGGGGTTAAGATGAAGAAATTTGCAAAAAAATTTATATTATTGTCAATGGTTACAGGCATTGCAGCAACTAACCTTGTAGCATGCGGTAGCAAAGACAAGCCAGCAGCAGATGGACAAACTCAAGCTGCAGGGGAAGCAGAAACAGAACAAAAATCAAAATACGATACAGTAGTAGTTGCGTCACTAGATATTAATGGTGTATTCAACCCATTTTTTGCTACAACAGGTCCAGATGGTGATGTAAACGACCGTATTTTTGAACCACTTATTAAAGCTGACCGTCAAGCACAGCCAGAAGCGGCTTTAGCTGACTTTACAATTGAAGAAGTAAAAGGTGATGATGGAGTAGTAACACAATCTATCTATACTTTTACAATTAAAGATGGTGCAGTATTTAGTGATGGTACACCTGTTACAGCAGACGATGTTATTTTCAACTATTTAGTATATTCTGATCCAACTTATGATGGAGCAGCTACATTCTACACATTAGGAATTCCTGGTATGAAAGAATACCATGAAGGTGATGCTACAGAAATCTCTGGTATCAAAAAAGTTGATGACCGTACAGTACAAGTTACACTTGATGGTGTAGATCCATCAGCTATTTGGAAATTAGGTGGTATTGGTGTTGCACCTAAAGCATACTACGGTGTAGATGATAGTGGTAAAGAATTTACAAAAGGTGACTTATCTGTTCCAAAATCAAGAAATGCTTCACCACTTGGTGCAGGTGCATATAAATTTGAAAGCTTTGACAAAGGTGTAGTAACACTTAAAGCAAATGAAAACTACTATAAAGGTCAACCTCTTACACCAACTATTAAAATTCAAGTAGTAGCAGAAGCTAATAAATTAGAAGCTGTTAAACTTAATGAAATTGATATTTCTGACCCAGCTGCATCTCCAGAAATGGTAACAGACGTTGAGGGTGCGGGTCTTGAATATAAACTTATTGAAAACCTTGGATATGGTTACATAGGACTTAACGCAGAGCGTATTCCAGATATTAATGTTCGTAAAGGGCTTATGCACCTTATGAATAGAGGACCAGCTGTAGAAACATACTACGGTGACCTTGCAGATGTTATCGAAAGACCAATGTCAACAGTATCTTGGGCATATCCACAAGGTGCTACAGAGTACTATGGCTTTAACCCAGAGAAAGCTTTAGAATACTTTACAGCTGCTGGTTACAAACAAGTAGATAAAGGTGGCAAACCAAGTCTTGAAAAAGATGGCAAACAACTTAAAGTACAAGTAGGTATTCCAGGTGGCGGTACTATGGATCACCCAACAGCACCAGTTCTTACTCAAATGAAAACAGAAATGGAAAAAATGGGAGCTGTTCTTGAAATCTTAGATACAGATGGTACAGTATTCTTTGATAAGTTAAATGCTGCTGAATGGGATATGTGGGTAGCTGCTTGGGGCTCAACAGCAGATCCAGATATGTACCAACTTTACCACTCAAATGGTTCAACAAACCGTTACAAAGTATCTAATCCAGAACTTGACGCAGCTATCGAAGCAGCACGTTCTACAAATGATATTGAAGTAAGAAAAGGCTACTTTGCTGAAGCTCTTGATCTTGTTATGGAAGAAGCAGTAGAAATGCCAGTTTACCAAAGAAAGAATATGTATGTATTCAATCCAGAGATTGTAGATATGGATTCATTACCAACAGATATGACACCATACTACACATACTTTAGTGAAGTTGAAACATTCAGACTTAAATAATATAGAACAAAATGATAATCACCAACCCATTAGGGTTGGTGATTAATATCAGCTTATAATAAATGTTATGTAAATTATATAAGCGTATAAAAGGGTTAACGATTCTTATAAGTTGATATTAGTCAAAAGATAAAAAGAGTAACTCGGTTATTTTATTTAGGAAAAGAAGAAAAGGAGAGAGGAACATGAGACAATATATTGTTCGTAGATTGTTTATATCAATCTTTGTACTACTTGGTGTATCTATGATCATCTACGGTGTATTACGTACAGCACCAGGAGATTATGTTACAACTATTACAAGTAGTATGACAGATGTTACACCTGAAATGCGTGCTCAGTTAGAAGAACTCTATGGTGTAAATAAAGGTGTAGTAGAAGGCTATATAGATTGGCTAGGTGCAGCTGTTAAAGGTGATTTTGGGACTTCATTTTTATATAGTGTACCTGTAAAAGATGTTATTCAAGAAAAGATGTGGGTATCTTTCTGGATGGCATTCCCGGCCTTTATCTTACAACTTTTAATTGCTATTCCATTAGGAATTATTTCTGCCACAAAGCAGTACTCAGCGACAGATTATACAGTAACAACCATTGCGCTTGTAGGTATTTCTCTTCCGAGTTTCTTCTTTGCAGCAGTACTTCAAAGAATTTTTGCTATGGGACTTAAGTGGCTTCCACTTCAAGGGATGGTTACAGCACGTGCTGATTATGAAGGTTTTGCTCATATTTTAGATATGGGCGTACACTTTATCCTTCCAACAGCTGTTCTTACTGTACTTGGAATAGGTGGTCTTATGCGTTATAGTCGTACAAATATGTTAGAAGTTTTAAATGCAGATTACATACGAACAGCAAGAGCTAAAGGTTTAAGTGAACATAAAGTTATTTACAAACATGCTTTTAGAAATACGCTTATTCCTATCGTAACAATGGTAGGTGGAATGATCCCAGGATTATTCTCAGGAGCTATGATTACTGAAGGTATTTTCTCTATTGAAGGACTTGGCTTTATAGGGCTTAAAGCACTTCGTGCAGGAGATATTCCTTTCATGATGGCATTCACTATGTTTATTGCTGTTTTAACATTACTCGGTACATTATTATCAGATATACTCTATGCAGTGGTTGATCCACGCGTAAGACTTAAGTAAAGGAGGCGGATAAAATGGCAGAAGATAAAGTAATTGAAACAACTAAAAAAGAAGCTAATGGACAAGAACAATTAAACCTGGAAAAAATTGTAACACCAGGACAATTAGTAATGAAACGTTTTTTACGTAATAAGCTAGCTATTGTAGGTGTATTTATGCTTATTGCTATGTTTGTCTTTTCATTTTGTGGTCCACTCTTTACAGATTATGGTGAGTATACTATATTCTTTATGAAAGATGGCGTAGAATTTTCAACTAAAAATGATAATGGTATTGATCAAACACAAACAGGAATTAAAGTAAATGGAAAAGCTAAGCCTTCAAAAGAACATTTATTAGGAACTGATAAGGATGGCCGTGACGTTTTAGTACGTCTTATGTATGGTGGACGTGTATCTCTTATTATTGGTTTCGTAGTAGTAGGCATACAGTTAGCTTTAGGTATTTTACTTGGTGGTATAGCAGGATATTATGGAGGAAAGATAGATAATCTAATTATGCGTATAGTAGATATTTTCTATTGTATTCCAACCTTACCTCTTATGCTTATTATAAGTTCAATACTTATTGCATATGGCATACCTCAAGAAAGAAAAATCTATTTCTTAATGCTTGTAATGGGATTTTTAGGTTGGGCAAGTGTAGCTCGTCTTATCCGTGGACAAATCTTAAGTCTTCGTGAACAAGAGTTTATGATTGCTACTGAAGCAATTGGACTTCATCCAGCAAAACGTATTATGAAACATCTTATTCCAAACGTTATGCCTCAACTTATTGTTATTGCAACAATGGGTATGGGTAGTGTTATTTTAGCAGAAGCTGCTTATAGTTATCTTGGAATCGGGGTACCATTCCCACTTGCTTCATGGGGGAATATGGTAAACACTGTAAATGACCCAATTATTATGAGAGACTACTTAAATATCTGGTTACCACCAGGATTATGTATTTTAATAACAGTATTAGGCTTCAACTTTGTAGGTGATGGACTACGTGATGCCTTTGACCCTAAAATGAAAAGGTAGGTGAGAACATGAGCGATATGACAGCCCAAATGAAAAAAGAAAAACGCGCTGAGCAAAAACAAGCTAAAGCACGTATGAAACAAATTGCAAAAGAAAATAGTAAAATCATTAAGAAGTTTGAAAAAGAAAAGAAACGTAGAAAAGTAGATCCTTCAGAGTATGCTACAACTATGAAGAATCCAGATAATATTATAGAAATTGATAACTTACATACTTATTTCTTCACAGATATGGGAACTGTTAAATCTGTAAATGGTGTAACCATTGAGATTCCTAAAGGTAAGACAGTAGCACTTGTTGGAGAATCAGGATGTGGAAAGTCTGTAACAAGTCTTTCTATGATGAAACTTGTTCAAGGCCCATCTGGCCAAATTGTAGATGGTGCAATTCGCTATAACCGTAAAGGTGGAGCAGTAGACATTGTTAAGGCACCTATTAGTGAAATGCAACATATTCGTGGAAATGAAATCGCCATGATTTTCCAAGAACCAATGACAAGCTTAAATCCAATTTTTACAATTGGTTATCAAATTGACGAGACAATCGCTCTTCATAGACCAGATATGAAGAAAGAAGAGATTAAAAAACAAAGTATTCAAATGCTTAAATTAGTAGGTATTGCTCGTCCAGAAGGTATTTATGATGCTTATCCACATGAACTTTCAGGTGGTATGCGTCAACGTGTTATGATTGCTATGTCTTTATCATGTGAACCACAGTTTATTATTGCAGATGAACCTACAACAGCGTTAGACGTAACAATTCAAGCACAAATTTTAGAGTTACTTCGTGATATTAAAGATAAAATAGATGCAAGTATACTACTTATTACTCATGACCTTGGTGTTGTAGCTGAGATGGCAGATTATGTAGTTGTTATGTATGCAGGTAAAGTAGTAGAACAAGGTACTGCTCATGAAGTATTCTTAAACCCACAACATCCATATACAATGGGTCTTATTAAGAGTAAGCCAGCAGTTGGTAAAGTTGTTGATAGACTTTATTCTATACCAGGTGCTGTACCTAACCCAGTACGCATGCCAAGTCACTGTTCTTTTAAAGATCGTTGTGATAAATGTATTCCAGCATGTGCAGGGGATATACCAGCACTTAGAACAATTGATAATGGTCATAAAGTGGCATGCCATTTATATGATGAAAAGGAGGGGAAATAAATGTCTGAAAACATTCTAGAAGTTAAAGAGCTCAAAAAATATTTCCCAATAAAAGCAGGGGTTGTTCAACGTGTTGTTGGACATGTTAAAGCTGTAGATGGTATCTCCTTTAATATTAAAAAGGGATCAACTTTTGGTCTAGTAGGTGAATCAGGTTGTGGTAAAACAACAGTAGGTCGTACACTTTTACGCCTTCAAGAAAATTCAGGTGGAAGCGTTATATTTGATGGGAAAGACGTATTTAAGCTTTCTAACAAACAATTACGTGCTATCCGTCCAGAGATGCAACTTATTTTCCAAGATCCATATAGTTCAATGAATCCAAGAATTCCAGTAGGTGAGATAATTGGTGAAGGGGTACGTGAACATAATATTGTACCTAAGGAACAGCTTAGATCTTATGTAATGGATGTTATGCAAAAATGTGGTCTTCAACCACATCATATTGATCGTTATCCACATGAGTTTTCAGGTGGTCAAAGACAACGTATTTGTATTGCACGTGCCATTGCACTTAAACCAAAAGTAATCGTATGTGATGAGGCTGTATCAGCTCTAGACGTATCTATACAAGCTCAAATCATTAACTTACTTAAAGATCTTCAAGAAGAATTTGGTTATAGCTATTTATTTATCTCTCACGACTTAAGTGTTGTAGAGCATATTTCAGATGAAGTAGGGGTTATGTACCTTGGAAACTTAGTTGAAAAGGCTCCAAAAGAAGAACTTTTCAAAAATCCAAAACACCCTTATACAAAAGCATTATTTAGTGCCATTCCAGTACCAGATCCAACGGTTAAAATGAACCGTATTGTTTTAGAAGGAGATATTCCATCTCCAGCTAATCCACCTACAGGATGTAAATTCCATACAAGATGTAGACACTGTATGGAAATTTGTAAGACACAAGAACCTGTATATAAAGATTATGGTAATGATCACTTTGTTGCATGTCACTTAGTAGATCAAGAACAATAAAATGGAAAAACAACCAATAAAAGATGATGGCAGAACAATTGCCAACATGAATGTACCAGGAATGCCATGGTACTCTGGAGTGGAACATAATAGAGCAAGACAGAATGAAGAAGAAATACAAGGTAGTTTTCAAAAAGAGCCTGTAGTACTTACTAGAGGTGAAAAGAAAGCTATAATCAAAGGGGTTATGAGTGCTATATTGCCTCTTATACTAGCTTTTGGTATAGGTTATTTCTTAATCTTTCTTTTCCTTGATTTAGTATGGTTACGATAATAGTACTGTTCAAGTTTTGAATTGTAGTATATAATTATAAATGGTTGTAGGAGTCTGTTACTGCTTTGCGGTAACAGCTCTTTCTTTTTGTAAAGAAAAAATTTAGCAAAGTAAAGTAAAAAAGGAGTATATATGAACATACTAGGGATAACAAAAAAAGAATGTTTATTAATCTTAACAGGCGCAACCATATTAGCCCTTGGAATCAACTGGTTTTTAGAGCCTAGTGGACTTGTAACTGGTGGTATATCAGGTACAGCTATTGTTATTAAGGAAGTAAGTAAGATGACAATAGGTTTTGGTATACCTTTATGGCTAACCAATATAGCACTTAATATTCCTCTTTTTTTAATAAGTATTAGACAAAGAGGGTTTAAGTTTGCACAAAAATCTCTTTATAGTGTACTTTGGCTTTCTTTTGCACTGTGGTTTACGAGCTACTTACCAAATCCTTTCTTAGCTGATGGGGATCTTTTATTGCCTGCTTTATTTGGAGGAGCATTTTTAGGAGCTGGTATTGGACTTGTTATTCGTTCAGGTGGGACTACAGGTGGAACAGATATGTTAGCTTCTATAATTAAATTTAGATATACTAAATTTCCTATTTCCAAGCTTATGTTATGTATAGATGGAATGATTATTTTATGTGGATTTTTTATCTTTGGACAAGAAAAGGCTATGTATGCGATTATTTCTGTAATTGTGACATCAAAAGTGATTTCAAATATTATTGAAGGTGTAGACTATGCCAAGGCAGTTTTCATTATTTCAAATAAAAATCACATTATTTCCAAGGAAATAATGGAGAAGATTCCACGAGGTGTAACAGGACTTAAAGCTACAGGTATGTATTCAAAAGAAGATAAAGAAATGCTTTATGTTGTTGTATCTCAAAAAGAAGTAGCAAAACTACGTGAATTGGTACAAGCACATGATCCAAAAGCCTTTATGACTATTGCTGATGTAAAGGAAGTATTAGGTGAAGGATTTATTAAAGACCCAACATCCTTAACAAATTAGAGAAAATTATAAAGCAACTTGTCAAAATAAGGGATAATAAGGTATAATAAATACGAAGTACTGAAAAATATAGAGAGTTTAAAATATACAGGTTCGTATAAATTCGGTAATAAGGTCCGAAAGTTTCTACCCGCTAACCATAAATCTGCGGACTACGAGGTGCTGTAAGTTTTGCTTATGGTGAAACGGAAGGCTCCTCTTTTTTTGAGGAGTCTTTTTCATGTAAATAGAGGAACCAAAGTTGTATAAATGCTTGTATAAAAGCATTATGCGGGAAATATTTTAGTACAATTAAGGACAGTAGAGGGAGGACTATATGTTTACAATTAACAATTATGTTGTTGCAACATCTTTAGAAGAAGCGTACACTACACTCACAAAAAATAAGTCAAATAAAATTTTAGGTGGCACATTATGGATGCGTATGGGTACTATGAATATTCATACTGCAATAGATCTTGGTAAACTTGGTCTTGATCAAATTGTAGAGACCAAAGATTGCTTTGAGATAGGCGCAATGTGTACCCTAAGAATGTTAGAGTGTCACAATGGACTTAAAGCATATAAGGGTGGAATTGTAGCAAACTGTGTAAAAGATATAGTAGGTGTTCAGTTTAGAAATGGTGCCACTATAGGTGGTAGTATATTTAGTCGCTTTGGTTTTTCAGATCCACTTACAGCACTTTTAGCGCTTGATACATATGTAGAACTTTATAAGGGTGGAACAATATCTTTAGAAGAATTTATTAATAGTCCTTATGAAAAAGATATTTTAGTTAAAATCATTATAAAAAAAGAAGCACATAATGAAAAGGGAATCTATCTTACAGAACGTTTAGCACATACAGATTTCCCAGTTTTAGCAGTAGCACTAACACAAGGTGAAAAAGGTTATAAGATTGCAGTAGGTGCAAGACCAAGTAAAGCGAGTCTTGCCCATAATGCAATGACTTACATAAATGAAGTATTAGCAAATAATAAAGGTGAGGCTTTATCAGATGAGGTTATAACAACTTGTGCCCATAAAGTTGTAGAAGAATTAAATTTTGCAAGTAATATGAGAGGGACAAAAGCTTATCGTGAACATCTTGCGGTAGTACTTATTAAACGCGCGTTGATACAACTTAGAGGATAAGAGGTAAGGAATATGAATGTGAATATTAAACTATGGATTAATGGGAAAATGGTGCAAGATGAAGTAGCACCAGATACAACACTATATACCTTTTTAAGAGAAAAAGGTTATAAGAGTGTAAAATGTGGTTGTGAAACAACTAACTGTGGACTTTGTACAGTATGGGTAGATGATGTAAGTGTACTATCTTGTAGTTTACTTGCTGCACGTATGGATGGTAAGAAGATTACAACTTTAGAAGGTTTACAAGAAGAAGCTGAACACTTTGGTATGATTCTTGCAAATGAAGGTGCTGAACAATGTGGATTTTGTAGTCCAGGCCTTATTATGAATGTGCTTCGTATGAAAAGAGAATTAGAAAACCCTACAGAAGAAAGTATTAAGCATTACTTAGCAGGTAACCTATGTAGATGTACAGGTTATATGGGACAACTTCGTGCCATCAAAAAATATTTAGGCATCGGTGAGGAGGCATAAGTGTGGAAAAACATATGGATCAAGTTATAAATAAAAAGACAAAGAATGTAAATCAACCAGTAGTTAAATTAGATGCTAAAGCTCTTGTAACAGGTCAACCTGTTTATACAGAAGATATAGCACCACAAGACTGTTTAGTGGTTAAAGTATTACGTAGTCCTCATGCTTTTGCCAAAATTAAATCTATTAATAAAGATATAGCTTTAAAAGTACCAGGAATTGCATGTATCTTAACTTATGAAGATGTACCAAATAAGCGCTTTACAATGGCAGGTCAATCTTATCCTGAACCAAGTCCTTATGATAGATTAATCTTAGATGAGTATGTACGTTATGTGGGCGATTGCGTAGCTATTGTAGCTGGTGAAACAGCAAAAGCAGTAGACCGTGCTATGAAGCTTATTAAAGTAGATTATGAAGTATTAGAACCTGTATTAAATTTTGAAGAAGCTATGGAACACAAAACATGTGTTCATCCGGAAGAAGATTATCATATAAACTTTGACATTGGTAACGATGTAAAACGTAACCTATGTTGTAGTGAAGGGTTTGCTCATGGAGATATAGAAAAGGCTTTTAATGAATCTGATGTTATAGTAGAAAATACTTATCATACAAAAGCTAATAATCAAGCTATGATGGAAACTTTTAAGACTTATACATATCTTGATTACAATGGTCGTCTTAATGTAGTAAGTGCGACACAAATTCCTTTCCATGTAAGACGTATTTTAGCACGTGCCTTAGATATTCCAAAGAGTAAAGTACGTATTATAAAACCACGTATTGGTGGAGGCTTTGGTGCAAAGCAAACAGTAGTTAGTGAACCTTATCCAGCAATTGTTACACTAAAAACAGGTCGTCCAGCTGCTATGTATTATACACGTACAGAAACTTTTATGGCATCTACAAGTCGTCATGAAATGAAGATTACTGTAAAAGTTGGAGCAGATAAAGAAGGTCATATTAAAGGGATTCAAATATATACCCTTTCAAATACAGGAGCTTATGGTGAACATGCACCTACAACAGTAGGATTAACAGCTCATAAAACACTTGCTCTTTACAATAAAGCAGAAGCTATGAAATTTGATGCTCATGTAGTATATAGTAATACTATGTCAGCAGGTGCTTTCCGTGGTTATGGTGCTACACAAGGAACTTTTGCAGTAGAATCAGCTATTAATGAGCTAGCAGACAAGCTAAAAATGGACCCACTTACTCTTCGTAAGATGAATATGTCTGAAGTAGGTGAAACACTACACGGTTATTACGGAGAAGTACTAAAAAGCTGTGGTTTACCAGAATGTATTGAAACAGGTAGAAAAATGATAGGTTGGGATGAAAAATATCCATCTTATCAAGTAGGACCAAATAAAGTACGTGGTATTGGAATGTCTATGACTATGCAAGGCTCAGGTATTTCATGTATTGATACAGCTGAGGCTAAAATCCGTCTAAATGATGATGGTTTCTATACACTTTTAATCGGTGCAACAGATATGGGAACAGGTTGTGATACTATTTTAGGTCAGATGGCAGCTGAATGTTTAGAGTGTGACCTTGACCGTATTGTAGTAAATGGTGTAGACACAGACCAATCTCCATATGATCCAGGTTCTTACGCATCAAGTACAACATATGTAACAGGTATGAGTGTTGTTAAAGCTTGTGAGGCTCTAAAAGAAAAAATGATGAAAGAAGCAAGTAAGATTTTAGACGTACCTGTAGAAAACTTGATTTTTGAAGGACATCAAATCAGTACAGAAGATGAAACTAAAGCAATTAGCATTGATGAACTTGGTCAAACTGCTGTTGTAGGTATTCATGACTGTCTTGAAGCCCACGCATCACATTCTAGTGAGGTATCACCACCACCATTTATGACAGGATTTGCAGAAGTGGAAGTAGACCAAGAAACTGGTCATATCGAACTGATTGATTATGTAGGTGTAGTAGATTGTGGAACAATTATTAATACAAATCTCGCACGTATTCAAGCAGAAGGTGGTATTGCTCAAGGTATAGGTATGGCACTTTATGAAGACATTACTTATAGAAATGACGGTAAGATGCAAAACAATAGCTTTATGCAATATAAGATTCCAACTCGCTTAGATGTAGGAAATATTCGTGTAGCCTTTGAGAGTAGTTATGAACCAACAGGGCCATTTGGTGCTAAGTCAATAGGCGAGGTTGTAATTAATACACCACCACCAGCTATTGCTCATGCTATACATAATGCAACAGGTGTATGGGTAAGAACACTTCCTATTACTCCAGAAAAAATCTTATTCGGAGATAAAGATGAATAAGAATAGAAAAACTACTTTTAGTTTAATCGTTCTTGGGGCAGGAAGAAGTACTCGCTTTGGTTCAAACAAATTACTTGAGCCTTGTGGAGAGGTTACAGTACTAGATAATTTACTAGCTAAACTACATACTTTGTTTGATAGTGAATGCTTAAACAAAGATAAAGTAGAATTAGTAGGTATTACTCTAGTAACTAGGCAAGAAACAAAAGCAGGCTTAAGAAAAGATTTTGAAAGCACAATTCCAATTATACTTAATCCTATACCTGAAGAGGGTATTAGTCACTCTATCTTTTTAGGATTAGAAGCTAGTAAAAAAGCTGATGTTTATGGCTTTTTAGTAGCAGATCAATTGGCACTTAGTATGGATACTGTTATAAAGATGATGGAATGCTATACTGAGGAGGATAAAGGTATTTTATGTGCTAAGCATAAAGAAACATTAGGAAATCCTGTGTTTTTTAAAGAGACTTATGTAGATGAACTTAAGAAGCTACAAGGTGATAAGGGCGGTAAGGCAGTGCTTAAAAAACACTTAGAAGATGTAGCTTATTTTGAAATAGAAGAAGCATTAGAACTTCAAGACTTAGATACGAGAGAAGACTGGACTTATTTTATGAAGGAGAATAGACAATGCAAGTATTAAAAGAAAGAATTTTATCAGAGGGCGTTGTTAAAAGCGGCAACGTTTTAAAGGTAGATAGTTTCCTAAATCATCAAATGGATATAAATTTATTTGATGCAATGGGTGAAGAGCTTAAAAAAAGATATAAAGATGAGAAGATAACAAAAATCTTAACGATTGAAGCTTCTGGTATTGGTATAGCTTGTATCGTAGCAAGACACTTTGGAGTACCAGTTGTGTTTGCTAAAAAGTCAGAGTCAAAAAACTTAGACGGTGACCTTTATACTAGCCCAGTTTACTCTTTCACACATAAAAAAGAATATATGATTCGTGTAAGTAAGAAATTCATTAAAGCTGAAGATCGTGTACTTGTTATAGATGATTTCTTAGCAAATGGAAAAGCACTTATTGGTTTATTTGATATATTAAATCAATCTGGTGCTACAGTTGTAGGTGCAGGTATTGCCATTGAAAAAGGCTTCCAAGGCGGTGGAGATACACTACGTGCACAAGGTATTCGCATCGAATCTCTTGCTATTATAGATGAGATGGGCGAAGACTTCGTTAAATTTAGAGATTAGAAAAAAGTGGCTACTTCTTAGGAAATAAGAAGTAGCTACTTTTTTTTATTATAATTTTATATAATTAATATAAAATAGAATAACTAAGGGGGCAGTATGAGAAAATTTTTAGGAATAGGTATTTTAAGCATATTATGTCTAACTCTATGTAGTTGTACAGGGGATAGAACAACTGTTGAGGAAACAGAAAGTATTAAGGCACTACAAGAGATAATCTTAAGTGAAATAGAAAGTATTAAGGTACAACAGGAGGTTGTTCTAAGTGAAAAACAAATGGATGAATTGACAAATAGGATTGTAGAGAAGTTATTCCTAGAAGAGCAGAGCATTCAGGATAATAAAGAAGCAGATGAAAGTAGGCAAGATGAAGCAACAATAAATCAAGACGATGAATGGGAGTTTGTAGATGCACCAGTCTATAAGGATGACCTTTACCAGTATCGTAAGCAAATATGTACTGTAGGGGGTAAAACTTACAGTATTGAAGGATATTGCCAAGCACATATGAATCGAAAAGGTGAATTTCTAATGGATGATGGGCAGAAGTGGGCCGTCATTATGCGAGAAGGTGACAAGATTTATCCTGTTTTTGGGCCAGAATACAATCAACTAGGAACAGTAACCTATGACACCTATTTAGACATGAATGGAGAAAAACAAGTACTACATATTTTAGTGTATAACAAACAAGGAGGAGGAATAAATATTATAGATTATATATTTGATGATGCGTTAAATACATTTAAAGAAGAAAAAGCTTTTAAAGTATCTAATATTAATTATTTTGATGGAGATATTCAGATAGGAGAATAAGCGCTATATAGGGGAGAGTGAACATGAACATAGCAGTAATCTATGGGACAGGACGTAAGGAAAATTCTACTACTTATCATTTAGCACAAAGGGTAATTAAGAAATTAAAAGGTGATGATAAGGTTTTTGAATTCTTTTTACCTAAAGATATGGATCAGTTTTGTGTAGGGTGTTATAAGTGTATAGAAGGAAGCCCAGAAAAATGTCTAGCATATGATCAAATAAAGCCTATTAGGGAGGCTTTTATGAAATCAGAACTTATTATCTTTACTGTGCCAGTCTATGTATTTCATGCACCTGGACAGGTGAAGGCTTTATTAGATCACTTTGCATGGGAATGGATGGTGCATCAATTAAATGGCGTTATGCTTCGTAAGCAAGCCCTTATTATAAGTACAGCAGCAGGAGCAGGGATGAAGTCTACAATTAAAGATGTTAAAGATAGTATGGACTTTTGGGGAGTGGGTAGAGTTTATACTTATTCAAAAGCTATATTTGCTGCCAATTGGGTAGAAATAAAGGAAGAAGAACGTGCTAAAATGGAAGCAAAGATTTTGCAGATTAGCAAACGGATTAAGAAAAGAGAGGGGGATGTTACTCCAAGACTTAAAGTGAAACTAATGTTTTATGGTTGTCGCTTTATGCATAAGAAGATGGGTTTAAATGCTGTAGATTTAGAGCACTGGAAGAAGAATGGATGGTTAGGCAAAGTACGTCCATGGAAAATGAGCTAAAAGAGATAAAAAAGAAGTATCTTAGGAAAAACAACCTAAGATACTTCTTTTTAGTGATGGTGGTGACCACATCCGCAATCATGATCTTTGTCATGATGTCCGTGCCCGCCACAGCAATCATGGTCTTTACTATGGTCATGTCCACAGTTACAGTTGTGTTCATGGTGAGCTTCATGATGTTCATGACCACATCCACATTCATGGTGATCTTCTACGCCATAAAGTGGGCTGTCATCATAGTAATCATACTCAGAATCATAAGGTACATAGCCTTCTTGTGGTCCACCAGCTAATGTTTCAAAGTAACCACTTTCTTCTAGTACATTACTTAAATACATCATAGTAAATAAGTTACGTTTTGGATCTGTTACATTTTGGAAGCCTTGCATAATATATTTGTAAAATGTTTCTTCATTCATAATAAATGGAACAACAGACATAAAGTACTGCATACGAAGTTTACGTGGTACAGGTTCCATTTCATTTAGGCTATTACGTAAATGGCTAATGAAGTCACTTAAAATAGTTTTAACAGCTTCACTATATGGTTTGTGTTTACCTGCATCAAAACCAAATACATGGCTTACAGACATACTGATGTAAGTTTGCATTAATATAAAGAGTGGATCTACATTACGTGTTTCACAAGCTTTTTTGTAAAGAGAGAAGATTTCTTCTTTAAGTGTAGCTACACGTTCAGGAAGAGACTCTAAGAAGATTTCCTTATCTTCACTATCATTTAAGATGTTTTGGATTGTACAGAATAAATCATAGAAACTTACATGTAAATCTGTAAGAGACTCAAAAGTAAGTGCATCAAAAATAAGTAAGTTACTAAATGTACAAATCATATGGTAAAGATTTTGAATAAGGTCAAGTGCAAAGTCAATTGTTTCGTTTGTAAGATCAGCCTCTTCAAAAAACTCCTCTGCATCTTCAATTGTTGCTAGATCATCTAGGCTATGACGAATGTCTCTAAAACTTTCACCATAATTTTCATAAAGACGTCCATCAAAAAGTTGTGAAAGAATACTTGTTAAGAAAAGCGCACTTTCAGGTGTATCATCAATATTTACTTTTCCTAAACTCTTCTCTACATAAGCTAAAAAACTTTCTTTAGTCATGCGCATAGGTACATAAGGAAGAAGCATAGCTGCACGCTTTTGACGTTTTTTAGAAGCTTTTTCAGCAAAGACGAAAGTAGTACAGTCTTTAGAGAGCATGCTAAAGTCCATATTCTTAGCATCTTCTTCTGTTAAGTGATAATCTTCATAAGTACTTTCATTCATAGAACTTTTAAGATTATATAAAGAAGTAAGGTGCATAAGTTCTCTTTTATAAGCATTTAAACTACGGTATTTTTCTTCTAAGACTACACGGTAGTTTACAAGGTTTTTAGCGTAAGTTTCTTTAAATTCACTTTCTCCTCCTAGAAGGTTTGGTAAAGTGACAAAGAGAGTTTTCATTTCTTTTAAAATACCAGCTACATCTTGATCAAAGTATTCAAAAGTAGCGGCACAAGGGTTTTTCAAAACATTTAAATAATCTTCTACCATAGAAATATAAGAATAAGAAATGGCAGCAAAGATAGATTGTTGATTTTTATCCATTGTTTATGTTCCTTTCAAAGGTTTTGCTCTATTAAGAATATACAATTTAACCACAAGATGCAAGTCCAATTCTAGTAAGATTGTAAAAATATGGATTATTTGATTGAATTTTTTACAAAATATGGTTAGAATAGTGCTAAGGAGTGATAAAAATGGAAAAATTCAATTTATTTAATCAAGATTTAGTTCTGGATTTATTAAAAGGGGATTGTAAGGAGCCACATTCTTTATTAGGATTACATACCTATTCTATAAATGGGAAAGATCAGTTAACAGTGTGTATATATATGCCAAGTGCCATAAATGTATCTATAGCACCTGTAGAGAATAGACAAAAATGTTATCAATTAGAACAAATAAGTGAAGAGGGACTGTTTTTTGCTATTTTACCTAGAAGGAAACGTCTTTTTAAATACTATGTATTTTGTGAAGATAAGGAAGGCAATAAATGGGAGTATGTAGATGCCTACGGTTTTACAAATTTATTAGATGGTGAGGATATAAACTTATTTAAAGAAGGTATACACTACCAACTTTATAAGACATTTGGAGCACATTATATAGAAATAGAGGGAATTTTAGGTGTACGATTTACTGTATGGGCACCAGAAGCTAAAAGGGTAAGTGTCATAGGAGATTTTAACCTATGGGATGGTAGAAGACATGCTATGAGTTTTATAGAATCTATAGGTGTATGGGAAATATTTATTCCAGGTCTACAAGAAGGAAGTGCTTATAAATTTGAAATTAAAACAAAGGAAGATAAAATTCTTTATAAAGCAGACCCTTATGCTTTAATGAGTGAATTAAGACCTTATACAGCTTCACGTACTTATAAGGAAGAAAGTTATAAATGGAGTGATAAAAGGTGGCTAGAACGTCGAGGGAAAAAAAGCTGGCATAAAGAAGCTATTTCCATTTATGAATTACATATGGGTTCATGGAAAAGACATTTAGATGGAAGATTTTATACATACAGAGAGTTAGCTGATGACCTTGTAAAATACATAAAAGATATGGGGTATACTCATATTGAATTAATTGGTGTATTAGAACATCCTTATGATGGGTCTTGGGGATATCAGGTAACAGGTTATTTTGCACCTACAAGTAGATATGGTTCCCCAGATGATTTTAAATACTTTATAGATGTGATGCATCGTCATCAAATTGGTGTGATTCTTGACTGGGTACCAGCTCATTTTCCAAAAGATGCCTTTGGGTTAGAAAAGTTTGATGGAACCCCCTTATATGAACATTTTTTTGAAGAACAAGCCCAACATCCACAGTGGGGAACTTTAATCTTTAACTATGGACGCAAGGAAGTATGTATGTTTCTTATTAATAGTGCGCTATTATGGTTTGATGCCTATCATATTGATGGCCTACGTGTAGATGCAGTGGCCTCTATGTTATATTTAGATTTTGGTAGGGAAGGGGCTTACACACCTAATATTTATGGGGGACGTGAGAACTTAGAAGCTGTAGCCTTTCTAAAGGAACTTAATACAATTGTGTACGAAAAACATGCTGGTATTATGATGATTGCGGAAGAATCTACAGATTGGGTGGGAGTTACTAGTCCTGTTGCAAAAGGTGGGTTAGGCTTTGGATTTAAGTGGAATATGGGATGGATGAATGATTACCTTAAATATATGAAAGCTGATCCCTTATTTAGAAAGTATGAACATGAAAAGATTACATTTAGTCTAATGTATGCCTTTAATGAGAATTTTATCTTACCTTTATCTCATGATGAAGTAGTCCATGGTAAAAGTCCTATGATATATAAAATGCCAGGAGATGAATGGCATAAATTTGCAAACTTAAGAGTTTGTTATGGCTATATGTTTATGCACCCTGGTAAGAAGCTACTCTTTATGGGAAATGAATTTGGACAAACAAGTGAGTGGAATGAGAAGGAAGAGTTAAAATGGGGACTTTTACAATACAAACCCCACAGGCAAATGAAAGAGTTTGTAAAAGACTTAAACCACTTCTATAAAGAAAATAAATGCCTATGGGAATTAGATCATACCTATGAGGGATTTGAGTGGATAGATTGTGACAATAAAGATTTAAGTATTGTAGCCTTTATAAGAAAAGGAAAGAAAAAGAATAATGAGTTAGTAGTTGTTGTAAACTTTACCCCTGTTTCTTATAAGGATTATCGTATAGGGATTAACCAAAAAGGCGTATACGAAGAAGTATTATCTAGTGATGATATAAAATATGGTGGAAGTGGCATAATTAATAGTAGACTTGAGACAGAAGAAGGTGAGTGGCAAGGAAGGGAGAATTACATTAGTATGAATATACCACCTTTAGGTATAAGTGTATTAAAATTAGTAAAGTAAAAAGGTATTTAAATCTAATCCTTTGTTTAAAAAGCTTGAAAAAGGCAATAATTAAATAAAGGATGTGGATAAATGGAAGGATTAAAAATTAAAGAGAACTTACAAGAGGGTAAACTTCATATTGTACAAATTTCTACCGGGAAAGAACTTACTCATTTTCCTATAAGGGACTTAAGTGTATTGTTTAAGTGGCTTAAATCATATGCGGGTACCCCTAACTATATAAGTGTACCTATGAAAGAGCAATATTGTGAAATGATTTATATATTAAAACCTCAAAGTTTAATTGTTATAGAACCAGATACAGTATATGATACTTTAAGTATGCTTTTTGGTAGAGATGCTTATGAGTATATGTTAGAAACAGCTGCCACTTTCTTTAGTGAAGAAAGCTTAAAGCTTAGTTGGGACATGCCAAGTTTTTTAAAACTCTTTTATAGTGTCAAGACAAGAAAAGAGGCACTAGATATTTATAATAATTGGCAAGAAGTAATTCCACTTAATGAAAGTAGCTTTTGTAAAGTACTCGAACTAATGGAGTATTATATAGATGAAATACTAAATTATTTTAGTCTACAAGAAGCCTTATATAGTAAAAGAGCTGTCCCATTAGCTAATGAAAATTAGCCAGTGACAGCTCTTTTATTATATTAACATGAACTATTTAGAAATTCTTCTGCAAGTTTAATATGTTCAAGAACAGAGGTTTCACTTGGCCCCCCTTTTACTTTACGCTGGGCTACACAAGTGGTAAGGGAAATGGCTTCATAAATATCCTCTTCAAAGATTGGATGAATAGAAGTATATTCTTCTAAAGTAAGGTCTTCTAAATTTGTGTGGTTAGTTACACAGTATAAAACAAGTTTTCCAATCACCTCATGGGCATCACGAAAAGCCATTCCTTTTTTTACTAAATAGTCAGCCGCATCTGTTGCATTAGTAAAGCCACCAGAAGCTGCTTTATACATATTATCTTTATGTACAGTCATTGTGTCTAACATGGCAGTAAATATAGGAAGACACATTTTAATCGTATCTATAGCATCAAATGTGCGTTCTTTATCTTCTTGCATATCTTTATTGTAGGCAAGAGGTAGGCCTTTCATGGTAGTTAGAAGACTTATTAAGTCACCGTATACACGACCACACTTACCACGAACAAGCTCAGCAATATCTGGATTTTTCTTCTGTGGCATAATAGAGCTTCCAGTACTATAAGCATCATCGAGTTCAATAAAGTGGAATTCATGACTACTCCAAAGAATGATCTCTTCACTAAACCTACTTAAATGCATCATCATAACACTTAAGTTATAAAGAAGATCTAAACAAAAGTCACGATCAGATACGCCATCTATACTATTAGCACATACTTCACTAAAACCAAGTTCATGAGCTACATACTCTCTATCAAGAGGATAAGTTGTTGTAGCAAGAGCACCGCTACCAAGAGGTAGGCTACTTGTCATATTGTAGGTAAATTCTAGTTTCTTATAATCACGTTTAAACATTTCAAAGTAAGCCATAAGATGATGACTAAAAGTAATAGGTTGGGCACGTTGTAAATGTGTATAGCCAGGCATGATAGTCTTTGTATGGTCTTTTGCTATTTTGAGTATAACTTCCATAAGGTCATGAAGTAAATCACGAATAGTACATGTTTCCTCCATAACATAAAGACGCATATCAAGGGCTACTTGGTCGTTACGACTACGTCCAGTATGCATTTTCTTTGCCACTTCTCCAATACGTGAGATAAGAAGGGTCTCGATATTCATATGAATATCTTCAGCTTTTTCATCGAAAGTAATTTGACCATCGTCAATAGCTTTTAAAAGATCTAAAAGTCCTTCTTTAATTTGAAGGGCTTCTTCAGTTTTAATGATGTTTTGTTTTCCAAGCATCATAACATGAGCCATACTTCCAATAATATCTTGTTTATAAAGTCGTGCGTCAAAAGAAATAGAAGAATTAAAATGGTCAGTTAAAGCATCTGTTTCTTTTGCAAAGCGTCCTCCCCAAAGTTTCATCATTTGGCCTCCTTATATAGTAGTATTAATTATTTTGTTTGTTACTTGCTTCCATAAGGGCGCGTACTTTAAGTGAAAGGCCGTATAGATTAATAAATCCAGTTGCATCATGGTGATCATAAAGGTCTCCAGTTGTAAAGCTTGCAAGCTTTTCACTATAAAGAGAAAATGGTGATGTAGCTCCTTGAGGAATAATATTACCTTTATAAAGTTTAAGCTTTACTTCACCTGTTACAACTTTTTGTGTACTTGTAACAAAAGCAGCAAGTGCTTCTCTTAAAGGTGTGAACCATTTACCATTATAAATAAGTTCAGCATATTCAAGTCCTACTTCTTGTTTGAAACGATAAGTTTCACGATCAAGTGTAAGGTGCTCTAATTCTTCGTGAGCTTTATAAAGAATAGTTCCACCTGGTGTTTCATATACACCTCGAGATTTCATCCCTACTACACGATTTTCAACCATGTCTTCAATACCGATACCATTTGCTCCACCAAGTTCATTAAGTTTTTCAAGAAGTGAAGAAGGATCCATTTCAACACCATCTAAATGAGTAGGAACACCTTCTTTGAAAGTTAAACTAATAGTTGTTGCTTGATCAGGAGCTTGTTCTGGTGATACACCAAGTTTAAGCATCTTATCATAGAGAGGTGCATTCCATGGATTTTCAAGGTCAAGTCCTTCATGAGAAATATGCCACATATTACGGTCACGGCTATAGCTATCGTCTTTTTTCATAGGTACTTCAAAGCCACGCTCTTCAAGGTAGGCAATTTCTTCTTCACGTGATGAAATATCCCAAGTTCTCCAAGGGGCAATCACTTTAACATGAGGAGCAAGCGCCATAATACCAAGTTCAAAACGAATTTGATCATTTCCTTTACCTGTACAACCATGACAAATAGCAACTGCATTTTCTTTTAAAGCAACATCAACAAGAGTTTTTGCAATGATTGCACGAGCAATAGCAGTACCTAAATAATATTTAGACTCATAGATTGCCCCAGATTGAATCATAGGGAATACATAGTCTTTCATAAATTCATCTTTTACATCTTCAATATAGACTTTAGTAGCACCCATTTTAAGTGCACGATCTTCAAGGCCAACAAGCTCATCATCTTGACCTACATTAATACATACAGCAATTACATCGTAATCGTAGTTTTCCTTAAGCCAAGGAATAAGTACAGATGTGTCTAAACCACCAGAATAGGCTAATACAACTTTTTCTTTCATATTTTTAAACCCTCCTAAAATAATCTAAAATTATATATATAATGATTTATGTATAATTATACACAAAGCACATAAGATTTCAAGTACTATTTATACTAAAATTAAAAATAATTGATTTACTATAAAATTTTAGTGTTTTTCATTAGGAATATTATAATTTCTACATATAAATTCTTTAAAATACTATAGTATAGTTGTAAAACATCATAGAAAGGTATATGAAAATGTAGTATAATACACCTATCACTTATTACAACAAGAATGACTAGGAGGGTTTTATAGTGAAAATATTTGATTTAGATGGTCCGGTATATCGTGCGGGGACGGAAGTAGCGGATTTACTGATTTTAACTTTTTACTGGATTATTTGTAGTTTGCCAATCATTACAATTGGTGCCTCTACAACAGCTGTTTTCTATGTTTATGGCAAGAAGGTAAGAGGCGAGGATGCTTACGTAACAAAGGATTTCTTCAAAAGTTTTAAAGAGAATTTACTAGCATCTATTCCAATTACAATAGGTATTGGCGTGTTGTGGTTATCATGTGCACTTTACCGTGTGATTTTAATGAATTATGGTAAGACACCTTCTTTTATTTTTACAGGGCTAGCACTTTTCTTAGTGTTAGAAGCATGCATTATGACTATTTATGTATTTGCAATTTTATCTCGCTTCCATTTAAAAGGTTTAGGCGTATTTTTAACTGCTTTTGTGCTTTCACATAAGCATTTAGCTTCTAGCATTATTATGGTGGGACTTGCAGTTTTAATTCAATATGCAACACTTGTATTTCCACTTATGCTATTAATCTCACCAGTTTTAACGATTGCACTTTGCTCTTTCTTTATTCAAAAGAATTTTACGCTTCATATTAAAGCAGCAGAAGAAGCACAAAAACGTAGTCAAGAGTCTGATGGCCAAGAAAATGAAGAAGCCGATGAAGACGAAGACGAGTATGAAGATGATGAAGAAGGATATGAAGAAGACGGGGAAGAAGAAGTACAAGAAGATGAAGATAAATCTTTCTTAAAGTATATATAAGAAAGTAGTTTTTACAAAAGAAAAGGGGAAATAAAATGAATAACAACTGGAAAATTGAGACTAAAATGATACAAGCAGGGTATGAACCAGGTAATGGAGAACCTCGTGTACTGCCTATTTATCAAAGTACAACCTATAAATATAATTCTACAGAACATGTTGCTAAACTATTTGACCTTGAAGCACCAGGTCATATGTATACTCGTATTAGTAATCCAACTGTAGAAGCACTTGAAAATAAAATAGCAGCACTTGAAGGTGGTGTTGGGGCACTATGTACATCTTCAGGCCAAGCAGCTAGTATGGTAGCTGTACTTAATCTTTGTGAGGCAGGAGATCACCTGATTGCTCTTAGCACAATTTATGGTGGTACCTATAACTTATTTGCGATTACCTTTAAAAAGCTAGGTGTAGAAGTAACCTTTGTATCACCTGATGCTACTAAAGAAGAGATAGAGGAGCTTGTTAGACCAAATACAAAAGCTATTTTCGGTGAAACAATTGCTAATCCTGCTCTTAATGTTTTAGATATTACATATTGGGCTGAGATTGCACATAGTCATGGTATACCTCTTATTGTAGATAATACTTTTGCAACACCATTTCTGTGCAGACCTTTTGAACACGGGGCGGACATTGTAGTACATTCTACAACTAAGTACATGGATGGGCATGCTACAAGTGTTGGTGGTGTCATTGTAGATAGTGGTAACTTTGATTATACAAATGGTAAATTTCCAGGGTTTACAACAAAAGATGAATCTTATCATGGCTTAATTTATACAGAAGCTTTTGGTAAAGCTGCATATATTACAAAAGCTAGGGTACAATTTATAAGAGATATGGGGAATTGTATAAGCCCTCAAAATGCCTTTTTAACTCATTTAGGTATTGAAACCCTACATCTTCGTATGGAAAGACATAGTGAAAATGCTTTAAAGGTAGCTAAATTTCTAAAAGCACATCCACAAGTAGAAAGTGTAAGTTATCCTCTTTTAGAAGGAGATACACAATATGATAAAGCATTAAAATACTTACCAAAGGGTGCAAGTGGTGTTATTTCCTTTAATATTAAAGGAACAAAAGATGATGCAGTGAAATTTATGGATCATTTAGAGCTTGCAGCTATTGTAGTTCACGTAGCAGATGCGAGAACAGCTGTTTTACATCCAGCTAGCTCTACACATAGACAATTAAGTGATAGTGAACTTGTAGCTTGTGGCATTAGCCCAACTCTTATTCGCTTAAGTGTAGGTATTGAAAATGTGGATGATATTATACAGGATTTAGAAAAAGCATTCTCATATTCAAAATAAATTCATATGATTGAGGTAGAATGGCATTATTTCCAGTATAGAAAGGACCTATGAAATGGAACTTATTATTGACGTAATATTTTATTTTTTTCTTAGTATGATGCTTTTAAGTTTATTTAACCTTATTCGCTATACAATCAAAATAAGAAAAGTAATAAAAATGAATAAAGACAATCCTAATATTCGAGGTATTTCCATTGTCAATGGTGAAATTAAAGTAATAGAGAAAGTGCCACCTACTGTACAAGTTGTACAAGAAAAGCCAAAGGATTTAGTAATTGACCCTATCTGTGGGAAGGAATTATTAAAAGAAGAGGCTTATCGTATTTTAAAAGATGGAAAAGAATATTTCTTTTGTAGTTGGGAATGTAGAGAAAAATTTCTGGCTCATTAAAACACTTGTATAAAAGCAAGTGTTTTTTTTGTGGAAAGACACATACTAAACCATATTGAGACTAAAAAGAGGTGATACAATGAAAAAAATAATTAAAGGTATAACACCACTTTTTTTAGCATTAATTATATTAATGGATAGTAGTGTGCTATACGGACAAGAAATTATTAAAGAAGGGGATAAAGTAAAAGATAAATTATATATTGCTGTCATTATCGATGATTTTGGCAACCAAATGGCAGGAACAGATGCTATCGCCAATTTACCTATTCCTATTACAGGAGCAGTAATACCCGGTATGCCATTTGCAAAAGAAGATGCAACAAAGCTTCATGATGCAGGTAAAGAGGTTATATTACATGTACCATTAGAAGGATTTAAGAGTAAACCTAGTTGGCTTGGTCCAAAAGGGATTACAACAGGTATGAAGCCAGAAAAAGTTAAACTTATTTTAGAGGCTTCATTAGTAGAGATTCCTTATGCTGTAGGTATGAATAATCATATGGGTTCGCGAGCTATGCAAGATAAAAAAATTGTGAATACACTTATGGAATTTGCTAAAGAAAAAGACTTATACTTTGTAGATAGTAAAACTTATGATATAAAAATAGCCCAAGAGATTGCTAAAGAAAATCACACAACTTACATGATTAGAGATGTGTTTTTAGATAATACACCTAGTACACAACATGTAATAAAACAATTACAAGAAGCTTTAAAGGTAGCAAAAGAAAAAGGATATGCTATTGTTATTGGGCATGTAGGGCCACAAAAAGGACCTCATACAGCAGCGGCTTTAAAAGCAATGATTCCTAAGTTGCAAGCGGAAAATGTCGAATTTGTAACGGTTAGCACCTTAACCCATCGCTTGCATGGACAATGAAAAAATGATAAACTTGTGTCTATGAATAAATAAAATTATAAGGAGAATGCCATGGTGCATAATGTAAAAGGTTATAGCCTTAATAAATCAGAATACATTAAAGAGATAGACTGTACAGTTCATCTTTTTGAACATGATAAAACAAAAGCTCGTATTTTATATATGGAGAATGATGATCCTCATAAAACTTTCGGGATAACTTTCCGTACACCACCTCATGATAGTACAGGGGTACCACATATTATTGAACACTCTGTTCTATGTGGATCACGAAAATTCCCTTTAAAAGATCCATTTATGGAATTATCAAAGGGTTCACTGAATACTTATTTAAATGCAATGACTTACCCAGATAAAACTATTTATCCTATTTCAAGTCAAAATGATGCAGATTTCCAAAACTTAATGGATGTATATTTAGATGCAGTATTCTTCCCTAATATTTATAAAAATGATTACATTTTAATGCAAGAAGGATGGCGTTATCATATAGAGGATAAGGAAGCACCTCTTGAATATAAAGGTGTTGTTTATAATGAAATGAAAGGTGCCTTCTCTTCACCAGAAGAAGTGGGCTTTAGAAAAATTAAAGAAGCACTTTTCCCTGATACCACTTATCATAATGAATCAGGTGGTGCACCAGAAGCCATCGTAGATTTAAGCTATGAAGACTTTATTGCCTTTCATAAGAAATATTATCATCCTTCTAATAGTTATATTGGCCTTTATGGAAAGATAGATATTGATGAAGTTTTAACCTTTATTGATAAGGAATACTTATCACACTTTGAGTATCAGCCAGTAGATTCTACTGTAGCAACTCAAGAACCATTTAAGGAAGCAAAAGAAGTAACCACTTACTATTCTGTAGCTAAGGAAAAACCAAATCAACTTTATGTATCGTATAACTGTGTTACAGGTGAGACTATAGATCGTGAACTTATGGTAGGACTTGCAATACTTGAATATGTGTTACTTGAAACACCTGCTTCACCACTTAAGAAGGCTTTATTAAATGAAGGAATAGGTGAGGATGTATTTGGAGCTTTCCAAACTCATCTAAAACAGCCAATTTTTAGTATCATGGCTAAAAATGTAGGAGAAGATAAAAAGTCACGTTTTTATGAAGTTGTAGAAGAAACATTGAGAGGACTTGTACAAACAGGTATTCCGAAAACCTTATTAAATGGGGCACTTCAAGTTAAAGAATTTGAACTTCGTGAAGGTGACTTTAAAGGCTATTCTAAAGGTTTACTTTACTATATTGGTACAATGAAGAGCTGGATTTATGATGAAGATCCTACAATTTATTTAAGATATGAAACAATACTTGAAAACTTAAAGGCTAAAAAAGACACAGGCTATTTTGAAGAACTTATAGAGAAATATCTATTAGATAATACGCATAGTATTAAGATGGTTATTGAACCTAAAGTAGGATTAGATAGTATTATTGAAGAAAAAGTTAAAAATAAATTAGCTAAAATTAAAGAAGAGTGGAATGAAGAAACTTTACAAGCTCATATTGACAAGACATTGGCCTTTAATAAAATGCAGCAAACACCTGATTCTGTAGAAGCGGTTCATGCTATTCCACTTTTAACACGAGAAGAATTAGACCAAAAATCTATGTTCCCACGCTTTAAAGAGGAAATGAAGAATGATACCAAGTATATCATTAGTCCACTTTTTACAAATCAAGTTGTTTATTTAAATCATTTTATTGATTTAGAGGGTGTGCCAGAAGAAAGTCTACCATATTTAGGTATGCTTGTAGGTATGCTGAGTAAGCTTGATACAAAGTCTTATAAATATGAAGACTTGTCTATGACTATTGATGAACATCTAGGTGGTATTGAGTTCCATATTCAAGCACTTCATCAAGTAAATCATTCAGGCAACTTTAAAAAGGTATTTTTAGTTAAAACAAAAGCTTTATTTGACCAATTAGAAGAACAAGTAAATTTAGTTCATGAAATTATAAATGAAACTTCTTTTGAAGATAGACGTCGTATACGTGAAATCATAAAAGAGATGAAATCTATGATGGAAATGTCTCTAAGTAGTGAAGGCCATAAAATTGCTTATGGTGTACTTTTAGCTGGCTTTAGTCCAGCAGAATATTTTGATGAAATGACTAAAGGGCTTGTGTTCTACCAAAAAGTATGTGAAATAGATGAACAGTGGGAAACTATGGAAGAAGAAGTTATCTCTAATCTTAAAAAAGCTTATGATTTCTTTATGAATCGTAGCCGCTATACTATAGGGCTTACTGTAGATGAAGAGCTTGTAAGTTCTTGTATGGATGTGGTAGATAAAGGTTTAAGTCGTTTAGAGGCTAGAAATATAGAAAGTACGGACCTTCATTTTAAACCACGTGATATAAAAGAAGGACTTATTTATCCTGGTAATGTTAATTATGTAGCAATGGGTTATAACTTTAAAAAGCTTGGTTTTGACTATAATGGTGGCTATATAATGCTTAAAACTATTCTTTCTATGGATTATCTTTGGAATGAAGTTAGGGTGAAAAATGGTGCTTATGGATGTTTTGCTGACTTTAGAAAGAGTGGCAATATGTTCTTTGTTTCCTACCGTGATCCAAATGTAGAAAAAACTTTAGAGATTTATAGAGGGATTCCAGATTATGTAGAAGGATTAAACTTAAATGAAAGGGAAATGCTTCAATATCTTATTGGAACTATAAGTAGTATGGATTTCCCATTTACTGCTTCTACAGAAGGTTATACAGGACAAATTTATAGTTTAGTTGGAACAACACAAGAAGATATTCAACAAGTAAGAGATGAGATTTTTGGTACAACTAATGAGACTCTTAGAAGTTTTGCTCCAGTTATACGTAAAGTTATTGATGAAAATCAATATTGTGTCTTTGGAAATACTACAAGTATAGCTGAAAATAGAAGTCTTTTTACTACAACTATTAACATTTAATGAAAATAAAAGGGAAAACACATAAGTTTAGCTAAGCTTATGTGTTTTTTTAACAAGAGATGCTTTTCATAGTACTAGTTTTTTGGTAAAATAAAGATTAAAGCGTTAAGTGGACTTGGGAGGTGTGGGATGGATTTTTCAAATAAGGTAGTAGTCATTACAGGTGCAGGCCAAGGTATTGGTGCTTGTACAGCAGTAGAATTTGCTAAACGTAGGGCAAAAGTTATTATTGCAGAAATTGATGAAGAAGCTGGCAAAGAAGTGGAAGCACTTATACAAGAACAAGGATTTCATGCTTTTTTTATAAAAACAGATGTAGGAGATGAACAGTCTGTTAAAGAAATGGCAGGAAAAGTAGCTGAGCATTATGGAAAAATTGATATTTTAGTTAATAACGCAGCAGTACAATCTCAAGGAAACTTATTCACAACTACAATAGAAGAGTTTGAACGTATAATGCGAGTAAATGTAACAGGAGCTTATATGTGTGCCAAATATTGTGTTCCTTATATGGTAGGAGAAGGCTTAAGTATTGTAAATATGGCTTCAACAAGAGCTTTAATGAGCGAACCTAATACAGAACCTTACTCTGCTTCAAAAGGTGCACTTTTAGCACTTACCCATTCTCTAGCTGCAAGTTTAGGACCTAAAATTAGAGTAAATGCTATAAGCCCAGGATGGATTGAAACAAATGGGTGGAAGAAAAAGAAAGATAGAAAGTTTGTTGCACTTAGAGAAAAAGACCATTTACAGCATTTAGCTGGTAGAGTGGGTGTTCCAGAAGATGTTGCAAAAGCTATTTTATACTTAACAAGTGATGATGCAGGGTTTATTACGGGAGCTAATTTTGTTATTGATGGTGGTATGAGTGTAAAAATGATTTATGCAGAATAAGACTTACACAAAAACAAAACAATTAACAATAGAACTATGAAAATAAAAAATATGAAAATTATTGATGGCATGTTAATGTAAATAGGAGTATACCATGAAAGAAGTGGCTATAAATCCATATGAAGCAGGACAAAGATTAGATAAGTTCTTACTTAAGTACTTAAATAAATGTCCTAAAAGCCTGCTCTATAAATGGATGCGAACAAATAAAATTAAATATAATGGCAAGAAACCAAAAGGTAATGAATTACTTGTAGAGGGTGACATTATTAAGATTTTTTTGCATGATGAGCAAATACTCGAAATGCAAGAAACTAAATCTGTAGAAGAAAGTCCTATACATTTTAAAACAGTATACGAAGATGAACATATTCTTATTGTAGACAAGCCTTTAGGACTTTTAACTCAAAAAGATAAAGCAGATGGACATAGCTTAGCTGAAGAAGTGCAGTATTATCTTACTGCGAATGGTTCCTATAATCCAGAAAAAGCTAATGGATTCGTACCAGCACCTTGTAATAGACTAGACCGTAATACAGCAGGGATTGTCCTTATAGGAAAACATTTAAGGGCAACACAGCAAATTAGTCAAATGCTTAAAGTGAAACAAATTTCTAAGTATTATATGAGTATTGTTCTTGGACGTATAACTGAACCTATGGTTCTTAAGGGTTACCATATTAAAGAAAAAGGTAAAAATGAAGTTAAAATAGTAGAAGAATACGTTGAGGGTGCAAAACCTGTTGAAACACGTATATTACCTCTTCAAACTAATGGACGTTATACACTTATAGAAGTACAGCTTGTAACAGGCAAAACACACCAAATTCGTGCACACTTAAGTCAAATAGGGCATCCTATTATTGGAGATCCTAAATATGGTGATGCATCTGAAAATGAATATTTTAAAAACCGTTATGGGTTGGCATATCAAGTACTTTGCGCATATAAGATTAAATTTGAACTTTGTGAAAGTGTATTTGAATATATGGAAAACCGTGTATTTACAGTAGCGGCACCGAAAATTTATAGTGAAATATGTGTTGGCGAAGGCCTTATAGGTAGTTAAAGTGGCGAAACTCTAAGCGTAGAGTTTCGCCACTTGTTTTGCAAGAGGAAGATTGTTACTATGAAAGCAAATACGTAGTGCATTAAAGTAGGCACCTTTTAAAATAGAAAGCTTAAGAGCATCATTATTTGTATAAGCAAGATAGTTATACAAAGTAGCTTTATCTTTATTCATAGGATCTATGTAACTGGCAGCTAAGGCATAGTTATTATCTTTAGCTTCAAAAGTAGCAATGAGCTCCATAGTCTCTTCTATAAGCACTTTATCTTTTAGTCTTTTAGCACATTCTAATACAGAATAATAATCACCTAAGGTGGTAAAAAGCCTAATGCTTTGGTAATAATTTTTCTTTAAGTAGAATACGATAGCGATTTCTTCAACTTTTCGTATACCCGTCAGTTTATCTAAAGGATTTTCACATTTGTAGAAGAGTTCTAATGCAGAGCTGTATTGTTTATCTTGTAATAAGCATAGTCCAGCCTCATAGTAACAATCACATTTTTTATAAAGTTTAATGGCTGTACGTAGATTAAAAAAACTATAGAAAGAAGCAGCCATTTTAAAATTATTATGTTTCATACATAAGGTAGCACCTTGCTTATAAAGGCCATGTGTTTTGGCTATCTCTAAAGCTACTGAAGTTTGTCCTAATCTTTCGTAACATAACATAAGAGACTTATAAGCATTACACTGATTAAAACAATAAATAGCCTTATGATAAGCTTTATTTTGAAAATAAAGGTAACCAGATAAGAAATATAGACGATTGCGTTTAAGGATAAGGGCTTGTTCTAGAGAAGATAAGTGAAAGAAATTGAACTTTGTCAAAGCACATTTTATAATAAATAGAATGAGACGCATAAAATACCCTCCTTATGACTTATTAATTCTATTTTACCAAAAAATTACAATAAATCAAGGAAAGAGGAAAAAAATGGCATATTGGAATACGAGGGGCTTAAGGGGAAGCGTTTTAGAGGAGACAATTAACGTAACAAATGAACGTTATAGAGAGCTTGGACTAGCGCTGATTCAAAAAATTCCTACACCTATTAAGCCTATTACAATAGATAAGACAAAAGGTGTTATCACTTTAGCTTATTTTGATCAAAAAAGTACAGTGGACTATATAGGCGTTGCCCAAGGCACACCTATTTGTTTTGATGCAAAGGAAACAACAAAAGAAGCCTTGCCACTTGCTAATGTGCATCTACATCAGATTGAATTTATGGAGGACTTTACAAAACAAGGAGGAGAGGCTTTTTTAATTGTATACTTTAAAAAATATGACAGGTATTTTTTATTTACGATAGAGGAACTAAAAAAATACTATGAAATTGCTAAGCAGGGCGGAAGAAAATCTATTCCCTATGCAGCTTTTGACGAAACATATGAAATATTTATAGAAGGTGGCTTATATTTAAACTACTTAAAGCCTTTAGCAAAATATATACAATCTAAGAAAGTATAAAAAATTTAATAACTGTCTATAATCCCTATGAGGTGAGAAAAATGAAACCAACACTCATAGGGATTCTTTGTTGTTTATTACTTGTAGGATGTACTACAAATCATAGGGAAGATTCTAATTTATCTAGTGAAGCCATTCTTACTTCTACATTTGAGGAAAGGCTAGTAGATGTTTACATTCCTAAGAATGTAGAACGAGGTTTATATGAACCAGATAAAGGTATTTATATAGGTGCATATGTAGAAAATAGCAGCATCATAGATCAAGATATGAAGAAGTTTGAAGAGCTTGTAGGTAAGAAGCACGCTATGCGTGTTATGCAGTATCGAAGCTCACAAGATGTAGGAGGCAAGGAACTGTTACAGTGTCTTGCAAATAAGCAAACACCATATATTAAGGTGTTAATGACAGCAGATTATGATCTTACACCTATTTACCATCTAGTAAGTGATATCAAAACTAAGTATGAAATGCCAATCTTTATTGAGCTCTATCCGTTGGTAGAAAATATGGGAGATCCTGAACGATATAAATCTCATTATCAAGCTGCTTATGAACTGATTAAAAGGCATGTTAAAGATGCTGTTATCGTATGGAGTATGGATATGGGGCAAGTAAGTGACTATATGAGTTATTATCCAGGAGATCGTATGGTAGATTGGATAGGTTTAAATACTTATATACCACAGTATGCAGATGGCACAAGGTACAATCAACCATTTAAAAAGAATATAGACCTATGGTATAAATCTTTTCAAGGTGATAAGCCACTTATATTATCAGGTGTAGCTCTTTCCCACTACTCAAGAGTAGATCATACCTATCGTATTGACGAAACGGAAACTCTTTTAAATTATTTCTATGATACTATTCCTGAACTTTATCCTAGAATCAAGGGAATGCTCTATATTGATGTAGATATGTCAGAGGTAAGTAAGCGTGGAAAAGAAAATTATGCCCTATCTACTCAAAAGGATCTCATTAGTGCCTACAACACTTTAGTAGAGTCAGATAAGTTTTTGCAAGAAGTTGAAGATCTAAAGAATGGGAGTTTAACTGTACCTATGAAATATACAGTTTCTGTTCTTGATGTAGAGGGTGCTTACTATATGGAAAAAGAGTATGCACGCGCGCTGTTTAACACATTAGATATGAGGAAGATTAAGTATTTAGACTATATAGATGGCAATCGCTACTATGAAATAGATAATTTAGTAGAAACATATAATATGAAACACGTAAATCCTATATATAATTAGGGTTTACGTGTTTTTTAGTAGTACAAGTTAATTAGAGCTAAAGGGAAGGGAAAAATAAAATTAAACTCAAATTTAATCATGGAAAGATGGTTTTGACCATATATTTTATAATAAGCATGAACACACGCTTTAAGGAGTGATAAATATATGGTAAACTTTCAAGAAATGATTTTGGCGGATAGAAGAGTAAGGAAAGTAGAACGTTTCGAGGGGAATTTTCTTGACTACTTACATATGTTGCAAAAACACCCTGAAATTTATAAGCTTGCACACAAGCGTATTTATGACTTAATCGTAGAGCAAGGTACAACTTTGGTGCATACGGAGGAGAATCCAAGATTAAGACGTATATATGGTAAAGATACAATAAAACAATATCATTTCTTCAAAGAGAATTTCTTTGGAATTGATAAGACTCTAATGAAAATTGTAAGATACTTACACTCAGCAGCTATGCAAGGGGAAGAAGCTAAGCAAGTTCTTTATTTAGTAGGGCCTGTTGGAGCAGGTAAGTCATCTTTAATTGATGCAATTAAAACTTTACTAGAAAGTAGCGAACCTATTTATGCTCTAGAAGGATGTCCTATGAGAGAAGAACCTCTTCATTTAATCCCAAAACATAGCAGGGGGGCTTTTGAAGAAGTTTTAGGGATTAAAATTGAAGGAGATTTATGCCCAGTTTGCCGCTATCGTTTAATTAATGAGTTTAAAGGTAAGTATGAAGAGTTTCCAGTAGTACAAAGTGATTTCTCTATTAGATCAAGAAAAGGAATAGGTGTTGTACCACCTGTTGATCCTAATAATCAAGATACTTCACGATTATAGAAATAGGTCATTATTTTGTTGTTAGTAATTTAACAATATAAAAATTAAGAAAATATATAATGTATAAAAAGATGCTAGGATTAGCATCTTTTTTTGTGCATTAATTATATGGGTGCGTAAAAAATTAATTCTAGTAAGTGCAAAAATTAGAAAAATATTTTACTAATAACTATTATTCATAAAGCTGTTATCCATTGTAAAATATAGAGGTTTTTAAGTGAGAATGCACAAAATAATAATTTGAGAGTGATAAAAAATTATAATGGTGAAAAAAAATACTTATCATTCTAATAAAAAACTTGAATAATAATTTTTTTTGTATATAATTAAATTATAAATTATAAATTGATGATTTATTAGACAAAAAACTACTAGAAACTCAAAAGACTTAATATTCGGTTGTAACTTATACACAACGTAAGGGGAGGATGGATAGTAATATAATGGATAATAAACAAATAATGGAAAATTACAAGCAAATAGCAGAGTTTTTGTATCAGTGTTTTTTGGATAATTGTGAAATAGTTGTGCATGATTTCACAGACATCAATAACTCTATAGTTGCAATCTATAATGGTGAGATTAGTAGTAGGGGTGTAGGGGCCCCTGTAACTGACTTTGCCTTAGAGATTATAAAGAACAAACGCTATAAGCAGCAAAATTATGTAGCTAATTATACAACAGTCTCAAATACTGGTAAAAAACTTAGGTCGGCCACTTACTTTATTAAAAATGAAGAAGGTGACCTACTTGGATTGTTATGTATCAATATTGATGTGAGTATATATGAGGAAACATCGAAAATATTAAGTCGTTTAATTAAGGGCCCAGCTCCTCAGCAAAGTACTATAGTTGAGGAAGAGGAGGAAGTTAGTTATACGCTACAGGTAAAGGAGGGGATAGAAACCTTTTCAGCATCTGTTGATGAAATGGTAGAAACAATAATTTATAAAGAAACAACAGGTATTCCGGTAGACCGATTACATAGTGATGAGAAGATGGAACTGGTAAGAATACTAAATGAAAAAGGTGTTTTTATGCTTAAAGGTGGCGTAGCTAGTGCTGCTAAAGCATTGGCCATATCTGAAGCAACGGTTTATCGTTATTTAAGCAAGCTAAAAAATTCAATGAATTAGATAGGAGATAGAAATGAGCAAGAAAATGAAATGGGAAATTAATAGATTAGAAAAAGCAACAAGATCTGAACAAGTAGAATTAATATCATTCTTATCAAAAGATGAAATTGCAAAAGCTAAACATTTCCATGAAAGTTTTCCAAACTATAAAGAGACACCACTAGTTAAATTACAAGGTTTAGCAAAAGAAATCGGCGTAGGTAAAATCTACCTTAAAGATGAATCTAAGAGATTTGGATTAAATGCTTTCAAAGTTTTAGGCGGTTCTTTTGCTATGGGTAAATATCTTGCACAAAAACTTGGTAAAGATATGAATGAAATGCCTTACGATAAACTTATTTCAGATGAAGTTAGAAATGAGCTTGGAGAAATTACATTCGTAACAGCTACTGATGGTAACCATGGTAGAGGTGTGGCTTGGACAGCAAATCGCTTAAAACAAAAAGCAGTTGTTTACATGCCAATGGGTTCATCACAAACACGTCTTGAAAATATTCAAAAAGAAGGCGCTGAAGCAACAATTACTACAGAAAACTATGATGAATGTGTAAGAATGGCAGATCGTTATGCTAAAGCACACAATGCACTAGTTGTTCAAGATACTGCATGGGAAGGCTATGAAGAAATTCCAGCTTGGATTATGCAAGGTTATGGAACAATGGCTGTTGAAGCTTTAGAGCAATTAAAAGAAGATAACGTAGAAATGCCAACACATATTTTCGTTCAAGCTGGTGTAGGTTCATTAGCAGGTGCTATTCAAGGATACTTTGCTTCAGTATTTGGTGAAAACGGACCAAAAGTAGTTATCGTTGAATCAGATCTTGCAGATTGTTTATATCAATCAGCAGTAGCTGGTGATGGTAAAGCTCGCTTTGTAGGTGGTGAAATGCAAACATTAATGGCAGGTCTTGCTTGTGGTGAGCCTAACATTACTGGATGGGAAATTCTTAAAAATTTCTCTACTGCATTTGTATCTTCTCCAGACTGGGTAGCTGCAGAAGGTATGCGTATCTTAGCTGCTCCAACTAATGGTGATGAGAGAGTTACATCAGGTGAGTCAGGTGCTGTAACAACAGGTGTTGTTTATGAAATTATGACAAACCCAGAATACAAAGAGTTAAGAGAAAACTTAGGTCTTGATGAAAATAGTACTGTACTACTTTTCTCTACTGAAGGAGATACAGATCCTGAAATGTATAAGGATGTAGTATGGAGAGGCAGAAATTCAAAAATTATTGACTAATTAATACATAAATAAATTGGAGGAAGAATCATGTTAAATCAAGAAAGACAACAAGAAGTTATAGAAATTTGCCAAGAATTAATCCGCAACAAAAGTTATTCAGGTGAAGAGCAAGATGTAGTAGCAGCAATCAAAAAAATCTTTGAAAAATTAGGTTATGACAGCTGCGAAGTAGACGCTTACGGTAACGTAATTGGATGCATTAAAGGTAAAAAACCAGGTAAAAAGATTTTATTTGATGGACATATTGATACAGTACCAGTTCCAGATCCATCAAAATGGACAAAAGATCCATTTGGCGGTGAAATCGTAGATGGCAAAATCTACGGAAGAGGTACTTCAGATATGAAAGGCCAAACATCAGCTATGATCGCAGCATCAGCTTACTTTGCACAAGATTGTGATAAAGATTTCGAAGGTGAAATTTATGTTGCAGGTGTTGTACATGAAGAAATCTTTGAAGGTATTGCAGCTAGAAAAATTAGCGAGAATGTAAAACCTGATTATGTAGTAATCGGCGAATCTTCAGAAGGTAACTTAAAAATTGGTCAAAGAGGTCGTGGAGAAGTTGTTGTAGAAACATTTGGTAGACCAGCTCACTCTGCTAACCCAGAAAAAGGTATTAACGCTGTTAACAAAATGGCTAAACTTATCCAAAAAATTGAACAAGTTGAAACACCAGTACATCCAGTACTTGGAAAAGGTATTTTAGTTTTAACAGATATTATTTCTTCACCTTACCCAGGTGCATCTGTTGTACCAGAATACTGTAAAGCAACTTTTGATAGAAGACTTTTAGTTGGAGAAACAAAAGAGAGTGTACTTGCACCAATTCAAAAGATATTAGATGAAGCAATGGCAGAAGATAGCGAATTAAAAGCAACTGTACGCTTTGCAACAGCTAAAGAAAAATGTCATACAGGCAACTTTATCGAAGGTGAAAGATTCTTCCCAGGTTGGTTATATGATGAACAAGATGAATTTGTTCAATTAGCATACAAAGGTCTTGTAAAAGCTGGTTTAACACCACAAATTTCTCAATACTCATTCTGTACAAATGGTAGCCATTACGCAGGAGAAGCAGGTATTAGAACAATTGGATTTGGACCTTCAAGAGAGAACTTAGCACATACAATTGATGAGCACATCGAAATTGAAGAATTACATAAAGGTGTTAGAGGGTACTACGGTATTTTAGAAAGTGTTTATAACAAATAATTCAGCGTTTTTTTAAAACGAGGAGGCTAGGCTATGAAGCTATTAATTAAAAATGGAACTATTGTAGATGGAACACTTAAAAAACCATTTTTAGGATCAATACTTGTAGAAGATAACTGCATTGTAGCAGTTGGTGACGTAGATGAATGTGAAGTTGATAGAGTAATTGATGCCGAGGGGAAAATTGTTTCCCCAGGCTTCATAGATACACACTCTCATTCAGACCTTAAAATCTTAGTTGACCCTTTCAACGAAGTAAAAATTAGACAGGGAATCACTACAGAAGTATTAGGACAAGATGGTATATCAATGGCACCACTACCTGTAGAGCATATTTCAAGTTGGAGAAAAAACTTAGCAGGACTTGATGGCGACAGTGATGAAATCGACTGGAAATATGAAACTACAGATAACTACTTAAACATGATGGCTACTAAAGGAGTAGGTTTAAATGAATCTTACTTAGTACCACATGGAAACGTGCGTATGGAAGCTATGGGACTTGATGCACGTCCAGCAACACAAGAAGAAATTAAGAAAATGTGTGACATTGTAAGAAGAGAAATGGAAGCAGGCGCTTATGGTCTTTCAACAGGACTTATCTACATTCCATGTGCATACGGCCAGACAGATGAACTTATTGAAATGTGTAAAGTAGTTGCAGAGTATGATGGTTGTTTCGTTATTCACCAACGTAGTGAAGCAGATACAATACTTGAATCTATGGAAGAAGTTATCCGTATAGGAAAAGAATCAGGTGTTAAAGTACACTTTTCACACTTTAAAGTATGTGGTAAAGCTAACTGGAAGTACATCCCAGGAGTAATTGAATTATTAGAAAAAACAAAAGCAGAAGGTATTCGTGTTTCATTTGACCAATACCCTTATGCTGCTGGTAGCACAATGCTTGGTGTAGTATTACCACCTTGGGCACATGCTGGTGGAACAGATCAACTTATTAAACGTCTTGGAGACCCTGCTGCGAGAGAGAAAATGAAAGAAGATATTATAAATGGTATTCCAGGTTGGGATAACTTTATAGATTTTGCTGGATTTGATCAAATCTTTGTTACAAGTGTTAAAACAGATAAGAACCAAGATGCTGTAGGAAAGAGTCTTGTGGAATTAGCCGAGATGAGAAATACAGATCCATTCAATGCAACATTTGATTTATTAATGGAAGAAGAAAATGCAGTAGGTATGGTTGACTTCTATGGTCTTGAAGAACATATTATGACATTTATCAAACGTCCAGAACAAAATGTATGTACAGATGGCTTATTATCAGGTAAACCTCATCCAAGAGCTTACGGATCTTTCCCACGTGTTTTAAGAAGATATGTAAGAGAAGAAAAGATATTAACAGTAGAAGAAGCAGTACATAAGATGTCATTAAAGGCAGCTACTGCAATTGGTATTGAAAATAGAGGTTCTTTAGAAGTTGGTAAATTTGCAGATATAGTTATCTTTGACTTAGATACTGTATCAGATGTAGGAGATTTCGTAGATCCTATGCATTTCCCAGTAGGAATAGATTATGTACTTATCAATGGACATGTTGTTATTGATAATGGAACATATAACAAAGTGATTGCAGGTGAAGTACTTAGACGTACATCACACTAAACATGATGAAAGAGAGAGGGTATGACATGTTACTTATTGGAAACGGAAGACTAGTTACAAAAAATCAAGACCAGCCTTACTTTGAAAATGGTGCAGTAGTTATTGAAAATGGCATCATTAAAGAAGTGGGAGAATTTGCAGCTCTTAAAGAAAAATATGCAGATGCAGAATTCGTAGATGCTAAAGGTAAAGTAATTATGCCAGGTATGATTAATACTCATATGCATATTTATTCTGCTTTTGCAAGAGGTATGGCACTTGATGGTCCTGTAAGCAAAAACTTTACAGACATCTTAAACAACTTATGGTGGAGACTTGATAAAACACTTACATTAGAAGATACAAGATACAGTGCCTATACAACTTTACTTGATTGTATTAAAACTGGTACAACTACTGTATTTGACCATCATGCAAGTCCATATGCAGTTGAAGGTAGCTTATTTGAAATTGCAGATGTAGCTAAAGAACTTGGTATTCGTACATCACTTTGCTATGAAGTTTCAGACCGTGATGGTGAAGAAATTTTAAAAGCTGGTATTAAAGAAAATGCTGATTTCATTAAATATGCTAACAATGGTGACCAAGATATGGTTAAAGGTATGTTTGGTATGCATGCATCATTTACTTTATCAGATAAGAGTTTAGAACAATGTGCAGAAGCTATGGAAGGCTTAAATGCTGGTTACCATGTTCATACAGCTGAAGGTATTGATGACTTAAAAGATTGTTTAGAAAACCATGGAAAACGCATCGTAGAAAGATTAAACGATTTCAACATTCTTGGAGACAAAACAATTGCTGTTCACTGTATCCATATTGATGAAAATGAAATGGATATTCTTAAAACAACTAAAACAAATGTTGTACATAACCCAGAATCAAATATGGGAAATGCTGTAGGTTGCTCACCAGTTATTAAAATGCTTGAAAAAGGCATCCAAGTTGGTTTAGGAACAGATGGTTATACAGCAGATATGTTTGAATCTATTAAAGTAGGTAATATCATTCATAAACATCACTTAGGTGATCCATCAGTTGCATGGGGAGAAATTCCACAAATGCAATATCAAAACAATAGAAACATTGCTGGCAAATACTTTAACACACAACTTGGTATGTTAACTGAAGGTGCAGCAGGGGATGTTATTATTGTAGATTACGATCCATTAACACCAATGACAAAAGACAATATTGATTCTCACATTTTATTCGGTGTATGTGGTAAATCTGTAACACACACTATCATCGGTGGAAATATCCTTATGAAGGATAGAGAAGTATTATGTGTAGATGAAAAAGCTATTTTTGCAAGATCAAGAGAGCTTGCTCAAGCAGTTTGGAAAAGAGCTTAATTTTTAGGCTTTAAAGTTTTGTAAGTTTTTAAGTTTTTTAGGTTTTTAGGTTTCGAAAAAAAAAATCACAGTCTAGGGGTGTTACAATGTCAGGTAATGAAAAGCAAATTGATCTTATTGAGGAAAAACTACCTATAGGGAAAAATTTAATTTTTGCACTTCAACATGTATTAGTTATGGTAGCAGGAGCTGTTACAGTTCCTGTTATCATTGGTAACAGTGCAGGGTTAGATGATAGTGTTATTACTTTTTTAATTAGCTGTGCCTTATTTGCTGCAGGTGTAGCAACATTCTTTCAAACTAAAGGATTCAAAAACTTCTTAGGGGCTAAGATCCCAGTTGTTGAAGGTACAAGCTTTGCAGCTGTTGTAACAATGTCAACCATTGCATCAGGTGCAGCCCAAGGTGGTTCAAGTACAGAAGGATTGCAGATTATTGCAGGTGGTGTTATTGCAGCTGGTTTATTCTGTTTCCTAATGGCAGGTGTTTGGGGTAAATTATTAAAATTTTTCCCAAAGGTAGTAACTGGTACAGTAGTAACAATTATTGGTTTATCACTTTTTCCAGTAGCCATTAAATGGATTGCTACAGATACAGTAACAAATAAAATCTTACCAGAGGCTCCAGTACAAAACATCATACTTGCCCTTATAACACTCGTTCTTATTCTATTATTTAATAAATTCTTAAAAGGTATTTTAGGCAATTTATCTATTCTTTTAGGTTTAGGTGCAGGTACTATTGTAGCTATGTTAATGGGAATGGCAAACTTCTCTACAGTTACATCAGCCGAGACACCATTCTTTAGAATAGTAACACCTTTCTACTTTGGATTACCAAAATTCGAAGTGGGTGCAATTTTCTCATTTATTTTAGTTATGCTTGTAATTATGACTGAAGCTACAGGCAATATGATTGCTGTACATAATATGGCGGGAAGAGAAGTAGAAGAAGAAACACTTAAGAAAGGTTTACGTTCAAGTGGACTTTTCACTATGGTATCAGGATGCTTTAACTCTTATCCAGTTACAGCATTTGCACAAAACGTAGGAATGCTTAGTTTAACAGGTGTATATAGCCGTTACATTAGTATTACTGCATCAATCATGCTTATTGTACTAGCATTCTTCCCTAAATTTGGAGCACTTTTTGCTGCTATTCCAAAACCAGTTCTTGGTGGAGCAGGTTTTGCAATGTTCGGTGTAGTAGCAGTAGGTGGTATTAGATCTTTAGGAAAAGTTAACTATGATGGTAATAAAAATGCCATTTTAGTAGCAGTAAGTATTGGTTTATCACTTATTCCAACAGCATGTCCACAGTTCTTTAACCTTTTACCAAAAGCAGTAGGTGAAATCTTACATAGTGGTATTACTATTGGATGTGTATCAGCTATTTTACTTAATATTTTCTTTAACATTTTATTTAAACCTAAAGAAAAGAATGTAGAAGCACAAGTAAATAGCAATAAAAAAACAGGCGTTAGTCACTAAAAACTAACATCTAGCTAGCAACTAACCAACAAACTAACAATAACCAATTCGGAGGTATACAATGAGTGAATTAATGAGACCTATTCCATTTAACCATTTAGTTGAGTGGGCATTAGAAGAATACAATAGACAAGGTTCTATCTACGGAATTAGAAAAGATAAATTCTACAGAAATGAATCAAATACATATATTGAAATTTTTGGTGAAAAAATTTCTTCTCCAGTAGGACCAGCAGCAGGACCACATTCTCAACTTGCTCAAAATATTGTAGCAGCATATTTAGCTGGTGCACGTTTCTTTGAAGTAAAAACTGTTCAAATTATGGATGGTGAAGACTTAAGAAAATGTATCGCACGTCCATGTATTAATGCAGAAGACGAGTGCTATAACGTAGAATGGTCTACAGAATTTACAGTTCAAGAAGCATATGAAGAATATGTTAAAGCTTGGTTTGCAATCCATGTGTTAGCTAAAGAACTTGAAATTAGTAATGAAAGAGATTTTGCTTTCAACATGAGTGTTGGTTATGACTTAGCAGGTATCAAGTCAGAAAAAGTAAATGCATACATTGATGGTATGATTAATGCTTCAAACACAGCAATCTGGAATGAATGTCAATCATACTTAAAAGAAAATGTAAATAAATTCCAAAACTTCACATTAGAAGATGTAAATAAGATTTCTCCAGCTGTATCACCATCTATTACAATTTCAACACTTCATGGTTGTCCATCAGATGAAATTGAGCGTATTGCTACATACTTATTAACAGAAAAACAAATTCCTACATTTATCAAATGTAACCCAACATTATTAGGTTATGAATTTGCACGTAAAACATTAGATCAAATGGGCTATGATTACATTAGTTTCGATGATCACCACTTCAAAGCAGACTTACAATTTGACGCAGCAGTAGCTATGCTTAAGCGTTTAAGTGTAATTGCTAAAGAAAGAAACTTAGAAGTAGGGGTTAAAATCACTAATACATTCCCAGTTGAAATTAAGAGAAATGAATTACCAGGACAAGAAATGTACATGTCAGGACGTTCATTATATCCACTTTCAATCAATGTTGCAAACAACTTATCACAAGCATTAAATGGGGAAATTCAAATTTCTTACTCTGGTGGTGCAGACTTCCACAACATTGATCAAATCTTTGAAACAGGTATCCAACCTATTACTGTTGCAACAACATTATTAAAACCAGGTGGATATGAGCGTTTACATCAAATTGCTAAAAAAGTTGAGCCATTACTTGCAGGTAGCTTTAAAGGACTTAACGTAGAGAAATTAGATGAACTTGCAAAGAATGTTGTAAATGACAAAAACCATGTTAAGAGTGCAAGAGAAGTTGCTTCATTAAAAACAGATTCTCAATTAGGTCTTTTTGACTGTTTCATGGCACCATGTAAAGATGGTGGATGTCCAATTAGCCAACAAATTCCTGAATACATGAAATTATATAGTGAAGGTAAATTCGAGGAAGCATTTAAAGTAATTGCTATCGATAATGCTCTTCCTTCAGTAACAGGTACAATTTGTGATCACCAATGTCAAAACAAATGTACAAGAGTTGATTATGAAGGTGCAGTAAATATTCGTAGAACAAAAAATGCTATTGCTGATAATGCACAAGCTAATTTCATTGAAGGTATGGTACAAAGCCCAGTTGCAACAAGCAAAAAAGCAGTTGTAATCGGTGCTGGCCCAGCTGGTATTGCTGTTTCTTACTTCTTAAGAAGAAATGGAATGGATGTAACAGTTCTTGAAAAACAAGACAAACCATTTGGTATTGTTCAACATGTTATTCCTGAATTTAGAATTAGCAATGAAGCAATCAAGAGAGATTATGATATGGCTGTTAAATCAGGCGTTAACTTCGTATATGGTGTTAAAGAAGATTACAGTGTAGAAGAGTTAAAAGGATCATATGACTATGTAGTTATTGCTACAGGTGCTTGGAAAGAAGGCGTAACACCAGTTAAAGTTGGTGGAGAGCATATTCAAGATGCACTTGCATTCTTAGCTGAATCTAAAGCAAACAACTGTGCACTTGATCTTGGTAAAACAGTAGCAGTTATCGGTGCTGGTGACGTTGCTATGGACTGTGCAAGAGCTGCTAAACGTGCAAACGGCGTAGAAAAAGTTCAAATCGTATACAGAAGAACAAGAGAGTTCATGCCAGCTCAAGCTGAAGAAATCAGATTAGCACTTGAAGATGGTGTTGAAATTGTAGAACTTCTTGCTCCAGTAAGTTATGATGGAAAAACTCTTATTTGTGAAGTTCAAGAACTTACAGAAGAAAGAGATGCAAGTGGTAGAAAAACAATTAAAGGTACTGGTAAACAAGTAGAACTTGCATTTGATACAGTAATCGGTGCAGTAGGTGCTAGAGTTGATAGTACATTATTTAAAGAAAATGGTTTAGTACTTGATCGTTATGAATCTCCAGTTGTTACAAGCTGTAATGAAACAAACATTAAAAATGTATTCGTTGCAGGAGATTGTAAAAAAGGTGCTTCTACAATCGTTAAAGCAATTGCTGATGCAAAAGCTGTTGCAAAAGCAATCTTAGCTGATGCAGGTCTTGCTCATGACTTTGTAAGAGTTGACTTACCAACTGCAGAAAAAGAATTATACAGCAAAAAAGGTATCTTACATAGTACTTGTGATGAAGGTCGTTGCTTAAAGTGTGATCAAATCTGTGAAGTATGTAATGATGTTTGTCCAAACCGTGCAAATGTGAAGATTATTGTAAATGCTAAAGAATTCAAAAACGCTCATCAAGTAATTCACATCGATGGTATGTGTAATGAATGTGGCAACTGTGCAATCTTCTGTCCACATGCTGGAAGACCTTACAAAGATAAAGTAACTGTATTCTGGACAGAGCATGACTTTGAAGATAGTACAAATGTAGGTTTCTTAGCTTTAGGAAACAATACATTCAAAGTAAGAAATGAAAGAGGTCAAATCCTTACACATACTTTAGGAGAAAACAACATTTCTAAAGAGTTACAAGTAATCCTTGAAACAATCTTAAGAGATTATGGCTACTATTTCTTACAAAAATAATAAATAAGTAATAGCCCTGCCACTCTGTAGTAATGCTTCATTCTATAGAGTGGCAAAATTAAAAACAAAATCTAAACATTGGGAGTAAAAAATGTATAAAATAGTTAAAAAGAAACAATTAGCACCTGAAATTTATAGTTTAGATGTACTTGCACCTAGAGTGGCACAGTCTGCTCTTCCAGGCCAATTTGTTATTGTAAAAAATGGTGAACTTGGTGAACGTATTCCTCTTACTATTTGTGATTATGATAAAGTAAACGGAACAGTTACAATTGTAATTCAAACAATTGGAGAAGGTACTAAAAAGTTAGTAGATGTAAATGAAGGTGATTATTACACTGACTTTGTAGGTCCTCTTGGTAACCCTTCTGAATATATTCATGCAGATTTAGAAGAATTAAAATCTAAAAAGATTCTTTTCATTGCAGGTGGATTAGGTTCAGCACCAGTTTACCCACAAGTAAAATGGTTCCATGAGCAAGGACTTTCATGTGATGTTATTATCGGAGCTAGAAACAAAGAATTAATCATCATGGAAGAAGAAATGGAAAAAGTGTGTGATAACCTTTACACTTGTACAGATGATGGATCATATGGATTTAATGGTAATGTAACTATGCTTTTAAAAGACTTAGTACAAAACCAAGGTAAACACTATGATGAAGTAGTTGCAATTGGTCCAATGATCATGATGAAATTCGTTTGCTTAACAACAAAAGAATTAAATATCCATACTATAGTAAGTATGAACCCTATTATGGTTGATGGTACAGGTATGTGTGGTGCTTGTCGTATTACAGTAGGTGGAGAAGTTAAATTTGCTTGTGTAGATGGTCCAGAGTTTGATGGTCATAAAGTTGACTTTAATGAAGCTATGTATAGACAAGCGATGTACAAAACAGCAGAAGGACGTGCACGTTTAGAACAAGAAACAGCTGAACCAAAGCATGCCGAAAACTGTGGTTGTGATCAAATCGAAGAGCTTTTAAAAGCTAAGAAAAGAATTCCAATGCCAGAACAAGATCCTAAAGTAAGAGCTACAAACTTTGAAGAAGTATCTTATGGATACACTTTAGAGCAAGCTCAGGCTGAAGCATCAAGATGTTTAGGTTGTAAAAAACCTAAGTGTGTTGGTAGTTGCCCAGTTGCACTTGATATTCCAACATTCATTAATCATATTAAAGAAGGTAATATTGAAGCAGCGTATGAGGTTATTTCACAAAACTCTAGCTTACCAGCTATTTGTGGTCGTGTATGTCCTCAAGAAAACCAATGTGAAGGTGCTTGTATCGTAGGTATTAAAAATGAGCCAGTTGCAATTGGTCGTTTAGAGCGTTTCGTAGGTGACTATGCTATTAAACATCAATTATCAGGTGCTAAAAATATAGAGTCTAATGGTAAAAAAGTAGCAATCATCGGTGCAGGTCCTGCAGGTCTTGCTTGTGCTGGAGACCTTGCAAAACTTGGTTATGAAGTGAAGATTTTTGAAGCTTTACATGAGCCAGGTGGTGTTCTTACATATGGTATTCCAGAATTTAGATTACCAAAACAAGATGTAGTAGCAGTAGAAATCAACAACGTTAAAAAATTAGGTGTTGAAATTGAAACTAACGTTATTATTGGACGTACAGTAACAATTGATAGCCTTATGAATGAAGAAGGTTACGAAGCAGTATTCATTGGTTCTGGTGCTGGACTTCCTAAGTTCATGGGAATCCCAGGTGAAAACTCAAATGGAGTATTTTCAGCTAATGAGTACCTTACAAGATCAAACCTTATGAAAGCTTTCAAAGCTGAGTATGAAACACCAATTAGAATTGGTAAAAAAGTAGCTGTAGTAGGTGGCGGAAACGTAGCAATGGATGCTGCAAGAACAGCACTTAGACTTGGTTCTGAAGTACATATTGTATACAGACGTGGTGAAGAAGAATTACCAGCTAGACTTGAAGAAGTACATCATGCAAAAGAAGAAGGCGTAATCTTTGACGTTTTAACTAACCCAGTAGAAATCTTAGCTGATGATAAAGGTTGGGTAACAGGAATGAAATGCGTGAAGATGGAACTTGGTGAGCCTGATGCTTCTGGTAGACGTAAACCTCAAGTTGTAGAAGGTAGTGAGTTCATTATGGACGTAGATACAATTCTTATGTCATTAGGTACATCACCTAACCCACTTATTTCATCTACAACAAAAGAAGTAGAAGTTAATAAGTATGGTTGTGTTGTTATTGATGAAGAAACATGTATGACAACAAAAGAAGGTGTATTTGCTGGTGGAGATGCAGTAACGGGTGCTGCAACTGTTATTTTAGCTATGGGTGCTGGAAGAAAAGCTGCTAAAGGTATTCATGACTACTTAACTCAAAAAGCTTCAAACAAATAGAGAAGGTAAAAACTAGCAAAAGGGGTGAAGGTATGTTTCAATTTAAATTAAACGGCAAAGAAGTAACTGTAAATGAGGAAATGAATTTATTAGAGTTCTTAAGAGAACAAGAAGAATTATTTTCTGTAAAAAATGGATGTGCTGAAGGTGCATGTGGAGCTTGTATGATCTTAGTAGATGGTAAAGCTACAAGAGCATGTATTGTAAAAGCATCAAAAGTAGATGGAAAAGAAGTTACTACACTTGAAGGCTTAAGCCAAAAAGAAAAAGAAGTTTTTGCATACTGTTTTGGTAAAGCAGGTGCTGTACAATGTGGTTTCTGTATTCCAGGGATGGTTATTTCTGCAAAGGGACTCTTTAATACTACATTAACACCAAGCTTAAAAGATGTTAAGCAAGCACTCAAAGGCAATATTTGCCGTTGTACAGGTTATAAGAAAATCGAAGAAGCTGTACTTGAGGCAGCTAGAATGTTAAGAGAAAATGAAGATGTACCTGAAGAAGTTTACCAAGGTCGTGTTGGTGAAAATATCTTTAGATTAGATGCAAAAGCAAAAACATTGGGGGAAGCAAAGTACGTTGATGATTTAAGATTCCCAGATATGGTATATGGTGGTGCATTACGTACACCATATCCTAGGGCAAAAGTTTTATCTATTAACTTAGAAAAAGCTAAACAACATCCAGAGTATATCGGTGCCTATACAGCAGAAGATGTACAAGGAAAAAGATATATTGGACACCTTGTAAAAGACTGGCCAGCTCTTATTGCAGTAGGTGAAACTACAAGATACGTTGGAGACGCAGTAGCACTTGCTGTTGCTAAAACTAAAGCAGGATTAAAAGAAGTTTTAGCACTTATTGAAGTAGAATATGAAGAGTTAAAACCACTTACAAGCCCAAAAGAAGCGCTTGAAGAAGGTGCTCCAGCAATTCATCCAAATGGAAACTTACTTAAAGAAGAAATCTTAAACAGAGGTAATGTTGAAAAAGCTATTAGTGAAGCTAAATATGTTGTTACTCACCAATACTCAACACCATTTACTGAGCATGCTTTCTTAGAGCCTGAATGTGCAGTTGCTATGCCAGAAGGTGAAGGCGTACTTGTTTATACAGGTGGTCAATCTGTTTATGATGAACAAAAAGAAATAGCTGAATTATTAGAGCTAGATCCTTCATTAGTACATATTAAGAGTGCTTATGTAGGTGGTGGATTTGGTGGAAAAGAAGACATGAGTGTTCAACACCATGCAGCTTTCTTAGCTTACAAAACTAAGAGAACAGTTAAAGTAACTTTATCTCGTAGTGAAAGTATTAAAGTCCATCCAAAACGCCATGCAGCTGAAATGCTCTTTACAACAGCTTGTGATGAAAATGGTATTGTAACTGCACTTAAAGCAGAAATTATCGCGGATACAGGTGCTTATGCATCACTTGGTGGTCCTGTACTACAACGTGCATGTACACATGCAGCAGGTCCTTACAACTATCAAAACATCCAAATCGTAGGTAGAGCTGTTTATACAAACAACCCTCCTGCAGGAGCATTTAGAGGATTTGGTGTAACTCAATCTTGCTTTGCAACAGAGTCAAACCTTAACGAACTTGCTAAACTTGTAGGTATTTCTCCTTGGGAGATTAGATACCGCAATGCTATTCGTCCAGGTCAAGAGTTACCAAATGGTCAAATAGCAGATGCAGGAACAGCTTTAGTTGAAACATTAGAAGCTGTAAAAGATGTTTATGAAAATAGCAAAATTGCAGGTATTGCATGTGCTATGAAAAATGCAGGTGTTGGTGTAGGTATTCCTGATATTGGACGTTGCCGTATTCAAATTATAGATGGAAAAGCACATATTTACTCATCAGCTGCATGTATCGGACAAGGTCTTGCTACTGTATTACTTCAAATGTTCTGTGAAACAACGGGTATGTCACCAGAACAAGTAGTAGTAGAAGCACCAGATACAAAACTCACACCAAACTCAGGTACTACAACTGCATCAAGACAAACTGTATTCTCAGGTGAAGCATGTAGAGCAGCAGCAGTTAAAGTAAAAGAAGCTTTACAAAATAGTACTTTAGAAGAACTAGAAGGTAAAGAATTCTGTGGTGAATATGCATCTACTACAGACCCAATGGGTTCAGCTAAGCCAAATCCAGTAAGTCACGTAGCTTATGGATATGCTACACAAGTAGTTGTACTTGATGAAGAAGGTAATGTTACAAAGGTAGTTGCAGCTCATGACGTTGGTCGTGCAATTAACCCAATTGCTGTAGAAGGACAAATTGAAGGTGGCGTTGTTATGGGTCTTGGTTATGCACTTACTGAAGACTACCCACTTAAAGATAGTGTACCTACAGCTAAATTCGGTACATTAGGCCTTCTTAGATCTAATCAAGTACCAGAAATTGAATCTATTATTGTAGAGAAAAATAATGCAGAATTAGCATTTGGAGCTAAAGGTGTTGGTGAAATTACTACTATTCCAACTGCACCAGCTACACAAGGTGCTTACTATGCATTAGATGGTGAATTCAGAACGAAATTACCACTTGAAAATACAGCTTATAGAAAAACTAAAAAATAAGGGTGATTTGAGTGAAAACCATTTTAAAAAATGGAACCATCATATTACCAGATGAAACAATCGTTGCAGACTTATGTATAGAAGGCGGTATTATCACAAAGATCCAAAAAGATCTTTGTGATGATGCAGCCCAGTATATAGATGTTACTGGAAAATTGATTTTAGCTGGTGCCATAGACAGTCATACACATTTAGATTTAGATGTGGGTGCGACTAAAACGGCTGATGATTTTTATACAGGAACAAGAGCTGCTGTAGCAGGCGGTACAACAACAATTATTGACTTTGCTACACAAGCTAAAGGACATTCTTTAAAAGAAGCATTAGAAGAATGGAAAGAAAAAGCTAACAAGGGAACATTTTGTGACTATAGTTTCCATATGGCAATTACAGATTGGAATGAAGCTACTAAAAAGGAAATGACAGATATGATTAATGAAGGTGTTTCTTCATTTAAAATGTATATGGCATATAAAGGTAGTCTTCAAACAGATGACGGAGCAATCTATGAAGCATTAAATGAGAGTAAAGAGATTGGTGGACTTATAGGATTCCATTGTGAAAATGGTGATCTTATCCATGCTAGAATCCAGGAGAATTTAGCAAAAGGTCATACTCATCCATACTATCATAAGATGACTAGACCAGACTTAATTGAAGTAGAAGCGATTAATCGTATTGCTACAATGTCTAAGTTAACAGGTGCTAAAGCATGGGTTGTTCATTTAAGTACATCTGAGGGTCTTAAAGTTATTAGAGAAGCTAATCAAAGTGGAGCTTGTCTTGTAGCTGAAACATGTCCTCAATACTTATTATTAGACGACAGTCTTTATGGTCATCCAGATGATGGCTCTTTTGAAGCAGCAAAATATATTATGAGTCCTCCACTTCGTGATAAATCTAATCAAGAGCCTCTATGGCAAGGACTTAAAGATGGTAGTATAGCATTTATTTCTACAGATCACTGCGCTTTTAATTTTAAAGGCCAAAAAGAACTAGGGATAAATGATTATTCTAAAATACCAAATGGAGCTATGGGTCTAGAACACAGACTTCGTTTAATGTATACCTATGGGGTATGCACAGGTAAATTAACAATAAACGAAATGACAAAATTATTATCATATAATCCTGCTAAACAATTCGGCCTTGAAAATAAGGGAAGTATTGAAGTAGGCAAAGATGCTGATTTAGTCATTCTTGATCCAAAAGGTCAAGAAACAATTACTTTTAAGACACAAGTGCAAGATGTGGATTACACACCATATGAAGGCTTTAATACAACGGGCATCATTGAAACGGTTTTCTTAAGAGGTGAAAAAGTAGTAGACCATGGCCAAGTAGTGAAGACCCAAGTAAAAGGTATGTATCAACCAAGAAAACCAATTAGATAAAAGGAGTAATTAAAATGTCAAAACAAATTATCGCAACAACAAACGCACCATCAGCTATAGGACCATATTCACAAGGAGTTCTTGTAACAGGAGGAGAAATGGTATTTACATCAGGTCAATTACCAATTAACCCTGCTACAGGCGAACTTGTTAAAGATGATATTAAAGCAGCTACAAAACAATCATTAGAAAATGTAAAAGCTATTTTAGAAGAAGCTGGTTCTTCAATGGATAAAGTAGTAAAAACTACAGTATTCTTAAATGACATCGCTGATTTTAAAGCAATGAACGAAGTTTATGCAGAATACTTCAAAACAGATTGTCCAGCACGTTCTGCTTTCCAAGTAGGTAAATTACCATTAGAAGCTTTAATCGAAATCGAAGTAATTGCTGTAAAATAATTAACCTAATATACAAAAGATAAGTAATGAAGGAGCTGACGCACTAAGAAATGAGTGCTCAGCTCCTTCTTGCGTTATGTCATTTGGTAAAAGCCGAATTACTGTCTTTGTTTAGTCTTCTTAGGTGTCAGGTTGGCTGTAACTCCTCCTTATTATATTTACATATACCTAGTATCTCCTTCATACATATGTATTAAGGGGGTAGAGCAATGAAAAATAAAGGTACCAAAAAGCAATTAATGGTACAAACGACTACAGGTGAACAGTATAGGTTCATCTTTAAGTACAATGTGGAAAGCACCCAGAAGGAAGAAGATCTACTAAAGAACATTTTAGTGACCAGGTTAAGGGAGTTAAGGTCATGAAAAGATGTGTTATATATACAAGAGTAAGTACAGATTATGAAGCGCAAGCAAAGAGTATGGGCAATCAAGAGGCACTTATGCGGAATTATATAGAAAAACAAGGATGGCTGTATTGCCATACTTATGAAGATGATGGTATTACGGCTGTAGGTACAAAAGTAAGAGGGGACTATGACAGGCTACTAGCCGATGCCTATAGTAAGAAGTTTGAAATTATAGTGGCTAAAAGTTTGACACGTTTTAGTAGAAGCCAAAGACAAGGACTAACGGATATTATTAAACTTATGGAATCAGGCATTAGACTAGTTTTCTTTGAAGATAATATGGATACAGCTGATCCAAGAGTCTATAGAGAATTGGGACTAAAGCTTTGGTTAGCAGAAGATGAAGCAAGACGTACAGCTGATAGAATACGTAGTACATGGAAAATACATAATTTACAAGGAAAACTTCATGCATGTACACCGCCTTATGGGTATGACTACTGTACTCATGCATGTACTTTTATTGTAAATGAAGATGAGGCCCAGGTTGTTAGAAGGATATTTCTAGAGTACTTACAAGGAGAAGGTATGTTAGCTATTGCTAAAAAGCTTACTAAGGAAGGAATACCTACTAAAAAAGGAGGAAGGTGGGCACAAGCTACCATTAGGTCTATACTTACAAATCCTGTATATACAGGAATTTTAATACTAGGGAAATATACTCATGCAGATATAACGAATAAAAAGAAGCAAAAAATTCCACAGGAGCATTGGCATATACATCCTAATATTTATAAGGGCATTAAACAAGAAATTATTGATGAGGAAACATTTAATCAAGTACAAAGAGAGCTAGAAAAGAGAAGTACAAAAAAACAAAGACACAGTACACAGGCTTTATTTAGTGGACTTATAAAATGTGGAGAATGTGGTGCTAGTTTTACAATTAAAAGGAAAAAACACTTTAGAAATTATTCACCCTATTATACATGCATAACCTATGATCATAAGGGAAAAGAATTCTCTGGACATGGTAGAATGGCTATATATGAAGAAGAACTATTAGAAGGAATCAATAAGTATTTAACCACACTAAGAACAGATAAAGAAGAAGAGCTCATTATAGAATACACAAGGCAAAAAGAAGAAGGGTATACCATTAAGAAACTAGAAAAAACATTAGAGAAAAATAAAAAGTCTCAAGAAGAGCTTTATACACTTTATCATGAAAATCTGAAGCTTAAACAAAATGGTGAATTAACACAACGCTTATTTATAAAGGAAATGGAAAGGATAGATGGGTGGCTGGGTGAACTTGAACAAAAAGCTTATCTATTAGAGGAACAGCTAGAGGCTTTACAAGAAATCAAGCCTAGTAAGGATAAAATAAAAGAAGAAATAGATGAAGTACTTAATACAAGTAATTTTACTAATTTGAATATGCGTCAAATTATTCATCAAATTACTATTTATGAAGACAAAAGAATAGAAGTAGAGCTAAATGTTTTGGAAGAATGAGCCAAGACACTTTATTTTAGGTAGGGTACCTATATCTATAATCACCATACTTCTGTGTTAGTAGGTTCAGTAGATATATCTAGAATGGACCTTTATCCAGAAGATGATCCACGTGTACTTTCTTTAAATGGAGCCTTCAATGTGGGGAATCGTGGTATTGTAGAGTTTATTGAGGTGTTTAAAAATGATGTAGAGTATTTGCATACTATGATTACAGCTACTCAAGAAAAGAATATTCCTTCACCAGGCAAAGGAGCTATGATTTATTTTGATGGTGTTATTTTAGCACACTCTAACGAAGCAGAGTGGAATAAATTTAGATCAGACCATACCAATGAAGCAATTCTAGATCGTATTGTTAAAGTAGAGGTTCCTTATTGCTTGGAACTCGACGAAGAGGTAAAGATTTATGATAAGATGCTTCGTAGGTCTAATTTTGAAGCGCATATTGCACCACACACCTTAGAAATTGCTTCTATGTTTGCTATATTAACAAGGCTTGCCCCATCTAATAAGGTAGATCCAATGACAAAGCTTAAAATCTATAATGGAGAAGAAATTATAGAAAAAGGCACAACAAAACGTATTGATATTATGGAGCTTAAAGAAGAAGCAGATCGTGAAGGTATGACAGGTATTTCTACACGTTTTATTTCTAAGGCTTTAGATATTGCACTTTCTGAATCTGAATATGATTGTATTAACCCTATTGCTTTAATGGAAGTTCTTCTTAGAGAGATTAAGGAAATGTCTATTTCAGATGAGATTAAAAAACGTTATTTAGGTTTCTTACAAGATACCATTAAGAAAGAGTATCATAAGATTCTTGAAAAAGAAGTTACAAAGGCCTTTATTCATGGTTATAAAGAACAAGCACAAGATTTGTTTAATAACTATTTAGATCATGCAGAAGCTTATGTGAATAAAACTAAGCTTAAAGATGATAGTACAGGTGAAGATCTAAGTCCAGATGAAGTATTTATGCGCTCTATAGAAGAACAAATTGGTGTAACACAAAGTGGGGCAAAAGGTTTTAGACAAGATGTAACAGCCTATATGTTCTCTGTTATTCGAAATGGTACAACTGTAGACTATACTTCTTATGTACCACTTAAAGAAGCTATAGAGAAGAAATTAACTTCTTCTGTACGTGAGCTTTCTCGTATTATTACTAAGAGTAAAGTTCGTGATAAAGATCAAAATGAAAAATATGATGCTATGGTAGAAGAAATGAGGAAGAATGGTTATTGTGACCACTGCTGTAATGTTATTTTGAAATATGCAGCAAATAATTTATGGAAAGACTAGGTGATTGCTATGGCTATTTTTAAAGAGTTTCAAGCCAATAGTAGGGACCGTAGTGTGGAAGATCGCCGTAGGCATAAAGAATTAGTAGAAAAGAGTATTAAAGAAAATATAGGGAGTATTATTGCAGAAGAAAGTATAGTAGGTCAAACCAAAAATAAGAAAATTAAAATCCCTATTAAAGGGCTTAAAGAATACTACTTCAGATATGGTAAAAACCAAGAAGGAGTAGGTTCAGGTACAGGTAATGAGCAAAAAGGAAAACGTATTCCTAAAGGCGATCAAGATGCTACGGCAGATGCTGGTAATACAGAAGGAGAAGACATTTATGAAACAGAAATTACAGTAGATGAAGCCATTAATTATCTATTTGAAGATCTAGACTTACCTTATCTTGAGCAGAAGAAGTTTAAAGAAGTAGAGACAGAAGATAGTCAAAAAAAATGGGGGATTCAACAAAAAGGAATTCCCCCACGTCTTTCTAAAAAGCATACAATGATTGCTAAAATCAAAAGAGAGAAATCATTAAAACGTGCAGCTAATGAACTAGAACTCTCTTTAGGGGATGAACGTATACCTTTCCATGAAGATGACTTGAAGTATTTTAAGCGTAAAGTAAAGATGCAAAGAGATTCAAATGCAGTTGTTTTATGTATTATGGATACATCAGGTTCTATGGGACATACGAAAAAGTACTTGGCTAGAAGCTTTTATTTCTTACTCTATCAATTTTTAAAGGTTAAATATATTAATGTAGAAATTGTCTTTATAGCTCATACAACTGTGGCAAAGGAAGTAACTGAAGATGATTTTTTCCATAGAGGAGAAAGTGGAGGAACCTATATTAGTAGTGGTTATGAAAAGGCATTACAAGTTATAGAAGAACGTTATCCGCCAGATGCTTGGAATGTATATGCCTTTCATTGTAGTGATGGTGACAACTGGGGAGAAGATAATGAAAGAGCAGTTGAACTTGCCAATAAGCTTTGTGAGACATGCAATTTATTTGGTTATGGTGAGATTAAAATTAGCACCTATACAAGTACAATTATGAATAAATATGTAGAAGAAATTAATCATCCTAATTTCTCCGCTGTTAAAATATTTAAAAAAGAGGATGTATGGAAAGCCTTCGTAGATATGCTAAAGATTGAACAAAGCACTAGCGAAGGAGGGGAAGCTTAGTGAATTACTCTTTTAATGAACTTATAGAGTACAATGAGCAAATTGAAAAAATAGCTAAGTCTATGGGATTAGACTATTATGAGCAAGAGTTTGAAGTCATTAGCTTTGAAGATATGATCTGCTATGAAGCCTATGTGGGTATGCCTTCTCATTATCCTCACTGGAGTTTTGGAAAAAACTATGAAAGGATTAAAACCCTTTATAATTATAACCTGACAGGGTTACCTTATGAAATGGTTATTAATTCAGATCCTTGTATGGCTTATCTCATGAAGGATAATAGTTTAGTATTACAGATTTTAACCATAGCTCATGTTTATGGGCATAATGATTTTTTTAAGAATAACAGATTATTTAAGACCTATACCAATGCAAGTCTAACTGTAGATATGTTTAAAAATCATGCAGGTCGTATAAGGGAGTATATCCAAGACCCTAGTATTGGATATAGTGAAGTAGAAAAAATCTTAGATGCAGCCCACGCTATTAAACATCAGTGTGGAAGCTTTTGTAAGCTAGAAACAAACTTTGAGGAAAAGATAGAGTTTCCTTATGAAAATCTTCTAGAGTTTTTATGGCGAGAAGGGGAGCTTGAAGAGTGGCAAAAAGATATATTGCTTATTGTTATGGAGGAAAGTAGATACTTTACGCCTCAAATTGAAACTAAGATTATGAACGAAGGTTGGGCTAGCTTTTGGCATTATAATATAGTTAACCAGCTAAACTTACCACCGGGTATGCAAATAGAATTTTTAAAGCATCATAATAATGTTATTTGTAACATTCCTGGAAGGCTGAATCCTTACTTTATAGGATTTAAAATTTGGGAGCATTTATATGAAGTATACAATCATGATTTTAATGCACTAGCACGTATTAGGGAAGTTGAAAGAGATGCCTCCTTTATTCGTAATTATTTAACCTATGAGATTGCTAATGAATGTCATCTATGTGTTTTTGAAGAAGAAGAAAGATATTATGTAGTTTCAGAAGTTTCTAATGAAGAAGGCTGGCGTAATGTGAGAAATACTTTAGCAAATAATGTAGGTGTAGGTAGTATTCCAACTATAGAAGTAGAGGAAGCACAGCGTAAAGATAATACACTTATGCTAAGGCATGTATATGATGGAAGAGAACTTCAGCTTTCTTATGCTACAGAAACCTTAAAGCATATTCAAACTTTGTGGGGAGGAAAAGTCGTACTTAAAACTTTCCTAACAGGTAGTGAACGTAAAATTATTTGTAATGAAGAGAAAAAAGTTCTTATAGAAAATGCATAAGTAGCATTAAAGCAGAATAAAAGTAAAATAGAAGTAGAATAAAAGCAGAAGCAAAAAAGTGGTAGATTCTTTGCTTCTGCTTTTTAAAATGTGTTAAGACAGTGTAGCTTTTACCTTCATGACAGCGTATTCAAGAGCAGATTCTACATTACTAGCAGATTTCCCACCACCTTGAGCTGAAAATGGAGTACCACCACCACGTCCATCAAGGAGCGTAATACTATCTTTTAAAAGAGTGTTCATACTAATTTTTTGTAAATTAGAGGAACACATAAAAGATAGGTGAGAGATTTTATCTAGTTTTAATCCAAATAAAGCAATAACATTAGGGTGTTTGACTAATTTTGAACCGGTTGTTTGAAGAAGTTTAGGATCTACATCTTCATAGACTTTAGAAATAATATGAATGCCATTTACTATAGGAGAAGAAGCAATCATTTGGGTAACTTCATAATCTAATAACTGGTCTTTTAAATGACGATTTTCATTTTCAAGACGTATACATTCTTTTTTTAGCTCTTCTAGTTCCTGTACATAGGTTATATCCTTTTGTAAAAGGGTATGAATAGCACGTTTACCTGCTAAAAAAGTAAGTCGTAAACCACCTTTACATTTCTCAAACTTAAGAATCTTGAATAATCCAACTTCTAAGGTAGAGCGAGGATATATACCATATGAAGGTACAAGGTCTAAGTCTTCAACTTGAACTAATCTTACTGGAGCATTTGTTTTTTGTAAAGGTTGTTTAAGTGGAAGTTTTTTTAGTTCTTGTTTAGTAGGATAAAGAATGTTAACAGGAAAATCTTCGTTAATAATATGGTTCACATGTGTTTCTAATTGGTTAAGTTGTTCTTTATTTAGCACTTGATCTATATCTAAGGTACATAATTCATTGCCTAGATTAAAATTTAAAGTTTTAGCATTATAGTCTTCTAGCAAGCAGTAAGATAAAAGGTGTTGAGCAAGAAGCTGTTGCATAGAATCAAAGCGATGATGCCAATCAATATAACATTTTGCCTTATGAATTTTAATAGGTTTCTTAGGGGAAACATGATAAATAACTTCATTTTCTTCATAGACATAGGTAATTGGACAATCTTCAATAAAACCTATATCACAAGGTTGTGTGCCGTTATCTGGATAAAATCCAGTTTGATTAAGCACAATATGGTAAGAAGTATCTTTTTCTATAATTTCTATAATTTCAGCTATAAAATTTTTTTGATAAGGATTTTCGTAGTACAATTTAGACATAGTATAGACTCCTTTAGTTGATTAAGTCTTAGCTTAGCAGAAACTATCCTTATTGTAAATGACCCAATCCTATGTATACGAATTAGGGTATCTATGGTAAACTAAGCATATAAAATTAAATGACATGAGTGGAGGACTAACATGGATTTTTATTTATGCCCCATAGCAAGTGGGAGTAGTGGAAATTGTACATATTTACATGCTGATGATGAAAGGCTACTCATAGATATAGGCGTTAGTGGAAAGCGAGTTACCCAAGGTCTTGAAGCTTTAGATATAGATCCTAAAACAATTAAAGGGATACTTATTACCCATGAACATAGCGATCATATTAAAGGTGTAGGTATTATAAGCCGTAAGTATGACTTACCTATTTATGCTACAGCACCAACGTGGCAACGAATGATGAATGAAAATATGATTGGTAAAATAGCTGAACATAATCAAAAAGTATTAGAAAAAGATACACCTTTAATTTTTGGAGAACTTACTGTAATGCCTTATAGTATTTACCATGATTCAGTCGATCCAGTAGGGTATGCATTTATGTATAAAGGTAAAAAAATCGTTTTAGCTACAGATATGGGAAAGGTAGATAAACGAGTTGTAGAGTATTTTTATAATGCAGATGGTATTTTAATAGAATTTAATCATGATATTAATATGGTTGAAGTAGGTGGATATCCTTACTACTTGAAGCAGCGTATTTTAGGAGATCATGGGCATATGTGTAATGAACTGGCAGCTAAAATCTTAGCACATATTTACCATCCTAATTTACAGTGGGCCATACTAGGTCACTTAAGTAACGAAAACAATATACCTGATTTAGCTTATTTATGTGCTAAAAATGCTTTAGCAGAAAAAAATATTGAAATTGGTAAAGATATTCAAATTACAGTTGCAAAGAGAAATGATATGACACCTATTCACCGTGTTTAACAACATTACTTACAAGAAAGAAGGCAAATAGTTGAAGGTTAAAACACATTATGTAATTGCTTTAGAAGCTTATAAACTTATAAAACCTTATTTACCAGTAACCTTAGATGAGAGGGCCTTAAAGATGGGGGCGTGTATGCCAGATATAGCCCCTCATAGAAGGTTTAAGGCACATAATATAAAAATTGCTGCAAAGGAATGGAACGCTTTTGTAAGCTTAGTTGATCGTAAGCCTACAACACCTTTTTGGATTTCTTATGCAGCTGGGATTATGAGTCATTATATTAGTGATACATTTTGTTATGCACATAACTTTAAAGACCTTTCATTAAGGGAGCACAGAAGCTATGAAGTATATATGAACAAACAAGCTAAAGAGCTTACTCACCTTATAAAACCCCAACACATATTTCAAAAATGGCATACATTAAAACAAGAGGGTGTAGAGGCTTATATAGAAGTAGAAAATAGTTGCTACAAAAAAGAAGCGGCTAGATGTAAAACAAGAGATGAACATGTGGCTTTAGATCTATATGAATCCATTGTTCATACAGGTGTCTGGATGCTAGAAGCTGCAAGTATTCTTTATCCAGCTTTTGGCCCCTCTGCACTAATATAACAATAGCTATTTAATATAATGTATAAAAAAACTGCTGTAAAACTAAATTTAGTTTACAGCAGTTTTTTTGATAATTGTTTTGACATTCAAAATAAACTCCTTTATAATTTGATTTGACATTCAAACTAAATAATAGATAGTATGAGGGGGTAACATAATGAAAAAACCACTAAAAATTATAGGAATAAGTATAGCGACTATTGTTTTAGTATTAGTAGTAGGCGTAGGAAGTTTATTCTTTGGAGAAATACGTACACTATTAACATTTGAACAATTAAATGAACATCCTTTTTATGAAATGACATACCATGCAGATTATGGTTTAGATGAATTTCTAGAAAAAGGAGCAGCTACAGATGAGGAGCTTGTTCGTTTTGTAACACAAAAAATATTAAAAGGTGTATCCTTTGAAGTAAATCCTGATGGGGCATGTAGTACTTTTATTGCTACAACTCCAGAAGATAAAAATATATTTGGGAGAAACTTTGACTATGTTCCATCTATAGGACTTATTGTGCGTACAACACCTAAGGATGGGTATAAATCAATTTCAGTTGTTAATTTAAATCATTTAGGTTTAAGTCAAGAGAACTTACCAACTAAAAGTTTGATGAACCGTATTATTACACTTGCAGCACCTTATGCACCACTTGATGGTATGAATGAAAAAGGTCTTGCTATTGGTGTACTTGTTATCAAAAAAGGGGTTGTTCACCAAGCAACAGGTAAGGTACCTATTACAACAACTTCAGCTATTCGTATGATTTTAGACAAGGCAGCAACAGTAGATGAGGCTATTGAACTACTTGAAAATTATGATATGAATTCTAGTGGTGATACAGGATACCACTTCCAAATAGCTGATGCTAGTGGTAATACTGCTGTAGTAGAATACATAGATAATGAAATGCATGTTTTATCAAAAGAGGAAGGTTATACAGCAGCAACAAACTTTGTTCTTTATAATAATATGAATGAAGGAAGTGGCCAAGATCGCTATGAAGTGATTAAAGCGAAACAAGAAGAAACAGGTGGTATTATGAGTGAGGAGGAGGCAATGGATCTTCTACTTAGTGTGCCATCTCAAGGAACAAGAGTAATAGAAGGACTTAATGAAGATATTCCTTCTGATACACAATGGTCTTGTGTATATAATTTAGATGATTTAACATTAACTATTTGTACAGGTAGAGATAAGTCTAGAACTTATAACTATTCTTTAAACTAAATTAATCTAGTATTTACTATTTTATAAAATTAAGTAGTTGACAAATTTTATTTAATAGTTTACTATAAATACTAATTACAAAAAAGGAGGAAAGATTATGAAAAACAATCAATTTAACAACCAATCAGTACAACAACTTAATAGTGTCCTCCTGCTATTAGCCGACCTTATTTAGCAATTGGGTTTATGATACGATAAATGTATGTTTATGGTTGTCATAGATGCAATTGCTACTTAGAGTAATTGCATCTATGACGGCTAATAGAACTTTATTAAAATAAAGTATGCCTCATAGATTTTATATGAGGCTATTTTTATGTATTTCGTTAAAATACGTCTCATAGTCAAATATGGGGCTAATATATCCTAGGTTAAAAGTCCCATAATCACTATGGGACTTTTATTTTTATAATATTAATTATACTTGGGAGGATTTAGACATGGAAGAAAACAGAGAACAATGGGGGACGAAGGTTGGTTTTATACTTGCAGCAGTTGGATCGGCTGTAGGTTTAGGTAATATATGGAGGTTTCCTTATGTAGTTTATTCTAGTGGAGGAGGAGCGTTTTTAATACCTTATTTCTTTGCCATATTTACAGCAGGTATTCCTCTTTTAATACTAGAGTACGGTATGGGGCATAAATTTAGAGGTTCAACCCCACTTTCACTTGCAAGAGCTCATAAAAAGTCAGAATGGTTTGGTTGGTGGGCAATTATTAGTTCATCTATTATATTATGCTACTATTCAATGATTTTAAGTTGGGCTATAAAGTATTTAACACTTAGCTTTACTAAAGGTTGGGGAGAAGACTCAAATACATATTTTTACAATGAGTTTTTACAATTATCTGATTCACCTTTAAATATAGGTCACATAGTATTACCAGTCCTTATAGGTATTGGGGTTATTTGGGGGATTAATTGGTTTATATGCTACAAAGGTGTAAAAGCTGGTATTGAAAAAATGAATAAGATTATATTACCTTGTTTACTTGTTATTATGATTATAATCGTTATAAGAGGTGTAACACTAGAAGGTTCAGAAGTTGGTTTAAATACTTTATTTACACCAGACTGGGAAAAAGTAAAAAATCCTCAAATTTGGATTTCTGCTTATGGACAAGTATTTTTCTCTTTAAGTATTGGTACAGGTATTATGATGACTTACTCAAGTTATCTTCCTAAAAAAACAGATATTAATAACAGTGCATTTATGACTGTATTTGCAAACTGTGGATTTGAATTCTTATGTGCTATCGGGGTATTTGCTATACTTGGTGTGATGGCAACAAATCAAGGTGTACCTGTTGAAGAAGTTGTAACAAGTGGTATTGGACTTGCTTTTATAGCCTTTCCTAAAGTTTTTACAATGATGGGCGTATGGGGAAATATATTAGGTGTTTTATTCTTTATCTGTCTTGTTTTTGCAGGCATTACTTCAGCAGTATCTTTAGTAGAAGCAATCTGTGCTGCTATTACTGATAAGTTTGGTTGGGGTAGAAAGAAAGTTGTAACAACTATGTGTATTATTGGATTTATAGTAAGTAGTATTTTTGCAACAAATGCAGGTTTGTATTTATTAGATATTATGGATAACTTTATTAATAACTATGGTATTGTTTCAGTTGGTTTATTAGAGGCGATTCTTGTAGGATGGATTGTAAAACCTCATGTAATAAGAGAACATACAAATGGAATGTCTTATTTTAGAGTAGGTAAATGGTGGGATTTAATTATAAAATATGTAACACCTACATTACTTATTATAACAATTGTTCAAAGTCTTATAACAGAATTCAAGACACCTTATGGGGGATATGGGTTAGCATCTTTATTACTTTATGGCTGGTGCGTTATAGGAATAGGAATTATAGGGGGCTTCTTAATAAGCAAAAAACCATGGAAGATGGATAAACATATAGATAGTGAGGAGATGTAAGAAATGACAAGTTACGCTATGACTTTTTTAATACTAGGTGCAACAATTTTGTGGGGGGGATTAATAGTAACTTTAGGTATTGCCATTAAAAACGAAAAACAGTAAATAAATATAGGCATTTTCTTATTAGATAATAGAAGCCAAACTGATATGTACCCAAAATCCTGGACACATTGATTTCTAACTTAGGCGGAACACATG
>URVM01000016.1 GCA_900551325.1 uncultured Eubacteriales bacterium | reverse complement strand
TAATTATCCTACAAAATAGACACAGTTGCTATCCACTATCTTATTTGACGGTTACGTTCAAACTAGTGCTTATTTTATTTGGTGGATTTTAATTCGGATAATATACATTGAGTATGAAATAATCATAACATGACAAATAATGAAAATCAATATCAAAAATAAAAATAGTTATAATAATACTATTCTATTAAATCAGTGTATTTGTAAAATACTAAATTAAAACATGGAAAACAGTGTCGTTCTATAGGGGAGTAGCATAGATTATTAAAGAATATATTTTTGTATTTTTGTCATAAAAAGGAGGAAATTAAAGTGTGTAATTGTGGATGTGGGTGCGGATGTAAACGTAGATATAATGAAACTTGTGAAGAAAGAGTTGAAAGAACACCAGTAAGAAGCCAAAGAGAAATAGCTGTTGATAGAGCTATTAGAGAATTAGGAGAAAATAGATGTAGTCAAAATAGTTGTTCAAGAAAATGTGGTTGTTCAAGGTCTTGCTGTAGATAGGATAAGAATTGATCTGAGGGCATAAAAGTTATTTTTATGCTCTCTTATATTTGGTTAAATAGAATCTATAAAATAAGTAATATGCAATATTATTAATTGCTTTTGCATTTACTTATTTATAGTCGTATAATAGAAGAAATAATATAGTATAACTTAAAATTATACATAAGTGAGGGAATCTATGTTACTAAATCTTTTAATCATTATTATAGCTGACTTAGTTTTAGAATTTGCATTTGAAAAGTTGAATCAGAGTCCACTTGAGCCTTTTGAAAAGATTCAAGCTAAGACAAGATATTTAAACAAAAAACGTGTATGGCATTATACAAGTCTTGGAGTATTACTTATAGTCAGTATTATTTTATGTTATCAATTACAAGTGAATGTATGGATTATGAATCTTTTATTTGGACTTATTATAGCCCTAGCTAATACAATCTTTGAAAATACTGTATATGATAAAATGCGCAATACTCTTAGATAGTTACATAAAAAGAAGCCCTTATAATAGAAATTTTAAATTTCTATTATAAGGGCTTCTTTTTAGTAGGCAAATTATTTTAAAATAAAAATAATCTTCAGTTAGGATATAGACTGAAGATTATCAAAGAATCGAATAGAGTTAGTAGCGTATACTAGGAAATTAAAGTATCTCTCTAAAGTACGTATTTTTTCAGCAGGATTATTTTGTCCACTTAGAACTTCTAGTTCATAAAGAGCCCCTTTAAGGTAGTTTGTAGCATTTAAGAGAATGAGTAAATTTCTATATAAGGGTGTGTTGGGTGCTGTGTCTGTGAGCTCAAGTGATATTTCTTTTGCTGTATTATTAAGAGATGTATTTAGACGCATAAGTGCATCATCAGCAGAAGAGTCTTCATCCCAAGAGAATACTACTGTTTGAGAGAGGGTATACATATGGTTTTTTATTAGTGTTAAATTAGTTATATATTTTCCCATGTCTTGATCTGAAGTTTTAGAAGCATTGGAAGCATATAAAGATGGGTGAAGTATTAAAATGATGCATAAAAAAATGATTGTAATATATTTAAATCTTGATTTCATTGGTAGACTCCTAAATAAATTGTTTAAGTTTATATTGTGTAATATGAGATAAAATATACTAATTGATCAACTAATTAGATATAGAAAAAGGACTTTTCAAGATAAAAGCTTAAGAAGAATTTATATTAGAATTTCTGTTGGAATATTCTATAAATAAATCTGGACATAGGACTTAGAAATTTATATCAAAAAGGATAGTTATCTTAAAAATAGGATAGCTATCTTTTTTTATACAAAAATATTTATAAAAAATCTTAAAAAAATATTATAAATAAAAAGTATAGTATTACTAAATTAATTAATCACTATTAATGTCATGTTAAAGAATTAAAAGTTTGATAAAAATAAAATAAAATTGAAGTATAACTAAATTTTTGGCTTAAAAATATAAAAATTAATACAAATGACATAGTAATTTAAAGGGTTTATGTGATAAATGATATTTAAGTTATTTTATTAGATATACTAAGTTTTAAATCATCATATAATAAATTTATACTAAAATACATATTGACGGATTAGATGAAAATTTATATAATCCCTACAGTGAAGTTTAACAGATGTAAACAAAAAGTTTATTATATATTATTGTAAAGGAACGTGGAAAATGAATAAACTTTTACAAGAAAGAATGCCTATTTACGAGGCATTAAAGGAGTATAAGGCAAGTCGAGTAGTACCTTTTGATGTACCAGGACATAAGAAAGGACAAGGAAATAGGGAACTTACCGAGTTTTTAGGTGAAAAGTGTATGAGTGTAGATGTGAATTCTATGAAACCTTTAGACAATCTATGCCATCCTGTTTCTGTGATCAAAGAGGCTGAAGAATTAGCAGCGGATGCTTTTGGGGCAAAATATGCATTTTTCATGGTAGGTGGAACTACTTCTGCGGTGCAGGCTATGGTTATGAGTGCTTGCAAAAGGGGTGATAAAATTATTATGCCCCGTAATGTACATCGTAGTGCTATCAATGCACTAGTTGTATGTGGCGCTATACCTGTTTATGTAAATCCTGGAGTTAATGAGGCTTTAGGTATACCTCTTGGAATGAGCTATCTTAATGTGGAGCAAGCAATTTTAGAAAATCCGGATGCTAAAGCAATACTTGTGAACAATCCAACTTATTACGGAGTATGTTCACCACTTGAAAAGATTGTAAAATTAGCTCATAAACATGACATGCTTGTTCTTGTAGATGAAGCCCATGGAACACATTTTTATTTTCATGAGGAATTACCACCTTCAGCCATGAGTGTAGGAGCAGATATGGCAGCTGTGAGTATGCATAAAACAGGGGGGTCTCTTACTCAAAGTTCCTTTTTGCTTATTCAAAATCAGGTAAGTCCGGGCTATGTAAGACAAATGATTAATTTAACCCAAACAACAAGTGGATCTTATCTCCTTATGTCATCTCTAGATATTTCAAGAAAAAATTTAGCTATTAGTGGTAGAGAAATTTTTCAAAGGGTTATGGAGCTAGCTGAATATGCAAGAGGTGAGATCAATGAAATGGGTGGATACTATGCCTTTGGTAAAGAACTTATAGATGGAGATGCTTGCTATGATTTTGATGTGACCAAGCTTTCCATTCATACAAGAGATATTGGTCTTGCAGGTATTGAAGTTTATGATTTACTCCGAGATGAATATGGCATACAAATTGAATTTGGGGATATTGGAAATGTGTTAGCGATTTTATCTGTAGGTGATAAAGCTCTAGCTATAGAACGTCTTATTGCTGCACTAGCTGAAATTAAAAGACTTTATTCAAAAGATAAAAGTGGCATGTTAAATCATGAGTATGTGAATCCTATTGTAGCAATGACACCACAAGAAGCATTCTATGCAGATAAAGAATCACTCCCTCTTCGTGAAAGTGGTGGAATGGTTTGTAGTGAATTTGTTATGTGTTACCCACCTGGTATTCCGATTTTAGCACCAGGAGAAGTTATTACAGAAGAAATCATTGCTTATATTGATTATGCAAAGGAAAAGGGCTGCTTTATGACGGGTACTCAAGACCCTAATATAGAAAAGATCTATGTTGTTAAGTCCGAGCAAAACATATAGTGAAAATCCAATGTAAAACGAGAAGAACAAGCTATATGAATAAAGAGTATAAGAGACAAAGAATATAAGAAATAAAAGACATAAGAAATAAAGGTCATAAGAAACAAAAGACATAAGAAGGGAGTGAGAAAGATGGAGCTATGGTATAAAGAAGAGCATAGTCCAAATGTAAAATTCGCTATTAAGGTGGATCGCCACATTTATTCAAAGACAAGTGTATTTCAACGTATTGATATTATGGAGTCTAATGAGTTTGGCAAGTTTTTGACTTTAGATAGTAGTATGATGCTTACAGAAAAAGATGAGTTTATTTATCATGAGATGATGGTACATGTAGCCATGGCCGTTAATCAAGAAGCCGAGCGTATACTTGTTATTGGTGGTGGAGATGGTGGGGCAGTAAGAGAGCTTACAAAATATGAAAGTGTTAAAGAAATTCACTTAGTTGAAATAGATGAGATGGTTGTTGAAGCGTGTAAAAATTGGCTACCTCAAACAGCCTGTAGATTAGATGATCCTAGAGTGCATATTTACTACGAAGATGGACTACGTTTTATACGTGGAAAAGCAGACTACTATGATCTAATTATAGTAGATTCAACAGACCCTTTTGGACCAGGTGAAGGACTATACACAAAAGCTTTCTATGGAAACTGCTTTAAAGCACTTACGGATAAGGGGATTTTAATTAATCAACATGAAAGTCCTTATTATCAAGTACATGCTGAATCTTTACAAAGGGCATCTGTTCATCTAAAGGCATGTTTTCCTATTACTAAGTTTTATCAAGCCCATATTCCTACTTATCCGACAGGGTATTGGCTCTTTGGCTTTGCATCAAAACACTATGATCCTATAGCGGACTTTGATGAGAAGAAGTGGACTGAACGAGATCTTTTGACTGATTATTACAATACAGATTTACATAAAGGGGCTTTTGCCTTACCAAATTACATAAAGAAATTACTTTAATAATTTATATTAACAATTTACATTAATAAGCTATTTATTCATTCAAATAAATAAATCTAAAACACTCAAGGAGGAGATGAAAAAATGGGAAAAGCTTTAATTATTGGTGCTGGCGGTGTAGCTAGTGTTGTGGTTCACAAATGTTGTCAAAATGCAGAGGTGTTTGAAGAGATTTGTATTGCAAGTCGTACCAAATCAAAATGTGATGCTTTAAAAGAAAAATTAGATGGTGGCAAAACCATTATTCATACAGCTCAGGTAGATGCAGACAATACACAAGAAGTGATTGACCTTATTAAGAGTTTTGGGCCTGATATTGTTATTAATGTGGCACTTCCATACCAAGACTTAACCATTATGGATGCTTGTCTTGCTACAGGAGTAGATTATCTTGATACAGCCAACTATGAGCCAAAAGATACAGCTAAATTTGAATACAAATGGCAATGGGCATATAAAGAGAAGTTTGAAAAAGCTGGTATTACAGCTATCCTTGGGTGCGGGTTTGACCCAGGTGTAACAGGCGTATTTAGTGCCTATGCACAAAAACACTATTTTGATGAAATTCATTACTTAGATATTTTAGATGCAAATGCTGGCGATCATGGTTACCCATTTGCTACAAACTTTAATCCTGAAATTAATATTCGTGAGATTACAGCGAAAGGAAGTTATATTGAAAATGGTGAGTGGGTAGAAACAGAACCACTTGAAATTAAAAAAGTTTATGATTTTCCTGAAATAGGTGAAAAAGATATGTACCTTTTACACCATGAGGAATTAGAATCTTTAGCTCTTAACTTAAAAGGAATTAAACGTATTCGTTTCTTTATGACTTTCTCACAAAAATATATTACTCATTTAAATGTACTTGAAAATGTAGGGATGACTTCGATTGAACCTATTGAATATGAAGGACAACAAATTATCCCACTTCAATTTTTAAAAGCAGTTCTACCAGACCCAGCTTCCCTTGGTCCAAGAACAAAAGGTAAAACTAATATTGGTTGTATTATGCAAGGAGTAAAAGATGGTGAGCCAAGAAACTACTATGTATATAATGTATGTGACCATGAAGCTTGTTATAAAGAAGTAGGCTCACAAGCGATTTCTTATACAACAGGTGTACCAGCTATGATTGGCGCTATGATGGTGCTTACAGGTAAATGGAAGAAACCAGGCGTATTTAACGTAGAAGAGTTTGATCCAGATCCATTTATGGATGCACTTAATGAGTGGGGCTTACCATGGAAAGAAACTTTTGAGCCTACATTAGTAGATTAAGGAGCAGAAAATGGAAAGACGTTTTGAAGGGGTACCTACGCCTAGTTATATAGTAGATGAAAATTTACTCATTAAAAACTTAAGTTTACTCAGATCTATAGAAGAACGTACAGGGTGTCATATATTACTTGCACAAAAAGGATTTTCTATGTATGCTACTTTTCCTCTTGTAGGAAAGTATTTATCCGGTGTCACTTCAAGCTCTCTTTTTGAAGCGAGACTTGGCTATGAAGAAATGGGAAAAGAAGTACATATTTATTCTCCAGCTTATAGAGAAGAGGAGTTTGAAGAAATTATGAGCTATTCAGATCATATTGTCTTTAATTCCTTTAATCAATGGAAGAAGTATAAACAAAAGTTAAAAAGTCACCCAAAGAAAATCTCTTGTGGTCTACGTATTAACCCAGAGTATGCTGAAATAGAAACTGATTTATATAATCCTTGCTTTACCCATTCAAGACTTGGTATTACTCTAGAAAATTTCCAAAAAGGCATAGAAGAAATAGGTGGCTTAGAAGGTATAGAAGGACTACACTTTCATGCTATGTGTGAGCAAAATGCCGATACATTAGAACGTATTTTAGAAAAGGTTGAAGAGAAATTTGGCCCTTACTTAGGACAGATGAAGTGGATTAACTTTGGAGGCGGTCATCATATTACAAGACCTGATTACCAAGTAGAAAAACTTATCGCTTGTATCACTAGAATTCAGGAAAAGTATAAGGTAAAAGTATATCTTGAACCAGGAGAAGCTGTTGCACTTAATACAGGTTTTTTAGTTACTACTGTTCTTGAAACACTTGAAAATGGAATGAATCTTGCTATCCTAGATACATCTGCCGCTTGCCATATGCCAGATGTGCTTGAGATGCCTTATAGGCCGAGCATTATAGGAGCAGGAGCACCAGGGGAATATGCTTATACATACAGATTAGGAAGTGCAACATGTCTAGCAGGGGATGTAATCGGTGATTATTCCTTTAAAGAACCATTAAAAATAGGAGACCAATTAGTCTTTACGGATATGGCTCACTATACCATGGTAAAGAATAATACCTTTAATGGTATTAACTTACCGCACATTCTCCTTTATAAGGAAGAAACAGGTATAATAGAAGTAAAAAGTTTTGGATATGAAGATTTTAAATCAAGGTTATAAAGGGTTTTCCCTAACACTCATTTTAGAGGAATAGTATATTATAACAATTTATATGAGAAAAATTCACAAAAAGATTGACATAATATCTATAAAAATTATATAATCTCTATGTAAAATAGAATAAATCCACAAGGGATTATTAATAAAGGGTGTTACAGATAAGCTGGCATAAACTTTTTCTTGCATTTGCAGGATAAGTTTATGCTTTTTTTATTGTTTGGACATACTAATTGAAGGAGTGATAAAACCATAAGCTGAAATGGGACAAATTTTAAAGTACAAGTGTGTACGAAATGTAATGGAGTACATATTACAAAAAGACATCTAAGTTTAGACATGATAAGGAGAATTTTATGATTAGTAAATTATTTGGTATTTTACAGCGCGTTGGAAAAGCCTTCATGCTACCGATTGCCCTTTTACCAGCAGCGGGTATTTTGCTAGGTGTAGGAGGTGCGTTTTTAAACTTAACAACTCTTGAAAATCCACCTGCTATATATGAAGGACTCATTCGTTTTGTAAATATTGGATGGGTAACAGCAGCTTTAACCATTATGAAAGATGTAGGGGATATTGTCTTTGCCAATTTACCGTTACTCTTTGCCATTGGTATTGCGGTAGGTCTTGCTAAATCGGATAAAGGAACAGCAGCACTTGCAGCAGGTATTGGATTTATCGTTATGCACCAAGCTATTTCAACTGTTTTAGGACTTGGTATTACTACACTCGGAGTTATTACACCAGACAATATTCCAGCGGAATATAGTACTTATGTAACAACTACTTTAGGGATTTTCACTTTAAATATTTCTGTATTTGGTGGAATCGTTGCCGGAGTAACAGCAGCTATTTTGCATAATAAATTCCACAAAATTCAATTACCACAAGTATTAGGTTTCTTTGGTGGTTCAAGATTCGTACCAATTGTAACTTGTGTAACTATGCTTGTTATTGGTGTTATTTTAGCTATGACTTGGCCATTTATTCAAAATGGTATTGCAGTTATTGCAGGACTTGTAAATGAATCAGGAGCGATCGGAACCTTCCTTTACGGAACACTTGAACGTTCACTTATTCCAGTAGGTTTACACCACGTATTTTATACACCATTCTGGTTTACAGGCTTTGTACAATCAAACGTCTTATTAGACGGTGGTGGAACTATGCTTATTGATGGGGCAAACACTGCATATTTTGCACAACTTTCAAATATGGGCGCCCTTGTAAATGCTACACCAGAAATTATGAACGAAGTTGTTAAAGGTAGTACACGTTTTATGGCAGGGAAGTTCCCATTTATGATCTTTGGTCTTAGTGGTGCAGCCCTTGCTATGTATCGTACAGCAAAACCAGAACGTAAAAAACAAGTAGCAGGTTTACTTGTATCAGCGGCTTTAACAGCAGCACTCACAGGTATTACAGAACCACTTGAATTTGCTTTCTTATTCGTAGCACCAGTTCTTTACGCAGTACATGCAGTACTTGCAGGTTTAAGCTTTATGCTTATGGATATTTTCAATGTTTTCATTGGAATGACTTTCTCAGGTGGTTTAATTGACTTTACATTATTTGGACTTTTACCAGCAGGTGCAGGTGTACCGACAAACTGGATTTATGTAGTGATTGTAGGGCTTATTTTATTCCCAATTTACTACTTTACATTTAGCTTCTTCATTAAGAAGTTCAACCTTAAAACACCAGGACGTGAAGATGATTTAGATGAAACTTCAGGTAGTGGAGCAAATGGTAAGAGCTTAGCTGAAAATGTATTAGAGGCTTTAGGCGGAAAAGAAAATATAACAAATTTAGATGCATGTATTACACGTTTAAGAGTATCAGTTAAGAGTGTTAAAGCAGTAGATAAAGAGCGTATTAAAGCACTTGGTGCAAGTGGTGTTATGGAAGTTGGTGACAATATCCAAGCTATCTTTGGTGGACGCTCTGATAATATTAAAAATGATATCTTAGATATTATAGAAGGCAAAATGCCAACACAAAGTACAGCTACACAAACTAAAGAAGTAGAAAAAGTAGTACAAAAAGAAGAAACACAAAAGCAAGAAGAAATAAATCTTCAAATTGCTATGCCTATTGAAGGTGTCCTTGTACCTTTAGATAAAGTACCAGACCCAGTATTTGCAGAAAAAATGATGGGAGATGGTTTTGCGATTGAACCAGCAAATGGTAAAGTATATGCACCAGTAGCAGGAGAAGTAACAAGTGTGTTCCCAACAAAACATGCTATCGGTATTATGAGTACTGAAGGAAGAGAGGTTCTTATCCACTTTGGTATTGATACAGTTACTTTAAAAGGTGAAGGTTTTACAGCACATGTACAAGAAGGAGATAAGATACAAGCAGGAGATTTACTTTTAACAGTAGATTTAGAAGCTGTACGTCCTAAAGTACCTTCAGTTGTAACACCAGTTCTCTTTACAGATCTTGCATCAGATAAAAAGGTTGAAGTTGTAGAAGGACCTGTAAAAGTAGGCGAAACAAATAAAGTTCGTATTATATAAAAGAAAAAGGAGACTGTATAGTAATTAACTATACAGTCTCCTTTTTCTTTTACTGTAAAACAGGTAAAAATAATGAAAATTTTAGTAATAAAAACATAAAAAGTAGTGAATTATTTATTAAGTTAAGATATAATAGAGAATATACCTTGATATAAATTTATTATAAAGGGGAAATAGATGAAGATCAGTTTAAAGCAAAGAATGATTCTATTTTTTTCAATTGGATTTTCTATTCTTTTAATGGGCTTTGCAATGATTTTTGGAGCTTTTGTTCTTTATAAAGTTCAAGAACAAAGCTATGATTATTGTGATCGTATTGTAAAATCAAATATAACAATGATTGACCACTATTTTGATCAAATTAAAACCATTTCTAAAATGGTAGCAATGGATAAAGATATTATTGATGCAGTCACTTACCGTAATAGTAATTCTACTATTGATTATAGTATAGAGCTTTATAATCAAAGGAAAGTGGCAGATAAATTAAAGCAGTTGAATGTACTCAACACAATTACAAATGGAGCTATTATAGGAGATAAGGGAGAGTACCTTTATTACTATGGACAGTCGCCTAACCCAGATTATAGCTTTGCTAATCAGGAATGGTTTGTAGGTGCAGCAAGTACAGCAGATTATAGTGTAAAGTTTACTAATTTTCATTATACAGATTATCTTTTAGAGCATAAAGACAATAGGACAGTGTCTCTTATTACACCTATTTTAAATGCAAACCAGTATCTTTTTACAAAGAGAGCTTATTTATTATGTGATTTTAATTTGGAGCAGCTTTTAATACAAAGTAATAGTAAAGATGTTGGTGATGTGGAAATTGGTGTATATGACGGAGCAAATCCTATTTATTTTGAAGGAAAGATTAAATTGAATGATCGGCAACTTAGCTTACTAAATAAGAGGCTTGGTGAGGGAAGTAAGCGATTTGTCATTCCAAAAGAAGGGGATGAACTTTATTCTTATATTGTTATTAATGAGAAGTCAAATTCTTCAGATTGGCATATATTAGGGATTAAGGCCCTTACAGAGATAGAACAAATTAAGGTCACTATTTTTAAGTTTACCTGTATTATGTTGAGTCTTGGATGGGGTGTTATTGTTATTTTATCTTTTTTAGTTTCTCAGTCTATCTTAGAACCTTTGCAGCTTTTAGTAAATCAATTTAACAAGATTGGTAAAGGAAAAATGGAGATTACTTTACGAAAGACAAAAAGTGTTGAAGTAGAACAACTAGCAAAAACGGCACAAAATATGATTGATAATATTATGAGTCTTAATGAGAATCTTCTTCTTGAAAAAGAGAAGTTAGCACAAGAGCAACTTAAAGCATTACAACATCAAATTAATCCTCATTTCTTAAATAATGTACTACAAACCATAAAGGCTCTTGCTGTATGTGAAGATGTTAAAGGTATTTCAAAAATCACAACCTCTTTAGGAAAGTTATTGGCTTATTCTATTTATAAACCTTATGACATGGTGGATTTAAAGGATGAACTAAACTATATAGAAAATTATATAGAGATCCAAAATATTAGATACCCTAATAAAGTAGTTTATGCCTATGAATGTGAAAAACATCTTGAGGAAATTCCAGTGCCTAAATTAATTATTCAACCTATTGTAGAAAATGCTTTTGAGCACGCCTATAACGGTAAAGGTGTGTATAAATTAGATATTATAGTAGAAGAAACAGATAAGGACATAGATATTATTGTAACTGATAATGGAGATGGCATTAAGGAAGAAGAACTTACTGCCCTTAATGATTGCTTACAAAATACAAATGTATATAAGCAAAACAAAAGTATAGGCTTACTTAATGTGAATCAAAGAATTAAAGGAATTTATGGAAAGCAGTATGGCATAAAAATATTATCTAGAGAAGGTAATGGTACTAGTATTGTTATAAATATACCTAAAGGAGAGGGCTATGTTAAAACTGTTAATAGTAGATGATGAAGTCTTTACACTTAAAATGCTCCAAAAGCTGTTAAATTGGGAGGCACTAGGTATAGGAGAGATTGAAACAGCTAGCGATGGAATGGAAGCTTTGGAAAAAATAGAAAGCTTTGGGCCTCATATTCTTATAACAGATATTAAGATGCCACGTATGACAGGGATTTCTTTCATTGAAGAAGTGAAAAAGAGGGGGAAGGATATTGCTTTTATCTTCTTAAGTGCTCATTCTGATTTTGAATATGCTAAAAAGGCAATAAAACTTGGTTGTTTTGAATATCTTTTAAAACCTATAGATGAAGAAGAATTAGAAGCAGCTATTAAGAAGATTACAACTTATGTCTATAAACAATTAGAAGATAAAGAACTTAGTCAAAAGACGAAGACAGAGCATAAAAAACATATTTTAAGCAAGTATATGAAAGAAGGAAAATCTACATCAGATGTAAGAAAACTTCTTAAAGAGATGGAAGAAGATTATAAGACTTATAGTTTAATAAGTATCTGGATCACGCCTGAAACCATTAATGAGTACGATAGTATGACTACAATGGCGGGGGTTGAATCAAATTATATGATGAAAAGCATAAGTGAACTTTTTAGTACTTATAGCAATAATTTGGTATTTGATTATGAAGAAGGTGGATGGTTGGTTCTACTTGGCAATATAGCAGAAGAAATGATTTATGAAGCTTTAGCTAAGCAGAGGGAATTGTTTAAGGCAGAACTTAATTTAGAGATTAACCTTTGTTTTAGCAAGATACATAATCAACTTTTGGATTTACCAAGACAGTATGAAAACATAGGTTACCTTAGACAATATAGTTTATATCTAGAAAATGAGCCGATACTCGGGGAAGGCTATAACTGTAGCCTAGAAAGTTGGCAAGAAAAGGAGCTTCTTCATTTAAAAACTAAAATACTTCAGTGTATTGAAGAGGATCATATTTCACAAGGTATAGAAGGACTTAAAGAGCTCTTTTTGCTTTCTAAAAATATGAATCCTATTTATCTAAGTAAAATTTATGAGTATAGCTATGAGATTATTATAACTATTAAAAATAAGCGTATGGATGCCACACTTGAAGAGATTTCTTATAAGTCTTTAGAGAAAATAACTTCTATGGAAAAGCTAGAGCAATTTATGATAAAGGCTATGGGTGGCAGTAGCTTTAAAGAAGGAAATATGAAAATCAGTAAGTTAGTAGAAGAGGGGATTAGCTTTTTATATGAACATTATAATACCAATATATCCCTAGATGAAATATGTGAGGTATTAAGCATTAGTAAAAACTATTTTTGTCATTTATTTAAAAAAGAAACAGGACAAAATATATGGACTTACCTTACAGAAATTCGGATGGTAAAAGCAAGAAAACTACTAGAATCTACTGATATGAAAAGTTATGAAATTGCCTACCATATAGGCTATGACAACCCGAGTTACTTTTCTAAGATCTTTAAGAAAATTCACGGGTGTACACCTAATGAATATAGAGATAGGAAAAAGTAATATAATCATATAAATACATAACGCAAGCCATTAACATTTATTATATAAAAGGTTAAGATGACTAAAAGGAGGAATGGATATGAAATTTAATCTATTAGAAAAAGAATATTGGTATGGTGGCTATGTACACCAAGGAACACAAATGCCTATAGGTGGGGATGAGGAAAGAGTTATTGATTTAACTTATAACAAAAGTCCAAACCAAGAGATGCCACTTTTTGTATCAAGTAAAGGAAGATACATATGGTGTGAAGAAGGTTTTAAAATAACTTTTTCAAAGGGAAGTGTTGAAACAGATAGACAAGTGGTATTAAAGGAAGGTTATGAGAATCTTAGAGGTGCTTACTTAGAAGCTATGAAGAATCATTTTCCTTTTAATAAGATTACATTAGATGATGCACTTTTTGAAGGACCAATTTACAATAGCTGGATAGAGCTTACCTTTAATCAAAATCAAGCAGATATTTTAAAATATGCTAATAGTATTCTAGAAAATCATATGCCACCAGGGGTAATTATGATTGATGATGGTTGGTCAGATTATTATGGGAAATGGACATTTAATAAAGACAAATTCCCAGATGCAGAAGGTATGATTAAGACACTTAATGAAATGGGCTTCAAAGTAATGTTATGGGTATGTCCTTTTATTACACCAGATACAAAAGAATTCCGATATGCAAGAGACCATAAATTACTTATTGAAAATGAAGTAGGCAAACCAAAGATTACAGAGTGGTGGAATGGCTACTCAGCTACCCTTGATTTTACAAAAGAAGAAGCAAGTAATTGGCTTGAAGACCAACTTAATGCCTTAATGGATATGGGGATTGATGGATTTAAGTTTGATGCAGGAGATAGCTGCTATTATGATCAAGATGGAGACAAACAATCACTTCTATGGGCAAAACTAGGTGAGAAGTATCCACTTAATGAGTTCCGTGTAACTTTTAAAGCTGGTGGTATGTCACTTTTACAAAGACTATGTGATAAACACCATTCATGGGATGAAAGTGGGATTAAAGGCCTTATACCAGGAAGTTTAGCACAAGGGATAACAGGACATCCTTTCTGTAGCCCAGATATGATTGGTGGTGGAGAGTACTTAAACTTCTGGTCACAAGCATCTTCTTTAGATGAGGAGCTTTTTGTAAGACATAGTGAGATTGCATGCCTTATGCCAGGTATGCAGTTTTCAGCGGCACCTTGGCGTGTTCTATCAGAAGAAAGCTTTAAAGCTATTCAAGAAACACTAGCAACAAGAGCCAAGTATGAAGATTATCTTCTTAAAACTATAAGCGAAAGTAAGATAAGTGGAGAACCTGTTCTTAGATATATGGAATACGTATTCCCAGGTGAAGGTTTTGAGAAAGTAAATAATCAGTTTATGGTAGGAGACAAGCTTCTTGTAGCACCAATAGAAATTAAGGGGGAAAGCTCAAGACTTGTACATATCCCAAGTGGGAATTGGTTATATGAAGGTGAAGTTATTGTAGGAGATGGTACAGCAAAAGTATTAAGGGGTACACTAGGTAGACCGATTGTACTAGAAAGACAATAGTAAATCATAATATAGTTATATAAAGTAGGAGCATAAGCGTAATATTAGAATATAAATTCAGAAAATGCTTTTATTGTAGTGAAAATTACTGCATCTATTACTGGATGCAGTAATTTTTTTATACTTTTTAACTAATTTAGTTCATTTATTTACGAGAAGTTTAGACATATAATACAGTTATGATTAATAAATGAAGTGGAGGAATAGGAAATGAGTAAAAAATTATTAGCAGTCTTATGTGCAACACTTTTAGCAGCTAGCTTTACTGGGTGTAGTGGGACACCACAAGAAGGGGCAAAAACCGAAGGAGATAAAGTAGAAGCAGCAGAGTCTGCTAAAACAAGTGAGCCAGTTGAAATTCGTATTATGGCATATAATGCTGAAGCCACAAGAGCAACTTATCTTGAATATTTAAAAGAACAACTTCCAGATGTAAAAATTGTTTTTGAATTTGTATCTTTAGATAACTTTAATAACGTTTTAAATACTCAACTTCAAGCTGGTAAAGGTCCAGATATTATTGAAGTTGGAGGAGAAGCTAAGCTTTTAGCAAACGCAGGTTACTTACTTGATCTTACAAATGAAGGTTTCACATCTAAATATGCACAAGCAGGTTTAACACCTTATACAGTAGATAGCAAAGTTTATGCTACACCATTACAATCATGGTATGAAGGTATCTTCTATAACAAAGCTCTATTTAAAGAAAACAACGTAAGTGTACCTAAAAACCTAGACCAGTTTATTCAACTACATAAAGATTTACAAGCTAAAGGTATTAAGGCACAGACTATGGGTGCTCAATCTTGGGAGCCTATGATGAAGCAAAGTATTGGTGTTGTAAACAATGCCTTCTACTCAAAAGAAGAAAACAAAGATTTCGATAGCAAGTTTGACAAAGGTGAAGCAAAGGTAGCTGAAAGCTGGTTACCTTATGTAGAAGAATGGTCAAAAGTGATTACAGAAGGTTGCTTAACACAAGATATGCTTGGATTAAGCTATGATCAAGCTTTAGAAGAATTTGCAACAGGTAAAGCTGCTATGTGGGAAAGTGGTCCTTGGGCAGTAAATACAATTATAGAGAAAAATCCAAATATGGAATTAGGTATGTTCCCAATTCCAGGGATTGAAGAAGGTCCAGGCTGGCTTGTAGGTGGACCAGGATCTGCTCTTGCTATTAATAGTAAGTCTAAAAATATTGAAGCTGCACTTAAAGTACTTGAAGTAACAGCAACACCAGAAGCACAAGCAGCTTTAGTTAAAGATAATGCAGGTAGTTCTTTCTTAACAGGTGTAGAAATCGACTTAGGACCTATTTATGAAGATTGTGCCAAAGCCTTTAAAGCTGGTAATGTTTATGCACCATGGATTGCAGCATGGACATCAGGGAACCCAATTGTAGAAGGTTACGGTAAGTCACTTCAAGAAGTTTTAGCTGGTGTTAAAACTGTAGAAGATGCACTTAAAGATGCAGATCAAATTAATGATAATATGAGAAAAGCACTCAACTAAGTAAGACAGTATGACAGAAAATAAAGTAGGTGGATAAAGCTTATTCGCCTACTTTATTAAAAGGAGTGGCACAATGAATACAAAAAAGAAAGAAACTATCTATTTATTTATGATTCTGCCAGCTTTTATAGGATTTGTAGGTCTATTTATTGTACCTACTTTAATGAGTGTCCTATATAGCTTTACAAACTGGTCAGTTTATAACCCTAATATTAGCTTTGTAGGTTTTGATAACTATCAAAGTTTATTCCAAGATGCTAAAACAATAGCAGCTATTAAAAACTCTATTAAATATGCTGCACTTATTACAGTAATCCAAAACGGTCTATCTATTTTATTTGCAGTAATCTTAATGAAGAAAGTCTTTATGGCTAATGTACTTAAATCTGTATTTTTCTTACCAGCAGTCCTTAGTGTATTAGTAGTAGGCTTTTTGTTCCAATTTATTATGACTTCAGCAGACTATGGTTTGTTAAACAATATATTAGCAGTATTTGGCCTTGGTCCAGTAAACTGGCTAGGTGATAGTAAAATTGCACTATACTCCGTACTGGCTACCCAAGTATGGCAGTGGACAGGATGGTCCATGGTTATATATAGTGCCAATATTAAAAGCATTGACACAGCTCTTTATGAAGCAGCCAGCATCGATGGGGCTAATAAAAGACAACTATTTTTTAGAGTGATTTTACCACTCTTATATCCAGCTGCGTCATTTAATATATTAATGAGTTTAATTGGTGGACTTAAAGTTTTTGATGCAGTCTTTGCTATGACTAAAGGTGGTCCAGGATATGCATCTGAAACCATTATGACTACTTTAATCAGGGAAGGCTTTAACAGTGGACGTAATGCTTACGCTTGTGCTTTTGCAGTTGTGTTCTTTGTTATTGTTTTCATTATGACGAAACTCATTACATACTTACTAGATAAATGGGAGGAGGGCATTGCATAATGGATAAAAAGAAACTTAGTAATTTGGCTTATAATGTATTTTTCCTTATTTTATCAGGCATTATGATCTTACCTATTTACTATTTAGTTGTAACAACCTTTAAAACACCAAGTGAAGCAGCATCCAGTCCACTAGGACTACCTCTTAAGCTGACTTTTGACAACTATGCAAAGGCTTTACAAGCTATGAACTACCCAAGAGCACTAATGAATAACTTAATTATTACAGTAGCAGCTGTTATTCTACTGGTGCTATTTGCTTCTATGGCAGCCTATGTAGTAGCAAGAAGTAAGAAGAAGATTTTTAAAATTATGTTTGCAATTTTTATGGTAGGTTTAATTATTCCTTTCCAAATTGCTATTATGCCACTTTATAAGATTATGGTAGGCATGAATTTAATGAATACCTTTCTAGGGGTTATTCTTATTGATGTATTTTGTATTAACCTCCCTTTATCTATCTTCCTATTTAAAGGCTTTATTAGTACAGTGCCTATTGAACTAGAAGAAGCAGCAGGTATTGATGGATGTGGAACTTTTAAATGCTTTTGGGTTATTATCTTTCCACTTCTAAAGCCAATTGTAGCAACAGTCGCTATATTAGATGCTTTAGCTGTATGGAATGACTTTATGACGCCTTTACTCTTTTTACAGTCACCAGAAAAAGCTGTACTTTTACAAGAAGTGTATAAAAACGTTGGGCCATTTTCAACCAACTGGACATCCTTCTTCCCAATGCTTTTATTAGCAACTTTACCACTTGTTATTTTCTATCTTATTATGCAGAAAAATATTATCGAAGGTGTTGTAGCCGGCTCAGTAAAAGGTTGATACTTATTTAAATACCCCCTATAAATACTCCCTTTACAAATCCACCTTAGAACTACCCAAGTATAGACATGTCCCCCCCAAGGAACTTTCATGTCTCTATGATGGGTAGTTTTTATGTTATTCTAATTTTAGTTAGTCTTTGATCCATTTGGCAAGGTGGGCCACCATATTATTATTTTAGGGCTAGAATTAATATTTGATGGAGCAATGGAGATGAGTAGTGACTATCAAAAAAGAAGCTAGCTTAGGAAGGTTTAATAGGAGGTGTAAGTAAGCTTTATCAAAACATCCACAGGCTATTGGGATAAGAATTAAATATTGTAAAAGTGATTAATACTATCAAAATAGTGTGATGAGATACAGATAACTAATGATAGAGAGCATCAAAATGTGCTCTGTTTTTATACTATAAATAGAAGATTATGATATAATTAAGCTATAAATGATCATACTTTGACTAGAATGAACGACACAGGAGAAAATATAAATTAATGAAAAAGGATATAAATAATATACATGATAAGAGCTATAAGACTTTATTTTCTAATAAGGATATATTTCTGAACCTTATTAATGATTTTACAGAGGAAAAATGGAAGAAAGAGCTTACAGCAGATAGCTTAACACTAGTGAACAAATCTTTTATACTTGTTGATTATGAAGAAGTAGAAGCAGACATTGTATATCAAGCAGAAATAGAAGGACAGAAAGTTATCTTTTATGTATTGTTAGAATTTCAATCAAGCATAGATCATAGTATGCCAATCAGACTACTCATGTACATGATTGAAATTTGGAGAGAGGTGTTAAAAGGCATAAGTAAAGAAGAAATTAAGAGAAAAGATTTTAAGTTACCAGCTATTGTACCTATTGTAACATATAATGGTAAAGATAAATGGAGTGTGCCAGTTAGCTTTAAAGAAAAGATTACAAAGTATGAATTATTTGGTGATAAGTTATTAGATTTTAAATATGTGCTCCTAGATGTAAATAGATATGAAAAGGAAATTCTACTACAAAAGGAAAGTATTTCATCAGCAATCTTCTTACTAGACCAAAAGGTTGGGTATGAGGAATACATGAACAGGTTAGCAACTATTGTAAAAGCTTTTAATAAGTTAACCGAAGAAGAGAAATTGGAACTTAAAAATTGGTTATCCAATACGTTAAGTGAAGAGATAAAAGATGTAGCTTTAAGTATTTTAGATGCGGATAAGGAGGATGTTGATAAAATGACTGCAAATATAACAAGAACAATAGAAGAGATAAAAGAAGATGCAATGGAAAAGGGAAGATATGAAAGAGAAGTAGAGATTGCTAAAAAGATGCTATTATCGGGGATGAGTATAGAAACTATAATAAGTATAACTGGGCTGGAACGTGAGAAAGTTGAACAGTTAGAAATAAAAGAATAAAATAAATACCAATGAGACCTCTTAAAGAACACAACTAGTTAAACTTTAAGAGGTCTTTATTTTAAGGGGATAGAGCTAATGATGAAAATAGATGTGAAAAAAATAGAAAATTGGGATGAGATTATAAAAAGACATTGGGAATACATAGAAAATAATGTAAAGCCTAAAATAGCGAGTATTAAGAATGAAGATATGAAAGAGTTCCTGACGGATAATTTAGAAGTTATAATAAAAGGCACAAAATATGAATGGGATACAAAGATTATTTTTCAATATAAGCAACTTATTAAAAATAAGGAATCTAACAATAATTTAGAAGAGCAACTTCAAGAAATAATATATTATTTCTTGAGTAGTAAGAAAAAGTTGATTGATAAGATATTAGAAGAGTTAGAAAATAAAGGGTATAATAAGTGTGATCGATACCAAGATTTTCAAAGTAAACTAAAAAAATGGGCTAGAGAGAGCGAAAAGAATGAAGTATGTAGAAAAGATAAAGAAACATTTTTAAAGATGCAATATGAACAGGAATGGTATATATATGAATTCAATAAAGAAATAAGCAAGGTATTTGATTATAAGAAATTTACAACTGGTGACAAAAAGATAGAATGGGGAAGACATCAACTTTTAAGCATGTTAGGAATTGACGTATGTCCATACTGCAATAGAAATTATATTACATATTATGATGAAGGGGACATGCAAAAAACGACTGCTGACTTAGACCATTATTATCCTAAAAGCAAATATCCATTTTTAGCATTATCACTATATAATTTTGTACCGAGCTGTCAAATATGTAATAGTAGATTTAAATTAGATAAAGAGATATATAGCCTATACCCTTATGAGGAAGGGTTTGGAAATAATGCTAAGTTTAGGACTAAATTTTGTAAGAATAAAGATGAATGGGATATTAATTATTTACTAGGACTAGAAGGCGATTTTGAACTAGAAATAGCAATTAATGAAAATATTGATGAAGATATGAAAAAGAAGATAGAGGGGAGTAAAGAACTTTTTCATTTAGAAGCTATTTATGATAGCCATAAGGAATATGTAAGAGAAATAATCAAAAAGATATATTGCTATAATGATGAACGTATTGAAGAATTGGCACAAGAATATCCAGAGCTATTTAAGAGTAATCAAGAAGTTATAGAAATGGTATTTGGAAATTATATGATAGATGAAGAAAGAATGATACAAAGGCCACTGAGTAAGTTAACACAAGATATGGTAAAAGAATTTAGGGTGAGTTTTAAAGAAAATACGGATAAAATTTTATAAAAGGGGAAGTGGGCATGTCAAAAATTAAATTATGCTATTTATATCATGCAGGAGATGGAGAGTTAGGACTAAGTAAATTGAATATTTGCCTTGATAATCAATATAAATTTGAATGGGATGAACAGGAACAGTGTTTATCTATAAGAAAAAAGTCTGGGTTTATTAATTTCTATGGTGACAATATTAGTGGATTAAATTTGATACTAGGTGAAAATGGGGCGGGAAAAACAACAACTCTTAATAGTATAGTAGCACAAGCAAATGATTATTTAGCTCAAGGGCAATTAAAGGTGGTCAAAGCAGGAGATAAGTATCATTTCTTTTATCCAGCAAAATATCATAAAGATATAGAAAAAATGTTAAAGGGAGATATAAAAGAGATAAAGATAGATTTTGAATGTTATCCGTATACCCTAGATGAGAATGGATTGGTTGAAGCTAGTGTACAAGATAGGCATAGAAAAATTTATGAAGATGCAGGTTATGGGATTATATATTTCTCTAATCAATTTAGTTTAAGTAATAATGTAGGTGACAATGGTATGACAGCAGATGTGGGATTATATCACTTACTTTATGGAGCAGATACAATGTTTCAGCATGAAAGAAGTCATGCAAAAAGGAATACAGTAACGCCTAATCCACGAAACTTTTATACATATATATATCAACCATATACGCATATCTTTTTTATGAAAGACAATGAAGGGCGAGGTGTAGATAAGTTTAATCAGTTAGGCTTTATACTACCCACATGTATAAAGCTTAGACAAGATATTAATAGTGATTTTGAGACAAGATGTATGCAAATAAGAGAAAGATTGAAAGAAGGGATACAAGATAGAAACAAACCATTGAGTGATAATGAAATGGAGCATTTATTAGGGAGAGTACAGAGAAATAAGGAACAAGTGGAATTATCTGTTGCTGATATATTCTATGTAGAAATTGTAGAAAGTATTTTGGAAAAGTTCAGGATAGGAAGAAGTTTACTGCACATCGGAAATCCATCTAAGACTGTAGCTAATGAAAATCTATTTATTGAAATTGCAAATTGGTATAAACAACAAGTATTTTATGGATATCAGATAAGCGATTACATACAACAGTTGATGAAATTGAAAAATAATCTGAAAGAGTGGTTACCACAAGATATACTAGATAAAGAACACTTTGAAATAGAATACCTTGTAGAGATAGAAAAAGGAATAAGGTTACTTGAATTTATAGATGACAATCAAGAGATGTTACTTATAAGACAAAATAAAAAATATTTGCTACAGTCAACACAATTATTGTTGAACTTTAAAGCTAAGAAAATAAAAGATTTTTTACAACTATTAATTGATGTTTTTCCAGATAACCAAGTAAATGGCAATGAAAAGGCAACTCAAAGGTTTACATTCATTTTTTTAGATAAACAATATAAAGATATTACTTATAGTACAGGAGAAATACAATTTTTAGATATGTTTTCACGAATCTGGAATGCTTTAAGTAAATTAAAGTTATATGAAGAAGGGCAGTCGTATTATAAAGTAGAAAATATTTTAATTGCATTAGATGAGCCAGATACATACTTACATCCCGAGTGGCAACGAAAATTTCTTAAGATGCTAACAGAGTACTGTATGGAATATTTGAAAGATATCAATGTGCAGATTGTAATGACCACAAATGGTGCGATATTAACAGGTGATGTTTTACAAGAAGATATTATTATTATTTCAAAAGAAAAAGGTTGGATATTAAAGGAAAAGACGTTTGGCAGAAATATTTATAATATCCTAAAAGAGTTCTTTACTCATAAGACTATAGGGGATTTTGCATATGGCAAAATACAAGAATTGATTAATTTAATACAAGAACCTTTTTTATCTACTCAGGAAAAGGAATATGTAGAGAAACTTATTGATCAAATTGGAGAACCACTTATTCAAAGAAAATTAATAAGTATGTATAGTTCTAAGAATGATGAAACACATAAAATACAATCACTGGAACTAAGAGTTAAAGAACTAGAGGACAAGTTAAAGCAATTGGAAGAAGAAAACGACAAAACCTCTCATTAATAAAGTGTGGTGAAAAGTATCATTAGTAGGGAGAGGTTTTGTCCTTAAAGTATTGGGAACAAAGGGGAAGAAAATAATGAAGTTTGATGAGATTCAAATAAATGAAAACTTATATCCTTGTATTCTGAGTAAAAGACATGAATTTTTAGAAGATATATGGGAAGTTAAACAAAGCTGGACGGGAAGAAATGATGCTATGCAGAGTAATACTTTTTTGGAAGAAGCATGTCAGCTAATTATTAATGCAATAAATCTATTTGAAAAAGGATATTTTGATTGTGCTTATTATTCAATAAGGCAAGCCTTGGAAGTAGCAACTACTATGGTTTATTTAGTTGATATTGAAGAGGAAAAAAGGGAAGAAAAATTTACACAGTGGAGAACTCAGCAACGCTTTCCAATGGATAGAGATATGCAAAAATATCTTGCTAAGAATGGTTATATTTTTTCAGATATGAGACAAAAGATGCATTGTTATTTTAGGGAAGTTGAAGATAGAAGGAAGTTATATAATAAATATGTGCATAAACAGGGCTTTAAATATTTTTATGTATCAAGAAAGTATAGTAGAGATAGAGATGAGGTGCTATTAAATGAATGTGCTACCTTTGAGGAATGTATTAATTTTTCAATTGGTGTTGTAGCAGTAATGAGATTGTCCATTGATCCATTTCCAGTATTATTAATGGATGAGGAGATATTTTATAGGACGGGTGATACGATTACTCTACCCTATAGTGAGGAATTTGTTGATAAGTATATTGGAGAGCAGACAATACAGGAATACAAAACAACAGAATTATATAAGAGTCATTATAGCTGCATTATAAAAGAAGAAAGAAAAAATTTAGCAACAATAGATGTTGTAAAAAATCAATATATTAATGAAGAGAAGATTGATCATATTTTAGAACAAGTGCATTTGTTAAGTGAAATTGATTTTGTAGCGGTGATGATTGTAAAAATATTGCCTCATATCTCGAAAGTGTATGTCAACGGGAATATATGGTGGTACTTTACAAATAATAAAACTAATAAAAAACATTATGATTGGTCAGGGGAAAATTTTAGAGTGCTTGAAGAAGAGAAAAAAGGCTATAATCATCCTTATGAAGAGGTATACATATCATGTATGACGATAGCAGAAAATACTTATTTTATAGAGCATAATAATCCATTAATGGAATATGATATTAATTTAATTAAAGAATTAGAAGTACAACTAACTAGAGGTGATAGGAACCTAAAAATAACTTATGAGAGGCCCTAAAAGGGAACTCTCATAAGTTATTTTATTCTTTCATAGAGCTGTTATTTATACACTTCATCATCAGAACGTACAGAGATAATGATAACTCGGATAAATAATTTTCACTTAATGTGGTGAAGGATGTATATCACAAGTAAGTACTAGAAAAACAAGCTGAATATTACTTAAATTGTGCTATATACAGTAGGAAAGATAAATAGCTACTTAAAAGAGTTAAGTAGCTATTAAAATCTAATCAAAATGAAAAAATGTATTATTAAATAGATTAATGCTATAATATGAACATAAGTATAGAAAATAAAAATTATTTGGAGGACATCAGTGGTTGATTATATTTTCTCAAATGGTACGATTATAACCATGGATAGTGAAAGAAGGATTTTGACAAATTCAAGTTTAGTAGTGGATGAGGGTAAGATTATTTATATTGGAAGTAAAGAAGAAGTTGATAAAAAATTTAAAGCAAATAAAACAATAGATTGTGAATATAAAGTGATTATGCCTGGATTTATTGATGCCCATGGTCATGCTGGACATACTTTTTTTAGATTTGTTGTAAAAGATACAAAACATTGGATGCCTGCAATGACTCATACCTATAAGCATTATACAACAGATGAGTTTTGGTATATAGAAGGAAGGGTATCAGCTCTTGAAAGAGTAAAAAATGGTGTTACAACAGGGGTTTCAGTGTTAGGTTCTCAACCACGCTGCGATAGCCCAGTTCCAGCCATAAATAATGCTAAAGCCTATAATGAGGTAGGCATTCGTAACGTTATTTGTACAGGCCCTGGTCATATTCCTTGGCCTCATAATTTTAGTCGATATGAAGATGGAAAAAGGGTAATGAAATCCGTTTCATTTGAGCAGGTTGTAGAAAGTCTAGAAGAAGTTATAAAACAGCTACACAAAACAAATAACGAAAAGACTTTTGTAAGTGTAACGCCTTTTGGTGTGGTTACATCTATTAATCCGTCTGGTGCAACACCAAAGGAACAACTTACAACTTTAACCGAACATGATATGAATCAGGCAAAAGCCATGCTAGAAATAGCTCGTAAATATAATGTGAGGATACATACGGATTGTTTTGGAGGGATGCTTCATCTTGCCAAACAAGATTTAAGTAATGCAGTACTAGGTCCACATGTACATGTTCAGCATTGTTCATACTTAGACGATGAAGAAATCGATTTATTAGTTCAAACAGGCACACATGCAACAATGGCGCCTTACTCTGGTGCGCCTGTTCATAAAATGCTTGATAAAGGTGTTTCTCTGGCTGCTACTACAGATGGTGCAAAAACTGGAGATGGTTTCGATATGTTTAAATGCATGAGAGAGTTTCAAAAAGTGCATAGAAGAACAGCAAACGATAATAGTCTTCTTCCAAATGAGAGAATGCTTGAACTGGTTACAATTGATGCAGCTAAGGTTTTAGGTTTAGAGGAACAAATTGGCTCTTTAGAAGTGAATAAGAAAGCAGATATTATTGCAATTGATTTACTTAACCCAAGGTTAATGCCAAGCTTTAATGTTGTTCATTCCCTTGTACTAAGTGGAGAAGGGCAAGATGTAAGTCATGTTATGGTTGACGGCCAATTGATTATGGAAAATAAAATAGTTAAAACTGTAGATGAGAGAGATGTTTTGCTAGAAGCTCAAGAAGAAGCAGTTAGAACAGTTGAACGGGCTAATCTTAAAAACTTTGCTTATCTGGATGAGTATAGTTGGGGACAAAATAGAAAGTCCGATAAAGAATTATTTGATATGGAGTGGCAAAGAAGAGATGGAGGACATTACTAATGAGTAAAATAACAAAACTAAAAGCTTTATTCGTTATTGGTTTTGAAAATAACCAACACGTTATTTATAAAAATGGAGAAGTTGTTTTTAAGGATGATCGTATCATTTTTTGTGGGAAAAATTATAAAGGCCCATTTGATGAAGAATTTGATGCAGGCAAGTCCATTATTAGTCCTGGGTTTATTGATTTAGATTCTGATATTGATACAGACCATGCTTTAATTGATGTGGCTGTACCTAAGTCTATCCAAGACAGATTTAAAATGGGTGATAAGTTTAGAACGAAGGATCCCTATACCTTAGAAGATTTTTATGTAAGACAAAAGTTCTCTATGGCTCAATTGATAAAAAATGGAATAACAACGGCTATGCCTATTGAGGGTGAATTATTTCATGGTTTTAGTCAAACCTATGAAGAGTTTGAAGTGATGGCTCATGTAGCACTTGAATTAGGCTATAGACTCTATGTAGGACCATCTTTTAAATCTCAAAAAGCTGTGGGCTTTGATGTTGAGCCAGATAGAGAGAAGAAAAGCTTTGAGGATGCACTAAGATTTTTTGATAACTTTGATGGTAAAAGGGAAGGGCTTATAAAAGGATTTATGAATCCCTGCCAAATAAGTTGTACCAGATTTGAAATTTTAGCTCAGGCTATGGAGTTTGCAAAATCTAAGGATATCCCTATGAGATTGCATGCTTGTGAAGGTTTGCATGAATGGGATTTATTAAAAACTATGGGACTCGAGAGTACCATTACTTACTTTGAAAAACAGGGTATGCTTGCAAGTAATTTATTAATTCCTCATTGTATTGTAGCAAAAGATAGTGAATTAGAACTTCTAAGAAATTATGATGTGAGTATTATTCATACACCTATAGCAGAGATTAACGTTGGAACTGCACTGGTTTCATTTTCAAAATATCAGGATTATGGAATTAATATAACAATGGGTACTGACGCTCAACCTAATGATATGATACAAAATATGAGATATGCCTTAGACCTTGATAGAATGTTTTATAAGCAACAAATCTTTCAAAAATATCCTGAACAAGGAGAAGCCTTTAATAGACCTATAGAAAATAACTTCAATAGAATCAGTGCAAAGGATGTTTTTAATGCCGCTACTATAAATGCAGCAAAAGCTTTAAGAAGAAATGATATTGGTAAATTAGCAGAAAATATGAAAGCCGATATTATTATTATTGATCTGGATGATATAAATGTTGGACCTTATCAAGATCCTATTAGGACTATTCTAAAAAGCTGTGTAGGCAATAATGTTTCTAGTACAATAATAGATGGCAAATGGCTTATGAAAGATAGAAAGCTTATCAATATAGATGAAAAATTGTTATTAAATCAAATGCAAAAAGTATATGATAAATTTATTCATTTATATGAAGTGTATGATGCTTCTAATCGACCTATAGAAACATTTTTCCCATCAGAATTTAAAATAATTGAATAAACCTTAATCTATGTAAAATTTACTATTAAGAGGTATCAAGGAACAATAGCAAGTAAAATGAAGTTCATTTTGTTTACATAGTTGGTATCAGCACAATACAAGCAGAAGATAACAAATTAAATTATTGTACTGGTTACGGTTGTCAATGGAAGCGTCCCCATAAGGGAGGCTTCTTTTTATTCGCGACAAAATCTATGAGGGATGAAGAGTAGATTGAAAATTATGATATAATTAGAATAAAGTTAAGAATAGATGTTTTTTAGAAGTAATAATATGAGTTTTAGTAGGGAGATTAGTATGTACAAGGACATTGTTCGAAAAATTGGGGGAAGCAGAAGGTGGAGCAGATACAGTATTAGATGCTTTAAGTGAGTATATGAAAGAAGGGCTTTTAGTTTTGCCGCTCATACCTAAGAATAAACCCTGATTTATTTTCTAATAATGACCCTTTTGAAAAAGAAAGATATGAACCTCTACGATCTATAAATAACTAGCTGACCCAAAAGTGGGTAGATGGAATTAACAGAGTAAAACGTATCATAAGTGATAATTGATTTTGGGAATGTACGCTTAGGAGATCCAGCATATGATTTTGCAGGAATTCTTTCTAGTTATGGTGAAGATTTCTTTAATATGTGCATTCAACTTTATCCCAATGGTAAATCAATATGTGAACGTGTAAAATTTTATAAAAGTACATTCGCCTTGCAAGAAGCTCTTCATGGATTTTTACATAAGGATAAGCAGGCTTTTGATGAAGGTATTAAAGAATATAGATGAATAGATGAGGAGGAATAGAGATGGATTTAAAACAGCTTAGTCAATCGTTTTCAATTTGTAAGGTTAAGGATTTTAAAGAGGTGGATTTAAATAATCAATTTGTATTTGTAAGTCACACAGACAGGGAATGTTCCGTGATTTGTCCAACAGAGATTGTGCCAAGGGAATGTATAGAGGTTGAGCATGGATGGAATTGTTTTTACATTGCAGAGGATGCAGCTTTTAGTAAATATGGTATGATAGCATTTCTTGCAGATATTATAGCTAAACAAAAGACAGGAATTTTAGTAGTAGCTACCTATGATACAGACTATATTTTGATTAAAGAAGAGAAATGGGAAGAGGTTAAAACAGCATTATATGAAAGTGGATGTAGATTTGTAGAGTAAGGAAAATATATATTTATATTATAAGGCAGATAAAGCTATACAATTTAAATATTTATTGAGTTTAGCAAATTAGGAAGAGATGCAGGGGTAAAAATAAGGTATATTTAAATCACCGTACGGTAAAGGTGGGTGATGGAGTGAATTATAGTAAGGTGATAGAAGAATGTGTTTCATTTATAGAAATCCATATTAAAGAGTCATTAACAGTGCAACAGATTGCAGATGAAGTAGGCTATTCTGTATATCATTTTTCAAGAATATTTGCTATATGCAAGGGAATGACAGTTACAGAATATATCAGGTATCGTAAAGTATCGTTAGCGAGAATGGAACTACTTGATGGGCGTAAAATTATTGATGTGGCACTGGATTATGGATTTGAGACACATACAGGTTTTATCAAAGCCTTTAAAAAAGTATTTCACTATAGCCCGAGTCAGTATGTGGCTAGAATGATAGGCTATAACTTGGAAGAAATGAAATATGAAGTAGGAGGGTATATGATGGAACCTAAGATTATTAAAAAAGAAAGTTTTAAAGTAGCAGGGTATGGGATAAAGACTAACATAGTTGGCACAAACTTTACAAAAGATATTGCCTCTTTTTGGAGTAACTATGATGGTGAAAACTTGGAATCTAAGATGTACGAAATCCTTAATCCACCTAAACATGGCGAAGTGGGATTATGTGTTCCAAGTAGCAAAGATGGAGCAGTAACCTATTTGTTAGGTGTAGTAGTTGATGATTTTTCAAAAGTAACAAAGGAGATGTTAACCGCCCAGGTACCAGAAGCAACCTATGCCGTCTTTACAACACCACCAGTTGATACAAGTCATGGGGATGAAGACGATAGTTTTGCGGATATTATAAGAGCAACTTGGAGATATATCTTTGAAGAATGGTTTAAAGATAGTGGGTATGTTTATGATGAAAGTAAACTGGATTTTGAGTTTTATGATGAGCGCTGCCACGCAAGAGTGGATACAGTAATGGAGATTTATGTGCCTGTAAGAAAAATAAACGAATAAGAAAACAACCTTTAGGGGAGAAATCTCTTAAAGGTTATTTTTATTTAGATAGAACATAGTACTTTTAGAAGAGACAAACAACATTGTTTGAAAAAGATAATTTGGTTCCTTGAAAGTATTTTATATTAAGAAAAGAAAGTTTGTGTAAATATTGAAATATTAAGAAAATTAATGTAGAGTTAAATAAAATAGGATATCACTATTTATCGTGAAGGGAGATAGGATGAAAAGTACAAATAATCTAAGGTATAAAACAATAGTTATAACACAAGATCAAACTTATGAAATGGCATATTCTTATAGAGATTTAGGTATCATTATGGATTCGCCACAGCTTGAGCAGTAAGGCGTGTCATATGCAGTAACATTTGGGGTATATGAACATTTTAAAGTGAGAAAAGGATTAGATAAGAAGAATATAGCTTATAAAAATACTACAGATTTATTACAGTGTACAGAGGCTATATTACAGATGCTAGAAGAAGATCAAGATGTATTGGGATATGATTATCTTTATAGTTTTCCAGAATATGAACAGGGAATGGGAAGTGGGGGATGTACCATTAAAGTTTATGGAACTATGTGCTCATTAGATACAAAACCGAAGGGGCAATGTTATTTAGAAAAAATAAAAGATCATACTTTTATAGATTTGCGACGTCTTAAAAATGTAGAGACAGACCACAAGGGAATAATGAAAATTCATAGACGAAAGAAAGATATAGAATTTGATTTATTAAAGAGATTTAGGGATTTTGTCGAATTTCTAAGAAGTATTGAGGATGAGGAAGTAGCTATAAGACATATTGAATAGGGTGAGGGGAAATGAGTAATAAGATAATTATTACAATGGTATTGATAGCAGTAATTATAGTAATTCTTTTGATTTGTTACATAATTAATATTGTAAAAAACTTCTTGGAGCCTGAGGAATTTAGAACCCGAGAAAGATACGAACCATATGATTTAAATGAAGAGGACAAGATCGGATGGAAAGTTATTGCACTACTAGAAGCAGAATTAAAAAAGAGAGGTTTTCAGTGGCAAGATAACTATAGGAAAAAAGCATATGTAGAGGAAAAACATTTAGGTGGTGGAAGACAATCTAATACATATTATTTACATTATAGCCATAGAACGTATGGGACAGAAGCACTTATTTGTTGTAATTACAACATTCTTGAGCAAAGTAATAAAACTTTAAAACTTATCAAATCTGTTCATTATCATGGTATAGAGCTACATACTGCATTTTCTGATGAAAAGAACATTATAACTACATCAGAGCTGTTGCCACAAATGGAAAGGGAACGAGGGGCACTGTATATGTGGTGTTGGGAACCTGATAAGGTAGGAGAGGCAATAGAAAGACACTTAAAAGCAGTAGAGCAACGTTTATATGAATCTGATTTGGAATATAGAAACCATAGGGTAGATCTTGAAACATATATGGAGAATAGAAGAAGCAAACGCTTTATAAAGGGTGAAGAAGAAGGACTTTATAAATATGATGAAGTTAATCACTGCTACAGATATAGAACAAAGGGTGCTCTAACTTATATCGTGCATGGTTTTAAGTGTGTAATGGATAGAAAGAACCAACCTTTAGGAGCATTTAAAAGTCAAGTGCAGACCCTTTATTATGGACCTAACCAAGAAAGAGATGAAACAAGTAGGAGGAAAGGTAATGAATAAAAGAACTTTTCATAACTTGTGGCGTAACTTACAGTGTCAATTGATATCAGGACAAGACTTTGAGGCATTCATACTACTTAGGGGCGCAGATGAACTAAGAAAAGTGTTTGAGATACTTCCTACTCTTAGTGAAGAGCGCATAAAAAAAGTGATTCAGATTCTAACAATAGGAATGAAGTCGTATGCCCACTTGCATTATATTCATATTTACAGACATTTTAGAAACTACAAAGGCAATAATTGGTACAACATTTATACGCCAGAAGTTGTAAGAAAGCTATGCACAGAGGATTTAACCATAGAAGAAAAGATAACTTTTTTGGGATTAGTCACTTTTCACCCCAATGGGTATTGTAGAGAAGAAGCCCTAAAGAGACTTATTCTAATTGGATATCATGAGAGCTTGAAATTTATACTTATGAGATGTAATGATCACGTGGAAAATATACGAGAATTAGCACTGATATATATAAAAGATAGGGTAGAAAAAGAACAGATAGAGGATATTTCAAGATACATAGCTTGGATTAATCATATGCCAATGTACAAGAAAGCATATACTAATGAACTATATGGCTGTATATATGAAAAATTAGAAACGAGAGGGTAGCAGATGCTCATAAGACGATGAACCTTGCCATGCATAAGTAGTAAAGTATATAAATGTATTAGAGATAGATGAGCGTACTAATGCAGAAGTATGGTTTGACAGATGGCATACTAAAGTATATAATAATTCAAACAAATATACGGAGGGAATTATGAATTCAACAAATGTAAGAACTAATAATATAGTACAATTACATCATCATCACAAGTAGGACTTGGGTCACCAATTTGATTGGTAGATACAGGTCTATTTAAGGTTAGGCTTGTATCTACTGTGATGAGTTGAATGAATAATTCAATGCTCTCCTTAAATAGGAGAGAAAATGCACGTAGGTATATGCCTATGTGCATTTTTTATTTTAATTTTAAAGGAGAGATTCGTATGAGAGAAAAAATTAAACCATCTATATTACCAGGTTTTATGGAGCTTGGGCCAAGAGAACAGCTTATTTTTGAGGATATAGTTAGTAAAATGATTCAGGTGTATAAGAGAAATGGTTGTTTACCTATGGATACACCTATTATTGAGAAGGAAGAAATACTTCTTGCCAAGTCAGCAGGTGAGACAGAGAAGCAAGTTTATCGTATTGATAAGGAGAAAATGAAGCAGGCTTTAAGATTTGACTTAACTGTTCCTTTTGCAAGGTATGTGGTGCAACACATGAATGAGCTAGCATTTCCTTTTAAGCGTTATCAATTAGGTAAAGTATACCGAGGGGAGCGTAATCAAAAAGGACGCTACCGTGAGTTTTATCAGTTGGATATTGATATTGTAAATCCTAATAGGTTAGATATTGGTAATGATGCTTATGTGATAAATTTAGCAGCACAAGCTTTTGAAAGTATTGGCTTAACAAATTATAAGTTTCAAATCAGTAATAGAAAGATTCTTGCAGGTGTATTAGATGTACTTGAAATAGAGACACAACAAGAGGTAATGGGGCTTATTGATAAATACGATAAAATGGGCGGAGAAAGCTGTATGGAACAACTACAAGTATTAATAGGAAGGGAAAAAGCAGATATAATCCAGAACTTCATAGAAATCCAGGGTACTGTAGAAGATTGCATTGAGATGTTAAAGATGCAGTTTGGAGAACTAGCAAAATACTGTAAGAGTGAGACAACAATTTCTCAAGGTTATGTAAGTATAAAAGAAGGAATTGATGAACTGGAAGACGTAATGGGGATGGTAGATGCATTTGGAGTTAGAAAAGAGAATGCTATTATAGATTTAAAGATTATTCGAGGGCTAGATTACTATACAGGTACAGTATTTGAAACAGTACTTGTAGGCAATGAAGTTTATGGTTCTATATGCTCAGGAGGGAGATATGACAATCTAACAGGGCTTTATACAGAGCAAAAAATGCCTGGTGTAGGTATATCAATAGGTATAACTAGATTATTTTTTGTATTAGGAGAAATAGGATTTATAGAAAAGTATTCTCTAGTAGATCAAATGACATACCTTATTTGTCCAATAGGAAATACTTTAAAAGTGTGTATAGAAATAAATAGAATACTTCAACAACAAGGTATACTCTCAGAAGTCTATATGAATGGGGCGCCTCTTAAGAAGCAACTTAGTTATGCAAATACTAGAGGGATTAATCAGGTTATCTTAGTAGGTGAGGCGGAGTGGTTAAATGGGGAGGTAATCTTCAAGGATATGCTAACAGGCACACAAATAAAGAAGAATTGGGGAGAATGGAAACAAGGAATAAGCAAGTAGCCCTAGGATAGGTTGTATATAAGAGAATAAATGTTGTAATATTTAGATTATTAATATAGACTTATGTGTAATAAGTTTTCAAAATGACAAATCAAAATTTTAGGTGGTGTTACTATGGCAATGTGGAACCCATGGCGTGGTTGTCACAAATATAGTGAAGGCTGTAGGTACTGTTATATTCATAAAGGTGATGTTAAAAAGGGAGTAGACACAAGCATTATTGTAAAAACAGATAATTTTTATGGACCTATTGCAAAAAATAAAAAAGGTGAGTATAAAATTAAGTCAGGTCAAACCGTATATGTATGCTTTTCTACAGATTTTCTTATTGAAGAAGCTGATGAGTGGAGGAAAGAGTGTTGGAAAATGATAAAAGAACGCTCAGACTTGAATTTTATTTTTCTTACAAAAAGGATTGAAAGATTCTTGTAATGTATTCCCAATGATTGGAATGACGGATATGATAATGTAACAGTCGGTTGCACTGTTGAAAATCAAGATAGAGCAGACTTTAGATTGTCTATATTTAGCACTCTTCCAATAAAACATAAGAATATAATTTGTCAGCCTCTTATTGAAGAAATCAATATAGAAAAATATCTGGATAATGTTAAATTAGTAGTAGTTGGTGGTGAATCTGATAGAGAGGCAAGGCCACTAAATTATAACTGGGTTTTGTCTATTCGGGACCAGTGCAGAGCTAAAGGGGTTAGTTTTGAATTTAGGCAATGTGGCACTCAGTTTATTAAAGATGAGAAGACATATACACTTAAAGTTAAAGAGTTATGTAGTCAGGCTAGAAAAGCTAATATCAACTGTTAACTCTTTTAGAATACGATTTAATTATTTTAAAAAAGAAGTAGAAGCTATGTTATAATAAATAGGACTTTTAAGAAGAACTTGGAGGATTTACAGATGGATAATAATGATATACTCATTAGATTAAGATATGCATTGGATTTAAAAAACACACAGATGCAAGAAATATTTAAACTAGGTGGTGTGGAATTAAACGATGAACAGATAAGAAAGATACTTATAAAATCAAAGGATGAAGATGATCTGGCTATGAGGGATATGGAAGATAATATGCCATGTGATAATCATACACTTGAATCATTTTTGAATGGATTCATTATCTTTAAAAGAGGTAAGCAAGAGCCAAAGGAGGGAAAGCCTGAACCTCCATCTCATATTATGACAGATAATAAAAGTGTGAATAATGTGTTGTTCAAAAAATTAAAGATCGCATTGGCCTTAACAAGTGAAGATATGCTGGACATATTAGAGACAGCAGGTGTTGTGATAACAAAAGGAGAATTAGGTGCTGTACTTAGAAAAGAAGGGCATAAAAATTACAAAGCGTGTGGTGATAGATATGCTAGGAATTTCTTAAAGGGCCTAACCATAAAAAATAGAAAAGACATTGACCTATAGGAGATTAAATCAGACAAAGAGGCTTAGGGGGCTAAATGGAGTAAGAAACAATATAACAATAGGAGCTTGTACACTATAAAGTGCGCAAGCTTTTTTGTGTGGAGAAATTTTATTTTGCCTACAAGTTGTATTTGATAAATTGAATATAGTTTATTACTAAATGGAACAGTTTGATAAACATAAAGTATAACTTTACATGAAAAGTACAAAGGTAAACTGTATATTCATGAAATGATTTACAAGTTTAAAATATTAAATAATAAAATAAAAAATTAATATAATAAAATTGGTAAAACTATTGAAATTTTGCCATAAAAAGGATATAGTAGACATATAAATGGAAAATAAATACATTTTCATGTAAACAACGTATAGAACTTAATAACTTTTAATCCCATACTTTTTCTTAATAATCTTGTGCAATTGTACAAAGAAGAATTTACATAGGCAAAGAAAAATTTAAAGATACATTATAATCATAATGGATAAGGGGGAGTTGTTTTGATGAGGGGAAATAGAAGGGGAAGATTTAAAGTAAGTAGAGATGATTTAGAATTAACACTTTTAGCACTGCCTACATTGATTTGGTATGTGATTTTTAGCTTTTTGCCTATGGTGGGAATACTTATTGCTTTTAAAGATTTTCGTATTAGACCGGGGAAAGGGTTTATACAAAGTCTGATAAGTAGTGAGTGGGTAGGCCTAACAAACTTTGAGTTCTTATTTAAGACTCCAGATGCAGTCATTATTTTAAGAAATACGATTTTATATAATATTGTCTTTATTATTTTAGGTGTAGTTATTCCTGTTACTTTAGCGATTTTAATTAATCAGCTTTACAATAGAAAACTTGCGAAAATTTGTCAAACAGCTATGTTTTTACCTCATTTCTTGTCTTGGGTAGTTGTAAGTTATTTTGTATTTTCCTTTTTAAGTTATGATAAAGGCATCCTTAATCAACTTATAACTAATTTAGGTAAGACCCCTATTCAGTGGTATATGAAAGAAGAATATTGGCCATTTATCATTGTCTTTATGAATTCTTGGAAAGGCATGGGTTATGGAATGGTCGTTTATTTAGCTGCTATTACAGGTATTGACCAAACTTATTATGAGGCAGCTTTAATTGATGGGGCCACAAAAATACAACAAATTAAGTACATAACCATACCACTTATTAAACCTATTATTATCATTATGTTTATTATGGCAGTAGGGGGCATCTTTAAATCAGACTTTGGACTTTTTTATCAAGTACCTAGAAATTCAGGCTTGATCTTTAATACAACCGCAACCATTGATACTTATATTTATAAAGCTATTGAGGGTACGGGGAGTATGGCAATGAGTTCAGCAGCAGCTTTCTTACAATCTGTTATTGGGTGTATAACAATCATCCTAGCAAATACAATTGTTAAAAAAATAGATGGTGAGAACGGATTGTTCTAGGGAGGGGATAAAATGAAAAAAGATAAGAAAGTAGTATTTGAAGGGGCAGAAAAATTTAATAGAGTATCAAAAACGACAAATGTGGTTTGTTCTTTACTTTTTATATTATTAGGGGTTATATGTGTATTACCAGTTATATTAGTATTTATGATTTCAATCAGTTCAGAGCAAAGTATTGCCCAATATGGCTATAGATTTTGGCCAAAAGAATTTTCCTTAGAAGCTTATAGGTATTTGTGGGAATCGAGAGTCAGTATTTTTAATGCCTTTTTTGTATCTATTATTGTAACAATAGGAGGTACTGTTATTGGCCTAGTTCTTAATACAAGTATTGCCTACTCTTTATCTAGAAAAAACTTTAAGTTTAAAAAGTTATTTACTTGGATTATTTTTATTCCCATGCTTTTTAGTGGAGGGATGATTTCTTTTTATATTGTAGTTGCCACTATGCTTAAATTGAAAGATAGTTTATGGGCACTTATTTTACCTATGGCTGTTTCTTCTTTCTATATTATTATTTTACGTACATTTTTTACAACCACTGTTCCAGATTCGCTTATAGAGTCAGCCAAAATTGATGGGGCAAGTCAATTTAAGATTTTTACAAAGATTGTACTACCTGTTGCCTTACCAGCCATTGCAACAATAGGATTATTTTTAAGTTTTGCTTATTGGAATGATTGGTATAATGCTTTACTTTTTATTGATGACTCTAAACTTGTGCCACTTCAAGCAATGCTTAATCGTATTGAAGGGGATATAGAGTTTATTAATAAAAATATAGCAATGCTGGGGGCATCAGCCGTGCAGGCAGTTCAGGATTTACCTAGTGAGACTGTTAAAATGGCTATTGTAATTTTAGTTGTGTTTCCTATTGCTTGTTCTTATCCGTTCTTCCAGAAATACTTTATTTCAGGATTAACGATTGGAGCAGTCAAAGAATAATAAATAGGACTATCATTATTAAGGGGGAAAAGTAATGAATAAAAAAATGAGAATGAAATTTGTAGCAGTTATGGCAATGGGTCTTTTAGCAATGGGGTCATTAGCAGGATGTTCAAGTCCAGGAAAGACAGAATCAACACCAGGTACAACAGAAGAGACTAAAAAAGAAGAGACTAAAAAAGAAGAACCTAAAAAAGATGAGAAACCAGTAGAATTAGTATGGTGGACAATTGGTAACGAACCAAAAGAGCTTGATGCTGTAAATGAAGCGATCAATGAATATACGAAAGAAAAACTTAATGTGACACTAGATATTCGTTATGCAAGCTGGGGCGATTACGGTGAAAAACTTTCTAAGATTGTACAAAGTGGTGAGTCTTATGACATTGCTTTCGGGGCAGGGATTACTGGCTATCAGGATTTAGCAAACAAGGGTTATTTTGCAGATTTAACCCCATACTTAGATGAAACCCCTAACTTAAAGCAGTTTATTCCAGAAGCACTTTGGCAAGGGATGACAGTAAATGGTGAAATATTTGGGGTACCAGCCTACAAAGACTCAGCTCAAGCTCAATATTGGATTTGGCAACAACCTGTAGTAGAGGAGTTAGGCATTGATATTACACAAATGAAGACTTTACAAGACCTTGATCCAGTTCTTAGAAAAATGAAGGAAGCTTATCCAACTAAATATCCTCTTATGCTTCAAGCTAATGAAGGAATAAATGGATTTATAGCTATGATTTGTAAATATGACGAGCTTTTAGTTTCACCTTATGTAACAGTGGGCTATGAGGATGAAAGTGCTACCGTTGTATCCCCTTGGGAACAAGAAAATACAATGGAAAATCTTAAAATGCTTCATACATGGTTTAAAGATGGACTCATTAATCCAGACGCAGCAACTATTACAGAAAATCCTAAAGGTAGAATGATATCAGCAGCACAAGGTTTCCCACATGCTTGGACAGAGGCTGATGGTGTACCTGTTGTTTATGAAAAATTCTATGGCCCAGCATTTTCTACAAGAACTATTCAAGGTTCATTCCTTTCAGTTTCAGCAGGTTCAAAAAATATTGATAAAGCTTTAAAAGTGATTGAACTTGTAAATACAGATGAGAAAATGAGAAACTTACTTGCATTTGGAATCGAAGGGGTACATTATGAAAAAACAGGAGATACAAGTATTAAGAAATTAAATGATGGCTATGAAACACCAGCTTATTCTCAAGGAACATTCTTTAATATGTATACTGTAGATCCAGCTCCAGCAAGTATGTGGCAAGACTTAAAAGCTGAAACAGAAACAGCTATTTCTTCTCCAGCACTAGGCTTTACCTTTAATACTCAGTCTGTACAAAATCAAATTGCAGCATGTGCAAACATTCAATCTAAGTATCAACCTTCACTGATTACAGGTGCAGCTAATCCAGAAGAAATTGTTCCACAAATGATGGAAGAACTTAATAAGGCAGGCTACCAAGAAATTATTGCTGAAGCGCAAAAACAACTTAATGAATATTTAGGGAAATAATAAATCACCGGGTTAAAGTAAATTGTGCTTAAGAAGGGGTTATGACACTTGGTAATAAGTGGCGTAACCTCTTTTTATCATTAGATTATAAAGTAAGGGTGGAAAAAATGAAATCCGTGGGAATTAATGAAATTGCAGAACGACTGGGCATATCACGTAATACGGTATCAAAAGTCATGAATAATAGGGGACGTGTTACAGAAAAAACAAGAAATAAAATCATTGAAGCAGCGATAGAGATGGGGTATAGTAAATTACCAAACCATTTAGTAGACACCTATAGAGAAGAAAAGAACTCTAAAAATATATTGGTTATTGCCACATCTCCTGATTTTTCAGCCTTTTGGGGAGATATTATTAATGGCATAACAGGCGCATTATCAAGTTATGCTTATCATTGTTTTTATCATTTTTTAACTTTTGAACAAGAAAAGAACTTTATACTTCCTAAGCTTATTGAAACAGGTAATATAGCAGGGATTATTGTAATGAATGTATATCATTTAGAAACCATAAAAAGTATTAGAAGTTTAGGTATTCCCACAGTTTACTATGATCTGCCCCTTAGTATTGATGCAAAAGAAGCAAAGGCAGATGTTATAGTTGTAGAAGGTAGAAAAAGTGTATATGACTTAACCAAACACTTACTGGTGCAAGGTGATACCAAACTAGGTTTTATAGGAGATATTACATACTGTCAAAGTATTGAAGCCCGTTGGAGAGGGTTTATAGAAGCTCATGAGGCTATGAACTTACCTATAGATGAAGCTTACTGTCTCATTAGTGAAGAAAAGGGACATTTTTATTTTGGTAATGAAGTAGAAGACTATCTTAGAAACCTTATAGAACATAAGCAAGACTTACCACAGGCCTTTATATGTGCCAATGACGCCCTTGCCTATAAGATTATCAGTCAACTAAAAGCCTATGGTTATAAGATCCCAAAAGATATTCGTATTACAGGCTTTGATGATATTGATAGAGTGGGAGAAAAAGAGCTTACTTCTGTAAGTGTTCCTATACATTATATAGGTATAAGACTAGCCGAGCAATTAGTATGGAGACTTCAGCATCCTGATAGAAATTATGAAATGATAGAAATACATGGAGATATTCATTTTAGAAAGTCTAGTGAAAAAATAGATTAAACTGCACTATTACAAAGTAAGAATATAAGTAGAGATATAAATAGGGTATGATATAATAAACTAAAAATATATAATCCTAGGACTAAAGAGAGAGTTCCTAGGATTTGTTGTATGGAAACTAGAACAGAAAATTAAGGCAGTAAGTTTGAGGTGAGGTATGAAAGAAAACTTTGTTGGTAATTTACTTAGAATGGAAAGGATAAAACAGGGGAAGGGTCAAAAAGAGATTTGTTATGGCATTTGTGTAACTAGCTATTTATGTAAGATTGAAAAGGGGCAAGTAAAAGCAGATGAACAAATGATTAAAAAGTTATTTGAACAACTGAATATAGATTATTGTAATGATGATGGGGTGTTAGACGAAGCTAGGAAGCTGATGAAGGCATATCACTATCAAGTGAATTATGGACTTGAAAGAACTGCTTTTGGAGAACTAAAAAAATTAGGGGATAAGCTACAGTATAGTCCATTGGGGTTAGATTATCAGTTGATTTGTGGGATAGAGGGAGAAGATGTTTATGATAGGGTAAAAAGTTGTAAGGACTGTATGACAGATGAACAAAAAGGACTTTTTTACTTGCTTACGCCAATAGATAAGGGGTGGGAGGAACTCCTTGGGGTTTATGAAAAAGCTTATAAGTTACTAGGAACAAGTTCAAGTTATTTTGCAATTTTTGATCCCTTACTACATCTTGGAAGGTATGGAGAAATTCATAGAAGAGCAAATATTTGTAGGGAACTGGCTATAGAGGAAGGAAATACTTATGTGCTAGCACAGACTTTTTTTATGCAAGGACATGCCTATGCCATCCTGGATTTAGATGAACTTATGGTTGAATATTACGAAAGAGGGCTTAAGTTTTTGCAAAATACAAGGTGGATAGAGGAAGAGGGCCTTGATACTATTTATTATAATATGGGTTCTGTCTTTATAACTACAAAAGACTACAATAAAGCAATGGACTATTTAAATAAGGTAAGAGAAGAAAGTTTCGTAGTGTGTCAGAAAAAAGCACTTATACATATTCGTACAGGAAATTTAGAAGAGGCTAAGCCTTATTTAGCTAAAATGAAGGCTTATATAGAAAAGGAAGAAGATAATAAGGTTTATGCTGTAATGTATGAAGAAGCCTTAATGGAACAAAGACCAGATTATTTAAAGGACCCAGCATATTTAGAGGTATTAGAGAGACTTCAAAAAGTATTAAAGGAAGAAATGCATTTTGGATACCTTTATTTTTATAGAGAACAAATTGTAAAAGCTTATAGTCAACAAAAGAAATATAAAAAAGCTTTAGCATTTCAAAATGAAATTTCTTCAAAAATCATCCATATGTAAGTTTAAGTATGTAAATAAGGTTAAAATTTCTCAAAAAATAAGATTATACATTCTTAAAGTTCTAGCGTATGCTTCTATTATGAAAAAGTAAAAGTATAAGGAGTAGAAAATGAGAGATAAGAAAAAGACATTATGGACTAAAGATTTTTCCTGTATTACAGGTGCAACAATACTGTCTGCAATAGGTGGAGAGGCCATGAACTTACCACTAAGTTTGCTTGTTTTTGAAAAGACCCAATCCACTTTTCTGGCAGCAGTTTTACTTATATGTGGTATGTTACCTGATGTATTTTTGCCTATATTGGTAGCACCTATGATAGACCGAGGAAGCAAGAAAAAGTGGATTGTAGGATTAGATGTATTAATGGGGATTTTGTATGTAGGAATGGGTATATGGACTGGTATTTATGGCTTCAACTATATGATATATGTGTTATTCGTTTTAGTAATTGGAACTATTTCTGTGTTTTATAGATTGAGCTTTTCGGCTTGGTATCCAGATTTAATACCAATAGGATTTGAGCAAAAAGGGTTTGCAGTAAGTGGGACTATTTACCCTATTGTAACCATTTGTATAGCACCTATGGCAACTTTCCTTTATGAGCATGTGTCAATGAGTACCCTATTTTACATTGTGGCAGTTCTTACTTTAATTTCTGTAGTTATTGAACTTTGTATTAAAGAGACTAAAAGTAAGCTAGCACAAAAATATACTTTTAGCATGTATATAGCAGATATAAAAGAAGGTTTTACTTATTTGAAAGGTGAGCGTGGGGTTCGAAATATTTATACCTATATGAGTATTACAAGTGGAGCATCCCAAGGGGTAACCGTTATGGCTCAAGCATATTATCAAACCCAACCTTGGCTAAGTGTGACTATGTTAGGCTTCTTAAAAAGTGCTGAAATGCTAGGAAGAGTGATTGGAGGGATGGTGTGGTACAAATTTGAGTTACCACCTAAGAAACGCTATGGTTTTACCAAAATGGTCTATAGTGTTTATGATATAATGGATGCCTTTTTACTTTTTATGCCTTATCCATTTATGCTAATCAATCGATTTTTATGCGGTACTCTAGGCAGTATGAGTGCAACTATTCGATCTGTAGCTATTCAATCTTATTTACCCGCCCATATGCGTGCAAGAATTCAAGGTTTATTTGATGTAATCTTTTCCATCGGTGGCATCTTGTTTCAATTTGTAGCAGGGGTGTTAGGGGAAATAATACCTTATCGCATAGTGGCTTGCTTACTAGGCTTATTGACTTTAATAAGTATGATTATTCTTATTGTTATTCCAAGAAAAGATAATGAACCTATTTATAAGGCGCAAAGAATATGTGAATAGGAAGCATAAGTAGAAAAGCCTTCTCTTTTATTGAGAAGGCTTTTCTAATATCTTTTTAGCAGTCTTTATCTACTACAATAACGTCTACACCTAAATCTTCGATCTTTGTAAGCTCTTCTTCAAGTGCGTCCCAGTCTGTAATGAGCGTGTCAAATTTATTCACATCACAAACTTTAATAAAGGACTTAAAACCTATTTTCTCAGAGGGAAGAAGTAAAATATTCTTTCTTGTATTTTCAATGACGGCACGTTGGAAGGTTGCTGTTTCATCTGAACCATTAGATAGGCCAAATGAAGCCTCTACACCAGCACCATTCATAAAGCTTATATCAAAATGAATGTTTTTAACAAAGGCTGTTGCTAGAGAGTCTACAAGGGAAGTGGTGCCATGCATGCGCATTTTGCCACCAACAATATAAACGACAACATTATCCCAATACTTTAATTCTTCAGCTAGTGTAACGGAGTTTACAACAAGTGTATAATGTATATCTCGTGGTAAATGTTTTAACATTAGAAATCCAAAAGAACTACTTGTAAGGTAAACCACATCATTTTCTTTTATATAAGTTACAGCTCTTTTCGCAATTAAATTGTAGTTATCTAGTACAGGCATAGCTTTCATATCTCGGTATCTATGAGGAAGGGTTCCAACTTGAGGAAGTGGAATAGCTCCTCCGTGGGTTCTTTTAAGCAGCCCTTTTTCTTCTAAGATTCTTAAATCTCTTCGTGCAGAATCCACTGAAACATTAAATTTTTCTTGAATATCCCCTACAGAAATACGTCCAGCTTCTTTTAGTATAGCTAAAATAGATTCATGACGTTCTTCAATAAACATACTGATCCCTCCCTTGATTTATATAAAGATTACCACTTGTGCACGAGTGTTCATCTTTGTTCACATTATATAATGAAAATTTAATAAAATCAATTAGAAATATTAAAATTTATTGAAAATTATTAAATAACATTAAAAATCATTAAAAAAGGTTAATAGTATTTGGACGTATATGAATAAACATGAATGATTGCTTTAAGGATTGTGCTAGGACTTACTTTAACTTATACTAGTAGTAGACAGAAAATTTTTAATTAGCTAGCAGAAAACCAACTATCATTTACCAAGGGGGTATGCAAATGCATTATAATCATCTTTTTAGTACCATTAAAATTCGTGGACTTGAGCTTCGAAATAGGGTTGTATTTCCAGCTATGGGAACTAAAATGTTAGACGGTGATAAGTATGTTACAGACCAATTGATTGATTATCATGTGGCAAGGGCAATTGGAGGTAATGGCTTAAACTTTACAGAAGTATGTTCTGTATATGACAAAGCAGCACCAAAGAATTTCCTATCCTTATCGGATGATAAGTACATACCTGGGTTAAAAAAACTAGCAGATGCCATTCATGATGCAGGTGCAAAGGCAGGCGTTCAGCTATGGTTAGGAGGATCTGCTGTATTGTTTGGTGATAAAAATGCGATGGTTGTAGTACCTAGTGAGTTTAGAGTAACTGAAAATTATGTTATACCAGGCGCAAGTACCGGGACCATTAAAGAGGCAGTTAAAGCTTTTGGTGAAGCAGCAAGACGTGCAGTAGAAGCAGGTTATGATACAGTGGAATTTCATGCAGGACATAACTATACACCTCACTCCTTTTTAAGTAAGGCATTTAATAAGAGAGAAGACGAATATGGTGGGTCTTTTGAGAACCGTTGTAGATTTTTACTAGAGTGTATAGAAGCTATACGTAGTAATATTCCAGAAGAAATGCCTCTATTTATGAGAATTGATGCACATGATGATTACCTTGAAGAGGGATTAACTATTGAAGAAATGATAGAATTTTGTAAGCTAGCAAAGGATGCAGGTGTTGACGCACTGGATGTTTCAAGAGGAAACTTTTCAAGTGCAGCCATTAAATATGAAGTACCACCTGTAGATTTACCAAGAGGATTTAATGTAGAAAATGCTGCAAGATTTAAGGAAGAGACAGGTCTTATCACAGTTGCAGTAGGAAGAATCAATGACCCAGAACAAGCAGATGAGATAATAAGAAGTGGCAAGGCAGATATGGTTGTAGTAGGTAGGGCACAACTGGCAGATCCAGAGTTTTGTAATAAAGCTATGAAGGGTGAAGTGGATCAGATTGTTCGTTGTGTAGGCTGTAACCAAGGCTGCTATGATGGTTATGCATCCCCAGATGTTCCTTTTATTACTTGCTTAAGAAATCCAGCCTTAGGTAGAGAAAAAGAGTATGCACTAAGAAAGACAGATTCATCTAAAAAAGTATTAGTCATTGGTGGAGGCATTACAGGTCTTGAGGCGGCACTTCATTTAAAGGCTAGAGGACATGAGCCTATAGTATGTGAGGCAAGTGATTCACTTGGGGGGCAATTTGTTCTTGCAGGTGCAGCACCTAGAAAAGAAGAAATGAAACTGGCAGCTTTAAGTATGGGAGAGATGGTCACAAAAGCAGGAATAGAAATAAGACTAGAAACAATAGTTACACCAGAACTTATTAAGGACGTTAACCCAGATGAAGTGATTGTTGCAGTAGGCTCTAAGCCAATGACATTAAAAGTAGATGGAGCTGATTTTGAACATGTAACTAATTCACATGATGTATTAGCTGGTAAAGTAGAGGTAGATGGAAAAGTAGTTGTCATAGGTGGTGGCTTAGTTGGTCTTGAAGTAGCCGAATATTTATCAGGCAAGGTAAATAATATAGTAGTTGTTGAGATGCTGGATGAAGTGGGGAAAGACTTAGGTCAACTTCGTAAAATCTGTGTAATGGAAAACCTATACCAAGAAGGTATTAAAGTGATAACCCATGCAAAATGTATAGAGATAAAAGAAAAATCAATTGTAATAGAAAAAGAAGGAAAGCTAGAAGAAATTCCTTGTGACAGTGTAGTTGTAGCTATCGGCTCAAAAGCACGTGATTCTAAAGAAATAGTAGACTACTGTGAAGCAAATCATATACCATACCATGTAATAGGTGATGCCCTAGCAGCAAGACGTGCACTCAATTGTATTGCTGAGGCCGTAGAAGTAGCAAGAAAAATTTAAAGCATTATTAAAGAAGAAAAGTTAGAAGGATAGTAAACTAAAAAGGAAGAAAGTGACTAAGTAAAAAGAGTCACTTCCTTCCTTTTTTATTTTATGTTTTTAATATATTGAAATAAAATTTCTAGAACATAAATCTATATTTTATGAGTTTTATCCGTATGTTATACTTATAAAAGTAAATATTTTAATGATAAATCAAATATAGGGAGTACTTTAAATAATGAATGAAATGGTGCAAAAGACAATTTATAATCTGAATAAAAATAATATGGCTGGATACTATGTGGAGTCAATAACACAGTTACATCAATTACTGGAGACACTTATTCAAGAAGGTGAAACAGTAGGCTGTGGAGATTCTATCACACTTGAAAAGACAGGTGTATTTGATTTAATGAGAAGTGATGCTTATAAATTTTTAGATAAATATAAGCCTGGAATAAGTCGTGAGGAAAAGCGAGAACTATATCTTCAAAACTTTCGAGCAGATACTTTTTTAACAGGAGTAAATGGGGTAACAGTAGATGGTAAGCTCTTTAATATAGATGGGAATGGCAGCAGAGTGGCACCTATCTTATATGGCCCAAAGCAAGTTATTGCAGTAGTTGGAACAAATAAGATTGTAAATACAGTGGATGAGGCTATTACACGTACACGTCAGATAGCAGCACCATTAGATGCAAAACGTCTAGGGAAAAACACACCTTGTACAAAACTTGATAAATGTATAGATTGTCGTCATAAAGAAAGGATCTGTAATGACTTTGTGTTGATTACAGGACAATTTGAGAAGGATAGAATTAAAGTAATCTTTATTGAAGGAGATTATGGTTTTTAAGAAGGAAAATGGTTTTTTATTATATTTTAGGTTGTGGTAAAATATAATGTATGGAAAATGATAACAAGAAGGATGATATATTATGAAAATTGGTTTTATAGGCTTTGGAAATATGGCACAAGCAATGGCTCGTGGACTTATATTAAAAGATGCAATTAAGGCTAGTGAAATTTATTGTTGTGCTAGGAATTGGGATAAATTATGTGCCAATACTGAACCATATGGTTTTATACCTTGTAAAGATATAGATACATTAATAGAAAGTGTAGAAATAGTTATTATTGCTGTTAAGCCAAATATGGTTGATAGGGTAATAGCACCAGTAAAAGCTGCATTAAAGAATAAAATGGTCATATCGGTTGTTGCAGGCTATACCTTTGAAAAATATGAGAACTTATTGGAAGAGGGAACGCATCATATAAGTACTATTCCTAACACACCAGTGTCCATAGGAGAAGGGATTATTATATGTGAAGAAACCCATTCCTTATCAGAAGAAGAACTTAGAATTTTTGAAGAGTTATTCTCTAAAATTGCTCTAATCAAGATGGTTGAAACAAAATTATTAGGAATAGGTGGAACAATTTGTGGGTGCGCACCTGCTTTTGTTAGTATGTTTATAGAAGCTTTATCAGATGCAGCTGTGCTCCATGGTATACCTAGAGAACTTTCTTATGAACTAGTTAGCAAAATGGTAGTAGGTACAGGGAAAATGCAACTTGATACCCATACACATCCAGGTATTATGAAAGATGCAGTTTGTTCACCAGGAGGCACAACAATTGTTGGCGTAGCTACTTTAGAAAGAAAAGGCATGCGTTCAGCTGTTATTGATGCAGTAGATGCAATACAAAGTAAAAGGTAGATAAGCTATTAAATTATAGAATAAATCCAATAGACATTTAAATTTGTATTATATAGCAACTAAGTGTATAATAAAATCAGACTAATCTTAGAACATAGGTAAATGAAGCCATTATCTTATGTTCTAAGATTTTTTAATTTTACCGAATAATTTCTAGTTCACAACGTATTTAAACAAAGTAAAAGGAGGCATAACCCAGAAGAGAGGTAACTTAAATCCTAATGGATTTAGCCTAGAAGGATTAAGAATAGCTTAACAATGAACTAAGAAAAACGAAATGTACTAAAGATGGGGAGGGCGAGATGGTTATTTTAATAGGGTGCATAGCTTTAGGCGTAATAGGTATTTGTTATTTTTGTTTTTATTACCAAAAACAGGAGCAATTAATCAAGTATTTACGTTTAAAATGGGGACAGGAGATTACAAGAGATTATACATACAATGAGTTTGAAAACATAAAAATGTATTGGGAATTAAAAAGTAAAATAGCCCTTGAGGAAGAGGGGAGTAGTTATATAGATGAACTTACATGGAATGATTTAGATATGGATGAGGTGTTTACAAGAATAAGCCATACAGAATCTATTATTGGAGAAAGTTATTTATATGACCGACTACATTATTTGCACTTTGATGTAAAGGAATTGGAGGAATTTGAAAAATATGTAAATGTAATGGATGAAAATGAAACAATCCGACTATCCATCCAGAGCAGGTTAAGTCAGTTTGATAAAGGGACATGGAATGGAATACCTTTGTACTTGTTTAAAGTAGATGAGAAATCTTCATACTACAAACCTATATATGGGATGATGGGAATCCTACCTATAATAAGTTTATTGAGTTTATTAAGTGATGTTAAGTTAGGGATGCTTTTAGTAGTTGCAATGATGGTGGTTAATGGTTGTATACATTATAAGTATGCCAGATCTTTGTCATATGAAATGGATGGACTTAATGCGGTCTATTTATTGTTAAAGTGCGCTAAAAAAATCAGTATGCTTCAGGAGGATTCTTTGAGTCCTATCTGTAGGGAATTGAAGGAAAACTGTTCAAAGCTAGAAAGTATTTTAAGTTTAGAGGGGCGTTTCTTTTTAAGTACAAATACGGACTTAGGGATTTTGCAAGAATATTTAGGTATCATTACACTTTCCCATCTTAGAATACATCATAAATTTTTGACTTTACTCAAAAAGGAAACTAAGGCTTTGCAAAATATTTATGCTATTTTAGGAATGTTGGAGTCAAGTATTGCTGTAGCTTCCTATAGAAGAAGTGTTGATTATTGGTGTACACCTACATTTGGGACGGATAAAACCCTAGAAGTGGAAGAATTGTATCACCCGCTTATTGAGGATCCAGTGTCCCATTCTGTTAAGCTTACTAAAAATGCAATCATTACAGGGTCAAATGCTTCAGGCAAATCTACATTTGTAAAATCCCTTGCCATTAATGGAATATTAGGACAAAGTATCCATACTGTACTAGCAGAAAGGTTTGTTGCACCTTTAAGTTATTATATGACTTCTATGGCCATTTCAGATAACATTCTTACAGATGAGAGCTATTATATTGCAGAAATAAGATCCCTTAAGCGTATCATAGATGCCATTCAGCACTATCCATTTTGCATATGTTTCATTGATGAGATTTTAAAAGGAACTAATACGATTGAACGGATTGCAGCATCTTCTGCCATTTTAAAGCATCTTAATACATTAAATTGTTTGTGTTTAAGTGCTTCTCATGATATAGAGCTTACGCAAATGCTAGAAAATAGCTATCACAACTATCATTTTCGTGAAATAATAGAGGATTCGCAAATAAAATTTGATTATAAAATTTATAAGGGACCATCAACTACACGTAATGCTATTAAACTTTTAGAGGTTATGAATTATGATGAAAGCATTATTTATGATGCTAATCATTTAGCATCTTATTTCTCTACTCATCAGATATGGTTAAAACTTTAAGAGATAAAAGAACCATTTAAACTAGAATCAAGCAGATCAAAAGGTACTAAAAGAAAGGATATTAAAGAGAAGGGGTTATATAGATGAAAAGTATGCTTAAAAGTATGAGATTGGGTAAAAATGAAATTCCGCAGAATGTATTACCTGTGTTTGAACATATTGTTGACACCTATAAAGGGAACGAATGTGAAGCAAAATTTATGAAAGCTATGGAAGAACTGCTTACCAAGGAGCAAAGGTATCGGTTGTGCGAGCAAAATGGAAGTTGTAACGGCACTGGGTATGATAAAGAACGTAAGAACTTTGCACTTGAACACGCTAACAAGTCCCTTGCTCAAAGACTTGAACTATTTACAAATACCTTTGGTAGAAAAGCTGTTTTGAATGATGATCGTACCATTACAGTGACTTTTGCTTGTAACCATGGGTACTATAAGCATGCACCAAAAGGGGTATTTCAATTTCCGGAATCAATTGAAACCTATTTTGAAAGATGTGCAGGTGGACGTTTGTATGAACTTCAAAAAGCATTGGGAATCAAGCTGAAGATTAAGTCAGTTGATGTGTTTCCTCTTAGAGAAAATATTATCAATCCTGTTATATTTACCTTTGAGATAGTAGCTTAATTACAGATTTATCAAATAGGCACAATACCTTTTACCAATAATCCTAGAACATACATATAGATTTGGTGTTCTAGGATTTTAGTATATATGAATAAAACAAAGGGGGAAAATCAATGAATAACAGAGATATAAAAAAGGGCCTACTTATTTTAGCTTTTATCATGTTAACAGTAAATTGCTTAAATAGTTATAATATAAGAAAGGACTTGAAAAACTTAAGAAGTGATTACTCAAATCTTGAAACATATTTAGATATGCGTATAGGGAATATTCAAAATACTATAAATAGGGAGTATGAAAACATAGAAACTTTATTAAAACAAGAACAGAGTATGTTTTCACAAGCATCAGTTAAACTCAAATTAAAAGGAGATAAGATAGAGGTAACTATGAAGGCTATTCCTAAGGAAATAGAAAACAGAGAAAAATTGATTGCTAGAATAGTAGCAAATGATAAGGTTTATGAGCAAGAAGTAGATGGAAACAATCAGGCATTTATTCTAGTAGATATAGTAGAAAGTATAGAGCCTATATTGATTATACAATCGGATACAGGTGTAAGGCAGGAAGTGTTAGAAAAAGTTTATACTGATGACATTTTTACTGGTAGAGTATTTGGTGAGTGGGACCGTGAGGAAGGTAAGAGCTTTAAAACTTTAAATGCATGGATTACAGTAGATGAAGAAGCACTACCTTTTACGGAGAATGATATTGAAAAGGCAGAGTTTATTATTGTAGGTAATGAAAGTACTATGGGAGAGAAGAGAGTAAACCAAGGGCAGCGTACAGATTATAAAGCCACTAAGGAAGTTAGAGTGAGAGAAGAGGTAGTAGAAGATAGATATACACCTAATACGTTTGAGGGGGATAGGGTCATTGGAACTAAGAAGTCAGGAGAAGGGAAATTCTTAGTAGGATATAGTATGGATTTTTCAGAGTATATGCAAAGACAGGACAATATAAGATATGAAATATATTTTGTCCTTACCACAAAGGATGGGGTAGAATATATAACACCATATAATCCTATTGCTACTTTTAGTTCTTCCGCACGCAGTAGTAGCTCAGGTAGTGGTGATGAGATTTTAAAACCAGTATTTAAATAGTTTATATTTATTTGAATATATTGACTTTATTGCTCTTAAGTGATATATTTATCACTATAAGATATAAATATATCACTTAAGGGAGTGGGTTTGTGTGAAAAAAGATAGCAGTCGAACAAGAAGAATAAGTCCATGGTTAGGAATTCTAGGTTTTCTAGGCTTTATAGGTCCTATTATTTACAGTCAAACTGGGGATTTAATGGGACTTGTGTTTTTAGGCTTTTTTGGATTCTTTTCTTTTTATTTTGAGGGAAAAATGTCAGGAACTTTAAGAGATGAAAGATTTAAGTATAATGAACAAAGAGTAATAATGATTGCAGGAAGGGTAAATAGTGTAGGGACAGTATTTGCACTTATTATGACGGTTAATTATATTGTACCGAGAGGAAACGATATTGCACTAAGCTTTTTAGTAGGTAGTCTATCTCTATTATGGGCAGTTAATATTTTATTACAAATGTCTTTACTTTACTATTTTGAGCATAAGGAATAAGAGTTATGGGAGAATTTGTTTGCAATTTAAAAAAGTATCGTTTACTAAAGGATTTAACCCAAGAGCAGTTAGCTGAGAAAGTAGGCGTAAGAAGGGAAACGATTATGCGTCTTGAAGCAGGAAAGTATAATCCTTCTTTAAAGCTGGCAATAGATATTTCTAGGGTAGTTGAAATACCTATAGAAGAAATTTTTATATTTGATTAGAATATGCTAATCAGTATATAATATTAATATGCAAAGTATTTCGATAAACATATAAATAGAAATCTATAAAATTTGATGAGGAATAAGCATTAATGATAAATAGGTACACTTTCTAAGTTATTTATAAGGAGAGTGAGGAGGAGGTAAAATGCCTGATTATGATAGAGTATTACAAGAAATTAAAGAACAGTTCATACAGAAATTTCATCCATCTAAACTTATATTATTTGGATCAATAGCAAAAGGTACTTTTAGAGAAACAAGCGACATCGACTTATGTGTAGTCCAAGATACAGATAATAAAAGAAAATTACTCACAGATATGTATGTAGAAATTGAGAGTGAAATTCCGTTTGATATTGTGCTTTATACAAATCAAGAATGGAATGAGTGTATAAAAGATACTTCAGCATTTGCTTATCAAATTAATAATACAGGAGTAACAATTTATGGTTGATACATTAAGATATAAAGATTGGATGGATAAGGCTGAAAGAGATATTAAATCTGCAAAAATATTAAAAGAGCACGATTGTGGTAATGATGTAGTAGCATTTCATAGTCAGCAAGCAGTGGAAAAACTGATGAAGGCATATTTAATTGTCAAGGGGCAAGGTTTAGCAAATACACATAGTCTCATTTATTTATGTAAATTATGCTCAAAAATAGATAGTGAGTTTAGAAAGTACATTAGAGATTGTGGTTTTTTGAATCAGTATTATATAGAAACCAGATATCCTGCAGATACACCTCTTATTGTTGAAGAGTATGAAGCAGATGAGTGTATTGACATAGCAGAGGCTATGTATAAACTAGTAATAGATAGAATAGATAATAATCATTGAAATACCTATAGAAGAAATTGTTATATCTAATTAAATAGACATAGATATATTATTTTAGATGGGACGTATGCCTTAAAGGATACGTTCTATTTTTATTTTTAATAAATATTTAAGATTAGAGACAAACTCTTAATTAAAGTGAGCATATACAAACGTTCTTCATTTCTTTAGGGTAAGCTACTAGGGTAGAAAAAATCAACAAGGAAGGACCGACATCATGAGTGCATATATTTGTTTTAAAGATATTAAGAAAACCTATGAGATGGGAGAAGTAACAATTAAAGCTGTAGATGGTGTAAGTTTTGATATTGATAAAGGAGAGTTTGTCATTATAGCCGGTACAAGTGGTGCTGGAAAAAGTACAGTGCTGAACCTTTTAGGTGGCATGGATACACCTTCTTCTGGAGACCTCATAGTAGATGGGGTCAATATTAGTCAGTTTAATAAAAAGCAATTGACTAACTATAGAAAAGATGACATTGGTTTTGTCTTCCAGTTTTATAATTTAGTTCAAAACTTAACTGTAAGAGAGAATGTAGAATTAGCTACACAGCTCATTAAAGATCCACTAGATATAGATGAGATTTTAGAAGAAGTAGGCTTAAAAGATCGTAAAAATAACTTTCCTTCTCAACTTTCTGGTGGAGAGCAGCAAAGAGTAGCGATAGCAAGAGCTATTTCAAAAAATCCTAAATTGCTGCTGTGTGATGAGCCAACAGGTGCCTTAGACTACAATACAGGTAAGGCAGTTTTAAGCTTACTTCAAAAAATGTGTAGACAAATGCATATGACCGTAATTGTTATAACGCATAACTTAGCCCTTACACCTATGGGGGATAAGGTCATTTATATGAAAAACGGTAAAGTAGAAAAAATGGTTATCAATCCTGAACCAACACCAGTAGAAAGGATTGAGTGGTAATGAGAAAAATAGCTTTAATGAAAGATGCCAGTAGAGAAATTAAAAAGTCTTTAGGGCGATTTTTCTCTATTATGCTTATTGTGGCCTTAGGTGTAGCTTTCCTAGCAGGTATTAAAGTAAGTAGTCCTATGATGAAAGATACAACAGACCAGTATATGGATCAGTATGGAATGATGGATGTAAGTGTGCTTTCTACAGTAGGGATAGAAGAAAGTGATGTAGAGGCCATTAGCCAATTGGAGCAAGTAGAAAGTATAGCTGGCAGTATAAGTATAAATGCTTTAGCTACTTTAGGTGATAACCAAAAGGTTGTTAAGGTCCATAGTTTAGACAATTTATCTCCTGAAGATGAGAGCTTTATTAATAAGCCTATGTTAGTAGAAGGGAGATGGCCTAGTGCTCCAAATGAATGTTTAATTGATGGAACAAAGCTAACCAGGCTACCTATTGAAATCGGTGACACCCTAACGCTTGCAACAGGAACAGATGAAGCAATAGAAGATGTTTTAGCTAATGACACCTATACAGTTGTAGGGGTTATGCACTCGCCTTACTATATGCATTTTGAAAGAGGAACAGCTGAAATTGGTAATGGGAGTGTAGCGAGTTATATTTATATTCCAGAAGAAAACTTTAAAAGTGACGTTTACACAGAACTTTTTATTACTTTAAAAGGTGCTAAGGAGCTAGATAGCTATAGTGAAGCCTATACTAAGCTTGTTGATGACTTTAAGGCTCAGTTAGAACCGATTATGGAAGATAGGGCTAAGGTACGCTATGAAAAGCTTGTAGAAGAAGGAGAAAAAGAACTTGCAGAAGGCCAACTAAAGTTTGAAAGTGAAAAAGAAAAGGCAAATAAGGAACTAGAAAAAGCAGCCCTTGACCTTGAAAAAGGTGAAGCAGAAATTTTAAAAAATGAACAAAAGCTTATAGAGGGACAGATTCAGGCAGAAGCAGCCTTTATACAAGGAGAAACAGCCCTTCGTCAAGCAGAAATAGAGCTTGAACAAAAGCAAAAAGCATATGAAGAAGGTCTAGAACTTTTTAAGGAAGAAAAAGAAAAAGCAGAGGCTAAGCTTAATGTAGCCAAGCAAGAAATAGAAGCAGGCAAGCAGCAATTACAAAGTCTAAAAACCCAGTTAGAAAATATAGAAGCACAGTTAGTAACAGCTGATGAAATAAGTAAGGAGCTTCTATTAAAAGAAAAAGCCACATTAGAGGAGCAAATTGCTAAGCTGACACCACAACTAGAAGCAAGTGAACAAGCCTATGAAAAAGGTGTTTTAGAACTTAAAACACAAGAAGAAACTTTAACAGCTAGTGGTGCACTTATTAAAGAAGGACAGGCTACACTGGCCCAGCAAAAAGCAAAGTTGACTAATGAAAAAGCCACTACCCTTAAAGGTATAGAAGAAGGTCTTGCCAAGTTAGAAGAAGGAAAGAAAGACTTAGCTGAAGGTAAAGAAAAATACACTACAGCAAAAGCAGATGCCCAAAAACAGCTTGATGAAGCACAGAAGAAGCTGGATGAGGGAAGAGAACAATTAGAAAATTTAAAGGATCCAAAAGTTTATATACTAGGTAGAGAAGCCAACTATGGTTTTGCCAACTATAAAAGTGCAGTTCAAACTATCGAAGATATAGGGAAAATCTTCCCACTCTTTTTCTTTGTTGTAGCAGCCCTCGTGTGTCTAACCACTATGACACGTATGGTAGATGAACAGCGTACTACTATTGGAACGTATAAAGCTTTAGGCTATAGCTCTTTTCATATTATGGGTAAATATATACTGTATGCAGGCATTGCAAGTGTAGTAGGTAGCTTACTAGGTATTCTAGTAGGGTTTAAAGTCTTCCCTAATACTATATACAATGCTTATGGTATGATGTTTACTGCGCCACCACTTATTAGTAAGTTTTATCCAAAAGAAGCTATAGGCGCTATTGTGGTGATGACGGCACTTACTGTATTTGCAGTGATCTTTACAACAATGAAAGCCCTTAAAGAACAACCAACAGAGCTGATGCGACCTAAGGCACCACCAGCAGGTAAACGTATTCTTCTAGAACGTATACCTTTTATATGGAAACGTATGAATTTCTTCCAAAAGGTTGTAGCACGTAATATTTTTAGATATAAGAAAAAATTCTTTATGACAACTATTGGTATTGCTGGGTGTACAGCCTTACTTGTAGCAGGACTTGGCTTAAAACAATCCATTATGAGTATTGTAGATAGACAATACGGTGATTTGTTCAAATATAACTTAGAAGTAACTCTTAAGGATGAAGGTGAATCTATACTAGAAGACAGTAATTATATTAAAAATCAATTAGAAATCAGTAGCCAAAATATTAAGGTAGGTGTGGCGGATGAAGAACGTAATGCCACTTTACGTATTATTAAGGATTTAGAGCAATTACCTGAGTTTATTCAGTTAAAGGAGAGACAATCACAAGCTCCGTTGAATCTTGAAGAAGGTGCTATTGTCTCAGAGAAGTTAGCAAAGGCACTAGAATTAGGAGTAGGGGATACCCTTTGGTTTGAAAACAGCGACTTAGAAAAATATGAAGTAAAAGTTGGAGGGATTACAGAAAACTATATTGGACACTTTATGTATATATCAGATGCATATATAAAGGAAGTGACCGAGGAAGCTCCAACTTATGATCAATTATTGATTCAACTAGAAGATACAAGTCTAGGTAAAGAAGAAGCTATTTCACAGGAACTTACAGAAGATGATAAAGTAGTATCCTTTACTTTTACAACAAAGCATGCAGATAGCTTTTCTAATATGACGGAAACTTTAAATAAAGTTGTTATTATTCTTGTTGTATCAGCAGCACTTCTTGCCTTTGTTGTTCTTTACAATCTGACAACCATCAATATTAGTGAGCGCTTTAGAGAAATTGCAACCATTAAAGTACTAGGCTTTAATGACTTTAAAGTTTCACAGTATATTTATAGGGAGAATATTATGCTTACCTTAATAGGCGCATTATTAGGGCTTTTACTTGGAAAAGCACTTTTCCTCTTTATTATTGTGACAGCTGAGATGGATGAGATGATGTTTGGTAGGGAAATCTATGGATCAAGCTATATCATCGCCATGATATTAACCTTTATCTTTGCAATGTTAGTCAATGTGATGATGCACTTTAAACTTCAAAAAATTGAAATGGTAGAATCACTTAAATCAGTAGAATAAGGTGAAGAATAGGATATAAGAATACACTATAAGAATAAACTATAAGAATAAACTAAAGGTCCCAACATATTAAATAAATAGTATGTTGGGACCTTTTAGCTATCAATCATTAATGGCTTCTATACCAAGTTTATCTAACTTGCTAAGATGCTCACGCATATTTTGAAGTAACTCTTTAGAATGTCCTTCCCAATTTAAAACTTCTCCAATTACACGTAAGGGCTGCTTAGTACGGTAGGACCTTGTAGGATTACCTGGAAACTTCTTATCTGTTAAATTAGGATCGTCCTCAATATCTCCTAGCGGTTCTACACGGTAGATGCGACCAGGGGCATCTCCTAATGCAAGTTCAGCGCCCCAAATAGCAGCATCCATTGTAGCTGTCAGATAGACGTAATTTGCTTTTGATTGTTTACCGTAGTTGGATTTATATCCTGGTTCTAATAAGTCCCCTAATTTTAACTGAGCTTTTGTACCATGATAAAAAGGGCCCACATCTAAAACTTTATTGTTTTCTGTATTATTAATTGCATTTACTTTTTCTATTTTTTCTGCATTTATTTTATTTGCTTCCATGAAACGCCTCCTATTGTTTAAAAACATTAATTCTGTTGATTTTGGATGCATCCTATATAAGTTATCTTTAACAATTATTGTTAATTCCAATTTTAGCGTACTTACTAAACAATTCATAGTCTAGTAATAATCTTAGAATTATTATATAATAAAGATGGGAAGAGAGGGCCGTCACAGTGGTTGCTCTTTTTTATTTTTTACTTATTTATTTTAGACCTTATATTTAATGAAACTAAATTATTTTACTTAATAAATAAATGATTATGAATGATTATGTTAAAATAACCATAGATTTTGGATTATGTCTCAACATATTTATAAAAGACAAATTGGATAGATAGAGATTTGTAGGAAAAATTAAATAAGGAGGAAGACTAATGAAGCATGAATATAAAAAACATGAAAAAGAACTGTATTGTCCTAAGGATAAACCAGTGCTAGTAACTGTTCCTAAACAAAAATTCTTTTGTATAAAAGGTAAGGGAAATCCTAATAGTGAGGATTTTGCAGAAAGAATAGGCGTCTTATATTCCCTTGCATATGCTGTTCGAATGATGCCTAAAAATGGATTTACACCAGAGGGGTATTTTGAATATACAGTTTATCCCCTAGAAGGATTATGGGATTTAACAGAGGAAGGTAGAAAAAGTGAAGTGTTAAATAAAGATGAATTGGTCTATACGATTATGATTAGACAGCCTGATTTTGTAAATGAAGAAGTAGTAGAAAAAGCTTTTGAAATTGTAAATAAGAAAAAGGCAAACCCACTCCTTAAAGAAGCATACTTTGATGAAATAGAAGATGGCCTATCTGTACAAATCCTGCATATAGGTTCTTATGATAGTGAACCAGAATCTTTTAATAAAATGAAAGCATTTATAGAAGATAATGGATTACAGATTAAAACTTTAGTTCATAGGGAAATATATTTATCTGATGCAAGAAGAGTAGAAAAGGATAAACTTAAAACTGTATTAAGGTATAGAGTAGTAAAATAATAAACTGAATAAAACTCTTTTATCATATATAAAATCAATAATAAGATAAAGAAAAGTTAGTAAATACATTATATAGCAAAAGAATGGGCACTCTAAACATGAAAAATTATAAGGAGTGATCATATGAAACCATTTGCTATAGGTACAATTCTATTATTAATAGGGGCTTTAGTTGGATGTAGTAATACTAACGCACCTGTAAACCCACAACCTACAAGTGAGCAAGGGACTGTCCAAAATACTGAACAAGCAAAAATGCTTACCGAGGAAGAAGCAACAAATATTGTTAACCAAGAAATTCCTGGTGGAACCATAATAAAACTCAAACAAGACTTTGATGATGCAGTGCCTAGTTATGAGTTTAAAGTAGTAAAAGATAATATGGAGTATGAGCTAGAGATTAATGCTTATGATGGAACCATTCGTGGTGTAGAAAAAGAGATAGAAGTAGATCAGTTAAATGCTGTAGATCCATCTAAATTAATTGGAGATAAAAAGGCAAAAGAGATTGCTCAAAATGAAGTGCCAGAAGGAAATATTATAGGCTTTGAATATGAAGGGGATGAAGTGATCCCTAATTATGATATAACTATAAGAGATACACAGTATGAATATGATTTTGAGATTGATGCACAAACAGGAGAAATCTTAAAATCAGAAAAAGAATTATTAGTTAAATAAGATTGAGATTAATAGAGAGTTAATCATTCAATGTACTATAATAGATATAGGATAGATAGTTTAATATGACTACTAAGCCTATATCTATTTTTTTACTTAAGTATTACTACTTTACTAAAGTTATTTATAAAATAATTTATTATATAACTTTAGTAAAGTAGTAATAATAATTTACTAAAAAAATATATATAATTAGACGCTCATTTCATATAGAAGTATTGAAAAGGCATGGGAAATAAGATATATTTTAAGTTAACTTATGGAAAAAGACTTTACCATAATATATAAGTGGAGGGAAGTTAAAATGGCAAATTTAATACCTGAAAAGAGAATTGCGGATTTTGAAACAATGGCATATGGTATGTTTATACACTGGGGGCTTTATTCTCAGCTTGGAAAAGGTGAATGGGTACAAGCTATGCATCATATTCCAAAAGAAGAATATGCAAAATTAAAAGATACTTTTACAGCCAAGGGGTTCGATGCAAGAGCTATTGCAAGGTTAGCGAAACGAGCAGGTATGAAATATATTACACTTACAACAAGACATCACGATGGTTTTTCACTCTATGATACAAAGGGGTTAAGTGATTTTGATGTGATACATAGTCCAGTAGGAAGAGATTTAATTGCTGAATTTGTAGAGGCTTGTAATGAAGAGGGTATTGTACCTTTCTTTTATCATACGACTTTAGATTGGCACCATGAAGATTTTGATAGTAATTTTGATGCTTATTTAGAATATTTACGCCAATCAGTTGAGATACTATGTACCAATTATGGGAAAATAGGTGGATTATGGTTTGATGGAAACTGGAGTAAACCAGATGCAGATTGGAAGCTTGATGAATTGTATAGCACGATTAGAAAACATCAACCAGAGGCTATGATTATTAATAATACAGGTCTCGGTGCAAGAGGAGAGTTAGGCCACCCTGAAATAGACAGTGTGACATTTGAACAAGGATTACCAAGTCCTATAGAACGTTCACATATGACTAAATATGTTTCAGGAGAAATGTGCTACACCTTAAATGATCACTGGGGATATGGGCATGCTGACTATAATTATAAAACACCAGCTCAGATCATCAAGACTTTATGTCATTGCCGCAAGGTAGGCGCCAATTTATTATTAAATGTAGGTCCAGACGGATCAGGTGTTATACCTGAAATGATGAGTGCTTTATTAGGTGTTGTTGGTCAATGGCTTGAGACTTATGGAGATGTTATTTATAAAGGCAGACCTTGCCATATTGTTGGTGAGGGTGAAAACTTTGGATTACAAACAGAAGATGGCAAAATCTATCTTTTCATATTTGATCTACCTATTTCAGGGGATGAAAATGTAACTGTAGGAAGCGGAGGAAGTGCACCTAAAACTTTCACAGGTATTTTCAAAGAGGCCAAAGAAATTAGATGGCTAGATAATGGCTTAACCCTACCTTTTATTCAGGATGCACCAAGTGGATTATTTACTTTTAATGCAACAGGTTTTGAGTATGGCTCTAACACCATTGTAAGGATAGCAGAAATAATTTAAATTAATGAAATTCAAGCCTGTGTCTTATAATTAAAAAATAATAAGTAGAGAAAGTCAGGGGGACAAAAAATGATTTATAAACCATATGGTAAAACAGGTAAAAAAGTATCTGCAATTGGCTTTGGAGGTATGCGTTTTCCAGATAACTGCTCAATAGAAGAAGGGGCAGAAGTTGTACGCTATGCAAACCAGCTTGGTATCAACTATTTTGATACAGCACCTAATTATTGTTTAGATAGAAGTGAAGACATTTTTGGAGAAGCTTTTAAAAATATGCCACATGATTTTTATGTATCTACTAAAAGCAGTCTTTCCGCTGATCCTACAGCTGATGATGTAAGACGTCGCTTAGAACGTTCTTTAAAACGTATGGGACTTGAGAAAATTAACTTCTATAATATGTGGTGTATTTTAACTTATGACCAGTATAAAAAAGTTATTGCAAAAGATGGACCTTACTGGGGTGCTTTAAAAGCGAAAGAAGAAGGACTTATTGACCATTTAGTGTTCTCAACCCATGCAAGTGGTGAAGAGATTCGGATGATGGTAGAAGATGGACTTTTTGAAGGGGTTACACTAGGGTACAATGCAGTAAACTTCCCTTATAGAGCAGAAGGCATTGAAGCAGCTTACAAACATGGTCTTGGTGTAGTAACGATGAATCCACTAGGTGGAGGCCTTATTCCACAGCATCAAGATTACTTCTCTTTCCTTAGACAAAATGAAGAAGAGTCTACCGTTCAAGCAGCTCTTAGATTTAATGCATCACACGAAAGTATTTCAGTTGTACTTTCAGGTATGGGAAGTTGTGAAGAAGTAAAACATAATGTAGAGGCAGTGAAAAATATAGAAGTCTTTGGTAAAGAAAAAATCGATGCTATCAAAGGCCATCTAAGAGAAGAGATGAATGGATTTTGTACAACTTGCCAGTACTGTAAACATTGTCCGAAAGGCATTGATATTCCATTGTTTATGGAAATGTATAATAGCTATATTTTAACAGGGCTTGATGGCGTAAAAGCAAAATACGAGGAAAATAAAAACTGGGGGCTTATTAAAGAAGGTAAGCCAGGTGCCTCAGACTGTATTAAATGTGGAAAATGTGAAAAGCTTTGTACACAAAAGCTTGATATTGTAAAACGCTTAGAGTGGATTGTAAAAGAACTAGAAAAATAAAAGTTAAAGCGTGAGATTTATTACGGAAAGAATGGAAGTAAAGCAATACAATTCAATTGGTATTTTTTTAACAATGATATTTTATAATAGAAGTCTATACATTGTGCCTTTAGAAAAGGAGAATTATAATGGTTGGAATAAATTTAGAAGAAGCTATTAAGAAGTTAAAGGACCATGCTAAGAGACATTCTAAAACAGAATATATACCTTTAGAAAAAGCCAATGGAAGAATATTAGGAAGAGATTATGTGGCACCTATTTCCAATCCGCCCTTTGATCGTTCGCCTTTAGATGGGTATGCATTTAAAGCTTCATCTAGTAGAGGTGCGACTAAGGAATCACCAGTTGTGCTAAAAGTTATAGGAGAAGTGTGTGCAGGAGGATGGTTTGAAGGGAGCGTTGAAGCAGGTGAAGCTGTTCATATTATGACAGGTGCACCTATTCCAAAAGGTTGTGACTGCGTTTTAAGAAAAGAAGATACGGATGAGGGGGAAGAAAATGTATCCATCTACAAAGAATTGACCCCTTATTCGAATTACTGCTTTGAAGGTGAAGATATTAAGGTAGGAACGCCTCTCTTTAAGGAAGGGGAAAGATTATCCCCTATTACTTTAGGTGTCCTAGCAAGTATGGGTATAAAAGAGGTAGAAGTAAGACAAAAATTAAAAGTAGGATTATTGTGTACAGGTGATGAACTAACGCCACTAGGTACACCTCTTACTAAGGGGAAAATCTACAATACCAACGAAGTTATGTTAAGGACTAAAATGGAAGCATTAGGCGTAGAGGTGCTTGTTCTACAAATGATTAATGATGCACCAGAGGAAGTAGCAAAGCTCCTTATGAAACATTGGGATGAAATAGATTTAATGGTGACAACAGGAGGCGTTTCAGTAGGGAAAAAGGATATTATGCATGAAGTCATAGAATTAATAGGGGCCAGCAGGCTTTTTTGGCGTATTGCTATGCAGCCTGGAACCCCTGTTTTAGCAGCTACTTATAAGGAAAAGTTAATGGTTGGCCTTTCAGGGAATCCTTTTGCAGCATTGGTTAATTTTGAAGTGATTATACGTCCTTTACTGGCTCATATGATAGGTGATGAGAAGGTGGCACCTATTTGTACACGAGCAATTATGGCGACACCTTTTGACAAAATGAGCATTAAAAGAAGATTTATTCGAGTAGCCTATAAAGAAGGATTTGTATGGATTAACCATAGGAATCATGCATCAGGTGCGCTTTATACTATGAGCTTATGTAATGCTTTAGTAGATATTCCAGCAGGGACAGAGTATATAAGAGAAGGCGAAGAAGTTAAAGTCCTATTACTTGATGAAAGAAGGTACTAGAAAGTGGATACTATGAAAAATAAGACACCAAAAGTATTTGCTGTTAGTGGTGTTAAAAATTCTGGCAAGACAACCCTTATAGAAAAAATAGTCAGCAGGCTAAATGAGTTAGATTATAAGGTTGGCGTGATTAAACACGATGGTCATGAGTTTGTAGCAGACCATGAAGGAACAGACACAGATAGACATAAAAAAGCAGGTGCAAAAAGTGTTATGATCTATTCTGATACTAAAATGATGCTTATACAAGACTGTTATAAAGCCAGAATAGAAGAACTTATACAGTATCAAAAGGATATGGATATTGTCATAGTAGAGGGCATGAAGTATTCAAATCTTCCTAAGATAGAAATTGTAAGAGGGGAGATCTCTTCACATTGTGTATGTGATAAAGAAACCCTTCTTGCGGTTGTAAGCGATTTACCTTTAGAAAACCTAGAGGTTCCTATAGTCGGCTTAGAGGATATAGATCGTCTATTAGAGATTATAAAAGAGAAAATTCTTCTATAAGAATCCACTCAACTGTTCCGGGCTTAGATACACGTATTGAAATCTACAAACAACGCCATGCTATGTTTCTTTAGCTAACTGATATATAGTCTGAAATATATCTACAAATATATAGAATTATATAGAATTATGCTATACTCAATACAATAAATAGATATTTCTGTAATCGAGTAGCCCTATCCCTTCAATATTGAGGGGATAGGGCTACTTTTGTATGCTATATCATTAATATGATCTAACAGAGCTAAAAATTAATCTTTATGAAACAATGCTTCATAGGCTTCTGGTGTATTAATATTAAGAAGTATATCCTCTTGAAAAGGAGTGGATTCTAAAGGAATGATTTTTCCTTTTGCTTTTTTGAGAAGAGCACCTAAACGGAAGTTCTCTTCTTTAATATTTTCTTCCAAAATAGGAAGTATGTTTTTTCTATAGATTCCACCAAGAGGGCAAAAGTGCCCATCCTTATCCTCTAAAATAACATAAGAGCTTTCTTCATCAAGTTGACTATAGAGATAAGTTACAAGTTCAGCCTTTACAAAAGGCATATCACAGGCTGTTATAAAGAGTGTAGACTCATGAGTACTTTGAAGTGCGGAATAGATACCTCCTATTGGACCTATTCCTGTGTAAACATCTTGGATAAGAGGATAGGGTAAGTGACTATATTTTTGTATATCATTTACTGAAAGATAGAGGGGAGAAAGGGGGTTAAGCTCAGAAATAATTTGCTCTAAAAAGGTTTTCTCACCAAAAGGAAGAAAGGCCTTATGCCGACCTTTCATACGCTTATTTTGTCCTCCCATTAAGATAACACTGGCAAAATCATTAAGTGGCATAAAGACCCTCCTTTGTTAGGCTTCTTTTTTGATAAATATAAGAAGAAAGTTAAATAGTACAAAAGCTATAATAGCAGTTGTAATAAAAAGTTGGAAACCAAATAATTGATTGATGGCTCCACCTAAAGACTCATAACCTTGGCTGATTAAGAACCCAGACATCTTACTTGAAGCCACAGAGCCAATGGCCATAGGGAAGGTAAGTGCTGCAAAGCCAGGATGAAAGGTAAATGAGAAGAACTTTACAAGGTTTATAAGTATATAAATAAGTGTTACAAAAATAATAGCATAGAGTATATAGATTACCCATACATTAGGTTGTTTGATAAAGTTTAAATAACTTACAAGGCAAAGGCTACTTGGTGCCAGTAAAATAGCTTTTGTCATAAAAAGAGGACCTGTTGTAATAGGTTTTTTAATTAATCTTATCACCATAAGAGGAAGCACAATAACAAGTGCTAAAATACCGTAGTACACTACTATTTTACCAATAGTAGGTTCATTCATTGGTACACCAACAACTGTAGATACCATAATTCCATTAAAAGTTACAAACCAACTAGGAACGAAAGTATCTATATTAAAACTTTTAATAGCATTTCTATAAATAAAAGTTAAAATATGTATGCTATCCATACCTAATCCTATAAGCCATAAGCCTTTACCGAGTGTAGGGTTAAAGTCAAATAGATAGCTTCCTAAAATCATTAGGAGCATAGGAAAAGCAGCATATAAAGAAGCTGGTACAGTAAGCTTATATTCAGATTTAACTGTATCAAAATGTAAGATGATTTTTCCAATATAACAAAGAATAACACAGGCAATAGCCCACATGGTTACATGACGAATCCAACTAAATCCTAGTGAAGACCACATGTTAGAAAGAGTAGCTGCACCTACCATTGTAGGTAAGATAGGTACAGGTAAGTCTTTGAGACGTGTAGGAATTGGTTGTCTAGGCATAAAATTCTCCTTTATTGATTATATGTATATTCAAGACCATCTGTTAGATGGAAGAAGTCAGAGTAGTCTACTTCAAATAGTGGTTTTTTAACTTTAGATACATCTATATTGTTTTTAATAAGTTGTGTTAGGATACCTGAGTAAGAAAGGTCACCTTGTAGTAGGGCACCGTAAATTTTACCATCCTTATGAACAATCTTTTTATAGTTACCTTGTTCATCTAGTTCTATTTCAATGTTGTATTCTTCAGGATTTTCAGGTTGAGCAAGACCTAGAGACATAGTAGGAATCCCTAAGAAGTTCATTGTAGACTTACTAGCAAAGAAATCAGTCATCTCTTTTTTATGGCCGCACATATTGCTTGCTGCAATAATACCTTCTTTTACAGCCACAGGCCAGATAGGATTACGCCCTGTTACATCACCAGCCCCGTAAATATCAGGATGAGAAGTTTGACCAAGTGGGTCTATAATAAGCCCGAAGCGGTCTGTTTCTATAGAACTATCTTGTAAAAATTCCACATTTGAACGTACACCAGATGCAACAATAAGTAAATCACAAGGAAGAACTTCTCCAGTACTTAGTTCAACACCTTGTACAGAGCTGTTTTCATCTAAGATAATTTTACTTGCACTTACACTATAGTATTGTTTAACCCCTTTTTCTAAGAAGGCTTTTTCGTAAAGAGAAGCTGCTTGGTGATCTAGTTGAATAGAAAGCATACGATCACGCATTTCAACGATAGAGATAGATTTACCAAGGTGAAGCAGACCTTCTGCAGCATCAATACCTACAAGACCAGCACCAAGTATAACGATGTTTTTGGCTGTCTTTGCTTGCTCCATAATTGTTTCACATTCATCTAAATCATGAAAACCTATAGCATTTTTAGCTTCACGAAGCCCAGGAATAGGTGGGAAGAAAACATGTGAACCAGTAGCAATAAGAAGCTTATCAAAACTTACCACTTTGCCGCTTTTGGTATGAACTGTTTTAGCCTCTGTATCTACTTTCGTAGCAGCATCACCCTTAATCCAATCAATCTTGTAATCTTCAATAAAGTTTAGTGGTACAAATTGAAGTCTATCTAAGTCACGAATCCCCTCAATATAGTGGTGTAAAATACAACGAGAATAAATATGTTTATCTTTTGAAATAAGGGTGATTTCGGCAGCAGGATCAAGTTCACGAAGTCTTTTACAGCCACTTATACCAGCAGCAGAAGCACCGATTACAACGTATTTCATCAATTAAACCTCCTCTAATGTAATAGCATGCATTGGACACTTTTCAACACATAGAGGTCCATTTTCAAGATGTTGGCACATATTACATTTCATAATTTCTTTGTGATGTTTTGAGTCACTTTTTAATACACCATAAGGGCATGCCATAATACACATATAGCAGCTTGCACATTGGTTTTTGTTATAGTCTACAAAGCCAGTTTCATGATTTTTATACATGGCACCTGTCATACAAGTATATACACATTCAGGTTCATCACAGTGGCGGCAAAAAATAGGTGCATATTTGTTTTTACTATCACTAACGATACGGTTGCGTGGATCTTGGCTATCATTGCTTACAAGACAAGCTGTAACACAAGTGAGGCAACCTACACATTTTGAACGGTCAATCTTAATTCTTTTCATGAATGGTGTCTCCTGTAATTTTATAAATATTAATAGGTGTTGCTTTATATGAAGGCTCTTTTGAGAATGGATCATATAAAGAAGGGGTTAGGTTATTGGTTTCAATATAATGCATTGGTGCATAAAGGTGGTTTGGCGCTACATACTCACTTAATTTAGCTACAAAATGAGAAGTACGCCCATTAATTGAAGCAACTGCAAAAATTTCATTATCTTCAATACCTTTTTCCCCTGCAAGTGTAGGGTGAATATAGATATAAGCGTGTTTGTTATAAGCAGCTTCAGCAAGTCCTATTTCACGAGAACGTACTTGAGTATGCCATTGACCTACTGTATCACGACCAGTATTTAAAATATATGGAAAGTCTTTTGTAGTAGGAAGTGGATTTTCCTTAATTTCATCAAAGACAAATTTAGCTTTTTTTGAAGGAGTATAGTAGTTACCATCTTCAAAGAGACGACGTTCATTCTCTATAAGTGTTTCACCCGCTCTAAATGGCCACTGGATACCTGCTGTACTTTCAAGTGCTTCATAAGTTACCCCTGTAATATCACAAGGCATACCTTTAGTACATTTTTTCATCAGTTCAAAAGTAGCTTCTGGTGTTTGCCATAAGTCAAGAAGTGAGCCCATACCAAGTGCTTTTCCAATATTTAAGAATACTTCATAGTCAGTTTTTTCTTCACCAGACTTTTCAAGAACAGGGCGCATTGCAGAAAGGCGTCTTTCTGTATTAATATAAGTACCTGTCTTTTTAAGGCCTGGTACAACAGGGAGAAATACACTAGCATCTGTAGCAGTATGTGTATCAGAATAAATATCTTGGACGATAAATAACTCTAATTTTTTAATAGCTTCTTGGAAGGTTGAATTATTTACCCAAGAGTGGCGAGGATTTGTAGATACAACCCATAGAGCTTTAATGTGACCACTTTCTATTTTTTCAATGATTTGATTATATGGAAGGGTAGGCTTATCAATAAGCTGTTCATCTGTTATTTCTAGTGCCTCACATATAGCCTGACGTCTTATTGGGTTGTCATAGTCTCCACCACCATAAAGTCCAGTAGTATTACTAAAGAGGCGAGAGCCCATAGCATTACATTGACCAGTGATTGAGTTAGCACCTGTACCAGGGCGACCTATATTACCAGTCATAAGAGCTAAGTTAATAATAGATTGAGCTGTTCTTACAGCTTCATAACCTTGATTGACACCCATTGTCCACCAGAAAGATACACGTTCTCCCTTATTAATAAGGTCTACCATTTCATAAAGGGACTCTTTAGGTAAGCCTGTCTTTTCAGATACAATATTAGGAGTATATTGGCTTACAAGTGTTTTAAAACCATCAAAGTTTTCAGTATGTGCCTCAATATATTTATGATCGATATAGTCCTTTTCAATAAGAATATGAGCAAGACCATAGAATAAGTAAATATCAGTTTTTGGCGCTACAGGGTAATAGTAGTCAGACTTTCTAGCTGTTTCTGAACAGCGTGGGTCTATTGTTATAAGTTTCTTATTTTTATTGCGACGGATACGGTCCCAAAGAATAGGATGGGCTACTATTGGGTTTGCACCAATAAGGAAAATAGTATCTGAAAGCTCAAGGTCATTGAGTGTATAAGGAGGTGCATCAAAACCGAAGCTTTGCTTATGAGCAACAACAGATGTTGCCATACAAAGTCTTGTATTACCATCTACATGTCCTCTTAAGAAGTTACGCATTACATGAGAATAAAGAGCCATTTCTTCAAGTGGTAACTGACCCGTACTAATACCTGCAATGCTGTCGCCACCGTAAGTATTTTTAATACGAAGAAGCTCCTTAGCTACGTAGTCATAAGCCTTTTCCCAAGAAGTTTCTTCAAGTTCTCCCTGTTGATTACGAATAAGAGGAAGTGGTGAAGGTTTAAATTTAGTATGCTGCTTATCTAGAGAAATACCTTTAATACAAGAGAAACCCTTATTAACAGGATAATCTTTTGTAGGAATAACTTTTGTAATTTCCCCGTTCTCAACATAAAAGTCGAGATTACAAGCTAAAGCACATACATTACATGTAGATTGAACTTTTTTCATGAGAATTCTCCTTTTGACAATTAATTAACGATAAATAAAGTATAATATTTTAGTGATTTTTATAATGTGATAAATCTCACGGTGCTTTAAAAAAAGCTGCTAACTTAGAAAGATTTGGAATCAATATAAATTTATTCTCATAAATAACTAAATCTTGCTCCACTAAAACTTTTAAGGATCTGGATACAGTTTCACGGTAAGACCCTAAAAGTTCACTTAGAGATGTAATAGTTATAGGGAAGTTAATAAGTGTACCTCTTTCATCAGGTATGCCATAATCTTGAGCAAGCTTCCAAAGTTTAGCGGCAAGTTTCTTTTCCATCTTAATAACAGATGTACAGTTTTTTAGTTGTCGGTAAAGGCGTCTAATGCGCTTACTTAGATGGTTTACAAAGTTGGTTGTTAACTGAAAGTCAGATTGAAATAGAGGAAGCATGTCTGTGCGGTAAAATACAAGGACTGTACAATCTTCATGGACTTTACAGTTAATAGCTGAAGGAGTGGAGTCAAAAAGTGTCTCATTTAAAAGTGTATCCTTACCAAAGATAAAAATAGTCTTGAGTTGACCATTTGAATTGGTCTTATACATACAGGTGGTACCAGATAGAAGAATATAAAAGCAAGGCAAGGTATCTTTTTCTCTAAAAAGATAAGTACCACTTTTATAATGTTCAATACGGCCTATTTCCATAAGGCGAGTATACGTTACTGGATTAAGATTTTGAAATAGAGTCAAATCTTCAAGGAGCTTTTGGGATATAAGTGTCATAAAAGTCACCCTCTTTATAGATTAAATTTTTCATATATCTATTTGATAATATACGATAAATATTAAATTGAAAACCTTAAAATAAGTAATCTAAAAAGCATAAATAGACTATACAAAAGTGAAAAACTTGTTACTAAATTAACAGATATAAAATTAAAATACAGAGTATTAATCAAAAATTATAGATAGAGTCTTGTAAAAAATTAATATAAATTGTATACTATTGAAAAAATAATCTTACAGCAATGATAAAAGCTACGATTTATAAATTTCTACAGAGAGTCGATGGTTGGTGCAAATCGATGAAAGGTTAAATCTTTCCACTTTTGGAGCTGTCAGCGATGAGTTGAAGTTTGGTAGTCTTTATCCTACTTGTTGAGTGGTCCATCTAAGGTTAGATGGGCAATTTGGGTGGCAACACGGAGTCTTTCGTCCCATAGTAAGTTGGGAAGGAGGGCTTTTTTTGTACCCTTTTTTAGGAAGAGTATTGTTGTAAGAATAAACTTAAAAGGAGAAAAGAAGATGTTAGATTTAAAATTTGTAAGAGAAAATCCAGAGTTAGTTAAAGAAAATATTAAGAAAAAGTTTCAAGATAGCAAGCTTCCACTTGTAGATGAAGTCATCGCACTTGATTTAGAAAGTAGGACGGTTAAGCAAGAGGCAGATCAGCTAAGAGCTAAGAGAAAGAAGTTATCAAAACAAATTGGTGAGATGATGGCACAAGGCAAGAAAGAAGAAGCAGAACAACTTAAGGAGCAAGTTGTTAAAGAGGCAGAACTATTAGCTGAACTAGAAATAAAAGAAGGAGAACTCAATGAAAAGGTAAGACAAATTATGCTTGTGCTACCTAATATGATTGATGAAAGTGTACCTATTGGCAAAGATGATAGTGAAAATGTAGAGATACAGCGCTATGGTGAACCTGTAGTACCGCCCTTTGAGATTCCTTATCATACAGAGATTATGGAAAAGTTAAGTGGGCTTGACTTAGATAGTGCAAGAAAGGTAGCAGGAAGTGGTTTCTACTACTTGATGGGGAATATTGCAAGACTTCATTCAGCAATCATCTCTTATGCAAGGGACTTTATGATAGAGAAAGGTTTTACCTACTGTATTCCACCTTTTATGATTCGAAGTGAAGTGGTAACAGGTGTTATGAGCTTTTCTGAGATGGAAGCGATGATGTATAAAATAGAAGGAGAAGACCTATACCTAGTTGGAACAAGTGAGCATTCTATGATTGGTAAGTTTATTGATACCATCTTAACCGAAGAACAGCTACCACAAACACTGACTAGCTATTCACCTTGCTTTAGAAAAGAAAAAGGTGCTCATGGCATTGAAGAAAGAGGCGTATACCGTATTCACCAATTTGAAAAACAAGAGATGATTGTAGTATGTAAGCCAGAAGAAAGTAAAATGTGGTTTGATAAACTATGGCAAAACACAGTAGAGCTTTTTGGTACACTAGATATTCCAGTAAGAACATTGGAATGCTGTTCAGGGGACTTAGCAGACTTAAAAGTAAAATCTATAGATGTAGAAGCATGGTCTCCAAGACAACAAAAATACTTTGAAGTAGGTAGCTGCTCTAACTTAGGTGATGCCCAAGCTAGACGCCTTAAAATCCGTGTCACATCAAAAGATGGGAAGTACTTTGCACATACATTAAACAATACAGTGGTAGCACCACCAAGAATGCTTATCGCTTTCTTAGAAAATAACTTAAATGAAGATGGTTCAGTTAATATTCCAGTAGCACTACAACCTTATATGGGTGGATTGACAAGTATTAAATAGAAAGCTTAGATGCTCTTCCAGCTAGATTATTAGTAGAGTTTTAATGTAAATAAATTTCAACAGACCTTAGTAGGTAGTTAAGTTATAGAGCTTTGCTACCTACTTTTTTCATAGATTAAACAAGAGTAATATTATACAGGTTAAGATTAGAATATTTTTATTTTTAGATATATTTAAGGCCATTTGTGTACAATTTTAATGTATAATAAATATAAAAAACAAAAAGAAGGATAAGCTATGAAAAAACATTATTTATGGGTAGGTGTACTTAGCCTAATGTTAGGAACCACTGTATATGGTCAAGATATAAGTATTTATATTAATAATAAGTCCGTTGAAATGGATGTAAGACCAGAAGAAAAGGAAAATATTACATATGTTCCTATAAAGTTTATATGTGAAGAACTAGGGGCTAGCGTTAAATGGCAAGAATCAAAAGTGGTCATCAATAAGGGAGGAAGTCAAATCATCTATACCATAGGAGATAAGATTGCTTATAAAAAAGGTAATCCAATTCAATTATCTCATACACCCTACCTATCAACCCATAGGGTATTCGTTCCATTAGATTCAATAGATAAGCTTTTAGATTGTCATATAGACTTTACAGAAAAAACTAATAAAATTAATATTATCCCTAATAATTTTCAAGAAGTTGAGGGGCTTATAGACCTACCCAAGATTAGACTAGTAAATCATACGTCTAACTTTGTTGTGTTACCAAGAAAATGGGATCATCAAGTCTTTAACACTCCATCTATGTATAAAGCCATATGGAAATACGACGCTACCACAACCAATATCTATCGACCACAAGTTAATGAGTTCTTTGAATTTAACTTTGTAGGTGAGGAACCAGATACGGTAACAGTAACAATGGAGTATTTAACAAATAACCTAGAGGAATCTGATTTTTTAAAGCAGTCAGTTCCAGTTGTTAAAAATGATAAGTATTATGGATTTAATCACCAACCAATTTTAGACCCTAGTGGTCCATTTGGGTCAGCTATTTATAGTATTGAAGCCACTTGGGGAGAAAACGTTTGTGAATATGGGTTTGTTATAGATAATAAATGGACATTCAGAGCTTATGAAAAACTTGAAGAACGCATGAAAAATCTTGGCGCAATGGATTACTGCGTTGTTGGGAATTGGGTGTATTACGTTGTATTAGGAGAGGAAGAAGGCTTTCACAAAATGTTACTAGATGGCACTCAAGATACTCGTATTTGTGATTTTAGTAATGTAACAAGCATAGGTGGTAGTGTAGGTGTTACATCAGAGTATAAAGGAGATATTATTTTGTACAAAATGCAATCTCTAAGAGAATATGATAAAAATGGTAATCTATGTGACGATCCTCATCCTATAGATTACTATGAGTTGAATTTATCAAATGATACTTTAGAACCAGTTAAGGAGTAAATGGTATAAGATTTTAAGGGGATGATAAATATGAAGATTTGTTTTAAGACAATAGGCTTTGTAAAGAATGCTGTAGAGGCTAAGAAGGATGTAAGTTGGGGAGAAGAAATTTCTTATCTTATATTGGATGAAGAATATGAAGAAGGTCTAAAAGGCCTTTCGGATTTTTCACATATTACACTTATATATTATTTAGATAAAGCAAAATTTGATAAAGATAAGCATCTAGTGCGCAGGCCACAAAACAGAGAAGACATGCCATTAGTGGGAATTTTTGCACAACGGGCAAAGGATAGACCAAATCCAATAGGGATGACATCTGTAGAACTTGTAGCAGTAGAGAAGAATATTATTACGGTTAGAGGGCTAGATGCCATTGATGGTACACCAATACTAGATATTAAACCCTATTATCCAATGTATGACTGTAAGGAAAAGGTAAGAATCCCAGAATGGGTATCAAGACTGATGGAACATTATTTTTAATTAGAAGAAGAGAGGGCGTATTGTGGACAGACATTTTACTGTATCTGTTTATGTGGTACATCATAATCGGGTTTTACTTCATAAACATAAGAAGGCAAATATACTACTACCCGTTGGTGGACATATTGATTTAAATGAGTTACCTGAAGAGGCAGCTTTAAGAGAGGTTTTAGAAGAGGCAGGTCTTACAGTAGAACTATACAATTTAGATAGTTTAAAGGATAAAGATATAAATACTAAAAGGGAAAAGATGTTGATTAATCCAATACATATGGTATGGGCGGAGATAGGAAATGACCATGAACATATTGATTTTGTATTCTATGGAAGAAGTATTTCTGATGAGTTAAAGCCAGGAAAAAATGAATCTCATAATTTAAGATGGTACTCTGAATATGAACTAGAGGCTATAAAAGAAGAATTGTTTGAAGATATATATGAAATGGCAAAGGAAGCCATTCATATGCTTAGAGAATAGTATTTGTAAAGTTATTTTGAATATTACAATTTGATTAAATATTAATATAAATTATAAATCAATTCATTAGTACTATTATAATAATCTTATAAGGCTTTAATATTTAAAGAATTATAAGGGGAGAAGCAAATGAACTCATTAAAACCTAAATACAGGAGTAAAATACGTCTTTTTTGTGGAAAAAAATATTACTGTATGAAGCGTTATATGCTATGGATGTTTGGAGATATAAACTTTGCTAAAGATAAAAGAAATGAAATGCTAGAGTACACTTGTTTTGGACATAAAACACCACTTCTTCGTACTCTAAAAGATGTGGACATGGAGTTGCAGTACAATAAAATTCAAAATCTCAAAATAGCTGTTTCCCATATTAATAACATTATAATTAATCCAGGAGAGACTTTCTCTTATTGGAAGTTAATTGGAAAACCTACTAAGAGAAAAGGTTATAAAAAGGGGATGGTTCTACACTGTGGTTCCTTTAAAGAAGGAACTGGAGGTGGGTTATGCCAACTTTCTAACTTGATTTATTGGATGACCTTACATACACCGCTAACCATTACTGAACGCTATAGACATAGCTATGATGTATTTCCAGATAGCAATAGAAAACTTCCCTTTGGAAGTGGTGCTACTTGTGTTTATAACTACCGAGATTTAATGATTAAAAATGAAACCAATCAGCCATTCCAGCTTAATGTATGGCTTACAAAGGACAACTTATGTGGCTCTATACGTACATCACTTCAACCACTAGAAACTTATGAAGTATATGAGAAAGAACATAAGTTTCAGCAAGAAATGTTTGGGAAGTATAGCAGACATAATATTTTGTATCGAAAAATTTTTAATTTAGAGGGTATACAAGTAGGTGAGGAATATGTTACAGAGAATCATGCGCTTATGATGTATGAACCACTCATTGAAGCAAAATGTATGTAAAATTGGTTATTTCATGTTTAGCAAAGAAGTGCCTTGTAGGTATAAAGATTTTACCGTCTGTCTTAATGCACTTTATATATTGCCGGATTTTCAAGGAAATGGTATCGGATGTGAAGGGATAGAAATGATAAAAGAATATTGCAAAATTCATGGGATAAATAAATTCTACAACCAATGTAATGCACATAATAGTAAGGCTATTTCTTTTTATAAGAAAATAGGCGGTATTATAGGCCATAAAGATATGGGTAATGCTTATAAGTATGAGGATAGTATATGGTTTGAATACCATATATAGTATAATGAGAAATTTAAAAAGATAATTTAATGAGTAAATGGGATGCCACAAAACGAGTAATTAGTTTTGTGGCATCCCATTTATTTAGATTGACTAACGCTTTCACGGCGTATAAGTATACCTTTCATATTGGTGGTCTCATTATGTGTTTGATAGATTATTTCTTTTTCTTCTTCAGTACAGCCAATAAGAATTTTTATCTCAGAATCTTTTTTTGTCAAATCAACAATACATATGATGGCGTCGATTTCTTCTTTAGGATCAGTTCCTTTCCAAACATCGATTCCCCCACCATCCATAGAAGTGGTATTTTTCAAATAGCCGTAATCTACCTTGTAAATAAAATCTGGATATTTAGGATGGGAAGTCCCTTTTGGTCTATCTATAAGAATTTCCGATTCATGTACTAAAGTATCTAAGGCATGCCAAAATGCTTCGTTCATATACTTTACCCTCTTTCTATAAAATATCTACTTTAAAATCTACTATTTATTAGTCTATATTAGTAAATTTCATATGACAATAAGTAGTCGTTTGTTTAGTACTTATTTTATAGTTTTAACAATAGTAAGAGAGGATATATATGAGCTATGATTATATATGATCAATATTTCATCAAATAAAAATGAGATGATATACTAGGACATGAGATATTTTTAAATAAAAATATAAATATAATGTTACCTTTTAAAGAAGAAGGGTGTCTAAGGGGTGAAGGAGGGATAAAGATGGACTACATAATGGAAGCACAAGAAGAACTTGTTGATATAGAGCGTATCATAGAAGAGTATGGGGATTCACTCCTTAGAATGTGTACACTTTATTTAAAGGATAGACAATTGGCTGAAGATGCTGTTCAAGAGACTTTTATAAAGGTTTATGAAAAATATGATACATTTAATCGTACATCACAGGAAAAGACTTGGATTATGCGTATTGCCATCAATACATGCAAAAATTATATGAGAAGTAGCTGGTTTAAACGTGTTATAACAGGTTTTGATTTAGAAACTACTTCTAAAGAAAAAATTGACGTAGGTTTAGAAAAGAAAGAACAACAAGAGGTGCTTATAAAGGAAATTATGAGTATGGGTGTTAAATATAAAGAAGTGATATTGCTTTACTATTATCAAGAAATGTCTATACGAGAAATAGCACAGATTTTACATATTAAAGAAGGTACAGTTAAAGTCAGGTTGCAAAGAGCGCGCCAACAATTAAGCGTACAGTTAAAGGAGGTGCATATATATGAAAGAAACCTATAATCTAAAAGAAGCTATAGATGAAACACTTAAAGATATAAAAGTAGATAGAATGCTAGAAGAAAGTATTAAAGGCAAATGTCTAGGGAAAGCTGATTCAAAAACTAAGTTTTACTCAAGCATTATAAAAGTAGCCATTTGGCTAGTAGGGATAGTATGTGCTTTTTCGGGGACAGTCTATGCACTTAGTCAATTTGAAGGATTCAATCGCTTCATTGAGGAGGATATCCTTCAACAAATTGCACCTCACGTACAAAATATTAATAAAGGTGATGGAAAAGGGGAAGCCAGAATGGTTGTAGAAGCAGCTATTACAGATCGGTATAATTCTCTTCTTATCTTTAGCTTTATTAATGAAGGAAAAGAACCTTGGGTGGAAGGAATTGAGGCAGGTGATTGGGACGAGTCATGGACACGAGGTAGTGGCTATGGGCCACCTATTTTATCAGAAGATGGAAGGAAGTTAACGTATTATGTAGAGGGACATAGTTCTAGAAATATTTTTAAAGATAAGAAATTCCAGCTTAAAGGAAAGAACCTGATTTATGTGAGTGAGATTGAAGAAGAAATTAATATCCCACTAGGTGAACTTTTTGAATTACATGGCACAGTTGTAGATACGAAAGATTATGATTATCCATCTAAAAGTAAATATTTGTATATGCATCTAGAAAGAATGATAAAAAAGAAAATAGGCAACAAAGGAAGGCAAATTTTAAAAGAAGAACCTGAAGTAAGTCTTGAATATGTGGCAATGATCAAGGATTCCAAACTGGAAGATCCAATGAATCCCGATGGTGGACTTACTATTTATACAAGAAATAAAAGTAATAAATACTGGACGGATTCAGGTGATCCTTATGTCATAGGGACTATCTCAGAAGTAACAGATGTTCGGACAGGAAAAGTATATGAAGCAAACGGAAGAAGCTTTGATTATGACGTAGATACTCTATGGAAAGGAGGACTTGGTGTAAGTCAGTTTAATGATTTAATGGATCCTAGCATCATACCTTATCTAGTAGCTACAAAGGTAACCTATGAAGTGCAAGAAGTTATTGTAAAAGATAAATGGAAAGTTGAATTTCAATTAGAAGATACAACGGATAAAGCACCTATTAAATTGAATATGGATATGGAGGAAGAAGGTGTATGTATTCAAATCAACCAAGCAGATTTATCTATATTTGGATTAACACTACAAGGAACAAGAAGCGGTAAACCAGATGGTTTAGCTAACACTAGTATCTATGAGAAGATAAAAGTAGTGGTGAACATGAAAGACGGAACGCGGGTAGAATTAAAGCCAGATGGAATGATGGGGGATAGGGATAAGTTTATTGCTACATACTCTATCCGAGATGATAAGGGTGAAAGACAGTTTATAGAAATGGATAAGGTGGAAAGCTTTATGTTGAATGGTATAGAAATAGAGATTGAATGATTTAGATTAACTACAAGCTAGTAAGATTGGGTATTATTTTCCAAAGCTTATAATATACATAAAGGAGAAATATGCATAGGAAATAATGTGTACCGAGGGGGACCCAGGAGATGAATGAAGAGAAAATAGATTTACTAGCCAATGAAAAAGTTGTAAAGGCAATACTCAAATTAGCTATACCAATGATTATGGGTATGATGGTTCAAGTGTTATACAATCTTGTAGATACTTACTTTATAGGCCAATTAGGCGATGCCAATCAACTAGCTGCAGCCAATCTGGCTTTACCTATCTTTGTACTTCTTATGGGAATAGCAAGTATGATTGGGACGGGGGCGTCTTCTTACATTTCCCGTTGCCTTGGTAAAAATGATTATGAACAAGTAAATCAAACCACTTCTATAGCAGTTGCTTTATTAGCTGGAATAGGTTTAGTGGTTACTCTATTAGGTATTATTTTTCTAAAACCTATTGTAAGAGCTTTAGGAGCCAGCAATCAGGTGTATGTATATACTTACCAATATGCTTTTATTATGATTTTAGGTGCTGTGGTGGTTATAGGGAATTTTGCATATAGTCAGCTCCTACGTGCAGAAGGAAGTGCTATCAAGTCTATGATAGGCATGATGATAGGAACTGTTTTAAATCTGATTTTAGACCCTTTATTTATTTTTACTTTTGGGTTAGGTGTAACAGGTGCGGCTCTAGCCACAATCATTGGGAATTTAGGTGGATTTATTTATTATAGTCTATGCTTTATGAAGGGTCAGACCACAATTAAAATTAAGTTCAAACTGATGAAGATAGATAAGAAAATATTGGGAGAAATTTTTAAGATTGGTATTCCCTCTTCTTTAACACAAATTCTTGCAGGTACAGCCACAATAGTAGCCAATAATATAGGTGCATTGTATGGAGTAGAAACGGTAGCAGGATTTGGTGTAGCTACAAAGATTATTTTGATTGGCACATTTATATTTATAGGATTCTCATCAGGTTGTCAACCACTTATAGGGTACAACTACGGCGCAGGGAATTTTGAAAGAGTAAAAGAAATCATCAAAAAAGGAAGTTGGCTCACCACGACCATTGGCGTTGTGTTATTAGTCCTATTTACACTATGCTCTTCCTTTTTAATCAGTATTTTTATCAAAGATGAAGAAGTCATTCGAATAGGAACTATTATCCTCCGAGCCATTCTTTGGTCACTACCTTTTTTAGGTAGACAATTTATCGCAACAGTAGCTGTTCAATCTATGGGAAAGGCTATTCCTGCTATCATCTTATCTATATCAAGACAAGGCATTTTATATATTCCAATGTGTATTTTATTAAATAGTGTGTTTGGTTTTTATGGTTTTATCTTTGCACAACCATTAGTAGATGTAATGATGAATCTATTTGCTAAAATTTATATGATAAGACTAATGCATAGAGAAACGGTAACGTTAGAAATACCATCTTAATTAAAAAAGATTTTTCACTCCAAGACTGTCTTTTAATGTTATAATATAGCTAATAAGCAAAGAACATACTAAAATTTAAGGCTCAATACAACGCTTGCATACATAGAACAATATGCTAAGAAAAGTATTGGGTCTCTTTTATTTAAAGGGGAGATAAAAATGGGGTTATTTGATAAAATGAATGAACCAATCTTTTTAAAAGAAGGCAAAGGTCTAGAAGCTCAGTTACTACAGCTTAAGGCACTAGAACCTATGTTAAATGAAGAAGGACAAGCCATCATTAGACAAGATATAAAGTGCCTAGAATATGGTTTAATAGGGGAGCAAAATATAGCCTTTGAATTGAAGCACAGTCATATGCCTATGTATATTTTACAAGACATCTATTTAGAAGATGGAGACTTAAGTGCACAAATAGACTTTCTCGTAGTAACAAGAAAAATATGTTTTGTTATTGAATGTAAGAACTTATATGGGGATATAGAAATCAATCAGGCTGGGGACTTTATACGAACTATGACCTTTGGGAGTAAGAAGATCAAAGAGGGCATTTACTCACCTATTACACAAAATCAGAGACACTTGGAACTGATAAAGAAATTAAGATCTGATAGGAAGAAAAACTTCATTATGAAATTAGCAATGGAAAAATCTTTTGATACATTTAACAAATCCATTGTAGTTCTAGCAAATCCTAAAACAGTACTTCATACAAAATACGCTAAGAAGGACATAAAAGACCAAGTAATCCGTGCAGACCAATTAGTGAGATACATTAAAGAAACCTGCAAGGCATCTAAAGAATTAGAAAGCTCAGATACAGAACTTGAAAAATGGGCAAACTCTTATCTTACACTTCATAAAGAAGTGGTAAAAGACTACACAGAAAAATATAAACCTTATCTTGTAGCTAATCTAGAGGCAAGAGAAAAAATGTTAAAGGAAGAGGAAGGCTTTAAAGTAGGCGAAGCAGAAGTGGGAAGTGTGGCAGAACCTCTTGAGGATATAACTCAGACAGAAATATACAAGGCGCTCAAACAATATAGACTTGAGAAAAGTAGAGAAGAAGGCATCAAGCCCTACTTTATATATAACAACGCACAGCTAGAAGACTTAATTATGAAAGGGCCTAAGAACCTAGAAGAACTACAAGAGGTCAATGGTTTTGGTGAAGTGAAGGTACAAAAGTATGGAGAAGATATATTAGAGATAATCTTAAAGTATAAAGAATAATAATTATTATATAGTAGCGTTGATTGTTTTGTTAATTGTTGATATAATTGTTTTATAAAATACAAAGGTAAAGGGAGGCTAGGCAAATGGAAATCAAAGAAAAAGTACTTAATTTACTGAAAACAAATGAAGAGCCTATGAAAGCTGGAGAAATCGCAGAAAATTTAGGGGTAGATAAGAAAGAGATTGATAAGGCAATTAAAGCACTTAAGGGAGAAGAAAGTATTACTTCTCCAAAACGTTGTTACTATACAGCTAATTAAATTAAGCAGGGGCAGTTACAGTGTAGGGTAGCTACCTTCTTCATTATGAAATATTTAGCAGTAAATAAAAGAGCGTGTCAAAACAAGATAGTACCTTGCTTTGACACGCTCTTTATTCATATTGTTAAGTCTTATTGGTACCATGAGAAGTCTTGTAAGCATTTGCCACATCAGCCTTTAATTTGTACCAATAGTTAGGATTTTCTACATAAAACTTAGGGCAAGTCTTGCCTGCTACATCATAATGGCGCAAGAGATCTTTTTGTGGACTTAGATGATAGTGATGGCATAGGTAGACTAAAAGTTCAATAAGTACCTTATAAGTGATAGGGCTAAAATTACCTTTCCAGTCTAGATGACACACTTCTACACCTAGGCTATAACTATTGGCTTGTTTAGCATGGTAGGCAAGTTCGGTATCTGGGATACATTGGAGAATTTCTCCTCTTAAGCCTACAATGTAGTGGCTACTGGCATAAGTATTTCTTCTACCTGATTTTAAGCTTTCAAAGTAGTTTCTGTTTTGTAAAGCAGAGGTAAGGGGATTGGCTACCCAGTGGATGATGATTTTCTTTACTTGGCGAAGGGGTAGAGCTGGTCGACTATAAGGATTATAAGATAAAAGATGTTCTTCTATTTTAATGGGCATAATGAAATTCCTTTCAAAAGCATATTTAGGCGCAAAAAGCCATCCTAAGGACAGTCTCCCCCTTGTGATAACACATAGACTGAACTTAAGATGGCTTTTTGTTTGTGGCAAGACTCCAAGTGCCA
>URVM01000015.1 GCA_900551325.1 uncultured Eubacteriales bacterium | reverse complement strand
ACTCCTGTTACCGCCGTGAAAGGGCGGTGTCTTAACCGCTTGACCAATGGGCCTTGACGTCATTTATAATATCACACCCATTGACGTAAGTAAATACCTTTTATGATTTTTTTTATGTTTTTTTCATTTTAAATTTCTTTTTTCCCTTTAATGCCTTGATATTAAAGGATTTTCTTCAAAAACATTTTATCTCACTCTTATAGTTTGTACCATTGATCTACAAAAAATACTATAGAGGACTATTTTTGTATAATAGTCCTCTATAGTATTTGAATTTCAGTAATATTAGTTATTATAGTATAAATTATCTGTTGGATAAATTGGATCACATGTTACTTCAATACCTAATTTTCTGAAAGCATTCTCATTGTTTCTTCCTAAAATAGTTGTAGCATGTGCTTCACACCCTTTAAGCATTTCTAACTTTTCAAGTGCGATTTGTGCCATAGGATTTGTTGTTGCACAAATAGTAAGGGCAATAAGTACTTCTTCACAGTTAAGGGCAGATTTCTTATTTTTAAGTGTTTCTCTTTTAAGAGTTAAAATTGGCTCTAAAATAACTGGTGAAATAAGATGAATCTCATCTGCAATATTAGCATAGTACTTAATAGCATTAATAAGTGCCGCACATGTTCCATCCATTAAACTAGATGTTTTTCCAGTAATGATTGTACCATCATGAAGTTCAATAGCTACTGCTGAACAAATCTCATTTGTTTCTGTAGCTACCTTCATCTTAGCTGCTGCTACTCTAGCTGCAACTACACATTTACGATCTTCTTCTTTTAACTTAAGTTCTTCCATTATAAGTTTTACATGTTGAACAGTTTCTTTATCTGCATGTCCTTTTTTATATTCACATGCAGTTTTAAAGTATCTTCTAATAATTTCTTGCTTAGATGCTTCTCTTACAACTTCATCATCTATAATTCCAAATCCTACACGGTTAACGCCCATATCTGTAGGTGATTTATAAACAGACTCTTCCCCTGTAATCTTTTCAATAATACGTTTTAAAATAGGGAATGTCTCTAAGTCACGATTATAGTTAACTGCCATTTGGTTGTAGGCTTCTAAATGGAATGAATCAATCATATTTACATCTTTAAGGTCTGCTGTTGCTGCCTCATATGCAATATTAAGTGGATGTTTAAGTGGTACATTCCATACTGGGAAAGTTTCAAACTTAGAATATCCTACTGCACGACCTCTTTTATTTTCATGATAAAGCTGACTTAAACATGTTGCAAGCTTACCACTACCTGGGCCTGGTGCTGTAACAACTACGATTGGTTTTGTTGTTTCAATATAAGGATTTTTGCCGTATCCTTCATCACTTACAATAGTATCTACATCTGTTGGATAACCTGCTGTAGCACTATGTTTATAAACTTTAATGCCTCTTCTTTCAAGCTTGTTGATGAATACAGTTGTAGCTGGTTGACCATCAAAACGTGTAATAACAACGCTATTTACATCAAGATCATACTCTCTTAAATCATCAATTAATCGTAGCACATCCATATCGTATGTAATACCGAAGTCACCACGAATTTTATTACGTTCAATATCTCCAGCATAAACACATATAATGATTTCAACCTTATCTTTTAATTTATGAAGAAGTTTGATTTTTGCATTTTCATCAAAGCCAGGCAATACTCTTTTTGCATGCATATCAAATAACAGTTTGCCACCAAATTCAAGGTATAGCTTATCATAATTATTTACACGTTCTAAAATATATTCTGATTGCTCTTGTAAATATTTATTATGGTCAAATCCTATTTTCATTGTTGTATCCTCCTTGTTTTGTCCGCTCGATTTAAATCTCAAGTATATATCATACCTCTTTTATAATTAATTTAGTAGTCTTAATATCTCCTTTTTATTGAAGATTTTTTTAGCCTATTTTTGTTGTATTCTTACAAACTTTTCTTCTTCTATTTATGCGGTATTTATACACTTCCTAGCTTGTGCTATAATAGAAGATACCCCCCTCAATATAAAAAACTATTAATTATACACTTTTTAAAATAATCATATAAATATAATTCATTAAAAAGGCAATACCTGAATTCAGGTATTGCCTTTTCATTTAACTTAAAATTATACTCTATTTTACTGTAACACTAGTTGTGTTAGATATAGTTGAACCTGCACCATTAATTAACTCTACTTTATAAATATAGGTTCCTGGTGCTTTATCTGCAAAACTTACACTTCCACTTTGACCATTTTGTCCATTTGCTGTTAAAGTTGCTTCATGAACAACTACGTCATTTTCATAAAGCTTCCATGATGTACCGTTTTCTCCCCACCACATATTAAAAGTAACAGTATAATTTGCAATGTTACTCCAATTATCATGTGTAACTGCTGGTGTAGCTGGTTTATTCGCTGGTTTAGGATCTGGTGTTGGTGTTGGATCTGGATTTGGCGTTGGGTCTGGGTTTGGAAGTACTACTGTACCATTTACTTTAACTTCAATAGTATCAGATGCTGTAGCTCCAGCTGCATTGATTAATTCTACATAATACTTATGGGTTCCAGCTGCTGCTCCTTTAACATTGTATGTTCCACTTTGGCCATTTTGTCCATTTGCTACTAAAGCTGCCTCATGAATCATTTTACCATCTTCATAAAGCTTCCATGATGTACCGTTTTCTCCCCACCACATATTAAAGGTAATAGTGTAATCTGCTTTACCATCCCAGTTATTATGTGTAACTGCTGGTTTAGCTGGTTTATTAGCAGGTTGTGGCTCTTCTTGTTTTTCTACTTTTACACTTATAAGATTACTTGTACTTGTACCTACTGTATTTGTTAATTCTAACTTATAAGTATATGTGCCTACTGCCTTATTTGTAATACTTTCTGTAATTGTTTGAGCTTCATTATTTGTTAGAGTACCTTCTTTAATTACTTTACTATCTTCATAAAGTTTATAAGTTACTCCATTGTGATTTACTGGAATTTGTCCAGTAACTACATATGCACCATCTTTTGGTGTTGTTGCTGATAATGTAGCTGCTAATGGTTTTTCTGGTTGTGGTTGTTGGTTTTCTTCTACAACAACTACTACTTTATTGCTTTGTGCACTTCCTGTCTTGCCTTTAAGTTCTACCATATACTCATATTTACCTACTGCTTTATTTGCAAAGTCATGAGTAATGGTTTGAGCTTTAGCTGCATCTACTGTACCATTTGCTACTTCTACTCCATTTTCAAGGAATGAATAACTAACAGCATTACTTGCTGCTGGAACAGCTATTGTTACTGTATATTTTCCATCTTTTACTTCTGTTGCTGATACTGTAGCTGGTTTTACTACTAATTGTTCTGTTACTGTTACTTTTACAGCTGTACTTTCTTTACTTCCTGCTGCACCTGTAAGTTTAGCTACATAAGTAAACTCTCCAGCTGCTTTTTTTGTTAAAGGAATCTGGATAGTAGCTGCTTGTTGTGTAACAGCTCCTTCTTTAATAACAACACCATTTTCTCTTACTTCATAAGTAGTAGCATTACTTGTTGCTGGAATACTTAAAGATAAGTTATATGCTTCATCAATTAGTACTTGTTGTTTATCTGTTGCAAGTGTTGGTTGTTTTACAACTGGTTTTACATCTCCTGCAAAACCGTTATAAATTTGTTTTGTAAGAACTGGATTCCCTTGTCTTTCACATGTTGCTTCCCAGATAATAGCTCCACCTAATTTATTGCTATTAACGTAGTCTAATTTAATACCAATTGATTGTGCATCATCATAAGTATAGAATATTTTCTTGCTTGCACTATAGAGATAAGGTACTTGTGCTACTGGATCCCAGTATTTTTTGAATGCTGGATCTTTTTCAAGTACTTCTTCTATATAGTAATAAGGGTTATTACCTGCATAAACGCCTCCATCAAATTCCCCTTTTGTAGATGGTGCGTAGCTTCCTGTAGCATTGAGTTGTGCAGGTGCATGAAGTCCTGGAAGTCCTGGAATGATTTCGATTGGCTCAACTCCACCCCAACCTCTTGTATAGTAAGGAATACCAACAACTAATTTATCTGCAGGTACGCCTTCTTTCAAGAAGTTATCTACTGATTTTGTCACAGTATATTGTGATACAACTTCATCATATGGATTTTCTGCTCCTGTGCGCCCGTACATTGGTGATTGATGTCCTGTAAAGCTTTCCCATGCCCCGTGCATATCATATGTCATAAGGTTAATAAAATCTAAGTACTGAGCATATTCTTTGACTTCGGTTTTTTCCATTTTATCAATACCACAGCCTACAGCAGCTGATAATTCATAATGAACGCCGTCTTCTTTACCTGCTACGTCCAGCCCTTCTCTAAGAGCTTTCATAAGTAAAGTAAAGTTCTGTTTATCTGCTTCACTTGCTCGTGGATTTCCTTGATCATTTGGATTATCCTTTGTATCTGGGTCGCGTTTAAATGTTGGATATTCCCAGTCAATATCAATACCATCAAACTCATATTGTCTCATAAGTTTAATAGCACTATCTGTAAATGCTTTACGTGCTGCTGGTGTTGCTGCTGCTTCAACAAAGTTAGCTGATTGTGACCAACCACCAATACTCATCATCATTTTTACATGAGTATATTGACGTTTTGCTTTTCTCATAGCTCCTAGTGTTCCTTTATACTCTGATCCATAAGGTTCACCTGTTCCTGCATCTGCCTCAGTTGCAGCAAACTCATCAAATATCTTTACTTCACTTTGTCCAACTGCATTACCAATTGTTGGACTTATACCTTGAATAGTAAAGAATGCATAGTTCATATGGGTAATGTATTCCCATGGAATATCTTTTGGCATCCATTGATTATGCCCTGCATAAATTCCCCACTCAGGATAATACATAACAATACGTTTTCCGTTGGTGTTTGGTTCTGTACGTGCTGGTGCTGGTGGTAATTTACCTGTTGTAACTTTAACTACAATTTCTTTTGAGCGACTTGCTCCAGCTTCATTACTAAACTCTACATAATAGGTATACTCCCCATTATATAAAGGGCTTACTTTAATTTTTGCTACTTGATTTCCGTTTCCTGCTGGTGTTAATGGAACTTCTTTAATTACTTTTCCATTTTCATAAAATGTTGCTTTTGTAGCTGTAGCATTTGTCCATAATGTAGCTTCTAAATTAAATTCTCCTGTTCCCCCATAGTTGTCATGTGTCAATCCTGGTACACCTGGCACTGTAACAGCCGCAGCTGCTACTGCATAAGGTACTTCACTTGCGTAAAGTGGTGTTACAGCAAAGCTTCCTACAGCCATTGCTATCGCCCCTACATATGCAAGTAACTTTTGTTTTGCTTTTTTCATTTTAATCCTCCTCTCATTTATTGAGCCTTTCTTAATACCCCATTTTTGAAAGGCTTACACCTCTATCATATCACTTTTAATGAATTTGACATTATTTTTTTAAAATTGTAATATTATTTTAATATTTTAATTGTTTTTATACTTGATAATTTTTATATTTGTTTATTTTACTTTATTTAGACAAATTATTTTATCTATTTTATTACTAATTATTTACTTATTAGTCTATTATTCTCCTCCTATCCCATATATTTTCTTAACTACTTCCTTAGTGCTTCCTCCTCCTAAAAAGCATTCCCTTACACAATATATATCGTAAAATCAATTAATTAAACTTAAGTTCAAATTATAAATAAATCATTTGCCTATATTTATAATATTTTCAAATATTCCTTTCTTAAGATTAATACTTCTTTGTGCTTCCTTCTTATATACTTAAACAGCAAAAGGGAGTATAAGTCTATTTTAAAATAAACTTATACTCCCTTTTGTTCTACTATATTTCTATATAAATTATCTTATTTAAACCTGAATGATCAATTTCTTAGAATTCTGCTGAACCTGTAGTTCTTGGGAATGGAATTACGTCACGGATATTAGTCATACCTGTTAAGTACATAATTAATCTTTCAAATCCAAGTCCAAATCCTGCATGGCGTGTACTACCAAATCTTCTAAGGTCTAAGTACCACCAGTAATCTTCTTCGTTAAGTCCAAGCTCTGCCATTCTAGCAAGAAGAATATCTAAGTTTTCTTCTCTTTGACTACCACCAATAAGCTCACCGATACCTGGTACAAGAAGGTCCATAGCTGCTACAGTTTTGCCATCTTCATTAAGTTTCATATAGAAAGCTTTAATTTCTTTTGGATAGTTAATAACGAATACTGGTTTTTTGAAGTGTTCTTCTGTTAAATAACGTTCATGCTCTGTTTGAAGGTCACATCCCCAGAATACTGGGTATTCAAATTCTCTACCGCATGTTTTAAGAATTTCTACAGCTTCTGTGTAATCTACTACACCAAAGTCTGCATTTGCTACACCTTGTAATCTTTCTAAAATACCTTTATCTACAAACTGATTGAAGAATGCCATTTCTTCTGGTGCATTTTCAAGTACATAGTTGATTACGAATTTAACCATATCTTCTGCAAGACGCATATCATCTTGAAGGTCTGCAAAAGCGATTTCTGGCTCAATCATCCAGAACTCTGCTGCATGGCGAGGTGTATTTGATTTTTCTGCACGGAATGTTGGTCCAAATGTATAAACATCCCTAAATGCCATAGCAAATGTTTCTGCTGAAAGCTGGCCACTTACTGTTAAGTTTGCCATCTTACCAAAGAAATCTTCTTTGTAGTCTACTTCACCTTGCTCGTTTAATGGAGGATTTTTAGCATCTAATGTTGTTACTCTAAACATTTCTCCAGCACCTTCACAGTCACTTGCTGTAATAAGCGGTGTGTGTGCATATACGAAGTTACGCTCTTGGAAGAACTTATGGATAGCATAAGCCGCTAATGAACGTACTCTAAATACTGCTGAGAATGTATTTGTTCTAGGACGAAGGTGAGCGATTTGTCTTAAGAACTCAAAAGAATGACGTTTCTTTTGAAGTGGATACTCTGCTGGACAGCTTCCTTCTATTACAATTTCAGTCGCTTTAATTTCAAAAGGTTGTTTTTGGTTTGGTGTTTCTACTAAATCACCTGTAACGATGATAGCAGCACCTACACCTAATTTTGCAATCTCTTTAAAGCTTTCTAATTTATCTTCAAATACAACTTGAACACTCTTAAAGAATGTTCCATCATTTAACTCAATAAATCCAAAAGTTTTTGAATCTCTTACTGTTTTTACCCATCCTGCTACTGTAACAGTTTTTCCTGCATAATCACTTGTACTACGGTATAAATGTCTAATTGCTACTGTATCCATTTCTCCATCTCCTTTTAGTAAAATGTACTGTGTTAATAAAAGACAATAAAAAAAGCCTCGCCCCTATAAGCTATAGGGACGAAGCTAACGCTCCGCGGTACCACCCTAGTTGACCATATGGTCCAACTCTTTGGTTAGTATATCTAATAATATACTCCAGATATAACGGTCTGGTCCCGTCTGAGCCTACTCATTACTTTTCGGTCAGAAACTCCAAGATGTTCTTCATCTAAAACTTGTTACCAAATTCCCAGCATCATTGGCTCTCTTTAAACGCTGTCTTAGACTACTCTTCTTTTCATCGTCTATTATTTATTCGTACTATAAAATATGATTCTCATTATAGATTGTTACTTAGATTTTGTCAACTCTTACTGCCTACTCATTTCATAAACAATAACTTATGAACGTTGACGCATGACTTCATACATACATATAGAAGTTGCAATTGAAGCATTTAAAGATTCTAAGCCACCTGGCATTGGAATATAAACTTTTTGATCAGCTACTTTTAATGCCTCTTCGGAAACACCATTTCCTTCATTGCCTATAATAAGTACATGTCCTTTGGTAAAATCTGCTTCTGATACTTTACACGCTGTATGATCTAGAGCTGTTGTATAAAGCGTCAAATTATGTTTTCTTGCCCAATCTATATAGTCTTCTAAATTTTCTCCAACTACAATAGGTACATGAAGAAGTGCTCCCATTGTACTACGTACAGTCTTTGGACTATATAAATCTACACAGCCTTTTGTAAGAAAGATTGCTTCTACTCCAAATCCATAGGCACTACGTATAATAGTACCTAAATTACCTGGGTCTTGTAGATTTTCAAGTAAAAGATAAGAACCGTTTGGTTTTACCTGTATTTTATTAAGTGTATATTCTTTCATTTTGACTAAGGCTAAAATACCTTGTGGCGTTTGTGTATCACTCATTTTCTTAAACAGCTCACTAGGTACTACTATATTTTGCTTTGCCCCCATTACCTTAAGTTCTGCTTCATCAAAGGCATCACTCATTACTAATGTATCTATTTCATAATGGTCTGGAATTTCATTGACGCTTCTAATTCCTTCTACTAGAAAAAGACCTTGCTTTTTACGTTCATTTTTCTTACTTTGTAAAAGCTGTATATTTTTAATAATGGGATTACTTTCACTGCTAATAAATTTACTACTTGCCATGTCTTTTAGCCTCTAAAGATTGAAGTTGTTTATTACTTCCTACTACAACAAGTGTATCTTCTGTTTCTAATATATAATTTGGTGAAGGAGAGATATCTATTGAACCACCTCTTTGAACAGCAATAATATTAATTCCATAAGTACCACGTGGATCAACTTCTATAATACTTTTCCCTTGCCATTCTGGTAAGATACCCATTTCAATAATACTATATTCAGATGAAAGTTGAATATGATCTAGAATATTACCTGAAATAAGGTTGTTTGCAATACGCATTCCCATTTCTTGTTCTGGTAAAATAATACGGTCTGCTCCAATCTTTCTTAGTACTCTTTCATGGATTTCACTACTTGCTTTAGCCACTACATAAGGAATACCTAGTTCTTTAAGAAGTAGTGTAGCCATAATACTTGCTTGAATATCTTTACCTATTGCTACAATAGCTACATCAAAGTTACGAATACCTAAAGACTTTAGTGTGTCCATATCAGATGCATCAGCTTGTACAGCATGTGTTACAAGTGGTGCAATCTCTTGTACGCTTTCTTCACACTTATCTACAACCATTACTTCGTAACCTGCTTCTGCAAGTGTTGTAGCTAAACTAATTCCAAATCTACCAAGTCCAAAAATAACAAATTGTTTCCCTCTCATTATTACGCGCTCCTTTTAACCTACCATAACTTTCTCTTCTGGATATTGAATACTTACTTTTTCTTTTGCTTTCCTTTGTCTTACCATAAGTGCTACTGCTATTGTAACAGGTCCAAGACGACCTATAAACATTAATATGATAATCATAATTTTACCAATAACTGTAAGACTTGAGGTGATTCCTAAAGTTGAACCAACTGTACCAAATGCAGATACAACTTCAAATAAAATTTCCATAAAGCCAGCATCCTCTGTAACAGTTAAAATCATAAGCATTCCAATGATTGCAGTAATAGCAATCATAACTACTGTTAATGCACGATTTATAACACTTGTTGGAATACGTCTATTAAATACTACTGTATTTTCTCTACCTTTTATAGTAGACATAGCACATAAGATAAGTACACCAACTGTAACTGTTTTAACACCACCTGCTGTACCCGCTGGAGAACCTCCAATAAACATTAAAATAATACTCATTAATTTTGATGCTGGTGTAAGTTCTGCTAGTGGTAGTGTATTAAATCCAGCAGTACGTGGAGATACTGATTGGAATAATGCTGCATAAATTTTATCTTTTAAAGATAAAGCCCCCAATGTATTTGGATTCTTAAATTCTACAAAGAAGAAAAATACAGCACCTAATACAATAAGAATAATTGTAATCATCCATACAAGTTTGGTATGAAGAGGTAATTTATAAAATGCCTGTTTCCATGTAAAATGTTCAGCTGATTCTCTTTTCATCTTAATGGCATGATAGGTATCCATCCATACACAAAAACCTAGTCCGCCTCCAACAATAAGTCCCATAATTGTGAAGTTAACAAGTCCATTGCCTACATATGGTGTCAAACTATCAGGCCCTACAATATCAAAGCCTGCATTACAAAAAGCTGATATAGCATGGAAAATGGAATATCCTATGCCTTTTATAAATCCATGTTCCGGTACAAATACAAATGATAAAAGGAAAGCACCTATTCCTTCTACTACAAAAGTGAGTACAACTACTGCTTTTGTAAAACGTACAATACCTGCCATAGTGTTTGAACTAAAAGCTTCTTGCATAATTAATCTGTTTTTGAGAGTAATTTTTTTACCCATAAAGACAAAGATCATACTTACTAAAGACATGAATCCTAGTCCACCGATTTGTATGCAAGATAAAATAACAATCTTACCAAATAATGACCAATGTTCTAACGTATTTACAACAACAAGACCCGTCACGCAAGTAGCAGACGTAGCTGTAAATAAAGCATCAATAAAATTTGTGGTTTCTCCACTTTGGCTACTAATTGGTAACATTAAAAGTACTGCACCTACTAATATTACAGCTAAAAAGCCTGATACCAGTATTTGAGATGGGCCTAAGCTACTTTTAAATATGCCATGGTGCTCATTTAGATTATTCATTTCACTAATCTCTCCTATGATTTACTAATTTATGTAATCGCTAGCTATTATAGCACACCCTAAAATAAAATACAAAGATAGTCTTTTTTATTATCTTTACCCTTTTGTTCCTTATCATGTATATAATATTTGCCACTTTCCTATGCATCAAAATCTGTATTTACATTTATATAGGTAAGAAAGAGGCCATTGCTCGTGCAACAGCCCCTTTACTTATTTATTTTCAGTTATAGCACCATTGTATACAAGCCCTTTTTCACTATCTACTGTAATAGTAATGCTATGTCTAACGGCTTCAACAATATTTTTAGCACCTATAATAACTGGAATATCTAAAGTGCGTCCTACAATAGTTGCATGATTGTTTTCTTCATGACTACAATCTTCTACAATAATGGCACTCGCCTTTTTCATATAAGGTAAGAAGGTATTATCTGTCTTGGCTGTTATAAGGATATCTCCCTTATTAAAGTATTTGTCAGCCTCCTCTAAAACTTTAATAACACTTGCCTTACCTGTTACACTTTTTTTACCATATCCAATACCTCTTGCAAGTACATTGCCTACATATTGAACTTTAAGAATATTTGTAGTACCTGCTACACCTACTGGTACTCCCGCTGTAACTACTACTACATCTCCTTGTTTTGCAAAACCTAACTCCTCTGCTTTTTCTATTGCAGCCTCAAAGGCTTCGTCTGTAGATTCTTCATTAATACTAATTAAAAATGGTGTACATCCCCATACTAGGTTAAGTTGACGTTGTACTCTCTCATCCATTGTACATGCTACAATTGGACAAGCTGGTTTAAATTTAGAAACAGCTCGTGCAGTATGCCCTGACTTTGTAATCGTTACAATCGCACTCGCTTCAAGTTCTGTTGCTGTTTGACAAGTAGCATGGCTAATAGCATGTGTCATACTAAGCTTTCCTATACCAAAACTCATTGGCAAATTATAAAGGGTACTTGCATTTTCTGCTGTAATAGCAATGCGATCCATCATACTTATCGCTTCAAGTGGATAATCACCTTTTGCTGTTTCACCTGAAAGCATAATAGCTGATGTACCATCAAAAATAGCATTAGCTACGTCACTGGCTTCAGCACGTGTTGGTCTTGGGTTGCGTATCATAGAGTCTAACATTTGTGTAGCTGTTACAACTGGTTTACCTAGTTCATTAGCCTTTTTAATAAGCTCTTTTTGTACAATTGGTACTTCTTCTGCTGGAATCTCTACTCCAAGGTCTCCACGAGCAACCATAATAGCATCTGCCACTTGAAGGATTTCATCTATATTATTTACACCATCACGGTTTTCAATCTTAGCAATAATTTGAATATCTCCTCCACCATTTGCCTCTAATACTTGACGTATTTTCACTACGTCATTAGCACATCTGATGAAAGATGCAGCAATATAATCAAAACCTACTTCTGCACCAAATTTAATATCTGATAAGTCTTTATCTGTTAAAGCTGGTAAGTTTACAAACACATCAGGAATATTAATACCTTTTCTTGAGCCTAGTATACCACCATTTTCTACGGTACATTCAACATCTGTATTGGTAAGGTTTTTTACTTTTAATTCGATTAAACCATCATCAATCAGGATACGACTTCCTCTTTTTAAATCATAAGGTAGATTTTTGTAAGTTACACTTACACGTTCTTCGTTTCCTTCTATTTCTTCTGTGGTTAAAGTAAAAGTATCTCCAATATTTAATTTAACATCCTTATCATCTGCCATAACTCCAGTACGAATTTCAGGACCTTTTGTATCTAAAATAAGAGGAATAGGTTTTCCCATTTCTTCTCTTACTTGTTTTACACGTTTGACTGTTTCCCCGTGAATTTCATGGTTATCATGTGAAAAGTTAATACGAATTGCATCTGCTCCTGCTCCTATAATACGACGTATACTCTCAACATCTCTTGTTTTTGGACCAAGTGTGCTTATAATTTTAGTTTTACGCATCGTTTTTCTCCCTTTGAATTATTTATTTAATTTAGGGTCTAGCAAAGAATACCTGCTAAGCTATACATATAAGGATCTAATTGCTTACTCATTTTCAGTGCTTCATTGATGTCATAATCTACGTATTCCCCTTTAACATAAGCCACAACACGCTTTGCCTTACCTTCACAAAGTAAATCTACTGCTTTTGCACCCATCATAGATGCATGCATTCTATCTACAGCTGTTGGTGAACCACCTCTTTGAAGGTGACCTAAGATTGTTGCACGTGTTTCAATGCCTGTCATATTTTCAATAGTTTTAGCAAGCTTATCTGAACCACCTACTCCTTCTGCTGAAACTATAAGGAAATGCTTTTTACCTTTATGTTTATTTTCTATAATCTTTTTAACTATTTCTTCATCTGATAGTCTTGCTACTTCTGGTAATAACACTAACTCTGCTCCAGAGTTAATACCACACCATAATGCTATAAATCCAGCATTACGTCCCATAACCTCTACAACAGAACATCTTTGATGAGAAGTAGAAGTATCGCGAATTTTATTAATTGCATCCATAGCCGTATTAACAGCTGTATCAAAGCCAATAGTGTATTCTGTACAAGCAATATCCAGGTCAATAGTACCTGGAACACCTATGGTATTAATGCCTAGATTTGCAAGTTTTTCCGCACCTTGGAAAGAACCATCTCCTCCAATAACTACAAGTCCATCTATTCCAAATACACGGCACATATCAGCGCCTCTTTTTTGGCCTTCTGCTGTTCTAAACTCAGCGCATCTGGCAGTTTGAAGAATTGTTCCTCCACGTTGTATAATATCTGATACACTACGTGAATCCATTTCAAATACATCACCTGCAAGTAATCCATTATATCCTTTACGAATCCCCATTACTTTAATACCACGCGCAATAGCAGTTCTTACAACAGAACGAATAGCTGCATTCATACCTGGTGCATCCCCACCACTTGTTAAGACACCTATTGTTGATACTTTCTGACTCATAGATACAACCTCCTGTTGCTATAATATGTTTATCTACTTACCTCAATTGCCTTTAAAAAAATTATTCGCATTATATCTTAATCGTCTATAATTGTACAAAACTATATGGAAAATTGCAATATTATTCAATTGATTTTGGTAGTACTACACATTCATTGCCTACAACATTCCTAAGCTCCTGTACAATTTGTTCGCAAATTCTAATGTTGTATCTTGGTGGAAAGGCTTTTTTTACATGATTTTCCAGAGATTCCACTACTACTTTGGTCTTACCTGGGTATTTTATAAAGATAGCTAGTAGCTGATTACGTATCTCCTCGGTCCTTTTATTTTCATCAAGACGTAAAAGTAAACATTCCCCCTCTTCCTCAGGGTTAAGAAGTGCTTCTAATGTTGTAATATCATCTACTAAAACGACAGCAGCTTCCTCTTCTTTAATAGAAATATGTCCTTTTATAATAAATACATGCTCTTGGTTTAAACGTTCAAATTTCTCGTATTGATTTGGAAATACAATACATTCTAAAGAACCTGTTGTATCTTCAATAGTTAAAAAGGCCATTTTCTTATTTGTCTTAGTAAAAATTACTTTTTTCTCAGCCAATAGTCCTCCTACCATTACTTGTTGACCATCTGTTAGCTTATACTCTGAAGATACATCTTCTTCTTGTTCCTGGCTTATTTCTAAATCAACTGCATGATGAGAAATATAACGTTCAAGCTGGTTATTTACTTTATCAAGTGGATGGCCACTTAAATAAATACCCATAACTTCTTTTTCGTAATTTAGGATTTCCTTCATATCAAACTCTGGGATATTAGGAAGATGATCTTGATTCAGATTATCTTCTTCTTCCATACCTAGAGCAAATAAATTAATTTGTCCTTGAATATTATTTTTACGATTGGTAGCAATACCGTCTGCTATTTGTTTATAAGCTGCCATATACTGACTACGTCTACCACCAAACTCATCAAAGGCACCTGCTAGAATGAGACTTTCCACACAACGTTTATTCACATCTTTAGAATCCATACGATTGTAGAAGTCTGTTAAGCTTTTAAATGGACCATTTTTGTCTCTTTCTTCTACAATACGGTCAATAACATTTTTACCTACATTTTTAATAGCTGCCAAACCGTACATAATACGATTGTTCTTCGTACTAAAGTAAGCATAACCTTCGTTAATGTGAGGTGCTACAACTTGTATACCAAGCTTCTTACAACTATCAATATACTGTCTTACCTTTGGGGTTACATCCATAACAGAAGTCATAAGAGCTGCCATAAACTCTACCTTATAATAAGTCTTTAAATAAGCAGTTTGATAAGCTACAACTGCATAACAAGCAGCATGAGATTTATTAAAGGCATATTTAGCAAAGTCAATCATATCATCAAAGATTTGATTTGCTACTTCTTTAGGAATACCATTTGCAATAGCTCCTGGAACTTCTCCTCCATCTCCATTTAAGAAGATTTCTCGCTCCTTTGCCATTACATCTGTTTTCTTTTTACCCATAGCACGACGTAGTAAGTCACTTCTTCCTAAACTATATCCAGCTAAATCTCGAACAATTTGCATAACCTGTTCTTGATAAACGATACATCCATAAGTATTTTCTAGAATAGGTTTAAGACTTGGATGAGTATAAGTAATACTATGTTTATCCTTCTTACCTTCTACATACTTAGGAATAAAGTCCATAGGACCTGGTCGGTATAAGGATACACCAGCAATAATATCTTCTAGATTTTCTGGACAAAGTTCCTTCATGAAGGATTTCATCCCTGCACTTTCTAACTGGAAGATCCCTTCTGTATTTCCTGATGCAATCATCTGATATACCTTTGGATCTTCATAGTCAATGGTATGCATATCTAGTTCTACACCGTGATTTAACTTGACTAGCTTCACTGCATTATCAATAACAGTTAGTGTTCTAAGACCTAAGAAGTCCATTTTTAGAAGACCTAGTTCTTCTAAGGTAGTCATAGGGTATTGTGTTGTTACTGCACCATCACTGGCACTAAGCGGTACGTATTCTACAACAGGCTTTTTAGAAATAACAACACCTGCTGCATGAGTTGATGAGTGACGTGGTAAACCTTCTAGTTTAAGGGCTGTATTAATAAGATAAGCTACCTTTTCGTCTGTTTCATATAAGTTACTTAATTCCTCATTCATATCTAAAGCTTTTGTAATAGTCATCTTTAGCTCATTTGGAATCATCTTGGCAATACGGTCTACTTCTGGATAAGGCATGTTAATAGCTCGTCCTACGTCACGTATAACAGCTTTTGCAGACATGGTACCAAAGGTTACAATTTGTGCTACACGCTCTTCTCCGTACTTTCTAATAACATAATCTATAACCTCTTGGCGTCGTTCATAACAAAAGTCAATATCTATATCAGGCATGCTAATACGTTCTGGGTTTAAGAAACGCTCAAAGAGTAGACTATATTTAATTGGGTCAATATCTGTAATTTCAAGTGTATAGGCTACAATACTTCCTGCTGCCGATCCACGTCCTGGCCCTACTGGAATCTGATTTCTTTTAGCATATTTAATGAAGTCACTTACAATTAAGAAGTAATCTACAAATCCCATTTGGATAATAACATCTAATTCATACTCTAGACGCTCTTTAAGCTCATCTGTTACATCTTTGTAGCGCATTTCTAGGCCTTCAAAGCAAAGACGTCTTAAATAATCTTTTGGTTCTTCCTCTGTAGGTACATCAAAGCTTGGTAATTTAAGGTCATGAAACTGAAAACTTACATTACAACGCTCAGCAATAGAAGCTGTATTTTCTAAAGCTTCTTTAGCATATGGGAAGAGCTCATACATTTGTTCTGGACTTTTTAAATAATACTGACCACCTTCATAAATCATACGATCATCATCAAGCATGGTCTTACCTGTTTGGATACATAGTAAAACTTCATGAGGATTAGCATCTTCTTCTAGGATATAATGTACGTCATTGGTAACAACAAGTGGTAAACCTGTCTCTTCAGCTAGACGCATAGTAAGTTGATTTACTTTTGCCTGCTCTTTCATACCATGGTCTTGAAGTTCAAGATAAAAGTTACCTTCTCCCATAACTTCATTGTATAATAAAGCCTGTGATTTAGCCTTTTCATAATTATCTTCTAAAAGTGGACGTGAAACAGGTCCTGCTAAACATGCACCTAGGGCAATAAGTCCATGATGATGTTCACGTAAAAGGTCTAAATCAATACGAGGTTTACGATAAAATCCTTCTGTAAAACCTTGTGAAACCATCTTTATAAGATTTTGATAACCTTCATTATCTTTTGCAAGTAATACTAAGTGGTTATATCTACCATCTTCTTTTTCTTTATCAAATCTGGTTCTTGGAGATACATATACTTCACAACCAATAATAGGCTTAATCCCAATCTCAAGTGCAGCTTTATAGAAATCTATAGCTCCATACATAACACCATGGTCTGTAATAGCAAGAGACTCCATCCCTAGTTCTTTTGCCTTTTTTAGTAAGTCTTTAATTTTAGCAGATCCATCTAACAAGCTATATTCTGTATGTACATGTAGATGGGTAAATGGTTTATTCATAGAAGTCTCCCTCCTTCAAACTAATTTTATAATTATTATCACAAATACATCTATTTATATTACAAACTTATAATACATCTATATATTCTTTTTATCTGGAAGAATAGCTCTTATATTCTATTCTAGTGTCTTATTATATCATCTTTTGCCCTACCCTGGATAGTTTGGTTTATGGAAATACTTATGCTTTACAACTTTTCCCTCCCCGTATACCTTTACTTAGAGATAAGTTATATTAAAAATAGATTATTTTACTTTTATGTTATAAAGGAGTTTTATTATGTCTTTTAAATCATTTTTACGCTCTAAATTACTAGCTTTAATTGTCTATATAAGTCTTTTAATCTTTCTTAGTTTATTTTTTGTAGTAATGCACTTACCACCATATTCTATTGTTTTTTTTAATCTTATTTTTATAAGTGCCTTTGTATTTATTTTAATCCATGAATTTATAAAGAAATCTACTTACTACAATCAAGTAAAAACTGAACTTCATTCTTTAGACCAAAAATATTTACTTTCCGAAGTCATAGATGAGCCTGAATTTTTAGAAGGTCAAATTCTTTATCATACTTTAAGGGCTACTAATAAATCTATGAATGATACAATTGATTACTATAAAAGACTTCAAATAGAGTATGAAGAATATATTGAACTTTGGATTCATGAAATCAAAACACCTATAGCTTCTGCTAAACTTATTATAGAAAATCACCCTACCCCTGAAATTTTAAGTATAGATGAAGAAATTGATAAAATTAATAATTATATTGAACAAGTCCTCTTTTATTCTAGAAGCCATCTAACAGAAAAAGATTATATTATTAAAGAACTTTCATTAAAACAAATAGTATATAAGGTTATTAGAAAGCATTCTAAAAGTTTTATTAACCTGCACGTAGAATTGAAACTAAATATAGAAGACTACACTATTTATAGTGATTCCAAATGGCTAGAATTTATGTTAGGCCAAATTTTATCTAACGCTTTAAAGTATCTAGACAAACCTGATAAACGAATTACACTTTCTGCTACTGCCCTCGAAAACTCTGTCCAGCTTACCATAACAGATAATGGTATTGGTATTCCTGAAAGTGACTTAAGCCGCGTTTTTGATAAAGGATTTACTGGTGAGAATGGACGTTTATACGGTAAGTCAACTGGAATGGGCCTCTACCTTTGTAATAAACTTGCACACAAATTAGGTTTAACTATTAGCATAGAGTCTACTATACATGAAGGTACATCTATTACACTTTCTTTTCCTAAAGGTAAGTTCCATCTTCTTTCTAATTAGCTATTCATGTAACTTACAAATTTGTAAGTTACATGTTAGTTTAATCCATCGCACCTTCATTTATATCCTTGTATCATAAGTATATCCAAATAAATAAATTATGGAGGTACTCGAAATGGATTATTTAAGAAAAGTTTCATTTGGTGTAGCTTATCTTATTAACGGAATGAAATAGGAGGTTTACTATGAATATTAATCTATCACAATCACTTTTAAAAGTTGAACAAATTCAAAAATACTACGGCTCAAAAGGAAATTTAACTAAAGCTCTAGACCATATTAGTCTAGAAGTAGAAAAAGGTGAGTTTATAGCTATTATGGGGCCTTCTGGAAGTGGTAAAACAACCCTTCTAAACTGTATTTCTACCATTGATACAGTTACAAGCGGCCATATTATCATAGATGGAAATGATATTACTACTCTTTCAGAGAAAAAATTAGCTCAGTTTCGTCGCAATCACCTAGGGTTTATTTTCCAAGATTTTAATCTCCTAGATACATTAACTGCCTTTGAAAACATTGCCCTCGCTCTTACAATTTTAAAAGTAACACCTAAAGAAATTGAGGAGCGTATTTATACTCTTGCTCGCCAACTAGGAATTGAAGAAATTCTTTCTAAATACCCTTACCAGCTTTCTGGTGGGCAAAGGCAACGTGTAGCTTGTGCTCGTGCTATTATTACTAATCCTTCACTTATTTTAGCTGATGAACCTACAGGTGCTCTTGACTCTAAGGCTTCTCGCATGCTTCTTGAAAGTCTGGAGTTCTTAAATACCAATCTTGAAGCTACTATAATGATGGTTACTCATGATGCCTTTACAGCAAGCTATGCCAAACGTATTCTTTTTATTAAAGACGGAAGAATTTTCACTGAGCTTATGCGTGGTTCAGATGACCGCAAGGTTTTCTTTAATCGTATTATAGAAGTAGTGACCCTTCTTGGAGGTGATACACACAATGTTCTTTAAGCTTTCTCTTCGCAACGCTAAACGTAGTTTCAAAGATTATATGATTTACTTTTTAACGTTAACCTTTGGTGTATGTATCTTCTACATGTTTAATGCTCTAGAAACTCAACAGGCCATGCTAGAAATTACAGCATCTCAACTTGAAATTATGAAGATGCTTACTACTATTATGGGAGTTGTCTCTTTATTTGTGGCTTTCATTTTAGGCTTCTTAATGATTTACGCCAACCACTTCTTAGTACGTAGACGAAAAAAGGAACTGGGTCTTTATTTAACTTTAGGTATGGAACGTAACAAAGTAAATCTTCTCCTTATAATGGAGTCTCTTGCTATTGCATTATTCTCCCTTTTAGTTGGATTAATTTTAGGCACCTTTTTATCACAAGGTCTGTCCATTGTAACGGCTCAACTTTTTGAAGTAAACTTAAAGAACTTTACTTTTGTATTCTCAGCAAGTGCAGCCCTTAAAACAATTATATTTTTTATTGTACTTTTCCTAGTAGTTATGATTTTCAATACAATTACTATTTCAAAATATAAACTGATTGATCTTTTACACGGTGATAAGAAAAATGAAACACTCAAAATGCCTAAGTTCTTTATAACTTGTATTTTATTTATCTTATCTCTTGTAACCTTAGTAGTGTCTTATAAACTGGCTAAAGCCAATGGTTTACAAACCTTTGATATGACCTTATTCATTTCTATTGTACTAGGCTGTATAGGTACTTACTTGTTTTTCTTCTCACTGGCTGGTATAGTTTCTAGACTTTGTTTGAAGTATAAGAAATTTTATTACAACAATGTGAATTTATTTGTAGTAAAACAAGTCATGAGTAAAATCCGTACCCATCACCTGTCTATGACCATTATTTGCCTAATGCTCTTTTTTACTTTAGGCGTGTTATCTACAGGACTTAGTATGAGTAAAACACTTACTTCTAATCTAGAGGCAAATACACCCTATGATGCAACTTTCTTCTCTTGGGAAGACGAAGAATCTTTGACCTCTTTACTTGTAGATAACGGTTTTCCTCTTGAAACAATTGCTAAAGATTACTTAGAATTTAATATATACCAATCACCAATCCACTATAGTGATGTTTTTGATGCAGATTTTATGGCTACCCAAAGTAATCGTTACGACTTTAAAGAGGATGCAGCCATAAATGCAATTAAGCTTTCTGACTTTAACAAACTTCTTATACTCCAAGGTGCTTCACCTATTACTCTAGAGGAGAATGAATATGCTCTTTCTACAAACTTAGATACATTTATTCCTGGTATTAAAGATATCCTAAAGAATGAGAAACAGCTTATACTAAATGGGGTAGTCTTATTACCTAAAACTAACGAACCTCTTATTTTCTCCTATGAGACTGCCTATTTTTCAAGTAATGTGATGACCTTAATTGTAAATGACCAATTCTTAGAAGCTAGTCCTATCTATGGTAGCTACTTAAATATAAGCTACTTAGATGATAAAGAAGCTTGTGAGGTAATTTTCAAGCAAGCTATAGAAGATATGACTCGTAGTAATCCAAACTTTTTTAGACCTGCTACTACTAAACTGGATGCCTACGAATCTGCATTTGGACTTTCTACTATGGTAACCTATATTGGTATATACATTGGATTCGTATTCCTTATTGCTAGTGCAGCTATTTTGGCTTTACAGCAGCTTCTTGAAGTGACTGATCATACTACTCACTATGAACTTCTTCGTAAATTAGGTGTACCTTACAGCACTCTTAAACGTTCCTTATTCGCCCAAATTGCTATTTACTTTTTTGCACCATTAAGCCTTGCCCTTATTCATGCAAGTGTAGGTATTGGTATTACCAATAAATTTGTACAAAAATTTGGTAGCCTATCTTTAGGCACAACCACCTTTGTTACTGCGCTCTTCCTAGTTATTATATATGGTGGCTACTTCTTAACTACCTATATAACAGCTAAGAATATTATTCTAAATAGAAAATAATCTATAAACAAAGAGGAACATAGTTTGTATAGACTATGTCCCTCTTTATTTATGTTTATCATTCATTCTTGTTATTTATTTTTGTCATTTTTTCTTTTCATTTATTAAATTACTCAATCAAGTATCCTTGTCCTCTTTTCGTCTGAATCACATTCTCTACACCAATGCTTTCAAACTTTTTACGTAGTCTATTAATGTTAACCGTAAGGGTATTATCATCTACAAACCATTCACTATCCCATAGATAATTCATAAGATCTTCTCTCGAGACAATACAACCTTTATCTTTAGTAAGACAAGCTAAGATTTTCATTTCATTTTTAGTAAGTTCTACCTCTTTTTCCTCATGAATCAATATTCCTTTAGAAAAATTAATTTTAAAGTTGCTAAACTGCATGACTTCTTGGTAGCCTGCATAAGTCCTCTTTAAAATTGCACTTATTCTAGCTAGCAGAATTTGAGTATTATAAGGTTTAGTAATAAAGTCGTCTGCCCCAAGGTTCATACTCATAAGTTCATCCATATCACTATCTCTACTTGTTACAATAATAATAGGTGTATCCCTTTCACGTCTTATCTCTTTGCAAATATAATACCCATCAAAAACAGGTAAATTAATATCTAATAAAATAAGGTGTGCCTCTGCCTTCTTAATCTCTTCAAGAACATTTTCAAACTGTTCTACAACTGCTACTTCATACCCATAACGTTTAAGCAGTTCACCTAATTCTACACGTATTTTTTCTTGATCTTCTATAATAAGAATTTTATACATCTTTTCCTCCTATTCTTATACAATACTTTTTATATCTATCTTTACTATATATATCCATAGTTTACCATGAACTTCTTTGCTTATCCCTACAAACTAGTATTTTTACAAAACAATAGTAAAGAGGCTGTTTTTAGACAGCCCCTTTTCTATTATTCATTATTCAAATTTAGAATATAATTATACTTAGTAGCATGTTTTAGTTCGTCTGTTAAAATTTCAAATACAGCATCTCTATAGTATTGTGTTGGTAATCCAGCACGAATATTACGGTATCTCTCTACTGCTCCTAATTCTCCAAATAAAGCTTCTTTAATACCATCTATATAAGAATTAGGTTTAACAAAATTCACTTCTCTAGGTTGTGGTATTTGTTGTCCTGTAAAGTTTTGATAAATCTTTCTAAACATTTGATTATGCTTTTTCTCATCATCACGTATACTCATAATAATATTTTTTTCTTCTTGTGTAGGTGCTATACCTATAAGGTAATTATAGAAAAGCTCATCCTCTTTTTCACCTTGTACTGCGTTATACATAAGCATAAGTGCTTCATCTAAAGTCTTATAAAAAGTAGGTGTAGAAAGAGTACTACTTTCCTCATTGCGCATCTTATTCATGTGTAATCTATTTGAACGTGGATTAAAATTACGCATTTTAAAAGCTCCTTTATCTAGTCTCCCTATCAATGTATGGAAATACTAAGATAAAAGTGCATATTCTTCTTTTGTAAGATTATAGCACAAACATTTAACCTCTTTATCCTCTAATAAACTTAATACTCTATTTTCAGTAAAGTTATATTTAAAACCACTCTTTTCTACAACCCTTTTAGATTTTTCATTAAAATCAAAGTGTCCACACCATATAACATCTATATTAAGCTCATTAAATCCATAATCTAAAATTCCCTCAACTGCTTCTGTCATATAACCTTTCCCCCAATAATTAGGATGTAGTACATAACCTACTTCCCTTTGGGTTACTCCCTCTAAATTTTTATCTACTTGCCTATTATGTAAGCCAATCCCTCCAATAACTTTATGAATACTTTTAAGTTCAATTGCATAGGCCTCTTGTTCCTTTATAAATCCTTTAATGATACTTCTACTTACTTCTATATCTGTATGAGGTGGCCATCCAGCACTAGGTCCTACCCTAGGATCACGTGCATAATCATATAAATCCTCTGCATCCTCTAAAGTCCACTCTCGCAATATAAGTCTTTTAGTCTCTATTTTATTCATTTATTTCCCTCCGCTACTCTCCTTGGTACTACTTTGTATTTCTTATGCTTTTACTTTATGCATTTTGTTTTTTGCTTTATGTATTTTATTCTTTGCTTTTTACTTTATGCTTTTAATTTTATGTTTTATCTATTCTAGTTTTTTAAGTTCTCTTAACTTTATTTTCTAGATAAAACAAAGGGAGTTAGACTTTTTCTAGTCTAACTCCTTTTAGTATATTAAATAAGCTTTATTTAAATTTCCATAATAATTGGTAAGATAATTGGATTACGTCTTGTTTTTTGCCAAATGAAACTTCTTAAGTCGTCTTTAACTAAAGCTTTAATCTCTGACCAACTTACAATACCTTCATCTTGGCAATGATCTAATGAACGTTGTACCACTCTTTTAGCTTCATTCATAAGGGTTTCTGCTTCCCTTACATATACGAAACCTCTAGAGATTACGTCTGGTCCTGATACAACTGCTTTAGAATCACGTTCTAAAGTCATTACAACCATAATAAGACCATCTTGTGAAAGAAGTTTACGATCACGAAGAACTACGTTACCTACATCACCTACACCAAGTCCATCTACAAGAACTTGTCCTGATGGTACACGTCCTGTTATTTTAAAGCCATCACCATTCATTTCAAGGACTTCACCTATAGAAAGAATTGTTGTATGGTCTTTTTCCATACCAAGCTCTTGAGCAAGCTCTGTATGTTGTTGTAAATGTCTATATTCTCCATGCACTGGAATAAAATATTTAGGTCTTACAAGTGCATGAATAAGCTTAAGCTCTTCTTGAGTAGCATGTCCTGATACGTGAGTATCTTCTCTTACAATAACAGTTCCTTTTCTAGCTAATTCATTGACTACTTTAGAAACTGTCTTTTCATTTCCTGGAATAGGCGTTGAGCTAAGTACAATAACATCACCAGGTTTTAAATCTACTTGCTTATGTTCAGAAAAAGCCATTCTTGATAAAGCTGCCATAGGCTCACCTTGGCTACCTGTCATAATAGTTACAACTTCTTCATCTTTATAACGATTAATTTGATTTGCTTCAATTAAAGTCTTTTCTGGAATATCTATATAACCAAGTTCGTTAGCTGTACGCACAATATTTACCATACTGCGTCCAAGTACTGCTACTTTTCTATTGTATTTATGTGCAGCAGTAATAACTTGTTGCACACGATCAATGTTAGAAGCAAAAGTGGCTACCATAATACGTCTATCTTTATATTGATTAAATACTTTATCTATAGTTTCTCCAACCATTCTTTCAGATGGGTTGTGTCCTGTACGACCTACGTTTGTACTATCAGCAAGTAAAGCAAGTACACCTTTCTTACCTAGTTCTGCTAATCTGTGTAAATCAAGTACAGTTCCTCTTATAGGTGTATAATCAACTTTAAAGTCTCCTGTGTGAAGAATTGTTCCCACTGGAGTCCATATTCCAAGCATAACGGCATCTGCAATACTATGATTTGATCTTATGAATTCAACTTTAAAACTACTTCCAAGTTTAATGGTATCCCCTTGCTTTACAACAACTCTCGTTGTTGTATTCATCATCTTGTGTTCAATTAATTTATTTTCCACAAGTGCGATAGTAAGTTGTGTACCATATACAGGCACATTTAATTCTTTTAAAACATAAGGTAGGGCACCTATGTGGTCTTCATGACCATGTGTTAAAACAATCCCTCTAATTCTATCTTTATTTTGATTTAGATAAGTTATATCTGGAATAACTAAATCGATTCCTAGCATATCGTCTGTTGGGAATGATAACCCACAGTCTACGATAATTAGGTCTTCACCATACTCAAAAACAGTCATGTTTTTGCCGATTTCACCTAGTCCCCCTAGAGAAATCATTTTCAATTTTCCTTTTGTGTTTCTTGTTGTCACGCATTTACCTCCGTATTTTCTTTAAATATTTTCTTTTTGTATTTTTAAATAGCAATTATAATTCTAGAATAAAATTTAATAATTATATATTTTTCGAATTTTAAAAGTCTTTTTTTCTTAATTTTCCCGTTTACGTTTTAAAATATGTTTTCGTTTACATTTTTCATAAGATGTATAGGTGAAAGGTTAAACCGTTAAATTTGCCGTTCCGATTGCCTTGTCTATACTGTTCGTATTTCATTTGACCGTTCTATACTAGATAGCTTTATAAGCTTACTTAACTCTTTTAGTATATAGGTAGGCGATACAAATGTCAAACCTACATCTTTTGACAAAATAAAAAACTAGATAAATTTTTAGCTTCACCTAGTTTTTATCTTATATTTATTTCACATCTGCTATTTGTGTAAGCTCAACAGCCTTTTGATTGATCTCTTCTATGTTCTCTCTAAACTCTTCAAATATACCTGTCATATCATTAATTGCTCCTGCTATATAGGTAATATTTTCATATCTAGAAGAATAATTTTCATTTAAACTATTTACACTAAATTTAATACTTTTTCCTCTTTCATCCAAATAGTTAAGGGTTTCATCTATCCCTTTTGCTTCTTCTAAAATACCTTTTTGCATATGAATCATTTTATCAAAGTCACTAGTTGTTCCTGTGATAGAATGTACATTACTCTTTATAAGATTTGTCCCCTCTTCTAAGAGTCCTGTAAGATTTTTAGAGTATCCATGAATATTTTCTAAAACTAATTGAATCTTTTTCGCTGAAGCTGCTGATTCATCTGCAAGCTTCCTTACTTCTTCTGCTACAACGGCAAAGCCTCTCCCTTGTTCTCCAGCTCTTGCTGCTTCTATAGCTGCATTAAGAGCTAATAAATTGGTTTGGCTTGCAATATTATCAATATCATTTAATGCACCCTTTATTTCTTCTATTTGCCCATTTAATCTACTCATCATCTCATTTGTTTCATGATAAGTTTCTTCTACTTGTATAATATCATCTACTGTATGTAATAAGCTTTCTTTATTTGTATCCGCTAATTGCTTTAACATATCAATATTTGTAACAATCTCTTTGTTCTTTTGTTTAGTTTGATCAATAGAAGTATAAATAGCATCTACTTCCTCTTCTACAACTTGAATTTCTCTAAAAAATGTTTTAGATTCAGCCTCTACATTTGCTGTTGATGCTGCAATTTCTTCTATAGATTGATTTGAACTCCCCATACTACTTCTAAGTTTTCCTACAATATCACTCAGATGGTCTGCTGCCATTTTCATAGTGGTCATAACTTTATTCATAGAATCATTAAGATTTGAAGTTTCTTTAATCATTTTACCAGATCTTTTTGCTGCACTTATATAGATCCATCCTATAACAAGTAGTTGTAAACCATAATACACAGATGTTAAAATAGCACGCTCTAAAGTAGTTTCTATAACTAATGGCTCTGCAAATTTATAATAAGCAAACTGTGAAATAACCATAAGAGGCATGGTAGCATAAAAAACATTTTTTACTAATTTTATATTTCCATATAATCCTGCCATTGCAAGAGGTGCAATCCATATATATGCTACATTTACCCATGAATTACTAAAAAGTAAAAAAGCAAAGATAAGCATACTTATCATGCTAAGACCTTTAAACTTTTCCCTATTAGTAGATTTTTTATAATAAATAATAGGTATTAAAAAAATCAAAAACTGACCATTATATATTACATTTTGTATATTTAGTTTTGGTATCCCATGAAGTACAATCTGTAAAATATTACTTAAAAGAATTAAAACCATAGACCCTAAAAATATTTTGTATATAATCTGATCAACTTCTATTTCATTTCTTTCTACTATTTCATTTTTCATATTTATTAACCCTTTCCCTTATTTAAATATTAAATATTTGAATAACCCCTTAAGTTTTAATTTTATACTATTTTGCATTATTTTTCTACATTTTTATTGATATTATTACATTTTTTAATTATAGTTAAACTAAATATTAGTTTTGTAAAGGAGCTGCTATGTCAACTAAAAATTTCACTCAAATCTTTTCTAAAGGCATCTTTAAATTTTTCATAGGAACCGCCTTATTGTTTGCTTTGTTTACTTTTTTGTTTCCTATGTACTTAGATTTTATTTCAAAACCAGATGCAGATACTACTAATTATCCTTATAAGGAAGCCTTTGTATCTGATTACGATCTTATAAGGGAACGCTTTTTAAATCATATCCCAGAGTTTTCCACCAATTGGAAGTCGGTCAAAACTTTTAGCCAACCTATAGATAGTAATGATAATTTATATATTGATTCTATCTTCCTTGAAGCAGAAGAAACAAAGGATAACCTTATTGTAATCACTACAGGTGTACATGGTATTGAAGGGTATGTAGGGGCTACCATGTTAGAAGTATTTATAGATAATTTCTTACCTAAGCTTGATAAAAACAATACTGGTATTCTTATGATTACAAATGTAAATCCTTATGGGGTTAAGCACCAAAGACGTTACAATGAAAACAATGTAGACTTAAATAGAAACTTTATTCTTGATTGGCCTAGTTTTGATTTAGATACAAATACAGACTATCCAAAGGTACAAAGCTTTTTACAGCCTACATCTCCTATTAAAAATATGGCATTACATGAATTAGGCTTTTTAGGTAATATTCTTACACAAATTTCTACACAAGGTGTATCTACACTTAGCAATGCCTTATTAGGTGGTCAGTATAGTGCAGCCCAAGGTGTTTACTATGGTGGAAATGGTGATGAAAAGTCTACTTCTTACATAAAGGAAGTATTTACAGATACACTTCATTCTGATTATAAAAATATAATCCATCTAGACCTTCACTCTGGCTATGGTCCAAGATATAATATGACTATTTTTAATTCACAATATGAAAAGATGACAGAGGAAGAATCAAAGGCTGCTTTTGATTATGATACTATTATCGCTTATGACTCTGAGGGCTTCTACCCTACTAATGGGGATACAACAGAATTTTTCTACAAGCTTCGTGAAAAGGAAGCTATATCTAAAGAACTTTATTCTACTTGTTTTGAATTCGGTACACTAGGGGACGATTTCTTAAGTTCTGTACAATCAATGAAATATACTATTGATGAAAATCGTAACCACTGGTTCCCTACTTCTTTAAAACTTACCCAGAAAATTCTTGATCAAAGATATATGGAAATGTTCTTCCCTTCAGAACCTAAATGGCGTGAAAAAGCAGTTAATGATTTTATAAAAGCTACTTCAGGTGTTTTAAGTACTAAGTTACTACAATAAATATAAAAGCTCTTATTTTACATACAAGAATAGTTTATTTTCATAACTAATGTTTATAGAGCTTAATAAATAGAAGGCCAATGAAACTTGGAGTTATACCCATGTTTCATTGGCCTTTTTCATATAGAGAAAACTATTATTCATTTCTATAGCCTATCTTCCATTTCATGACAGACTATTTTCTCCTTTATTATTTAGACTCTAACTCTTATTTTAAAAGTGGTTCAATGTTAATCATATCTCGTGTTATATTCATGCAACCAATAGTTTGGTCAAGTGTCTTAGCTTCTTTTCCAAACTCACCATGCTCATCGCTTCCTGTAGTAATAAGCATATTATGCTCTTTACAAAACTCTATACAAGTTTTGGTCATTAGCTCACTATGAGTTGGATAATAGCATTCAATTCCTTGTAATCCCATTTCATATAAGTCGTTAAGCTCTTTTAGAAGCTCTTCTTTTGATAAATCTTTAAAATATGACATAGGGTGAGCAAGTACACTATAACCACCAGCTTCTTTTATAGCCTGACATAGTTCTCTAAGAGTAGGGAAATTATACTCGGTAAAGTCACAACCGTACTCTTTATAATATTTAAAGCCTTCAAAAAGCTTGGTACTAAGTCCCCTGTCAAAAAGATAATGGAGTCCCTTCCAACCACCTTTTCTTCTATCATAATCATAGCTTGTGTAGTCCTCTACTGAAACATTTGGATATACTTTTTCTAAATTTACAATTAAATCATCACTCATACGTTGCATCTCTACATCTGCCAAATTAATCAAATCAAAAAGTTTCTTTGAATCCTTAAAACCATACGCCAACAAGTGTACAACTTTATTTTTATAAGCTGCATTAATTTCCACACCACGAATAGGTAGAATTCCTGCCTTGGCGGCTGCTTTTTGTAAACCTTCCCAAGATTCTAACTTGTTATGGTCTGTAATGGCTAAAATCTTTACTTGTTTTTCTACTGCTTTATCTACAATTTCTTCTGGTGACATAGTCCCATCTGAAAAAAAAGTGTGCATATGTAAATCTACTTTCATCCATCATACTCCTTACATCTTTTTACAGCTATTATACATAAAAATGCTTGGCTACTAAAGCCTAAACTTCCTTTCCCATCTACTTCTTTCTACTCTTGGATAATTTTAACTTGTTAAATTCCTTGACTTCATCACTCTAAAGACTTATAATAGTTTTATAGTTAATGACGCGGAGTGGAGCAGTTGGTAGCTCGTCGGGCTCATAACCCGAAGGTCATAGGTTCAAGTCCTGTCTCCGCAATTTTAAAGCCTAAATCTTAGTGATTTAGGCTTTTTTTGTTATACTCTTATATTTTTTTAATCCTACATTTACCTTTAATTGTTTTTTTATAGATTTTTTATCTTTTTTCCATAAGGTAAAACATAAGCCTACACATATGGTTAGATAAAAAGTAATCATACGCCATATTAAAATAGATACATTTAAAAGATTAGCTGGAAAGAATAATCTAAAGAAAGCTAAAAAGCTAATCTCTGCTCCCCCTGCTCCACCAGGCAAAGGTACAAAACTAGAAATCATAAGTACAAATGCTTGAGCAGAAATAATAGATGTAAGCTCTCCGTGTAAGTTAAAGGCAAGATAGATACAATAAGGTATTAAAAAATATACTGTTAATTGTACTGCTGACAGAAACATCATATAAAAAATAACTGTCTTATTCTTTCCCATCCATCTAAAACTTTCATAAAAGCTATCAAATTCCTTTAAAACACATGCTTTTTTCTTATCTACTTCTTTAATCCACTTTAATCTACCTACTATATCTATCACCTTATAAGTAAGTGTTACTGTCCCTTTTCTAAAGCAACCTATACAAATTAATCCTATTACAACTGCTGTATTCACCCCAAAGCCTATAAGTACCATGTAAGTAAAACCATTTACCATACTAGAAAATTCTTTTAGCTTAAAACACAGAACTACAAGAGAATATACAGTTAATACCAGTTGGTATACAATAAATTTAACTAGGAGGCAACTACTAGCAAGTCCAAAAGGAACTCCTGTTTTCATCATATGTATAGCTTGCATAGGCTGGCCTCCACTAGCAAAAGGAGTAATACAGTTAAAAAACTGTCCAATCATAGTGGTTTGTACACTAGACCTTAATTTCTGTTTAGGGTGTAGTTTACAAGTTACTAAGTGAAGAATAATACTTTCAAGTAGCCAATATAAAACCATTAAACATATCCCTACAACAATCCATCTATCTCTCGCTTGTTGAAATATCTTAAAAAAATCTCCTTTTGCCATATAGCTTACATAGCCTATAATCCCAATAAGAGAAAGTAAAATAATAACAAGATTAGCTTTTTTAATTTTCATTATCCCACGAACCTACTTAATAAATTTTTAAATTTAAAAGGTTTTGTCTCATCTAGAATTCCAGTATAAAATTCTTCCCACATACTAAGTACATGATTACGATGGTAGAATTCATGCCCTTTCCATGACTTTGCACAAGCCTTTTCATAAAATACTTCATCACATGCTAAATGATTTAAAATTTCTTTAAACTCTTCTACATTACTTCCACGTAAATAAAAATCAAATAAAATATTTTTATAAATATCTATATCACGTAATAAAATAGGTGTTCTACAGTTCATAGACTCTAATATTGTCATAGGGAAAAGTTCTTCAAAAGAAGGTAGGAACATAACATCCCCTAAGTTGTAGATTTCATTCATAGACTCTCTTTCAATAATACCTAGAAATTTAAGATTCTCTGGTGGATTTTCTACTACTTCCTTAATTTCTTTATACCCATCTGTCATTTTTCCAAAAGAAAACCCTCCTGCCCATACAAATTGCATATGAGGCATCTCCTTAGCTATTTGTATAAAGTCGAAAATTCCTTTTCGCCTTTGTAATTGACCTACACACAATACTGTAAACTTTTCCTTATTTAATCCATATTTTTCTCTAAGATCCTTCTTAGTGGATTCTTCCATAGGATAAAACTGTTTATCGCATACAAAATTAGGGATATACGTTACCTTATCTGAGTCTACTCCATAAGCTGCCAATCGCTCTATAAAATAGGGATTAACTGTTACTAAATAATCCATACTCTTATAAAACTGAATCAAATATTTATAAAATACCTTTTTGCATATTTTAGGCATTTGTAAACTCGTATCCACTGTCTCAGGCAAGAAATGAACATAGCCCACCGTTACCCCATTCATTTTAGCAAATGGAATAGATAAGAAATAACTTAAATTGACAGTATGATAATGAATAATATCTGCATGAGGCCACTTATTTTCAGCTACTATAAATTGATCTTTCAGTCCTTCTTTTACAAGATTTACTTGTTCATCATAAGCAGAAAGCACACCTTGCCCCTTTACTTTCGCTGCCTGTGAGAGCATATCAATTTTATAAATCATACTCATCCTCCATTCATTTTTTTACTCATCATATTACTTATATATATTTTTTACTCAAATTAATCATAACAATGAATTATTAAACTTCTACATTCTATTTATTAATTTTTCTTAAAGTTTAAAGCTCAATACTTAAATTATAACTTAATATTTAAATAATTCAACTTTTTCACATATTTTATTGTATTTATCTTAATAAGCTCATGAATAGGCCCTCATAGTTATCGATAAACTATGAGGGCCTTAGCTCCCTTATAATACGCTTCCTTTTAAATTGCTTTTTGAAGGTTTCTTAACCTTGCCATAGCACTCTCTATATTTGTCCTCTCCCCAAAGGCTGTTAATCTAAAATAGCCTTCTCCATTTTTGCCGAATCCTACTCCTGGTGTTCCTACAATATGGGCTTTATCTAAAAGGTAGTCAAAGTATGCCCAGGAACTTATACCTTCTGGACATCTCATCCATATATAGGGTGAATTATCCCCTCCTGTAAAACTTATTCCTAGATCTTTAAGTGTTCTAGTAATAATCTTTGCATTTTCCTTATAGTAATCAATATTTTCTTTAACTTGACTTCGCCCTTTAGGTGTAAAAACAGCTTCTGCTCCTTTTTGAACAATATAGGGTACACCGTTAAATTTTGTAGTTTGACGTCTTAGCCATAAGCCATGTAACTTTACCCCTTCATATTGAAGTTCATTTGGTACAACTGTATACCCACATCTTGTTCCTGTAAAACCTGCCGTCTTAGATAAGGAACAAAATTCTATGGCACATTGTCTAGCTCCCTCTATTTCATAAATACTACGGGGTAATGCATCATCCCCAACAAAAGCTTCATAGGCAGCATCAAAAAGGATGATTGCTTCTCTACTTAAAGCATAGTCTACCCATATTTTAAGTTGCTCGTAATTATAAGTTGCTCCTGTTGGATTATTGGGTGAACAAAGATAAATAATATCTCCTTGTATATGGGGACTTGGCATAGGAAGGAAATCATTTTCCTTAGTACCATCTATATACTCAATCTTCCTACCTGCCATAATATTTGTATCTACATAAACAGGATATACTGGGTCTGGAATGAGTACTGTATTATCTGTATTGAATAAATCTAGTATATTACCTAAATCGCTTTTGGCACCATCACTTATAAAAATTTCTTCTGGTGCTACTTTAGTATTTCGCTCTAAATAATAATGACTAATGGCTTCTCTTAAAAAAGTATAGCCTTGTTCTGGACCGTATCCTTTAAAAGTCTCCTTTACACTCATTTCATCTATACCTACATGCATAGCTTCAATAACAGCACTACATAAAGGTCTTGTCACATCCCCTATACCTAGACTAATCAGCTGGGCTTGAGGATACAAAGCTTTATATTCACTTACTTTTTTACTTATGGTAGAGAACAAGTAGCTTTCTTGAAGGTTTAAATAATTTTTATTTACTTTCATACTTTGCCCTCCTTAAACTTGCCCCAATAAACTCTTTAAAAAGAGGATGTGACCTATTGGGACGACTTTTAAATTCTGGATGATACTGTACTCCTATATAAAAATCATTTCTAGGGACTTCAATAGCTTCTACAAGGTATTCATCTGGAGATGTACCTACAATATGTAGCCCTGCTTCTTCTAGTTGCTCTCGGTATAAGTTATTGACCTCGTATCTATGACGATGTCTTTCTAAAATAAAATTTATCTTATAAGCTTTCTCTAACTTAGAACCTGCTTTTATTTTACAAGGATAGGCACCTAGTCTCATGGTCCCTCCTTTAGCTATGCCATCATACTGATCTGGCAATAGGTCAATCACTAAATGCCTTGCCTCTTTATTAAACTCTCTAGAATCTGCATCTTTATAGCCTAAAACATTTCTAGCATATTCAATGACTGCTATTTGCATGCCTAAACAAATTCCTAAGTAAGGTATATTATTAACCCTTGCATACTCTGCTGTTAAAAGCTTACCTTCTATACCACGACTTCCAAATCCTCCTGGGATGAGAATACCACTACACCCTTTAAGCAAGTCTTTAATATTCTCTTTATGAATACTTTCTGCATCAATCCACTCTATTTCAACCTTTGTCCCATTGTCATAACCTGCATGAGAAAGTGCTTCTACTACAGATAAATAAGCATCGTGTAACTTAATATATTTACCTACTAAAGCAATTTTTACTAACTGGGTACTTGCTTTAATTCGGCTCACTAACGCTTTCCAATCATCTAAATCTATCAAATGGCTTGTAAGCTCTAACTCCCTACATACAATCTGGGAGAAATTTTGCTCTTCTAACATAAGTGGTGCTTCATAAAGTATGGGAAGTGTAATATTTTCAATAACACAGTCTTTCTTTACGTTACAAAATAAAGCAATTTTTTGTTTTATAGCTTCATCAATAGGCTCATCACTACGGGTTACTATAATATTAGGCATAATACCTAGTGATTGTAATGCTTTGACAGAGTGTTGGGTTGGCTTTGACTTATGCTCATCGGAACCTTGTAGATAAGGTACATAAGTCACATGAATAAAAAGACAATTTTCTCTACCTACTTCACATGAAAGTTGGCGAATAGCTTCTAAAAAAGGTAGGCTTTCTATATCTCCTGTAGTGCCTCCTACTTCTGTAATTACTATATCTGCATCTGTTTTATTGCCTACTGAATAAATAAAATCTCTTATCTCATTTGTAATATGTGGAATAACCTGCACTGTCTCACCTAAATAATGACCACTTCGTTCTTTATTTAGTACATTCCAATATACTTTACCTGTTGTTAAATTAGAAAACTGATTCAGATCTTCATCAATAAAACGTTCATAATGACCTAAGTCTAAGTCTGTCTCTGCACCATCTTCTGTTACATAAACTTCTCCATGTTGATAAGGACTCATAGTACCTGGGTCAATATTGATGTAAGGGTCTAACTTTTGTGCTACTACTTTAAACCCTCTTGCTTTTAAAAGTCTTCCTAGTGAAGCTGCTGTAATCCCCTTTCCTAAACCTGATACAACACCACCTGTTACAAAAATAAACTTTGTCATAAGTCTATTACCCCCTCAAATATCTTATGTGCATTACCAGTCATATAAATTGTCTCATCTGTATAAAGAATTTTCAGTTCCCCACCTCGCAATCTTACAGTTACTTCCTCATTTTTATTGCAATAACCATTTAAAACTGCCGCTACTACACTGGCACAGGCTCCTGTTCCACAAGCTAATGTTTCTCCACTTCCTCTTTCCCACACACGCATTTCTAAAGTTTGTCGATCTACTACTTTTACAAACTCTGTATTTACTTTCTCTGGAAACATGGGCGCATTTTCGAAGGAAGGTCCTATTTTTTCTAACTCTAGTGTTTCTAACTCCTCTACAAAAACAACACAATGGGGATTACCCATAGATATACAAGTTATGGTATAAGCCTTGTCTCCAATATATACTTCTTCATGAATCACTTGTTCTAATTTACACCTTAAGTCTTTTTCCCTTTGTGCTAGCTTATAAATACTTACAGGAATATGCTTGGCTTCTAAAATAGGCTTTGCCATGTCTACACAAACATCTACTACTACATGATTTTCTTCCTTAATCTTTACATGTCTTATACCACTTAAAGTTTCTATTGCCATCTCCTCTTTTGGGACTAATTCATGTTCATATAAGTATTTAGCTACACACCTTATAGCATTACCACACATTTTCCCTTCACTACCATCGTTATTAAACATACGCATCTTGGCATCTGCCTGCTCTGATGTACAAATAAGAACGATACCATCGCCTCCTATACCAAAATGTCTATCTGATAGTAGAATACTTAGTCTATCTGGCTCTAGAAGAGGCATCTTTAAACAGTCAAAGTAAATATAATCATTTCCGCATCCTTCCATCTTAATAAAACTTCTTAGCATATTCCCGCCTCCATTACGAATCCCTGTATACTTTTAAAATACTTTCAGCAATACTTTTTCTAGAGGTACGTCTATCCATAGCTTGTTTTTCAATATATTTATGAGCTTGTTCTTCACTCATATTTAAATACTCAATAAGTACACATTTAGCACGATTAACCAGTCTTATTTCTTCTATTTTGTTTTGAAGTTGTAAATTCTCTTTTTTAAGTCCTAGCATACGTCTTCTAGAGGTTATGACTAACTTAATAGCTTGATAAAATAAACTTTTCCCTATAGGCTTTTCTACAACAAAAACCCCATAGTCTTCTGCTTGTAAACCTATATCTCCTACTAATTCACTTTTTACTAACATAATGACACCAGCTTCAGTACGTTCTGTTATAAAGTAGGCAAGTTCTTGACCAAACTCATCAGATAAAGGGGTATTAATAATCACTATTTCAAACTCGTCTTGAACTAGCTTCCTACGTGCTTCTCCTCCACTTGTGACTGGTGTTAAGGAAGTGAGGTCTTGTGCCTTTAGTAACTCTACCAAAAGTTCTGTGCCTTTTGGCGAGCTGGATACAATCATTATACTTCCCATAGCTCCCCCTCCTTTTTATTCATTAAGTGGTTTATACACGTTTAAAATAAGCTTGTTCTTCTGCTAATACTCTATCTGGGGCTTCCCCTATTTTCTTACACTCTTCCTCTTTAATAACAATGTACTTCCTAAAGGTATCTAAAGGTAATACTTCTTGTATAAAAGTACTTTGTTTAGCTTTTTCTAATGCTTCTTCTAAACTACTTGCCAGGTAATCTATTCCTTCTAATTGTTCCTTAGTAGCCTCATAAAGATTTAAATTAGTAGGTGGCATAAGAACTTTTTTATTTTCTATCCCTTCTAGACCTGCATGAATTAAAAGTGCAAAGGCAATATAAGGATTACATCCACTATCTGGGGAACGTAGCTCCATCCTTACGTACTCTCCCTGTGCCGCTGGTATTCGTATAAGTTGAGATCTATTTTGATGGGACCAAGTTATATATTTAGGTGCACCAAAACATCCAAGCCTTACATAAGAATTGGTTAGAGGATTCAAAAAAGCTGTCATTTCTCCAACTCTATCTAAAATACCTTGAATAAAACTTTCTGCTTCTTTAGAGTGCTCCTCTATACTATTTCTAAAAATGTTTTTACCTTCTTTAAAAAGTGAAAGGTTAATGTGTAAGCCATTACCGCTATAATCACTTAAAGGTTTCGGCATAAAAGAAGCATAAAGTCCATTTCTCGCTGCAATACTTTTAACTACTGATTTAAAAGTAATTAAGTTATCAGCTGCTTGCAGTGCATCACTATATTTAAAGTCAATCTCATTTTGTCCAGGTCCTTGCTCGTGGTGAGAACTCTCCGGTTTAATCCCCATTTCTTCTAATGTTAAACAAATTTCACGTCTTACGTTTTCTCCTTTATCAAAGGGTGCCATATCTAAATACCCAGCATGATCATGGGGTACCTTAGTTGGTAAACCTTCTTCATCTAGTTTAAAAAGATAGAACTCACATTCTGAACCAATTTGACAATCATAGCCCATATGTTTGGCTCTTTGAATAACTTGCTTAAGTAGGGCTCTTCCATCTCCTTCAAAAGGTGTACCATCTGGCTTTTTAATATCACAAAATAGTCTAATGACGCGCCCTTGTTGTGGCCTCCAAGGTAATATAGCTAATGTAGTTGAATCAGGTACGAGAAACAAATCCGATTCTTCTACATTCATAAAACCTTTTACTGCTGAAGCATCAAAAGATATGCCACTTTTAAAGGCTCTTTCTAATTCGCTTGCCATAATAGATATATTTTTTTGCATGCCCAACATATCACAGAAAGTTAACTTTACAAATTTAACATCATTTTCTTCAACAAATTGTAAAACTTCATTAATGGTGTAATTCATTTTTCCCCTCCACCTTTATAAGCTCTATTTAGATTATAAAACTTCACTTATTTAAGATTTTATCTTTTGTCTTATGATTCCTCTTGTATCTTATAGTTTATCTTCTAGTTATGAGTATAAAGCTGCCTATAAGGATTTTTAGTATCTGCTTCTAATATATAAAAATTCTTATGCCATACTCCTTCTTCTTCAATCTGAAATACTTGGCAAAACTCACCAATAACATCTTTAATTTCTTGTAAATCTTTAGCCTCTGCCCTTCTTGCTACTACTTGCTTTGGTAAATCTAGTGGCAAAGCCTCACTCCTTAAATAAATTTTCCCACCATGCATGCCTGTTCCACACAACTGGCCTACTGGTATCTCTTCACAGTTTAGTCCTAATACAATAATAGTCCCGCCTGCTTGATATTCACCTAAAAAGTTTCCTACCTTCCCCCCTACTATAAGTAGAGGTTGTTTATCTTTATAGGCTTTCATATGAATCCCTGCACGGTAGCCTGCATTGTCTCTTACAAAAATTTTGCCTCCACGCATACTGTAACCGGTAGCATCTCCTGATGAACCATGAATATAAATTTTACCTTCATTCATAGTATCTCCTGTTGCATCTTGAGCATTTCCATAAACTTCTATAGTACATCCATTTAAATAACTTCCTAGTGCATTTCCTGGTGTCCCTTCAATGGTAATATGCTTGCCTTCTAATCCACTTCCAATATAGCGCTGTCCCATACATTCTTCTAATACCAAATGAGACTCCCCACTATTTTTAATCCACTCACTTAACTCTTTAAAATGCATTTGGCCTACTTTAATACGCATTTTTTCTTCCCCCTAACTTTTCATCTCTATAAGCTTTTGGAAAAGCCAAAAGTTGTGGCTTTTCTTTCATTAGTTGAAAGTCAAGACTACTTAAAGGTATCTGCTCTCTAATCATAGAAGTATAAATACCTGAATTTTCCACATCTCCAATCATAATAAAACCTTTTAATAAGTTATCTTGAATGATTAACTTCTTATAATTTATATTATCCTTAATAACGAAGCCTTCTCCCTCATGTGTCCCCCCACTTACTAGATGTAAACCATAAAACCCTATAGCATTCATAGGTATAGCCTTATCAAAAATCTGATGACCTAATGCCATATTAATCCCCGCACATTCTCCTTGTCTATAGGCATTAGGGATAATTGCTAGAATTTTCTGTTTACCATCTATTAGGTCTATACTTTCCGTACAATCCCCTGCTGCATAAATATTTTCTAAAGAGGTTTGACAATATGCATCAATCCAAATGCCTTTATGAGACTTACCACCTGCTTGCTGAACAAGTTCTATATTTGGTACCACTCCTACTGCTAATACTAAAATATGAAAATCTATTATTGTACCATCTTGTAAATAGGCTTTGTTAGGTTCAAATTTCTCTACACCATTTTTAAGGTAAAATCTTATTCCTTCTCTTTCTAAATGACTCTGTAGAAGTTTCCCAGTTTCTTCATCTAAAATACTTGATAACACATGCCCTGCAATATCACATACGATTACCTCATCTACTAAAGGTGTTAGAGCTTCTGCACATTTTAGGCCAATAAGTCCTGCACCTACTACAAGTACTTTACTCTCTTTATCTATTGAACTTTGTAAAGCCTTTGTAGAATCTAAATCCATAAAAGTAAACTTTCGTGATACATGTTCAAGTCCCTCTATCCTTGGTATAAAAGGTCTAGAACCTGTTGCTACTAAAAGTTTGTCATATGAGACGACTTCTCCTCCTTCAAGTACAACTTCTTGCTCATTTGGTTTTATTTTAGATACTACTTCATTAAGTCTTGTATCACACCTCATCTTCTTGTAAAAATCATAAGGACGATACTTCATTCTTTCTAAATCTGTTTTCCCCTGTAGTAAATAAGAGATAAGAGGTCTAGAGTAGGTATGGTACCCTTCCTTTGAAATAAGTGTAATTTCTCCTTCTTTATCTTTCTTTCTGATACCTTCTATAGCACCAATGGCAGCTACTGAATTGCCTATAATGACATATTTCATCCCTTTCACCTCTCTTCATATACAATAGCTTGATTTGGGCAACCTTTTACACATGCTGGCTCCCCTTGTTTATTACTTATACAAAGTTCACACTTTTGAACAATTCCCTTATTCGTTGGCTTAATAGCCCCATAAGGACAAGATAAAATACATGTATAGCAACCTACACATTTATCTTGATTCACTATAATAAGCCCTTCTTCTTGACTTAATGCTCCTGTAATACATCCTTGTACACAAAGGGGTTCCTCACAGTGTCTACAAGAAACAGCCAAATGGATATTATCTTTTTCTTCTATTTGAATACGAGGCGCTATAAGCTGATTTTTTAAGGCTTTTACAATATTATCTTGATTAGAGTTTGCAAAGGCACACTGATACTCACAAAGATGACAACCTAAGCACCACTTTTCATTTACATACACCTTCTTCATCTTCTCTCCCCCTATTCTCCAGCATGCATAATACCTAATATCTCTAGTTCTTTTTGTGTTAAACCTATACCTCTTAGCATAAGTCTATTGCCTTTAAGTGCTTCAATAGAGTTAATCCCCATGCCACCCATCATCTCTTTAATCTCATGCTCCCAAGCTGTAATAAGATTTACTAAACGTTTGTATCCTATATCTGGATTTAAGCGTTTTACAAGCTCTGGTATTTGGGTAGCAATACCCCAGTTACACTTGCCACTATGGCAACTTCTACAAAGATGACATCCCAGTGCAAGTAGGGCACTTGTAGCAACATAGACTGCATCTGCACCTAGTGCAATGGCCTTTACAATGTCTGCACTATTTCTAATACTTCCTCCTACTATAATAGATACTTCATTTCGAATGCCTTCCTCTCGCAACCTTGTATCTACACTTGCTAAGGCAAGTTCAATAGGAATCCCTACATTATCTCGTATTCTTGTAGGCGCTGCCCCTGTTCCTCCTCTAAATCCATCAATAGCTATAATATCTGCACCACTTCTAGCAATACCACTTGCAATGGCAGCCACATTATGAACAGCAGCTATCTTTACAATAATAGGCTTCTTATATGCTGTAGCTTCTTTTAAAGAGTCTACTAACTGCCTTAAATCTTCTATTGAATAAATATCATGGTGGGGTGCCGGTGATATAGCATCTGACCCTTCTGGTATCATACGTGTCTTAGAAATATCTCCTACAATTTTAGTTCCTGGTAAGTGACCACCTATACCCGGCTTTGCACCTTGCCCCATCTTAATCTCAATGGCAGCACCTGCTTCTAAATAATCTTTATATACACCAAAGCGACCTGATGCGACTTGAACAATAGTGTGATCACCGTACTGATAAAAATCTTCATGCAAGCCACCTTCTCCTGTGTTATAACAAATGCCAAGTTCAGTTGCTGCACGTGCTAGACTTTCATGGGCATTATAACTAATGGAACCATAAGACATGGCTGAAAACATAATAGGGACAGTAAGCTCTAGCTGTGGCGGTAGATTAGTTTTTAACTTTCCCTTCTCATCTCTTTGTATACAAGTAGGCTTCTTGCCTAAAAATACCTTTGTTTCCATAGGTTCACGAAGAGGATCTATAGAAGGATTAGTCACTTGAGAAGCATTAATGAGTATTTTATCCCAGTAGATAGGGTAAGGTTTTGGATTTCCCATAGAAGAAAGCAATACGCCTCCCGTTGCTGCTTGACGGTAAATCTCATTAATCGTTTCTCCTGACCAACTTTCATTTGTTTTAAAAGTATGATCAGTCTTTACAATCTTAAGTGCCTTTGTAGGACAAAGGGCTACACATCTATGGCAGTTTACACATTTACTATCATCTGCCCATAAACTTTTAGTTTCTTCATCATAAGTATGTACTTGATCGGCACACTGTCTAACACACACTTTGCAACCAATACAGCGATCCATATTTCTAACAACTTCGTATTCAGGATATACAAAATCAATACTCATTCAGTTCCCCCTCCTTTAACCTTACAATAACAGGTTCTCCACCTTGTGGTGACCAAACCTTATCTACATTAGGTTCAACTATTCGTATAGCACATTCCTCACTTGCTATATATACAAGATCCCCTTTTTCTCCTACTACCATGGAACGTAACTTTAGGCGGTCATTAAGGGCCATTAACCCACCTTCAAATCCTACTAATATAGAAAAAGGCCCTGTAATTAATAAGCTTGCAAATATATTTCTTAAATAGGCAATTTGCTTTCTTTCTTCTTCAGTCTTATAGGACATACTACTCCAAAAAGGTGCTGCTATTACTTGTGAAATCTCTTTTAAACTTAGTCCTTGTCTTCTCATTAAGAAATCTATTATATAGGTGATGACTTCTGTATCTGTTAATAAGCTACACTTATAACCAAACATTTCTATAAATCTTCTATTGGCATCATAAGAAGAAATCTCACCATTGTGTACAACAGATAAATCAAGCATAGCAAAAGGATGTGCACCTCCCCACCAGCCTGGTGTATTAGTAGGATATCTACCATGTGCTGTCCATGAATATCCTTCGTACTCCTCTAGTTTATAAAATTTTCCTACATCTTCTGGAAAACCTACAGCTTTAAAGACACCCATATTTTTCCCACTTGAAAATACATAAGCTCCATTAATACGTGTATTAATCTGAATCACACATTGGGCTACAAATTCATTTTCATCTAGCTGACTCTCTTTAAGTCTTGTAGGTAGTGGATTTACAAAATAGCGCCATATTAAAGGCTCGTTGGTTATTTTCCGTGTTTTCCTAGTAGCAATCTTAGAAAGGTTCACTAAATCAAAATGTTTTTCTAAAAATCTTTCACATTCCTCTCTAGCATTTTGTGTTTCATAAAACAAATGAAAAGCATATAAGTCTTTGTACTCTGGATAAATGCCATAGCCTGCAAAACCACCTCCAAGACCATTGGAACGATCATGCATAACACCTATAGATTTAATAATGACTTCTCCACTCATACCTTTTCCACTCTTATCAAAAATCCCTGATATGGCACATCCTGAAGGTATCCTTATTTCTCCTTCTTTTTTCACCCTAATCCCCTCCTTAACTTAAAAATCCAGTCCTATTTTACTGGCTAAATACGAAAAGGCGCTCATCAAAAGTAAAACCAACTTTGGTTTCTTCCTTTGATGAACGCCTTTGTTCATACATAAATTGTAATCGGCTTATTTTGTCCTGTCAATAAAAATTACGGTCATTAAATATTTTATTTTAAATATTTTATTTTTTTAAAAATTATATTGACTTTTTAACTCGTCTAGTCATATACTACTATCAAATCAGCAAAGGCGCTGTAGGTTTATTAACCTACGGCGCCTTTTTTTATTTTACTTAACCTATAACAAGTGGGACCCATCAAGTAATGCAAAACTTAAATTTGGAAAGGATGTATGTATATGAGTAAAGTTTTTATTCCAGAAGGTTATACTTCACCCCTATCTCTTTATGAAACACAAGAAGCCATTTCTCTTATTAAAAGAAGTTTTGAGAGTTTCTTAAGCCAGTCTTTAAACTTAAAACGTGTCTCTGCACCTTTATTTGTAGATTCTACTACTGGGTTAAATGATGATTTAAACGGTATAGAAAGAGCTGTATCTTTTGATATTGCAGAAACAGGTACAACTGCTCAAGTTGTTCACTCTCTAGCTAAATGGAAACGCTTTGCACTACATCAATACGGCTTTCATTTAGATGAAGGACTTTATACAAATATGAATGCCATTAGGCGTGACGAAGAAATGACAAACCTTCATTCCATCTATGTTGACCAATGGGATTGGGAAAAGATTATATCTAATACTATGCGTAATCAAACCTATTTAAAAGAAACAGTCCAAAAGATTGTAAATGCTATATGTGATACTTTAGATACTCTAAAAATACATTTTCCAACTTTACCTGTTACCCTTTCTAGAGAAATAGACTTTATTACAACTCAGGAGCTTGAAAATCTCTATCCTCTTTTAACTCCAAAAGAAAGAGAAATGACCTATGTTAAAACCCACCCTACTACTTTCATTATGGAAATTGGTGACCTTTTAGCATCTGGCCAAAAACATGATGGTAGAGCACCTGACTATGATGACTGGCATCTTAATGGAGACCTTATATTTTGGAATGAAGTATTAGGCCTTGCCTTTGAAGTCTCTTCTATGGGTATTCGTGTAGATGCTACAAGTTTAAGCCTTCAACTTGAACAAGCAAATTGTACTCACCGTAAGCAGTTTCCTTTCCATCAAATGCTATTAAATGATGAGTTACCTTTAACTATAGGTGGTGGAATTGGTCAATCAAGACTTTGTATGTTACTCCTAGGTAAAGCTCATATTGGAGAGGTTCAATCTTCTATTTGGGATGAATCTACAAAAACTGTATGTGCCCAATACGGTATAGCCTTACTATAAGTTAATCTTCTTGCTTTATTATCTTTCTCATATATTTTATTGCTTTTACTATTTTATCAATTTTATTTTTTTACTACTTCTATTGTTGGTCTTATATGTTTTTTATTTTTATATAAATATTTTTACTGTATCTTTTATCATTTAGGGGGAAATTAAAATGACACACGTAACCAAACTATTTGGCAGCATGGTCTTTAATGATGAAGTCATGAGAGAACGTCTTCCAAAATCTACCTATAAAGCACTAAAAAACGCTATATCACAAGATATAAGCTTAGACTTATCTATCGCTAATGTTGTTGCCAATGCTATGAAAGATTGGGCTATTGAAAAGGGAGCTACCCACTTTACCCATTGGTTCCAACCTATGACTGGTATTACAGCCGAAAAGCATGATAGCTTTATCTGCCCTTCTGGAGATGGCTCTGTTATTATGGAGTTTTCAGGCAAAGAACTTATAAAAGGTGAACCTGATGCTTCAAGCTTTCCATCAGGTGGCCTTCGTGCAACTTTTGAAGCACGTGGCTACACTGCTTGGGACCCTACTTCTTATGCCTTTATTAAAGATGATACACTTTGTATACCTACTGCTTTTTGTTCTTATAGCGGAGAAGCACTAGATAAAAAAACACCTCTTTTGCGTTCCATGTCTGCACTCAATAAAGAGGCACTACGTATTCTTAAGCTTTTTGGTCATGCTGATGTTTCTAAAGTTATTACAACAGTCGGCCCTGAACAAGAATATTTTCTAATCGATAAATCCTTATATGATAAGCGTAAAGACCTTATCTATTGTGGCCGTACACTTTTAGGTGCTAAGCCTCCAAAAGGTCAAGAACTTGATGACCACTACTTTGGCACACTTAAACCTCGTGTTGCTGCTTTTATGAAAGAACTAGATGAAGAGCTTTGGAAACTTGGTATATTAGCTAAAACTAAACACAATGAGGTAGCACCTAGTCAACATGAACTGGCTCCTATTTTTACTACAACTAATATTTCTACTGATCACAACCAACTTACTATGGAAATGATGCAAAAAGTTGCTAAGCGCCATAACCTTGTATGTCTCTTACACGAAAAGCCTTTTGCTGGTGTAAATGGTAGTGGTAAGCATAACAACTGGTCTCTTACAACTAATACAGGCATTAACCTTTTAGAACCTGGAAAGTCTCCTGAAGAAAATGCTCAGTTTCTCCTTTTCTTATGCGCTATTATTAAAGCTGTTGATGAATATCAAGACCTTCTTCGTATCTGTGTTGCAAGTGCTGGAAATGACCACCGTCTAGGTGCTCATGAAGCACCACCTGCCATTGTTTCCATGTTTCTTGGTGAAGAGTTAACTGCCATATTAGAGTCTATTGAAAATGATAGTAACTACGACAAAAAAGACGTGACCTATATGGAAATTGGTGTAGATGTACTTCCACGATTTAAAAAAGATACAACAGATCGTAATAGAACTTCTCCCTTTGCCTTTACAGGCAATAAATTCGAATTTCGTATGTTAGGTTCTATGCTCTCTATCTCTGGTCCTAACATTGTGCTAAATACCATTGTAGCTGAAGAGTTATCTCTATTTGCCAATGAACTAGAAGTATGCGATAACCTTCAAGCTAGTGTAAAATCTATTATCAAAAGAACCTTACAAAACCATAAACGTATTATCTTTAATGGTAATAACTATGACGATAGCTGGGTTAAAGAAGCAACTACACGAGGCTTACTCAACTTAAAGTCTACCCCAGATGCCCTACCTTACTTTATTGCACCAAAAAATATAGATCTCTTTACTAAGCATAAAATCTTTACTCAAAGTGAAATCTACTCACGCTATGAAATCCTCCTTGAAGGCTATTCTAAAGTCATTCATATTGAAGCACTCACACTACTGGATATGGTACGAAAAGACATCATCCCAGCTGTCAATCATTATATAAATGATCTTGCGCAAACAGCACTCAACAAACGTACCCTTCTTTCTACATGTCCTTGTGAACTAGAAGAAACATTAGTAGAACAACTTTCAAATCTTCTAACTGGTGTTTACAAAAAACTTACCGCCCTAGATAATCTTATTCTTAATGCTACACCTTACCAAACTATGCAAGAACATGCAGAGTATTATAAAGCTTCTATCTTACCAACTATGCAGGAATTACGTGCTCTTGTAGATGAACTTGAAATACAAGTAGGTCGTACTTACTGGCCTTACCCAACTTATGGAGATTTACTTTTTAGTGTATAGAGAGTGATTTGGAAAGGGGCGAATTACTGTCTTTGTTTAGTCTTCTTAGGTGTCAGGGTTGCTGTAACTCCTCCTCAAGCTTCCACTTCCGGTGGCTAAGAGGCTGTAAACTCGGGGATCGTAAGAACGCCAGAAACTTGCTTCGCGGCGAACACCTGGCTAAGAACCTTACTCACCCACTCATTAACAGCCTCTAATCCACCTGCATAAGCCGCTTTCGGATGAGTCACAGCCACCCTTTCACCTGCTAGATTATTCTAAGAGACAGTAATTCTAGTCTACTTAGCCCCATTGATTATCTTAATAGCATTCTTTTTTATAGTTTTAACTTATATCAGTATATCTTTCTATTTACCCCCTCTTGCCGATGGAAGAGAAAGCTAAAGGGGGCTGTGCATTAGTTGATTTTAATCAACTAATGCACAGCCCCCTTTTCAAGTGATTCATATTCTATCTTAACTTATAGTCTTATATCTACATTGTATGCTAAAAGCCAATAATCCATTTGAATAAGCCATGCTAAAAGTTGTGGCTTTGACATTAATTGTCCGAACCAGGTTACATTTTGTGCATGTAATAGGTCTTCTAAGGCACTCGGATTAATGAGTTCCTTTAATCTGCTATTAGTATCACCTAGTCTTGTTTGTAGTAGTTTTATAACCTTTTCTTCGTATTGTGGGTTGTGAGTTTTAGGATATGGGCTCTTCTTTCTATTTAACACTTTTTCTGGTAAATAGTCTTTCATAGCTTCTCTTAAAAGTGACTTTTCTACTTGATTCTTAAACTTTATTTCCCATGGTATATTGTATACATACTCTAATATGCGATGGTCTGCAAAGGGTACACGTACTTCTACTCCACTTGCCATACTCATTCTATCTTTTCTTTCTAGTAAGGAAGTCATAAAGTACTCTACGCAAAGCCAGGTAGCTATACGACTTTGTCTCATACTTTTACTATCTGTATCTAGTATAGGACATGCCTTAATACTTGTTTCGTAAATAGATTTTGCATAGTTAAGCCCCTCTGTAGGTTTTACCCATTCACTCCTAAAGAGTTCTGCTCTTCTACTGGCATCATGTATCCAAGGGAAAAATCCTGTTTCTAACATTTCACTTCTATAAAACCAAGGATATCCACCAAATATTTCATCTGCACACTCACCAGATAAAACAACTGTATGTTCCTTTTTGACCTGACTACAATAATACAATAAAGAAGAATCTATATCTGCCATTCCTGGTAAATCCCTATACAAAGTAGCATCTTCTAGAAGATTGATTAAACTTCCTATATCTGCTGTTAAAATATGATGATCCGTTCCAAGCTCATTGGCAACATATCTTGCATAATCATCATCACTTTGTGGCTGGAATAATGTAGACTGGAAATTCTCTTTATTACCTAAGTATTCAAATGAATAAGTTCCAAGCTTTCTACCTTCTTCTAAATACTGTTTAGCAGCTACACTTGTAATGATAGTAGAATCTAGTCCTCCAGATAAGAAAGTTGCAAGGGGTACATCTGATACAAGCTGTCTCTTAATAGCATCTGTTAAAAGCTCCCTTGTTCTTTCTACTGCTTCTTTCTCATTGTCTTCAAATGTCTTGGCTGTAAGACTCCAATATTTTACTATACTTAATTTATCCTTCTTATAAAGACCATAACATCCAGTAGGTATCTCAAAAATATTTTTAAATACACTTGTTCCTCCTACCTTAGTTGGTGCTAAGTATACCATTTGCCACAAGCCTTGTTGGTCTAAAATTGGTTTTATACCTTCATAAGTAAGTAATGCCTTTATTTCTGAAGCAAATAAAAGAGTAGTACCTACTCTCGTATAAAATAATGGTTTAATCCCAAATCGATCTCTTACTAGATATACTTCTTCCTTCTCTTCATCCCATACAGCAAAGGCAAAAATACCATTTAAAAAGGTTGCACACTCTTCCTTCTTCAAAATGTACATATATAATACAACTTCTGTATCACATCTTGTTTGAAGCTTAATCCCTGCTGCTTCAATGATTTTTGTAAGTTCTGGTGTATTATAGATTTCTCCATTATATACAATAGTATAGTTTCTACCTCTATAATTTCTTATCATCGGTTGAAGTCCTTTTTCTATATCCATAATGGCTAATCTATTATGACCAAAGGCTACACCCTTATCTATAAAGCATCCCTTTTGATCTGGACCTCTATGGGTTAAAACACTTCCCATCTTTTCTACATGTTTTCCTAAAGCTCTTTCTTCATTTATAAAATCAACTATTCCACAAATTGAACACATATATTTCCCTCCTTTTATACTAAGGCAGTACAAAAAAGGCGCCTTAAGCTTCATCCTCTGGATGAAACTTAAGACGCCTTTGTCTTCTCTATTATTTTATTCAATGAGTACTCATATGTGCTTATTTATATGGAATAAACCTTATTGCTCTCTAAGTTTTGCACCAATAACAGTCTCAAGACCATTTAAGATTTTCTTCATTGATTTTTGAATATCTTCGTCAGCAAGTGTATGATCTGCTGCTCTAAATACTAATTTATAAGCTACAGATTTATGTCCTTCTTCGATTTGTTTACCTTGGTATACGTCGAAGAGTTGACAGCTTTCAAGTAATTTACCGCCTCTTTGTGTAATTACTTTTTCAATATCCCCAACGAGTACATCTGATTTTACAAGCATTGCAATATCTCTTGTTGAAGCTGGGAATTTTGGAAGTGCCTTGTAACTGCGAGCTTTTTCCATATGTGAAAGAATCATCATAAGGTCAAGTTCAGCTACATAAGTTTTTGCTTCAATGCTGTAGTTTTTAGCAACTTGTGGATGGATTTCTCCAAAGTAACCACATACTTTACCACCAATAAGAAGGTTCGCTGTACGTCCTGGATGCATAAATGGTAGTTCTGTATTTCTTTCATATTCTACTTTTTGAACATGAAGGTCTTCTACTAATGATTCAACTAAACCTTTAAGTGTGTAGAAGTCTACATCTTTACCGTACATACCTACAGTAATTTTCTTGATTTCATTTGGAAGCTCTTGTCCTTCAACTTTTTCAAATACTTTACCGATTTCATAAAGCATAGCTGTTTCATTTCTACGGTTATAGTTAATTGAAAGTGAGTTTAAGATACCATTTAAAGTTGTAGTACGCATAATGCTAAAGTCTTCACCAAGAGGGTTTGTAATAGTGAGTACATTTCTAAGTGGACTTTCAGCTGGAATACAAAGTTTATCAAATACTTTAGGACTTTCAAATGTATAAGTTACAGCACCATTTACACCATATCTACCCATAATCATACGAATTTGATCTGTTGTTTCTTGCTCGAAGTTTTTATGTCCAACAGTTGGTGTGCCGCGCTCTAAAGTTACTTCAATCTTATCGTAACCATAAAGTCTAGCTACTTCTTCTGCAAGGTCAGCCATCATTGTAATATCTGGTCTGAATGTTGGAAGTGTTACTGTTTTAGCTTCTGTATTTACTTCAAACTCAAGACTTTCGAAGTAAGCTTTCATTTCTTCTTCTGTTACCTTTGTTCCAAGGTAGTTATTAATCCATTCTAAATCGTAGGCAATAGTAAGCTTTTCACGTTTAACTGGATATACGTCGATTACACCTGATACCACTTCACCAGCACCTGTCATATTGATAAGTTGTGCTGCACGGTTCACTGCATCTGTAATGTTGTTTGGATCAAGTCCTTTAACATATTTTTTAGATGAGTCACTGCTTATACCAAGTTTTTTAGAAGTTTGACGTACATTGTAACCATTGAAGTTTGCACACTCAAATAAGATAGTTGTTGTTTCTTCAGTTACTTTTGTATCTTCTCCACCCATTACACCAGCAATGGCTACAGCTTTTTCTTCATCAGCAATAACAAGCATACTGCTATCAAGTTCTACTTCATCGCCAAGTAACGTAACCATTTTTTCGCCGTCTTTTGCATTACGTACGATGACATGGTGACCTTTAAGTTTATCATAATCAAAAGCATGCATTGGTTGACCAAATTCAAGAAGCATGTAGTTTGTAATATCTACAATATTATTGATTGGTCTAAGACCAGCTGATAAAAGACGGTCTTTAAGCCATTTTGGTGATGGACCAACTTTTACATTTTTAACGATACGAGAAGCATATCTTGGGCAAAGTTTTTCATTTTCAATTGTAACTTTTGCCATGTCAGCTGCATTACCGCCAACTTCTTCTACTGTAATTTCAGGATATTTAAAAGGCTTTTTAAAAGTAGCTGCCGCTTCTCTTGCAATCCCTAAAATACTGAAACAATCTGCTCTGTTTGAAGTAATTTCATATTCTACTACTTCTTCACCAAGCCCAAAGAAAGGCTTTACATCTGAACCAAGTTCAATAGGTTCATGGAAAATATATACACCATCTTCTGGTGCATCTTCAAAATCACTTACAGCAAATCCAAGTTCCTCTACTGAACAAAACATCCCTTGTGATTCTACACCACGAAGTTTACCTGTTTTGATTTTAAGTCCTTCAGCTAACGTTGCCCCATCAAGCGCTACAGGTACAACATCTCCTGTATTTACATTCGTTGCTGCTGTAACGATTTGAAGCGGTTCAGCTGCTCCAATATCTACTTTCATCACACGAAGTTTATCCGCATCAGGATGGGCCTGTGTATCAATAATTTTCCCTGCAACAACCTTAGTGATTTCCTCACCACTCACTTCAACCGCTTCAACTTTAGAACCAGACATTGTCATTGCATCTATATAAGTGTTTACATCTACATCAATATCTACATACTGTTTTAACCAAGACATAGGTACGTTCATTTTTTCAACTTCCTTTCCTATCTACATACTTTTCTACATACATACTTTTTCATATAAACTTTTCTAATTATTTCTTTTGAAAACACTCTATATCATCTTTTTATCATCTATCTCTCACTATACTTTCATAAACAGCTACGCCATTTATTCAGCATAATCATTTCTTATAATGATCTTTATGACTAATTCTTATAACCATCTCTCATAAGTATCTCTTACAAGTATTTCTTATAGTAATCTCTCATAACTATTTCTTACCATTTTAGGCCATCCTACCTCTTTTTCTCCCCCACTTCACTTCTTCCCTCTTCCTCGCTTCTTCTCCACTCATTTTATCACAAGCTTTTAGAAATATAGAAAGCATCGGGGAAGGGGGGTGGGTGGAGGCTGGACACGGAACATACCTCTGTAGTATTTTCTAGAGCTGCATGAAGGTAAAATCAGATGCACTTAGCCACACTGTCTGAGTGAAGCGCAGCGTAACGAGTTTGTGGCGTTATCTGATTTCACCTGAAATAGCAGCTCTTAAAATACGGAAGGTGTATGTGAAGTGCCCAGACTCCGCCTATACTCCTTCTAGTAGACTTAACTCATTACTAGAACTGTGATAAAAATCTCACATCATTTTCATAGAATAATCTCAAGTCATTAATATCGTACTTAAGCATTGTTAAACGTTCAACACCCATACCAAAGGCAAAACCTTGATATTGTGTAGGATCAATACCAGCCATTTCAAGTACTTTTGGATGTACCATACCACAACCTAAAATCTCAATCCATCCTGAACCTTTACATACGTTACAGCCTTTACCACCACACATTACACAGCTTACGTCTACTTCAGCACTTGGCTCTGTGAATGGGAAGTAGTGAGGTCTAAATTTAACTTGAACTTTGTCACCGAAGAATTTCTTAGCAAATTCTGCAAGAACACCTTTAAGGTCACCAAATGTAATGTTTTTATCAATTACAAGACCTTCAATTTGGTGGAATACTGGTGAGTGTGTTGCATCTGATTCGTCAGAACGGTATACACGACCTGGTGCAATCATACGGATTGGAAGTTCTTGACTTTCCATAGTGTGTACTTGTACTGGTGATGTAGCTGTACGAAGTACTAAGTTATTTGTAAAGTAGAATGTATCTTGCTCATCACGTGCTGGATGTTCTTCCCCTAAGTTAAGCGCATCAAAGTTATAGTAGGCAGTTTCAACTTCACGACCATCTACAATTTCATATCCCATACCCATGAAAATCTTTTCAAGTTCTTCAAGTGTTTTATGAAGAGGATGTGTATGACCTTTATTAATTTTTTTACCTGGCATAGTAATATCAATAACTTCTTCTTGAAGTCTTTGATTTACAGCTTCCATTTCAAGACCTACTTTTTTGTCAGCTAAAGCTGCTTCTAAGGCTTCACGCACCTCATTTGCTATTTGCCCCACTACTGGTCTTTCTTCTGCTGATAAGTCTTTCATACCTCTAAGTACGGCTGTAAGCTCACCTTTTTTACCTAAATATTGTACTCTTAAGTCTTCTAACTCTTTTAGATTACTTGCAGTGTTAATAGCATTTAATGCTACTTCTTGGATTTGTTCTAATTTTTCTTTCACTATTCTTACTCCTTTCTGAACTTAGAAATTAAAACTTTTATAATTTGAAAATAAAAAAAGCCTCATCCCTCTCCTAAAAAAGGGACGAAGCTTGACTCCGCGGTACCACCCAAATTTCTATACATAACGTATAAACACTTAACTAGCTATAACGCGCAACCGATACTTTCTACTGTAAACTTCAACTTTATGTTGAACATGTTTTCAAAAGTACTGCTCCAATGTGAAATTCACTTTCTACAGGGCCAAAAGGTGCTTACAGCCGGTGACACCTTCTCTCTTATGGATGTAAATAAGCTACTTTGCATCTTCCTAGCATTTCATTTATATAATCATTATTTTACTATACATTCGTTCCTTGTCAAGTTAAAAAGTTTTTCTTCCATTGCCATAGTTATTTCCATTAAAAGAAGCATACCTTCTCCTTCTTCCATAATATTAAAGCGAGCAAGTGATTGACCATTTTGATAGTAAATCCAATATTCTAACAATCTATCATAGTAGCATTCGATAAGCTCATGCCTTTCTGCAATACTATTTATCATTTCCTCATACTTTTTATATTTGGGTTCCATCTTATAGCACATAATGATTTCTCTTTCTCTTAAATGATGGAATTTAATAATATTCTCACTAATAAATGCTAGACAAATAGCCCACATCACTTTATCTACCCGTTCATACTGAACCAGTGATACTAACTCCTTCTTAAATTCTTTTAAAATACTTTTAATCGTTCCATGTTCTTTTTGAATCGCGTAAGTTGTATCCATCCAAGCACCTCTTCTAATATACTGTATCAATATTATTGCCAATTTTTCTCTCTTTTTACACTTAATGATAGAACTTTGAATACTCTTGTCAACCGCCTACCTTTTTAGTATTATAGATAGGTATGCGTAAATGAATGATTGACATTTCTAAGGAGGATCGTGCATGCTATCTAAAGGAAACTGTATCGTTGGGCAATCCGGTGGCCCTACTGTTGCAATAAACGCTTCATTAAGTGGTGTTTTACAAGGTGTATTAGAATCTGAGGCTTACAACTCGGTATATGGAATGGTGAATGGTATTGAAGGCTTACTACAAGGTAAGTATCTTAATTTATCCGAAATTTTTGCTACTCCTGATTCACTAGATACCCTTTCTGTTACACCGTCTATGTATTTAGGCTCATGTCGTTTTAAACTACCTCATTTTGAAGTTGCTCCTGAGGTTTATGAAATACTCTTTAAATTCTTTGAGGTTCATAATATTACAACTGTATTTTATATTGGTGGTAATGATTCTATGGACACTGTTATGAAACTCTCTTCTTATGCAAAGGTGCATAATTTACCTATTCGTATTATTGGAATTCCTAAAACAATTGATAACGACTTACCAATGACTGATCACACACCTGGTTTTGGTAGTGCAGCTAAATTTGTAGCTACTACTCTACTAGAGATTGCTCATGATACTTATATTTACAATATTCCATCTGTAACTATCGTTGAAATTATGGGACGTAATGCTGGTTGGCTCACAGCAAGTGCAGCCCTTGCTCGTACAAGCTATTCTCATGCTCCAGACCTTATTTATTTACCTGAAGTTGCTTTTTCACTTGAACAATTTGTAGAAGATATAAAAGCCCTTCAACAAGAGCGTAAAAATATAATCGTTGCTGTATCTGAAGGTATTAAAGACGCAGATGGTAACTATATCTCAGCTACTGGTACAACCGTAGATGCCTTTGGACATATGCAACTTTGTGGTGCTGGTAAGGCACTTGAAAATTATTTAAAAGAACATCTTGGTTGTAAAGTACGTTCTGTAGAGCTTAATGTTACGCAACGCTGTGCAGCTCACGTAGGTTCTAAAACAGATATTGATGAAAGTATTGCAATTGGTAAAGCTGCTGTAGAAGCTGCCTTAGAAGGTAAAACTGCCGAAATGCTCTGCTACAATCGTGTTCAAAATGAACCATATAAGATGGAAATTGTATCTCATCCAATAGAGAACATTGCAAACAAAGAACGAGTAATTCCAAGAACTTGGATTAATGATTCTGGTAATGATGTAACTGAAGAAATGCTTACATATCTTCGTCCATTAATTCAAGGAGAAACTTTAGTTGGTTACACAAACGGTCTTCCTGTTTATTGTGATATTACACATCTTTATAATAAACATTTTTTTGATAACCAATCTAATCGTTAAATCCTAATAAATAGTGGTTCTAAAGGATGCACAAACAAGCGTCCTCTTAGAACCACTATTTTTGTTTACTTCCTTAATAGAAAAGCTATAAAAGATGACTCTTTATGTAAGTTATTATATATCTTTCTATTTGCCACAGTCATTTCGCCGAAAAAGAAACCTAAGTCTTGCCCATATTTTCGGGGGGGAAGGCAGACTTAGGTTTCTTTTTGTTGCTTAAATTATTTTACCCAGGTAACTATTTCATCCATTCCTTGTCTTAGTTTCTCACCTGGTTCATTTACTCTATATCCAAAAGCAGCACATAGTGTTATATTGAACTGTTCTGTATCTAGTAATCCTCTATCAACTAGAATTTTTTCTACTGCTTCACCATCTATACCACCAATAGGGCATGAATCTATACCAAGTAGTGCTGCAACATTCATCATATTACCTAAAGCAATATGTATTTGATTTGAAGCATAGGCCTCAATGTCTTTATCTGTCTCAAAGCGAACTGCTTCAATAGACTTCATCATACCTTTGAAATTAGATGCAACATCTTCTGGAAGATGTTTAACATCCTTTAATAAGTAATCTATATAATTTGAATCAGATCTTAATTCTTTTGCAGCTCTACTTAAATACACTACTAAGTGGCTACATGTAGGCATTTGTTTCTTTCCACCCCAACATACTGCCCCTAATTCATTTTTTAGTTCTTGATTTTCTATAACTAAGAATTTCCAAGGTTCTATTCCCATAGAACTAGGTGCAAGTCTTCCTCCTTCAAGTATTACCTCAAAATCAGCTTCACTTATCTTCTTATTAATATCGAATTCTTTACATGAATGTCTAAAGTTTAAAACGTCAATTATTTCATTTCTATTCATTTGAATCTCTCCTCTTTTTTATAACATATACTAATGTATATTGTTATATGTATTTTTCTATACAATCTAATTTACTTACTAAATCTTTAAATTCCTTTAGATATTTGGTATATTCCTCTTCTTTTAAATCAAGACTCTTGACTATTCTTTTCGGAATATCTTTAGCTCTATCTTCAAGTTCTAATCCTTTTTGTGTAATAGCTATATATACTTTTCTATCATCATTTTCATCTTTAATACGTTCTAAATATCCATTAGATTCTAATTTATCTAGAATAGGAGTTAAAGTACCAGTTTTCATCTTTAGATTTGAGCTTATCTCTTTAAAAGGTAGTTTTTTGTGCTCCCATAGTACCATCATTGTTAAATATTGTGGATATGTTAAATCTATTTCTTTTAATAATGGTCCATATATTCTAACTATACTTTTTGATATGGAGTATATCTTGAAACAAAGCTGGTTTTCTAGTTTTAAATTATTATGCACAGTATATCCTCCTATTTTAGCCTGTTATTCAATTTTACTTACTATAACTTCATTACTTTCTTTTCTTTTAATGAAGTTATAGCTTCTGGAGTGTGAGTAGATAAATACACAGTATGATTTTCTTTCACAAATTCTCTAACCTTATTTAAAGTTTCTCTTGCTAAATCTTTATCTTCAAATACTACTGATAGGGCATTTTGTCTAAGTGCTTCATCTGTATAAGTTACATCCCCATGAAACATATAGTGTAGTCCATCTACTTCTGCTACTACTATAGAGTTTCCTTTTGTATGTCCATAAGCAGGTAGCATAACTATATTTTCAGTTATTTTTTTACAAGATTTAAAATTTTTATATTGTCCATCTTCAAAATTAACTCTAATTATATTATTCCCATTTAAGTTCATTGCTTCTGCTTCTATTTCTGATATATATATTTTAGAATGCTCGAATAATCTAAGTTCTCCTGTATGATCAGGATGTTTATGTGTAACTATAACCTTATCTATATCTTTAGGCTCATATCCTGCTTTTTTTAATGCATCTATAAAATGATTAACTTTTTTGCCAGTATATATCAATTGGTCTGGCTTTGGCTCTGCATCTGGTGTTTCTACTGGTACTCCCGTATCCACTAGTATAACTTCTTTTCCTGTATCTATTACATAATTTTGTAAACTTGATTCATAACGTTTAGATTGATCTATCTTTTCTTTTGGAACTGACCCTCCAAATGCCAATTCCTCTTTCATATATCCATCTTTATAAAATTCTAATGCTATTATTTTCATATTTATATTCTCCAATACTTAAATCGTATACGATTAATCTTGTACGATGATTATATTCCACTTTATCTATTATGTCAACTTTAGTTTTATAAAATAAAAAGACACTCTATCTAAAAAGAACGAGTGCCTCTTCTAAAATTTATCCTTTAATTTTCTTAAATTCTTCCACACCTTTTGTATTTAGATAGCTATAAGCAAGGGTTGTTATAACTCCCATCATTAAAGTGATAATGACCATCTTCATTTCATTATTTAAACCTTTTATAACAATCATACCACCTATTGCTATAAGAAGGCTCAATATACCACCTATCATACTCATAAAAGTTGCCATCCCTTGTTTGACTACTTCTACTTCATTATTCCAATCTAGCTTTGGGTATTTTAGATTAGCAATGAGTCCTAATATACCAACTAATACAGTGTAAATAAGAGGAAGTACCAAAATTATAATACTTTGTATAAAGGTTGTAGGTAAGATAATAATCATTATAATACCCCCTACTATAATAGCAGGTACGGATATAACAAGTTGAACCATTAACTTACTCAAGAAAATAGTTTTTACTGGAATAGGTATAGACTGTAAGATCCATAAATTCTTTCCTTCTAAAGATATAGTGGAAGCTGTTGTAGTCATTAATACAATAAAACCTGATAAAACTAAAGGAGCAAATTGACTTACATAATAACTAAGTCCTGGTATTTCTAAAAGGTCCTCCATTTGCTTTAAGTCTACAAAGCATAAGCTTCCTGTAAATAAAAGCAGTAAAATACTTCCTATACTTGTATTCATTACATATATACTTGAACTAAAATAACGTCTTATTTCTTTTTTATAAAGTGCCATTAAAGGTGTATCACCTTTTAGCTTACCTAATTGGTAGTTACTACTTATCTTAGTAGTTGTAAGTGCTGTATGTATAGCCTTAAACTTTATGCCTAATAAACTTACAAATACAATAAATGCTAATAGTGAGTTACCTATAAATATAAATAATGCCAATATATTCTCACCACATACACCTTCCCCGTAAAGCATTGCTAAAGGATAAGTATGATTGATAAACTTTAGAAGTAATTTACCTACAACTTCTGTATCCATAAAGGTAGTTGCCATTTTCTGATTACCTGTAGACATGAATACCATGAATGTACAAATTAATATAATATAAAGGGAAGTACTTATAAGACTTGTATGTTTAAACCTTGAAGCAATCATCGTAATGATGCTACCTACTACTGCTCCTATAATGATTGGAATAAGTGGAATAAAGAAAAAGGATATAAAATACTTAATCCAAAAATACGAAGTCGTTGGTATCATTAGACTATATATAATACCAGCTGGAATCATTACAATACATAGAAAGGCAAAGTTTAATATATATAGTAAAATAATACGACTTGCTACAATATAACTTGTTTTAATAGGTAAAGTCATCATTCTATCATAGTCTTTAAATGCAAAGAGTAGCCCATTCACCTTATATAAGGTAGTAAATAATATAATGAAGCTGGTTACAACTACTACAAGAGGTATATACAGACCATCTAGTTTCAAACTGGCCAAACTCATTAGTACACCATAATTATAAATAAAAGATCCAACTATACACATTATAGCTGCAAAGGTAAAAAGAAGTCCCATTCCTACTGCTTTTCTCTTTTGCTTCTCATCTTGCTCATGAAGCATTTTGTTAATACCAAAAATCCCTAGTAATTGAATTTTTAATAAATACCATAATTTATTCATGCTCTGTCAACTCCATAAATAATTCTTCTAGGCTCTGATTTCCTATAACCTCTTGAGTATTTCCACTAACAATTAACTTTCCACCTTTAATAATAGCAATCTTATTGCAAAGTTTTTCTGCTACTTCTAAAACATGGGTAGAGAAAAATATAGCACATCCCTTGTCACACATCTCTTTCATAATCTGCTTTAATGTATGAGCTGCTTTTGGATCTAACCCAACAAAAGGTTCATCTAAAATTAATAATTTAGGTTCATGTATAAGTGCACTTATAATAGCTATTTTTTGTTTCATTCCATGAGAGTAAGCAGAAATTAAATCACCTAAGTTACTTGTTATTTCAAGTAAATCCCCATACTTTTGTATACGCATTTTGCGTGTTTCCTTATCTATACCATAAATATCTGCTATAAAGCTTAAGTATTGAATTCCTGTTAAATGCTCATATAAATCTGGATTGTCTGGTATATAAGCCAATTTAGACTTACATTTAATAGGTTCTTTAGCAATGGATATACCATCTATTTCTATACTTCCTTCTTCAAAGTCTAGTATTCCTACTACAGCTTTTAAAGTAGTTGTTTTACCTGCACCATTATGTCCAATAAAACCATACAGATCACCTTTTTCAACTTTTAAAGTTAAGTCATCTACTGCCTTCTTGCCTCCTTTATAAGTTTTTGAAAAATGATTAATATTAAGCATCCTACTCACTTCCCTCTCTTTATATCATTTATTATCCTTGTTTTTACTGCCCTACTTTAATATACACGTTTATTAATATAGACTTTTTATCTAAACAGGGTTGCATTCTTTTTAATGTAAATGTATTATGTAATTAGATATTTAGATATTTATCTAATTACTAAAATTATAAACTTATTTTTCATCATGTCAACTAATATTTATAATTTAAGAAAAAGAGGTAATACAATGAATGATCTTTTTAAAGCTTTATCTGATCCTTCACGTCGGAGGATTATTCAACTTCTAAAAAATGGTGACCTTTCTGCTGGTGAAATCGCTGAACATTTTGATATGACTAAGCCATCTATTAGCCACCATTTAAATTTACTTAGGCAAGCAGGTCTTGTAGTATCTGAAAAACAAGGGCAAAATGTGATTTATTCTTTAAATGCTACAACACTTCAAGATGCCCTTACATTCTTTTTTGACTTAATTCATAAGGAGGATACAGATCATGAAAATTAAAAATCCTATTGTTAAAAGTATTATTGTTCTTACTATACTTTCTATTATAGCTACACTTTATTTATACGGACGATTACCTAATGAAGTCCCTATTCACTTTGACTATACTGGTGTAGCTGATAACTATGGTCCTCGTAGCTTTGTACTTCTTACAGCTATTTTGCCCCTTATTATGCTAGCCTTCTTAAAGGTAGTACCAAAGATGGACCCTAAAGGTGATGCTTACTTAAAACATGGTAAGGCCTATAATATTTTTATTATCTTTCTTATGCTCCTTTTTATTGTTTTCCACTGGGTAAGCATAGGTATTGCTCTTGGTATAGAATTATCTATTAACAAAATTGTTCCTTTTGGTGTTGGTATACTCTTTATTGTAATAGGAAACTATATGCCACAGATTAAACAAAACTATACTTTTGGTATTAAACTACCATGGACATATAATGATGAAAATAATTGGCGTGCTACTCATCGTGTAGGTGGCTATTGTTTTATCATTTCAGGCATCTTATTTATGTTAATCGGATTTGTACCAGTTTCTGCTGCTCCTTTTTTAACTTTTCTTTCTTTTGGTTGTTTAATTCTACCAATGGTCTACTCTTATCTATATTTCAGAAAAAACATGGCTAAAAAACATTAATATGCAAGTTTCAAATCTAAAACTTGCATATTACATAAAATCTTATAATTCCTCCCAACTAATACCTTGTATAAAAATTACTTTTTCTTAAAAGTATTTTTATGCAAGGTATTTCCTTTGTTTGCAACTTATCTACCGTTGACATGCAAGATTTTATCATTGTACAATACACATATTAAAGATAAAATAGAGTTATAAAAGGAGGTTTGTGCTATGATTATTGTAATGAAACATACTGCAACACCAGATGATATTAAAAGCGCAGTTAAACAAATAGAGGGTGCTGGTTTATCGGCACATGTTTCACAAGGTTCTGTTGTAACTATTATTGGTGTTGTTGGAGATAAAACTTTATTAAGTAGTGACTGCCTTTGTTCATTGAATGGAGTAGATAAAATCGTGCCTGTAACTGAGACTTATAAATTAGCTAATCTTAAATTTCATCCTGAACCAACTGAAGTTAAACTTGGTAACTGCAGTGTTGGTGGTAAACAATTAATTGTTATGGCTGGCCCTTGTGCCATTGAAAGTCGTGACCAACTTCTTGAATCTGCTGATGCAGTAAAACAAGGAGGTGGAACGATCCTTCGTGGTGGTGCTTATAAGCCACGTACTTCACCTTATTCTTTCCAAGGTTTAGAAGAAGAAGGTCTTAAATATATGCAAGAAGCTAGAGAAAAAACTGGCCTTAGCGTTGTTTGTGAAGTAACAAGTATTCATGCTGTAGAAACAGCTATAAAATACGTAGATATCTTGCAAGTTGGTGCAAGAAATATGCAAAACTTTGAACTTTTAAAAGCAGTAGGTAAAACAAATATTCCTGTACTTTTAAAACGTGGTTTATCAGCAACCATTGATGAATGGCTAAATGCTGCCGAGTACATTATGAGTGAAGGAAATCAAAATGTTATCCTTTGTGAACGTGGTATTCGTACTTTTGAAACAGCTACACGTAATACTTTAGATATTAGTGCTGTGCCTGTTATTAAAGCTAAAAGTCACTTGCCAATTATTGTAGACCCAAGTCATGCTTGTGGTAAACGTCCATATATTCCTAGTCTTGCAAAAGCTGCTATTGCTGCTGGTGCAGACGGTCTAATGATTGAAGTACACCCAAATCCAAAGGTAGCCTTATCAGATGGCCCTCAGTCTCTTGATCCCCATGACTTTAAAGTTCTAATGGATGAACTTCGCCCAATTGCTCATGCTATGGGTAGAACACTATAAATGCGTATTGGCATTATCGGTCTTGGACTTATCGGGGGATCTATAGCCAAGACACTCAAAAAAGTTCATGCCCAAAACAGTTATATTGTAGGACATGATACAGATTTAACTTCATGTAATAAAGCTTTAGAAGATGGGGCAATTGACCAAGTTGCTAACGAGATAGGGGAAGAATTTATTGATTGTAATGTAATCTTTATATGTACACCTGTATCTTCTACCCAAGAAATTGTATCTAAATTACTTCCTTATGTATCTAATGATTGCATATTAACAGACATTGGAAGTACTAAGCATGATACTGTAGAGCAAGTATCAAAGATTCTTCTTGACCACCCTAAGAAATGCTATTTTGTAGGTGGTCATCCTATGACTGGTTCTGAACAGTCTGGTTATATGGCCTCTACTAGTTATTTATTTGAAAATGCTTATTATATTTTAACCCCGCTTCCTGAAACACCTGAATTTATTTTATTTATTATGCAAAAAATGATAGAGCGTTTAGGTGCTATTCCTATTGTCCTTGAACCTAACTATCACGACTATGCTACTGCAACTGTGAGTCACTTACCTCACATTATTGCAAGTCATTTGGTTCATTTAGTAAAAGACAGTGATGGGGATGAACAACTTTTACACACACTAGCTGCTGGTGGCTTTAAAGATATTACACGTATTGCTTCTTCTAACCCTAAAATTTGGCAAGATATATGCTTATCTAATAAAGCTCATATAATGGGGTCACTGAAGAAATTTATAGATTCATTAAATGATTTTTATTCTATGCTTGAGTATAATGAAGAAAATCAACTTTATCAGTTCTTTGAAACAGCTAGAGATTATCGTGATTCCTTCCAAGATGGTATCAAATCTGATATTGCTAAAATATATACTATATTTGTAGATGCAGAAGATGAACCTGGTATTATTGCTTGTATTGCAACACTCCTTAGTTCTCATAGTATTAACATTAAAGATATTGGTATCGTTAACCATAGAGAATTTTCAAGTGGCGTGCTTCGTATTGCCTTTGGCCACAAAAGCGATATGCAAAAAGCACAGCAACTTTTAACTAAGCATAACTATATAGTCCATTCTTAATACTTTATTTTTAAAAAGGAGTTTTGTTATGATTATACAACCTATCTCATCACTTGTGGGAACCATTCCCATACCAGGTGATAAGTCTATTTCTCATCGTAGCATTATGTTTGGGAGTATTGCTGAAGGTGAAACACGTATTTATAACTTTCTTATGGGTGCAGACTGTCTTTCAACTATCCAGTGCTTCCGTCAGTTAGGCATTCCTATTAAAATTGGCCCTGATTATATATCAGTTCAAGGTAAAGGTTTACATGGCCTTACTAAGTCTGATGAAGTTTTAGACTGTGGTAACAGTGGTACAACTGTACGCCTTATTTCAGGTATTTTAGCTGGTCAGTCCTTTACTTCTACTATAACAGGAGACGCTTCTATACAAAAACGTCCAATGAATCGTATTATGGTACCACTACAGGCTATGCATGCAGATATTCGTGGTCATGAAAATAGTTTCTGTCCACTTGTTATATCTCCAAGCACCCTTACTGGTATTCACTATAATTCTCCTATTGCTAGTGCCCAAGTCAAGTCTTGTCTATTACTTGCTGGCCTTTATGCAAATAGCCCAGTAACAGTTTGTGAACCAACTCTTTCTCGTGACCATACAGAACGTATGCTTAAAGCTTTTGGTGCAAATATTACTGTAGAAGGTAAATGTGTTACTATCCACCCAGGTAGTACACTACATGCTTGTGAAATCATTGTACCAGGTGATATTTCTTCTGCTGCACCATTTATGGTGGCTGGCCTTATCGTTCCTAATAGTAAGATTACCTTGAAGAATGTAGGTATTAATCCAACAAGACGTGGACTACTTGATGCACTTATTCAAATGGGTGGAAAGATTACTTGTTATAATGAGCGTGAAATCTGTGGTGAACCTGTATGTGATATGATCGTTGAAAGCTCTAAGCTTCACGGTATTACTATTGGTGGTGAAATTATCCCAACAATGATAGATGAAATTCCTATTTTTGCTGTAGCTGCTTTATTTGCAGAAGGTACTACAACCATTAAAGATGCAGCTGAGCTTAAGGTTAAAGAATCTAATCGTATTGATACAACCGCTACAGAACTTGGAAAAATGGGTGGGCATGTTACACCACTTGAAGACGGACTTATTATAGAAGGTGGATATCCTCTTGAAGGCGCTACTCTAGAAAGCTATCATGACCATCGTATCGCTATGAGTTTAGCTATTGCCTCTTTAATGGCTTCCTCTCCTTCTCATATTTTAAATAGTGAATGTGTGCAAATCTCATATCCACATTTCTTTGAAGACTTAGAAAAGCTAGCACTATATGATTAATCATATAGTGCTAGCTTTTTAATTACTCCTATTTATTTGTTACGCAAACATTTCTATACATTGTAATATTTTAAATATTTGATTAATATTTTATTTATATGTTATAATGCACTTGGAGGTGTTTTATGAAAAATTATTTAAAACTTATTTGTTTAATTTTCATCTTATTTATGACACCAATTTCTGCTCAGTCTCCTTATAGTTTACACATTAATGGTATTCCTTATGAACTGACTAGTCCACTTATCTCTAAGAATGACACAATTTACATAGCTCTTCCTCAGTTAGCTAGTTTAACCTTTAGTGAACTGAATACAAATGAAGATATTTTCACTCTTAACTTTCAAGATAAAATTTACAAGTTTAGACCTAATCAAAGTACCTTTGATGCTGAATTTAAATCAGCAACTCTTACAGCTTCTACCTTTTTAGTGGGTGACATCCTTTATGTACCCTTTGAAACTTTTGACTATCTTAATTGTTCCTATGAGATACAAACAGCTACTAGAGTCATTAATCTAACATGCCCTACCATTTATTCCCCTAATTCAGATACTGCAAAAGACCATACTTACATAGAGTCCGTTTATCATTTAAAGAATTTACCTGAACATATATTAAGCTTTACTACTAAAGACGCTTGTAAAGAAATACTTGATGCTACTCTTACTAACAAGGATTATATAAGTTTTGTTGATAATAGCAATAAAGATAAGGTAGTCAATTATCTTAAAAATCGCCTTACCTATTCACCTTATAATAATATTACAGTAAGCTATCGCATTATTAATACCCATGCTTATCCTAATAAAATAACAGATACTATTACGCTACCTTTAAAAGTAGATTTCTATGGTGACAACCTTCGTCTTCAACTAAATGACACAGTACGGACTTATCCAGTTATTTGGGCAACCTACTATCCATCTCACTCTCTCACCCAAATGGATCTTCAAAAATCTGTTGATAGTACACTTATGCACGCCTTGTATGAATACTACCGAAATGAGTTTGACTTAAAAGATGACAAATACTTTAAACCCTATTCTATTCTTACATCTTCTCGTACGAATCAAATAGTGAAGAGTACATATAGTTTATCTTATGAGGAAAATGATTCTTTAAATGAATATGAGACAAATTATACAGTGAAAATTCAACGTGTTCACCCAAGTGGGCAAATACGCTATATTATTGATATTTATGCTGACTAATAAACAAATGAGCTATAAAACTAAACTTTTGATTAGTTTTATAGCTCATTTTCATCTATACAAATTGCTTATATATTATACGCCTATTTATATATTTAGGCTTAGCCTCGTTTATTCTACAAAACGGTTTTTAAGTACACCTTGGTAATTAATTAATCTTGTTAACTCTATAAATACCATATCATAAAGTAAATCTAATCCTTTTTCATTTAAACTATTTTCTTCCTTACATAAGTAGTTTTCTTCATAGCTTATTAACTTCCTCATAGCACCAAATAAATCTACTACAGGACAATTAGTTCTTTTTGCTACCATTTTAGCTCTATAAATGTATTGACTAATACGGCTATTACTACACTCTTCTTTTTTATCACATTCCCTTAATGGTAGGGGTGTAATTAATATAGGGATAGGCATACATCCATTTAAGCCTGTATGGTTGCTATGACTTTTAATTTTATTTATTAAATCTTCTATCTCCTGCTCATACGTGTCTAATGAAACAAAGCTTGAAGTGTTGGTATACATCTCATCTATACTTAATTCAATAAAAACTATATTAGGATGATGTATGAGAACTTTTTCTTTTAATGCTTCACTATACTTTTTAATAGTCCCCTCCTTCATTCTGACATGCATAAATTGCCAAGATATGTTGGGATAGTATAAAGGTAGATAGTGTTCTAACTTATCCATATAGTTCTCAAACATTTTAGTATTTACCTTACCATATCCTACTATAGTTGTTTTGATCATATGTCATTCCTCCACCATTATTCTCTAAACTTAAGTTTCATTACCCATTATATATTTTTTTGTACCCATGTACAATATTATTATTTATTAAGTTACTTTATTTTTAATACAATTAAAGTAAATAAAAAAAAGATAGCAAAGTGTTTCCACTTTCGCTATCTTAAATTTTTATATTTCTCCCCATTATTTGTCTAAAAGCATTTTATTAACATTTTGTACAATATATTCTCTATCTGTTATAACATCATAAAACCCTTTTCCACAGTAAAGTCTTTGTATATCTACTGTACGCATATCACTTAGCTGTAATCTTGTAAGCATTCCGTTCTTAAAGTTATTAACCGCTATGTCTAGTTGAAATTCTGGATCCGGTGGTAATGAGTCTGCCTTCACTGAAGTTGTTGGAATAACAACAAATTTGCTCTTAAAGTATTTAAATACATAGCACCAATGTCCCCCATAAAGTTCTTTTGGAAAACCACGTGTTAAATTAAAGTAAGCAATTTGATGTACTCTAGGTATATGTTTCGGCCTATAAAATGTTGTTGATGGGTCCCCTGTCTGTTTAGGTGTTAGCTCATCATAAAAATATGATAGCTGACCTACATGATACTCTAAATCTGTGATAAAACCTTCTACATCTGTGTAGTTTTTAAGTTCTTTAAGCGTATTGGAAATTCCATGCATCCTTGCATCGATATCCATAGCTTTCCCCCCCTTACAAAATAACCAATTTATATCTCATTTTACCATGGTTTAATTAAAATTTAAAGTACATTTTGATTTATTTCTATTTTTTTCCATATATTTTTGTATTTTAAACTAATTAAAAGAAGGTATATGTTTTTATACCTTCTTTTAATACCTTATTTTAATCCCCCATTTAATGCTTAAAATGTCTCATTCCCGTAAAAATCATAGCAATCCCTGCTGCATCACATGCTCTAATAGAATCCTCATCTCGAATAGATCCACCTGGTTGAATAATAGCTGTAATTCCTGCTTTTGCTGCTGCTTCTACACAGTCATCAAAAGGAAAGAATGCATCTGATGCCAGTACACTTCCACGAACACCCTCTTCCCCTAAAAACTCTTTGCCATGTTCAATGGCTTGATTTGTTGCCCATATACGATTGGTTTGCCCTCCACCAATTCCTACTGACATGCCATCTTTTGCAAGAGCAATACCATTGGATTTAACATGCTTAACCAGTTTCCAAGCAAAACGTAAATCTTCCATTTCTTCTTTAGAAGGTGCTCTCTTTGTTACTACCTTTATTTCATCTTCAATTAAAAGTTCTAAGTCTTTTTCTTGAACGATTAGGCCACCATCTACCTTCTTCATTGTTAAAGCATGAGGATCACTGTACTTAATATCTTCTAATTTTAATACACGAAGATTCTTTTTAAGTTTAAATACTTCTAGTGCTTCTTCTTCATAGTCTGGAGCTATTACTATTTCAAAGAAGATTTTTGCCATTTCTTCGGCTGTCTTTCTATCAATTACTTGGTTAGCTACAATAATTCCTCCAAATATGGAAACTGGGTCTGCCTTATAAGCCTTTTCATAAGCTTCATATACATTTTTCCCTATGCCAACGCCACATGGATTAGCATGCTTTACTGCTACTACAGCTGGCTCATGAAACTCTCTTAGAAGCTCAAGAGCACCATTTGCATCATTAATATTATTATAGGAAAGTTCTTTACCATTTAGTTGTATAGCCTGTGCTAATGTGCCTTTTGTCTTACCTACTTCTTTGTAGAAAGCTGCAGTTTGATGAGGATTTTCCCCATAACGCATATCTTGTACTTTTTCAAAGGTCATTGTTAAAGTATCTGGTAAACTATAGTCTCCTCTTTGTTCTCTTAAATAACTAGCAATCATTGCATCATAGTTTGCAGTATGTTCAAATACCTTTGTAGCTAAATAAAAGTTAGTTTCTTTACTTACTTTACCTTTTTCTTTTAACTCTTCTAAAACAACGGCATAATCTTTAGGATCTACTATAACAGTTACATCTTGATTATTTTTAGCAGCAGAGCGAAGCATAGTTGGTCCCCCAATATCAATATTTTCTATAGCTTCTAAAAGACTTACCCCTGGCTTTAAAATTGTTTGTTTAAATGGATATAAGTTCACAATAACCATATCTATATTTTCAATTTGCAAATCTTCCATTTGCTTTTGATGTTCTTCATTTTCTCTTATATTTAAAATCCCTGCATGAATAGCAGGATGTAATGTTTTGACACGCCCATCTAAACATTCAGGGAAACCTGTAACATCAGAAATGCCCATTACTGGTACCCCATCTTCTTTTAATGCATTAAAAGTTCCCCCTGTAGAAATAATTTCTACTCCAAGTGCTACAAGCTCTCTTGCAAATGTTACAATCCCTGTTTTGTCTGATACACTGATTAATGCTCTCATGTTTTCTCTCCTTTACTTTTACCTATATGATTTATGATTTTTTAAATCTAATAATCTTCTAGTATAAAGTTTAGTCTCTTATGATGGCGTTTTATGTAAATAAAAAGACCGTCTGAACTCTACCTAAATAAGTAGTGCCCAGACGGTCGACTTTACATTTCTATACTCCCCGCAGTTCATTCTGCTTATCCGTCAGTTATATAGAAACTTATTTACTTTTAATTTAATCTATAAATCTTAAACAATGAGTTTAATTGTGAAAAGTACTGCTAAGATGTACATTACAACACTTACGTCTTTTGATTTACCTGTAAATACTTTTACTAATACGTAAGAAATACCACCGAATACGATACCTTCTGAAATACTATATGCAAGAGGCATCATAATTAATGTTAAGAAAGCTGGAAGTGCTTCTGTAATATCACTAAAGTCTACCTTCACAATACTTTCAAGCATTAATACACCTACTACGATAAGTGCTGGAGCTGTTGCAAATGATGGAATAGCAATGAAAATAGGTGCTGCAAATAATGCAAGAGCAAAACATACTGCTGTAGAAATACCTGTAAGACCTGTACGTCCACCAGCGATAACACCTGCACTACTTTCAACGAAAGTTGTTACAGTTGATGTACCTAGAAGAGCACCTGCTGTTGTACCTACAGCATCTGCAAATAAAGCTTGCTTAACACGAGGTAATTCACCGTTTTCATCTAAATAATCAGCTTTTGTTGCTACACCAATAAGTGTACCTAATGTATCAAATAAATCTACGAATAAGAATGAAAATACGATAACACAGAAAGATATAATACTCTCGGCACTGCCAAATACTTCACTCATTTGTGGGAACTGGAAAGCTACTTTATTTAGACCACCGAAAAGCCCCTGGCTTGCTGCAAAGTCTGGTATAAGTGAATAAACACCTGCTTCAACATCTACTACATACCAACCTGTAAGTTGTGCTACTATTCCTAAAGCATAAGTTACAATAATACCAATAAGTACTGCCCCTGGTACATTACGTTTCATAAGAACAACGATTAAAATTACCCCTAACATACAAAGTACTGTTTGTGGTGTTGTCATATTTCCAAGTGCTAAGAATGTAGCACTATCTGATACGATAACGCCTGCACCTTTAAGCCCAACAAAAGCAATGAATAATCCAATACCAGCACTTACCGCATATTTCATACATTTTGGAATAGCATTAAAAAGTGCTTCACGGATATTCCCTGCTGTTAAAAGGATAAAGATAATACCTTCTACAAATACTGCAAATAAAGCAAATTGCCAACTATATCCCATTACACCACATACAGTAAATGCAAAGAAAGCATTAAGTCCCATACCTGGAGCAAGTGCAAATGGGTAATTTGCTAAAAGAGCCATTGCAACTGTACCAATAATAGATGCAAGAACAGTAGCTACAAATACCCCATGTTTATCCATTCCTGCTACACTTAAAATATCTGGGTTAACTGCTAATATGTATGCCATTGTCATAAAAGTAGTGATTCCAGCTAAAATCTCTGTCTTAATTGTAGTTTTGTTTTCTTGTAATTTAAAAAACTTTTCCACTACGAAATCCTCCCTTGATATCTTTTATATTTAATATTTATTGTTTCAATTTATATATTTATATTATAATACAATTTTCATTTGGTCAATAGGTTTTTCGAACATTTTCTAATTATTTTTTTTAAATGTTCGAAAAATTTTCTTTCTCTAACTTTTATTTTTTGAAAAAATACAAGCATATATTTGTCCGATTTTCATATATATATGTAGTAGGACATCTTATATTTTAAAGGAGGGTAACAATGTCTCGTCCCAAATTTATGGTCTTCAAATTGAATGACCTCAAAATCCCATTTATCATGTTACTCGTTGTCATCGCTGCTTTTTCTTTCTTTATGTTGAAAGGTAGCAACGATACAGCGCCAACCTTTGCACCCGATAACAGCTATGAGGATGGTATGTACATAGCAAACATTTCTTTTACAGATGCTGATATGGATCTTGTAGTGGAAATCAAGGACAAACAAATCACTTCTATCGCTTTAGATGGATTTGATGAAACTGAGAGAGCTTTATATTCAGGTTTGAATGAAAGCATTTCTTTTGTTAACGATTACATAACCTCAACCCAATCTACTGAGCTTCCTGAAACAAGTAATGTTTCCGCATCTACTAGCATTTTAATGGATGCTGTAAAGATAGCTCTTTCTGAGGAAAGCAACGCTGTTCTTACTACTACTTACGAAGTACCTCTCCTTGAAGCTATTACTGAAGAAACCCAAGAAGATATGGCAGAAAATAAATCAGAAGAAACTTTAGCTGAAGATGTTCTATCTGATCAAATCATATCTGACGAGATGGGAGAAGTTGAAGAAGCTACTCCTTCTGATACTCCAGTAACAGAAGGTTCAGCTCAAGAATAAGCATAAAGAAGCAGGCTACATATGTAGCCTGCTTCTTTGTTTAGTATTTAATTACTATACTCACCAGTTAAGTTATAGATAAGCCATTCTGCTATATTGGTAATATGATCTGCTATACGCTCTAAGTATTTAATGATCATAATATAACTTGCCCCACTTGGAATAAATTCGCTATTCTTACTCATTTCAATAGTAATTTCTTTAAAGATTTTTGTAAACTCAGCATCGATTTGATCATCATATTTACAAATAGCGTGAAGTTTATCTAAATCTCTTTGCATAAAATTATCTAGTGTTGTAGCAAGCATATCACGCACATGTCCAGCCATCTTCTCAATATGTCTTTTATATGCAATTTCTTTATTCCATACCCCATCTTCAATTGTTAGACTATAAGTACAAATATCTTCACAGTGGTCACCTATACGTTCCATATCTGTTACACTTTTAAGTATGGACATAATAAGTCTTAAATCTTTTGCAATAGGTTGTTGATGTGTAATAAGACTAAGACATTTCTTTTCGATTTCAACTTCCATATCATCTATTAAATCATCACTAGCAATGACTCTTTTTGCAAGTTCTTTATTTTGTGTAGTAACTGCTTCTATTGTATTAGTCACAAGTTCTTCTACTTGATTCCCCATCTTTACCATTTCTAATCTAAGCTCGTCTAACTCTTTTTCAAATACTCTTCTTATTGCCATGTTCCCCTTCTCCTTTTAGCCAAATCTACCTGTAATATAGTCTTCTGTTCGTTCGTCACGTGGTTGATCAAATATCTTCTGTGTTGGACCGATTTCTACTAACTCTCCCATTAAGAAGAAAGCTGTTTGGTCTGAAATACGCGCCGCCTGTTGCATATTATGCGTAACAATTACAATTGTGTACTGTTTCTTAAGTTCATTTATAAGTTCTTCTATTTTTAATGTTGAAATAGGGTCAAGCGCTGATGTAGGTTCGTCCATAAGTAATACTTCTGGATTCATCGCAATACTACGTGCAATACAAATACGTTGTTGTTGCCCACCTGAAAGGCTTGTAGCACTTTTACGTAAATGCTCTTTTACTTCATCCCATATAGCTGCCTTTTTTAAGCTATCTTCAACAATTTGATCGAGTTCACTTTTCTTTTTGATACCTTGCATACGAGGTCCATAAGCAATATTATCATAAATACTCATTGGGAAAGGATTAGGTTTTTGGAATACCATACCTACTCCTTTTCTAAGTTCAATAGGATTCATATTGAAAATATCTTGTCCCTTAAACTTAATACTTCCTTCTACCTTTGTATCATCTACTAAATCACTCATACGATTTAAAATACGAAGAAAAGTTGATTTCCCACAACCTGAAGGACCAATAAAAGCTAGTACTTCATTCTTCTTAATTTCCATGTTAATATTTTTTAACGCTTTAAAGTGCCCATAATAGAAGGATAAATCTGATACACTTATAATGCTATTTTCCATTTTTCATCTTCCTTCCAATTACATAAGTTAATAAGTTAAGTGTTAATACAACTAAAAGTAAAATAATAGCTGTACCATAAGTTTCTTCTAAAGAAATACCTTCTTTTGCTAACATGTATAAATGTACAGATAAAGTTCTACCTGATTCCATCATATTTTCCGGTACTCTAAATACCATACCTGCTGTTAAATAAATAGCTGCCGTCTCACCAATAATACGTCCCATACTCAATACGATACCTGTTAAAATCCCTGGTACAGCACTTGGTAAAACAACCTTCATAATCGTTGCAAATTTAGAAGCTCCAAGTGCAAGTGAACCTTCACGATAACTTACAGGTACTGTTCTTAAAGCTTCTTCAGTAGTTTTTACTACTGTTGGTAAGATCATAAGAGCTACTGTTAAACCGCCAGCTAGTACGCTATACCCCATCTTCATTTGTGTTACAAAGAACATCATTCCAAACAAACCAAATAATATAGAAGGAACAGCTGCTAAACACTCTATTGCAAAACGTAATCCTTTTACAAATTTTGATGGTTTAGCATATTCACTTAAATAAATAGATGTTCCCATCCCTATAGGTACTGCAATGGTAAGTCCCATAACAACCATATAAATAGTTGTAATAATAGCTGGTATAAGTCCTACTATATCTACATGACCTATACCTTTAAAAAAGATATATGATAAAATCCATATAAGCATTGCAAATGTTGAGCATGCAATAAGTCCTATTATTCCATAGATAATCTTTTCTTTAGTAGATACATACTTAAATGGATTTAACTTTGCTAACTTTTTCTCTTCTTTTTCCACTTCACAAACTAAAGTATTAAGCTTTGCTTCCACGACTTTCCCCCCTGTTAGAATAGTATGTCATTAAATGTGTTGTTAAATTAATTCCTATTATAAGAATGAATAAGATCATTCCTGTTGCAAATAATGCTTGTTGATGCACACCTGTTGCATAACCCATTTCAATTGCAATATTTGCAGTGAGCGTTCTAACAGGGTCTGTAATACTAGTAGGAAGTAAAACTGTATTTCCTGCTACTAAAATAACTGCCATAGTCTCACCAAGTGCACGTCCTGTTGCAAGGATAATACCTGCTATTGTACCCGACTTCGCTGCTCTTAGTTGTACTTTGAAAATATACTGTAATTTACTTGCCCCAAGTGCTAAGGCACCTTCTTTAAATTCATTTGGAACTGATTTTAAACTTACTTCTGTCATACGAATAACTGTAGGAAGTACCATAAGTGCTAAAATGAAAATTACAGCGAGTAAACTACTTCCTGCACCTTTTCCACCAAATAAATCATTAATCAGTGGTACAACAACCATAAGCCCCCAAAATCCATATATAACAGAAGGAATGCCCGCTAATAAGTCAACTGCTGCTGAAAGTACTTTTGCTACATTGCTTGGTAGGATTTCTACTAATACAACTGCTGTACATATCCCTACAATTATAGCTATAACCATAGCTCCTGCTGTACCATATAAACTTGTAACTAGCATTGGAAAAATACCAAATATTTCTCCTGACGGCATCCAATTCATACCTGTTAGGAATTTCCAAAGGTTAGTATGTTGAAAGAAAGGAAGTCCATTTGCTACAATATAGACTCCCATAAATGCAACCATAGAAATAGTTAAAGCTGCAAAACACCAAAATACTTTCTTCATTATTCTATCCATTATGACCACCTTATCGTTGTAATTAACTACATTCTTAAATCCACCTTATTTAACTGGTATATATTTTTCACTAACAATTTCTTGGCCTGCATCACTTAAAATATAATCTACAAATGTAGTTACCTGACTATTAGCATCTTTATGTGTTATAAGTAAGAGTGGACGTGAAATACTATAACTACCATCTTTTACTGATTCAACTGTTGGTTGTACCCCATCAATACTTACTGGTTTTACTGTGTCATCAATAAATCCTAAAGATACGAAACCAATTGCACCCTCTTTTGAAGCAACTGTAGCTTTCATTGTACCATTACCTTCTGCTATAAGTGCACTTTGTGACATAGAAGAAACTTTTTTACCATCGATCTCTTTTTCAAGTTTTAAAAGTTCTTCAAAAGCACTTCTCGTACCTGAACCATCTTCACGAGATACTACGATAACTGGTTGATCCTTACCACCTACTTGACTCCAGTTTGTTACAGTACCTTCGAAAATATCTTTTACTTGTGCTGCTGTTAAATCTGTTACACCATTTGCTGGATTAACAACGACTGCAATACCATCATAAGCCATTGTTGTAATAACAAAATCATCATTTTGTTCATTCTCTTTGAGTTCACGAGATACCATTCCTATATCTGCTGTACCATCTGCTACTGCCTTAACACCAGCTGAAGAACCAACACCTTGAACTTCTACAACAACTTCTGGAGTAACTTCCTTATATTTTTCAGCTAATCCTTCCATTGGAACTGCTACTGTAGTTGAACCAACTGCTACAACTTTTCCTGTACTATCTTTTTGCGTATCTGAAACTTGTGTATTATTATCTGCTGTACCCGCTCCATTAGAAGCTGCCGAACCACATCCTGTTAACATGACGATTCCAAGTGTTGCTATACCTAGTATTTTAAAGAATTTATTTTTCATTTTTATAACCCCCTTGGTTTTTTATGTACTTAGGATACCCCCCTAATGTTCAAAACATATTTGGTTTTTGTTAAATCTGTGTTAAATCCATCTCATTTTTCAACTTACGCATTAAGTATTTTTGCATAGAAAAAAGCACCTCTATTAAGGTGCTTCCCCTGATTTTCCTTGTTTTTCCTTATCTTTTTTATACTTCTTTTATGCTTTTTCTGTATCTATCCTATATCTTCATTTCATTTCAGGTCTTCTAAAAAACTCATAATAACATTCCAATACTCCCTATCTTCATCTACATCAACAAAATTACAATCTTTAATAATAAAATGTTCCCATGAATCTCTTAACCAAGTTTTAGCATCTGGATTAGCACTTTGTAATCTTTCCATATTTATTGGCGACACTTCTGTATCTCCTGTACAAGCCATTAGAAGAATAGGTCTACCATTTGCATTTTTAATCTGTTTAACTGGCTGTAACTTTTCAACCCTTTCACCACCAAAGACCCATGTTAATCCGATTTTACAAAATGGCTCAAGACTTGTTTGTATCCATTTTGGAACCCCATACAAAGTCATCATTTCGAGGATTTGATCTTCCACACTAGAATAGGCTGATGCTGCAATAAGTCCACTTATTTCTCCTATCTGCCCAAAAGCATTAATAGCAATGGCCCCTTCCATAGATGCCCCCTGTATCACAATAGGCACATCCCTATACTTCTCTTCACTTCTTATATAATCAACAACAGCTTTTACATCCTCTACTTCCGTATAACCTAAGCCAATTTGATTACCCTCACTTCTTCCATGACTACGCACTTCAAGAAGTATTGAAGCATATCCTTCTTCTTTCATATACTTCGCATGGCCATAATAATAAGTAATAGATGGTTGAAGAATACCTGTCAAATAAATAATAACCGCCTTAGGCTGTTCTGTATAAATTTCAGAAGTCCATACTTTTAGTCCATCCTCTGTTTCTAAGTACATTTGATTTTCATTAAGCCCATAATCCTTAGCATCATAAATATCTTGTAAAGGGTAATCCGTTGTTGCATAACCTCTATAATCAACATACCTATTAACCATAATAGATATTGCTATAAATGGTACTATTAATAATAAGCTTAAACATATAACTATGAGGCTTATCATTATCTTTCGTAAGGTTTTAGTCCATCTATTCATCCCCTCTATCCCCCCTTAGATTATTTTACTTAACTCTCATAAGAACACTACTTAACAAAATATTTTATAATCCCCTCTGTCATGTATTGATTATATATTCATTATAATTAAATAATTCAAAACATCAATCACTTATTTCTATATATGCAGTCCATATTTTTTCCCAACAAAAAAAGGCGCCTTGGGGAGGGCGCCTTTCTTGTTTTCGTTCATATTTTATACAAACTGAAAAAGGGATAATAATATGGGGAGATTTTAATTTTAGAGTGAGTTATGTAGCTTCAATTGTTAGGGAAGATTTCTGCTACATCTCCTCATGTATTTATTCTAAGGGAATCACTTGAATATAGTATGAAGAAAATTTTAATTTATTATCACTATCTCATGTACTAAAAATTAATCATTGCTCTATGGGCTATTTTCAAATCATAGTCATTAATATACTTTCTTTAATACAATGCCTTTTTTAAAGCCACCTCGTTCTGCTAACTTCTTATTTCTTTTCTCTATTAAATCTTCTTCACTATATCCTAAATTATGGGCTAGTCCAAAAACAACTTCTAGCATATCAGCAAGCTCTTCTAAGTTTTTATCCTCTAAATATTCATTGAACTCTTCAATCATCTTTTCTTCAAGTAACATTTGTATGCTTTTTTGATCTACGATTTCTACTTCACATTGCTTACCATCTTTTTCTATAATATCTGGTATTAAATCCCTTACTAGTTTATTGTACTCTTTCATCTCTCTTTTCTCCTTTCATATAAAAACATGGATACTTTTATCTTATTCTACAATACTGTACCTATTTATAAAAGAAATAGAGTTTGTTTGCTTAAAGTTTTTTACAAACGAAAAAAGGCGCCTTGGGGAGGGCGCCTTTCTTTTTTCCGTTTATATTTTATACAAACTGAAAAAGGGATAATAATATGGGGAGATTTTAATTTTAGAGTGAGTTATGTAGCTTCAATTGTTAGGGAAGATTTCTGCTACATCCCTTCCTCATATATTATTATGCCTTTAATTTTTTAACAAAGTATGAAGTGCCCCCTAATAAATTAATAACATTTTATAAAGAAATCTTTATATACTCTTTTGTCTTATTTGCCATATAAGTATGCCACTTATTATTAACATAAATACTGTTGTAAGTAAACTTCCTTCTATACCAAATTGCCCTCCATTCCATATAGATGGCTGAGTAATAGTAGTTGTAAATAAACTTGCATCTAATCCATTACCACTTACATTCATACCAAATATATTGCCTTGGAACAAGTTCCAAGCTGTATGAAAACCACAAGCTCCCCATAAGTTTTCATCTTTTAATACAAGAAGTACCAGCATAAGTCCACACATAAGAATATTAATTAGGCTTAGTGATGTTATACCATTGTTTCCTAAGTGTAAGAGTGCAAAGACAATAGATGAAATAAGAACACCTTTATATAGCCCATATTTTGCTGATAGACTTTGAAACATATATCCTCGTACAAGTATCTCCTCTGCTGCTCCTTGAATAATCCAGGCTATACCTATTAATATAATTAGACCTAAGCTATTTACTCCTAGTTGCTGCACACTTACTTTTAAAACTACCTCTCCTTTAAATTGGAGAATACTAATGATAGCCATAATGCCTATTACTGCTATGGCCACTCCTTTAAAGTAGCTACTTATAGCTCTTTCCTTAAAGAATCCTATACTTGTAATCTTTCTTTTTTCTACCCAGCGTACAACTAGAAGCACCCCTCCCCCTGCTAAACTGAAGGAGACAACATACTGTATGTACTGAAGGTAAGTTAAACTAGCAGTTGTTTCATTTCCTTTAAGGAGTATATTTTCTATAGCAAAGGTTATTCCAAGACCAATTGATAATAAAAAAGTAAATAAGAAGGGCATAAATATTATCCACGCTAGACTAGAAGTTTGTCCACTTTTTGCCTCTTTAAGCATTTTGTTATTCTCTAACATAATTTCCTCCTTATAAAAAGGAGAGGATGATTATTCCTCATCCTCTCCTTCGTAATCGTCATCTTCATATTCATCATCTTCGTATTCATCATCATCTGCTACTGGTTCACTCACTTTAGCAATTGAAAGATTTGGCGCTGCAACTGCTGCAACTGCTACTTTCTTAACTGGAATACGAACGCTTTTGTTAAGGCCAAGTTCAATAATGAATAAATCGTTGATAATATCTACTACTTTACCATAGATACCTGTTGTAAGTAATACTTCATCTCCCACTTTGATAGAGCTCTGCATATCAGCAACTTGTTTATCTCTTTTCTTTTGTGGACGAATGATTAAGAAATACATAATTACAAAGAAAAATCCAAGATAAAGTACTGTTGACATAAGCATTCCGCCTGATCCTGCTGTTGGTGCCATAATTTTCTTCCTCCATTTGTATAAAATTATTTGTTTTTATATCCTTCTAGACGCATTTTCTTATAAGCCGCAAATTCACCCTTGTCTAATGCATCTCGAATTTCAGTCATTAAATTGTTGAAATAGTAAAGGTTATGGATAACACAAAGTCTCATACCTAACATTTCCTTTGCTTTTAAAAGATGTCTGATATAAGCTCTACTATACTTTTGACAAGTTGGACACTTACATTCTTCACTGATTGGACTCATATCTTTTTCGTATTTTTGATTGAAAAGATTCATCTTGCCATGGTTAGTATATACATGTCCATGTCTTCCATTACGTGCTGGTAATACACAGTCAAAGAAGTCTATACCACGATCAACTGCTTCTAAAATATTTTCTGGTGTACCTACTCCCATTAAATAAGTTGGCTTATTTTGTGGTAAGTATGGTACAACGGCTTCAAGTACATTGTACATATCTTCATGACTTTCACCTACTGCTAGTCCACCTACTGCATAACCTGGTAAGTCAAATTCACGAATAACCTTAGCATGCTCAATACGTACATCTGGTAAAATACCACCTTGGTTAATACCAAAGAGCATTTGCTGTTTATTAATCGTATCTTCTAAACTATTTAATCTGTTCATCTCGTCCATACAACGTTTAAGCCATCTTGTTGTACGTTCTACAGAAGGTAAAATATAATCTCTATCTGCTAGTGCTGGTGGACATTCATCAAAAGCCATTGCGATAGTTGAGCCAATATTTGACTGAATTTGCATACTTTCTTCTGGTCCCATAAAGATCTTGCGTCCATCAATATGAGATGAGAAATATACCCCTTCTTCTTTAATCTTACGCATAGATGCTAGTGAAAATACTTGGAATCCACCTGAATCTGTAAGAATAGGCTTGTCCCACACCATAAACTTGTGTAATCCACCTAATTCTTTAATTACTTTGTCACCTGGTCTTAAGTGTAAGTGGTAGGTATTAGACAAAGCTACTTGTGTATTAATATTGTGAAGGTCCTCTGCTCCAAGTGCACCTTTAATTGCTGCTACAGTAGCAACATTCATGAAAACAGGTGTTTCAATGGTACCGTGTACTGTATGAAATCTACCTCTTTTTGCTCTACCCTCTACTTTTAATAGTTCGTACATATTAGTGTATCTCCTATCTGTCATATACTATCATACAGTTTACAAGAAAAAGTATGTGATTACAAGAATACTATCTGGTATTTTTATCATTTTTTAATGCTTTTAATCACCGTATTGAATGTATTCTATCCATTTGATACAATTAAGACAAATTAATTAGTGGGAGGTTTTCATATGTCTGGTTCAATTTTTGGTAAACACTTTACAATATCTACGTTTGGTGAGTCCCATGGTCCGGCCATTGGTGTCATCATTGATGGCTGCCCTTCTAATATACCTCTAACAAAGGAAGATATTATGAAGAACATGGATAGAAGAAAACCTGGCAATCCACAAGTTGCCACTGCGCGCAAAGAATCTGATGAAATAGAGATTCTTTCTGGTGTCTTTGAAGGAAAAACTACAGGTACACCTATTTGTCTTATGATTCGTAATCAAGATCAACGTTCTCATAATTATGATAATATTAAAGATGTATACCGTCCTTCTCACGCCGACTATCCTTATGACCTTAAGTATGAAAATAGAGATTATAGAGGAGGAGGTCGCTCTTCAGCTCGTGAAACTGCCGCTCGTGTAGCTGCTGGTAGTGTAGCTATGCGTCTTTTAGAAGAGCTCGGTATTCAAATCCAAGCTTATACTAAATCTCTAGGCCCTATCTCTGTAGATAATGATGAAATAGATTTAAACGAAATCAAAAACAATCCTCTTTCAATGCCTCATAGTATAAAAGCTACTGAAGCAATAGACTATATTGCTAAAATGAAAGCTGAAAAAGATTCTATTGGTGGTATTGTTGAATGTATAGTAACTGGTATGCCTGTTGGTATAGGTGAACCTGTCTTTGATCGTCTAGATGCCCTTTTAGGACAAGCTATTATGAGCATTAATGCTGTAAAAGCCTTTGAAATAGGCGAAGGTATAAACTGTAGCTCTATGAAAGGTTCTCTATATAATGATACCTTTTATACAACAAATAATCTAGGCCACTATGGTACACCTGATTACGTCGGACATGGCTACTCTGGCTATAAAGCTAAAACCCAACTTTCTTCTAACGTACATAAACGTACCAATCACTCAGGCGGTATACTAGGTGGTTTATCTGATGGAAGTCCTATAGTCTTTCGTGCACACTTTAAGCCAACACCTTCTATTAGTAAGCCTCAACAAACCATTACTAATAACTTAGAAAATGTAGAAATCGCCATAGAAGGACGTCACGATCCTACAGTCGTTGCTCGTGCCGTAGTGGTTGTAGAAGCAATGGCTGCCCTTGCTATATGTGACTTATTACTTCGCGGTGCTACCTCACGTCTTGACCAAGTAAAAGCTGCTTACTTCCGTTAAACCTAAAAAAGCATGTTATAAAGATGATCAGCGAGGCTAAGTAGACTAGAATTACTGTCTCTTAGAATAATCTAATAGGTGAAAGGATGGATGTGACTCATCCGAAAGCGGCTTATGCAGGTGGCTTAGAGGCTGTTAATGAGTGGGTGAG
>URVM01000014.1 GCA_900551325.1 uncultured Eubacteriales bacterium | reverse complement strand
GAAAAAAGCATATGATTATCGAAATTCAATAATCATATGCTTTTTCAGTGGCCTCCAATTTAGAGGAGGCATTTTAAGTAGATAATGATTTAGGTTAAAACACAATCTTTCTTGCTATTTCTTTTATAAGGTTATCTAAGCTTGCATTACCACTATACTTTACGTACATAACTTTATTGTCCTTTATTCCAATAAGCTCTATATTATAGTTTTCAGCAAGTATGTAAACACCATCTAATCCTTCTGCATCTTGCCTTACTATATCTTTATAAGGAACTGTAATTTCATCTTGGTATCTTTGAATCAAGTCTTTTACTAGAGGCTCTCTCATCCACTTAAATGTAAGTTCATAGAATTCAGTTTCCACATTAGGGTGTTTGTTATTTATATCTTCCTCAGTATTTAATATACCATCCTCATCCGATTTATAAACTCGATAAGCAAAAAGTTTCCAATATTTTTCATAGTAATTATAGAAGGTATATTGTTGGTCATCAGGATCCCTTTCCAATATTGAAGCATCTTCTAAGGTGCTTAACTGTATAACAGGTAGGGCTATTTCTTCTATTGGTAATGGTATCTTTTCATTTCCAATAGTTTTTATTTCTATAAAGAAAACTATAAATACAAAACATAACAAAGCAAAATAAAAGAACTTTTGTATACTTGCTTTTAGAGATTTTATATATTTAGTTTGAAGACCTTTTATTAAGGACTCTTCCAGTGCCTTTAGTCCCTTATAACTTCTCATTTCTCTATACCAACAAGTGAATTGGACTAGAATATAAAATCTAAAGATATTATATTTTTGAGCTACTAGATTTAAAGTGTAATATTTTTTAGGCCATAACAAAACTAATAGAATAAATACGATACTTGCTAAAAACCAAAAGGCATTTCTTTCATGGGATTCTCGTTTATGTATTAGATCTTTTATTTGTAAATTTTTATTTTTATATAATTCGTCAGAAGGCTTGGCACTAGCTGACTGAAAAAGAGCAAAGTCACTAGATGTTTTAATCTTTTTCCAATTGTAATCTGTTAGTATGCTTTCATTTAAACTCTTTGGACTAAAACAAAGTCGATATTCTAATGTTTGTGGTTGTACTCGCTCAAATCTCCCCCAATATTTTCTCATCTTTTGAACGTGTAAGCCTGAATAAGCTAGTTCTTTTAACCATAATTCATACTCTGCTTTGTGCCAAATATCATATGGTATCCATTTATATATAATATTCATAGTTCCCCCTAATTTATAAATCCTATTTCACCTATTAATATTTTTAATATATTATAATTTTACAACATTAGTTTGGGATAGTAAAATAAACATGACTAAAGTCATATAGAAAGTGTTACTTTTAGTACTTAAAAGTAGCACTTTGTTTTTATACAATAGGATTATACCAATACAATAAATGTATAGAGATGGGGGAGTCATATGAAGGTTTTAGAAATTAAAGGTGTGTACAAAAACTTTAAGGATTTAGTAGCATTAAAGAATATAGATTTGGAAGTAGAAGAAGGAGAAATTTTTGGCTTACTTGGACCAAATGGTGCAGGCAAGACTACTTTAATCAATATTCTTAGTATGGTTAAAAGAAAAGATTTAGGTACGATTAAAATATTCGGAAAGGTTTTGGAGGAAGAGCCTACTGCTATTAAGAGACAGCTGGGAGTTGTGCCTCAAGAACTTGCGATTTTTGAGTCATTGACTGCTTATGAAAATGTTAATTTCTTTGGAAGTCTTTATGGATTTAAGGGGGAAGAGCTAAAAAGTAAAGTGTATGAGGCTTTACATTTTGTAGGATTAGAACAAAGGGCTAAAGATAAGGCAAAGCATTTTTCAGGTGGTATGAAGCGTAGGTTAAACATTGCTTGTGGTATTGTACACAATCCTAAGTTAGTTATTATGGATGAACCAACAGTAGGCATAGACCCTCAATCAAGAAATTATATTTTAGAGGCGATTAAAGCATTAAAGGCAAAAGGGACTACAGTTATTTATACTACACATTACATGGAAGAAGCTGAAAGTTTGTGTGAGCGTATAGGGATTATAGACCGAGGGGAAGTCATAGCTGTTGGAACAAAGGAGGCTTTAGCAGGTTTAATCGAAGAATATGCTACAGTACAAATGACTTTAAGAGATTTATCAAAGGTAAAAGAAGAAAAGCTTATGCTTATAAAGGGAGTAGAGCAAGTAAAGTTTGAAGGTAACGTACTCACTGTTTATTCAAGAAGAGAAGTGACTAACCTAGACCAAATTATAACTTTACTTATTCAAGAGGGAGCAGAGCTTACAGATATTCATATGAAGGAACTGAACTTAGAGGATGTATTTTTAAATTTAACAGGTAGAGCATTAAGAGATTAGGGGGAGATACAATGACTATTTGGTTTAATATTCTAAAACGAAAGCTAAAGGATTATAAAGTATTGTTTATGATGAGTATATTCCCAATTATGCTTACAGTACTTTTTGTAAATATGTTTACAGCAGTAGATAAGGTAGAGGAAAAGATAGATTTTACAGTAGCGCTAAGAGAACAAGAAGGAGAACTTACACAAGGTGTAAAATTTTTTCTTGAAGGTATGGTGGGGACTGAGGGCATAAATTTAGATTTAGTGAGTGAAAAAGAAGCTGATTTTATAATAGAAGTAGATGAAACGAAAAAGAAACTTACTATTTTAAATCAAAGTGGAGGAATGGTAGAAGAAACAACCCTTTCCAGTTTGCTTAATGAATTTACTATAGGCTATACCATGAACCAAGTAATAGGGGAGGGGACAGCATCAAATCCTCCTATAGAGTATGAATATATACAGGGGCAAGGGGAAAAGGATATTAAGACACCTTTAGTCATTACTATGTTAATTTTTGGCATCTTATTAGGTGGAAACTTTGGAATAGGGCAAGTATTTTATATGAAGCAAGCTGTAGGTATTCGTGCCTTTACAACATCTATTTCTAAACGCGTATTATTTTTGATGGAGTATACTACAAGTAGTGTAATCATTTTTATAATAAGCCTTATAAGTATGGGGGCTTATGGAATTATATTTAAGATAGATTTTTCCCAGATGCTAGTACAATCTATGGGACTTGTATTAATAGCTAGTTTACTTACAACTTTGCTCGGGATGACAATAGGTTTGTATGTTAGGAATCAAGATATGGGTGAAAATATTCTTTCTGTCATTATTACCCTTTCAGCTATGCTAAGTGGCAAGCTGATGCCTATGTTTGACCTTGGAAATATTACAGTATTATCGCCTATTAAACCTCTTGTAGAGGGGTTAGAAAGTTTAGTACAGTATGGTCACTTATCTAATAGTCTTATGCTTATTGGTTATTTTATAGTTGTATTTTTAGTACTAGGTGGGTTAGTTATGATAAAGCTTAAAAGGGAGGGGGATTTACAATGAATCAAATTTTTAAAATAGCAAAACATAATATAAGAATGTTTTTTATAAGACCCTGGGCAGTATTATTGTTATTTGTTCCTATTGTCCTTTCTCTTTGGGCACAGTTTCTTTTTGGTAATGATCAGATGCTTTTAATAGGTCAAGTGGGTATATATGCCAAGGATGAAAGCAAGATGACTAGCATTCTTGAACAGGAGCTTGAAAAAGCCCAAGTTGGCGTAAAGTATTATGAAGATGAAGCACAGCTAAAATTGGATATAGAAGAGAATAACGTAGACTTAGGCATAGTGATGGCGTATCATAATAGTTATAAGACCCTTAAAGAGGGAAAGATGCCTTATAAACTTATTCTGAAGGATAATCAAGAAATAAAGGAAGTATTTGAAGGGAAGATGTTGCACCTAGGTCAACTTGTAAATCATTCCCAAAGTGAAGCTGATTTTTATAAGCTTTATGAAAAAGTTCAAAATGATAAACCTATAGTGGAAACACAAAATGAAGTAAAGCAAATGATGACAATGACTACAAGCTTTAGCTTTTTCATTATGATGTTTCTTCTTACAGCAGGAATTGGACTTAGTCCTATGATGAACGAAAGAGAGCTTTATGTATATGAGCGTATTACAGTGGCACCTCTTAAGAAGTATCAATATATACTAGGTCATGTACTGGGAGCCTTTACTATTTTATTTACTCAAATACTTATACAGTTAGTAAGTATGAAATGCTTAAAAATTAATTTTAATCTAGATAGTCTAGAATTTATTATGATAGGGGTAACACTTTGTGTAGTAGGTATTGGAATAAGTTTATTAGTCTATGCTATTAGTAAAAAAAGTACTATATATTATCTTGTAATGGGAATAGGTGTGACACCTTTATGTATGTTAAGTGATACTTTTTTTCCATTAGAATTTTTCCCTGTAGGGATTCAGAAGTTGGCCTATTTTTCACCTATTAGGTGGATTATGAAAGGTTATAAAGAAATGATTGGTGGAAAGCCACTTGAAAATGTAATAGGTACTTTAGCAGTTGCTCTATTAATTGCCACTGTACTTATACTCGTAAGCTTAATCATCACTTCTCGCTATAGTGAGCAAGAGTAAAAGAAAAGAGGATGAGCGTGGACTGTAGAGAAAAATGTGGGGCATGTTGTATTGCCCCTTCTATTTCATCACCTATACCAGGTATGCCAGAAGGTAAGCCAGCAGGCGTAAGGTGTATTCAGCTAGATGAAAATAATAGGTGTCGTATATTTGGAAGTCCCCTTAGACCAAAAGTATGTAGTAGCTTACAACCAAGTAAGGAAATGTGTAAGGCTTCTAACGAAGATGCTTTTAAATATTTAGAGGAGTTAGAAAGACTTACAAATCCTAAAAGTCATTAAAAGGAGGAGTAGATAAGTGCCATTTGAACAGTTAGAACAAAAGTACCATAGTTTATGGGAAGAAGAAAAGAAAAAGTATAATACACTAGCCAACTTAAGGATGCTAGTTATGATAGTGATAGGTTGCATGATTTATTTAGCAATTAAAAGCCCTAAGCCCTTTTTATTTATTATAGGTGGAGGGGCTTGTTTTGCTGTCTTTTGCTATCTTATATATAAGCATCAAAAAGTCAAAGAAATGATGGATTACTATGCAAGTATGGAAGCAGTCAACAGACGCTATAGTATGCGTCTAACTAAAGAATGGCATACTTTTAAGGATAAGGGAGAAGAATTTATGGACCCTAATCACCCTTATGCTTTAGATTTAGACATAGTAGGACCAGAATCTCTTTTTCAAAAAATCAATACAACACATACTTGGTATGGTCGCCAACATTTAGCTCATGCTCTACTACACAATGATTTAGATGAGGGCGTAATATCTGACAGGCAAAAAGCTATAAAGGAATTACTTAATGACTTAGACTTCTGCCAAAAAGTTGAAGGGGCTACAAGCAGGCGTAAGAAAAGTATAGAAGAACCTAAGAAACTTTTAGACTATGCAAAGGATGGGGCCTATTACGTTCATAATAAATGGTTACGTAATCTTATAAAAGGCCTACCTTTTGTTATTATTCCTTTGGTAGCTTTAAGTTTTATCACATCACTAGGCTGGTTAAAGTCTTTAACAGCATTTTTAATTATAGCTACTTATGGATTTGTCATCTTCTTTGCACCACGTATTTCAAAGACTAAGGAAATGTTAATGGGCATACTTTATGATCTCAAAGAATATGTAGGTATACTGAAAGTTTTAGAAGAAAAGACATTCACAAGTCCTTATTTAAAAGCACAGGTAGAATGCTTATTTAAGGATAAGTATAATGCACTTCAGTGTCTTAAAGAGCTAGAACACATAAGTAATTTGGCTCATATTACATATCAACCTATTGTAGCAATTCTTTTAAATGGGTTAATGGTATGGGATTTACAAGTTATCTTAAAGGTAGAAAAGTGGCGTAAACACTATGGCGATCAAGTAGAAAAGTACTTAGAAGCTATAGGAGAAATAGAAAGCCTTATTAGTTTAAGTGTGATTGGACATATTGAAAAAGAGGCAAACTTCCCACTGGTATCACAAGAAGGTCAGTATATAGAGGGGATTAATATTGGGCATCCTCTCATAGAAGCAGGCGTAAGAGTATGTAATGATATAGAGCTAAAAGACGAGATATTCGTTATTACAGGTTCAAACATGTCAGGAAAAACTACCTTTATGCGTACAATAGGTATAAGCTTAGTTCTTGCTTACAGTGGTGCACCTATTATAGGGAAGACACTTAAATGTAGTAAGATGAATATAGCAACCTCCATGCGTATAAGAGATGACTTAAGCCAAGGCATATCTACCTTCTACGCAGAACTGACACGCATTAAAGAAATAATAGAAGCAGCCAAAACAACAGGCAATCAATGCTTCTTGATTGATGAAATCTTTAGAGGAACCAACTCAGCAGATAGGATTATAGGTTCTATGAGTGTAGTCAAAGCCCTAAGTGCCTGCGGAAGTATTGGGGCTATTACAACACACGATATGGAACTATGCCAACTAAACAGTGAAAAAGGTGTATCAAACTATCACTTTGAAGAACACTATGCAAACGACACTATTCACTTCGACTACAAATTACGAAAAGGCCATTCTACTACTACCAATGCTAAATACCTTATGAAAATGGTAGGTATAGATGTAATAGAGTAAAATGGATAAGTATAAGAAATAAATTTCATATAAACTAAAAGGAGATGTAGTATTCTACATCTCCTTTTAGTTTATATCTTTCAGTTGCCAGATGTTCTTCCTAAATCACCCTATAACATATCTAACTATTAAAGATATTATAGCTATTTTATAACTCTAAGTAGTGTTTAGTAATATTATTTAGTAGCTTCCAAACATTATCACCATAATTACTCACTAGGGTAATCATTAGCTTTTTTTCAAGATTATAAGAAGAGATAAAGCTTACACCAGGGTCACAACCTTGGAAATAAGGATGAAAACCTGTGTCATTCTTTTTAAGCCAAAGGCCATAACCATAATAATCTTCTTCACCAGTATGATTAGAAAGCATTTTCTCTGTCATCTGGGCTGCAAGTAATTTGTAAGATAGTAAGTTATCCCAAAATAATTTAATATCATGTACTGTTGTAAATGCGCCACCTGCCCCTGTTCCTTTGGCATCCACACTAAAAATATTTGTTCTATATTCATTACGCTTATCATCGTATATGTAGTTAAATGCACACTTAGCTGGAAGTCTATCTAGCTCATAATAACCAGTAGAAGTCATTTGACAAGGTTTGAAAATATTCTCGTCTAAGTATTCATCAAATGGCTTCTTTGTTAAGGCTTCAATAATCATAGCTAATACAACAAATCCAGTATTATTATACTGAAACTTACTACCACGAGGATACATCATTGGTTTGTCAATGAACAAAGGTAGTAAATCATGATTTGAACGAATTTTATAATTAGGGAAATCTCTCCAAAGTTCTTCATACTCTTCCATAACCGTCTCATCAAAATAATCAGGAATTCCTGAAGTATGAGTAAGTAATTCTTCAACGGTAATATTAGGATCAATTTGTTTCAAATCGAAATCCAAAATATCACCTATGTTATCACTAAGCTTAAGTAATCCCTTTTCTACAAGTTGTAATATCCCTACTGCCACAAAGACTTTCCCAGCAGAGGCAGTGGCAAATTTAGTATCTAATTCATTTAGTACCTGATTTGATAAATCAGCATAGCCATATGACTTTTGGAAAACAACCTGTTCGTTTTCACATATTAAGACACATCCCCTAAAATCACTATTAATAATATTTTCTATCCCCATCAGACAATCTCCTTTATATAGCATATATGCAAATAATCATACTTAAAATTATTTATTTGAAAATTTCATTTATAGTTTATATTATAAAATTTAATATAGCAATAAAATATTGACTATAAGTATAAATACTATAGTCACTACCGATAAGCAAATTAAAAAAGCAACATACATATCTCTACAAAAAGTAATAGTATAAAATCACCAGTATGAATTTTAGTAAATCTATAATAAAGTTTAAATAAGTAAAAGTACCTTTTGTAGATAATGAAGAGTTAAAAGGAACTTGGAAGAGCATAAGTTTTGTAAATGAAATTGAAGACTTCCAAGGGGAAAATGACACCATGTATCCTATACTTTGCTTGCAAACTCTAGATATACAAGAGAATGGTATAGTGGAAATACAGAAACTAGATATATATAATAGATTATATACAGATACTTTAAGGTGGAGTGGAGATTCTATTATTAATGAAGGGAATAAAACAGTATCTAAGCGTATCATTAAGAATATAGAGGATGAAACCTATATGTTCTATGAATGGAAAACAGGAGACTACACTATAGGTGGAGAAGATCCAAGCTACTATGTATTAATCAAACAATAAATAAAATAGGGCACCTCTTAGAGATGCTCTATTTTATTTGAATAAGTATAGGATCAAATTAACTCCAACCATATTTAAATATATAATACACCACATATACCCAACTCAAAATCCCATGTAAAATGGCCCATCCAATAGATTTCCAAGTCATATAACTAATAACCATTGCTAATGCACTTCCAAAACTAATCCCCGTTTTAACTGTTTTCTCAACTACAGATACATTCCTATTTTCAACTTGCATCATTCTTTCCCCTTCTCTTATATAAAATTTTTACTCATTATAAAATTCATCTTAAGACCAACATGTATATAGTTAGAGTTTTTAGTTTAGCCCTTACATTTTTTAAGAAATATTTTTATCCAAGATACAATAAGCAGCACTTCCAAAATAGCTGATATACCACAAACAAGATAAAAAGATGGTTCATAAATCACTACAAAGAGAAATATTAAAAGAAGAAGCCCACTATTAAGGAGAGGGACAGCTTTAACAATATCTTCAAATAATAAAGGTCTATATCTAATGAAATAGATAGGTATAAGTAATACTTGAATAGGTATTAAAAATAAGATAGCAAATAAAGCACCCATAGTTAACGGTTCATACCAAGGAAAAAACTTTATAGTAGATGTAACGGCTAAAAAGCTACACAAAAGAATAAGAAATTGAAAAATCCAAAGCAGAACTCTGAAAACACCTATTAACTTTGCTTTTAACATTTTATCACCCCTTTTATTAAAAAAATTATAAAACTCCCATTAATTTTTTGTTTATATATTATCTATAGTCTAACTAATAAATTCTAATATTTCAATCAATTATCTTGCAATAAATTACATAAAAGATATTAATACATAGTTTATTAGATATAGGTAGACTAAAATTACTATCTCCCAAATACTGAAAGAGGCGGAAGGGTAGTTGTGGGTACGCCGAAAGCTTCTATGGTGAGGTGCACTTAGAGTGGGGCAATCACTAGATGAGCAATTTCTACTAAGTAGACTAGAATTACTGTCTCTTAGAATACTAAAGAAAGTGGAAGGATGGCTGTAGCTCATCCGAAAGCGGCTTATGGAGGTGCTTAGAGACTGTTAACGAGTGGGTGAACAGGGTTCTTAGCGAGATGTTTGAAGCGAAGCAAGTTTCGAGCGTTCCTGCGATCCCCGAGTTTACAGACTCTTAGCCACCGGAAGTGGAAGCTGAAGGAGGAGTTACAGCCAGCCTGCCACTTAAGAAGACTAAACAAAGACAGTAATTCGCCCCAATGCTGAAGCTCTCTCTCACAATTTCTTAAGAAATCTTAAACATTATCAGGTGTAGACATTAAGAACTTTGAGATACTATAAATCTATAAGAGAAAATAAAGGAGAGAGGCAATATGAGTGATAATCAAGAAAGATCAAATGAATTACCAGAGATTATAGATGTAGATTTCCTTCCAATACTAGATGATGAAGATTACAAAAGGGAGAAGACTGATAAAGTACAAGAATTAGATCAAACACTTGTTGATACGAATATGTTTACTGATTCACAAGATCAAACAGTAGACCAAAAACTCAACCAAACAGATAAAATAACGGATATACAAGAAGCTACTAAAGAAAATCTTAAAGAAAACTCTAAAGAGAACCTTAAAGAAAACCTTAACCCAAAAGAATATATCAAACAAGAGGGATATAAAAAGGGAACAGGGTATAGCCAAGCAAATACGTATACAAATACCCAACAAACAGCAGGTTATACGAACTACAAGCAACCAGAGCAAAACTATAATCAGAACTATACTGGGAACAATAATCAAAATATGAGACAAGATACATCTTATGCTTCATATGACTTAGCTAGAAGACAAGAATTTAGAAAGAAAAAGAAAAAATTTGGTGCTTCAATACTAAGTGGTATAGGTATTGTACTTGCTATCTTCATCGGATTACCAATCGCCATTGGATTAGGTGGAACAGCTGTCTTTGTAATCGGTATGGGGATATTCTTAAGTATTATGGCATTAGGTGTAGGGGTACTTGGACTTGGTATGGCTGGATTTACAGCTGCAGCAGGTATGGGACCAATGGGTGTGCTGTTTTTATTTGGAAGTTTAGTTGCATTAGGTGTAGGTGGTTTAGGGAGTTGTATCATTTGCCTTATATTTATAGGTATTAAGAATTTAATCGTAGGTATAAATAAACGTAGAAAGATTAGAAAAGAAAGTCAGGAGGTATAAAGATGAAAGCCATTAAATTTATAGTAGCAGCATGCCTTGTATTAATTGGTGTAGGGGTAGCTGGAACTGGTGTAACTTTAGGACAAATGTATAAGAGCAATCAAATGAACTTTGAAATTAAAGATCAAAAAGATTTAAAAGTTACAGCACTTGAAAAAGTTTATATAAACTCAGATGTACCAGTACGTATTATGCCTACAGATGGTAAAGCTTATGTAACTTTTGATGCCTCTGGTAATGGTGTCATCTTTCCAGAACCAAAGTATGAGCTTCAAGTAACAAGTGAAGGTACATCTTCCCATGTTAATCTTAAACAAATACAAGACTCAGAGATTTATTTTTTCTCAAGTAATTGGGATGAAGAATTAGTTGTATATATTCCAGCTAAGGATATAGATACTTTAGAAGTAAAGATCAATGAAGGTAATTATTATAGAAATGATTCTGTGACGTTTTCATCTAGCACTAATATTAAAAATTTAAAGATAGATGCACAGATGATAGACCTTGCTTTAAATGGCAGTTATAATAGTATAGATATTGGTGCTTCAAGAGGGAATATAGACATTTACTCTAAGACACCAGCACAAGTTAAGCTTAGTCACGGCGGCGTAAAAACTGTATTAAGAGGTCAAATTGCTACAGCCAATATTACTAATGACCGTGGTGGAGACCATAGCGACATTATGATAAATAGTGATATTGAAGCTAAGGTTAATATTGAAACGGACTATGGAAAGACTCAAATAGATGGTAAGCTTAGTGAACTTACAGTTGACGCTTATAATAATGAAATTGATGTAAATAGTTCTACACCGTACAATGTTAATATTTCTAGTTCTGAAAGTACTGATGTTCAGCTTAAAGGTATGATTCAAAATGCTATTATAGAAGGTGGACATGGAGGAGAAGTAAAACTTTATCCAACGGGCACACCAAAGCGTATAGAAATATTAGGTGAAAGTATAGATGTTCACACAGTACTTCCAAAAGATATTTCAGGATTTGAAATTAAAAAGAGAGTTCAATATGAAGATGTAGTTTATGAAGAGGATTACAATGATTATAACCATAATAATGAGGAAGATGTTACAATTCAAGAAGAACCTATATATATGGAGCAAAATCTAGGTGATAACAATAGCATCTATATAGATTTCAAGGTAAAAAGTGAAAATCTAAATAATGGACTTAAACGTATTTATTATGGTGACGAAGCAATGAAGATGTTTATTGGTGCCACATATGGAAGTGTGTATATTACCAAATAAGAGGGATGAACATGAGTAAAAAAACAAGGGAATTAAAAAGGCAACAAAGAGCTAAAGTAAGAAAACAGGGGAAGGTAAAAATACTAGGAGCGCAGCTTAAAGAAAAGGGCTGCGCCCTTTGTACTACTTATAAAAAGAAGGTTAAGCAGAGTATCAGGCTACAAATATTATGGATGGTTTCCATAGCTTTTATACTAGCAAGTATAGGGGGAGGTTTAATTTCCAATATAGCTAAAGGACTTAATGTGGGTTACTATACTTATTTAGACTATAGGATGGCTAATGAACAACTGCAAAACCAGCTTACCCGTACGGTAAGGGAGATTAATAACTTAGAATATGTACATTTAGCTAAGGAAATAGATATAGATAGATTATATAGCACAGTAAAATCTATAAAGGCTGAAGAAGTAGATATAGACCAACTAAGGGAAGTTCTAAATGAGTGGAATAGGATAGAATACGAGGGGAATTATTCTTCTGAGGCAATGGAAAAAGGAAGAATGAGTCTCTATGATGTATCTAGAGAAGAGATTAGAAAGCTTTATGCCCAATTTCTAGAATTGATCTCTAAAGATGAATGGACAAAAGAAAAGGTAAATACTCTTATAAGTGAATTCTTTGAATCACAGGGCATAACAGAAGAAAAACATAAAGAAACAGCTATTATAAGGCTGTTAAGTAATTTAGACTCAAACATTAGTTATGCCAGTGATACAAAAACCTTTCTAATAGATAGTAAGGGCAATATGATCTATGGAGATAACTTTATTAAAAGTATTAATATTTTAGAAGCTATCAGAAAGGCATCTATTTCATCAGAAACAAATGAAAGTGAGCAAAGAACTAGTATTTACCCTGTTATTATGAATGGGGAGATTTATTACTTACTAAATGATACAGTACTTACGGGTGTAGAACGATCTGCTTATACAAATACAGCAGAGGTAGTAGGGTTTTTATCAGGTGTAATAATCTTCATTTATATTATTTTAAGAGAAACGAAAGCTAAAATTAAGTATATAGAGTACTTAGGTTATTGCTTGGGTGAGATTTCAAAGGGGAATCTAGATTTTCAAGTTGAACAGCGAGGTGATGATGAATTAGCTCGTGTGGCAAGTGCTATGACCAAGATGGAGTATGAATTAAAGGAACAAATGAGAGAGCGAGCTCAGTCTGAAAAGACAAAGAGTGAACTAATTACAAATGTGGCTCATGATTTAAGAACCCCTTTAACTTCAGTTATTGGTTATATAGGCCTTGTAAAGGAAGAAAAAGCTACAACAAAAGAAGAGAGTGCAAAATATTTAGAAATTGCTTATAATAAAGCTGAACGTTTAAAAATTCTTATAGAGGATTTATTTGAATATACAAAGTTAAGCAATCGTTCTGTAAAGCTGAAACAAGAAATACTTTCTATCGCTACATTAGTAAGCCAGCTTACCGAAGAACTTATGCCATTAGCAGAAGAAAAATCCATGTGTATTCAGTATCGTCTTGCAGCAAAGGAGACCAATGCAAGTATTGATGTATTAAAGATGACTAGGGTTTTTGAGAATCTTATTGAAAATGCTATTAAGTACTCTGAAGAAGGCGAAAATATACAAGTAGTTATTCAAGAGACAAGAACTTATATTTATGTGACTGTATCTAATAAAAATACTGGTATTAAAGAAAATGATGTAGAGAAATTATTTGATAGATTTTACCGTAGTGACCATTCAAGAAATAGTATGGCAGGTGGTAGTGGGCTAGGGCTTGCTATTGCCAAAAATATAGTAGAGATGCATGGCGGCAAAATATGGGCACAGCTAGATGGTGATAAAATTCACTTTAATGTGAAACTCCATAAAGCTTAAAGGAGGTTAGAAGATGGAAAGAGCAAAAATTTTAGTTGTAGATGATGAGAAAGAAATTAGAGATTTAGTTGGTATTTACTTACGTAATGAAGGCTATGAGGTCATCTTAGCCAGTACAGGACTTGCTGCACTTCGTACCATTAAAGAAACAGAAGTGGACCTTATTATCCTAGATGTTATGATGCCAGAAGTAAACGGTATAGATGCATGTATGGAAATACGACAAACTTCCAATGTACCTATTATTATGCTCTCAGCAAAAACAGAAGATATAGATAAGATTATGGGACTATCTGTAGGGGCTGATGATTATTTAGCCAAACCTTTTAACCCTCTTGAGCTTATTGCTAGGGTTAAGGCTCAACTTCGCCGTGCTACTAAGCTGAATGCCTTTTCTAAAAGTAGAGATAACATCTTAGAAGAAGATGAATTAATGATGGATTTAGAAGCAGGAAAGGTCTATAAGAATAATGTAGAAATCCCTCTTACACCAACAGAGTATGGCATATTAAAGCTTTTATGGGTAAATAAAGGCATTACCTTTAAGACAGAAACTATATACGAAAGAGTATGGGGACAGCCTTACTTTGAAAATACAAATACAGTGATGGTACACATTAGGAAATTACGCGAAAAGATAGAAGAAAACCCACGTGACCCACTCTATGTGTTTACAGTATGGGGTGTAGGCTATAAGTTTGGCATGGATTAAGGAGAAGGGTATGATACAGAGATTCAAAGATAAAGAACCGCAGATTCATGACAGTGTATTTATAGCAGAAGGTAGTCAGCTTATTGGAGATATTCAAATAGAAGCAGATAGTAGTGTGTGGTACAATGCTGTCATTAGAGCAGATGTGAATCAAGTAGTTATTAGACAAGGAACAAATATTCAAGATGGTACAGTCATTCATGTATCCCATACATGTCCTACTATAATAGGCGAAGGTGTAACAGTAGGACACAATGCCATTATTCATGGTGCCCAAATAGGTGATTATACACTTGTTGGCATGGGAAGCATTATCTTAGATGGTGCTAAGATTGGCAAACATTGTATTATAGGAGCCGGTGCACTTGTAACAGGCGGAACAGTAATAGAGGATGGTATGCTTGTTCTTGGTTCACCAGCCAAAGTCATTAAACCACTCACTGATGAACAAATCAAAAATCTATATGACTCGGCAAATCATTATATAGAATTAAGTAAGGATTATAAGTTATAAGGTAGGTATAAAACCACGAAGGCACTTTATTTTGAAGTGCCTTCGTGGTTTTATTACTTAGAGGGATGTTCTCAAGAACCTTAAATCTAATTTTCTTTCGTACCACTAATCATCATTGTAAGTTGAATAAGAGCACTTGGAAGATGGGTTCCCTTAGGATAAGCCAAATAGGTACTTTTCCATTCAGGATAAAATTTTTCTTTGTATTTACGTAAGCCTTTAAAGCTATAAATTTTATTTCCGTATTGATAAATATATTTAGCCAATTTCTCTTTTGTTGTAGAGAATTGATTCATACCTACATTAGATAGAGGTGCCTTACCTAAAATAAAGTGCTGGTAGCCTTCTCCTATAGCCCATTCAATAAGTCCAATAAATAAAGCATCCATAGCACCATTAGGGGAATGAGGTAGAAGGCGCATTAAATCTATAGAGATAGTGTGATTTCCATAAAGAGGCATAATGGTTGCAAAACCAAGAATTTGTTCTTCTGCTTTAATAATCCCTACAGGTGCTAGATTAATATAGAATTCATCAAAGAAACCTAGAGAGAATTCTTTCTCAGACCTACCATCTAACCAGAGGTTAGATATATAGCTAAGTTCTTTCATAATTTCAGGTGCTATAGGAGGTGTGAGAAGTTCAAAGGTAAACTCACCACGGTTCATCTTATTTTTAATAGTTCTAAGAGGGGCTCCTTGTTTACCAGCTAGGGTAAAGTTATTTAGGTCCACAACAGCCTCTTCACCTAGCTTGAGGAATTTCAGGCCATTTTCATGGTAGATAGGTAAATGTTCTTCAGTAATTTCATAGAAAATAGGAACCATATCGTACTGATCTGCAAATTGCCTAAAGTTATTAATGGCTTCTTTGAATAGTTTTGGATTACCTATAGGGTCACCTAGTACCATAAGTTTATCTTTATAAGGACGATAGGCTATAAGTACTTGTTTGTCTAAAGTATAGAAGAAGCACTTATCTTTTAAAAATAGCAGATGAGTCATAGAATTTCCTTCATACTTACTTAGAAAGACTTTAAGATCTTCTAAATCTTCATCAGTTGGGTACTGAAAGTCTGTTCGTTTAATGGATAGTGCATTTAATAAAAGGGCGCTAATAAGCATAAAGATCACAAAGATAATAGCGTCTATAAAGTAAATGCTAGACATAGATTTCATAATTAAATGGGCACTAGGATTAGTTAATTTATTGTATAGCACAATATAGATAAAGCTTATAAAGGAAATACCTAAAAAGTATAAGGCAATGCGCTTTACACTTAATGGAGAACCTTTTCGGTAAAAGACTTCTTTAGCCGGTGCAAGGACGAAGGCAATTACAATGAGTAAGCAAGCTATTTCTAAATTGAGACCTTTTAAAACAGCCAGTAAGCTACCCCCTAATAAAGTGAAAAGAGTAATAGTATAGGAGAAACTTACCTTATCCCAAATGCCTTTAGATAAAATAATAAGGATTAGGCCTACACCCATAGCACTAAGGCGAAAAGCTTTAATAAAACTTAGAGTAAATAATTGATTTACAACAGTAATACGCACACTTTCTTCTGGTAAAGATGCAGAAAGAAGTAGAAGGCAGCCAGAAAAGAAAATAAGCGCAGCAAAGGATTTTACACTTAAAAGATTGACAAGATGCTTTTGTCCTTCTGTAAGTTTACTTTTTTTAGTCTCGCTTGGACCTAAAGCTAATATAAATAAAGTCATCACACCAGGAATAATGGTGTAAAAAATTCTAAAAGCAATAAGAACTAATGTAATATTAGATACATCATAGCCTAAGCGTAAGAAAGCTATAAGACTTACTAGTTCGAATATACCTAAACCATAAGGTACAAGACTAATAGTAGATAAAAAGATAGCAAAACCAAAGACTACTAAAACATGTATGAATTTAAATGGAATACCAAAAAGTTTAAAGATTAAACAAAAGAACAGTCCTGTCACTAGCCATTTAAGGGTCACACTAAACATAAGCTTAGCTCGTACTAAGAAATTTAGTTTTAGGTTAGTAGGAAGAGAGCCTTCTGGATTAAAAAGTAACATATTTTTTAGTGAGTCTAAAAAGAGCGCTTTTTTAGTATCTACCCCTTCACTACGATAAAGATGATAGCGCAGGCTACCTTTTCTTTGGTCTTTATGCTTGGCAAAACCTATAAGAGCAGAGGAAATCCAAGAAATTTTAAAGATATCAAGAATCTTCAAATCTAATTTAAACGCATGGCAAAGGATAAGATCATAAAGGGTAGAAAAGGAGACTACAATAAGCCCTCCTACAAAGAGAATAAACATATGTAAGAAAGGGGCATGCCTTAATGTATCTAAAATAGGGGAAAGTTGTATAGCACTCAAGGGTTTATATACGAGTAAGGAACCTAGGCAGAATAAAATAAACCATATGCTGTATTTTGCAAGGTTAAATTTGCTCTTAAACACAATCACACCTCCAATAAGTCAATTTAAGTTTATTTTAACCATTCCCATTATAAACTATTAAAAATTAAAATTCTATGAGAATTATATAGATATATTGAAGAGATTATGCATAAAAATAGAGTAGAGTTATCCATATTAATTAAATTCTTAGGAGGGGACAAATATGGATTTAATGTTACTGGCACCCATAGGTGCACTACTCGCTTTAGTGTTTTCGTTGTACAAGGGTATGAAAATCTTAAAAATGGAAGAAGGAAGTGAAGAGGTCAAAAGTATTGCTAAGAAAATAAGGATAGGGGCAAATGCGTACATAAAGAGACAGTATAAGGGTGTAGGCTTATTCTTTTTAGGAATGTTTGTTTTATTACTTATATTAGGATATTTAGGCTATGTTTCTATTTTCGTTCCTTTTGCATTTATTACAGGAGGTATTTTTTCAGGACTTAGTGGTTTCATAGGGATGAAGATTGCAACACTGGCCAATAGTCGTACAACTACTGCGTGTACAAAAAGCTTAAATAAAGGACTTAAAGTAGCTTTTTCAAGTGGAGCTGTTATGGGATTTGTAGTAGTAGGATTTGGGCTTTTAGATTTAAGTATTTGGTATTATTTATTAGACTGGTACTATAGAGCATTACCAGTTAATGAAAGAGTTATAAGCATTACTTCAACTATGCTTACTTTTGGAATGGGTGCATCCACTATGGCACTTTTTGCAAGAGTTGGTGGAGGTATTTTTACTAAGGCAGCAGACGTAGGTGCCGACTTAGTTGGTAAAGTAGAAGCAGGTATTCCAGAAGATGACCCACGTAATCCTGCTGTTATTGCGGACAACGTAGGGGATAATGTAGGGGACGTAGCAGGTATGGGAGCTGACTTATATGAATCTTATGTAGGTGCTATACTTTCTTCTTGTGTACTTGCTGTATCAGCTGGACTTTCAATAAATGGTGTTATGATTCCATTAGTTGTAGCTTCTACAGGAGTTATAGCTTCTATTATAGGAACCTTCTTTGTAAAGACAGGAGAATCTGTATCACAAAAGAAACTTCTAAGTGCTCTTAGAAGAGGTGTGTATATTGCATCAGCACTTATTTTAGTAGTGTCTTATTTTGTAGTAACAGGTGTTTTAGGGATGGAGTATATAGGTATTTATTTCTCTATTATTAGTGGACTTATAGCGGGTATAGGTATAGGATTCTTTGCAGAGTATTATACAAACTCAAGCTACAAACCAACTAAACATGTTGCACAAGCTGCAAGTACAGGTTCAGCTACTACTATTATTACAGGTTTATCAGTAGGTATGCTTTCAACAGCTTTACCTGTTATTATTGTAGGTATTTCTGTTATGGCAAGCTTCCTTTTATCAGGTGGTATGGAGAATTTTAGTTTAGGATTATACGGTATTGCTATTTCAGCAGTAGGTATGCTTTCTACTTTAGGAATTACATTAGCAACAGATGCATATGGACCTGTAGCAGATAATGCTGGGGGAATTGCAGAGATGGCAGGATTAGATCCAGAAGTACGTGAGCGTACAGATGCCCTTGACTCTCTTGGTAATACTACAGCAGCTACAGGAAAAGGTTTTGCAATAGGTTCAGCAGCTCTTACAGCACTAGCATTTATTGCAGCCTATAAAGATTCTATAGAACTTCTTATACAAAAGAATAATATTGATTTTGCTTTTGATCTTTCTTTACTTAATCCTCAAGTACTCATTGGCTTATTTATAGGTGGTATGGCAACTTTTGTATTTGCAGCCTTTACTATGGACGCAGTGGGTAATGCAGCAAGTAAGATTGTAATTGAAGTAAGAAGACAATTTAAAGAAATACCAGGGCTTATGGAAGGTAAGGCAGATGCAGATTATGCAACCTGTGTAGATATTTGTACAAAGTCTGCTCAAAAAGAACTTGTTAAAGTAGCTTTAGTTGGTATAGGTACACCACTTATAGTAGGTCTTTTACTTGGACCAAATGGAGTAGCAGGACTTTTAGCAGGAGCAACAACTACAGGTTTTATTTTAGCAGTTATGATGGCTAACTCTGGTGGAGCTTGGGACAATGCTAAAAAATACATTGAAGAAGGTAATTTAGGTGGTAAGGGTTCAGATAGCCACAAAGCAGCAGTAGTAGGAGATACAGTAGGAGATCCATTTAAAGATACAGCAGGACCAGCTATTAATATTATTATTAAGCTTATGGCTATGGTTTCTATCGTATTTGGTATGTTCATCCTAACTTGGCATCTTTTCTAATAAAGGACTAAAGAAGCTACTTAATGATAGTAAGGCTGACATTTATATACAAAGCAATAGAGTAAAGAACACAAAAATACAGTGGTTACTTTTATATTAAGTATCCACTGTATTTTTCTATATGAATCTATGCACTGATGATTTCCTTTCTGATAGACAAAAATTATGTATTGAAACTCTGTAGGATTGTATAGTAAGGTATAGGAGACATTAAAATTACATATAAGGAGATAAATTATGACAAAGGAACCGAAAAAAGGTAATGCCCTCGCTCTTTTGCCTATAGGGATTTTTCTTGTTCTTTTTCTTGGAACGGGTATTGTAACACAAGATTTTTATAAGATGCCTGTATTGGTAGCATTTTTGATTGCTACAGCAGTAGCACTTTTTTTAAATCCAAAAGAAAGTATGCAAAATAAAATAGAGATTTTTTGTAAGGGTGCAGGTGAAAGCAATATTATTTTAATGTGTATGATTTTCTTACTAGCAGGAGCATTTAGTAATGTAGCAAAATCAATGGGAGCAGTTGAAGCTACTGTACAGCTTAGTTTATCTATACTTCCAACACAGTTATTAGTAGCAGGACTATTTGTTATTGCTTGCTTTATATCTATTTCTATGGGAACTTCTGTAGGAACGATTACAGCACTTACACCTATTGGACTTGGTATTGCACAAGAAACAGGTATGCCTATTGCTTTAGTTATTGGTGCTATTATAGGTGGGGGAATGTTTGGAGATAACTTGTCTATGATTTCTGATACAACTATAGCAGCTGTTAGAACACAAGGGTGCGAGCTTAAAGATAAGTTTCAAACTAACTTCTTGATTGTATTACCAGCAGCTATTCTTACAGTCATTATACTTACTATATTAACAATCCAGTATCAAGCTGATGTAAAACAAGTATATAATTATAATTTAATACAAATAGTACCATATATTGGTGTATTAATAGGTGCTCTTATAGGAGTAAACGTATTTGTATTACTAGCAGGTGGTACAGTATTCACTGGAATTATTGGGATGTTAAATGGTTCATTTGATTTCTTTGGCTTTATGCAAGCAACAGGCGACGGTATGATGGGAATGGAAGATTTAGCTATGCTTTCTATCGTTATAGGGGGAACCCTTGCTCTTATTAAGCATAATGGAGGAATTGATTTCTTACTTAATGGTATTAAAAAGTGTATTAGAAGTAAGAAAGGTGCTGAATTTGGTATAGCTGCTTTAGTAAGTGTAGTAGACTTATGTACAGCAAATAATACAATTGCTATCGTTATGGCAGGTCCACTTGCTAAAGATATTGCAGATGAATACCATATTGATCCAAAGCGTACAGCAAGTATTCTAGATATTTTCTCTTCTTGTTGGCAAGGTATGATTCCTTATGGTGCACAAATTTTAGCAGCAGCCGGACTTAGTGCTATTTCACCAATGGAAATCTTACCATATATTTATTATCCAATGCTTATGGGAGTTTGTGGTTTAATAGCTATTGTTTTTGATTTTCCTAGGTTTAAAACAAAGTAGTATAAAACCTTAGTTCTCATCCATACTAATATTGAGGTGATAAGTATGAATGAGAATACACAAAATAATAGTACAAATAAGGAGCATGACAATCAAATTATTAATGGAGAAGTTGTAGCAGGACATCCACATACTATGGAAGCTGCTACTAATACAGCTACAGAATTTTTAGCACAAAATACAAACCGTATTGTTTCTGAAGGTGGAGCAGGTGCTAAGAGTATTACTAAGCTCCTTAAGCAAGGTGGAGATGTAGTTGGTTATGAACTTTCAGATGGTAGTCGTGTATCAATGGAAGAGGCTATTCAGATGGCTATGAATAATGGACTTCAACATGTAGGTGTATCCACTTCAAAAGCTGGCACACCATACCTACGTTCTTTAGCGGATGGAGATGAATCTAATAATCTAGGTAATCTTCCATCTGAAACTGTGTAAATAAAAATAATAAATAAAATAATTAGAAAATTATTGACTAATGATTAATGGGACATTATAATACGAATTAATTAAATAGCGACCAGAAAACCTATGATAGAGAAGTAAAACCAATAACGAACGCACAGAGAGCTAGGGAAGGTGAGAGCCTAGCGGTAAACGGATTGGATAAGTGGGCTCTTGAGGGTGTGGTGAAAAGGATAATCCTTAGTAGCTTCAACGTATCATCTGCGTTAAAGGTGAGAAATGTGATAGCATTTTGCGTAAGTGCGTAAGTTTAGGGGAAAGTCCCTAACTTACGAATCAAGGTGGCACCGTGGGTGTGATAAAAGCATACTCATCCTTGGGATATTCCCAGGATGAGTATGCTTTTTTTTATTGCTTTCTAAGGGGCGCTCTTATTAAAAAAGGAGTGATAAGCATGCTGTATCCAGTGTTAGAAGAGATTTATGAGTTTGTAGGAAACTATGACGTAGTACCTGTATGTGAAGAATTATATATGGATTTTTATACACCTATAAGAGTTCTGTATAGTTTAAGAAATGAAGAGAATTATTTTTTGCTTGAAAGTCTAGAAGGGGAAAAGAAAGTAGCAAGATATTCTTTTTTAGGCTTTAGACCTTATGAGGTTATAAGAAGTACAAAAGGAGAAAATCCTTTTTGTAAGATAAGGCAGAAGATAAGAAAGGTAAGAGTTGCACCAGTTTGTGATATGCCACCTTTTATAGGTGGAGCTGTTGGCTATATAGGCTATGAAAGCATTCAACATGTTAAACCTATAAGCTTTACCAATCCTTCTGATTTAGATATACCTGAAATAATGATGATGCTATTTGATGAGATGATTGTCTTTGACCATGAACGACAAAAGGTAATGCTCATTACACTCATGTCACTTAAGGGAGACTTAGAAATAAACTATGCTAGAGCTAAAGAAGGCATTAAGGGGCTTAAAGAAAAGGTGGAAAAGGAGAAAGTGCTGTATAAACATAAGGAAGGTTCCACCATTAGCTTTATACCAGATGAAACAAAGGAAAGTTATAAGAAGAAGTTAGAAAAGATTAAAGAGTATTTAAGAAAGGGAGATATATTTCAAGCAGTACTCACTACTAAATTTCATTTTCGTAGTGAAGAAGATTTATTTGAAATTTATAGAGCACTACGTATGATTAACCCTTCCCCTTATATGTACCTTATTAAACAAGGAGATTTAGAAATTGCAGGTGCATCACCAGAAATGTTAGTTAAAGTAGTAAATAAAAGTGTGACCACTATGCCAATAGCAGGCACAAGACCAAGAGGAAAGACAGATGAAGAAGATAGAAGGTTGAAAGAAGAACTCTTAAATGATAAGAAGGAAAATGCAGAACATGATATGTTAGTAGATTTAGGGAGAAACGATATAGGGATGGTTAGCAAGTTTAGTACAGTAAAGGTGACTAGATATAAAGAAATTTATCCATATTCCCATGTGATGCATATGGTAAGTGAAGTAAGAGGGAGCTTAATGGATGAAAAGGATGGTATAGATGCACTGGGAGCTATATTACCAGCAGGTACTTTATCAGGTGCTCCTAAAATACGAGCAATGGAGATTATAGAAGAACTAGAAGAAAAGAAGCGGGAAGTATATGGTGGTGCTATTGGTTATATAAGTTTTAATGGCACATTAGATATGTGTATTGCTATACGTACCATCGTAAAGAAGGGAAGCCTTGGGGTTATGCAAGCTGGTGCAGGGATTGTACTAGATTCTATTCCAGAAATAGAGTACGAAGAAGTAATGAGTAAGTTATCTGCACTGATTAAAGCTATTCGGAAAGTAGGGGAAATGGAATGATTTTAATTATTGATAATTATGATAGCTTTACCTATAACCTTTACCAGTATGTAGGAGAGTGTGTAGGGGAAGAAGAGATTTTAGTAAAGTATAACGATGCACTCACTCTTGAGGAAGTAGAAAGATTAAATCCAAGAAGTATTATTATTTCACCTGGACCTAAATACCCTAAAGATGCAGGCATTTGTATAGAACTTATTAGAATGTTTGCTTCTTCTATACCTATACTTGGTATTTGCCTAGGGCATCAAGCTATAGGGGAGGCCTTTGGTAGTATAGTTTTACCAGCTAAGACTATGATTCATGGCAAGGCTACACCTATTCATATTGCCTGTGCTTCACCTATATTTGTAGGATTACCACCTATTATTGAAGGTGGGAGGTATCATTCACTTATTATAGAGAGGGAAAGCTTAGGGGATGAACTAAGGATTATTGCAGAGGATGAAGCAGGGGAGATAATGGGGATTGCACATAGAACCTATCCGGTATATGGTATTCAATTTCATCCAGAATCTATCTTAACACCTGAAGGGAAAAGGATTATAGCAAACTTCTTGGAGGTAGGAAAAGATGGAAAAGTATATTAAAAAGATAGTTAATAAGGAAAATTTATCTTTAGCAGAAGCAGAGGAAGCTATGATGCTCATTATGGAAGGGAAGGCAAGTGAAGCACAAATAGGAAGTTTTCTAACGGCCATGCGTATGAAGGGGGAAACGGTAGAAGAGATTACAGCATCAGCAAAGGTTATGCGTAAAATGTGTAATCACCTTGAGGTCCACGGAGATGTAATGGACATAGTAGGAACAGGGGGAGATGGGGTAGGTACCTTCAACATATCTACAGTAAGTAGTTTTGTAGTAGCTGCTACAGGAATAAAGGTAGCCAAACACGGCAATCGTTCTGTGTCTAGTAAATGTGGAAGTGCAGATGTACTAGAAAGTTTAGGGGCAAGACTTAGTTTATCCCCTATGGAAAACTTACAGCTTCTACAAGATATAGGTATCTGCTTTATGTTTGCCCAAAGTTATCATGGGTGTATGAAGTATGCGGCTAAGCCAAGAAGGGAACTAGCTATAAGAAGTATTTTTAATATTTTAGGGCCTCTGGCTAATCCTGCCTATGCTAATTTACAACTTCTAGGTGTTTATGATGAAAAGCTTATTCTTCCGATGGCAAAGGTACTTGTCAACTTAGGAGTCAAAAGGGCTATGGTTGTATGTGGTTTAGATGGCTTAGATGAAGTAAGTTTGACTACAAAAACTATTGCCTGTGAAATAAGGGATGGGAAGCTAAATAGCTTTTTTATTGAACCTGAAATGCTAGGTCTTAAGCGTTGCCACATTCAAGACTTAGTAGGAGGAGAGGCTAGGAAAAATGCAGACATTGCTTTAAGTATTTTAAGGAATGAAGAAAAAGGACCTAAGACTGACATGGTCATCTTAAATAGTGGTTTTGCTATATATATTGGGCTGGGGGACCGTAACTTAAGAGAATGTATACAACTGGCAAGAGAAATGATAGAAGGTGGTAAAGCATTAGAAAAGCTTAATGATTTTCTAGTAGCAACCCATAAAGTAGGGGAGGGCTTATGTATTTAGATAAGATTTATGCTACAAGGTATAAACGTATAAAAACGCTAAAAAAAGAAGTACCTCTATCACACTTACAAGAATGTGTATCTAGTGGAATAATGAAAAGGGAAAAGAAAAGAAGTTTTAAGGAGGCCTTATTACAACCAGGTATAAGTATTATAGGTGAAATAAAGAAGGCTTCACCTTCTAAAGGCATATTAAATGAGAACTTAAACCCGATTCAAGTAGCCTATTTATATGAAAAGTATGGTATTAGAGCCATTTCTATACTGACAGAACCAGATTACTTTTTAGGAGACTATGATGTGTTATATGAGGTAAGCAAAGTAAGTAAGCTGCCTATACTAAATAAAGATTTTATCTTTGATCCATGGCAAATTTATAAAGCAAAGGCAATAGGGGCAGATGCCATACTGCTTATAGCAACCATGTTAGAGAAGGAAATTCTAAAGGAGCTTTATACGTTAGCCTATGATTTAGATATGGATGTGCTTTTAGAAGTTCACGATGAAGAAGATTTAGAAAAAGCTTTAGCTATAGATGCCAATATTATAGGTATTAATAATCGTAGCTTACGCTCTTTTCATGTAGATATTGAAGCTACCTTAAGATTAAGTAAGCACATACCAAAGGATAAGCTGGTAGTCTCAGAAAGTGGTATAAGAAACGAAGAGGACCTAATGTTGTTAGGCTCAAAAAAGGTAGACGGTGTTCTTATTGGAGAAAGCTTTGTAACAGCTAAAGATATGGAGGCTACCATTAAAGACTTTGTAAGAGTATGTAGGAAGGATAGAGCATACCTCTAATAGGTAGGTTATATGATTAAAATTAAAATTTGTGGTATTCAATACAAAGAAGAAATAGAATTTCTCAATCTTTTAAAGCCAGACTATATAGGCTTTGTATTTGCAACTAGTAAAAGGCAGATAGATTATTATAGGGCCAAAGCTTTAAAGGCATATTTACATCCTACAATAGAAACAGTAGGTGTTTTTGTAAATCATAATATAGATGAAATCATTCAGTTAGCAGAAGAAGGAATTATTGATTTAGTTCAATTACATGGAAATGAAGATAAAGGGTATATAGAGAACCTTAAAAGATACATAAGATTGCCTCTTATAAAGGCTATTCAAGTAGGAGAAAAGATAGAGTTACCAGATGTAGATGTAGATGTAGATTATTATTTACTAGATAAAAAGAGTGAGAGGAGTCATGGGGGTACAGGTAAGTGCTTTGACTGGAGGTTATTAGGGAATACGACAAAGCCCTACTTCTTAGCAGGAGGAATAGGCTTAGAAAATATAGATGAGGCACTTAGCTACTCCCCTTATAGTATAGATTTAAGTTCAAAGATAGAAATAGATGGCAAGAAAGATATGCACAAAGTAAAAGAAGTTATAGAGAAAGTGAGGAAAAGATGTGGATAACTGTGGAAGATTTGGCGTATACGGTGGACAATATATAGGAGAAACTTTAATGAAAGCGGTGAAGGAGTTAGAGGAGGCTTATACATTATATAAGGATGATCCTTTGTATAAAGAAGAGTTAAGGGAGCTATTTAGAAATTATACAGGTAGACCATCTTTGTTATACTACGCACAGAAGATGTCTAAAGACTTAGGTGGAGCAAAGATTTATCTTAAGAGAGAAGATTTAAACCATACAGGTTCTCATAAGATTAATAATGTTCTAGGGCAAATATTACTGGCTAAGAAAATGGGTAAGAAACGTATTATAGCAGAGACGGGAGCGGGACAGCATGGTGTAGCTACAGCTACAGTAGCAGCACTTATGGGGATGGAATGTGAAATCTTTATGGGTGCAGAAGATGTAGAGCGTCAGGCACTCAATGTATATCGCATGGAACTTCTAGGTGCAAAAGTAAATTCAGTTACAACAGGGACACATACACTAAAAGATGCAGTAAATGCAGCACTTATGGAGTGGTGTAAAAGGGTAGAAGATACCTTTTATTGCATTGGGTCAGTAATGGGTCCTCACCCTTATCCTATGATGGTGAGAGACTTTCAAAGTATTATAGGAAAAGAAGTGAAAGAGCAGATACTAGAGTTAGAAGGATGCTTACCTCATACGCTTATTGCTTGTGTAGGGGGTGGAAGTAATGCTATGGGGCTTTTCTATAATTTTATAGAAGATGAGGATGTAAGGTTAGTAGGTGTTGAAGCAGGTGGAAGGGGCATAGAAACAAAGGATCATGCGGCTACATTAACGTTGGGGGAAAGAGGGATTTTCCATGGTATGAAATCTTACTTTCTACAAACACCAGAAGGCTATATCGCGCCTGTATACTCTATTTCAGCAGGTCTAGATTATCCAGGGATAGGTCCTGAGCATGCTCAGCTAAAAGATACCAAGAGAGCAACCTATGAAGTAATTACTGATATAGAAGCAGTAGAGGCCTTTGAATATTTATCAAAAACTGAAGGAATTATTCCAGCTATAGAAAGTGCTCATGCTATTGCACAAGCTATAAAGCTAGCACCACAAATGGGAAAAGATCAGATTATAGTTGTTAATCTATCAGGACGTGGAGATAAGGATGTGGCACATATAGCAAGATATAGGGGGGTAGCACTCAATGAATAGAATAGATAAACAGTTTATACAGCTAAAAGAAGAAGGGAAAAAAGCTTTTATCCCTTTTATTACAGCAGGAGACCCACATCTAGAAGCTACAAAAAAATTCATTCAAGTTTTAGATGAATGTGGGAGTCACATTATAGAATTAGGTATACCCTTTTCTGATCCTATAGCAGACGGTGAGACTATACAAAATGCTAATGTACGTGCCTTAAAGAATCCTATAGACTTAGATAGGATTTTCAACCTTGTAGAAGAGGTACGTCCTACAACTAAAGCAGCCTTAGTTTTTCTCATTTATAGTAATATGATTTTTCATTATAAGCCTGCAAACTTTTTTAGAAGATGTGAAGAAGTAGGGATAGATGGAGTGATAGTACCAGATATGCCTATAGAGGAAATAGAAGAGTTTGAGAGTGTAGCAAAGGAATACAATATCCATATGATTAGACTTATTGCACCGACTTCAACAGATAGAGTAGCTTCTATTGCGAATGGGGCTAAAGGATTCCTATACTGTGTATCTTCCTTAGGGGTAACAGGTACAAGAAGGGAACTTACAACAGATTTTGATGAAATGTTTAGTGAGATTCAAGAAGTAGCCACCATACCTACAGCTATAGGCTTTGGTATTACAACACCTAAACAAGTAAGGCAAATAAAGAATTATACAGATGGAGTTATAGTAGGAAGTGCGTTGGTAAAACTTATAGAGGAAAAGGGCGAGGCTGCAACTAAAGATATTAAAGGATTTGTAGAACAAATGATAGCGGAGTTAGAAGCTATTTAGAGATAAGAGAGATTAGAATAGAGAAAAAAATAGAAAATAAATTAGATTAAATAAGAACAAGTAATTAATAAAAAATAAGCAAATAAATTAATAGAAAATAATAAAAAAGAAGATTAAGCTCGGGCTTAATCTTCTTTTTCTCTGGCTACTAGTTGTTGTACTAGTTCATCACATAGAGTGACCTTTAATTTATTAATACGATTATTCATAGTTTCTTGTACTCTAAAGGTAATCCCTTCATAAGTTACAACTTCACCTTCATCAGGGAAGCGGTCAAGAAGACCAATGATAAAACCACCAATAGAGTCAAACTCATTTGATGAAATATCAAGATGTAGCTCATCATTAAAGTCGCTAATTCTGAAAGAACCATCTACAAGATACTCTTTATCGTTTAGTTTTACAAAACTATCTTCAGTCATGTCGTACTCATCATCAATATCGCCCACGATTTCTTCTATCAAGTCTTCTAAAGTTACAATACCAGAAGTACCGCCGTACTCATCAACTACAATGGCCATACCAATTTTTTTAGAACGCATTTCTTTAAAGAGTTCATCAATACGTTTAAATTCATGAACGAAGTAAACATCTCTTAAGAAATCAGCCATTACAAAGTCTTCAGGATTAAACTGTTTTAGAAGAAGGTCTTTCACATAAATAACACCAATAATATTATCGTGAGATTCTTGATATACAGGCATACGTGAAAATTGTTCTTGCTTATATAAATCGATTATCTCCTCATATGTAGCATTAGCATCTACTGCTATCATATCTGTTCTAGGAATCATAACGTCTTTTGTGAAAGAGTCACCAAAACCAAACACATTGTAAATCATTTCTTTTTCTTCTTCTTCAATAACGCCTTCTTCATGACTTACTGTAACAATGGTTTTAAGTTCATCTGTTGTGATGAAAGGTTTACTTGTATCAATCTTACCACCAAAGATTCTAATGATAAGGTTAGAAATAAACATAAGTACTTTAACAAGAGGGTTAAAGATAACAACTAAAATAGAAATAGGTCTTGCTACAAAGCAAGCTACTTCATGAGCCTTTTGAGTTGATAATGACTTTGGAGTGATCTCACCAAAGATAAGAACTAAAAGAGTCATAACCCCTGTTGCAATCCCAGCACCAGCACTTCCTACTATGTTTGTAGCAATAACCGTTGCTAGTGATGAAGCACCAATATTTACAATGTTATTTCCAACTAAGATAGCACCTAATAATTTATTAGGGTCTTCTACCAACTTACTCACAATTTTTGCATTTTTAATGTTTTGATCCACCATATGACGAGCATCGATTTTACTAATAGACATAAGGGCAGTTTCAGAAGCTGAGAAAAAGGCTGACCCTATTAGTAAAATGACAAGAACTACAAGTTGTACCAACAGTACCGAATCCAATTTTAAATCACTCTCCTAAGTTTATAAAAATAATGTGTAATTTTGCGAACCTCTTTAGTCTAACTAAATAAGATGAATAATTTATAAAAGTTAGCAAAATTTAATAGACACATTATAAAATAAAACATTTATTTTTGCAACTCACTGCACATAATCAGCCTTGATAATAATATATACCAAAATGAAAGTCCTTATGCTTGCTTAAATAAGTTAAAGCAAGACTAAGATTTAACCGACATATATAATAGAAAAATTTTGAGGTGATAGTATGATTGATGCCATAAAAGTAGGGCAAGCACAAGGCTATATAATAGAAGAAATGCCAAAACGTGAAGCATCACAGATTAAAGCAGAACAAGTAAAAGCTATTCCATATACTCTATTTGAAGTGGCAGACAAACAAGAAGAAATAGAGAATTACTATAATGGAAAGCAAGAAAATCTAAAGACTAAAGATCTGACAGAAGATGAAATGCAAATTCTTTCAAGTCTAAGTATAGAGGAAGTAGCAGACTTAGAAAAAGAAGGTTTTAATGTTGAAACCTTATGTGGAGAAGAGATTGCCAAGACGCTTAAAAATATAAAAGAAGAAAAAGGCCTTGAAAAAGAAGGGTATACTAAAAAATCTAAGACACAATATAACGATAAAATAAAAAGACTAAAAGAACATACAGATAGTATGTATCACTATGCTATGCAAACAAAAGGTACGCTCACTATTAACGATCTATACAAAGGAAGTTTTACAGGAACAGCACCTATAAATACTGGTACTTATACAAAGGAAGATGTCCAAAGTGTTTTACGTATGAATGGACTAGAAGTGAATGAGGGCAATGAGTGGGCAACGAACAAGTTATTAAATTTAGGTATAGATGTATCTGAACAGTCTGTACTAAAAATCCAAAACATACATACAGCTATTGAAAGCTTGGAAAGTTTTGAACAAGGTCAAGAAGAAGTAGAAGAAATTGTGGAAGCAAAAAGAGAAAATGAAGCATTAGTAGACGATGAAAAGCGTTTATATAGTAAAGAAACTATAGAGTCTATCCAAGAAGACTTAGCAAAAGTAGATGATAGAACTATAGAAGAAGTAATCAAAGATGGTGAAATCCCAAGTATACAAAATTTAAGGGAAAAACTTCTTAAAAACACAAAACAAGTAACAGATAAAATTAAAGTAGATGAAAAAAATACATTAAAAGAAAACGTTATAAACGAAAATACTATAAGTGAAAACACGTTAAATGGAAAGTCTACAGTTGAAGCTTATGAAACAACTGAAAATATTAAAAAACAAATTAATGAAATTCGAGCTAGACTAAACACAGAAACAGCACAAAGATTAAGTACACGTTTACCACTTGAAAGTAGTGAGCTTGCTAAGGTAGCTGAAGGATTAAGACAAGTTGAAGCCGAAATACAAGAAGAAGCTTTAATAAAAGCAGATATACCAGTGACAAGTGAAAATAAAGAAATCCTTGGACAAGTTATGAACGTAGCTACACAGATAGGACAGTATAAAGAAGCTACTACAAATATTCAAATGGAAACAGAAGGGACAGCAACCCTTGAAGCCATACATCAGGCTCTAGATTTGTATGAGGTACACTTTAGTCAAGCAGAAGGACGTTTTGGGGAAAGTATTAAATCTGTAGAGGCACAAATACAACAGTTTTTAGAGACACATGATTTACCAGTGAATTCACTTAGTATACAAAGTGCTAAGGCACTTATAACAAATGGAATGGATTTAACTGTAGAGAACTTAGAATCTGCTATATCTGCCATGAGTCAAATTAATGAGTTTTTAGAGGTTATGACACCTTATGAAGCAGCTAAGTTAATTAAAGAAGGGGTAAACCCTTATAAAGCATCTATAGGAACTATTTTAGAATGGTCTAGAGAAAGTGAAATGATCAAGACAAAAGAAAGTATTGCAAAGAGCATTGTATCTCTTGAAGAAAAAGGTCAAATTAACGAAGAACAGAAGAAAAGCTTAATAGGACTTTATAAAATTTTAAATGGAGTCTTAAATAATAAAGAACAAGTAGCAGGTTATTTGTTCAAAAATGGACTTCCTCTTACAGTAGAGCAGTTAGAAGAAGCAACTAAGTATGCAGGTAAAAACTCACATATTGAAGTAGGTATAGATGATGAGTTTGGTAGTTTGGAATCTTTAAATTATGAAACTAAGTCAGGACGTACTCTAATTCAAGAAGCAAGTACGGAACTTAAGAAGCTCCTTGATGCGGTGAAGATGGCAGAAAATATGCCATTTGAACTAGAGGCTATGGGTACAGATGAGTTTACAACCTTTAAGAGCATGATTATGCCATTTGTTAGAGGAACTATTAAGAAAGAATTAGGTAAGTTTGATGGTGTAAATACTTTACCAGAAAGTATATTAGAAAAGATAGAAGTAGTGAAGAATGTGCCTAAAGAAGTAGTAGAGACTATGAAGCAGCATAAAATTCCTCTTACCCTTACCAATATTTATTGGGTAGATCAGATGGCTAAAGATCCTGATCTATATAAAGAGTTACTTAGAAAAACAGGTGTAGATAAAGGATTAGAAGAAGATAATCTACCACGTAAGAAAGAAGAATTTGAAAAGGTACTAGAGGAATTAGAACATAAGGCTACCTACTATAAGGAACAGAGTATGGAGCAAGGAGATGTTTTAAATTATAAAAGTTATAAACAATTAGAAGAGATGCTAGATGTACAAAAGCAGCTTATGAATAAAGAGGGAATTTATCAAATTCCGTATATGATTAATGGTGAAACTAAAATGGTTCAGTTTTATATGAAGGAAGAAAGTGCTAAGAAAGATTTAGAAAAAGAAAGTATTACAGGAGTTATGCGCTATGAAACTAAGAAGCTTGGTACGGTTACAACTTACTTCACTATTAAAGGGGATCATATTGGATACCAAATGCAAGCAGAATCTAGTCAGGCCGCAGAAGCTTTAGAAAAGGCAAAATCTCACTTACAAGGACTATTTAAACAATTAGGATATGAGGTAAGTCGCGAAACTTATGAAGTGCCAAAAGAGGCTAAAGCACCAGTACTAACAAGTTTATTAAAAGGAGATAGTGAATTTGAAGCCATTATCTAACGAGGAGACCAAAGTAAAACAATCTCATTTAAATGACGATATACTAAGTATAGTAAAAAGCTTTGTAGATTATTTTGAGTCTGTAGACGAAGAAATAGCTCAAGATGAAGCAGAAGGAAGGAAAGAATAATGGTAACAACAGCGTATATAGCAGAAGCAACAGATGTCCAACTTGTGTGTGTAACCTATGAGTTATTTTTAGATTGTATCAAGGAAGCTATAAAGTGCCAAGAAGAGGCTAGAAAAAAGAAAGTTGATGAGGCAAGAGAAGTACTTCTTATTTTATGTGAGAATTTAAACTTTGAAGTAGAACTGGCTCATAATCTTTTTCAACTTTACGTATATGTACAAGATTTATTAATTAATCACTATAAAGAAGATAGTAAGTTAGAAGAGGCGTACAAACTAATAGAGATTATTTACAATGGCTATAATCAAATAGCAAAAGAAAATACAAACAAACAACAGACTATCCAAAATGCTCAAACCATTTATGCAGGCATGACTTATGGTAAAGGCTATTTAAATGAAATAACAGTAGAATCACCTAATAGAGGTTATAGAGTTTAGAATAAATAAGAAATGCAAGGCGTTATATTGGACACAGTAAGCTATGAAAATATAGGAAGTAATAAAAGTACAAGAAGTAATAAAAAACAAAAGAGGATGTGAGTAAATTGAAGATAAATTATAATATTCCTGCACTAAGAACACTGAATCAACTCAGCAAGGCAAATGGTAAGGCAGCTACAACAATGGAGAGGCTTTCATCAGGTCTTCGTATTAACCGTTCTGCAGATGACGCAGCAGGTCTTGCTATTGCAAACAAAATGGATGCCCAAGTTAAAGGTCTTCAACAAGCAAATCGTAACACAATGGATGGGATCTCCCTTGTTCAAACAGCAGAAGGTACTCTTAATGAAGTACATGCTATGCTTCAACGTATGAGAGAATTAAGTGTTCAAGCATCTAATGGTAGTTATTCAGAAGGTGATTTAGAACAAATTCAAGAAGAGATTAATCAATTATGCTCTGAAATTAATCGTGTTTCTGTAGATACAGAGTTTAATACAAAATCTTTACTTAAAGGTGAAACTTTAAAAGAAACACCGTTTGTATTTGAAGAAATGAAAAATGGTACAGATACTACACCTGCACAGGGTTCAATTACTATCCCATCTCCACTAACAGAGGATGCAGCTAAGAAACTTATTGGTACAGGATTTACATTAGATGGACAAACAGTTACTTTCTATAATTCAGAAGAAGGGGCTTATAACGATTCAGGTATTGGGGTAGATATTAAAGCTCTACTAGATAAGAATATTGCAGATGCAGATAGAAGTACTAAGCTTACAGAAACTATATCTAATACACTAAAAGATAAATTAGAGAATGTAACAGTTAATGTAGGTACACCTAAAAATACATTAGAAGTTACAGCAAAAGAAGTAGGTACACAAGGTAATTACATAGAAAATCATAATACAGGTATTATAGATCAAAAGATTACACTGCAAATTGGTGCTAATAAACAACAAACTATGCTTGTAACTATTGGTAATATGGGTGCTAAGGCACTGGGCTTAGTAGGTAAGCCGGGTCAAGCAGGCTATAGCAAAGAGGCTAATGTTACAGATGGAGCAGATAAGACTCCAACTCAAGCAGCGGTTAGTGTAAGTAATTCAGAAGAAGCAGCAGGTGCAATTACTAAAATTTCAAATGCTATTGAAATGGTATCTTCTCAAAGAGCTGCTCTTGGTGCTGTACAAAATAGACTTGAGCATACAACAGGTAACTTAGGAGTAAGTGAAGAGAATATGACATCTTCTCTATCACGTATACAGGATGCAGATATGGCTTATGAAATGGCACAATATACGCAGTTAAATGTTCTTTCTCAAGCAGCTACAGCTATGCTTGCACAGGCGAATCAAAGACCACAACAAGTTATGCAACTTCTTCAAAGATAAGGTGAATAGTTTTTTTAGGCTTAGGGCATACTCCTGAAAAAGGAGGGAAAGCTATGGATAAAAAAACAAAAAGGCTTAAACAGCAAGAAATGGAAGAAGAAAAGCAAATGCTTGCAGATGAGATTACGGCCTTACATGAAGAAATGGCTGCAACACTGAATAACTTTTCGGATACTATTGAACCCGATTTGCTAGAGTACTATACTTATTACTATAAGGCTAGCCAGATTAAACATGGTTATTTACTTAGAAAACTTAAGAAGCTTTACTATGAAATCGAAGAAAATAGGAATGTAATGTAGGGGATGTCCATATCTATATAATATATGATTATGTAGAGGTGGTAAAAGCATGCAAGGTATACATCCTGTCATTGTAATCAGTCTTTTAGCGTGTACTGTATTACTGGTTTGTATTATTTTTGATCAATATGTAGTGAAATGGATTAAGAATGGGCTATTAGGTATTTGTTGTATTTATATATGCGACTTATTTATGCCCTCTATGTGGCAAGTAGGGATTAGTATTCTAAGTGTTATTATAGCTATGTTACTAGGTATTCCAGGGATACTCATTATGTATATTATAAACATATATAGAAACTTTTAAATAGAAAAGAGAGTAGTTCAACCATATACAACAAGTGGTAAACTACTCTCTTTTTGATTTTTACTTTTTACTCATAGCATGTCTGTCTAAGAAAAATGCTAATGAATCATGGAATAGGTTAAGAGCTTCTTTAGTATTTTTTGTAAAGTAAGCTGACCATTCAGGATGAATTTGAATATTATTTTTCTCGCTATTGATGCTATAAGGTGCAGTAGCATTTTCTAAGCTTAAAGTAGCCACTGTAGTATGACGTTTATTAAAGTTTACTTTTTTTAATTTTTGTTCGTAAAGAGGTGCTATAAATTCGTGGCAAGCCTCCTCGGAAATTTCCTCTATAAGTTCTAAAATTTCTTTGTCTTTAATAGTAGGTAAAAAAGCTTTTACTTCTTCTATAGTACTTGTAGTAGGAAAATGATATTGGTCTAAAATAAGTTCAATAACTCGATGGAGTTTATCTAGACGTCCGAAAGTTATTTCTTTTACTGCTACTAGTTCCCAGGCATGTACAATCATATTTAAGCCTAAATCATGTATAGATACCTTATTTTTTTTATCATTAGAAGTAGAAATGAGGCTTCTATACCAAAAGAGTTTATAGCTATTTGTAATGTATTTATAGCTAAGTAAATTTTCAAGGGTAGTAAGCTGGGAAGATACTTTTTTATATTTGGCCATGTTATTCTCCTTAAATAAGTTTTATTAAAGTTATAGTAAGTATAGTATAACCTAATTCTTCAATTTGGAAAGAAAGATTAGCAATTTATTAACAAGAAGAATAAAAGATTTTTTCTGTGAGAAATAAGAATTCACAAAGTAAATGACAAAATATTTATTGTTTTAGACAAAAATTAACAATAATTTATATATAAATTAATTTATATTGTATACAATACACATTATATTTGATATAAAATTATAAAAGTGATAAAATTGTTTTATGTTTTAAAAATATTATACATAATTCACAAGAGTAATATGAGGAGGGATCAATGCATGAACAACGTAGTTGAAATTCGTTGGCATGGCCGTGGTGGGCAAGGGGCAAAAACTGCTTCTTTATTATTAGCTGAGGCAGCATTTGATACAGGTAAGTATATTCAAGGTTTTCCAGAATATGGCCCAGAGCGAATGGGTGCACCTATTACTGCTTATAACCGTATCAGCGATGAAAGAGTAACAGTACACTCAAATATTTATGAACCAGATTATGTTATTGTTGTAGACGAAACTTTAATTGACGTAGTAGATGTAACAGCAGGCCTTAAAAAAGAAGGAGCTATTCTTGTTAATACAGAAAAATCACCAGAAGAAATAGCACCTAAGTTAAAAGGTTATGAAGGTCGTATATGTACAATCGATGCACGTAAGATCTCTATGGAAACATTAGGTAAGTATTTCCCTAATACACCAATGCTTGGTGCTATTGTTAGAGTTGCTAAGCTTATGGATGAAGATACTTTCATTGAATCTATGGAAACATCTTTCAAACATAAATTTGCTACTAAGCCACAAGTTATCGAACCTAATATGGCTGCTGTTAAAAGAGCTTTAGAGGAGGTAAGAGGGTAATGTCAAATAAAGATAAATGTATTATTGAACCATTTACACCTTGGCAAGAAACCACACAAGGTGGAGTTGTAACAAGTGCAGGTAATGCTCATTACTATGAAACAGGGGGATGGAGAGCAGATAAACCTGAATGGAATACTGAAAAATGTAAGCATTGCTTAATGTGTTTTCCAGTTTGTCCTGATAGTTCAATTTTAGCAGCAGATAAAAAAATGGTAGGTATAGATTATGATCACTGTAAAGGTTGTGGTGTATGTGCAGAAGTTTGCCCATTTGACGCAATCGATATGGTAAGAGCATAAGGGGGAGGAAAAAGTTATGGCGATTCGCGAGAAATTATCTGGTAACGAAGCCGTTGCCGTTGCAATGCGACAAATCAATCCAGGAGTTGTAGCAGCATTCCCTATTACACCTTCAACAGAAGTACCTCAATATTTCTCAAGCTTTGTAAATAACGGCCAAGTAGATACAGAGTTTGTACCTGTTGAATCAGAGCACTCAGCAATGTCAGCATGTATTGGCGCATGTGCTGCAGGTGTACGTTCAATGACTGCAACTTCTGCAAATGGTTTAGCACTTATGTGGGAAATGCTTTATATTGCAGCATCAAGTAGGTTGCCTATTATTATGGCAACAGTAAACCGTGCACTTTCAGGCCCTATTAATATACATAATGATCATGCAGATTCTATGGGAGCTCGTGATTCGGGTTGGATTCAAATTTATGGGGAAAATAACCAAGAAGCTTATGATAATCAAATTATGGCAGTTAGAATTGGTGAACATAAAGATGTACTTTTACCAGTTATGAACTGTTATGATGGATTCATTACTTCACATGCTATTGAAAACATTGACTTACTTGAAGATGATAAAGTAAGAGATTTTGTAGGAACTTATAGACCAGAGCATTATCTTCTAAATGCAGCTAACCCTATTGCAGTAGGTCCTCTTGATCTTCCAAACTACTACTTTGAGCATAAGCGTAACCAAGCTGAAGGTATGAGAAAAGCTAAAGAAGTTATTTTAGAAGTATCTGAAGAATTTGAGAAGTTAACAGGCCGTAAATACGGTTTATTTGAAGAATATATGATGGATGATGCCGAAAGAGCAATTGTTCTTATTGGTTCTACAGCTGGTACAGCAAAAGCGGTTGTAAATGAACTACGTGCAAAAGGGGAAAAGGTAGGTTTAATCAAGTTAAGAGTATTCCGTCCATTCCCAGCAGAAGAATTAGCTAGTACATTAGCACATTGTAAGGCTATAGCTATTATGGATAAATGTGATGGTTTCAATGGTAAAGGTGCACCACTCTTTAACGAAGTATGTAGTGCAATGTATTACGAAGAAAGAAAACCACTTATTGTAAACTATATTTATGGTTTAGGTGGACGTGATGTACGTGTTGATGATATCGAAAAAGTATACACTGATCTTGCAGAAATCTTAACTTGCGACAAAGTAGACGATCCATATCGCTACTTAGGCGTAGTAGATGCGAAATGTTAAGGAGGGGAAACTGATGGCATACAATTTAAAAGAGACAAGTCTTAAACCAGAAAGATTAACTGGTGGGCATCGTATGTGTGCTGGTTGTGGCGCACCAGTTGTAGCACGTAGTGTGCTCCGTGCTTTAAAGCCAGAAGATAAAGCGGTAATTACATCAGCAACAGGATGTTTAGAGGTTTCTACATTTATTTATCCGTATACAGCTTGGAAAGATTCATTTATTCACTCAGCTTTTGAGAACTCTGCTGTAACTTGTGCAGGAGCAGAAGCAGCTTATGTGAATATGAAAAAGACAGGACAAATAGATGATACTTATAAGTTTATCGCATTTGGTGGTGATGGTGGTACTTATGATATAGGTATTCAATCTCTTTCAGGAGCAATGGAAAGAGGTCATGACATGGTATATGTATGTTATGATAATGGTGCTTATATGAATACAGGTATTCAGCGTTCTTCTGCAACACCTAAGTATGCAGATACAACAACTTCACCAGCAGGTAAAGTTGTACCTGGTAAACAACAATTTAGAAAAGACCTTACAGCTGTAATGGTAGCACATAACCTTCCATATATAGCGCAAACTGCACCTATTGGAAATTTCAAAGATATTTATGAGAAATCTGAAAAGGCTATTTACACAGAAGGGCCAGCCTTTTTAAATATTCTTGCACCATGTCCTCGTGGATGGCGTTATGATACACCAAAACTTATTGAAATGGCGCAATTAGCAGTAGATACTTGCTTTTGGCCACTTTATGAAGTAGAAAATGGTGTGTATAAATTAAGTTATATGCCTAAAAATAAACGTCCAATTTCAGACTGGTTAGAATCTCAAGGTCGTTTCCGCCATATTGTAAAAGATCCTGCTAAAGTTGCAGAACTTCAAGAAGAAGTAGATAAGAGATGGGAAAATCTCCTTACATTATGTGGAGAATTAAAATAATCAATAAGGAATTAGGCTGCTATACTTTAGTATAGTAGCCTAATTTATTTTGATAAGAAAGTTATACACAAATGTGTGAATAATAATGTGTATAACTAATCTATTTTATTAACATATTGTGCATAATATTAAACTTATACACATTTGATAGATATATTCTTAAAACTAGTACCAAATGTAGTAAGTTGTAAGAATATATTGACACATATAGAGATAGATGATATAATTTGTTGTGGATAGAGTTGTGGATTAATTGCTCACATCTCTGTGTATAATTCGAACACACTTAAATCAATCCTGACTTTTGACCACATGTATGTGGTCATTTTTTTATGCTAATATGTATAAATTTTGCTTGTCTTGTATAAACTAAAAAGAAACCATATTTAGGAAAACCTTTAGTTTGGAGGCAAGCAATGAATTTACTTAATGAGATTAGAGATTATATTGACTACATTAAGACCAATAGTTATATATTTAGTTTGCAAAAACAAGGCTTAGAACTATTACTTAGTTTTGTGGAAGAACATAAGTATGCCATTGTTAAACAACGTGGTTATATAGAAGCTCTTGATTACTTCCTAGCTGTATGGGTACCTAAACGTAAAAAATACTTAAAGGTAGAGGAAGCTTTTAATATTGCTTATACAGTACAAGATTTACTCACCTTTATTCATAGAAAGTATAATAGCGAAGAGAATACTCCTATCGTACTTGACTATTATGGAGAAGAATATTTAAGAGTATATAAGGTAAATGAGATTGTACGTAGAATGATAGGAGATCCTATTCTTAGTATAACCCCAACTGTAATAGATTTAGAAAGCTACAAAGACTACAAAGAAAAGCAAATGCGTAAAGACAGCATGGCCATGTACGAACAAGGTCTTTTTTGTGTTGAAGAAATTAATGATGAAGGTTATATTGCGCTTAGAAAATTAAGCAATAATAAATACTGTAAAGTACTTATGCGTAAAGACTGGATGTATCACTTTAAAGCAAAGGATATACTTCATATAACTTTAAAACGTAAAATATTCTTTGTCTATTGGGAGATAGAAGAACTAAAAGCTTACTATCCAGGAAAGGCTGCTAGATATCTTTAAGACTTTAATTTAAATCTTATATTAGTTATAATGTATTTAAAGATATGAGTTAGCCAATATGAAAGGAAGTAAAATATGAAAATCTTACTTTTGCTTGCTAATTGTATAGAACCTACATTACAAAAAAGTAAAGAAATAATATCAAATGTATTGCGTGAATTAGAAGTTGAAGTTAAAACAGTAGAGTTAGAGCATATACCTTACTATCAAGGAGTAAAAAGTGAGGGGTTTGGGAAAATAGCTAGAATGATGGAAGAAAGTGATGGAATTGTAGCCATTTCGGGGGTACATATTGCAGGAATGCATAGTGCTATGCAAAACTTTTTTGAACATATGACACAGTGGGAAGAGTCAGTGGGAAGTAAGCCTTTATTTGCACTTACTTATAGTGATTTTATGGGAGAAAAGCAAGCGGCCAATAAAATCATTGAAATATGGGGGATTTTAGGTGGTACAGATGGTGGGAATATGGCACTCAATTCCTCTACGATTATTGATGAAGTTAAGGGTAGTTTAGAGAAGAATGTGGAGACTTTTTACCGCATTATAAGACAGGGACGTACTTACATAATGAGTAGTGAACGCCAAGCTTATCTATTAATGAAGCAACAACATAATACTAAGAGTGAGCGTATCCCAGGAAAGACTATTAAGACTTTAACTGAAATATTAGGCACTGAAACTAAGTACGAAGATAAAATAGAAAATAGAATAGAGAATAAGGTAGAAAGTAGAATAGAGAGTAAGCCAGGTGTAGATTTATCTACTAAGGAACAAAATATTCAAGAACTTACACAGCTTTTAAAAAGCCAAATGAAGAAAAGTGATGAAGAGTTTGTTCATATGTCCCAAGTTACCTATAGCCATCCTAGAAACCATATTCAGCCTCAAGGTGGTAAAGCTAGATTACATCATATACCTCACTATTTTATTGGACAACATAATAGAGAAATGAATATGGTTATACAGTATTTAGTAACAGATGTAAATGAAAATGGTGCTATAGTTATTAAAGATGGAGACTGTAATTATATAGAAGGTATAGTAGAGTCACCAACTATTGAAATTACAACTACATCAGAGATATTGACACAAGTATTAACAAAACAAATTACTTATCAAAAAGCCTTTATGATAGGGAAATTAAAAGTAAGAGGAAATTTTGCAATTTTATCTAAGTTAGATCAAGTTTTCAAGGCTATGTAACGTATAAATAATTAGGACATCTCATATAAATTACAGTAGGATTGTTAAAGGGGGATGTTCATGAATTTAGAAGGAATAAGTAATAAGCAAATGTATAGCTTATTTGAAGAACTTGTTATTACAAAGCGAAAGCAAAGAATGATAGAAGAAAGATTACTACAAATACTTGCTAGGCCGACACAAAGAAAGTGGATGCATGAACGTGTACAAGACCAGTACAAGCACGAACGTATGATTCAAGATATTTGTAAAGAGTATTTAAATGAGGAAATTAAAATAGATCCTTTTAAACATAATATAATGATGAGTTATTCAGCACAACAAGAGCTTAATAATAGATTAGAAGCAGTGGCGGGTAATATTCAGCTTATGGCTCATATTAGTCAACCTATAGAAGATTTTACTTTATATAAAATGATTAATTCCATGTTAAGTGATGAATATATATATCAAACTAGAATAGTTAAGATGTTAACTGAAAATAAATAAATTTACTAAAGAAAGAAGGATTTTAAAAATGAGCGATTGTATATTTTGTAAAATTTTAAATGGAGAAATACCATCTTTTCAAGTGTATGAAGATGAGGACTTTAAGGTGATTTTAGATCGTTTTCCAGCATCAAAAGGTCATGTACTTATTTTACCTAAAGGACATTATGAGAATTTATTTGAACTTCCAGTAGAAATTAGTCAAAAGCTCTATCCTTTAGCACAACGTATAGCAAAGGCTATAAAAGAGGCAGTTAAAGCAGATGGTATTAATATTATACAAAATAATGGAGAAGCAGCAGGACAATCTGTTTTCCATTTCCATATGCATATTATACCAAGGTTTAAAGAAGATAAGATTGTACTTAATAGAACATCTAATATGGATACTACACTTGAGGAATTAGCAGAGATTGCTGAACTTATTAAGAGTCACTTATAATACAATAAATAGAATATAAAGTGGTGATAAAATAAGATAAACCATTAATTAGTTTAGTAACAAGAGTATAAAGTAAAATTGCAAAGTGAAATTATAGAATAAAATTAAAGATAGAATTATAAGGTATACTTATAATTTAGAATTTATAGAGTTTCTAAAGTAGAATTATATAGTAAAACTATAAATCAAAATGATTAAGTAAAACTAAGAAGAAAGGGACGAGGATAGCATATATCCTCGTCCCTTTCTTTATCTAAAATGATAATTAAGCAACTTCTTCTGTAAAGTATTGGTTATACCATACTAAGAACATGAAAATAGTCCAGATTTTACGGCTATTATCTTTAGCTCCGTTTTTGTGATCATCTAAAAGTTTGATGAGCATATCTTCATTGAAGTATTTCTTAGCCACATGATTTGTAAAGGCTTCTTTAACAATATTGTAGTATTTGTCTTCTTTAAGCCAAACACGAATTGGTACAGGGAAGCCAAGTTTTTTCTTGTTTGCAGTAGCAGCAGGCATATTGCGTTTAGCTGCTAGGCGCATTGCATATTTGGTATTTTCTTTGTTTACACGATAACGAAGAGGTATCTTAGTAGCAAGACGACAAACTTCTTTGTCTAAGAATGGTACACGTAGTTCAAGTGAATGTGCCATACTCATTTTATCTGCTTTAAGGAGAATATCTCCTGCAAGCCACATATGCATATCTAAGTACTGCATCTTTGTTACATCTGATTTATCTTTTACCTTTGCATAGAAAGGTGCTGTAAGTGCTTGTGGTTCTTTTGCAGGTGTAGAAATTTTAAGTAATTTCTTACGCTCATCTACAGAGAACATATAAGCATTTCCTATGAAACGTTCTTCAATCGTTTGAGCACCACGAATAAGGTAGTTTTTGCCTTTGAAATCGAAAGGAAGAGCTTTTGCTAGTTTAGCAAGGAAAGTTCTAAGGCCTTGTGGTAAAGTATGATATTTAGCATTATCTACAGGTTCTTTATAAATATTATATCCACCAAAGAGTTCATCAGCACCTTCGCCAGATAGAACAACTTTAACGTGCTTGCTTGCTAGTTCACTTACGAAGTAAAGAGCAACTGCAGCAGGGTCAGCTAAAGGCTCGTCCATGTGATATTGTACTTTAGTAAGAGAAGACCAATACTCTTCTGGTGTAATAACTTTATGGAAGTTTTCAATACCAATTTCTTTTGAGAGTTCTTTAGCGTAGCTAATTTCATTGTATTGTTCATTATCAAAACCTACAGTAAAGGTTTTATCGCCTTTAAAGCAACTAGCTACATAGCTTGAGTCAACACCACTAGATAAGAAACAACCTACTTCAACGTCACTAATTTTGTGTGTTTGAATAGATTCTTTCATAGTTTGATCAATCATATTTACATATTCATCTAAAGATCCTTCAGTTTCCATGAAGGTAGGTTCCCAATATCTTTTTATATCTAACTGACCGTCTTTATAAGTAAAGAAGTGAGCTGGAGGTAATTTGAAAATTCCCTTAAAGAAAGTTTCAGGTGTAGCTGAATACTGGAAAGTTAAATAGTTTTCAAGAGCTTCTTCGTTAAGTTCCTTTTTCACAGAAGGATGTTCTAAAATAGATTTGATTTCAGAACCATATACAAAGCGATTCGCTTCTGTATAATAGTAAAAAGGTTTAATACCGAAAAAGTCACGTGCACCAAAGAGCATTTGTTTTTCACGATCCCAAATAACAAATGCAAACATACCTCTTAAATGAGAAAGTAAGTCTGTACCGTATTCATCATATCCATGAACAAGTACTTCTGAATCTGTATGAGTTTTAAACTCATAACCTTTTTGAATGAGTGTCTCACGAATAGTTTGATAGTTATAAATCTCACCATTAAAAGTAAGAACTAAAGTCTTATTTGTATTATATAAAGGTTGAGAACCTTCCTCTAAATCAATAATACTTAAACGTCTAAACCCTAAAGCAGCTGAATCGTCAATAAACTGCCCATCACTATCAGGACCACGATGAATAATCTTATTCATCATACTTGTGAGTACTGATTTTTTATCCTCAAGTTCTGTATCTACAAAGCCACAAAAACCACACATATGTAAGGGCTCCTTTCTTAAAATATACATAAAAACTTTAACATACATTGGATGTAAAAGCAATGAAGTACTGAATAAAGTATTGCCTTAAAATCAGATTATAAACCAAGTTTTTATAAATTAAAATACACTCTAAATATTTAAATTTGATAAGTTGATAAGCCTATAAAAAAAGAGTATTATAAAGATATTATAAATCTAAAGTGAGTAGGAAAATAGGGAGTTATTATAAAGGAGACTATATGTTAGATATTAATAAGAAATCTCTAGAGATGCACGAAAAATGGCAAGGGAAATTAGAAATTGTATCTAAAGCAAAAGTAGACAGTAAGGAGGACTTAGCTATTGCATATACACCAGGGGTAGCTGAGCCTTGTAGACGTATAAAAGAAAATAAGGAAGATGTTTATAAGTACACTACAAAAGGCAATACTGTAGCAGTTATTTCTGATGGAACAGCTGTACTTGGACTTGGGGATATAGGGCCAGAAGCAGCTATGCCTGTTATGGAAGGAAAGGCTGTTCTTTTTAAGGAGTTTGCAGGAATTAATGCCATACCTATTTGTATAGATACAAAGGATACTGAGGAAATTATTAAGTTTGTAAAGCAAATAGCACCTACTTTTGGAGGTATTAATTTAGAAGATATAGCGGCACCAAGATGTTTTGAGATAGAAGAAAGACTTAAAAGAGAATTAAACATTCCTGTATTTCATGATGATCAGCATGGCACAGCTATTGTTGTACTAGCAGGTATTATCAATGCCTTAAAAGTAGCTAAGAAAGATACAGAGTCTGTACGAGTAGTTGTAAATGGTGCAGGTTCAGCAGGAATTGCAATTACTAAGTTGTTATTAAAAGCAGGATTTAATAATATAATAGTAGTTGATAGATTAGGCATATTGGCTCCTGGTGAAAGTTGGATGAACTGGGCTCAAGAAGAGCTAGCGAATGTAACCAATACAAGTAGGATGAAGGGAAGTTTAAAAGATGCTTTAGTAGGAGCAGATATATTTATAGGCGTATCAGCACCGAATATTGTATCAGCAGATATGATTCAATCTATGAATAAAGATGCTATTATCTTTGCTATGGCAAATCCTATACCTGAAATCATGCCTGATGTAGCCAAAGCGGCGGGGGCACTTGTAGTAGGGACAGGAAGGTCAGATTTTCCAAATCAAGTGAATAATGTACTTGTATTTCCAGGTATTTTTAAAGGTGCACTTCTTGCAAGAGTGAGCCAAATTACAGAAGATATGAAATTAGCAGCAGCTTATGCTATTGCAAGTATGGTAAGAGATGAGGAATTAGGACCAGAGTGTATCTTACCTCAACCTTTTGCTAAGGGCGTAGCAGATTGTGTAGCAGAGGCTGTGAAATATGTAGCAAATAAGGAGGCATAATCATTGAAAACAATAGTATTAACAGGTGGTGGGACAGCGGGGCATGTAACACCTAACATTGCACTTATTCCGTCTTTACAAGAAGAGGGATGGAATATTCAATATATAGGAAGTAAGAAGGGCATAGAGAAGGAATTAATAGAAAAAACAAATATTCCTTACCATGGTATTTCATCAGGTAAGCTTAGACGCTATATGTCTGTTGAAAACTTAAAAGACCCATTTAAAGTAGTAAAAGGTCTTTTTGAAGCCTATAGTCTTCTTAGAAAAATAAAACCTAATGTAGTATTTTCTAAGGGTGGATTTGTTACAGTGCCAGTAGTACTTGCTGCAAGAATGCTAGGTATACCTGTTATTATTCATGAGTCAGATATTACACCTGGTCTCGCTAATAAGATTGCGTCAAAAGGAGCAAAAGTAATCTGTGTAAACTTCCCTGAAACATTAAAGTATGTAGGGAATAAGGGAGTTCTAACAGGTACACCTATTCGTAAAGAATTATTTGATGGTAAGGCAGGAGTAGGAAGAAAATTATGTGGTTTTGAAGAAGATAAGCCAGTATTATTAGTAATGGGTGGAAGTTTAGGTTCTGTTAAGATTAATAATTGTTTAAGAGAAACTCTTAATGATCTACAAAGAGATTTCAATATTGTGCATATATGTGGAAAGAATAATGTAGATGAGTCTTTAAAAGGGATAAAAGGTTATTGCCAGTTTGAATATGTAGGAGAAGAACTACCTCATTTATTTGCAATGGCAGATATGATGCTTTCAAGAGCAGGTGCCAATGCACTAGCTGAAATTGTAGCACTTAAACTACCTAATTTACTTGTGCCACTTTCTAAAGAAACAAGTAGAGGAGACCAGATTCTAAATGCTAACTCTATGATGAAGCAAGGTTATTCATTAGTTTTACAAGAAGAAGAACTAACTCCAGAAACTTTAAGGGCTAATATTAATGAATTATATAAGAACCTTAATGATTACAAAGCTTCAATGATGAGATCTATGGATACAAGTGGAACGCAGAAAGTTATGGAACAAATAAGAAAATATAAATAAGATATGAGTTAGTTAAAAGACTGTTACGTATGCTGTAGCAGTCTTTTTTATATATGTATAGCTTGAAGAGAAGGTATGAAAATACAACAATTACTTATAATAATAGGAAAATATATGTAAGGTGAGGTTGAGAGTATGACAAAATATATATTTGTTACAGGTGGTGTTGTCTCAGGACTAGGTAAAGGAATTACAGCTGCAAGCCTTGGAAGATTATTAAAAGCAAGAGGATTAAAAGTAACAATACAGAAGTTTGACCCATATATTAATATTGACCCAGGGACAATCAGCCCTTATCAACATGGAGAAGTTTTTGTAACCGAAGATGGTGCAGAGACAGATTTAGACTTAGGACACTATGAAAGATTTATAGATGAGAACTTAAATAAATATAGTAATGTAACAACAGGAAAAGTTTATTGGTCTGTCCTTAACAAAGAGAGAAAGGGGGATTATTTAGGGGCTACTGTACAAGTTATTCCACATATAACGAATATGATTAAAGAATGTGTATATCGAGTTGGGAAAATAGGGGAGCAAAGAGATGTAGTTATTACAGAAATAGGAGGAACAGTAGGAGATATAGAAAGTTTACCTTTTTTAGAAGCTATTAGGCAAGTAGCTTCAGAAGTAGGACATGAAAACGTACTTTATATACATGTAACCTTAATACCATACTTAGCAAAATCAGGTGAAATGAAGACGAAGCCTACTCAACATTCTGTAAAAGAGCTTTTGTCTATTGGTATACAACCAGATATAATTGTGTGTCGTACCCAACAAGAAATGTCAGAGGAGATGAAGAGAAAGATAGCTCTTTTTTGTAATGTAGATATAGGATGTGTTATTCAAAATTTAGACGCAAAGACTTTGTATGAAATACCCCTTATGCTAGAAAAAGAAAATTTAGCTAATATAGTATGTAAGAAGCTAAATATAACATGCCAAGAACCTAATTTAAGTGAATGGGAAAACTTAGTAAAAAGGGAAGAAAACAAAGATAAAACAGTTCAAATAGCACTTGTAGGTAAATATGTAGAGCTTCATGATGCCTATATATCCATTGTGGAAGCATTAAAGCATGGGGGAATTGCTAATGGAGTAGAGGTGAAAATTAAATGGGTAGATGCAGAAAAACTAAATGCACAAAACATAGAAGAAATTTTAAAAGATAGCAATGGTATATTAGTACCAGGAGGCTTTGGAGATAGAGGAATAGAAGGAAAAATATTTGCTGTTCATTATGCTAGGACCCAAAAGGTACCATTTTTAGGAATTTGTTTAGGTATGCAATGCGCTGTTATTGAATTTGCACGCCATGTAGCAGGTTTAGAAGGAGCGCACAGTTCAGAGATTATACCCCAAACTCCCTATCCAGTTATCGATCTTATGCTAGAACAAAAAGGAATAGAAGATTTAGGGGGAACTATGAGACTAGGGGTATATCCTTGTAAGCTTAAAAAAGGAACATTATCTTATAAAGCTTATAATAAGAAATGTATAGAGGAAAGACATAGACATCGTTATGAGTTTAATAATAAGTTTAGAGAGCTATTAGAGCAAAATGGTCTTATTATTGCGGGAACCTCTGCTGATGAAAAACTAGTAGAAATTGTAGAATTATCTGATCACCCATGGTTTGTAGCGGTGCAGTTTCATCCAGAATTCCTATCTAGACCTAATAGGCCACATCCTTTATTTCTACATTTTGTTGAGGCATCTAGCAAAAATAATATTTATAAGTAAGTTTATAGGAAAAATGTTTATCTTATATAAAATATTTAGTATAATGTATAATATTGAGTAATATTTTATTTAGGTTCTAGTAATTGCTAGAGGGGGAGAAAATATGAAACTGTCTGTAAAGATTGCCATTATGTTTGCCGTAATGACTGCTTTAACCATTATATTATATTTAGTATCCTCAAATATTATGGTGAACTATTTATACGAAGGAGAAATAACTCGTATTTCTGGCATCAGTTCTGGGGTTATTAACAGATTAGAGGGGGAAAAGGGAAAGTTTATAGGGAAAATGAAAGATTATACAACCATGCTCCAAGTTGTAGAAAAACTAGAAGACAAAAGTGATTTAGATTTTATGGAAGAGCTAGGTATGTATGATAAATTTCAGAATGATAGTATTGAATATAAGGTTTTATTATCTTCTGATTTAAAAGTAGAAGGAGTTTATACAGATAAAGATACTGAAAAATTATCAGAAAATGACATAGTGCGATTTAAAGAGGTTGTAAGGAGTTTTATAGATAGAAAAGAATTTTTTGCCTATGATACAGTGTCCACTAAAGATGGCGCTTATTGGGTTGTTTTAAATACACTAAAAGGTGAGGGGCAAGAAAATTTAAAAGGATATTTTATTGGAATTAAAGATATAGATAAAGAGCTTATAGGACAAATTGAAAAATCTATGGATTCTAATGTAGAGTTAGTGCATAAAATAGAGTTTAATAAACAAAAGCCTATACATTCACGAGTTATGAATAAGTATGATATGCAACTAATTTATAATGCAGATAGTGTTTCTAGCTTTTATAAGTTAGAAGGTATCCATCAAGAAAAAGATTTATATGTAAAGGTAAAAGAACCTTTAGTTGTTAAAGAGAGTGTAAAGAGCAATATAAATTTATTAACAGGTATTTTAATTACTCTTTATATTATAGTTAATTTTATACTTGCACTTATCATTGAAAGACTAGTGGTAAAACGAATAGTTAAGATTAACAAAGGTATTAATCATATTAATAGTTCTAAAAATTTATCAGAAAGAATTCATGTAGATGAGTCACAAGATGAAATAGGTGTGTTAGAAAATGATATTAATAAGATGTTTGATTCTTTAGAAGCAGCAAATGAAAGTATTATGGCAAAAGAGACTAAATATAGTGGTGTCCTTAAAACTATGACTAATGGTTTTGCTTATTACCGTGTAGAAAGAGATGATAAAGGAAGATACGTAGATGCCATATGTGAAGAATTCAATGATGCATTAGCCCATATGCTAGAAGTAGACAAGGAACGAATGATAGGAAAGAAATTTAGTGAACTAGCAGACAATAGCTATATCGGAACTATTAATCTTGCAGAAATATTAGAAGAGATATGGTGTACGGAAAAGCCATATACTTTTAACCAGCTTAAGTTAAGAGAAGATAAATGGGTGAATTTAACCTTATATGTAATAGAAAAAGGTTATTTTACAGTTATAGTTAATGATGTAACTACTCTTAAACGATATTCAGAGGATATGAAGTATTTAGCAGAGTATGACTTCCTAACTAAATTAAAGAATCGACATAGTCTTTACAAATATTTAAATAAGCTGATAGATAATAAAAAACCTTTTATTATTTATTTTATGGATCTAGATAATTTTAAAACACTTAATGATACAGTAGGGCATATTGAAGGAGACAAAGTACTTTCTATAATTGCTAATGAATTAATAAAATTAACAGAACCAGGTATAACAATAGGTAGACTAGGTGGGGATGAATTTATTGTTATACAAGAAGGAGAGTATATTTCGCAAGAGGTTATGCAGTATGGGCAAAATATTATTCAGCTAGTAAATAAACGATTTGAATATGCTTTTTATAACTTTGAAATAAAAGCAAGCATTGGAGTAAGTGTTTATCCAAGACAAGCAGATGATTTGAATACTTTACTTAAATATGGTGATATTGCTATGTATAAGGCAAAGAAAACAGGTGGAAATAATATTCGAATCTTTACAGATGAAATGATGGAAGAGTTAGAGATAGAAGCCCGTTTAAAAGATGCTATAGTAAATGAAGAGTTTATTCCATATTATCAACCTATATTTGATGTACAAAATAATAAGATTATAGGTGCAGAAGCACTTGTAAGATGGATGAGAAATGGAGAAATTATTCCACCTTATAAATTTATTCAAGTAGCTAAAAAGACAGGTCATATTATGGAAATAGACTATATAATGTTAGATAAAGCCTGTGAATTTTGCAAGAAGTGGCATGCCAATGGCTTTGAGACATTTACTATGTCTGTAAATATGTCTTTTAGAGCTTTACAAAGACCAAATAGCGTAGAAACTATTAAAGAAATATTAGAAAAGCATAGGCTTAATCCACAAGCACTTAAAATAGAAGTAACAGAGGATGAAATTATAGAGTATCCTAAACATATTATTAAGATTCTAGAAGAAATTAAGCTTTTAGGAGTTAAAGTATCACTTGATGATTTTGGGGTAGGTTATTCTTCTTTTAATCATATTAAAATGTTGCCTATTGATACATTAAAGATAGATCGTTCTTTATTGCTTACGATAGAAGAAGATTCAAAAACTCTTTCTATTATTGAAACTCTTATTCAACTAGCTCATACACTAGGGCTAGATGTAGTATGCGAAGGAATCGAAGAAGAAAGACAAATTGAATTATTAAAAGAAATTTCTTGTGATATGATACAAGGTTACTTTATTAGTCAGCCAGTAGAGGAAAAGCTATTTTATAAATGTATGGAACACTATAATATGTATAATGAAGAGAATGAGATTTTATCAGTATAAAAGATAAAGGGAGTATTATACCAAGGTATAATACTCCCTTTATGATGTATAAAATTAAATAATTTTAGTAGTCCAATCTTCTACATTCCATACATCTGTAATAAAGCTTTCGTAGAAGTAAGGTTCATGGCATACAAGAATAACTGTACCTTTAAATTCTTTAAGAGCACGTTCAAGTTCATCTTTAGCATCTACGTCTAAGTGGTTAGTAGGCTCGTCTAGAACAAGAAGATTAAGCTCACGCATTAAAATCTTACATAAACGTACTTTAGCATTTTCACCACCAGATAAAACTTTCATAGGGCTTGTAATATGATCTGTTGTAAGACCACATTTAGCAAGTTCAGAACGAGCTTCGTGATTAGTTAGAGATGGGAACTCATTCCAAAGCTCTTCAAGGGCAGTATTGCTATTGTCACGAGAATCTTCTTGAGCGAAGTAACCAATATCTACGTTTTCGCCGAATTCTATCTTTCCTGCTATCGGTTCAAGCATACCTAATAAAGTTTTAAGAAGAGTAGATTTACCAAGACCGTTTACACCACAAATAGCAATCTTCTTACCTCTTTCAATACTGAAGTTAAGAGGACGAGTTAAAGGTTCATCATAGCCGATAACTAAGTCATGAGCTTCAATTAAGAAGCGACTTGGAGCTTTAGAGAACTTAAAGTTAAAGGTTGGCTTAATTTTCTCTTTAGGTTTTTCGATAATTTCCATTTTATCAAGTTGTTTCATACGGCTTTTAGCCATACCTGTTGTAGCAACACGTGCTTTATTACGAGCAATAAAGTCTTCTAATTTATCGATTTCTTTTTGTTGACGTTCATAAGCCTTTTCTTGTTGACGTTTTTTAAGTTCATATAAACGAAGGAATTCATCATAGTTACCTACATAACGTGTGAGTTCACAGTCTTCAATATGGTAGATTAAGTTACATACATCATTAAGGAAAGGAATATCGTGAGATACAAGAATAAATGCATTGTCGTAATTTTGAAGATAACGTTTAAGCCATTCAATATGATTTACGTCTAGGTAGTTAGTAGGCTCGTCTAGAATAAGAATTGTTGGATTTTGAAGAAGAAGCTTAGTAAGAAGAACTTTTGTACGTTGTCCACCACTTAGTTCATCTACTTTTTTATCAAGACCGATATCTCCAAGACCAAGACCTGCTGCAACCTCTTCTATTTTGGAATCAATAATATAGAAACCACTTGTGTCTAAGATGTTTTGAATTTCTGCAGCATCTTCCATAAGCTTAGACATTTCTTCATCTGAGCAATCTGTCATTTTTTCGTAGTGACTAAGCATTTCTTGTTCAAGAGCAAATAAGTTATCAAAAGCTAATCGTAAGTTATCTCTAATGGTTGTACCAGGTGTAAGAGCAGAATGCTGGTCTAAGTAACCAACTGTTACACGATTTGACCACTCTACTGTTCCTTCATCAGGCATGAGTTTACTCGTAATAATATTTAAGAAAGTAGATTTACCTTCTCCGTTAGCCCCTACAAGTGCAACGTGTTCACCTTTTAGAAGTCTAAAAGATACATTTTCTAAAATACTACGAGAACCAAAACCATGGGTTACATTTTTTACGGTTAAAACGCTCATATATTGTCTCCTTTGGTTAGTTGTTTTACTTTTATATGATAATAAAAAAGTCGCAAAAAGTAAAATGAATTAAATGGGAGTTAGAGCGTATATAAAAAGAGACCTAAATAGCATAGGTGCATTATATTAATAACTATATAAATAATTAAGACTGTATTTACAAAATAGTTACAAAGCTTTAAATTAGAATGAGGAAGCTCATCTAGTTTCAGTAGAATATAAATAATAAGAACGGCAGGGACAATAAGTTTAATAGCTATACTAAGCCAAGGGTTTGTAACTATACCAATCATTAAAGCATTAACTTCTTGAAACATGCCTGTTTTTAGCAGACCAAAAGTAAATACAATATCAGAAGCATTGAGAACATAGAGCAATGTTAGTTTCTTTCTAAGGTCAAAGTAAGAATAATAAGTAAGTGATTTTGGCATATATATACCTCCTATAAAGGAAGTATTGCCAAATAGAAGGAAGTTTTAAACCAAAAAGAATACTTGACAACTAGAAGGCAATTCCATATACTTTGAATATAAAATAATTTGAATTACAAAGTATAATATAAAAGAGTGGAGGCGAGAGCGTGCAAAACACTGCAAAGGTAGTAAACGAATTATTAGTAGAGCTTTTCAATGAAATCTTAACCATTGAGAAGGCAGCTTTACAAGATTCGCCCTTTAAAGATTTATCAATTACTGAAATGCATGTTATAGAAGCTATAGGCTTAGGATCAAGAACCATGACAGATGTTGCAGATCAACTTGGTATTACAGTAGGTACACTTACAACATCTATTAATAGACTTGTGAAAAAAGAGTATGTTACAAGAAGACGTTCAGAAGAAGACAGAAGATATGTAGAAATAGAACTTTCACATAAAGGAAAGTTAGCTCATAGGGTACATGAGGCATTCCACCAACTTATGGTAAGAAATATGATAGAGGGACTATCAAATGAAGATAATGAAGTTCTTATTAGGTCACTTACACGACTTAGTGATTTCTTCAGGGAAAAGTATCACCTTACAAAAAAATAGAAAGGAGTGATACAACATGTATGGGGTAAAACTTTTGTCTATGGGAAAAGCAGTACCAAAGTGTAGTATGGCAAATGATGACTTATGCCAATTTGTAGATACATCAGATGAATGGATTAAATCAAGGACAGGTATAGGGAAAAGGCGTATTTCACAAGGTGAAACGACTACAGACTTAGCCATTAGTGCAGCAAAGGAAGCTATTAAAAGAGGAAATATTGACCCTAAGCAAATAGGACTTATTATTGTGGCTACTATATCAGGAGATTATATTATGCCAAGCACTGCTTGTAGAGTCCAAAGTGCAATTGGTGCAGAACACGCAACAGCTTTTGATATTGCAGCAGCCTGTAGTGGTTTTATATATGCATCAAAGGTTGCCATAGATGCCATTAAAGTGGGTTCTTGTGACTATGCTTTAGTTATAGGAGCAGAAGTTTTAAGTAAGACAGTAGACTGGAAAGATAGAAGTACATGTGTACTTTTTGGAGATGGAGCAGGTGCGGCTATTTTCCAGAAATATCATAAAAACAACATAATTAACATATATACTGAAAGTAATGGGACTCTAAGTGAGTGCCTAACACTACCTAGTATTCCACTTAAAAATTGCTTGGTTCAAAATGAACTAAAAAATCCATATATGTTTATGGACGGACGAGCAGTTTATAAGTTTGCAACTACGGTAGTACCTATGAGTATTCAGAGAGTACTAGAAGGCACCGAGTACAGCTTAGAAGATATTAAATACTTTATTTTACACCAAGCTAATGAAAGAATCATGGATAGTGTATCTAAGAAGTTAGATGTGCCAACAGAGAAGTTCTTTAAAAATCTACAAGAGTATGGTAATACTTCCTCAGCAAGTATACCAATGGCTCTTTATGATTTACAAGAAGAGCTAGAACCGGGAGATCCTATTATCTTATGCGGTTTTGGTGGTGGTGTAACTTGGGGTAGTATGCTTCTTATATGGGATGGTTCCCAATAGGTCTATGACCTTTTAGGATAAATAAATCAATTACAATTATAATTTAGGAGGATTTTAAAATGATATTAGAAAAATTAAAAGAAATCGTAGCAGACAAATTAGGAGTAGATGCATCAGAAGTTGTTGAAACAGCACGTTTCAAAGAAGACTTAGAAGCAGATTCATTAGATTTATTTGAAGTTGTTATGGCACTTGAAGATGAGTTTGGTGTAACTATTTCAAATGAAGACGTTGAAGGTATCAAAACAGTTGGTGACGCTGTTAACTATATTTCTGAAAGACAATAAGTTAGTACATTACCACTATATTAGGCAAGATAAGGAGATTGAACCATGAATCAAGTATGTGAAATGCTAAAAATTCAATATCCTATTTTCCAAGGCGCCATGGCGTGGATCGCTGACCACGCTATAGCTGCCGCTGTATCAGAAGCAGGGGGATTAGGGATTATTGCTGCCGGTAATGCACCAGGTGAATGGCTTAGAAAAGAAATTAGAGCCCTAAAACAAATTACAGATAAGCCCTTTGGAGTCAACATTATGTTACTTAGTCCTTATGCAGAAGAAGTAGCAAAGATTGCTGTAGAAGAAGGTGCAAGTATTGTAACTACAGGTGCAGGTGATCCAGGTAAATATATGAGTATGTGGAAAGAAGCAGGTGTGAAAGTTATTCCAGTTGTACCATCAGTAGCATTAGCTAGAAGAATGGAAAAGCAAGGTGCTGATGCGGTTATAGCTGAAGGATGTGAATCAGGTGGCCATATTGGCGAGCTTACTACAATGGTACTTATTCCACAAATTGTAGATGCAGTAAATATTCCTGTTATTGCAGCAGGAGGAATAGCAGATCATAGAGGATTTGCAGCGGCTATGATGCTAGGTGCTCAGGCAGTACAAATAGGGACTAGATTTTTAGTTGCAAAAGAATGTACAGTTCATGAAAATTACAAACAACGTGTTCTTAAAGCAAGTGATATTGATACAGTTGTTACAGGAAGAAGTACAGGTCATCCAGTACGTGCACTTAGAAATAAACTTTCAAGAGAGTTTGTAAAACTTGAAAAAGAAGGTGCTAGTATACAAGAATTAGAAGCATTAGGTGCAGGTGGATTAAGAAATGCTGTAGTTGATGGTGATGTAGTAAATGGAACTGTAATGGCAGGACAAATTGCAGGGATGGTAAAACAAGAACAAACTGCAAAAGAAATAATAGAAGAGATTATGACAGAAGCAAATAGAAGATTAGCTAGTATTTCATAGTGATAAATTTAACTATATACTTTGTAATTCAAACTTTGAAAATCAAATTATAGGCGGGGTGGTAAAAGTGAAAATCGCATTTTTATTCTCAGGGCAAGGCGCTCAATACGTAGGAATGGGCAAGAACTTATATGATAATTATACTGAAAGCAAGAAGGCTTTCGATGAAGCTTCAAATATACTAGATTGGGATGTTAAAGAAGTATGTTTTGAAGATAAAAACGGACTTATTAATCAAACACGTTATACACAAGTAGCACTTTTTACCGCAAATATTGCTGCCTTTAATGCTGCACTTGAACAAGGAATTGTACCAGAAGCAGTGGTTGGATTTAGTTTGGGTGAATATAGTGCCCTTGTAGCAAGTGGTATTTTATCTTTTGAAGAGGCACTAAAGCTTGTAGATAAAAGAGCTCATTATATGGATGAATGCAGTAAAGAAAAAGATGGAGGCATGGCAGCTGTTATTGGACTTCAGGTTGAATTAATCGAAGAAGTATGTAGATTAGTAAGAGCTGAAGGATTGGAACTGGTAGTCGCAAATGACAATTGCCCAGGGCAAGTTGTTATATCGGGCGAGAAGACGGCAATTGAAAAAGCTACACCACTTTTAAAAGAAAGAGGTGCTAGACGCGTTATGCCTCTAAAAGTAAGTGGAGCTTTCCATAGTCCTCTTATGAAAGAAGCTGCAAATTGTTTAAAAGAAGAGCTTCAGTATTTTAATTTCAAGGAGGTTACTACACCTATTGTAAGTAATGTAACCGCAGATTATATGAATAAAGAAGAAGCTAAAGCTAATATTCCTCTTCAAATTGTAAGAGGTGTACGCTTTAGAGAAAGTATAGAGAAGCTTATTGCTGATGGATTTGATACTTTTATTGAAGTTGGAGTTAAACAAACACTTTGTAACTTTGTAGCTAAAATATCTCCAAATGTCAAAGTGTTAAATATAGAAGATGTAGCATCACTAAGCAATGTAAAGAGTCTTTTAGAAGGAGAACAATAATGTTAAAGGGTAAAGTAGCAATTATTACAGGAAGTAGTAATGGAATTGGTAGAGAGATCGCACGTATCTTTTCTAAAAATGGTGCTAAAGTAGTTATTAACTATCCATTTGAAAGATCACAAGAAGAAGCAAATAAAATTGTTAAAGAGATTGAAGAAGCAGGTGGAGAAGCCATAGCAGTAAGAGCAGATGTATCTAGATTTGATGAAGCCCAAGCTCTTATGAAAACTACAGTAGATACTTTTGGCACTTTAGATATTCTTGTTAACAATGCAGGTATTACAAGAGACATGCTACTACTTAGAATGACAGAAGAAGAATTTGATAGTGTTATTGATATTAATTTAAAAGGTGTATTTAACTGTATGAAGCATGGCTCACGCATTATGATGAAAAAGGGTGGCAGCATTATTAACATGTCATCAGTAGTAGGTCTACATGGTAATATTGGACAATGTAACTACTCAGCATCAAAAGCTGGTGTTATTGGAATGACCAAATCAGCAGCTCGTGAATTTGCTTCTAAAAACTTAAGAATTAATGCAATTGCACCAGGATTTATAGTTTCTAATATGACAGATAAACTTTCAGATGGGATTAAAGAAAATACCCTTAGAGGTATCCCACTTGGACGTTTTGGAAATGTAGAAGAAGTTGCTAATGTAGCACTATTTTTAGCAAGTGATTTATCAAGTTATGTAACAGGTGAAGTCATCAAAGTTGATGGCGGCATGGCTATGTAATTTTAATAAGGAGGAATACCATGCAAAACAGAGTAGTTATTACAGGCGTTGGAGTTGTGTCACCACTTGGAAATACAGAAGAGACCTTTTGGAATAACCTTAAAGAAGGTGTATGTGGTATTGGACCAATTACTAAGTTTGAGTTAATTGAAGGATATGATGTAACATTAGCGGCAGAAGTAAAAGAGTTTGATATTAATAAGCATATAGATAGGAAAGAAGCAAGAAGACTAGATCTTTTTTCTCAATATGCTGTTTATGCAGCTAAAGAAGCTTTAGTTAATGCAAACATTAATATGGAAGAAGAAGACGCAACAAAAGTAGGTGTTATTTTAGGTTCAGGAATTGGTGGACTAGGAACTATTGAAACAGAAATGAAGAAATTATTTGATAGAGGCCCTAAACGTGTTTCACCTTTATTTATTCCTATGGTTATATCCAATATGGGAGCTGGAAATGTAGCTATACACACAGGTGCAAAAGGTATTTGTACAAGTATGGTAACAGCATGTGCATCTGGCACACATTGTATAGGAGAAGCTTTTAGAGCATTGCAAAGAGGAGATAACCAAGTTATTTTAGCAGGTGGTTCTGAAGCAACAATTACACCTATGGGAATTGCTTCATTCCAATCTCTTACTGCATTATCTACATCTAAAGATCCAAAACGAGCATCTATTCCTTTTGATAAGGAAAGAAGTGGCTTTGTCATGGGTGAAGGTGCAGGGATAGTAGTTATGGAGACATTAGAACATGCTATAAAAAGAGGAGCTAGAATTTTAGCAGAAGTAGTTGGATATGGTGCAACAGGTGATGCTTATCATATTACTTCTCCAGATCCAGAAGGAGAAGGAGCAGCACGTGCAATGGAAGAAGCCATTAAAGAAGCGGGCATTACTCCAAGTCAGGTAGGTTATATTAATGCTCATGGAACAAGTACTGAGTATAATGATAAGTTTGAAACACTTGCCATTAAGAAAGTGTTTGGTAAAGATACAAAAGTACCTGTAAGTTCTACTAAATCTATGACAGGACACCTTTTAGGAGCAGCTGGAGCTATTGAAGCTATTGCAATAGCTAAAGCTTTAGAAGAAGGATTTATACCACCAACAATAGGTTATACAGTGCCTGATGAAGAGTGTAATCTTGATTATGTACCTAATGTAGGAAGAAAGGCTGAAATAGAATATGCCCTAAGTAACTCATTAGGTTTTGGTGGACACAATGGAACTATTTTATTTAAAAAGTGGAAGGGAGAAGTATAAATGGATATTAAACTTGTAAAAGAGCTTATAAATGAGTTTAAAGAATGTGATTTAACCCGTATAAAGCTTAAAAATAATGAGTTTGAGCTTGAACTTGAGCGTTCTACATCTATACAAGTAGCTCCGACATCTATGATGACACCACAAGTAGCAACAGCACAAATTAATATTAATGAGCAGAAGCCAGTAGAAGAAAAAGTAGAGGGCATTATTATTAAATCTCCAATGGTAGGAACTTTTTATAGAGCTAGTTCACCAGATCAGCCACCTTTTGTACAAGTGGGCTCTAAGGTGAAAAAGGGCGATACCATATGTATTATAGAAGCTATGAAACTTATGAATGAAGTAGAAGCAGAACAAGATGGTGAAATTATAGAAATATTAGTAGAAAATGAAGAAATGGTTGAATTTGACCAACCTATCTTCCGTATAAAATAAGGAGGGATAGCATGTTAACAACAACAGAAATTATGGAGATTATTCCTCATCGTTATCCTTTCTTATTAGTTGATAAAGCTGAGATTGATGAAGATGGAAAAGGGGCTGTTGGTTATAAGAATGTGACTATGAACGAGCCTTATTTTCAAGGACACTTTCCAGGTTTACCTGTAATGCCAGGTGTTTTAATTATAGAAGCACTGGCACAAGTAGGAGCTATTGCTATTCTTTCTCAAGAAGAATTTAAAGGCAAGGTAGCTTTCTTTGGTGGAATTAAAGAAGCTAGATTTAAAGAGAAAGTAGTTCCAGGAGATACATTAAAGTTAGAATGTAGATTAGTAAAACAAAGAGGACCTATTGGAATAGGGGAGGCTGTAGCTACAGTAGAAGGTAAGGTTGTAGCAAAAGCTGAACTTACATTTGCTATTGGCTAAGGAGGTGAAAGCATGATTAGCAAAGTATTAGTTGCTAACAGAGGAGAGATTGCTGTACGTATTATACGTGCTTGTCGTGAAATGGGTATCGAAACAGTAGCAGTTTATTCTGTAGCGGATAAGGATGCACTACATGTTAAATTGGCAGATGAAGCAGTATGTATTGGGAAAGCACAACCAAAGGAGAGTTATCTTAACATAGAAAGTATTATTACAGCAGCAGTCTTAACTGAATCAGATGCAATTCATCCTGGATTTGGGTTTTTATCAGAAAATGCTAAATTTGCACGTATATGTGGTGAGTGTAATATTAAGTTTATAGGGCCTTCAGCTCATATGATTGAAGCTATGGGTGATAAAGCTAGGGCAAGACAAATGATGATAGAAGCAGGTGTTCCTGTAGTGCCAGGATCTGATGGTATTATAGAAAATGTTAATCTAGCAAAAGAGCTAGCAAGTGATATAGGTTATCCTGTTATTTTAAAAGCTGTAGCAGGAGGCGGAGGTCGTGGAATGCGTATTGTATGGCATGAAAAAGACTTGGAAAAAGCCTTTAATACAGCAAGTAATGAAGCACTTATAGCCTTTGGTGATGGAAGCATGTACTTAGAAAAGTATATTGTAGAACCAAGACATATTGAGTTTCAAATACTAGGTGATGCTTATGGAAATGTGGTACACCTAGGTGAAAGAGATTGCTCTATGCAAAGACGTCATCAAAAAGTTATTGAAGAAGCACCTTCTCCATGTATTTCACAAGATCTTAGAGAACGAATGGGAAGAGCAGCGATTCGTGCTGCAAGAGCAGCAGAGTATGAAAATGCGGGAACAATAGAGTTTATATTAGATAAGAATAAAAACTTTTACTTTATTGAGATGAACACAAGAATACAAGTGGAGCATCCAGTAACTGAAATGATTACAGGTATTGACCTTATTAAAGAGCAAATCAATATTGCATCTGGGAAAGCCTTATCTTTTACTAATGAAGATATAAAGATTAAAGGGCATGCTATTGAGTGCAGAATTAATGCAGAAAACCCAGAATTAAACTTTAGACCTTGTGCAGGTAAAATCACTGAACTTCATCTTCCAGGTGGAAGGGGAGTACGTGTAGATACAGCTATTTATCCAGGATATAAAGTACCACCTACTTATGACTCCATGCTTGCTAAGGTTATTGCCTATGGAGATGATAGAGAAGAAGCTCTAAGTATTATGAGAAGAGCACTTGCTGAAATAGTTGTAGAAGGTATAGATACAAATATTGATTTTCAGTATGACCTTATTCACACTGAAGCCTTTGATGAAGGTCACTTTGATACATCATTTATTGAGAAGAATTTAGATGCTATTTTAGGAAAGGAGTAGTTATATGTTAAGTGCACTCATTGGCAGACAAAAAAAGTATGCCAGAAGTAAGGCTACTCAAGGAAAAGCTGAAATTCCACAAGGAATGTATACAAAGTGTCCTCAATGTAAAAAGAATATTTATGTCATCGACCTTATAGCAAACATTGGAGTATGTCCAAGTTGTAAGGGACACTTACCTGTTTCACCTAGTGGAAGAATTAGTAAATTAGTGGACTTAGAAAGCTTTGAAGAGTTTGATAAAGATATGAAAAGTGCTAATCCCTTAGCCTTTCAGGGCTATGAGGAAAAGATAGCTTCTACTGTAAAAAGAGTAGAGCAAAATGAAGCAGTAGTAACAGGTAAAGGTAAGATCAAAGGAATAGAAACAGTCATTGCTGTCATGGATTCTAGATTTATTATGGGAAGCATGGGATCAGTGGTAGGAGAAAAAATTACTCGAGCTATCGAATATGCAACCGAGCATAGCTTACCTATTATTATTTTCTCTGCTTCAGGTGGCGCTAGAATGCAAGAGGGTATATTTTCACTTATGCAAATGGCTAAGACAAGTGCAGCTTTAGCAAGACATGATGAAAAGGGGCTACTCTACATTAGTGTGATTACTAATCCTACTACAGGTGGTGTAACAGCTAGCTTTGCAATGTTAGGAGATATTATTATAGCAGAACCTAATGCACTTATTGGCTTTGCAGGACCAAGGGTTATAGAACAAACGATTAAGCAAAAGTTACCACAGGGGTTTCAACGATCAGAATTTCTTCTTGAACATGGTATGATTGACTGTATTGTAGAAAGAAAAAATATGAGAGAAGAACTTTATACCCTTCTTAAATTACATGTAAAGGAGGGCTCTAATGGAGAATATTAAAAGACTTGAATACCTTAAAAAAATGATAGATGATTTAAAAATAGTTGGAGAAAATCAAGATGTTAAAGAAGAAATTAATCGTCTTGAAGCATTAGCTATAAAGTTAGAGCAAGATATTACGAGCAACTATAATGCATGGGACAAAGTACAAATTGCTAGAATGATAGATAGACCAAGAAGCTGCTTTTATATTGAGAACATAGTAAAAGACTTTGTAGAGCTTCACGGTGATCGTAGTTTTAGAGATGACAAAGCTATTATTGGAGGTATTGGCACCATTGGTGGCCATGTTGTTACAATCATTGCGCAAAACAAAGGAAAGACAGCTAAAGAAAATGTTGAGCGTAACTTTGGTATGCCACATCCAGAGGGATACCGTAAGGCACTTAGACTTATGAAGCAAGCTGAGAAGTTTAAAAGACCTGTAATATGCCTAATCGATACGCCAGGGGCTTATTGTGGATTAGGTGCTGAAGAGCGAGGGCAAGGAGAAGCTATAGCACGTAATCTAATGGAAATGGCTAGACTTAAAACACCTATTATTGCAGGTGTTATAGGAGAAGGCGGTAGTGGTGGTGCCTTAGCACTAGGTGTAGCAGATAAGATTTTTATGCAGGAGAATACAACCTATTCCATTTTATCTCCTGAAGGCTTTGCAAGTATCTTATGGAAAGATAGTACAAAAGCCCAAGAAGCAGCAGAAATAATGAAGATTACAGCTACAGACCTTCTTGAAAATAACATTATAGATGATATTGTTAAAGAACCATTAGGTGGAGCACATAAAGACCCTAATGAAGCAGCGAAAATGTTAGAAACATATTTAGTTAATAGTTTGAATGAGTTAACTAAATTAAGCCAAGAGGAATTAGTTGATAAACGTTATGAACGTTTTAGGAATTATGGAAGTTTTTTTGAGTAAAGATTCAATAGGAGTTGTGGTGAACTTAACTAAAGTATAAGATAAAGTGTTTAGTCCATTATGCACTAAATCATGTCTTATATTAAAAAGTTATTTCACGACAGCTCCTATTTTTATTAGGTTAAAGCATAATAATTTCCTTAAAGGACAAGACTTTAATTAAAAATAGAATGGAGTCTTAGACGTGAATAAGGAATATTATTTTCAAGGCTGGTATTTTAAGTGTAGTGCACAAGATGAAACCATTGCTGTTATTGTAGGTAGTGCAAAAGAAAAGATGGAAGAAGCCTTTATACAGATAATCTTATCTAAGGAGAAAAAGAGTTACTATATCCCCTATAAGTTACAAGAGTTTAGTTATGAGGCAGAGCCTTTTAAAATTCAAGTAGGAGATAATATTTTTACAAAAGATTATATGTATTTAAGCATTATAAACTCATCTATAACACTAATAGGATGTATTTATTTTGATAAGTTTACTACCTTACCACAACACCTTTTATGGAAGGGACTTATGGGACCATTTGGTTACTTACCCTTTATGGAATGTTATCATGATGTATTGTCTATGGGACATAGTCTATGGGGAAATCTATTGGTTAACGATAGAATTATAAACTTTAAAGGTGGAAAAGGTTATATAGAAAAAGATTTTGGTAATAGTTTTCCTAGGAGTTATGTGTGGATGCAGTGTAATCACTTTAGAGAGCCATCTTTATCTGTCATGTTAGCAGTAGCAGATATTCCATTTATAGGATTTGATTTTACAGGGTTTTTATGTGTGATTAGTATAAAGGGGGAAGTGAGGATTTTTACCACCTATACAGGGGCAAAGCTAGAAATGATTGAAACAGGGAAAGAATATATAAGTGTTCAAATAAGACAAGGGAAAGAAGTTATAAAACTAACTACTTATCATCAAAAAGGGAATATGTTAAAGGCACCTAATAAGGGTGCTATGAAATGTACTGTATATGAAGAATTAGATGGGGAAATGAATTTACAAATGTATTATAAAGATCAACTTAAGGTAGATATAAAAGGAACACAAGTAGCTTTTGAAAGAGTAGGAGAAGTAGAAGATATGAATCATAAAATAGGGGTTAAGGTGCATATGAATAAATGATGGATTATGTTTAGAAGTCATTGGAGGGGGAGTTGAAATGAGTTTAAAAAAGCAACTCATAAAAAATTATCTTAAGATGCAACTTATTAGCAGTATGCCTGGTGAGCTTAGGATTAAGGTAACCAACTTACCTAAATTAAGCCAAGAGTATTTAGAGTTTGCACCCTATGTTTATGAATTTATTAAACTAAAAGACGGTATTAAAGATGTAAAGGCCAATTTTGCAACAGGAGAGGTAACTATTTACTATAATAGTACTATGCAACCGCAAGAAATAATTATGTGGATTAATACTATTATGGACGTAGCTATTGAGCAAATGGATATGATAGCTGATAAATGGGATGCTAATAAGGAAGAAGTTATTAATACTTTAAAGCGTATTTTAATAGGAAAGATGTTTTAGAAGCTAAAAATGAAACTCAAAATAGGTTATAACAGAGATTTAAAACTGTTTAGCCTATTTTTTATTAGGCAAAGTTTGAAATAAGGGCTTTAAGGTGAAAGTTGTTTTATAGTATAATAGTATTAGCATATTTTAAAGGAGAAAACTAATGAAAACAATCGGTATTATTGGAGCAATGGAAGAAGAAGTTATTTCACTCCGTAGAAAAATGGAACTTAAAGAAATTCATCAAATTGCAGGAATGGATTTTTATGAAGGTACCATGAAAGAAGCCCAAGTTGTTGTTGTAAAAGGTGGTAATGGGCAAGTAAATGCTGCAGTATGTACTCAAATTTTAATTGATAGATTTAATACAGAATATATTATTAATACAGGAGTAGCAGGGGGGCTTCATCCAGATGTTAATATTGGAGATTTAGTTATATCAAGCGATACTGTAGAGGGGGATACGGAAGATTCTTTCATTAAAGCAGACAATCTATTAGTAGAACATGCAAAAAATGCAGCAAATGAAGTGATTAAGGAACATAAAATATGGATTGGTCGTATTGTAAGTGGAGATCAATTTGTTGCAAGTATTAAAGTAAAACAAGATATTTATACTACTTTCACAGCTTATTGTACAGAGATGGAAGGTGCTGCTATTGCACATACTTGTTATTTAAACAAAGTACCTTTTGTAATCATTCGCACCATTTCAGATAAAGCAGATAGTAGGACAGAAATGAACTTTGAGGAATTTGTAGAGTTAGCTGCACGCAATGCGAGTAAGGTGATTGAAAGTATTATTGCTCATATTAAATAGAATAGTATATACAATTAAAGCTTGTTGCTCTTGTAAAAAAATGGTATAGTATAAGTAAGGACAAGAGGTTGGGGGGTATATATGATAGGGGTATTATTTGGAATAAATACGATATTAGCTTTAGTAGTTGCATTTACGACACATATGCTTCAAAATCATTTCAGTAAGATTGGTAAAAGTGTAGATATCTATCTTAATCCTAAAGCCTACAAGCCGGAAAGTGAGATAGCTTTTATCCGAGATCTTATTGAAAAGTATAAGCATGCTTATGAAGCGGGAGAGAATGGACATATAGAAGTAGAGACTATGATACAAAGTGCATTTTATAAATTACGAATAGGTAAGTTTTCTTATACAACTATTCAAAATATAGCACTGAAATGTAAGTTCATTATGTGGGGAATCTTCTTTACACAAATTTGCATGGAAATTCTAAGTAATACACCAGGTAGATCTATCAGTAACTTTATACTTATTATATCAAGTACCATTTTGTGTATAATGATTGCCTTAATGAGTATTTTTAGAAATATTGTAGAGCAAAGAGAACAGCTCTTTATTAAGATTCAAGATTTTATTGTTAATACTTATCCAACCGAGATGAAGTGGAAGGATAAGCAAAAGGACGTTAAAGCCTTACTATCTAGAATAGAAGCTTTAGAAGCGGAACTAGAAGAATATCAAATAGATAATAAAGATATACAGCAAGAAGCTCAGATAAAAGAAGAAGATATTAAAATATTACTTAGTAAAATAGACCTTTAAAAGCACTCTCCAATTAGGAGAGTGCTTTTTGCATGAAAAATCATTATCTCCATAAAATAAGCAAGAATTAAACAAGGAGAATGTAAAAAGGAGGTAAATGAATGGTGAAATATAAAAGAGATTTACCTAAGACCAATGAATACGGATTTTATGAAATGAGATTAGAAAGCATTGGGGGATTAGGTGCAAATTTAAGTGGAAAAATTCTAGGAGAAATAGGGGCACTAGCTCTTGGATTAAATAGCTCAAGCTTTGCAAGTTATGGTTCAGAAAAGAAAGGAACACCTATTAAGTCCTTTATAAGATGGTGTGAAGCTGATCAAACTATAGGTGTTATCACACCTGTTGAAAAGCCACACATTTTAGCCATTTTTCATGAAGCTTTAGCGGGTAAGGTAGCCGTTACTGCAGGTGTAGATGAAGATACAGTAGTCATTGTAAATACAGATAAAAGTCCTGATGAGGTACGAGATTTATTAAAGCTTTGTGGAGGGACTATCTATTGTGTAGATGCACTAAAAATAGCTATGGAAGAAAAAACACGTATAAATATGGTTATATTAGGCACTATAGCAAAGGCATCAGGCTTCATACCTTTAGAAGCTACAAAACAAGTAGTAAGGGATACTATAGGGAGAAAATATCCTTCTGCTCTTGAAGGAAATTTAAAGGGGATAGAAAGAGGCTATGAAGAAATAGTAGAAAAGCATTTTAAACGTAGCGAAGCATATCCTTATATCCCTTATAAAGATGTGGAATATGAGTGGGGCTTTGAAAATGCACCATTAGGAGGTGTAAATCCACTATTTGCTAGTATGGCAAATAATGATATGACAGCTAGTCGTGAAGGCAAAGTACCTGTTTTCCACGTAGAAAAATGTATCAACTGTGGTCTTTGTGATATTACTTGCCCAGAGATGGCTCTTGTGTTTGGTGAAGGAGAATATAAAGGTAAACAACAAATGGTAAATGAAGGTGTAAACTATCATTATTGTAAAGGTTGCTTGCGTTGTGTTGAAATTTGTCCAACAGATGCCTTAACAGAGGCTAATGAAAGAGAAGTAGATGTATGGGCTGTACATGTGCCATATAAAGATTTCATTCAACATCATGTAGAATTTGAAGATATGGGTTCTAACTCCGTAGTAGATGCAGAGTCTGGTGTGACAAATGATACGATAACGATAGAAGGTGAAGAATAGTATGGTAGAACAAAGTGTAGTATACGATAGTGGTAATGAGCTTGCAGCTTATGCGGCAAAACAAATAAATTATCATATGATGGGATATTTTCCAATTACTCCATCTACTCAAATTGCAGAACATCTAGATTTATTAAAAGCAGAAGGATTACATGATGTAAAGCTTATAGCTGGAGATGGAGAACATGGAGCGGCAGGGATTTGCTATGGGGGTACAGTAGGTGGTGGTCGTGTATTTAATGCAACTTCAGCCAATGGTTTACTCTATGCTCTAGAACAATTTCCAGTGCAATCTGGTACACGTTTACCTATGGTACTGAATTTAGCTTGTCGTACAGTATCAGGTCCACTTTCTATAAAAGGTGATCATAGTGATATTATGTACACATTAAATACAGGTTGGATTACCATCTATGCTCAAACACCTCAAGCTGTATATGATATGAATATTATGGGGCTTAAAATTGCAGAACGAGCAATGTTACCTATTATTATTGGTTTTGATGGATTCTTTACAAGTCATCAAAAAAGACGTACTTATGTGATGACTCATGATAAAGATGTGAAAAATTTTGTAGGAGAATATAAGCCACCTTATAGTGCATTAGATGTAGATCATCCAGCAACTTTTGGTTCTTATATGAATGAACCAGATTTAATCAACAATAAGTACCAGTTGCACTTAGCGATGGAAGATGCAAGAGAAATTATTACAGAGATATTTAAGGAGTTTGGAGATTTAACAGGTAGATATTATACAGGTGTTGAAGCTTATAAAATGGAAGATGCAGAAGCTGCACTTTTTATATTAGGTTCATCTTTTGGAACAGCTAAAGTAGCTGTAGATCATTTAAGAGAACAGGGTAAGAAGGTAGGTGTATTTACACTTAATGTGATTCGTCCATGGCCTGCAAAAGAAATTTATCCAGTAGTTAAGGATTTGAAAGCCTTAATGATAGCTGACAGACAAGATAGCTATGGTGCAGGTGGGGGGAATATGTCACTTGAAGTTAAGGCTACTTTACAAGATTATAAACTTCAAATAGATACAGCAAGTAGAGTTTATGGTCTATCAGGTAAAGATTTCTATGTAAAAGATGCTATAGAATTATTAGAAGAAGCGCTTAAAATGGTAGAGCATAAAGAAGTGATCAAATTTGATTACTTTGGACAATACCCAGGTAAGTCAGATTATAATCCTAAGCCTTATTTTGCACCACTTACAAAAGAAGAACAAACACCTGGCATTACACAAGTAGTAGAAAATAATGAAACAGGAAAAGTAACAGTAAAAGGAGGTATTCCAATACAGTCTACTAAGATGCCAAAACGTATTGTAGGTGGTCATGGAGCATGTCCTGGGTGTGGTATTTTTACTAACTTAAATATACTACTTAAAGGAATTGAAGGACATGTAGTTCTTTTATTCCAAACAGGATGTGGTATGGTAACGAGTACTTGTTACCCTAAGACTGCATTTAGAACTACTTATGTACACAACTTATTCCAAAACGGTGCACCTACTTTATCTGGTATTGTAGAAATATATCATGAGAAGCAAAGGCGTGGAGAAATTCCAGAAGATGAAAAGATTACATTTATCATGGTAACAGGAGATGGTGGTCTAGATATTGGTATGGGACCAGCCATTGGTACAGCTCTTCGTAATCATCGTATGATTCTATTTGAATATGACAATGCAGGCTATATGAATACAGGCTATCAGTTATCTTATCAAACACCAAAAGGGGCAAAATCATCTACCTCTCATGTGGGACCTTCTCAAAAAGGTAAAGAAACCTTTACAAAGGATACACCACAAATTTTTGCAGCAACTAATATTCCCTACATTGGAACTGTGTCAGAAACTAATCCAACAGATTTTATGAAAAAAGCAGCCAAAGCACAGTACTATGCAGATCATTATGGTATGGCTTTCATCAAAGCAGTTTCTGTATGCCCACTTAACTGGGGACATCAACCAAGCATGGCACTTAAAATTATGGAAGCAGCAGTCAACAGCTGTTATCATCCACTTTATGAAATAGAGCAAGGTATAACAACCATTACCTATAATCCAGAAAAAACTAATAAGAAGGTGCCAATTAGTGAATTCTACAAGTTGATGGCTAGAACAAAGCATATTGCTACAAATCCAGAATATGCTCAGATACTAGAAGCAACGCAAGAAGAAGTAGATAGAAGATGGGAACGTATTAAAGCTAGAGCAGAACATCCTTTATTATAGAAAAATAGAAAGAGACTATTAGTCACGTGTTTATTTTTATAAAATAGTTTAATAGTCTCTTTTTTTGAAAAACTGATTACATTTATTGGAATCCTGCCATTTATAGAGTATAATAAGATTGGTAAAAAGACAAACTAAAAATGTTTGAATAATATATGCCCATAATAAGGAGGATAAATATGAGTAAAATCACTTTAGACTATTCAAAAACAGGCGTTAATCAACATGAATTAGATTTTTTCAGTGCACAATTAAAAGTTGCACATGAGATGTTACACAATAAAACTGGTGCAGGTAATGACTTTTTAGGATGGATAGACCTTCCTGTTAACTATGACAAAGCAGAATTTGAAAGAATTCAAGAAGCAGCTAAAAAAATCCAAAGTAATTCAGATGTACTTATTGTAATTGGTATTGGTGGTTCATATTTAGGTGCAAGAGCATGTATTGAAGCTTTATCACACACATTCTATAACAGCTTATCAAAAGAACAAAGAAAAACACCAGAGGTTTACTATGTAGGAAACAATATCTCCGGTACATACCTTAAAAACTTATTAGATGTTTGTGAAGGTAAAGAAGTAAGTGTAAATGTTATTTCTAAATCAGGAACTACAACTGAACCAGCTATAGCTTTTAGAGTATTTAAAAAGTATATGGAAGAAAAATACGGAAAAGAAGAAGCTAAAAAACGTATTTATGCAACAACAGATAGTGCAAAAGGTGCCCTTCTTACATTAGCAAAAGAAGAAGGCTATGAAACATTTGTTATTCCAGATGATGTAGGTGGTAGATTCTCAGTTCTTACAGCAGTAGGACTTTTACCAATTGCTGTAGCAGGTATTGATGTTGAAGCATTAATGGCAGGTGCTGCAGAAGGTAGAAGTGAATATGCAAATGAAAATATTTATGAAAACCCATGTTATCAATATGCGGCAGTAAGAAATGCACTTTTAAGAAAAGGAAAGAATGTAGAAATTCTTGTAAACTATGAACCATGTCTTCAATACTTTGGTGAATGGTGGAAGCAACTTTATGCTGAAAGTGAAGGAAAAGACCAAAAAGGTATCTTCCCATCTTCATTAAACTTCTCTACTGATCTTCACTCATTAGGGCAATACGTACAAGATGGACAAAGATTTTTATTTGAGACAGTACTGAATGTAGAAAGTCCTAGATTAGATGTAACTTTAGAAGAAGAGCCTGTTGATTTAGATGGACTTAACTATTTAGCAGGACAAACAATGGACTTTGTAAATAAAAAAGCTTTCGAAGGAACACTTCTTGCACACGTAGATGGTGGAGTACCTAACTTAATCGTTAATATACCAGAGTTAGATGCATTTACATTTGGTAAACTTATTTACTTCTTTGAAAAAGCATGTGGTATAAGTGGATATTTATTAGGAGTTAATCCATTTGATCAACCAGGTGTAGAAGAATACAAGAAAAATATGTTTGCTTTACTTGGCAAAAAAGGTTTTGAAGAGTTAAGAGAAGTATTAGTTAAAAGAATTAATGGCTAAATAATTATATAACCATAAAAATAAACGAGGCGTTTAAGTATGATAGGGTAAACACTATTATATAAACGGCCTCGTTTTCTATATAGACCCAATGGGGAGAGTATCGTTTAATATAAATATTTGGTATACTGAAGAAAAAATAAAGTAGGTGAAAAGAGTGGATGGACAAACTAGAAGAAGAGAAATGATACGTATGCTAGAGCTGGCCACAAAGCCTTTAAGTGGGACAGCACTAGCTAATACTTTTGGAATAAGCAGACAAGTAGTAGTTCAAGATGTAGCTTTACTTAGAGCAGAAGGTTATGACCTTTTAGCAACAGCTAGAGGCTATATTTTAAACCAAGATGCAGGTCGTATGGTAAGCCGTGTTGTTCTTGTAAAGCATACAGCTGAGCAAATAGAAGATGAATTAAATACTGTTGTTGATAATGGTGGTAGAGTAAGAAATGTTATAGTAAGCCATAGTGTATATGGTGACTTGACAGGTGATTTGATGCTTAAAACAAGAAGAGATGTAAAGAATTTCGTAGAGAAGGTACAAAATAATGAAGCTGCTTTACTATCTATTTTAACAGCTGGTATCCATATGCACACAATAGAAGCAACTACTGAGGAAGAACTTGATATTATAGAAGAAGAACTAAAAGAAAAAGGATATTTAGCATAGAAATTGACAACTGTCTTTACACATGATATGATAACCACAATATAGAAATAACGGGGGAATCATATGCATAAGTTTATAGACAGATACTTAATTAAAGGCTTAGGTGGAATGGCCTCAGGTTTATTCTGCACCCTTATTATAGGACTAATCATTAAACAAATAGGTTTACTTTTGCCAGATACAGTAGTAGGCAATACTTTGTTAGGTATAGCAAGTTTAGCTACAGTTCTTACAGGGGTGGGAATTGGTATAGGAACAGCACATCAGTTAGAGGCTTCTAAACTTGTACTTTACTCAAGTGCTATTAATGGATTAATAGGTGCTTATGCTACAGGTTTTTTAGGAGGTACACTTATTAAAGAAGGTCAGGTTATATTGGCTGGGCCTGGTGATCCAGTAGGTGCATTTCTAGCTACAGTTATTGGACTTGAAATAGGTAAACTAGTGGCAGGAAAGACAAAATTAGACATACTTATTACTCCAGCAGTTACAATCATTACAGGAAGTGTTACTGCTCTTATATTAGGGCCTCCTATTTCAGGTTTTATGACAGGCTTAGGAAGTGTAATAGGCTATGCTACAGAATTACAACCATTTCTTATGGGAATAGTAATTTCTGTATTAATGGGAATGTTCTTAACCCTTCCTATTAGTTCAGCAGCCATTTCTATGATGCTAGGACTTTCGGGCTTAGCGGCAGGAGCGGCTACTGCAGGGTGTACAGCACAGATGATAGGATTTGCAATTATTAGTTATAGAGAAAATAAAGTAGGTGGACTTTTAGCTCAAGGACTTGGAACTTCTATGCTACAAGTGCCTAATATTGTCCGTAATCCAAGGATCTGGCTCCCACCAACTATAGCAAGTGCTATTACAGGTCCTCTTGCTACTATGGTTTTCAAAATGGAAAATGTAGCAGCAGGAGCGGGTATGGGAACATCAGGACTTGTAGGTCCTATCTTTACTTGGCAAACAATGATACAAAATCATTCACCTTTACAAGTTATTTTTTCAATTATGATTGTTCAATTTATCCTTCCAGCCATTATAAGTTTGATTATAGCTGAAGGAATGAGAAAAAAAGAATGGATTAAATTTGGAGATTTAAAATTAGAATTATAAAAGGAACACCTTAAATTAACTTTTAAAGTTAGTTTGGGGTGTTCCTTTTATATATGGAAGAAGACTAAGTAAACCTTTTATAATACTAAGTTTTAGGATAGGACAAGAGTGGCGAGAGTAACTTTCCTATGTTAAGATAGTAGTAGACTATGTTTGATAGAAGGAGAGAAGATATGTTTGAACAGATTAAGAATGAATGGGAAAATGGTAAGAAAATATACATTTTTGAAATAGTATCTATTATAGGTTTTGTATTATTTTTAATGGTAAGTGATAAGTTACCTCTTCTGATGACAACAATGCTAGGAAATTATATAAGTTTAGGGTGGATTTTACTTAATATACTTGTTGTCTTAATTTATGTTGTTTATGAGTTTGCTAAAGTACTAATGAAAGAAAAGATTGTAAGAGGAAATATTGTACGAGAGGTACTTATAAGAATTTTATTTTTTATTGGTTTATTTATGACTAATATATTTCCGATTACAATGCTTATGATGTTAGCAGGTGCAAAAATAGGAATAGATATGAGTGTACCTTTCTTTGCAATGTCTATAGGATTATTCATTATATGTGTTGCAAGAAAGAGTATTCCTTCCTCAAAGGCTCTTACAGTATTAGGTGTAGCATGGTTTATAACTAGTTTTATGGTAGTATTTTTTGCATATCCATTACTTTATGCAGCACTTACTGCACTTGTAAAGCAAGAAATGGTAGCATCTACAATTTTAAGTATTGCTTTATTTAGTGGGGGTCTAGGTATATTTTATCAAGTAGTTAAAAGAGTAAAGAGAGTGTTAACAGATAAATAATAAAAGAGGCACAAGGTTGTATTTTATATAATCTTGTGTCTCTTTTATTTATAACCATAATACTTCCATATACAATGTCTAATGCCAGAAGAAATAACATCAGCCATACGCATGACAATAGAAAGTCTAGTATTTTGTAAGACAACCATATTCATAAAACTACTAAAGTTAACAATACCTGTAATATGGAGATGACCAATAGGAGCAAGGTCTTTTTGCACGCCAGCACCAGGTTTGATGGAGCCTTCTCCAATAGCGATAGAGCCTACATTTTGCATAGTACCAAGACAAGCATCTATAGCTACAATAAGTGCATTAGGATAGAGGTGTTGCACATTATTTGCAACTTCTTCCAAATTTTTAGCATGTACAGGAGTATCTAAATTACCAAAAATATGAACTTTGTCAAAGTTTAAATCAATTAATTTATAACCAATTAATGGTCCTAAACTATCTCCAGTAGCCCGATCTGTTCCTATACAGATAATGACTAATTCATGATTATGTCTAGGTAGTAAGTCTGATAATAAAGAGTAGAAAGTATCACAAAAGGCTACAAAATGTTCAGGATTATCAATATTAATATAACTAGGTTTGCTTCTTTTAGGTAAAAGAGAGTTCATTCAATATCACCACTTTCATTAGTATTTAGTTTGCCAAATTATGGACTATTTATTTATATTTTTAGAGGAAAAGTCATAACAAAATATGGAAAAAAATAGGTGTCTTCTAGTGTAAAAAAAGGAAGATAAAAAAATAGGTACCCTCGACACAAAAGGTTAAATTATTTCTTCTTCCTATAGTATGCTTATTAGGTAAAAAATGGATAAAAGTGAAAGGGGTGTACTATGGGAACAATTGTTTATGATCCTAAGAAAAAGAAAAACAAGGAAGTACAAAAAACACAAGATAATCAAGCTAAAGTGATTTCAGTAGAAGAAATCACACCTAAGGCTACAGTTGGAGAAGAAAATGGACAAGCAGAAGAACGTTACAATACATTAATTGAGAATATTGACTCTGTAAGGCCTATGGGAGATACAGATTGTAGTTATGTAATCTACCTAGAGGATTATGTTTATACTTATATCTATCAATATGCTAATACCAATCTGGCTTGTGAGCATTCAGCAGTTGTTGTAGGGGAGTATTATCCAGATAGTAAAGAGATGATTATATGTGGTATTATGCCTATTGCAAAAGAGTTCTTATCTTCAGACGAAGAATGGATTAATGAAGAAGCCATCTTAAGTTTACAAAATGAAAAGGAAAAATATTTTCCAGGAGCTTCTTTATTAGGATGGCTACATATGCAACCAGGATATGGTACTATGCTTACAATGAAGGAAGTAAAAGCACATAGAGAACTTTTTGAAAAAGAAGGGACTTTACTACTTTTAGTAGATCCAATCAATAAAATTGAAACATTTTATGTGTACGAAGATGACACCTTAAAAGAACAAAGTGGCTACTATCTTTACTATGATAAAAATCCTTGCATGCAACAATATATGTTAGACAAACCTTTTATTACAGGAGATAAAGAAGAAGTAAATGATAATGTGGTAAGTCAATTTAGAGAAATTGGAAAGATTAGAAAAAAAGAATACGAACAAAGAAAGAAGATGAATTTAACGGTTATAGCAGCAAGTATTGCGCTACTAGCCTTATCAGCAGTTGTATTAAAGATGAACGACCAAAATGCTAGAATGAATGAACAAAATGCTAAAATTCAAACATTGCAAGACCAATTAAGTCAAGCGGGGAAAAATACTCAGTCTAATATTGCAAATGCTAAAGACACTGGCGTCAAAGATGATGCAGAAGGACAATTTGTATTTAATACTGAGCCTGCTGCAGATGTAGTAGCTTCAGATGTTCAAGTCCTTGATAAGACAGATGAAACTTCAGCTACAGATTCTACCACAACAGAAGATACTAATAGTAATTTAAGCCAAGTTGCAGATACAAGTGAACCAAAGCAAGATGAAGAAGGAACAGATGAAGAGGAAAATACTAAGACTGATCAAGTAGACAAATCTCTACAAAGTGTTTCAAATGATGCAGAAAAAAGTGATACAGTTAATGAATCAGAAGAAGCTAAAACTACATCTAATAAAGATTATATTGAATACGTAGTTCAAGAAGGAGATTCCTTAAGAAAAATCAGCTATGATCATTATCAAACTGAATTAAGAACAAAAGATATTATCGCCCTAAATGAACTTGAAAATGGGGACCATATTTGGGTAGGACAAGTCTTAAAATTACCAGCAGAATAATTCTGTTGGTAATTTTATTAAGATAGTGTATGATTACTTAATTTTAAAGGGGAGAATATAGTGAAAAAAGAAAAATTGAAATGTCTTTTTGTAGCATCAGAAGTAGCACCGTATGCAAAAACAGGGGGATTAGCAGATGTGGCAGGTGCATTACCTAAAAAGTTAATGGAGAACGGAATAGATGTTAGAGTGGTAATGCCTTATTATAGACAAATAGAAGGTAAGTATTTTTCTAATGATGATCATTTCCTGATGAGTTTTAATGTGTGGCTAAATTGGAGAAATGAAGGGGTAGGTATTTATTATGATGATACAATTTTACCTACTTACTTTGTTAGAAGTGAGCACTATTTTCATAGAGATGCATTTTATGGGGAGCACGATGACTATGAACGTTTTGCATTTTTTTGTAAAGCGGTGTTAGATTTATTAAAACATATAGATTTTCAGCCTGATATTATTCATTGTAACGATTGGCAAACAGGGCCTATTTGTTTATTACTAAATCAAAAATATAAATTTGATCCCTTTTATGCAAAGATAAAATCCGTTTTTACTATTCATAATATGAAATATCAAGGTATCTTTGGAAAAGATCAAGTTTTAGATGTTTTAGAATTAGATGAAAGCTATGCTTTACCAGATACACTAGAATTTAATGGTGGATTAAGTTTTATGAAAGCAGGCCTTCTTTATAGTGATAAAATTACTACGGTAAGTCCTACATATGCAGAAGAAATCAAGACCTGGGAATATGGTTGTGGTCTTAACTCATTACTTGAGAAACAACTTTATTATAAACTTTGTGGTATTTTAAATGGTATTGACTATACAAGATATAATCCACAGACTGATCCTTATATTTATGAAAAATATGATGTAGACCATCTTGAAAGACGAAAACTTAATAAGCGAGCTTTCCAAAAGGAATATGGGCTAGAGGAAAGAGATGCTATGATGATAGGGGTTATTTCTAGAATAACTGACCAAAAAGGTTTTGATTTACTCAAACAAACTTTAGATAATAAATGGATTTTAGATAAGATTATGGATATGAATATTCAGTTTGTAGTTTTAGGAACAGGTGAATATGAATATGAGGAGATGTTCAAATATTTTGCAGCTAAGTATAATGGTCGAGTAAGTGTACACTTAACTTTTGATGAAGGATTAGCTCAAAAAATCTATGCTTCTTCGGATGTATTTTTAATGCCATCAGCCTTCGAGCCTTGTGGATTAGGCCAAATGATGGCAATGAGATATGGTAGTGTACCTATTGTAAGACAAACAGGAGGTCTAAAAGATACAGTTATTCATTATAATGAAATAACAAAAGAAGGAACAGGATTTGAATTTGTAGATTATTGTGGGTATTGGCTATACAAGAAGATAGAGGAAGCTTATACCTATTACACAAATAAACCAAGTGAATTTAAACAGATACAGGTTAATGCTATGAATACATGTTTCTCTTGGAACTATTCAGCTAAAGTATATGAGGAGATGTATAGAAGTATTTTATCATAATAGCTATTATGGATAATCAAGATAAAGTTTATATTTATAAGCTGTACTAAATAGAAGATCTATGAAACTAGAACCTATACTAGAGTCATAGATCTTTTTTTATTAAATAGAGTTAAAATTTGCTCTGTAGAAGGTCTATGCATTTTAGAACATCCTCTTTGAAATTATTAGGGAATGGTGTATGATATGATTAAAAAAAGTAGGATATAGGAGGAATGAGGGTGAAGAAGGATAAAAAGTTTCTTACTGGTAAGGAAACAACCTGGATCCTTTTAGGTGTACTAGTAATATGCATTGTAGGTGTAGGTATTTTGCAATGGGCATATGTAAATAAAGACCTGGTTAAGTACGAAATGGGAGAAACACTATTTACTCATTCAGAACAAAAAAACGAATATATAGATGTGAATCATAATCAAGTTATTAGACTAACTCAAGATGGTATAACTGCTTATGATTTAAAAGGGAATGAAGTTTGGAATAATGCACTTACATTAGATAAACCTATTGTGAAACATAAGGGGGATTACTTTGCGATTGCCAATAAAGATGGTAAAAATGTAACTATTTTTAATGACAAAGGCAAGAGGGGCGAGGTGCAAGTAAGTAACCCTATCGTGTACTTTGCTATAAATTCTAATGGAGATGTGGCTGTTATCGAAAAGACAGAAGATGGTCATATTACATCTGCGTATAGTAGTAGTGGAGAGTGGTTAGGTGTAAAGGGCATATCTTATATTAAAGATGCAGGTTTTCCTATTAGTGCTGAAGTTACACCGGATAGACAGCTCCTTTTAGTTAGCTATGTAGATTTATATAATCCCGTTGTTAGTTCTGCATTAAATGCTCTCATTATTAATAAAACAGGTACAGAAGAGGTATTTAACACTAAGTTTGGAATTGAAGAGAAGGACAACATTGTATATGAAATAGAATTTGTAAATTCTAATACATGGGTAGCTATTGGAGATAGTAGAATTACTTTCTATAATATGCAAGGTGAAAAGGTTAAAGAAGTACCAAACTTCTACTTAAAGTATACACCTTATGTAGATGGAGAACTTAGAAGTAGTCAGTACTTACCTATTCTTAGTACAGGCAAAGGGACCACTGCGTCAGGGAAGGATAGATTAACGCTTTTAGATACTTCTGGAGAAGAAATAATAAGCCAAGAGTTTGAACAATCTATTACATATTTTAATGCTACGGATAAAGGGGTTATTATTGGACAAGGTCACTTATTCACAGGATATAACAAAAAAGGTGAAGTTAAATTTACTTTTGAAGCAACCCAAGATGTAAGTAAGGTCTTATATGCGGGGAATAAAGTAATTGCTATTACCAAAAATGAAGTCAATATACTAAAGAGTATGAATTAGAGGAGGGCAGGAACATGCTTGATTTTATTATTATAGGTATTATTGTTATAACTACTATAATAGGGGCAAAAGTAGGGCTAATAAAGACAGTGTACCAGTTACTTTCATCAGTTATTTCGTTAGTACTTGCTTTCTTTATTTATCCGATTGTTGAAGCTATATTAAAGGTTACACCTATTTATACAGCCATCCAAGAATGGGTTAGAAAGTTATTGCCGGATATAGGTGATATAGGTTTACAAGCACAAGCACAATTGATCCAGGAAAAATTTAGTTGGATGCCTGAATTTATGCTTAATAAGATGATAGAAAACAACAATTCAGAAATCTACAATTTACTAGGTGTTTCAACTTTAATAGAGTATATAGCAACATTTATTGCTAACACATGTTTAATGGCAATAGCACTTGTTATTTGTTTTATTATTATTAAAGTAGGATTAACTATAACAAGTAGTGTATTAGATATAGTTGCTAAATTACCAATTCTTAAAACTGCTAATAAGTGGGGCGGACTTGTTGCAGGATTTATAAAAGGTATGCTTATTGTATGGGTTATATGTTTAATCATTCCATTGTTTATGATGATTCCACAGTTTGCAGGACTTGAAAAACTAGTAGAGGATTCCTTCTTATTACAACTATTTTATCAAAACAATATTATCTTAGAGACTATTGTTAATTTGAAATTATAAAATTTAAATATAGAAACTACCATAAAGGGGTAGTCACATAACTTTAAAAGCCTGTAGATAAAAGTTATTGTGACAACCCCTTTTTATCTTTTTATGTAAAAAGCATAAGACAAGCACTTTCAAATACAGAAGCTAATATTATGAATTAGATACAAATTACACCAGGGGAGGGAATAAAGTGTCAAATATCATAGAAATGAAAAACATTTACAAAAATTTCTATACAGATGAAGGCGAAATTATGGTTTTACAAGATGTAAACCTAGTATTAAAGAAAGGTAAGATACTAGGCGTTTTAGGGCCTTCAGGTAGTGGGAAATCAACACTTCTTAATATATTAACGGATTTAGTTACACCAACTAGTGGAGAAGTAAAGATTGAGGGCAAAATAGGATATATGTTTCAAAAAGATCACTTACTGGAATGGCGAACCATTATGGATAACATTACAATCGGATTAGAAATACAAAAGAAAGTAACACCAGAAGCTTTAGAAAGAATAGAACATTTGCTGAAAATATATGGTATATGGGATTTCAGAAATAGGTATCCAAAAGAGCTTTCAGGAGGTATGAGACAAAGAGTTGCTTTAATTAGAACCCTTGCAACTGACCCAGATGTTCTTTTATTAGATGAACCTTTTTCTGCTTTAGATTATCAAACTAGGCTCATGGTTAGTGATGACATATACAAGATTATAAGACAAGAGCACAAAGATGCCATTTTAGTAACTCATGATATTTCTGAAGCTATATCTATGTGTGATCAAATAGCTGTCTTATCTAAGCGACCAGCGACTATTAAAAGTATATATAATATTTCTTTAACTGTTAATAAAGAAAGGACCCCCCTAGAAGCGAGGAAGGCATCAGAGTTTAAAGACTACTTTGATGTATTATGGAAGGAGTTAGATATTTATGGAGGTTAAGAGAAATAAAGAAACATTAAGTATAGGATATAGTCAATATCTTAATGATAAGAAAAAGAAAAAGAGGAATATTGTTCTTATACAAATTTTAAGTATAGTAATTTTTGTAGTAGCGTGGGAATTATTAGCTAGAATGGAACTTATTAATACTTTCTTATTAAGCAGTCCTTCTGCTATTACTAAGTTATTTGTAGATTACCTACAAGATGGTAGTATTTTTATTCATATACTTATATCTGTGTGGGAGACCATACTAGGTTTTGTAATAGGAACTATATTAGGTTTAATAGTAGCTATTATACTTTGGTGGTCACCTACTTTATCCAAAGTGTGTGATCCATTTTTAGTTGTATTAAATGCGCTACCTAAAACAGCATTAGCACCAATTATTATAGTATGGGCAGGGGCAGGTATAAGAGGAATTGTAGTTATTGCTATAACTATTTCTATAGTAAGTACTATTTTAGCAGGATATAACTACTTCACAAATGTAGAAGAAGAAAAGATTAAAATGTTAAAGAGCTTTGGGGCAAATAAGTGGCAAATCTTAATGAAGCTAATATTGCCAGCTAATGTAGGTAATATTATTAATATTATTAAGATAAATATTGGTTTATCTTGGGTTGGAGTTATTGTAGGAGAGTTTCTTGTGTCTCGTAATGGAATTGGATATTTGATTGTATACGGAGGGCAAGTATTTAGGCTAGACTTAGTTATGATGGGGGTTGTAGTGCTTGCTATATGCGCATGGATTATGTATGAGGGAATTAGCCTTATAGAAAAATTGTACTGGTCAAAAAGGTAACACTAGTCAGGCTATAAGATTATGCTATATTAGAAAGTTAAAAAATACCAAATACAATGAGGTGAATTAAGTATGAAGGGTATTAAATCTATAATAAGTATAATTTTAATTCTTACGCTAACTGTTATAGGAGTAGGATGTAATAAACAACAAGGTGAGCTTGATAAAATAAAAGTTGCAGAAGTAACACACTCTGTTTTTTATGCACCACAATACGTAGCTATTGAAAAAGGTTTCTTTGAAGAAGAAGGAATAAAGTTAGAATTATTAGGTACACAGGGTGCAGATAAAACAATGGCAGCACTTTTATCTGGAGAAGTACAAATAGGTCTTATGGGACCAGAGGCATCTATATATGTTTACAATCAAGGCAGTAAAGATTATTCTATTTGCTTTGCACAACTTACTAAACGTGATGGAACCTTTATAGTAGGAAGAGAACCAAATGAAAACTTTACTTTTAAAGATTTAGCGGGCAAAGAAATTATAGGTGGAAGAAAAGGTGGAGTACCTGAGATGACTTTAGAGTATGCCATTAAAAATAATGGGCTTACTATAGGGACAAATACAGCACAGGGAGAAGTTAACGTAAGAACAGATATTCAATTTGGAGTTATGGCAGGAGCTTTTACTGGTGGTGAAGGTGACTACGTAACTTTATTTGAACCTTTAGCAACTGGAGTAGAGAAAGAAAACAAAGGATATATTTTGGCATCAGTAGGACAAGAAACAGGTGAAATACCTTATACAGCATATAGTGCACTATCTTCATATATGAATAAGAATAAAGATCTCATTGAAAGATTTACAAGAGCCATTTACAAGGGACAACAATTTGTACAAACTCATCCTGCAGAAGAAATAGCTCAAATTATTGCTCCTCATTTTAAGGAAGCTACAGTTGAAGACTTAACTACCGTTGTAGAAAGATATAAAGCAATAGATGCTTGGTGTGAAAATCCTATCTTAAAAGAAGAAAGCTTAAATAGGCTAATGGATGTTATGGAACTTGCAGGAGAGCTAGATAAGAGAGCACCTTATGAGACTATAGTAACAACTGAATATGCACAAAAAGTTATTAAATAAGACTAAATCTAATAGATAGCTTATAAAAAGAGGCTCTTTACAAAGAACCTCTTTTTATAAGTGTAATAAAATAAAAACAACTATTAAGGGGAGAGAGGCTAAAGTAAGGAGAAAAAGTTATTACATGAAAAGGAATATATAAATATAAAGTAGTATTATGTTAGAATAAAGAAATTAATAACATAATTATGAAGGGGTACGTTATATATAAATATAGAATGAAAGGTAAGTAAATCATTTTATTTATAAAGGGTATAAGATAAATAAAAAGGAGAGATAATAAGAAAAACATAGCCTGAGGATAAAAGGTTTACAATAAAAATGAAAAAAACTAAAAAAAAAGTATAAAACTAGTTGACAGTGGTTAAGGCGTATGATAATATAATCAATGTCGCTAGGGGGCAAACGCCACAGCGGCAAGGAAATGAAGTTGAACATTGAAAATAAAATAGTAACCATTAAACCAGTCGATTCATAAAGTCACTTAAAGTGACAAAGTCAGTACTACTTAACAGTACAAAATGTCAGATGACAAACTTTTTAATTGAGAGTTTGATCCTGGCTCAGGATGAAC
>URVM01000013.1 GCA_900551325.1 uncultured Eubacteriales bacterium | reverse complement strand
TTACTTACTTACTTACTTACTTACTTACTTACTTACTTACTTACTTACTTACTTACTTACTTAGTCTTCTTGCTTTAAATAAATTTTTAATTCTTCAATATTCTTTTCTTCAAATTTTAATAGCTTTTCTCCTAAACCTCTTACTTCTTCTTTTAAATCCTTATAACTATTTAGCTTCTTGACCATATCTATAGTCCCCATCGTACTACCTTGTATAAGCATTTCAGCAACATGAGACGCTGATTGATTATTCATAGTAGATACTTTAATCATAAAATAGGTTTTAATTTGATCAAGTTTATTAAGCCCCTTAGGTTCATGCCCCTCTTTTTCCAGTAGAGCTACTGCTTCCTTATTCATTGCTTTATAGCCTTCTAATTGTCTAATTAGTGCTTGCTCAAAAGGTACATCACCCGCAATTTCAATAAGTTCAGTTAAAGTATTTGTTCCCATTTCTGAGTTTTGATAAATAAAATTTAAGACTTCTACATTAGCATCCATGCTATCACCTCATACTTTTTTATACTAGTATGAGTCAAAATCCTCTTTTTCATTAATCTTATTCATAAAAGGTATCTAAAAATCTTATAACCATTTGTGCTGCATCTGCTCTTGTAGCTGTTTGTTGTGGTAAGAAGCTACCATCTTCATAACCTTTGATAAAACCTAACTGTGTGCTAAGCTCTACTGCTGATTTAGTCCACTCGGATATTTGTGCTTCATCTTTAAACTGAGTAAGTAGCTTGTTAGCCTGTTCATTTTCCTGTTTGAACATTTCAACACTTAGTTGTTTCTTATAAGCATAGGCATTTCCTAGCATATAAGCCATTTCTTCTCTTGTAATGTCCTCATGTGGCCTTAAAGATTGGTCTGCACTCATAATATCCTCATCCACTAAGGTATTCACATATCCCTCATACCAGCTCTCATTACTTACTTCTAGTTGTAACATACGTCCTAGCAAGACTGCAAATTCGGCATTTGTCACCCTATCTTTAGGCATAAATACCTTATCTGTCATCCCCTTTACAATAAACCTACTTGCTAAAACTTCTATGGCTTCTTTAGCCCAATGAGTTTCTGATATATCTTCAAAATGTTTAATCATTGCTCCTATATAGTAGGTTTCAAGTTCCTTCATCTCAAACTTAAATGTACCTTCTTTATAAAAACCTCCTCTATAAAGTTCTTCTAAGTTGTTTATTTGTTCCTCACCATTTAAAGCTTCATAAGCTGCTATCTTTCTTGTATCTAGTCCTTCTGGTATCTCTTTAGAAGGTAACTCAACTTGAATCAATAGCTTTTCTTCTACCTTATCTAGTGTCTTCTTCTTACCTTTTTGATCTACTGTCTGTATAACCACTTTAAAAGGCTTACTAAGTGCTAGGAAGCTGTCTCCTTGTACTTGCTCATTGGTTTTATCCTTCATCTCTTCAAGGGAGATTATTATTTTACTTACATCCTTTAAAGCCTCATCACTTAAAGTATGTGTCCCTATCCTTATACTTACTTTTCCAAAATTAAGTTCTAAGTCATTCTTAATTTCTTGTAATTTTCTATAAGCTTCTACTGTTAGAATGGCTTGTTCTTTAACTTTCATAGAAAGGGTATTTTGCCCTTTATCCATTTCTTTAAGTAGTTGTTCAATTTTTTGCTTTGTGATTTCTATATCTTTTTGAGTATTTGTATTTCCTGTAGAATTACTTGAACTATTATCTGAATTACCCGGGTGTTCCGGTTCTTCTGGTTGTTCTTCATCCTCTTCTTGTACAAGTAGAACAGTTCCTCCTTCTCCTACATCTGGTAAATCTAGAGTTACTGTTGCTAAATTACTTACTGTATAGGTTTTTCCACTATAGGCATCTATTACCTTACTAAGTGGCTTAAATGGTACTTGTAACGTACAACTTTGTGCAGCTTTCGTATTTAAAACCACTACTACATCTTTCTCTTTATAACTTTTTGAAAAAGCTAAGTAACCTTCTAAATCACTGCCACCTATGGTGTTTCTTATACCTTTTGCAAAAATCTCAGCGTATTGATTTCTAAAATTAAATACCTTTTGGTAATGTTTAAGAAGATTTTCATTGGTTTTTACCCGAGTCCAATCTATGTCTGGTCTATTGTCATATTGAGGATAATTATTTGCACCACTATAACCTAGTTCTTCACCATAATAAATAACTGGTTGACCTTTTGCAGTTGCTTGAAGAGATACTGCCACTTTAAATAAATCCTCATTGCCCCCTAATGTTTTTAAGAAGCCGTCTTCATCATGACTACTTAAGAAGTTGCCTACTGTAGCTACATTACTTATAGATTTCTCTTGCTTTTCTAACTGTCTATTGGCTTCTTCTAAATGACCTTCTACAAATTGCTTAGCTATGGATTTAAAGTTAAAGTTTAAAACTGCATCCATCATACCTGAATTTAAGTAACCTAAATCATTGTCTACACTTGCTCCCCATGCTTCACCGATAAGTTTAAAGTCTGGTTTTACCTTAGTGAGTTCATTTTTAAAGGCCATCCATGTATCATCTTCTACGTGTTTAACAGTATCTACACGGAAGTAATCAATAGTATTGCCCTTAGCAGTTTTACCAATTTCATCTACCCATGCTACTTGCCAATCTATAATTTGATTACGTACTTCAGGACGTTCTGTCTCAAAATCCGGTAAGCCTGAAAGTTGGCCCGTAACCTCATCTAAACTTTGCCCAGTGCGGAGCATGCCTTCAAATTTTTGTCTCTCTTCATCTGTTGGATAACCTTCAGGTGGATTATCTATAGCTTTATCCATTCCATAACCTGCATGATTGATTACCACATCTACCATAATCTTCATACCACGAGCATGTGCTTCATCAATTAAAGTATGGAATTCCTGTACTGTACCAAAATGAGGATTTAACTTCTCAAAGTTTTTAGCCCAGTAACCATGATAAGCATAGTAACTATTTTGATAAGGTGTCTGATCATATCTCACATCATAAGCAATATTTTCAACCACTGGACTCACCCATATGGTATTAATGCCTAATGCCTTTAAATAATCTAACTTATCTGTTACACCTTTAAAGTCTCCACCATGATAGGTTCCTGGGTCTTGTTTGTCATAGCCAAGTCCATAAGGATCATCATTGTTTGTATTTCCATTATTAAAACGATCTGTAAGCATAAAGTAAATCACTGCTTCATCCCAGTCAAAGTCATCTTTACCCTTACGTATACGTTCTTTCACTTCTAGTTTTACTTCACTATTATAAATATTATTCATCTTATCTTTTAAGATAATAGGTAAAGTTTTCTCTCCTAAAGTAGTCTCTTGATCTACTCCAATTGTCACAGCCATTAGATCTTTATCAACTTCAATTTTACTACCACCTATACTTGTAAGGTCTATTTCCATAGACATAAGTTGATCTGTATCTCCTTCTACGCCTAAGGTAATTACACTATTTTGTGTATAGTCAATCGTATAAGGATAAGCACTAGCTTCCACATTAAAGTCTAATTTTTCATAGCTAATGATAGATTTTCCATCTACTTGTTTGCTATTATAGGGGTCATTATAAATCTTTGTGGTACCATCTGCATAAGTTACATGATAACAATAGGCATAGGCTTTTTCTTCTAAACCTTCATATTTAAATTCAAATCTTTCTTCTGCCTCATTGTATGCCATATTATAAAGCTCATTATTAATCTCTACTTGAACTTGTTTTAAGGTATTCATCCTACCTTCTTTAAAGAGCTTATTGTCTCTATAGTTAAAGTCTATAGTAAGTTCTGTAGGATGAATCACTGGCATAGTACTAGGTGCTAATATTTTAAATGCTTTCTCTTTACTTTCGAGTTGTACCTTTGTAATAATTTGATCTTCTTGAAGGGTAATAAAACGGTCTTCTTCTACATCCTTTTCTACCCAATTTCCTTTTCGTATGATGAAACCTATACGATTAGTAGAAGGACCTACTTCAATATAAGCTACTTTCTTCCCATCTCTATCTGCTGTAAATTCTATTTGATCATCTTTAACGCCTGTATTCCATACCCATACGTCCCAATCTGTATAATTTCCATCAGGCCTATTGTACTCAAGTACGACATAGCGTCGTTCATAACTTCTAACTGGAAGCTGTAGACTTGTAGTAGCTTCACCTATTGTGGCCGTTACTGTAGCCATACCTTCTTTAAGACCAATGACTTTTCCACCTTTTTCTACCTTTATAAGATCTGGTGTATTAGTAGACCATGTTACACCACTACCTAGCATGATTTGACCAAATTGATCTTCTACTTTAGCTTCTAATTGTATACTTAAACCTTCATAAACAAAGTCTTTATCTGATGTAATAGATACTTTAGTTGGAATAAGCTTAGGTACTACTATTAATTCCACTGTCTTTTCTAATGCACCACTTCGGACATGAAGAAATGTCTTACCTTCTTTATGCGCTATTAAATTTCCTTTATTAACTGCTATAATACTCTCATCTTCTACTTCCCATGTAATAGGTGCATTAGACATAATGGCACCTTTTTGATCCTTTACAGTAGCCTTTACTGTAGCTTTCCCTCCTATAGGTAATCCTAGCTTTGTTGTAGACACTTCAAGTGTAGTAGGTATACTTTCATAACTATCTTCATGATCGTACAGTACCATCATAGATAAAGGCTCTACACTTACACTTGACGCTTGACTTAAGGTACTTAATACCTCCACGCCTGCCCCCTTATGATCTACAACCACTTTCCAATCAGCCACATGTGGTAATGCTACTTTTTTAGCACTTGTATTTCCATTATAAATAATGACTATATTTTTCCACTTATCTCCATTTGCATAGTCTTTAAGCCTAAAAGCTACTACATTATCTTCTTGGGTTAAAATCTGTAAGCCTTTTTCTACTTGACTATCTTCTTCCATTCTAAAAGCTGGATGTTGTTTTCTAAGATTAATAAGCCCCTTATAGTAATCCATAACAGGTTCAAACTCATCTTTCCACTCCCATCTTATTTGGTTAATGGCATCTGGGCTTCTATAGCTATTATGATCTCCGTATTTACTTCTTAGCATTTCATCTCCTGCATGAAGGAAAGGTATGCCTTGAGATGTAAGTATAATGCCATTGGCAAGTAAGCTACGTTTAACTGTTTCATTTTCTAATACTTTTCCTGGCTCTATACCTTGATGAATCGTAGCTTTACTTACTGCTTCTTCTACACTTCCACCATTTTCAAGTACACCATTATTCATTTTTAGGAAGCCTTCTTCTTTAGTCAAACCTTGTGTTGTAATAATCTTATCCCATAAGTTTAAGTTATCATGAGCTGTTACATAGCTAATGACTTCAGTAGGCTGGCTAGCAATTGTATGAATAGCTCCTTGTATACCTTCTACAATACCTTGTTCTTGACCTACCCCTCCTGTTGCAAATCCTTTAGAAGCATCATCACTTCCACCTTTTATCGCGCCTCTAATTTCATCATTAAATACAGCAAACTCTTTATCTTTTTGTGAACCTTTTAAAGTTTGCTGATTTTGAGGAAGTGGTGTTGAACTAGCTGTCCAAGGCTCACCATAAATAAGGATGGTTGGATCTATTTCATTTCTTACTTCTTGTGTAATTTGTGTCATAGTGGTTGTATCAATAAGACCCATTAAATCAAATCTAAATCCATCTATATTATACTCACTTGCCCAGTACTTCACAGAGTCTTTAATATACTTACGTACCATAGGCCTTTGGGAGGCTACTTCATTTCCACATCCAGAACCATTTGAGTAATTTCCTTCATCTGTTGTTCTATAGTAATAACCTGGTACAATCTTATTAAAAGGCCCCTCTTCAATACTAAAGGTATGATTGTACACCACATCCATAACAACTCTTAAATTGTGCTTATGAAGGGCAGCCACCATCTCTTTAAATTCTTTAATACGAGTAGCTGGATTGGTGGTATCTGTAGCATAAGAACCTTCTGGCACATTATAATTTTGTGGGTCATAACCCCAGTTAAACTTTCTACCTGTGTAAGATTCATCATCTACTTTACTTTCATCTACTTCTGCAAAATCATAGACTGGTAGTAAATGAATATGGGTAACACCTAGTTCCTCTAAATGATCAATACCTGCTTTATTTCCTTGTGGTGTTGTTAGACCTTCTTCTGTAAATGCTTTAAATTTACCAGGATTCTTAAAAGGTACTTCCTTATCTACAGAAAAATCCCTTACATGTAATTCATATAATATTGTATCTGCTAAGCTTACCATTGGTGGACGTTCATCTTCACTCCATCCACTCGGATTAGTGCTGCTTAAATCTATAATGGCTGTACGTCCACCATTAGTAGAAGTTGCTCTAGCATAAGGGTCTAGGGCATAGTTCACTGTCCCATCTGGCAAGGTCACTTGATACATATAATACTGTCCATCTAAGTTTTCTTTAATAGTTGTTTGCCATATGCCTTGTGCACCTTTATCCATAGTATGGGCTTCACCTTTACTATGATCTTCTACAATTTCTGTCTCACCATTATAAGTTCCTGCATCTTCATATAAGTAGAGCTTTACACTTTTTGCCGTTGGTGCCCACACTTTAAATGTACTTTCATCTTGGCTGTAACTTAAACCTAAATCATCTCCATCATAATAGTAATCATCTAATACACCTCTCATAATTACAGGCGCAGGCTTAACCCCATCTGCTCCTACTTCATAGAACACATTTGGCTCTATAGGTGTACTTAGTTCTAAAGTATATGTAGTGTCGCTTTGTCTTAGGGCTCTAACTGTTTCTTTTTTTCCCACTCCGTCTACTATATAAGGATTTATAAGATCTGATAATGGTTTATTAACTGTAATAAGTACTTCCGTCCCACTGTCTGCAAAGGCACTTTTTACTTTCTTTGCCAGATCAATGTCATTATAGTCTGTATACACCTTCTCATCACCATCAACTATCCAAACTTCTTCTGTCATTTCACCTTGTGGTACTTGTACTGAGCGATCTTTATCTTGCTTAGCCCATTCATTGTCTCCTACTTTTTGTCTTGTAATAAAATTCAACTTAGGTTGTGCTACTTGGTAAGTTGTTTGTTTAAATGTATAATTTCTTTTTCCACTCATGCTGTCATCCTTTATCTCAAAATCTATATTTTTATCAAAAGTTTTTCCAATACCTCCTTGCCCATCTGCCCATAACCATAGATTCCATCCTTCATAATCCGCTGCTAGTCGTAAATAATTAATTGTATAGGTATAAAGGGTATTCTCAACTTTTAAAGTGACTTCTCTTATATACTCTTTCTCGTTTACAGTGGCTACTGCTTTTAGCTTCACTGTTGTAAGAGGATAGTCTTCTTTAATCTCAACTTGTGTAAGTCCTTCATTGTCTGTTAATATTATCTGATCATTTTCTAATCCTTCTACTGGTACCACATCATATACAACCGGTACTTTTTCATGCTTTATACCACTCATGTCGAAAACGGTTCCAATTGTCGGTAAAGCTATAGGTTTACCTTTTTGAATGCCTACTGGAGCGCCTTCTACACTTAACCCACTGACAATAACAATGCTATTATCTCCACTAGTAGGAAGATTTTTAGGGTCTTGTATCCAACCATTAGCACCTACAATAAACTTATACTCGTGTCTTCCTGGTGTAAGTGTTAGAGTTAGTTCACCTATTCCTTCATCATTTGTTACTAAAATATCTTTGCTATCTGGCCAACCATTAAAATCCCCAGCTACTCGTACTGGTTCTGTGTTCTTGGCATCATAGTATCTAAAAGTAACTTGATTGCCATCTACTTCTGGACTTATGTATTCAGGGTCAGGCAATACACTTGTACTGTCTACTATAATACTAAAATCTTTTCCATACTCCCCTAATTGCTTAGGTGGATTAGCAGTATAATCTTCAGCTAACTCATTCCTGCTACTTTCTGGAATTACGTTAAAAGCTGTATTCCCACCACTACTTCCTGTAATAACTGCCATAGCATAAAGATTAGTATCTTCTGTAATTCCTAGTGCTTTAAGACTTACCTTTCCTTCATAACCTTTATTAATATCAGCTTTAGTACCTTGTTTTACATCAATACTCTTGCCATTTCCTAAAAGTATTGCTTGGGCTACCTCATTCTCTCCTTTATTCTGTATCAGAAGGTGATATTGAGGTTTCTTTTCAGTGATAAATGTATAACCTCTCTCCCAAGGAGCAGCTTCCACTCCATCTCCTTGCCCCTCTACATAAAGAGCTAAATCTAAAATCATTCCCCAGTCGCCCCAGTTCGGTACTTGAGCTTCTACATAATAGTAAAGATCCGTTCCATCTGTAGCTAAATATAAAGCTCCCGCCGTTGTGGTAACGTTACCAAAACTATGTGTAGAACCTTCTCCTACCTTCTTAGCCACACCATCTTGGACTAATCTTTCCCATTCTCCACTCTCTCCATCAATATTTACATCTACAGTTGCTACTCTAGGCTCTCTTGCTAGTACATTGATGTCATATCCATTGCCTACTACCATGCCAAGTATTAAACAAATTGTTAATAACCAAGCTATTTTCTTTTGGCAATTCTTCAAGTACTTCAACCCCTCTCTACTTTTCATAAAATTTAGTTTACTCCTACATTTTACCATATGTCTTAATCTATTCAAGTCTTTTTAGTCAGAATTTTTTATCCTAATTTTATCTCTTACCTTCTAACATGTATACATTTTACCTTTTCTCCCCTTTATTTGTATTTTGCCTCATTTTCCTTTATAATAGCTTCATACTTTCTACATTTTAAGGAGGTGTCTATGAAAACAATCTATATTATGCTAACAAGTACAGATAGTGTTTTTTGTCACCTAATTAAGCACTATACCCATGAGCCTTATGCCCATGTTTCATTGCTATTCTCTCAAGATTTTGAGTATGGCTATAGCTTTAGCAGGAAGAAAATACGTAACCCTTTTATTGGTGGATTTATGAAAGAGGATTATGTGAAATGGGTTGCTGCTTTTCCAGAGACACAGTGTCAAATCTATCAATTAAATATAAGTAATTTTCAATATGAAAAACTTATCTCCCTACTTTCTCAGTTCTGTATAGAACAAGAAAAGTATAAATACAATATATTAGGTGTTGTGGGAAGACTTTTTAATCTAAAAATAGAACCTAATTATAGTTATTTTTGTTCTCAATTCGTTTCTTACATATTAAATGAAGCAGGCATTCTTAAGTTTAATAAAGAACCTATACTTACTAGTGCTAAAGATTTTAGAACTCATCCAGACTTACAGCTTATTTATGAGGGCTATCTTAATCAATTATTAGATGATCCTGAAGGCTTAGTTTGTTGCTAACATAGGAAAAGAGCTATAAAACTAATGTACAACCTAGCTTTATAGCTCTTCTATTCTTTAGACTTCATAAATATTAATTATGCTACAATCTCTTATTATCTTGCTAAATAACTTTTATCAAGTTTGTGAAGTCATAGGAAATAGTACTTCACAGTCTTCATCTAACTCTATACCCTTCATAAATAGGGTGTCATCCGGTCTTTCTACATAAGTACAAACTGGCTTATAACTCTCTAGTTCTGGTACAAAATGAAACTGTATCATTTTATCTTCTTCTAATATAAATTTTTCAACTATATGATCTAAGTCAAATGGTGTAGCACTTATTATATCGTATAAGTGTAAAATACCATCTTTTCTTCCTGCGATAACAATAAGATCATCCTCTTTTATATAATACAAATTATCTTTAAACCCTTCTTTACAGTAAACTTCCAGTGGCCAAGTATCTTCTACAATCCCCCATGTTTTACTAATAGGTACACGTTTTTGTATAAGACGATCAATAAGTGTATTGGTAAAGCTTGTTCCTGCTTGAAGTTCTATAATCGTACTTTCTCTTTTATCTACTCTATCTGTACTCAGCGTATAGTTTGCTTCTACCACTTTTTGAAACCCAAATTTAGGATAAAACTCAAGAACTGTATCATTTGCAAAAAGATATATAAAGTCACATTGATTTTCATAGATTTTTAAAACATGCTTCATAAGTTTTCCTGCTAAACCATTTCCCCTACAGTCTTTTCTTGTCATAACTGTTCCAAGCTGAATAGCCTTTTTTACTTCCCCTTTAATGACAACTTCCATTTCATTAGCAGATATATTAGCAATAACCTGATCATCTACTACATAGCTATAGCATGTATATTTCCCTTTAAAGTATTTCTTTTTATACCAATCTTCAAAGTCTAAACCAAATGTTTCCCTTGCTAGATCATTAAAGCTTCTTCTATATACATCATTTTTAAAGTAATCTTGAATGATTTCTAATGTCCCCATATACTCCCCCTATTAACTTTTATATTTCATTATCTTCTGGTTGTACAGCTACTACTCTACACCTAATACCAGTTGCTTCTGGTTCGTCATGCCACATAGTTAACATTTTACACACTACATCTGGCTTAATCTTATCTAGGTTTTTAAGATTTTCAATAACATAAATGCCTTTTGCTTCACACATTTTATCTGCTTCTATATGTTCCTTACCTCTACGTATATCGGGTGTATCAAGTCCGATAAAGCTTACTCTTGAATCAATTAATTCTTCAATAAGTTCCCAAGATAAAATGGGGCTTTCTTTAAAATATAAGCCACTTCCATAAGGGTGTTTTTCTATAGCACCTGTTCTAATAAGTACAAAATCACCTGGTTTCACATAGTCAAGATCTACATCATCACTTGTAATTTCTCTTCCTTGAACGTGACTTACATCTAAAAGAACACCTCTTGTTTGCATGTATTCAAGTGGAATATTAGGTCTATCATATATATCAAAATGCGTGCCCACATGACCTAATGCAATCTCTCTTTTCAACTGGGACTGAGCCCATTGATAAGCTTTATTTGTTTTTCTTACTGTCAATGTTAAGTCTATATATTTCATATTCTCATCTCTTATTTCTCTATAGTTTTCTATTTTGTATACTTTTGTTTGTATTTTTACTATACCAAAATTTTACTGGAAAAGCACACCAAAGTCAATTTTTTCATCTCTTATAATCTTCTGTCATCTTACTCATCATTTCTCCTAACCGATAGGTTAGCCAGTATGCTATTTTAATAATATCCATATTATACCACAATAATTAACTTTAATAGATACAAGAAAAGACTATCCTATTAGTAGGACAGTCTTATAGTTTCTATTTATTTCTTATAATAATATCTTCACGCTTTGGTCCGTTAGAAATCATTGTAATTGGATAGCCTAACTTCTCTTCTATAAATTCTACATATTTTTTTGCATTTAAAGGTAGATCTTCATAATTTCTAATACCACTTATATCACAATTCCATCCATCTAAATATTCGAGGACTGGTTTTGCTTTATTTAGTTTTGGTGTACAAGGAAATACATCTGTAACTACACCCTCTATTTCATATCCTGTACATACTGGAATCTTATCTAAATATCCAAGTACATCTAAAAGTGAAAGAGCTACATCTGTTGTGCCATGAAGCATACAACCGTATTTGGTTGCTACTACATCAAACCATCCCATACGGCGTGGACGGCCTGTTGTTGCACCATACTCTCCACAGTCTCCACCACGCCTTCTAAGTTCCTCAGCTTCTTCACCAAATATTTCACTTACAAAAGCGCCTGCACCTACAGCGGATGAATAGGACTTCACTACTGTTACAATCTTTTTAATTTCGTGCGGTGGAATACTTGCACCTACTGAACCAAAACCTGCAAGAGGTGATGAAGACGTTACATAAGGATAAATCCCATTATCTGTGTCTTTTAAAGCACCAAGCTGACCTTCGAGTAAAATGTTTTTTCCTGCTTTTATAGCATCATGTAAGTAATAAGCAATATTCGTTACCATTGGTTCTAAACGTTCACGGTATTGTATTACTTCATTAAATATGACCTTAGGATCTAGTAAGTCTGCATCTTTATAAAGCACCTTTATCATTTCATTTTTGATTTCGCATACTTTTTCTAAACGCTCCATCAAAATTTCATCATCGAACATTTCGCCTACTTGTACACCAATTTTCAAATATTTATCTGAATAAAAAGGTGCAATACCTGATTTTGTAGAGCCAAAACTTTTAGCTCCTAATCTTTCTTCTTCTAGCTTATCAAATAGTACATGATAAGGCATTAAAATCTGTGCTCTATCAGATACAAGAATGTTTGGCATAGGTACACCTTTACTTGTTAACCCATCTAATTCAGCAAATAGTTTAGATAAATCTAGGGCTACACCTTGCCCTATAATATTCACAACATTTTCTCTAAATACACCTGATGGGAGAAGATGAAGGGCAAATTTTCCGTACTCATTAATAATTGTATGACCTGCATTTGCTCCACCTTGAAAACGAATAATAATATGGGCATCACCTGCTAATAAATCAGTAATTTTACCTTTACCTTCATCGCCCCAGTTACCACCAACAATAGCACTTACCATTTTCATGTACCTCCTATGATCTTGATATAATTATATTACAACAAATCCATTTATAAGTATAATTACCATCTTTTATCATAGTTATAATAAAAACTTATACGTAACCTTTTATTCAGGTAACCACACCTTTTCTAGTATGCCCATTAAATAGGCAAGTGCTATACCAAAATTTGTAATAGGTATATTTTGTAATTTTGCCTGGCTTAATCTTTCTTGAATTTGCTTTGGCGTATGCATACAACCTCCACATTGAATAATAAGGGCATAAGAAGATAAATCTTGTGGAAAACTATTTCCACATACATGTTCAAATATAATACCTTCTCCTACTTTTTTAGTAATGGCTGTTGGTATTTTATTTCTTGCAATATCTCCGTGTAAAGGATTGTGGGTACAGCTTTCTGCAACAAGTACTTTATCTCCCCTTTGTAACCCTCCTATTTTGTAAGCTCCTTCTACATACTGCTTTAAATCTCCCTTTTGTCTACCCATTAAAATAGAAAAAGATGTAAGCGGAACATTTTTAGGACATATATCATACACTTCTTTGAAAATCTGAGAATCTGTGATAACAAGACTAGGTGGGTTTTGTAAGGCAAGTAAAGTTTCATTTAATGTTTCTCTAGTAGTCATAATAGGGATAGCCTTTGCATCTAAAAGCTCTCTTAAAATCTGAACTTGAGGTAAGATAAGTCTTCCCTTAGGTGCTTGTAAATCTTGTGGCATAACCAGTAAAACTATTTGACCTATTCCTACTTTATCTCCAATACACTTTTTCTCCTCTGCCCCCATTAAACACTTAGTTATGGCTTCTTTTAACTTACCTATCCCCCCTTTTGTCTTTGCATTCACTTCTAGGGACGGTTCTTCCATCTTCACTATTTTTTCTACTTCTACTGAATTACTTTTACTTCTTTCCTTACTGCTTTCTTTATTACTTTCTCTATTGCTCTCTTTACTACTTTCATCTTCATGAAACCTATTATAAACAAACAAATAAGGAACTTTCTTTTCTCTTAATTGATGTAGTAATTCGATTTCTTCTGGTTCTAGCCTTTCACTTTTACTTACCCATAGAACTAAGTCTACTTGCCTTAGTATTTCCATAGCCTTTTGAACCCTAAGTGCTCCAAGTTCACCTTCATCATCTAAACCTGGTGTATCCACTAGAACTACTGGTCCTAATGGGTGCCATTCCTTACTCTTGTGAACTATATCTGTTGTGGTACCAGCAACAGGAGATACAATAGAAAGTTCTTGGTCTAGTAAAACATTCATAAGTGTAGACTTACCAGCATTGCGTTTTCCAAATAATCCAATATGTAGTTGGCTTCCTTTTGGTGTTTGTTGCATCTACTTTCCCCCTTAGAATCTAAAATCACGCTCACCAGCGTCTATACGTGCAATCCATTCTTTAGCTTGTTCACGTGCTTTTTCATTTTCAATGGTCTCTAACTGTTTCTCTATAACAGCTTTTCCTATTTGCTTTAGTTCTTCATCCCCATAATCATTAATATATTCATTAAGGGTAAGTAGGGCATTAGGTGTACATATATTGCCTATTTGTCCATTCTTAGCAAGTGCCATAAAGCGTTCTCCTGTACGACCTTGTCTATAGCATGCTGTACAATAACTTGGTATATAGCCACTTAATAGTAGCTCTTTTATAACTTCTTGTGGTGATCTATGATCCTCTACTTCAAACTGTGGCTTATGATTGGCAGATTGATATCCTCCTACAGCTGTACAAGAACCGGCACTCATTTGTGAAATACCTAGTTCAAGCGCTTCTTCACGTAAAGCGGCATCTTCTCTTGTAGAAATAATAAGTCCTGTATAAGGTACAGCAAGTCGAAGTACCATAATAATGTGTTTGAAAGCCTCATCATCTACACCTGGATACTGGCTTGCTTCTACATTTTCTGCCGGCCTAATACGTGGTACAGAAATAGTATGTGGACCTACACCCATTTCTTTTTCTAACTTTTCTGCGTGCATTAAAAGGGCTACTGTTTCGTATGCATAGTCATATAAACCATATAATACTCCAAAGCCTACATCATCTATACCACCTAACATAGCTCTGTGAAAAGCTGATGTATGATAACTATAGTTATGCTTTGGTCCTTTTGGATGTACACGTTCATAAGTTGGACGATGATAAGTTTCTTGGAAAAGAATATATGTACCAATACCTGCTTCTTTTAATAACTCATATTCTTTTATAGTAGTTGCTGCTATATTTACATTAATACGTCTAATCTGTCCATTTTTAAATTTCATGTTGTAAATGGTATCCATACATTCTAAAACATACTCTATAGGATTATTAACTGGATCCTCTCCTAGTTCTAGTGCAAGACGCTTATGGCCTAGTTCTTCTAGGGCTTGTACTTCTCTTCTTAGTTCATCCATAGTTAATTTCTTACGTTCTAATTCACAGTTGCTATGCTTATAACCACAGTACTCACATCCATTTACACAGTAGTCACTTACATATAAAGGTGCAAAGAGTACCACTCTTTTACCATATATTTTTTCTTTAAGTGCTTTAGCTGTATGTTTCATTTCTTCAAGAACTGCAGGATCGTGGACTTTTAATAATACAGCTGCCTCTTGGTGACTAAGCCCTTTTCCTTCTCCCGCTTTTTTAATAAGTTCTCTTATATAAGTAAGGTCATGGGCCTTTTCTACTGCTTCATCTAAAACCTCTTCTATATACTCTTCTCTAAACCAATCATTTGCACATTCATGCCAATTTACATCCTTATAATCTTCTTTTGTCATTATCTTATTAGATACCATTTTACTTCCCCCAGTTAAATTATTTTTTAGTTAATGCTGATTTTACTGTTACACCTTTTATTTTTCCTAGTTTTCCCGTCATAGCACTTAGTTCATCTACTGTACCATCTACTATAACAGAAATGACTGAAATACCTTTTTCCCTATATGGAATCCCCATACGACCAACTATTTTATCTGCAAACTCGTGTAAAACTTGATTGACCATCTGAGCACTTCCTAAATCTTCAATAACTATACCTACTACACCAACTCTTGTTTCCATTGTTCGCCCCTTTCTTTTAGGCTAAAAAAGCCCTTTTGCATAGGTGCAAAAGGGCATACTTATCTACGGATATACAAATCCATTTAAGTTTAAGTAGTTATGTGTCCTTTGCCTATTGCTTAGAAATTTCCTTGCAAAAGGGTCTAGATTATTGTTCATCCATTTTTAAGAGTGTATCCTAAAAATCGATTTGTATTTTTATCATAACTCACTTTAAACTCAAATTCTAGTCAAAATATTATATAATTTAAAATTATTTTTCGTCTATTGTTTACTATTTCCTTCTAGTGTGATCACAACCAATTCTGATGGATTAAATTTTACTTATTTATCTGTTTGAATACTTATGCTCCCTAACCCTGCATCTATATCAATTGTTTTATTACTATTATTCTTAACATTTATATCTCCTATTCCATTATAAGTAGTGTCATTAATAGTGATTTGTCCACCACCTCTTGAAATATCATAGTTATAATCACTTTCTGTGCCTTGTAAAAGCAAAATTTTAAGATCTCCTACCCCACCTTGAATATCTAAGTCCCCATTTAATATAGTTTCTATTTTAATACTTCCCACACCTATTGTAATATCCGCTTCGTCTAAGTTTCCTTCTTCTACGGTAATTTCGCCTACTCCACCTTCAATCTTTACGTTTTTTGCCGTAAGGCCTTGAATATACGTATCAGCTACACCTACTACAAGTTTAAACTGCTCTGTATTTAAATTCTCAAATTTTCCTTCACCTACACCTAATTCAACTAATGTTCTTTCTAGTTGTTCTCCCTCTGGTACTGTAATAGTAATTTCTCCTCCATACTTCTTCCAGTCGTAAGTACCGAAAATATTACTATCTGTATGTCGTTTGCTTTGTTCTACGTAAAGGGTGTCCCCTTTAATACCATACTTTAATTCTACTTTAGAGCCTAGCTCCATATCTATACTATATCCCTTACCTTCTCTAATAGTTATGGCTACTGTACCAGATTTTACATCTATCTTTTTAAAAGCACCTAATTCTTCTCTTTTTTCCTCTAAATACACTTTATTACTTTCTTCGTAGACCCCTTCATCTTCTTCATTAAAGTTTATAAAATCCCAATCTCTGTTATTAAAGACAAATTGAGTCCTCCCCCCTAGCATAACTCCAGTTGCCCCTATACCAATCCCCCCAATAATTAGACAGACTGCTAATATAATAAGCGTTGATTTTTTTAACATACTTGTTTCCTCCCCTTAGCTCTATGGCATAATTTTGTTATTCCTTTAATAATAGCCGGTATCCCTTTACCTACTACTACGTATACTAAAATGCTAATCAAAATGCCTATTCCAAGTAAAACACAGCCTACTCCTATTGCAACAATTCCTGAAGCAGGATGAATAAATAAAGTACCAATTCCTACTCCTCCTAAGATAAGCGCTACTACTAAAAATACTACAGCCACTATACATCCTGCAAAAAGCAAAGATCCAACAGTTACAATGGCTCCAAATCCTAAGCCAGCAATACTAAGCGCTATTGGCAAGGCTATTGGACTTGCAAAAAGCGCTACAATAACAATCCAAAAGGCTTGAAAACTTTGCTTTGGCTTCATAGGCTTTTCTTCTACTTCTTTAGTTATAAAATCTGCCATAAGTTGTTTAGCTAATTGAACAGGATTACCTAATCTTTTAACTGCTTCTTCTTCATTCTCACTACCTGCTTCATCTAAATATTCTTCATAGTATTCTATTGCTGATTGTCTTTCTTCTATAGGTAACTTACTAAGATTATCTTCTAAAATCCTTAAAAACTCTGCCTTATTCATCTTATTCCCCTCCTAATAAAACTTTATCCACTTTTTCTTTATGTTGCATCCATTCATCTAAGAACTCTTTATACCTTATATGCCCTAAATCTGTAATTTGATAGTACCTTCTATTTCTTCCTTGATAAGGTTCATCATAGGTATATAAACACCCTTCTTTTTGCAAACGCCTAAGCACGGGATATAAAGTTGATTCAGATATTTCTAATGCTTCTCTTACTTCTTGAGTCAATTTATAGCCATAAACATCCCCTTTTCTTACTACAGCTAACACACACGCATCTAGCAAATTTCCTCCTAATGGGATTGCCATAGATATACCTCCTCGTTAGTCCAATATTAATACCTATAGTATTATTAAGCTACCAATATTATATGATGTATAATATTATTAGTCAACGTTTTTAAAATTTTTATTTTTTTCACATAAAAAAAAGAATAAAGGACTATTGTAGTATTAGGCTTTCTAACACTACAATAGTCCTTTATTCTTCTAGTAAAAACTTTCTATATGGTACCCACTTATAGTGATCCCACCTGTAAATAGTTATATTATTAAAGCTGCATTGGAAATGACAAGGATATTGATGTACATACTCCCATAGTTCATTATAAATAGGCTGAACTTTCTTAGAAGAAACGGTTACATGAAAAACCTTATCTTTCCCGTCTTTTTTGTCAAACTTTAAGTAAGGTATTTCTTCTAGTACATCTATTAACCTATCATGTAAAGCATTCCCTTCCTTTGACATTTTTACGTCCATATAAATAACACGGTCATCAAAGTGGTTATATCCTTCAAGTTCGAAAGGAGCTGCCTTCTCTTTCCTACAAAATGCTTCTAGTTTAAGTTCAAGTTCTTCTAAGTCTTGATCATGCTCAAAAGGTGCTTTGATTGTAAAGTGAGCAGGTAAAGAAGATGATTTGACACCTAAGTTCTTATATACTTCTCTTCTTAATCTGTTATTAAATTCTCCTCCTACACCTGCTACATCACATACAATAACATACCTCATGTACTTAGCCTCCTTATTATTATTACTCACTTAACCTTATACTATGGAGGCTAGTACTTCAATATTCTATTTTGTCTTATCTAGTACAAAATAGTTCTTTATTTCTTAACAGCATCTCCATAAATAGGTGATGGCATTCCAAATCCACCTGCAACTTCTTGAATAGCCCCTGTCACATAGCTAGATTCATCACTTGCATAGAATAATACAGCATTAGCAATATCATCTGGCTGTCCCATACGATCAAGTGGTACATGTCTTAAGAATGATTTTAAGAATTCTTCACTCATGTTATCCATTGCAGCATCTGTAGCAATAAGCCCTGGGAGTACTGCATTACATCTTACACCTTGTTTTGCATATTGTACTGCAATATTTTGTGTAAGTGCATTAATAGCAGCCTTAGATACTACATAAGCAATACGTCCTAAGTCAGGATTTACTGATCCTATAGTAGAAATATTTACAATACTACCTCCACCATTTTGAATCATAGATGGAACTACCGCTTTACAAGGTAAGTATACACTTTGTAAATTTGATTGTACAATTTCAAAGAAACCATCTGTATCCCCATTTACAAGGTCAAAGTCTCTTTTAACATCTGTTGCACCATAGTTATTTACTAAAATATCAATTCTACCTTCTTCTTTTAATACATCTTCAATCATAGATGTATATGTTTCTGTTTTGTATGCATCAAAATATACTGGTTTAGCGAAGCCACCTTCCGCTATAATTTCATCTGCTACCTCTTGTCCTGCATCCATTCTTCTTACTGCTAAATAAACACGAGCACCTTCACTGGCTAATTTTTTAGCAATTGCAAGACCAATTCCTCTTGTTGCTGATGTTACTAATGCGATTTTATTTTCTACTCTTTTCATCCTTAAATACTCCTTTTCCTTTGTATTTATAAATGTATTTATAAAAAAGAACTAGGGCATATCATATTTATGATTTCCCTAGTTCTAATCTATGCCTTATTAAGTGTTATTAGTTTACCCCAACAGTTCTTAAAACATGTTTTTTAAAGTTCTCTATTTTAGTAACTCCATCTTCCATGTCTTTTCCAACAACTGAAAGGTAAATTTTCATCTTAGGTTCTGTACCTGATGGTCTTACAACAAACCAACTGCCATCTTCTAAGATAAATTTCATAACATTTGATTTTGGTAGGAAAATCTCTTCTTTTGTATGATCTATGCAGTTATATCTTGTAGAACACTTATAATCTTCAACTCTAACTACTTTTATACCATCCACACAAGTAGGCATGTTTTCACGAAGCCCACTTAAAATAGCGCCAATTTTCTCTTGTCCATCTTTTCCTTCCATCTCTACAGAGATAAGGTCTTCCTTATAATAGCCATATTGTTTAAATAAATCTTCAAGTGCTTCATATAAGTTCTTACCTTTTTCTTTGTAGTAAAGAGCCATCTCTGCAATAAGTACAGAGGCAATTACAGCATCTTTATCACGTACAAATTCTCCAGCTAAATATCCATAGCTTTCTTCGTAACCAAATACAAAATTATTAGTTTTAGTTTGTCTAAACTCTTTAATCTTTTCTCCAATATATTTAAATCCTGTTAAAACATCCATAACTTGTGTTCCATAATGATTTGCTATAGGTTTTACCATGTCTGAAGTTACGATTGTTTTAACGATAGTATCTTTATCACTTAATAATCCCATCTCTTGACGGGCATTTAAAATATAATCACTTAATAAAATACCTACTTGATTTCCTGTTAAAACTTTATAACTGCTTGCACTTTCTTTTACAACAACACCAATACGATCACAGTCTGGGTCTGTACCAAAGATTAAATCTGGCTCAGTTTCTTTCGCCATTTCTATAGCAAGCTCAAATACTTTTTTATCCTCTGGGTTTGGATATGGAGCTGTTGGGAAGTTACCATCTGGTAACTCTTGTTCTTTTACTACGTCAACTTGTGTATAGCCTAACTTTTTAAGCATAGTACGAACTGGAATATTTCCACTACCATGAATTGGCGTATAAATAATTTTTAGTCCTGCTGCTTTTTCTTCTATAAGGTCTTTACGAATACATAAAGTTGATACTTGATTATAATAAGCTCTATCTACTTCTTCTGTTATGTACTCAAGTAATCCTCTTTCTTCAGCTTCAGCTAGCTCTATAGTACGAACATCCTCGAAAATATCTGTTTCATCAATGAAAGCTAAAATTTCTTTAGCAGCTTCATCAGTAATTTGCCCACCATCACTACCATATACTTTATAACCGTTATAAATTTTAGGATTGTGAGATGCTGTAATAACAATACCTGCATCTGCTTCTAAATGTCTTACAGTAAAAGAAAGCATTGGTGTAGGTCTTAAAGAAGGATAAAGAAATACTTTAACACCATTTGCAGCAAGTACACTTGCCGCTGTATCTGCAAATTCCTTACTCATATTTCTTGAGTCATATGCAATTGCAATACTTGGTTTATTTTTATGTTTTAATAAGTAAGTAGCTAATCCTTGAGTAGCTTTTCCTACAGTATGTACATTCATACGATTAGTTCCAGCAGCAATTTTCCCTCTTAAACCACCTGTACCAAATTCAAGATTTTTATAAAATCTATCTTCAATTTCCTTTTCATCAGTTAATTCATTTAACTCCTCTTTAAGAACAGCGTCTACCTTTTCTTCTGTAAGCCATCTGTCATACCCTTGTTTGAAATTCATAGTAAAACCTCCTCTTATTTTGTCCAGTACATTATGTCATTTATTAGGAAAAAAATCTAGTTGCATTTTTATTTTGAAACTTAAATCGTAAGTTTTGCTAAAAATAATAGGGGTATTCTCTTATTATTTTGACTACATCATTACATATATATACTAATATATACATTTATATAGTTTTTATTTAACTATTTCATATATTGCATATATTTCTTTTTCTTATTATTACTTATTTTCACCATTCAAAACTGCTATCTAAAACGACTATTCTAAAATATAATGTTTTTATAACTTAGTTAATACTTTATCATTTGTTTTATTATTCTAATACTATATTTCTTCTTTAATACTATTAGTGGTTATATGTTTTTTCTATAACGTCTATCAAACAAACAATATTTCGTTATTAAATTATCAATTTAAAACTTTATATAAAAGTATGTATAATACAAATTATTGTAAAAATCTGATATAAAAATTATATTTCTTAAACTGATTATACTATAATGTCTATAAATCTGTAAAGTATTTGTTAATAAAAAAACAAACTTTTTTATTTTTTTCTGTAAATATAGACTCCACATTTTAAATTAACTAAAGTATAATAATAAACTTTATAATAATTTTTTAACAATTTCTCACAATAAAACAGCTATTGTATTTTCTAAAATGTACAATAGCTGTTCTTCTTATTTATTCATTCTAAAATTTTCAATCTCACTTAATGTAGCATAAGAACCAATAGCTCCTTTACCAAGAGTGCTATAACCTGCATAGTCATTAGCAAAACTTAAGTAATCCTTAAGACTATCTTCACTTAAACTTCCTAGCTCTCTTTGATTTACTTCATTTTCTAATAATCTATATAAGAAAGCACCTATAAAGGAATCACCTGCTCCTGTTGTATCTACTACTTTTAGTTTATTTCCTTCTACACATACTTTTGCTTTTCTTGTATAAATCTCTGCTCCATCTCCACCTTTAGTATAGATAATGATTTGAGCATTCCCTTCAAAAAGTTTTGGAAGTGCTTTATCCATCTCTTTATATCCTGTAATAAATTCTAATTCTTCATCAGATATTTTAATAATGTGTGCATATGGTAAAAACTCTAAAATAGCTTCCCTACAAGCTTCTTCTGATTGCCACAATGGAAGACGTACATTAGGATCAAAACTTACAATACCATCATGTGCTAATGTATAGTCAATAACCTTTTTATGAGCGTATTTCATAGGAGATTCTACTAAGTCAACTGAGCAAAAATGTAATCCATAACAATCTTTAAACCACTGCTCTTGTATTTCATCTGCTTCTAATAATAAGTCTGCACTTGGGTTTCTATAAAAAGAAAAATCTCTATTCCCATCTTCTCTAAGAGATACAAAAGCAAGACCAGTATTAGCCTTATTAGTACGTAAAATATGCTCACATTCAACACCTGCTGACTTTAATACTTCTATAATATAGTCACCAAAGGCATCTTGACCAAGTTTAGTTATAAAGCTTGCTTTTCCACCTAACTTAGCAATTGCTGCACATACATTAGCTGGGGCTCCACCTGCTACACGTTCAAAACTTATAACATCTTTAAGCTGGCACCCCTTCTTACTTGGTATAAAATCAATTAAAGCTTCACCTATTGCAAATATTTTCTTCATTTTTTCCCTACTCCTTATTTATACTCATTCATCTTATACGCTACTTAATGAGTTCATCTAATCTATTTACTCTATATTCTTATAACACGGGTTCTTGCTATTAAATCATGTAGTGCTTTCCCATCTTCTCTTTTTGCCATTAAAAACTGTGAAACAAGTAAGAAACCTATCCCTATAACAGGAATGGCATATATCATCTTACTTAGTTCTCTAATGCATAGCTTGAAAAAACTAGGGTCATTATAATTGTCTGTAACAATTTTCATACCTAATAAATATTTACCTAACTGATAACCTCTACAGCATGTTGGGACCAATATACTATAAATCATAAAGACAACACTCATCACCCAAATAGCAGTTTGTGTTGATACACCTATTTGTATTAAAGCACCTAATCCTAAAGCGTAAATAGCTATATTATCAAAAAGTATAGCACCTATTCTACTTATAAGCTTAGTTTTCAATAGTTATCCCCTTCATTTCCCATATATTTAATCGTCCTTTTAAGCCTTGTCCTCTTACTGCAAGATTTTTCTTATTTTCTTTAGAATAAAAACGTGATGTAAAAACTTCTTCTCCTCCATTAATAAAGATTTCGAGTGAAGATGTATCTACAAATACTCTTATATCTTGTAATCCCTCTAACTGTACACTTCTTTCCCCTCGTCCATATCCACATGCATCAAAAGATAGGGTGAAAATCTTATTTGCTACACTGTAATGTAGATATACTCCTTCTTTAATGATTAAATCTACATCACTTTTTAATGTATCTATAATAAGTTCTAGTTCAAATGTATTTGGTATGTCTAGCTTAGTTTCTTCTGTGCTTGCTTTATTTTCAATGATTACTTCTTGCTTGTTGCCACGTAACTCTTCTAGTTCTTTAACTGGTTGTTGAATGAGTTTTCCATGTCTCATTTTCAATTCACGAGGGATAGTAAGGGCATGTTGCCATCCATAACTTGTTGTTGGATTACTATAAAGTTCATCAATATCAGGTAATCCCATCCATCCTATCAAGATGCGTCTACCTTGTTCATCTACAAAAGTTTGAGGTGCATAGAAGTCAAAACCTCTATCTATTTCTTCAAACTCTCTAAGTTCATAGTTATCACCAAGTATATCCCCTTTAACTTTGTAGTAACCACTTTGATAAATATTATTATACTTTATCCCCTCAGCCTCTACTCCTTGTGGTGACAGTAGAAGAATCTTTTGTCCATCTAGTTCAAAAAAGTCTGGGCACTCCCACATATAGCCAAAAGGCTTTTCACTTTTAAGTGTCTGTACGCGCTTCCAGTTTCTCTTGTCTTTTGATGCAAAGACTATAATTTGTCCTACATCTTCTGTATCCCTAGCACCTTGAACCATATAGTATGTATCTTCTTCTTTCCATACCTTTGGATCACGAACGTGACAAGTCATATCTTTACCATAATCTTTATTAGTCATAATAAGTTCTTTATGATTAAATGTCTTACCATCTTCACTTATAGCCAGTACAGTATTATGCTCTCGTCCTTCATTAATATAATCATAATCCCCTATTTGCTTTACATTGCCTGTATAATATAAATACATTTTATCTTCGTCTATTAGGCTAGAGCCAGAGTAAACACCATGACAATCAAAAGGTTGATCTGCATAAAGAGCTACCTTCTCATCCTTCCAATGAATAAGGTCTGTACTTGTATAATGTCCCCAGAACTTTATGCCTCCCTTCTCATCAAAAGGTGAGTATTGAAAGAATACATGATAGATACCCTTAAATTGACAAAGACCATTAGGGTCATTGAGCCAACCTACTTTAGGCATGAGATGAAAGTTTAATGCCCACGGATCTTCTAGTACTTTTTCTCTTTTTATCTCCTCTATAGAATATGTCATCTTTTTTAAGTCTCTATTTAAAGCGTTCATTAGCGGTCTCCTATTCAACTACAATAAGCTGTCACCTCATACTTTTCTTTATCCGATTAGAATGTAAGTATTTTGTGACAGCTTATTATTTAAATTTATTATTTTGTTTCTTCGTTCCACCCTAATAATAAGGTAATCACAAAGGATACTCCTAGTGAAATAGCAAAAAGGATTAGATATTTAACTGGCGCATGTAAATGTAAGAGGATACCAAAGATACCTGTAACACCTGTTCCTGTTGCACCAAGTCCTACTATAGATGCATAAAGTGCACCACAAGCTGCTCCAATAGAAGCTCCGATAAATGGCTTCATATAACGTAAGTTAACACCAAAGATAGCTGGCTCTGTAATCCCAAGCATTGCACTAAGTGCTGCTGGGAAAGCTAATCCTTTTAATTTTTTGTTTTTAGTTTTAATAGCTACTGCAAGGGCTGCTCCACCTTGAGCAATATTTGCTGCTGAAGCAATTGGTAACCAGTAAGTATATCCATATTGGGAAATCTGACCTAAGTCAATAATAGAGTACATATGATGAATGCCTGTTACAACAGTTGAAGCATAAATACCACCCATTAAAAATCCACCAATACCAAATGGTAGTGTAATAAGTTGTTGTACTCCTGTTAAAACAGCATTCTCAACGAAAACAAATACTGGTCCTACCATTGTTAATGTTAAATAGCCTGTTACAAATACTGTAACGAGTGGTGTAACAAATAAATCTAACATTTCAGGTACTATTTTATGAAGTTTAGTTTCAATCTTGCTCATAATCCATACTGCAATAACAATAGGAATAACATGACCTTGATAACCTACCATAGGAATTTCATATAAACCACCCCATACACTTTGCATTGCTTGATATCCTTCTGTAGATACTGTCCAAGCATTTTGAAGATCAGGGTGAATCATAATCATAGCAATAATAGCACCTAAAAACTGATTGGCACCAAATACTTTGGCTGCACTAAACCCTATTAAAATAGGCAAGAAGATATAGGCTACGTTACTAAATAACTTTAAGAATACAAATACTGAGCTTTGTGTATTAAAATCAATGAAGCCATTGTTTACTGCAAACATAACAGCTTCAGTAAGTCCCATCATCAGTCCCCCAGCTACGATTGCTGGAATGATTGGTACAAAGATATCACCTAATGTTTTAATAAGTTGTTTAAACTTATTTGTTTTAGCAGTAGCTATTTCTTTAATCTCATCTTTAGAAACTTCTTTTCCACCTGTAAGTGCTATAAGCTCTGCATAAACTTTATTTACTGTTCCTGTTCCAATAATGATTTGAAGCTGACCAGATGCAAAAAATACACCCTTTACGCCTTCAATACTTTCGATAGCATCTTTGTTCACTTTCTCATTAGATGCAATAATAAGACGGAGTCGTGTAGCACAGTGTGCTGCAGATACTAAATTCTCTTGTCCGCCTAAACCTTCTAATACGAGCCCTGCTACTTTCTTGTAGTCCATATTGAACCTCCCAACTGATATGTTATCGATTTCATAAACACTAAAAAAATTTTTATCTTATCCGTAGATTATAAAAATAAAACAAGTTATGTATGATGTGTAATCGTTTTCATATTTAAATTATACGATTGGACTTATCTATTTGTAAATATATATTTTTATACAAAAAAACACCTTCTTATTGTTTAAAATGTACATTTTTTAACCATTATATATTTTTTATTTTAACTCTCTTTTTATAAATTAAAAGGCACCACACTTTTAACTTAGTGCCATGCCCTTTTTATGTTTTATCAGTATTTCTACTTCTATTACTGTTTTTGTTTCTGTTATTATTTTTCTTTTATTATTTCTCTCTTATTATTTTTATAGGCTCTCTCTTCTTTGTAACTCATAACCTAGCTTTACTGTCTTCATTATTTTACCTGATTCTTGCATAGATTCTAGAAGCATTTTAGCTGCTTCTTTTCCACTTGTTTTATAGTAATAGTGCATAGATGTAAGTTTAGGCGTAATAACTTTTGAAATCTTTGAGTCCCCTATTCCTGCAATACGAATATGCTCAAACAGGGTAGGTTCATGCTTTTCCATCCATTCTATAGCTCCCGCTGCAATATTATCTGTTGCACAAAATACACCATCAATAGTTTTATCCATTTTTATTAATTCTTCTATACTTTCATAACCCGATACACCAGAGAAAGTCCCTATTTTAATAAGTGTTTCATCTATCTCCATATGTGCATCTTTTAAAGCTTGTATATAGCCACGTTTTCTTTCATAGCCTACTGCTATATCCTTTTCAGTAACACCAAGGTAGGCTATATGTTTACATCCAGATTGAATGAATTTGTTGGTAAGCTCATAGGCAGCACCATAATCATCATGATATACACAAGAATACCCAGCTACCTCTTGACCTAATACTACAATAGGTACCTTTATCTTTTCCATCACTTCTAGATGCTTAGGTGTTACAATAGTTGCTACAAAAATAATGCCATCTACCTGGTTATTCTTAAAAATATTTAAATACTCGATTTCTTTTTCAATATCTAAATCTGTATTTCCTAGAAGGATATGATAGCCTCCCTCAGTAAGTTCCATACTAATACCTTCTATCATCCTACTAACTGCTTCTGAACTAATTTTAGGTAAAATAACACCAATTAAATTGGTTTTCTTTGTACGCAATGTTTGAGCATGAGCTGAAGGAATATAACCTGTTTCATCTATAATCTTTTGTATTTTTTCTCTATTTTTTTGACCTACATAGCCGTTATTTAAAAATCTAGAAACTGTTGCACTAGATACACCTGCTAGGGCTGCAATCTCACTTATATTCATGTTTTCACCTTACTTTACGTTCTAAATATTTAATCTTTCTCTAAGCCTAACACACTATGCTTTTCTTGACAATGTATGAATGAATAGAAAAACCATGCATAGAATCATATACCTCATTCTATGCATGGTTTCATATATTAAACCTTCTACCTATCCATTTTCATGTACATTGATTAATGTATTGCTACAGCTTTTTCAATAGCTCCTTGAATATCATTTATCAAGTCTTCAATATTTTCAATACCTACAGAGAATCTAATCATATCATCTGTAATACCACAAGCTTTTTGCTCTTCTTTATTCATTTGCTGATGCGTAGAACTTGCAGGATGAATAGCAAGAGATTTAGCATCTGCCACGTTGGCTAATTGAGATACTATCTCCAAACTATCAATAAACTTTCTTGCTACTTGTTCCCCACCTTTTACACCAAAAGTAAAGATAGAACCTGCACCTTTAGGAAGATATTTCTCACTAAGTGCTTCATATTTACTATCCTTTAGACTTGGGTAGTTTACCCAGGCAATTTGAGGATGATTTTCTAAGTAAGTAATAAGCTTCTTAGTATTTTCCACATGTCTTTCTACTCTTAAAGATAAAGTTTCTAAACCTTGTAGTAGCAAAAAGGCATTAAATGGGCTAATACAAGCTCCTGTATCTCTTAAAAACTGTACTCTAGCCTTTAAAATATATGCACTTTCTCCTAAGTCTTGGGCATAACGTATACCATGATAACTTGGATCTGGCTCTGTCATATTAGCAAACTTACCACTTCCTATCCAATTAAACTTACCACTATCAATAATCACACCACCTATTGTAGTCCCATGGCCTCCAATGAATTTTGTTGCAGAATGGATAACAATATCTGCTCCATATTCAATAGGTTTTAATAAATATGGTGTTGCAAAAGTATTATCTACCATAAGAGGAATACCATGTTCATGAGCAACTTTAGCAACTGCCTCTATATCAATAAGGTTAATTCCTGGATTTCCAATACTTTCTATGTAGATAGCTTTTGTATTTTCATTTAAGGCTTGACGGAAATTTTCTATATGATCAGGGTCTACAAAAGTAGTTGTAATACCGTATTGTGGAAGTGTATGTGCAAATAAGTTATAGGTACCACCATATAAAGTAGTGGCTGCTACAATTTCATCTCCTGCTCTTAGTATATTTAAGATAGCACAAGTAATAGCTGCTGCACCTGATGCTAGGGCAAGTGCTCCTACTCCACCTTCAAGTGCTGCCATTCTCTTTTCAAATACATCTGTAGTAGGATTCATAATACGTGTGTAGATATTTCCAGACTCTTTAAGCCCAAATAAATTTTCAGCATGCTCAGTACTATCAAACACGTAAGATGTTGTTTGATAAATAGGTACAGCTCTTGATTTGGTAACTGGATCAGGTGTTTGACCTGCATGTAGTTGTAAAGTTTCAAAATGTAATGTTTTTCCCATAAATGGTTCCCTCTTTCCTTATTGGATAATTAAATTTAAATATAAAACATTAGTCCTTCACAATCTTTTTGCTTGTAGTAATCTTTTATCAGGTCTTCGAGTGTGAGTTGATTCAAAAGTTGGTTAATCTGATCTTCAATAGGTTGCCAAACAAGTTTTTGTACACATTGACTCATCAATGTACTTTCTTCTTTTTCTTCTACAATAGAAAGTTCTCCTTCAAGTGTTTCTAATATCTCAAATACAGAAATTGCTTTAGGTTCTCTATTTAATTGATAGCCTCCTGTTGGGCCTTTTGTTCCTTTTACAAAGCCTGCTTTTTTTAAAATAGCAAAGGCCTGTTCTAAGTAACTCATAGATACCCCTTGTCTCTTAGCTATACTCCCTAAGTTTATAGGTTTATCTTTACTATGAATAGCTAGATCTACTATAGCCCTTAGTCCATATCTTCCTTTAGTTGAGATTTTCATCTATAGTCCCCCTTAAAGATAGTATTCTAAATCTCCATATGTCTCTTGAAGCATTTGACAATACCCTTCTAAAAGTTCTAATAGGGTAGTATGACTTATGACTTCTTCCACTTTATACTGAACTTCCTTCCATAAAGACTTGGTCGTACATATATTATTTACATTACAAGTACATTCATCATCTCTTTTCATGCAAGGTACTAAGGTTGTGTCTTCTTCTACGCCTTGAAGAATACATGCTACACTTATATCTTTTAAAGGGTATTTAATAAAGTAGCCCCCTTTAGCTCCTCTTATAGTATCTAATAAATCTGCTTTTCTAAGTTTGAAGAAAATTTGCTCTAAGTAATTTTCTGTGGTTCCTACTTTTTCCGCAATAACTTTAAGTGGTACGGGAAATCCATTTGAAAGATGTGCCATATAAACCATAGCTTCAATTGCATACTTTCCTTTTGATGAAATCCTCATGAAATCCTCTCCATTCCCCTATGGATCATTTTATTTCCTACTTTTATGATAAAGATTGTAATTTATCTTTTCTCACTAGTCAACAAATTTATGAATTTTTAAAAATTATTTTTCTAATTTTCTTGTAAAAACCAAATTTTTAGGTGTAGAAAGCTCTGTATTTAAACTATAACCCTCTTGATTAAATGCTTTTATTCCCTCTATAGAATCTACTTGGTATTCTCCTATATAACGCACCATCATACCTCTAGCCTTTTTGGCATACATCCCTACAACCTTATACGCCTCACCCTTTTGTTCTTTGAAACTTATCTTTACTACAGGATAATGGGCTTCTATCTTTTTAAAGTCAATTACTTTACTATATTCATCAGATGCTAAATTCACAAGTACCTGTTCACCTGTAGTTTCTTTTAAAGCTTCTAACATGACCTTGGTTAACTTTTCTTTCCAGAAAGCATATAAATCTTTTCCTACTGAATTACTAAACTTTGTCCCCATCTCTAAGCGATAAGGTTTAATACATTCTAAAGGTTTTACCACTCCATATAGACCAGATAATATACGTACATGGTCATGAATATACGCCTGTGCCTTATCTGTTAAGGTTTCACTTTCAATCCCCTTATAAGCCTCTCCATGAAAATAGAGTAAAGCTTCATAAGCATTTTTTTCTTGTAGATTATGAAAGTTGTTATACCTTTCTTTATTAATTTTAGCCAGCTCCATTGACATTTTCATAAGTTCTGCTAATTCTTCTTCATTATATTGTTTTAAAGCTTCTATAAGCTCTAGACTTTCATTATGAAACTGAAGTGGGTTATATACTTTTCCCTCTCCTTCTTTTAGTTCTCTAAATATCTTAGCTGGTGATAAAATAGTAATCATATTTTTCTCCTTTATTCCTTTTCAATATATAACTAAATTATTCTTAATTTATTATATATTATCCATTTACCTCTTTACAAACAAAAAGATTTATATAATAATAGTTATTAGATAAATATATTTGTTCGGAGGTTAGAAAATGGAAAATATCCAATTAGTAGAAGGTATGCAAGCTCCAAATTTCTCTTTACCAGGTTCAGATGGTGCTACACATGCACTTAGTGACTACCTTGGCAAAAAGGTTATTCTTTACTTTTATCCAAAAGATAATACACCTGGTTGTTCAAAAGAAGCAGAAGCTTTTCGTGATCAATATGAACACTTCAAAGGGGAAAACACTGTTATTTTAGGCGTAAGCCGTGACACACTTACTGCTCATGCTAAATTTATTGATAAATACAACTTACCATTTGTACTTCTTTCAGATAAAGATGAAGTTGTATGTAAACTTTATGATGTACTTAAAGAAAAAACTATGTGTGGCCGTACAGGTATCGGTATTGAACGTAGTACCTTCATCATTGATGAAACAGGTAAACTTATAAAAATTTATCGTAAAGTTAAAGTAGCTGGACATGTAGATGCAGTAAAATGTAGCCTTTTAGGCAATGAATAAGCTTTAATATAAAGAGGTGGAGTTGCCTAATTTCTTAGTGCAACTCCACCTCTTTATATCATCCTAACAACCATAGCTACAGCTTCTTGCCAAGTTAGTTTCTCACTTGGTCTAAAAGGAACCTCTTTATTCCCTAGTATTTGTCTTCTAACCATAAATGTTATAGTCTCTCTATCTTCTACTGTCATATGTTGTATATCTGGTATGTAAGGATTTATGGCTTGGATAGGTTTAGTCCATCCTTCTTTTCTAAATAACTCCTGAACAATTTTACTTGCTTCTAAACGAGTTAATGAATCCCCCTTGTCTAAGTCCTGTTTTCCTAAGATGTCTTTTACATTATCTAGGCTTATTTTCTCCTTTATCGTTAGTGCTGAGTTTAACATATAAATAAATTCAGCTATTGGAATAGGATTTTGATAATTTTCTCCCTTTTCCACTACCCATTTTCTCTCTACTGCCATATTCATTAGCTCTCTTGCCCAACTAGAAGCACTTAAGTTAGTGAGTTTGAACGTACCGTCCCGCTTTTCTACACTGAAGTTTTCTTGTCCATATTGAAAAAGTTTATTTATGTCTATGTATTGTTTTGGGCTATCTGTTTTCATAACAACAGCAATAAGTTCCATATCCCCATAAACAGCCTTTGCTACTAAAGTTTGCTTAGCATCGTCATGAAATCCTGTTTTAGCTGCTACTACACTTGGATTATAATAAGGTGTTCCCTTTTTAATTAGCCTGTTTTTATTATAAATTTCTAAAGACCTATTTGTACCTTGTGTGCAGAAAGTATATTGGCTTACCTTAGCTGCTTTTAGTACTTCTGCATTATTAAAAGCCTTTCTAGCAATTTGGGCCATATCATATGGTGTTGTATAATGGTTAGGGTCATGATAACCATGAGGATTTGTAAAGTGTGTATTAGTAGCACCACAGGCCTTAGCTTCTTCATTCATCCACTTAGCAAACGCCCCTATACTTCCTTTTGAGGCTTTGGCTAAATCATGAGCAATAAAATTATCAGAACCTGCCATTAATCCATATAACCCCTCTTTGACCGTATACCGCTCTCCTACTTTAAGTCCTATACTACTACTATCTGCTGGAACAACCCTTACACTTTCTTCAGACTTTGTTATAATTGTCTCTTTATTTAAAGATTCCTCTACTAGTAATGCAGTTAAAACCTTAGTAATACTTGCTGGATAAAATTTAGTATAGGCGTTTTTCTGATACAATACAGTATTAGTCTTCCCCTCAATTAATATAGCCCCCTCTGCTTCTATGTAAGGCGTATTAGCAAAAAGACATATATTCATACATAACCATATACATCCTATTATTGGTAGTAATACTCTTTTTCTCATATCCCCATTCCCTCATCTCCTTTTTTCTTTAGCATTATTATAAACCTTTTAATTAATTATTAAAAACATTTTTATAAAATTATACTATTTTTAATACTTGCTTTATATTTTTACTACTCATTTATTTTTGCTTTTCTAATTCTCTTAAAAAATTTATGTTATGATAAAGGTACAGTTTTATTGACATAAAGGAGTTGCATAATGAAATTACAAAAAAAATTATTGAAATTTAACGCATTACTTTTAGCCGCTGTACTTCTCTTTACTGGCTGTACTTACGAAGATACCTCTACCTCTCAATCTCCTTCTCAAATTCCTCCTACATCTTCAGTAGTCCATGACTCGGTAAATGATGTAGAAATTCATTTTATTGATACAGGTAATAGTGATAGTATCCTCGTTAAAGATGGTGCTAAAGCCATGCTTATTGATGGTGGTGATGTAGATGATGATAAAGATTTAGTATCTTATATACAAGCTCAAGGTGTGACCAAACTAGAATATGTAGTTGCTTCCCATCCTCACGCTGATCATATTGGTGGTCTAGATAGTGTAATTAAAACTTTTCCTATTGAATACTTATTCGTAGCAAATGGAGATGCCGAGACAAAAACTTATAGAGAGTTTATTAATGCAGCTATGGATAAAGGACTTCAACCTAGTGTACCTTTAGAAGGTAAACAGTTTAAACTTCAAAATAGTTATTTTGAGGTTTTCAACACAAATGGTGGCTCCAATACTAATGACCAGTCTTTAGTCCTTCGTCTTACAAATGGCAATGACACCCTTCTCTTTACAGGTGATGCAGAGGCTGAAACAGAAGAAGAAATTTTAGATCAAATGACAGATGTTGATTTACTTAAAGTTGGACATCACGGTTCCCATAGCAGCACAACAGATGCCTTTTTAAAGAAGGTAAATCCTGAATATGCAGTTATTCTAGTAGGCAATGGCAATAAATACGGACATCCTCATCTCGAAACTGTTAGGAAGTTAGAAAAAGCTGATATAGAAGTTCATCGTTCAGATGAATGTGGTGATATTGTATTCATCTCAACAGGTGAAGGACTTACTACTGATTGTCCAGTCGGCAGCTATAAACGTGGAAGTAAGGATACTAATACTAATACTAATACTTCTTCTAATTCCAATACTACTTCTACTAAACAATCTACTGCTTCACCAAATATAAAAAATGATTCAGTCACTCAATTAGTGTACTGGACTCCAAAAGGTAAAAGCTATCACAGCACCAAAGATTGTTCTGCACTAGCCCAAAGTAAAACTATCCTAAGTGGTACTATAGAAGAAAGTGGTAAGCTAGATCCTTGTGATCGTTGTGTTAATCTTTCACTATAATAATTCCCCTCTGTCAATTTATAAAAGATATAGGTTATTGCATTACTAAATAATTATAAAATTTTATCAATAAAAACCCCTATAAACTGGTGAAGTTCTACACCAGTTTTATAGGGGTTTTTTATGCAAATAAGACTACTATTCAGTTCTACAGTCTATTTAATATTTCACAACACCTTAGCCTTCTGCAATCATTCTCCATATACCATCTAACTTTTCCATTCGAATTTCAAATACATATATAAGATCACCTGCAATACCTTCAGCTTGTATAATAGCACTTCCTTCTCTTCCTGTTGGAAGAACTTTTGCCTCATCTAGTAAACCATATCGGCTGTTATATCGTCGTTCATTTATTTTACTATCTATAAATTTGATCCTTTCATTTTCTAACACATATTCTTCTTTAGAAGCTGAGGTAATTAGAAGTTCATAGGCCTCTTCGCCCTTCCCTTCCTTGATACAGTTTTCTATAATTTTAGCTGTCTCTATTGATGAAAGCCCCTTTAGTACTTGAACATCCTTTGTCTGAATATACTTATCATAAACTTCTTGTTCTTTCTTAGATAATTTAAATTCATTCCCTACAGTCTCCGTACTTACTTGAATATCTATATTTTCTATATTTTTAGGATCTATTGTAAGCGATACATTACTTCTTTTAGCTGTCCAGTTTTTCCATCCATCTCCTCCTGTAGCTATTAAAGCCATCTTAAAGATTTCTTTATCCCATCCATAACTTTGCTCTATGATACGATATTTAGCTCCTTCTTCTATATAAAGTTCCTTTTCTAAAATCTCTTTAACTACACCTAGGATATCCTTAGAAATTAATCCATTTTCTGAGACTATATAAAATTTATCCTTTTTATCACTACTTATGAGACTAGGCTCATCGTCAAATACATAAGCATTTTTACCACCTGGTGATAATTCTACATGCTGAATAGGATTTTCAAATTTAATTTTATTAATACTTTCCCAAATCGTTCCTACTTGTATCTGCCCACTCATTGCATCATTTTTATTACTTATAACCTCTTTATTATTTAATTTACTCCCCGTTAGACAAATTAAGGCTACTGCAACTACACAAATTACCATTAAACTTCCTACTATAACTCCCCTTTTTTTCATTTTACTCATAGCTAAAATCCTCCTTTTTAATTGTTTTTTTCCTATTCCCATATAACTTCCCATTACACTTGTTGCCTGCTGTCTATCTGATAGTTTTAATAAAGTCATTGCATATTCTTCTTTATTTTTAAGTATTTCTATAACACCTTCGTCACAAGCAAGTTCAGCGTCTTGTTTCATTAGGTATAGTGCAAGCCATATGATAGGATTAAACCAATGAATAATTAAGCTTATAGCTATAAGTATATTAATAAGTAAATCTTGTCTCTTATGGTGCATCAATTCATGCATCATCATATTTTCTAAGGTTTCTTTACTATAGCCTTTTGGTAAAATAATGTATTTTTTTATAACACCATAAGACATAGGTATATCTGCCCAACATAATTTAATAGGATGAGGAAATTTAAGTTCTAATTTGCATCTTTCATAAAGAGCTATTACATTACTCTCTTTAATTTCTTCTAGTTTAGCACCTTTTTTGTACAGTAAGTATGATCCTACTAAATAGTAGAAAAACATTCCTAAACTTCCTACTCCCCATATAAAGATTAATACTTGTTTAATCCATAAGGTATTATAGTTATTTGCCAAATTAGGTACATTACTAGTTTTTATACTAGCTAAATTTTCAACTAACTCTTTCTCCCCTTCTTTATTTGTAGTTTCAATTTTATTTGTTTCTTTGGTTATACCGCTTGGTGGGATTTCATTACTTGTAAATGATTCTTCTTTCATCATGTCATAAGTTTGTATAGCTCCATTTCCCTTAGCAGCTATTATTTGATTATCTATCTGTCCTTGAATAGGGTTTAAAAAACTTAATGAGCTACTCGGCATAAAGGGACAAAGTAATCTTATTAAAAGTACTAACCATAATGTATATACCCAAGTTGCTTTAATATTTTTTTGTAGAAAGTAGCGTAAAATTATGATTAGTATTGCTGTCCCACTACTTCCAAGTATCCACTGCAATACTAAGTTCATATTATCCCTCCTCTTCTACTTTCATTTTAGAAATAATATTCATTAATTCTTCCCTATCTTCTTGTGTTAAATCACTTTCTTTGACTAGTGTAGAAACTAAAGCACCTATAGATCCATTAAACACTCTATCTAAAAGATTTCTTGTTTCTTGTATTTGGCATACTTCTTTTGCAATCAAAGGGTAGTATTTAAAATTTGTAGTAGACTTATCAGCTTCTACTGCCCCCTTTTCCATCAACCTTACAAGAAGTGTTCTTACTGTTGTAGTAGACCAAGGTGTCTTTGCTTTTAGCGTATTTAAAATTTCCTTAAGAGAAACTGGTGACTTCTCCCAAAGTACCTCCATTACTTTCCACTCTGACTCTGTAATACTAATCATTGTCTTTCCCCTCCTAAACTACATTTGTAGTTCTTTATACTACTATACTACGTTTGTAGTTCGAAAATAGAAATAGACTTTTTTGGCAAGTTTATTTGCCAAAAAAGTCTATCTAAAAAGTCATACTTCTTCTTTCTCTAGGATATGATTAATGGAGGTGATTTCCTTGAGTTATTTTATAAGTATTAGTTTTATTCTAGTTGTACTTTACCTCTTATTTAAAAATCGCCAATATACTCTTCCTTTTGATAAAATTATTTTAAAGATTTTTCTTTATGAACTTATAGCCACTATAGTTGTAGCACTTATTAGTTACTATCTGGAAACACCGTTGTCTACCTTTATTCCTAAAAACTCACTTTACTATCTTTTTACAGAAAACTTCTTCCTTGTAGCACCGTTGGAGGAACTAAGTAAGTTTGTAGCTGTTTATCTAGGCACTAGTGGTTTAAAAAATTTAAGGCACAAAGAAGACTTCATTTTTTATCTTATTTTTTCAGCTTGTATCTTTTCGGCTATAGAAAACTTACTGTATGTGTTTATCTATGATCAAGACTTATTACTTGCGTTCTTACGTAATTTTGTCTCTACCCCTTGTCACTTATTTTATAGCATTATGTTAGGGTATTTTTATACTATGTATCTAGAACATAATACATATAAAATAGGCTATTTTCTTACTGGATTATCCTTTGCCTCATTACTTCATGGTTTTATGAATTTTTGCCTTTGCTACTATACTTATACTCATAGCTTGTTCGGCCTTCTTTTTGCATCAATAAGCCTTTGCTTTTTTTATATTGTTGGATTCCATCTTATAAAAAAACATATAGAAAAGGCATTACTTAATCTTCTACCTATTCCACTAGAGGAAGATCACTATCTTTAAATATAAAAAGTGGTACTAGTTTTTAATGCTAGTACCACTTTTTATGTTTTAGAAGAATGCTTCTTGAAGTTGTCTATCAACGCTTTCTTCATCCTTATTTTCAATAACAACAACTGCTTTGTTAGTTGGTTTGCTATTATCTTTTGTTTTTACATATTCATCCCAGTTTTCAAGCTTCCATGTATCTCTGTCTGAACCTCTTTCGATCATACGTTGGTGAATTGTTTCTAAGTCACAGTACACCCAAATCATAACAAGTTCAGTATCTATTTTTGCAAGTTTAGCTCTAAGCTCTTCAACATAAGTTTCATTGTTAAATTCTTTTGTAAATGGTGCATTTACAATAACATTATCATTAAATTCTAATGCTTCAAAAGCTACATCAAGAATAGCAACATATTCTGGGTCTCTTAAGTAAGTATTGAAAAATGCTGAGTCTCTGTTATATGGCTCATTTGCCGCTTTATATGCAGCCATTGAAAGAGGAATGATAGTATCTTTATCAAGATAAACAGGATTGTTTAATTTAGCTGCTAATTTTTTTGATACAAAAGTTTTTCCACTTGCTGGTGGAGATCCTACTAGAAATAATCTTTTTTTCATTGTATTACTCTCTTTCTTAATTTATTTTTTTCACAAATCAAAATAAATGATTTAATAAGTATAGAATATGTAATTTTATATTTTACATTAGTATGCTTCATAATACTACATTTCTCTTGATTTTTCAACATCTTTAAGCATATTTGTTTCTAAAAGTAAAGGCAATTCTTACTAAAAAAATAAGTACAAGTCCTTAATGACTTGTACTTTATGGGTTTCGTTTATTTATTCACAAGATTCTACTCTGACCATAAAATGTCCTGTAGCATTTTGTGGATTGGCAATATAAAGATTTCTAAGTGCTTCATATTCTGTAATCATGCCGTCTGTAATACACTCATATTTTAGAATATTTACATTAGAAGGTCCTTTTTGTTTTACATCAAAACAAATATTGGTGTCACCTACCTTAGAAATAACACGCCAAATTAAATGTTTTCTAGGTGGCAATTGATTGACGGCAAAATTTCTACTTGAACGTTGTTCTTCTCCCTCTTCTGCAACAGGTAAACATGCAATAGTTGTAGCTACTTCCATATAAATACTCCTTTTTATACTTTTGATAATAAATTAACTTTAATATCATTATACACTATTTACTTACAAAAATATATTTGTTTAAAATAATATATTATATACATGATAATTTTTTATTTCTATATAATATACCCTAAATTAGAAATGCATTATTTGTTTTTATTAACAAATCACTTTACTAAAAGTAACTTTAATATGTAAAACTGTGTTAAATTACCTTTTTTCCTTAATTTAACTTGCTTTTTAAGTTAGTTTTCTATATAATAGCATTATAAATTATTTAAACACTATGCCAAAGATTTAATTCATTGAGAAAATTATCATTTGCACACACTTTTATTTTTTCAAGATTAATCTTAAAGTGTTTAGTTAAGTTTTCCCCTAATAAACTTAACTATTAGTACCCCCTCAAAAGAAGTAGATTTGTCAGTCTACTTCTTTTTTTATATGTACTTATTTATTTAAGTCTACTTTCTTATATTTTTTCCTTGTGCTATCTCCTCATTTGGTATGCATATATTTATAAGAGTATATTTAGGAGGTGAAGCCCTTGTTCCAAATTTGTGATGAAAAAGATCTTCAGGGACTTTTTGCAAAATGCCAAGCTCTTTTTTATAAGACTCCTTTTTATAACCTTCAGGGTGCTTCTCTTATATCTTCTCCTCCTCAACCTCTATGTAGCTCCCCCCTTATATTTAAGTTTTCGCTTAATGAAGAGAATGAATCTCTTAAACTTTATAATATTCTTCTTGCTCTTTATCATCTTTGTGCAACCTTTTGTTTGATTATTGATGTGACTCCTTCTGTAATTAATTATTATATAAGTGTTCGCTCTTTTCCTAATTCACTTGATGCCTCTTGTATTTTAGAACAACTTTTTCCTTTTAATTTAGAAAAGGTATCCTGTAATAAATTAGATCTAGGCAGTATACAAGCTATTACATCCCTTACATATATACCTCAAACTGAAAACTTGTCTAATTCTTTGTTCCCTAATTTTCTATCTCAGACTAAAGGAAAATATTTTAAACTGTTTTTTCTTGCAACCCCCCTTTCACCTTGCGAATCTTATAAACTTACTAACGAAATAGCTGATTTATGTACAGCACTTACACCCCTTAAAGTACTAGAACGTATTCATCATCATCATCACACTGATGCCTCTTCTACTACTTGTACTAATAATACAAATCAAAGCCAAAATACTACTTGTACTAATACTCAAACAACTACTGATGTTGCTAATACTTCTAATACATGCACTCAAACATTATCTCTTAATACTGTCCAAACTAAATTACTAGGTGCAACTCAAAACAATAATGGTAGCTTTACAAATGGTTCTAGTGATACCCGTAGTGACTCATCTTCTAATACAAATTCTAACCAATGTAATGAATCTAACACACTGACCAAAACTACTGGCATCACTTGCTTAGATATAGATACTTCAAAATATATTATTGAAAATAAGCATGCCAATAGTTTACTGACTCAAGGCCTAAAAGTGCTTGACTATTGTGAAGAGACTGTAAAAGAACCTGTATATACTTTTAATACTTTTTTTGCCTCTTGTAACATTGCTACAACCCTTGTTGCTACTAGTTGTTTTCTAAATCTAGTTCCTGTAAGTTCTTTATATCCTTCTTTTGTAAATACTTGGTTAGAAACCTATAAATATTTTGATTCTCTAAAACAAGAATTACTTTGTCTAAATCCTTTGATGTTTAAAACTTGCCCTAAAGATCACTGCCCTTTTGTGCTAGGTCTTCCCGTATCTACTTCTAAGCTTGCTTCCTTTTTGGATATATTTATAGAAAATAAAAAAGCCGATTCAAAATGAATCAGCTTTTTATTTTCTATATTTTTATGCTTAATTTATATTTATTATGTTTGAGGTGCTAAAAACGATGGTGGTACATCATATAATGCTTGTCCTTCTTTATCCCATACCTGATTTTCTTCAAAGATAAAATTAGGATCTATTGGCACATTATTTGATCTTAACTCATAGTGTAAAAGAGGCTTTGTAGCGTCACCACTATCTCCTGAAAAGCCAATCAAATCACCAGCTTTTACTTTATCACCAAGATTTACAGCATATAAGCTTAGATGCATATACCTAGATTCCATACCATCTCCATGGTTAATAAAAATCATATGGCCTCCACCATTTTCCACACCTTTAGAATCAGGTGCTGCTTTTGTTATTATTCCATCTTGTACTGCATATAAAGGTGTCCACATAGGTACATCTACATCTACCCCTTCATGCATATATCCTATACGATTTTCTCCAAAAGGCGCAAGAAGCTTAGCTCCTATTTGTATAGGCGATTTAAAAAGTGGTATAGATTGTCCCCAACTTATCCAAGGTATACTTATAAATAGACTCATGAATACTATCTTACCTAAATACTTCTTCATTCTTTTAGTCTCCTTATAACAATATCTATTACTATAATTAAACTATATCTTATTTTTATTTTTTAGTAAATGAAAAAGTTTTCTTATTCTTGTTTTTTCTAATAAAATCGCTCTCTCTTTTTACAAAGTTCTACAACTTCATCAATTCTTCTTCTAGCTTCTTCTCCAGTTTTAGCTTGCTTAATATATTCAATGAGATGTTCTTGTTCACTTTTTGGTAATGTAAAGAAATAACTCATTGCATCTTCATCTTGAGCAAGTTGCATAGATAATCCAAGTGGTAAACCAGTGTCTTCTAAGTCATACATGTGTTTAAATCTCCTTTACATATAGTTGATACACTTGTTATTCACTTATTTTCTCTTTTTTATGTGTCTATAAAATAATAAGAAGTAGCTATAAACTTTTTATTATTTATAGCTACTTCTTATTATTGTTTTATTAATGATAGTAAAATTCGTCTATATTTCATTAGTTTGCCATTAGTTCTTTATAAAGTAGAAGAGATTAGGCTACTTTATGAGCCTAATCTCTTCTATGCAAGTAATTTATCTAAAAGGCTTATAGCTTCTTCTTTAGAAATATCTTTAATCAAACTTAACTCATCTAGAAAGAGACGTTTTGCATCCATTAAAATAGAATTTTCACTTGCATTTAATGGCTTTTCTTTTTGAATAGTCATTAGATCTCTTACTACTTCACCATACTCAGCAAATGTCCCAGATGAGAGCTTAACTTGGTTATCTTTCATTCTTTGCTTTTGTGGAATAGATGGGTCAAAGGAAGTATTCTCCTTACCAAAAGTTGCAAGTACCTTATCTACAGTATCTGCATCACTTATAAAACGAAACTTTGATTTGCTCACACGATCAGTAGGAACCATAATAGTCATACTAGAGTCTTGCATCTGAATGATAAAATACTCTTGCTTTTCACCAATCATTTGTCTTTCTTCTATTGCCTCTACAATTCCACTCCCTCTCATAGGACAAAAAACCTGATCACCAACTTCAAACATTATTCCACCTCCATAGATATTATATTGAATAATGTTATTATACCATACTTATCTCATAAAAGCTAACCTAAAATAATATCATTTCATATATCATTTGTCAATGAATTATTTTATCTATTTTTACCCCTACAAATAAGCTGGGTCAAAGTGCCCATAATTCAATATATACACCAACATTTAGGCTTATATAAAAGTATCTAAATTAGAATTTTCTGTTGCTATATTTTCTAATATAAACCATACTTTTACACTATTTTTACTTCCTTTTATACCGTACTGGACACCATGACTGTCTAAAACTTTTTTTACAATGTAAAGTCCTAGGCCTGAGCCACCTAAATACTTATTTCTAGATTTCTCTACCCTGTAAAAAGGTTCCCATACTTTCTCTAACTCTTCTTTTTCTATAGTTACTCCATAGTTTTCTATACTAAAACACCATTTATTATCTACTTTTTTTATCTCAACATTAATGTACCCTTGTAATGGGGTGTAAAAAACTGCATTACTATATAAATTTCCTAGCACCATTTCTATTTTTTTTCTATCTCCTATTACAATACTTTCTTCTAAATCTAGTTTAGTCTTTATTCCCTTTTCATTAGTTACTGTCTTATATTGTGAGTAAACTTTTAAGAAACTTGAGGAAAGATCAAATATTTCCTTTTTAAGATTCTCTTCTTGTTCAATACGTACTATCATTAATAACTCTTGTACCAACTCACTCATTCTATCTATTTGTATAAGCATATTGTGAATAGGCTCTTCATTATGACATGTATAAATTTGGTCCCTATAACCTTCACAAGTAGCTTTAAGTACAGTCAAAGGTGTTTTTAATTCATGGGACACATCTACTATAAATTGTTTTCTCTGTTCGCTAAGTTTTTCTTTAAATGCCATATCCTCTTGCAATTTATAAAGGGTTTCTTTAAGCTTGGTAGACATTTCATTAATATTTGAAGCTAATTCACCAATCTCATCTTCACTATCTACTTCACATTGTTTAGAAAAATCTAACTGTGTAATGGCTGTAGTAACATCTTTTAACATGAGAAGAGGTTTGGTTAACTTCTTAGCATACCAATAGGCTAGTCCTACTGCTACAAGTAAGGCGATAAAATAAATGATAAATGTATATTGGTTCATAATATTTATGGCTTCTTCTACTTGTTCCAGAAAGGTCATAGAAACTAAGAAATTTACTTGTTCCTCTAAAATAATAGGTACAACACTTATAATATTTCTAATTCCTACATAAGAATCAATCTTCTCATATAAAATAGGAACACCTACCTCTAAAGTTTTGCCCGATAGTGCTGCTTCATATAAAAAACTATTTACTTCTTCTATCATTTTATTTTCTCTATAGCCTGTTCCAAATACTTCTTTTCCCGGAATATATACTTCTTTAATTTTCCCAGATATCTCAACTTCTTGAATCATAGGCCTTTCTTCATCTAATCTAATATATGATGTAGTGATAGGTTCAGCAGGAATTACCCGACTTCTTTCTTGCTTTCCTTCTATACTTTTTACATCTATACTTTTAGCCTCTATAGTAGTGCTTATTGCAGATATAGCTTCAAAGCTTTCTCCCCCTATTTGAATTGTAGTAGGATAAATAATGTCTTTCTCATTCACTATAGAAAATGTTTTAAAACGTACTCTTTCCCCTTGTTTTAATCTATTTATAAAATTTTCATTTTCTAGAAACTGAGAAATATTTATGGTATAAATCTTACCTTCATTTGTTTCTACTTCTATTAAACCATTTTGACTGTCTAGCCCATATAGTGGTATCCCTGCTACATTAAATATTCCTGTTGTTACTCCACTCCTTTGAGAGAAGCGTCTTAGTTCTCTATTTATCTTTTCTATAGGTAAATCTATAATTTGTCGACTAAGTTCACTCATTTCCTTTGCAATACTAGATTTTTTACTATAAATATATAATTTCTCTAGAAAAAGTGTTTGAAAAATTAATTGACCGCTTAATAGAATAATTAATATAAAACTAATTATTTTAAATACCTTTGTCCCTATTTTTTGTTTTTTCATTACTCTACCTCAAAAATATATCCAGCTCCAAATACTGTCCGAATAACATAGGTATATTCCCCTAATGCCTTTCTTATTTTCTTAATATGATTATCGACTACCCTTTCATCTCCTATATAATCATAGCCCCAGACTTGGTTTAATATATTTTCTCTAGATAATACACGTCCTTCGTTTTCTACTAGGTATAATAAAATTTGAAATTCCTTCTTTGTTAGACTAATCTCTTCTCCCTCCACTTTTACCTTCATAGCTTCTGGATCAATCTCTATAACATTTTTTATAATATTTTTTTCATTAGCAATCACTTCTCCTTGCCTATCTAAAAGTCTATTTACCCTCATTAATAAAACATTAGGGCTAAAAGGTTTCTTAATATAATCATCTGCTCCAATTTCAAAGCCCATTACTTCATCATACTCTTCTGTACGAGCAGTTAGGAATATAACAGGAATCTTTCCCTTTTGCTTAATATGCCTACATAAAGTCCATCCATCTATATAAGGTAGCATTACATCTAAAATAGCTAAATTAAAGTTTTCTCTTTCAATAATTTCTAAAGCCTCTTTACCATTTTGAGCTTCTATAACTATAAAGCCTACATTTTCTAAATAGTCTTTAATGATTTTTCTTATAGATGCTTCATCTTCTACTACCAATACTTTTTTCATCCTCTTTCCTCCACCATTTATTTGTTTTTATTGGTATTTTGTATCTTCTTCATAATAAAAATACCTCAAGCCTTTTTAAAGACTTGAAGCATTTCATTTTAAACTTATATCTATTTACTTTGTGTAGATACAGATTCTGTAAATTGAATTTCTTGACTCATTAATTCATTTTGAATTTCTTCTACTTGTACCGTTTCAGTAGCCTCTACCACTGTAGCAGCCATTATAATCCCCGCTTCAACTAATATCTCTTCTTCTTTATCTGTAAGCATACCTGTTTTAAAATGCTCCATCATTGCTGTAAAATCATAACCTACTTTTTTGCATACCTCTTCAATACGACTTTCCAGTTCTTTTTGTTCTTTTTCCATTTGTGCCACTTGTTCTGGTGTCATATCTTCAATATTAATTGCCTCTACAGTTGCCACTAACATGGCTGCTTCTCCCTCTATTAAATCTATTGCTTGTCCATCAGTTGCTTCTATTGTCTTTGTTAATTCTATTACTCCTCCTATTGATTTCCCATTAGAACTATTTTCTTGTCCTGTGCCTGCAAATACTGTTACCTGTCCTACTAATGCTAATGTTCCTACTAAAAGTCCTGTAAATATTTTTTTTACTTTCATTTTTATTACTCCTTTGTCTATGTGTTTTTCTATATACTTATTGTAATCAACACATATATAGGACTTTTATTCTACTTATGTTTTTTTTATGTTTTTTTGATTTATAGCCTATTTTTTAGTTTATCCTTCATGCTATACTAATTCACAAACACAATTACGTATAATATATTTTAGAGTTACCTTTATTAATGGGGTAATATTTTAAATTTTCAATTGACAATACATCAAAATTTTGATATTTTAACTAATGTTGAATAACTATACAATATTATATTATTACTTATTAGGAGACTCATATGAACGAAACTAAAGTTAAAGTAGTCGTAGCAGATCCTTCTGCACTAGGGCTTTTCGGCCTTGCAATTGTTACATTAGTAGCATCATCACAAAAGTTAGGAATTACATCTGGTGTTTCTCTCGTTTTACCATGGGCTATCTTCCTTGGTGCATCTGCCCAACTTATGGCTTCCATCAATGACTTCAAACACAATAATACTTTCGGTGCAACAGCTTTTGGTGCCTATGCTTTCTTCTGGTATGCAATGGGCTTAACATGGTTAGTACAAAATGGTGTATTTGGTGAAACACTAGCAGCTAGTGCAGATACTAAACAATTAGGTTTTGCTTTTTTAGGCTACCTTATCTTCACTATATTTATGACAATTGGTGCTATGGAAACACACAAAGTATTATTTACTATCTTTGTACTTATTGACTTCCTATTCCTAGGTTTAGCTTGCTCATCACTAGGCATTATGGAACACCCTATGCATCAATTAGCAGCTTTTGCTGAACTTGGTATTGCATTAGTATCTTTCTATGGTTGTGGCGCTGCTGTACTTAATACACACTTCGGTCGTGTATTTTTACCAGTAGGCAAACCTTTCGGGATTTTCAAGAAATAATATTTTAAACTTTAATCTGTATATAACTTAGTCTAAAATTATAAATTTACCTTAATTGTACACAATTTTAATCACAAATCCACATTTTATAAACATAAGTAAAAGCACTATGTAATTTTTTATTACAATAGTGCTTTTACTTATTTCCTAGACTATTTATTTGTTAAAAGGGTTAAATCAATTTCAAAAGCTTCTCCTACAGGCTTGAAATCATTGCTCATCTTACCGCTTGTTTCTGGGAATTTTACTCTTCTATATAATCTTCAATAGTCTCTACACATTTATTACTTGGCATTAAATATTCAGGCTTTATAAAACTTAGTTCACTATAAGGAATTGTAAATTCTAAAATACCTGTAGAATGAGGTGAAATAATATATTCATTACTAATAATCACTAACCCTTCATCAGAGAAGTACCAAGTGTCTTCTGTTAGAATATCTTTAATGTGTTTTTCGTAGTCTTCAAAGAAGTAACCTTTATAAGCTTCCTTCTTTGTTTCTTGCAAGATATAATCATTGATACCTTTGATAGCTTCTTCTACATCTGTTGCAATGTCTTTTAGTGTAAGCCTCGTTCCTGTTACCGTGCTGAAAGTTTGTGCAAAACGTGTAGCATTTGGGTGGGCACCACCTGTATACTCATAATCATTTTGTATAACACTTATGATACAGTTATCTATTCTACTTGTAGTATACTGAGTCCCCAGGCTATAGGCATGCCATGACTTCTTCAGTTCTTCATTTCTTCTATCATAGTCTTTCCTTGCCATTTGTGTATAGTCACGAATATCTTGTTGAAAGTCTTTTAACTTAGTTTTATAGAAACTATTAATTTTAGCAGATGCTTTTTTGTTATTATTTATAATGACTGTTGGGGTATTACCTTCTACTTGAAGTAAAGCCGTTCCCTTATTATCTTTAATTGCTTCATTTAAATCTTTATACTGGATTCTAATGAGTTTATCTGTTTCTTCTTTAACAACTTCACAATGACATTCATTTTTTATCTGATTACTCTGGGCTGCTTCTACTGATATATACTGAGTCGTATTTATAAGGCATACTATACCCAGGAAAGTAATGATTAGAGATTTCTTCATTAGTCCTCACTCCTTGTGTTCAATCTAAAATATACTTTTTAGTATGCCTTAATAAAGCATATCAATACATATTAAATTTATGCTATACTAACTAAATCCATATTTATAAGAAAAGGAGTTTCATAATGGATTTTGTTGCACTAGACTTTGAAACGGCTAATGAAAAAAGACATAGCCCTTGTTCCCTTGGGTTATGCCTTGTTGAAAATAATGAAATTGTATTAGAAAAATACTGGCTTATTCGCCCTCATGAACTTCGTTTTAGCCCTATGAATATTTGGATTCACGGCATTCGTGAAGGTGATGTAGTAGATGCACCTGAATTTGATGTGCTGTGGGAAGAAGAGATTGCCCCTCTTTTAGAAGGTAAATTAGTTGTGGCTCATAATGCTGCCTTCGATATGAGTGTACTACGTAATACACTTGACCTTTACCGAATTCCTTATCCTACTCTTGATTATTGTTGTACTATGGTCCTATCAAGGCACTTTTATTCTTACTTAGAGAATGCCAAATTAAATACAGTGAATAAGCACTTAGGTTATACCTTCAATCACCATCATGCAGGTGCAGATGCTGCTGCATGTGCCAATATCTTATTAGAAATTGCCAAAGAGCTAGAGATAGATAAGATTGAAACCCTTACGGAGCAAGTTGGTGTAAAAGTAGGTAAGCTCTTTCCTGGAGGCTATCGCTCTAGTGGCAGTAATGGTGGCGGCATCACTTCCAAGCGTAAATCACACTGTCTGCTCACACCTTCTACGCCTCACTATAGCTGCAAAACTGACTTCTTTCGGGATAGAGTAGTTGCTTTTACCGGTCCTCTTTCTTCTATGTCTCGAAGTGAAGCCATCTGCCTTGTAGAAAAATGTGGCGGTGACTATAGTCCTTCTGTTACACGTAAGACAAGTATTGTAGTAACAGGCATGAAAGACCCACTTAGCCTTCACCCTAGTCAAATGAGTACTAAACTTAGACGTGCGGTAGAGCTTATAGGTCGTGGGCAATCCATTACTTTTATTGATGAGGACACCTTTCTTAAGCTTGTGAAGTAGTTTTTGTTTTGAGTACCTTGCCTGTTATGTTTTCTACTCGAAGTTTAAAGATTTCTACTGCATTTGCATGTCTTTTATCGAAAGTAAATGATTTATCTGTATACTGTTTCATAAGATAGTGGAGGGCATCAATCTTTTCTTCTCCCTCTACTATCTCAATTTTTCCTGTACCCATTACACTTTCAAACTCCATAGTATACTGACACCCAAAATCACCCTCTATTAAACGGTGTTCACAATCCATTTCAAAACTAGCACGAGGATCCTTCTTAATAAGTTCCATCTTTGTTCCTTCTTTTGCCCCATGGAAATAAAGCTGTATCTCTTCCCCTTCCACTATGAGCCCAAAGTTTAAAGGTACAATATAAGGAAAGCCCTCATTATTAAGGGCAATTCTACATACTTGACACTTTCTTATAATGTTTAATAATTCCTCTTTATTTGTAACTTCTCTATCTCTTCTTCTCATATTTCATTTTAGTAGTAAACTGTATAACAAGTTTCATATGCTAGCTATATACTCCATATGACTTGTTCTTATTTTCTAGTGTCTACTACCTCCCCCTCTCTTTTACAATCTGTTTTTACTTATCTTATCCTTTGCAATACAAACACATTGAGTCATCGTCCCCATTGGACAGTATACACACCATGATTTAGGTTTATATAACAACATTGTAATCACACCTAGTATAGTAGATGTAAGCATCATACTGTAAAACCCAAATGCAAATTGAGCAACCCAAGGTGTTACGTTTGATAATTCCACCCAGTTCCATGGTAGTTTAAATGTCCACATAAGGGTAATCACTTCTTTTAAGTCATTGGTACCCTTAAATACTAAATAGGTACTCAATAACATATTTACAAACATAGCTAAGAAAAAGATTAAAAAACCATATCTAAACCATTTTGTTTTTAAAAACTTAGGAATAGGCTTGTTTCTAGATAATTTCCTCCCCATCAATTCTAGTAATTGTCCTCTCCCACAATACACATTACAATAAGCCTTATCTTTCTTAGTAAAGCTTATAATAAGAGGCACTAAAAAGCAAATTAATCCAAGCCAAGCAAATAATATATTAAAGAGCCCAAGTGTCAAATATAAAATAGTGGCAATCCATAAGTAGTCATACCATTTTTTCTGTTTCTTTTTCATTATTTATTCCCCTCCCCTTTTATCTCAATAATAGACGCTGGACATGCTACTGCACATTTAGAACAGCCCACACATTTGTCAAAATTAACTTTAGCATACATGCCTTTATAAACAGAGATGGCACCTATTGGGCAAGTTTTTTGACATGCTCCACAAGCTACACAATACTTAGTCTCAACATAAGCTTTCTTTTTAATTATTTGCTTTCCCATAATACTCTCCTTTAAAATAAACTTATGAGTTAAAGTATATATTCAATTTATCACTTCAACTGTAACTCCATCACAGAACAAACAAAAGCCACCTAAATCAGTTTAATACTGACTTAGATAGCTCTTTAAAATATGATTGTTTCTATTTAATTATTAACTTTTCTAATCAATAACTTTCTTAATAAGCTGATTTCCCTCATAAAGTTTAGAGATTTCACCTTCTCTATGCATCCATTCCATACAGAGGTTAAAGTCTTCTAATCGTATAGCCCCTTGCTTTTCAAATTGAAAATTAACCATACGTGCTGCAAAGCCCTCTGGATAACCTAGTTCTTGGCATAACTGGATCTTCTCTTCTCCACTTAAATGGTTAAAAAGATTTTGTGCTTCTTCTAATGCCTCATGAAAGGCCTTTACACTCTCTGTATGATTTTCATAAAATGTTTTATCAAAGGCCCACATAACTAAATTTTTATCACTATCTTTCGTACTCCATATGACTTTATGCCCTTTATTCGTTAAATCTGTTACAAAAGGTTCTATAGCTACAAGGGCATCTATTTCTCCCCTTTCTAAAGCTTGCATTCTTTCATAGGAGTTATTAATCCACACAATTTCGGCATCTGGTACAATATCTTTTAAATCATTTTCTAGATACAATCTAAATAATCCTTTACGATTAACCCCTACTTTAATCCCTTTATAAGGTGGCTCAAGTCCCTTTCTTCCTACTAAATGGATGGTACGTGTCAAATTAGAAGTAAGAACTGCTTCTTTTCCTTGTTCTAGCATATAAAAGAAAAAAGTTAGATCCCCTATCATAGCATCTGAACTTCCGTCTAAAAAGGGTTTATTTCCATCAAAGGTAAAGTCCTCGGCTAAGTCTAACTTTACTTCTAGACCTCTTTTTGTAAAAAATCCTTTAGACTTGGCTATAAGTATAGGAATAACTAGAGGATTCTTTTTGTTATGATTAAAATGAATAGTTTGCATGACTTATCCTTCCTTTCCCTTTATACTTAATCTATATAATTTATTTTTGTACTTTATTTTTGAATTTTATCTTTATATTTTTACTCTATCTCTTTAGGAAAAATCCTAATATAAATTCTAGACTCATAATAATGTGAAAGCTGTAAATGAGAAGAAGTGGCCTTGGCCCCCACTCTTTTCCCATAGCTGGATAAACTTCTTGAATTTTATAATAGTCTTTATACCAACGTCTATATCCAAACTCATAGAAAATGACAAGTCCACTAAACCACATCCACCATGTAATCCCTCCTATAAAATAGAGTAAGGACCAGCATACTATCATAATAATTCCTTCTGGAATAATAATTTTAATAGAATTTCTAAATCCTATAACATGAGGTAGAGTCGTTCTCGAACCTTTATCCTTTTCATAGTCTGATGTATTGTTTGTTGACATTAAAAAGATAGTTGTAATAAGTGGTACGCTTGCATAGAGAAAAGTTTCTAAGCTTACTGCCCCTACTTGTATACATGTAGATAGAAAACTACTTAATCCACCAACTAGTAGGCCTGATACTAGCTCTCCAACAGGATAAATAATATAAGGCTTAGGACCTAATGAATAGGTTAAGGCAGCTAGTCCACCTAGTAGCCCCATACCTAATATGAATAAACTTTTTGTAAGGATTACAACGACTAAACCACTTCCTCCACCTAATAAGAGAAAGCCTGCTAAAACAAGTAAAGCATCTTTTAGCGTAGCTTCACCTCGTACTAGTCCTTCACTTCCCTTATGCCAGGTAAAAGTCTCCTCATCTTCTTCCCTTTTTAAATAAGCTCTTATTTCATTCGCTACATTAGCTACTATATTGAAACTGAAACCACTTATAAAGAAAAATACTAAGGGCCAAAATCTTAGATGACCACTTAAATAAGCGCCATAAAGTCCACCACTTAAAATAGGTAAGCCTGTGGCAAAACCTGTTCTAACTTCCATCACCGTATAAGCACGTTTTAAAAATTGTCCTATCATTTCATACTCCCTGCTGTAATACCTTGATAAATATATTTTTGTAGTGCCAAAAATAAGATGAGCATAGGAATCATACTTATAATAATGGCTGCACTAATCACATGCCACTGGGTTTGATTAGGTCCTACGAAACGATAAATCGTTGTAGAAACCGTATTTAAAGTCTCTCCTGGCATATATAGATAAGGTATATAAAAATCATTGTAAATAGCTATCATTTTTAGTAGCACCACTGTGGCTGTAGCTGGTTTTAAAAGTGGAAAAATGACTCGCCTATAAATTTGTCCGTAGGAAGCCCCTTCAAGTAAAGCTGCCCTATCAATTTCTTTAGGGATTTTCCCAAGTGCTTGCAAGTAAATATAAACCATAAGTACATCAGCACCTAAATAAATTAAGATAGGTGCAAGTAAAGTATTATATAGCCCCATCTTATGTATAAGCTTGAAGGTTCCAACTTGAGAAATCTCTAGAGGTACAATAGATACAAGTAAGTAGCTAAATAAAATAAGTTTTTTAAATTTAAAATTAAAACGATGGATAACATAGGCTACCATGGAACCAATAACAACACTTCCACCTACTCCAAATAACATAAGTATAAAAGTATTTGTAAAGCCTATGAGCATCTTTCCTTCCTTAAATGCTCGTATATAGTTATCCCAGTTTAAAAAGCTTTCAGGAAGGGTTATACCCGATGTATTAATAAACTCATTATAAGTTTTAAAACTTCCAAAGAACAAAGTAATAAGTGGGAAAAAGATAATAAAGCTCCAAAGAAGCAAACAACTATATTTGAATATATTTTTAAGCCATGTCTTCATCATCTTCTTCTCCCTTATGCCATTTATTTTGAATGGTTGTAATGGTTATAATAACCAAGCTTACAATGACTGCCATACTAGCTGCCATACCATATTGCTTTTTCTCAAAAGCTGCTTTCATTGTTTGTAGTAGGAATGTAGTCGTTCCATTTGCCCCATTAGTTAAGATAAGTGGTAACTCAAAGGCGGATAGAGCACCTATAGTTAGTAGCATAAAATTTATTTTAAGGACAATTTGTATACCCGGTAAAATAATATATCTTATCTTCTGCCAGCTACTCGCACCTTCTATCTCTGCCAATCTATAATGTTCTAAAGGTACGCATGAAATTGCACCAAAGTAGAGAATAAAGCTTTTACCTGTATTCTTCCAAATAGATATGGCACCTAGGGTAGTGTTGACTATTCTAGGATCTCCTAACCAGTAACGTATATGATCTTCTAAACCTAAGAATGTAAGAAGACTATCGAAGCTTCCCCCAGGGGTAAAAAATACTTTAAAAAGCATGGCCACAGCCATTCCACTTATAAGGCAAGGAAATACAAAAGTTGCTTTAAAGAAATTTTTCCCCCTTACCTTTCCTGATAACATAATAGCAAAGAATAAAGCTATAATAATTTGTATAATCCCAGATACAAAGTAAATAACGCTATTTAGAAAAACTTTAATATAAGTAGGGTCTGTAAAGATTTTTATATAATTAGAAAGACCTACATAATCCTTTGTCGGTGATAAACCATTCCAAGAAGTAAAACTATACTCTATTAATGCACAAATAGGGTATAGTCCAAAAGTAAAAAGTAAAAGTAAAGGACAAAAAAGAAAGTAGCTAATAAGCTGCCTTTCTTTTTTAGTTTTATTACTTAGCATATTCATTTACGGCTTTTTCCCATTTTGCTTCAAGACTAGTTACATAGTCTTCATAGCTTTCGTATTGGTCTGGATAAAGCCCCATGTTGATTACTTGTTGTAAAACATCTGTAAGTCTTCCAACACCTACTTCATTTGCGATTTTACCATAAAGTGTTTCTACTTCAGCAGGTGTTTGTGGTGCTGTTAATACCACATTATTATTGGCCATAAGTTCTTTTTCTTCCTCTGTAAAGTCTGCCTTCGCTGGAGACATACCACCTAAATCATCTGCATAGTTACTCTTAGCTGATACTAAAAAGTCTAAGAAAGCACGAGCTGTTGCTTTATTTTGGCTATTTACATTAATCCCTACTACTTCTGGTGCACCTAGAGCAAGACTAGTTTTGCCATCTACCATAACTGGAATAGGTGCCATTTCTATATTACTTTCTGGCACAAGCTCACGAATGGCTTTAGCATCTTGAGAACCTTTCATCATCATTGCAATCTTGCCTTCTGCTAACATTTGCTTACCTTGTGCAAAGTCAACTGTTACAGGGTCGGCTTCTGTATAACCATTTGTTGTTAAAGCATGGAAAAGGTCCATAATTTGTCTAATAGGTTGGCCTTCTTTAAAAGCTGTACCTGCCTCAAGCATATCACTCTTGTACATCTCACCACCAAATGATGAAAGGGTTCCACCCCATGTACCAAGACCTCTATCATAATTTGTAAAGAAAGGTATTGCATCTGTTTTTTCTTTAATTTGTTTACATGCTTCTAAAAGCCCATCTATTGTAGTTGGGAACTGTGTAATGCCTGCTGCTTCAAAAACATCTTTGTTATAAATAATACCAAGAGTATTAACAGCTGTAGGAAGACCATAAGCAATCCCTTCGTAATCTGCTTCTGTTACATCTAAGTATGCTTTACTTAGTTCTTCCACTGTACCAAGTGGTTCAAAGAAGTTTGGATACATTTCAGGTTCAGCTGACATACTAAAAGGAACAAAAAGTACATCTCCATAGTCTGTTGTATTCATACGTGTTGTAATATAGTTATCATAGTCCGCAGATGATTCCCAAATAATATCTGTTACATTTGGATAAAGGGATTTAAATTCTTCTTCTATATCTGCAAAAAGTGCCTCTGCATCTGTACGAGAAGTAACTACTTTTATAGTTCCACCAATATTATTTTCTTCTGCTATATTTTGTTCATTTTGTGGTGTATTTGTACCATTTGTACAACCTGTAAGTACCACTGGTATAAGACATGATACTGCAATCCATTTTTTCATTTTAATGTCTCCTTATATTGTCCGTTGTTTGGGGATCGAAATAATGAGCATATTCTAGGTCAAATCTAATTTTAACTAGATCACCTACCTTAAATAATCTATTACTATAATCCTTTGCTACAAAACTACACTTTTTATAATTAAAGTAAAGTAAGGTTTCACTGCCTAAATACTCTACTTTTTGTATAGGTACTTGTAAATGTTCATCTTCTAAAACACATTTTACATGCTCACTTCTAATACCTAATGTGTAGTTTTCCTCTTCTTTTAAAGCTTCTTCTTGAATAGGAATAAGCAAATCTTCTTCTATTAGTATGCCTAATTTTGTATATTTACATGTAAATAAATTAATAGTTGGCCTACCTATGAACCTAGCTACAAAAAGATTTGCTGGTTGGTGATAGATTTCAAATGGTGTACCTACTTGCTGAATCTCTCCGCTATTTAAAATAACCATACGATCTGCTAACGTCATTGCTTCTACTTGATCATGAGTAACATACATCATTGTAATGCCTAGAGCCCTTTGCAGCTCTTGTATCTCATGTACCATAGTATCTCTTAACTTAGCATCTAAGTTAGAAAGAGGCTCGTCCATTAAAAAAAGCTTAGGTTCTCTCACCATAGCACGAGCAAGTGCTACTCTTTGCCTTTGTCCACCTGAAAGTTTCTTCGGCGTAACTTTTAGATAAGGTTCAAGTTCTAATAGCTTAGCCGCCCATTCTACCTTTTCCTTTATATAAGCTTTTGATGCCTTTCTAATTTTCATTCCAAAAGCTATATTCTCATATACAGTCAAATGGGGTAGTAAAGCATAGTTTTGAAAAACCATAGCTACATCCCTGTCTTTAGGGAGTTTGTCAATAATGGAAGTACCATCTATCCTTATATCTCCTTCGGTTAAAGACTCAAAACCACAAATAAGTTCTAGCAAAGTGGATTTTCCACTCCCACTTGGCCCTACTATAACAATAAGTTCACCAGCTTGAAGTGCTAAATTAAAATCTTTTAAAGCATAGGTATGACTACCTTCATATTGTTTTGAAACATCCTTAAATATAATCTCTTCCAACCTATCACCTCCTTTAATTTCCTATAGAATTATATAAATTTTTCTATTTACTGTCAATTTAAGGTAATCCTGTATTTAGTATGTTTATCTTGCTTAAAAATATAGAGCTTCTTAAATATTATCTTCTTATTTTATTTATATATTATTTCTATTTATTTTTTCTACCTATTTTTCCCTTTTTTTTATATTTATGTAAGAATTGTTATCTATTGCTTTTATGGTATAATAATTGACATAGTTTAAAAAGTTTGTTTACAACATTTATTTATTTCGGAGGCTATATGTGAAACACGTATTTCAAATAAACAAAAAACTAGCTTTTATATCATTTGTTTTAATGATTATTTTTATCTCATCCTATTTAGGACTTATTAATGTTATTTTAGATAAGGTGATCCAATTAACTGCCGAAGTTCACTATAACCAAGTGACTACAGAGCTAACTAAAGATATAGCTATTTTACGATCTACAATTGAAAAGATTTCTTCCAATCAAAAGATTATTCATATACTAAATAATAATAGATCCTTTGATCAATTAGATAATAACGAAAAAAATACACTAATGGATCAAATTAACCTTTATGAACAGTATTTAGAGTCTTCACCTTATATCGATACAGTAAATATTGTTAGTTTATCTGGTAACTATTTATTTTCTAAAGGGCATATTTATGAAAATTTCATACTAAAAGATCGTCCCTGGTATAAAAAGGCATATCTAGATAATCAGCAGCCTATTATTATTACAGATATTCATAAGGACCTTACTACTAATAAAGATACTATTGCAATGATCTCTTTTATTTATACACCAAATGGGAAAGAACTATTAGGTGCTGCTATTTTAGACATTTATGTTGATGATTTAGTAGAAAGTATAGAAGCAAGTTTTCATGTAGGTACACTTGAGGCCTTTCTTCTTCCCCATGAACAAATCAATGATGTTTTAAACACAAATAAAAGTTCCACTGAAAATTATATTAAATATGCTTACAATATATTATCTAATGAGAATGGTATTTTACTATCATTTAATAAAGCTTCTATTAAAAATCATTATATGATAAAGCCTATTCTTATTTACACTCAAATTGTAGTGTTTATTGTAGGCTTACTCATATCTATTAGTCTAATTATTAGCATTCGAATAACCTTTTTTAAGCCTGCATCTGTCTCTATTGATAAACTTAAACATTTACTAGATACACTTGATGACAAGGATGAGACATCTTTAAGTTCTATGGATGAGATTGAACAGCTTAAAGTAATATCTGCAACAATTGGTAAATCCTTTGATAATAAAGTTCAATCGCTTATTTATCATGATGCATTAACTGGTATGCCTAATAGAAAAAAAATGATGCATATTTGCAAAGAATTAATCCAAAAGCAACAGTCTTTTGCACTAGCTTTTATTGACTTAAATAAGTTTAAAAAAGTAAATGATATATACGGCCATTCTGTTGGCGATCTATTTCTAATTACCTTTAGTAAAATTCTTCAACAAGCTTTAGGAGACAAAGGTGTACTCATTCGTTACTCAGGAGATGAATTTATTATTATTTACAAAGATTTTATAAGTGATGAGGATTTCATTAGATTTTATGAAAATGAAGTTGTACCACTCTTTATAAAACCTATTTTGCTTCAAGAAAATATAAAAATACCTATTGAGTTTTCAACAGGAGTTGCTGTCTATCCTAGAGATGGTTTAGATATTGAAGATTTGATTAATAAAAGTGATTTTATGATGTATACAAGTAAAAGTGATCCTCATCCCTATAAGTTGCTTTTCTTTAACCAAGATATTTATAGAGAAATGATGTACATAGAAACACTTAAACATGAACTTAAATTTGCCATTAAAAATAATGAATTAATTATAAATTATCAACCTATTTTTGATGCAAATCAATGTGTTGTTAAAGCTGAGGCTCTCTTAAGATTTCATAATAAAGTTTTAGGAAATATTCCACCAACAAACTTTATTCATTATGCTGAAGAAACCAGAACTATTATTCCTATAGGCTATTGGATTATTGAAGAAGTGTGTAAATTTATACAGTATCAGCACCTAGATATTTCAATAGGAATTAATGTTTCTCCTATTCAATTGCTAGAACCTGATTTTATTACTAAAACTAAAGGAATTTTAGATAACTATACTATAAATACTAAGCAAATTTACTTTGAAATTACAGAGTCTGTTCTTTTAGATGATAGTGAAATTGTAGCTTCTAATATTAATAATTTAAGAACCTTAGGTATTGCTATTGCTTTAGATGATTTTGGTACAGGTTATGCCTCATTTAACTATTTAAAGAAATATAACTTAGATATATTAAAAATAGATAAACTCTTTTTAGATAATGCTTCTAATGATGATTATGAACTTATAGGTTATCTTAAGAAAATAGCTAATCTATTAAAGATGAAAGTTGTTATTGAAGGGGTAGAAACTATTGACCAATTTAATAAACTAAAAAAAATAGGATGTAACTTTTTTCAAGGATATTATTTTTCTAAGCCTCTAACAGAACAAGAGTTATTAGAATTTCTTTCTACCCACCAAAATAATTCTAACAAGTTGTAGCAAAGTTCATAAATAATCTACCAAAACATATAAGTGATTTATATATAAAAGAGGGGTAAAACTAATCAAAATTTTAGTTTTACCCCTCTTTTATCCATTAAGACTAATCAGTATTGGCCATACAACATTCTCTAGAGATTTTTATAACTTTCTTTAAAGTAATATCTACCTCTTCCCTTTGTTTTCTTCCCATACTGAATGGCTTCTTTTGGACATCTATTAATACAGCTTAAACATTGTAAACACTCTTTATTCCAAACAGGCTTCCCATCTACTAACTTGATTGTATTTAAAGGACAAACCTTCTCACATATACTACATCCAATACATGTATCCTCTACATAAAAAGGTTTAGTAGATGTAGCATACTTTTGAAATAAAGGTGCTACTAAGTTTGATTTTATAGCTCCAAAACTTCCTTGCTCTACTTCATATACTGACTTCTTGGTACAAATTTCTTGGGAAATATGTTCTATTTGCTTTTTTGCTTTTTTAATTTTCTTTATAGTAACCTCTTCAGTATCTATGTCTATACCAAGAATATAGTTATTTGGCATAATGATAGAATAACAACTATGAATAGCATACTCCTTTACTGCCTTTTTAAGTGCTGTACCTACTTCCTCTCCACATGTACAAACTATAAATTTAAAGTTATTTTTATGATTCTTTATTCCCTTTATAAAATCCATCATAACTTTAGGCGGTGCCCACGCATAAATAGGGAATACAAAACCTATTGGTTCTTCATCATTCATCTGAATAGGGTTTTGGTCTTTTAAATCTATAATATCCATAGTTTCTAGATTTAACTTCTTTCCTAGTTCTTCTGCTACCCACTTAGAGTTACCTGTACCTGAAAAATAATAAATCATATTTATCCCTCTCCTTAAATTAATTTTTTATTATCTTCATCTTTATGCCACACTTTTTTCACACCACTTACCACTTAAAAATCTACCACTAAAGATAAATGCACGAATTGTCCAGTCTGCAAACATACCTATCCATACCGCCATTGGACCAAATCCCCACACTCTACATAGATAAATAGCTAAAGCTACACGACATAACCACATGGTAAGGGTAGACACAGTCATAGAAAACTTTACATCACCTGCTGCTCGCATTCCATACACTGGTATAAAGGATAATACCCAGACTAAAGGCTTAACAAGGGTAATGGCTATAATCATTTCAAAGCACATTTTAGCACTAGCTGGTTCCATACCAGCTAGTAAAGTTACTGGTTTTGTCATCACAAATACAAAAAGACAAGATAAAATAAGCCCTATCTCTGCTAAAATGGTTAGCTTTACAATATAATACTTAGCTTCTTCCTTACGACCTGCTCCCATACATTGTCCTACAACTGTCATAAGTCCCATCCCTATACCTATGGCTACAATTCCATTTATCATTTCTAAAATATTAGTCATAGCTTGAGCTGCAATAGCTATTGTTCCAAGTTCTGATACTGTAGATTGAATAGCGAGCTTACCTAGTTGGAACATACCATTTTCTATGCCTGTTGGTACACCAATAGCTAAAATCATACCAATAAGTTTAAAATCTGGCCTAATCTTAAAGTACTCATTGAGCACAATAGGTTGTTTAGGTTTATGTAAAAAATAAAAAATAATAAAAGTAGAAAGTACTCTAGAAAATAAAGTTGAAAGGGCTGCCCCTGTTACACCCATATTAAAGACAAATATAAGTAATGTATTTCCTATTATATTCATTCCATTAGCAAACAAAGATACTTTCATAGGAAACTTTGAGTTCCCTCCCGCTCGGTAAAAGGCTGCTCCTACGTTAAATAAAGCTAGAAATGGATATGAAAGTACAGTAATAAAAAAGTATATCAGTGCATTATCCATAACTTCCTTTTCTACTCTCCCAAAGATCAACTCCAACAGTGGTATTCTAAAAGCAATAAATAGAATAGTAAGAACCACTGATATAGCACAAATAGATAAAAAGACTTGCCTTGCTGCTTCATTACACTTCTTTTCATCCCCTCTTCCTAAATACTGAGAACATATAATAGTAGCTCCTACTGCCATAGCAGCAAATACTTGTATGACTAATGTATTAATAGAGTCTACTAATGATACAGCTGATATAGCAGAACTTCCTACATTACTTACCATCATTGTATCTGCCATCCCCATAAAAGAGTTTAGTACTTGTTCAATAATAATAGGTATAAGCAGTAACTTTAAGGCTTTATTATTAAACAAAAGTGTCTCTTTATTGATTTGTGTATGGTCATACAACCTGTTTCTTATCTTAGTTAACATTTACTCCCCTTCTTCCTCATGACATCTAGTATAAATTCATCCCTTATTTAAATTAGCATTTTAGTAAACACTCTAGTTATAAATATTTCATTATTATAACATCTTTATACGTAAATTTATATTTTAGCACAAAAATATTCCCTCAAGATTGTTTACACCAATCTAGAGGGAATACTACTTTTTATTTATTTTGTACCATGTTCTTCGATTAATTTTTCAATAGTACCTTTACATCTTCCACCACGGCAAGCACCTGTACCTGCACCTGTTTTTTCACTTACTTCTTCAAATGTGTTAGCACCTTCTTTAATAGCTGCTACAATTACTTCTTCTGCAATACCTTTACATAAACATACGTTACTCATGGTATACCTCCTAATTTTCATATTTATTATTTTATTGTTTTATAATTGTATCTTTTCACCAATTATAATAGCTTTAGAATTTGTTCCATGTCCTATTTCTTGAGTTTTCACTATAGGCATGTGGGGATCTATATATTGACGTACTAAATCAACAATGGTTGGCATACTCTTTTCTGCCTCCATTTTTGAAAAAGTACCTAGAATAATCCCTCTAATTTGTTCAAAAACTCCAAGTTGTTGAAGCTGGCATAAATAGGTTGTAGCTTGTGCTACATTCGTTCCCATTGCTTCTAGTAGTAAAACCTTATCTTGCATATTAGGCCAGTAAGGTGTTCCTGCTAGTTTAAGTAAACATCTAATATTTCCACCTACTACTATACCTTCTAGTTCTTTGCCTTGGATAAAATCATACTCAAATTGGAATAAATCTGTAGTACCATCTAATATTGTTTTTTTGAAATTCTCTATTTGGTTAGTAGAATCTTCATAAATAAGATTTCTAACTTGATATAAAATGGAACTTACACCTGTTTTGGCATAAATTGCATTAATAATCGTCGTCAAATCACTATAGCCCCAAAAAGCTTTATTGCTTTTTTGTATAATTTCAAAATCTAAGTAAGGTAGTACTTCGTTTCCAAGATCTCCTCCTGAAATATCAAAAATAGCATGAATTTCAGGGTCTTTATAGAAGTTCATAAGAGCATTTGCTCTTTCTTTACCTGTTCCACTAAATACAGAATACTTTTCATATATAAATTCACTGCAAACAGGTTCTAACCCAATCCCTTCTAGTACTTTGAGTAATTCATTGATTTTAGGTTCATATGAAGTGAGTTGAGCATTTGAACAACATACAATGGCAACTTTGCTTCCTAATTTCATATTGCTCCTCCTCTTCTCCTCCTTATTATAACCTTTTTTCCTATTTAAAGCAAAGGGATATGCCCTATATTATCCCATTCCCTATAAGTTTGACATATCTACTCTTTTGTAATAAAGTAAAAATATTTAGCACAAAGAAAGAAGGGATATATTTTGTGGAAATCTTATCTTAAACTTATTGTATCCATGCTTATCTTCGGAAGCATTGGTATTTTTGTTCGTGGCATACCACTGTCTACAGTAGAACTTGTACTTTATAGAGTGATTATTGGTTCTATCTTCATACTTGCTCTTATGCTTATGAAAAGGAAAAAACCTTTTAACTGTAGTAAGAAAACATTTAGGCTAGCTGCCTTATCTGGCATTATCATGGGGATTAACTGGCTTCTTTTCTTTCAAGCCCTTCGCTATACTACTATAGCTATAGGGACTATGACTTACTATTTAGCACCTATTTTAGTACTCTTTTTAGCACCTTTTATTCTTAAGGAAAGACTAAGCAAAAAGCAACTAGCTACTGCCATGCTTGCACCTTTAGGACTTGCACTTATTGTATTTAGTTCTACAAGTACTTCCCAAGCTACCTATAATCACACTTTAGGATTACTTTTTGGCATTGGCTCTGCTATATTTTATGCTTTACTTATCTTATGCAACAAAAAGCTTGAGGACATTGATAACTTGGATAAAACCTTTATTCAACTTATATCAGCTGCTATTACCCTTTCACCTGTACTTATTATCTACCATGATTTTAATAGGGTATTTACTTATTTACCTATGCTTCTTATTCTAGGTATTCTACATACTGGTATAGCCTGTTACTTTTATTTTACTGGTCTTAAAGAAACACCTACACAACTTACAGCTGTTTTAAGTTATATTGATCCTGTCTCTGCAGTTTTTTTTGCTGCCCTATTCTTAAATGAACCATTAAATGGTATACAACTTATTGGTACAGCTATTGTACTTGTTTCTACTTATTTATGTAGCCAAACTAAAACTAAGGAAATCTATTAAACAATATATAAAACCGAGTACCTTATCAAATAGGAGTACTCGGTTTTATATGCTTATACCTTTAATATATATTTGCTTTGTGATTTGTATGTGAATTACTACAAAATGTTAGCACCTTATCTAAAATCATATCGCCGTAAAATCAAAACAATATGGTACTTCTCCTATTTCTTTAAATAACTCTTTATGCATATCTCTCCATAGCTTTCCAATAGCTACTTCGCCCTCTCTGATATCTTCTACAATAAGTCCCCCATCTGCACAAAGTAAATCGTAGGCCTTCTTTGTATATCCATTTTTGTATAATGCTAGTATGTAATAAAATTTCACTCTACTTTCATGTTGATACACATCACTTAATAAATCATATAATTCAAGTATTTCTTTATAACCTTCACACATAGTCAAGATTCTTAGTCCATCTTTTACATAGGATAAGTCATCCTTACACATCTGTATACCTTTTACTAACATTTGGATAGCTTGTTCTCTTTCATTTAAGAGTACATATACAGACGCTAAGCCATGATAAGCCCATCCATTTTCTTTAATCTCAATAGATTGCTTAAATACTTTTTCTGCTTCTTGGTACTGTTCTTTTTGGAAATAGAAAATACCAAGTTGATAGCTGGCATACCAATTGTCATTTGGATTTTCTTCTACTAGTTTCTTTAATATATGAAAGAATACTTCATCATTTACAAATGCAGGCGGTACACACGTACTATCTGGTTCTTCCAAAGTACCTGTATATAGGAAGTTTTTCCAAATGCTTTCTTCTTTATTTGTTTCAAAGTCAAGATGATTAGAAATCTTACCTTTTCCTTTTAAGACCCGTTCTATGTTTTTGAGTTCTCCAAAGCCACTTCCTTCTTGATGCACCTTTGCTTGTTGCTTTGCCATTTGCTTCGTTTTTGCTAAAACTTCTTCCATTTCCTGATAAACTGGATTTTCTATTACTCTTTTAGTCACTACTTCTTTTAGCTCATCAAAAGATTTATCTTTGTCAGTTTCATCAAGAGAAATAGCACCATATCTTTCTAACCACTCCCACGCTGTATGAGGTGCCATGGGAATACATCCGTATTGGGTCTTGCCAAGTCCTGCCTGAATCTCTAAGTATCTTCCTCCATCCTTAGTTAAAAACTCTTGCCAACGATTAGCTGCTTGTTTACTCCCCCATGAAAATAACTTTCTTGATTGTAAACGACTAGTAGATAAATGTAAGAGTCCATACCCCTTCTCATTTACATGTGCAATATACTTTGGAGTTTCCTTAGAAATATTAAAGAAGTAATCTACAGAGGTAGGAATATTTTTGTATTTTGAAATGTCTATTCCATCTACCATAGGAACATCTACCTTATAAACGCCTCCTTCTCTAAATGTGTAAGCTTCATGAGCTGGAACTATGATTCTTCCATTTTCATGCTCTGGGACTGCAATATTACTCCACCAGTACATAGGTACAACTTCTTCACCAAAGTTCATAATCCTCATCCTAGCATTTAAAAATCTATCTTCTTCTCCTAACCAAAAGTCCATCTGATAGGTTACTTTACGTATTCTTTCATATTCATACATACGCAAAATAGGTGTGCCATCTTCATCTTCTAATAAAGCAGTAAATAAAGGAGAGGTTGTAAATGGACAATGCCCTATAACACCAATATTCCACTCTACTCCCCCACTAAACCAAGCATTTCTAACTGCTAAATTACTAAATCGAATGACATCATTAGTATAAAGTAAATTTTGATTTTGCTCTTTATCCCAAAGTGACCATAGTCTTCCCCCTAACTCTGGTAAGAAAACAGCTCTTAAATAATTATTTTCAAGTACTACTGTTTTTACTGGTTTCTTTTCTAGTTGTCTAGAGTAGGTAGAAATTTGTCTATATGGATAAGAACTTCTGCATCTCCCATAGCCTTCATAAATCTCATCTTCTTCTCCTAGATGAAATTCTAAGTCATTTTGTAATACTAGTCCCCCTATTAAATCAGGAACACTTGCTTCTTCTCCAAATCCCCCTACATTCATATATTCCTGTCCAAAATGAATTTCTGGTTTCATTTATAACTTCACCCTTTCTTCTGCCATTTTCTTATATAATCTACAATTTTGATGGTTAAAATCAAACGCTAATGCCTGTTCAAACTTTTCTTTAGCTTTCTTATCTTCTTGCATACCTAGATGGGCTAATCCCATTAAATAATAGCAATGTGCCTTATTCTTTTTATTTAAATCTTCTTCAAAGATTAGAAAATCAGGTAAGGATACTGCAAAATAATCAATACGCATTTCATCATTTACGTGCTCTTCACCATAGTCCATCAGTTTATTAAAGCATGCACTTGCTCCCTTTTTATCTCCTAATTCCCACTTTGCAAGACCTTTATATAAAATCATATCTGCTGGTTGATCATAGTAATACATCACACCTGCTGGTTCATTTTCTCCAAGTTCTGCTAGTTGGAAGTACTGTTTAGCTTTTTCTTCTTTTTCAAGTACTTTATTCACTTTTCCAAGATAGTAATAAATATGATTTTCCTTTGTCCCCTCTAGTCTACCTTCTCCTAAATTCTCAGGATATACTTGGGCACGTAATAGAAGTTCTTCTGCTTCTTCATAACATTTTTTATGAATCTTTTCTTTGGCCATTTCAACAAGTGCTGTTTTATACTGGCTTGTAATCTTTCCTTCTGCACCTTCCCACGGTTTAAATATATGAGACATAATAAGCTCATATGCTCGTTCATAGTAACCTAAAAGATTGTGAAGTGTTACATATTCAATAAATAAATCATCTCGCTCTTCTACTAATCCTTTATACTTTTCAAAGTTTACAAGACGCTCTTCAAATCCCATATTTAACTTTTTATAAAGTTGATCTAACTCAAGGAATACTCTTGCATCTGTCTCATCTAATTTAAAGGCTGTTTCTAGCTCTATTCTAGCAGCCTCTATATAAGATTTTTTATTAAAATACGCTAGAGCTAAATTTCTATGTACTGTAGCAAATGTATCATCTAGTTTGACTGATGTTTCCCATAAGGTTATTGCTTTTTCAAATTGCAACTTATCATAATATAAATTACCTAAGTAATAATAAGCCTTTGCCCCTGCCTTATTAACTTGGATAGCCCCTTCTAATACGCAAATATCTTCTAGTTTATTTGGGAAACAATAATTTGGCATACATGCTTCAGCTAACTTATATGTCTCATTTGCTCTATCTACCTTCCCCATTTTCATATAATAATACGCTTTATAATAATGTATTAGAGGATACTGTTTTATACATATTTCCAATATCTCAATGGCTTCACTGTAGCAGCCCACTTCTGCATAATCTCTTGCAACTTGCAAATAGTTTTCTTGGAAATTACGCATGAGTGTCTGCATATGTGTAAGCTTATCTTCTTTATCTTCTTCAACTTTGGTTAATTCAAAGAGAGATAAATAGTCAAAAGCATCTACTTTTAAATTGTCTCCTATCCATCTAGTGGCTTCTTCTGTTCTTCCTAACTTTCTTAAAAGAATAGCCTTTAGTCCTCTAGCTTTTACATGATGTACATTCTTTATTAAGCTTTTTTCAACAAATTCTAGAGCTTCTTTGTATTCCTTCCAGCTTGTTCTGATTGCTGCAAGATAGTAAAAAGCCATTTCTTGCTGCTCATTACTCCACGTAGCCTTATAGAAGGCATCAAATGCTTCTTTAAGCTTATCTTGATAAAATAATGCTAACCCAAGGTTATAATAAGGTTCACTATTATAAGGATTTGGATTTTTCCATGTAAGACGTTTTAAAGCCTTATTGAAATACTCTTCCGCTTGAGTAAAATTCCCCCTTCTCATAAGCAGTAATCCATAGGCATTATTTATTCGAATATCACCTGAATCACGTTTTAATCCTTCTAAATAGTAGTCATCTGGAAGATAGGTTGCATGGCGATACTGCTCTATATGTTGCCCTGTTAAAAACAGTTCTTCATTGGTTCGAATGTTTTCTGGAGTATCTGCTGCTTCTGCTGGTTTTGGTAGTTCACCCAGCTCTTCTTCTTTTTTCTGATACTCTATAAGTATTTCTTCATCTGAATAAACTTGTACTAAAATATCTTCTAGCCTTTCTGGTACTACAGCAATTACTTTTTCATAAATATTTTCTGGTGAAAGCAATACCTGTTCTTCATAAACTTTCTTGCCTTTTTCCATGACTTTGATTAGAGCATTTTCATAAATACCAGTTGCATAGACAACTATTTTAAGACCCTCTGTTTGCTTTTCTATATTTAATGCTGCATTTATAGATGCATTTTTAACTGCACCTACTTGTTTGTACGGCATAAAATACTGTTTAAATGTCTTTTCTTCAAAAGGCTTAAGCCATGTAAAGTCTGGCTGATTGTCCGTATACACACCAGTCATAAGTTCTATGTATGGTCCATCATTATCTGTTAAGTTTCTATCCCATGCTTTGCCAAACTCCCCACACCCCCAAGTCCACTGTTTCTTTCCTGGAGATATATGATGGTCAGCTACATGTAAGATGCCAGCTTCTTCCTTATAATCATATCCCCCTACAAAATCATACTCTGACTTTTCTGCCATGTAGGACGTTGGTACAGGTATGTTTTTATATCTAGAGATATCTACACCTTCGCTATAATCATGTTTATAATAAATTCCCCTTGCAATTGGGAACCGTGATACATCTCTTTTGCCATGGTCCATCACTGAATGTACATCTGGTGGGAAAATGGATTGGGTATATTCATTTGCTGGTACAGCTGGATTTGCCCACCAGAGAAAAGTTTGTGGGAGTGGTGTCCTATTATACAATTGACCTTTAATTTCTATATAAGCTTTATTAGGATATAGGTAATACCTGCAATGCCTTTTGTTCCATACATTTGGTCCACATCATTAAGTAGTACGCTCTTACTTCCATCTTCATTAGCTTGAATCTTATAATCTACTGGCATAAACGTAGTTGGTCTATGATGCTGAGGCCAATTAAACTCTATTCCACCTGAAATCCATGGACCTAAAAGTCCTACTAAGGCAGGTTTAATCACATGATTATAATAAACAAAGTCATAATTATTTGTCTTATCATAAGCCCTTTGTATACGCCCCCCAAGCTCAGGTAAAATCATTATTTGGATATATCTATTTTCAATATAAACTGCCTTATATACTTTATCTGTTTTTTCATTACTAATCTTATCTGTTGTAGGATAGGGATATACCTTTCCCGAACTCCCTTGATACACTCTCTTTTCCAAAAACATAGGGTTTTTGTCTGGTTCCTTCACTTCATAAGTGGGGATGATGATCTCTTCTTCCCAAATTCTTACACCCTCCATATTTCAACACCCTTTCTTTAAAAATGTAGCTTTATTATATAGGACTATTCTATTGCAATCATTACTTTTACTTGCTCATTCATTTTTAAAAATTGCTTTTATTTATTGCTTTTATTTATTGCTTTTAAAATTTAAATTTTTTACAATAGTACTATAACTTTTTATGGAGGATTTATATGTACGTACACGATTTAGGAATCTCTCCTGATTCCGATTATTATATCTATTCCCCTAGTTTACTTGCAAAAAAACTTTATCTTTATCCTCTTTCTACTGGTCACTTTTTATATGATCCAAATTATTTTTTAGAGCGTAGCCAGTTTGATAGCTTTCTTCTTATGTATATTGTAAAAGGTTCTTGTAATATTTCCTTAGACTCTCATCAGTTTACTGCTAAAAGTGGAGAATTCGTTCTCTTAGACTGTTACCTCCCCCATAGCTATGGTAGCCCTGAAACTTGGGAAGCTTTTTGGATCCACTTTGATGGCAAGTTAGCACGAAGCTTTTTTGAAGAAATTACTTCTAGAAATGGCCATGCTTTTACACCTAGTAATACGTCTTCTGCCTTTTTTTATCTAGAAAAAATATATAATCTATTTGTTTTTTCCTCGGCTCTATCAGAATCTAATATTTCAGCCTCTATTACGGAACTTTTAAATTGTCTTCTTCAACCTTCTGAAAAGCCTACTGACTTATATCACTCTACTTTAATCACAGATACTATCGCACATATTAACCAATATTTTCATACTCCCCTCTCTATCAAAAACCTTGCTCAAAAAGCAAACTTAAGTCTGTATCATTTCATACGTGTTTTTACTAAAGAAACAGGTGTTACACCTTATCAATACTTAATGAATACACGTATTGCTGCTGCAAAATTTTTACTCAAGACTTCAGACATTCCTGTAAAAGATATTGCTTTTCGTACTGGGTTTCATAGTGAAAGCAGTTTTTGTACTTGCTTTAAAAAGATGGAACATCTTACGCCTAGTACATACCGCAACAATCTTTAAAACCTTCTCTTTACATACTAAAGATGATCTCTTAACTACCATTGCCCGTATAAAAGGGAGACTCTAAACTTTTAGAGCCTCCCTTTTTATACGAACTATTTAACTTTTAGAATGTAACTTCATCAGGATTGATTCCTGAACCACCGCAAAATGGTAATGCATCTATTGTCTTCATATCTTCATCACTTATTTCAAAATCAAATACATAAGTGTTTTCTATAATTCTAGATTCTGTTACAGATTTAGGTAGTGGCAATAAACCATGTTGTAATACCCATCTAATACAAAGTTGAGCAACTGATTTATTGTATTTACTTGCAATCTCTATAAGGGTTTCATTATTAAGCACATTGCCTGTTCCTAGTGGGCTCCATGCTTCTACTAAAATACCATGTTCCTTACAGAATGTTACACTTGCTTTTTGTGTAAAACCTGGATGATATTCAATTTGATTTACCATTGGTTTAATCTTTGCATCTTCCATTAAAGCTTCTAAATGATGTGGTAAGAAATTACTTACACCAATTGCCTTAATATGTCCATCTTTATAAAGTTTTTCTAGTGCACGCCAAGTATCACTATTAATTTCTCTCCAGTTTTCAAATTGCTTTTCTATAGCTGGCCAGTGAATAAGGTAAAGATCTAAATAGTCTAATTGAAGCTTTTCCATAGTCGTTTCAAAAGCTTCTAAAGTTTTTTCATATCCTCTATCTGTATTCCATACTTTACTTGTTACAAAAAGTCTTTCTCTTTCTATACCAGATGCTTTAATAGCTTCTCCAACACTGGCTTCATTGCCATAGCAAGCTGCTGTATCAATATGTACATAACCTGCTTTAAGTGCACTCTTCACAGATTCAACAGCTACTTCACCACTTGGTGTTTGCCAAGTACCAAAGCCAACACATGGAATGTGTACACCATTTGCTAATATATAAGTATCACTAAGTTTGTTAAATGTATTGTTCATATCGTGCCTCCTAAATTGTTCTATTTTATAATTTTACCATGATCTATTGATTGTATGTATAAGCCCTCTAAAAAATGAATTCCTCTACTACTGCAAAGAATTCTCTTAAATAATAAGTAGGAATAAGGTAAGGTAAAGTTTTTGATCCTATGCCTCCCACCTGTCTTCCTAGATCTTTTGCTATCATTTTACTTCTTAGAACATGAAAATTACTTGTTACTACTAAGCTACTTGCATGCTCCTTTTGCTCATCCATTATTTCAAAAGCATAGCTTAAATTTTCATCAGTGTCCCTTGCTCTTGACTCTAATAAAATTCTCTCTTCTTTTATCCCCTTTTGAAGCAAATACCTTTTCATAGCTTCAGCTTCTGTAACAGTTTCACCACTACCTTGTCCACCTGATACAATGACCATTGTACTAGGATTATCTATAAGATAGGCATACGCCTTATCTAATCGGTACTTAAGTGTTAAAGAAGGTGTTTCCCCTCTAATACGTGCACCTAATACTACTAAATAATCTACATCCCTAGGTGTATTAAGAGAAATACCATTTAGAATAATGCTCCCCTCTACTATAAGAAATAATAAACTTACAATAATAAAAGGTATCTTAATCCATTTCTTAGAAAAGAAAAATTGATAAGCTTTCTTAAAGGATAAAATTAAACTTCCTATAATAATACAAACCCATACCACTTCCATACCTGCTCCCCCATCAACTACAATAATATTGATGAGATTTAAAATACTAAATACAAATAGTATCCTCCAAAACCATATCATATATTTTCTCCCCTCTTCTATAATTAAATTGGTTAAAACTTTTTAAATACTATTCCGTATATTACAAACTCTATTATACCATAGGCTTCTTATAGTTCTTGTCTTAGTAGGTGCATTCTTTTTTATTAATCCTATTTTACTTGGGTACTCCTACACTTGCTACATAAATTGCAAATTCAGCTTCTACATCATCTGAAGGCTCTGTATCTAAGTGGAGCAGTCCATCTAATTCCGCCTGATTATAAGCTGCAATAGCACATGTTCCAAGTCCCATTGCCTCACAAGATAAATAAAGATTTTGGCATACATGACCCACATCTAATAAAATATACTTTTGAGCTTTATTATTATAACGCCATTCTGTCCTATAAGGTATGGCGGTCCATACAAAGCACACCGGTGCATTGGCTGCAAATAATTGTCCACAAAGTGCAGAACTTAAATAATCAGTTAAGCCTTCTTTATTCCCTTTATATTCAAGTGCATGTGTCTCACTTTCGTAATGGTAAATACCTTTTTCAAGTCCCTCTACATTATTTATAAATAAATAAGTTTCAAGAGCATGTCTAGCACCTGCTGATGGAACAGTACGTAAAGTATTTATACGATTATTCCCTATCTTTTTAACCCCTTGTGTACTCCATAAAAGAAAGGCTAATTGATTTAGTGTAAGAGCTTCTTCCTTATATACTCTCCTACTCATACGGTTGTTGATTAAATTTAGGTAATTAGTTTCTTTAAAGATTCCTTCAAAATCTTTTGGAAGCATAATCTTCTTATCCGTATGCTCATATTTAAATATAGGTGGGCAAGGAACTCCTTCCATTTGATCTGAAATACATTGTTCCTCTAGGTCAGTATGTCCCTTCATCATCTCTCTTAACTCAACAATATTATTACTTCTCATACTTATCCCCTCTTCCTTTCACATCTAATACTTATACTCCTTAGTTTATCATAGGTAGTTTTAACTTGAAATATTGTTTTAATTGAATATTGTTGAAAAAGACGTATATAGGGTATAATAAATATTAAAAGTAGTACATACATAGATGGGGTGATGAGATGAACTTAGACAAAGCTATCACACAGACAATTATAACACTAGCAAAGACCTATGATTTCATAGATAAAGTTGTACTATTCGGCTCACGTGCAAGAGGGGATAATAACCCAACAAGTGATATTGATTTGGCCATATGGGGTACAGAAAATATAAATGAGTTTGCCTATTCCTTAGATGAACAGGCTCCAACTTTACTTGAATTTGATCTTTCTTATATGAATGATATAGAAGATGACTTTTTTGTAGAGCAAATATTAAAGGAAGGGATTGTTTTATATGAGAAGTCTAGACTTTAAATTTATGAACTTAGAAAAAGCTTATCATCGACTAATGGAAGCTTGTAATGTTTATAATGGTAAAGATGATATGATAAGAGATAGTGTTATTCAAAGATTTGAATTTAGTTATGAACTTAGTCATAAAGTTTTATGTGAATTTTTAAAATATCAAGGTGTAACGCTTCCAAACACATTTCCACGTACTATCTATAAGAAAGCTTATGTTAATGGCCTACTAGAAGATGAAAAAGTATGGCTTCAATTACTAGAAGATCGTAATGCCACTTCACATATTTATAGTGAAAAGTTAGCTGATGAAATTGCTGGACGTATTTGTACTATGTATGTTCAAGCCATTGGTAAACTAGTCACCACCCTCAAAGAACTAATATAGAAAATAAATAAGCTACTGCTAAGATTAAATTCTTAACAGTAGCTTATTTTTACAAACTACTTACTTCTGCTCTTTGTGTACATCCTATACTATATAAGTTAGATAAACTTTTTGCATACTGACTGAGTATAAAGGATAATTCTGGTTCACCTTCTATATTCTTTTCATACTCTATTTCTTTAATCTCTCTAAAATTAGATTCTATTTTTAAATCTAATGTTTTCTTAACCTGATTTAATACCTGATCTGTAGATGAAATATATGTCTCTAATACTTTTGTTTCTTCTTCGCCCATCCTTTTACTATTAACCAAGAATAATATTTGCTCTGTTTCAGAAACCATTCGCCAGGACAAAGTAAGAAGTTCTTTATAATATTCATTTTCTTTCAAACCTGTATGCTTTACATATTGTACAATCTGATCATGTATTAAATGGTACTGCATCTCAGCATCACAGATCATACTGTAATTAACAGGTTTAATTAATGAACTTTCTAAAATTCTAAGATAAACATGATGCATGTGGAAAATTTGTTCAACATTATATTTAAACTGTTGTTTTGGATTGATTGGTAGGAAAATCTTACTCATTACAAGTACTACTAGAATTGCCATAATAATATGTACTAAACGTAATTCTATAGCCATAACATGATTAGTTGCTCCAAGAGTAGCCATTGATAGTGAATAGCAGGTGGTAACTACTGCATGAGGCCAAGTTCCAGGTATAGCTGTATTCATCCCCATCCCCATAATGCTAGCAAGTACCAAATGTCCTGATTTCCCTGGAAATGCTGGAACAATTAAGTATAAAAGTATGCAACCGATTGATGTACCAATAATGCTTGATTTTGCACGACATCTACTATCTTCATACATTGGTCGTAATAAAAAAAAGGCATTAAGAGGTAACCAATATCCATTATCTACTTTCATTAATACTACATAAGCAAAACTAAAGGTTAATACTGCACTCATCCTAAGTCCAAATCTTGTCTCAAAGGCATCAAGCTTGAGTTGATTAAAAACTTTTCTTATGTAGTTTTTATTTATCATTTTAGTCCATACTATTTCTTTCTTCGTAGCTGCTTTCGTTCCAAAGTTATCTAATATCATAAGGAATAGTTTAACGAAGTTTTGCAAGTACATATAGATTTCGCCTGAGCTTCCTTCTATCTCTCCTAGAAGCTTTTCCCCCTCTTCTTTTAGAAGACTACTTTCTGCTTCATACCAAAATCTAACCTTACTCGCTTTATCAATATATGTAGCTAACTTTAAAATATCTTTTTTGGTTTCTTCTTCGTTTAGCATCTCTTTATGATAATGGCTTCCAATAAAATATGCTGTTCTTTGAAACAATAGGGCGAACATATAGGATATCTTCTCATCTCTTGCTAGATTTTCCTTATTTCCCTTTTTCAAATAAGCCGTTTCATATAAGCTTTGCATACACTTTAATAGTTCTTCTGTAGAATCTTCTTTTTGATCATCTTCAATAGATTGCTTAAGCCAATTTGCAAAAATTGAAAGCCCTCTTTGTTCTGTTACATAATGTTGCACTTTAAGATATTTACGTTGGTAAATTAATGTTATAATGAGGAAACATGCTAAGGCATAAAACAATGCAGATGTCTGTACAAAATACCCATGTAAATCAACAGGTAGAAGTTGCAAAAATGTAAATGTCATTAATGACCCAAAATAACCAAATGGGTTAAATTGAGATGATTTTATAAATATTAGTCCAAATGGTACAACAAGATTTAAAATAATCCTTAAAGGAACACTTGTTGTAGCAACAAAGGCTAAAAAGCCCATGAAAAGTTGCATACAACACATCTTTAGTAAACTACTGGTGGACTGACTCTTTTTATAGTTTTGACGGAATAGATTGGTTACTACAGAAGAAACCATCATATACCTTGAACCAAATATAAACAACAGAGAATAAAACAAAAAGATAAAAAAAGAGATTGCAGGTATAGCAATCTTGATTGCATCTTTAATTGATTTTCCTTGTGCACTAATTTTTCCTCTTATATCACATGTTGTCATTTTATTGTACCCCTTTCTTTTGTAAAACATGACTATAATGCCATAAGTCTATGTTTAGTCCTTCTCTCTTTTATAATGGTGTACTACACTTATTATTACTTTCGATACTTTTCTGTATCCTTATAAACTATTTTATAATTCGACATAACTTTCGCCCCATTTTGCATTATATCACACCTTCTATTTTTTTAAAATATTTAAAATCACTAATAAGTTATAAAATTAACTTACATTTATTACAATTATTGTTAATTAAATCAAATTCATACATAATACTCATTTCTAACCCCTATTTTAACTCTTTTTTATATATTATGAGGGTTAAATTTTCATTTATTTAGTTATTATTGATATAAATTATTATTATTATCTACTTCCAACAAAAAAATAAGCTACTATTAAAAGTAAACTCTTAATAGTAGCTTAGATTGATTTTTATATATGTGTACATACCATTCCGTATAGCCTAGATAAATTCTTTGCATACTGCCCCATCATAAAAGATAGTTCTCTTTCACCTTTTATCCCCTTCTTATAATTCATTTCTTTTATTTGTCTAATATTAGCTTCAGTCTTTAAGTGTAACATTTGTTGAACTTCATTTAATACATAATCTGTAAATGAAATATATGTTTCTAAAATTCTAATTTCTTGTACACCGAGCCTTTTTCTATTTACTAAAAATAATATTTGCTCCATTTCGGATACCATTCGCCAAGACACAGTAAGCAGTTTTCTATAATACTCATTTTCTCCCGTATCTTGTTTATTTATATATTGTAAAATTTGATCATGGATTAAATGATACTGCATCTGTGCATCACATATCAGACTATAATTCATAGACTTTGATAATGAACCTTCTAAAATTCTAAGGTACACATGATGCATATGAAAAACTTGTTGAAAATTATATTTGAATTGCTGCATCATACTTGTTGGAAAGAAAAACTTGTTAACTATCAGGACCACTAAAATTGCCATCACAACATATAATAAACGAAGTTCTATAGCCATGGTTTGATTCATGGCAAGAGTAGTCATTGACAAGGCATAGCATGTAGAAAATACTGTATGAATCCAAGTTCCAGGTATGGCTATGTACATACATACCCCCATAATACTTGCCAGTATTAGATGCCCCGCTCGCCCAGGAAGTATAGGTAATAATAAGGATAAAAGTATACAACCTAGTGCTGTTCCAATGAATCTTGTTTTCATACGATATTTACTATCTTCATACATAGGACGTAGTAAAAGAAAAGCATTAAGTGGTAGCCAATAACCATGGTCTGCACCAACTAAAACTACATAGGCAAAACTAAGTGTTAATACTATACTCATCCTAAGTGCAAATCTTGTTTCAAAAGCATCAAGCTTAAACTGCTGAAAAACTTTTCCTCTTGAAGGCTTATTTATGATTTTAGCCCATATTCCCTCTTTTCTTTGATCCTCTTGTTCTTCAAAACTACCTAATATAATAAGGAATAACCTAAAGAAGTTTTGTAGGTACATATAGATTTCTCCAGATAGGTCTTTTATTTCTTCTAAAAGCTTTTCTCCTTCTTCTTTTAATAGCTGGCTTTCTTCTTTATACCAGAAATGAGCGTTACTCGCTTTGTCTATATAAGTTGCTACCCTTAAAATATATTCTTTTGTATATTCCTCTTGTAGCATTTCTGTATAATAATGACTTCCAATAAAATATGCTGTCCTTTGAAATAATAATGCAAACATATAAGATATCTTTTCATCTCTTGCAAGCTCTTCTTTATTGCCTCGTTTTAAATAAGCTTTTTGATATAAAGTTTGCATACACTTTAATAATTCTTCCGTAGGCTCTTTAACTTCTTCCTCTTTAATAAGCTGTCTAAGCCAATTACCAAAAAGGAAAAGTCCTCTCTTTTCTGTTTCATAATTAGGTGTTTGAGGATAAGTTCGTTGATACATCAATACACTAAGAAGAAAACACGCTAATCCATAAATCATTACAACCATCTGTAGTACAAAACCATGCAAATCCACTGGCATAAGCTGTAGAAATGTAAATGCCATTACCCCTGTAAAATATCCTAATTGATTAAATTGAGATGATTTCATAAATACAAGCCAAAATGGTACAACAAGATTTAAAGCAATTCTTAGAGGGAAGTTTAGTGTAGCTACAAAGGCTAACAGTCCCATGCAAACTTGCATACAACATACCTTTAATAAACTACTCATTGACTGGCTCTTCTTATAATTCAACCTAAAAAGAATTGTAATTAAAGGAACAACCATAATATACTTTGAACCGAAGATAAATATAATAGAAGAAAATAAAAAGAGAAAAAAGCAGATTACAGGTATGGCAGCTTTAAATAGCTTTCCAATTAACTTTCCCTGTGTACTGATTTTTTCTCTTATATCATATGTTGTCATTTATTATGCCCCCTTCTTATGTAAAAAACATGACGACATTGTTATACAAATAATAAAATTTATATTTATATCTTATTTTATTATATCCTATTTTTACACTTATCCAAAATATTTTCTCCATTTTATCCCAAAGTTGTGTTATTCATGTTACTTATAAATAACTTTTCTCATTCTTTGTAAAAGTTATTCCACCCTACACTTTCTCGTAGTTTATAATATTCATCATAGGTCAAACTGTTTTCTTTATATTCCATAGTTTAGCTTCCTTCCTACTTTTAAAATTGAATTAAATTCCTAATATCCAAAAATAATTGATCCCTCTATTGCCTTCTTCAATCCATTGAGCTATAACTTTAAAAAAGTTATCTACTGATGCATTCCCATAGTTATCTTCTCTGCATCTTTTCTCTATCTCATTCCACTGGGCAATAGTTACTTTCTGTGGTCCATAGTATGCATACTGTGGGAAAACATCATTTAAGTAGATATTTAATATCCCCATCCCATCTACATCATCCGAAAAATATAAAGACTCCTTTGACCAATGTTTGTCAGGGTAAGAATGTGCATAAGCTATTTCATATGTATCCCCTCCCACAACTTCATCTAAAGTAAATACTCTTAGTTCTACCATTGGATCCTCCTTAGCTATGACTGTTTATACTCCTTAATCTTATTATACTCTATACAATGAAATTAACCTTTTTATTAATTTGCTTTATTAATTTTAAAAAGCCCTAACATATTGTTAATGCTTGTAACTTCTTATCTATTCAATAGCAGATTTGTATCCCTACCCCACTCAACTTAACTGTTAAGTTTTTTCACTAGCCAAATGTTAGCACTGTTAGCTTGTATAGTGTAGCTATTCACAACATACTGAGATACCATTTAATCTTTATATACTTAGAATATTATGTATTAAAATTAATAGTCAATACATTTACCATTTTAGTCTTATCCATCTTTTAAAGATTTTATTTAGTATTGTCAATATTTTTATTCAAAGGTTGCCTTTTTCTAAACTCTACTATGATATCATCTGATAACTTTCTAAGCTCTCCCTCGTATTCTTGCATAATTTTAAGTAATAATTCTATACTCTTCTTACTACTTTCTATGATGCTCTCCCTAATACTTGCTACTTCATCTATAGCTAACTCAATATAAAAATCTAATTTTTCTTCATATGCAACATGACCATATTCCCTATTCAGAATTTCCATAACTGCATCTTCTTGCGGATATCTGGCCATTTCTTCTAAGTCATAACACAAATTACTAATTTTATGCTTCATATTTGAGAAATGCTCTAAATATCTACTTAATAGTTCTAAAATTTCTTGATATAGGTCTACATCTTCCTGTTCTTCTAATTCATTAATTATCTCTTGTAATACTCCTTCAAATTTGATAGTTACTTCCATTATATTTTCTAATTGCTTCCATGAAATATCATTCTCTTGACAATTAAAATATACTACTTCTTTAAAATTAGTATCATAGTCCGAATGAATCTCATAAGATGCTTCATATAGATCTTCGTACATGTTATGCATATATGTCATTGCACTATAAATACTTGCTACATATTTTAAGAAATCGTACTCATAGTAGCTCAAGCTTTCATCTAATATAGTAGGAATAACTTCTCTTTCCACAAATTTTATAAATTCTCTATCTCGGGATATGGTACCACACTCGTAGTTATTCTTGCTCTCATCTGAATAATTTGCTGATCCCCAATATATTATATTATCTGTCATAATAATTTTTGCATGATTATCAACTCTAAAGAACACGGAAGCTAGTTTACCCAATCTCTCAGGATTTAGTTTATTAGTGTACAGTTGTATACCTTTTTTTGCCTTTTCTTTACATTTTTCATTATAATATATTGCCCATCTACTAGGTATATTAGTAATAATTCTTATAGGAATATTCCTTTGACCACTTTCTATTATTTTCTCTATTAAATCAGAACTTTTAGCTGAAATATTATATGTTAAAATATTTATAAATTCTGCTCTTTCAAAGTCATCTAAAACCTCTTTATAGCACATTTCACCTTTTCCTGATATAAATTTAGCCTCTAACAGCTGGTACTCTTTATACTCCTCCATATAATTATCCCCTATCATTTATCTATTCTCTACTTTGTTTATATGCATTTACTAAAAACACAATATTAGTAGCTGTTAAGTTAATTGCATACGAAGCAAAATACTCTGGTATTTCTATTGGAACTTCCCCCTGCCCATGCCCACTTGTTTTATTTCTTATAGTAGGCACTCCTGTTTCTAATGTTGTCCTTAATCCTGAAAATTGATTAGCTAAATACTGTGGTATTAATCCTTCATTAAAAATAATTGTAATTAATTTTTGCGCAGTATCTTTAGTTTTATCATACTTATATTTTTTTCTTTCGCAAATAGTCTTCATAGTGCTTTCAAATGACTTCAACGCATTGGCTATAGCTTCTTTATGCTCCCTCTTTCTAAAATGTTCGTGTGCAACAATAAATTCTTGATATGCCCCCTTAAACTCTTCCTCTTGCATTAATTGCAAAGCTGGTTTTACAATCTCTTTATGAATATATTGATTTTCTATTTTTATTATATTTCCATTAATATATTCATATCCCACTCCATTCTCTTTAAATCTATGATTAAGCTCTATAACTGATTCTTTATAATCTTGTTCAATATTATATCTATTTTTTAAATATGATATCTCATATCCATCATTAATGATTTCAATATATCTAAATATTAACTCCACTATATCTAAAACATTGTCCGTATCTTGTTCTTCCATTATAAAAAGAACACATTCATGCTGTTCATTTTCAGGGTATCCATCCACCAATTGAAACCTTCCCAGTTCTTTTGACAAAATCTTTTTAATATCCTTGTAAAATCCTGGATATATACCTACAGATTCTGTTACCAGCTGTACAATCTGTACTCTCAATTTCTCAGGTAATAGTTCATATTGATATACATCTATATCATTACTTTCAGCTTTTTTACGTTTTGAAAAAATATCCATAATTGCCATTGTCTATTCTCCTTTTATTTTTTATTATATTTTAAAATATTTTATTATATTATAACATGTTTTATTTTTTTTAACATAAAAGCAATAATCTTATCAACTACAGCCCTTTACTATACCTTTATATTACATTTATAATTAATTTCAATATTAAATTTATATATCAAAAACTGAACAACTGCTATTTTATCTGCCTCAACAGAACCTTAGGCTAGAATGTTTGTCTCTTTCAAGATATTGAAAAGGTGTGAGGGTGGGGTGCGTTCTCCGGAAGCGGCTTATGTAGGTGACTTAGAGGGTGTTGGTGAGAGAGGGAGTAGGGGTTTTAGCCAGACTGTTTGACCAACGGGAGTTTCTGGCGTTCTTACTCCATCCGAGCCTACAGCCTCTTAGTCACCGGAAGTGGAAGCTGAAGGAGAATGTATCCCACCCTCTAGCCAACGAAAACCTTATATAGAGACAATCATTCGGACTACATAGATGATCTCATAGTCTACAGTGCCATTCGTTACCCTCCGCTGCACTTAGTACCATATAGATAAAAACATTACCAATTCTTCCTCATAGTCCGCAGTGCCATTCGTTCCGCTCCGCTACACTCATGATGGCTGGCGCCATATAGATAAAAAAAGTAAGAAGTCCCAGATTGAGAGTGAACTCTCATCTGGGACTTCTTACTTTTTTTATCTGCACTGCTTATAGCTTATTCAAACTCAATCGTAGCTGGTGGCTTCCCTGTGCAATCATATAGCACACGGTTAACCCCTTTAACTTCATTAATAACTCTTCTTGTTACTGTACCAAGTACTTCCCATGGAAGGTCAGCTGATTCTGCTGTCATGAAGTCACTTGTTGTTACAGCACGGAGTGCGATAGCGTAGTCGTATGTTCTTTCATCACCCATTACTCCTACTGAACGCATGTTTGTAAGGGCTGCAAAATATTGACCTAAGTCTTTTGCGATGCCTGCTTTTTGGATTTCTTCGCGGTAGATCCAGTCTGCGTCTTGTACGATGCGTACTTTTTCTGCTGTTACTTCACCGATGATACGGATACCAAGGCCTGGGCCTGGGAATGGTTGACGGAATACTAAGTATTCTGGGATACCTAATTCTAAACCTGCTTTACGTACTTCATCTTTGAATAGAAGACGAAGTGGTTCGATGATTTCTTTGAAATCTACACAGTCAGGAAGTCCACCTACGTTGTGGTGTGATTTGATAACTGCTGATTTACCAAGTCCACTCTCGATTACGTCTGGGTAGATTGTACCTTGTACTAAGTAATCTACTGCACCAATCTTTTGTGCTTCTTCTTCAAATACACGGATGAATTCTTCACCGATAATTTTTCTCTTAGTTTCTGGATCTTCTACACCTTTTAATTTTGCGTAGAATCTTTCTTGTGCATTTACACGGATAAAGTTAAGGTCGTATGGGCCTTCTGGTCCGAATACTGCTTCTACTTCATCACCTTCATTTTTTCTAAGTAGGCCGTGATCTACGAATACACATGTAAGTTGTTTACCAATTGCTTTAGAAAGCATAACAGCTGCAACAGATGAGTCAACACCACCTGATAGAGCACATAATACTTTACCATTTCCTACTTTTTCACGAATAGCTTCGATAGTTGTTTCTACGAAGGAATCCATTCTCCAGTCACCTTGGCAACCACAAATGTTGTTTACAAAGTTAGAAAGCATTTTCATACCTTCTTGAGTATGCATAACTTCTGGGTGGAATTGAACTGCGTAAATTCCTTTTTCAGCATTTTCCATAGCTGCTACTGGACATACTGGTGTATGAGCAGTAATTTTAAAGCCTTCTGGTGCAGTTTCAATATAGTCTGTGTGACTCATCCAACAAATTGTACTGTCTGAAACCCCTTCAAATAATTTTGAAGTTGTATCTACTTTAACTTCTGTTTTACCGTATTCGCTTACAGGTGCTGTAGCAACTTTACCGCCTAATACATGTGCTGTAAGTTGAGAACCATAGCAAATTCCTAGTACTGGAATCCCAAGTTCAAACATTTCTTTCCCACAAACTGGTGAATCTTCTGCATATACGCTGTTTGGTCCGCCAGTAAAAATAATTCCTTTAGGATTCATGCTTTTAATTTGTTCAATGCTTAAATTATACGGGTGTACCTCACAGTAAACGTTGTTTTCACGAACACGTCTTGCAATAAGTTGGTTGTACTGCCCACCAAAGTCTAAAACGATCACTAACTCATGTTTCATTTTTTATTTCCTCCTCAGAATGTATGCCTATCTAGTATGGTTTTTGTTATATTTTTAGTATTCCACACTATAGTTTGGTGCTTCTTTTGTAATGTGAATATCGTGTGGATGACTTTCTTTAAGACCAGCACTTGTAATACGTACAAATGTAGCTTTTTCTTTAAGCTCTTCAATTGTTGATGCTCCTGCATAACCCATACCTGCACGTAATCCTCCCATCATTTGGAAGATTGTATCTGCTACGTGTCCTTTGTATGCTACACGACCTTCAACACCTTCTGGAACAAGTTTCTTAGCATCATTTTGGAAATAACGGTCTTTACTTCCGTTTTCCATAGCTGCAATTGAGCCCATACCACGGTATACTTTGTATTTTCTTCCTTGGTAAAGTTCAACAGCTCCTGGACTTTCTTCACAACCTGCAAGCATTGAGCCCATCATACATACATTAGCCCCTACACCGATTGCTTTAACAATATCTCCTGAATATTTAATACCACCATCAGCAATAACTGGTACACCATAAGGTGCTGCTGCTGCTGCACAGTCTTCTACTGCTGTTATTTGAGGTACACCTACCCCTGCAACTACACGAGTTGTACAGATTGAACCTGGTCCAATACCTACTTTAATTGCATCTGCTCCTGCTTCAATAAGAGCAAGTGTAGCTTCAGCTGTTGCTACGTTACCTGCAATAACTTGAAGTTCTGGGTATTTTGATTTAATAAGTTTTACAGTTTCTATTACACCTTTTGAATGACCATGAGCTGTATCTACTGTAATTACATCAACCTTTGATTTTACAAGTGCTTCTACACGCTCAAGAACATCACCTGTTACACCTACAGCTGCACCAACTAAGAGTCTACCTTGACTATCTTTTGCAGCTTGAGGATAAAGAATAGCTTTTTCAATATCTTTAATTGTAATAAGACCTTTTAAGTTTCCTTCTTCATCTACAATTGGTAATTTCTCAATACGATGTTTAGAAAGAATTTCTTTAGCTTGAGTAAGGTCTGTTCCTTCTTTAGCTGTAATCAGATTTTCACTTGTCATAACTTCTTTAATCTTACGATTGTGATTTGTTTCAAAACGTAAGTCACGGTTTGTAATAATACCTACTAATTTTGTACCTTCAGTAATAGGAACTCCAGAAATTCTATATTTTGCCATAAGCTCGTTTGCGTCGTATACGTAATGTTCTGGTGATAGGAAGAAAGGATCTGTAATAACACCATTTTCAGAACGTTTAACTTTATCCACTTCTTCTGCTTGCTTACTAATAGACATGTTTTTGTGGATAATACCGATACCACCTTGACGTGCTATTGCAACAGCCATACGGGCTTCTGTAACAGTGTCCATGCCTGCACTCATTATCGGAATGTTAAGTGTAATCTTTTTAGTAAGTTTTGTTTGAAGTGACACTTGATGAGGTAGAACATCTGAATAATTAGGTACAAGTAAAATATCATCAAATGTAATGCCTTCTTTAATAATTTTTGACATGTGAAGTTCCTCCTAGTATTTTGTATTTTCAATCTAATATAAAAAAACTCCTCAAGCTAAGCTTTGAGGAATTACAAAGTATAATAAACTTATGTGAACCCTTCATTGTTTATTATACCCTATATGCTTCCTCGTAGTCCACTTATTTACGGCAAGTGGGTAGATACTCTCGGCCCAATCGCCAAGTATATACGAAAAAGTAACGTATTTTTTTATTATCGATTATTATAGCATACTCATAAAAAAAATGTTAGTCGTGTTTTTTAATATAATAATGGTATTTTTAAACAATAAAAATATGGACTATATACAACTAGCCCATATTTTTTATAATGTGTATGAATTTTTCAAATTAACCTCTGAACTTAAACACCTTATTTGGTGCTTGTTTGTACATTAGGTTTAGCATATCTTCATTTGGTGTAATAAGAATTTTTACAACTTGACCATCTTTTGGACACATAATTGCATAAGTTTCTTTTGTACCATTACCATCACTTGCATTAATTACCTTTTGACCTCTAGCAAGTTCTTCTTGGTGACGTTCGTCTTTAATGCTAGCCATTACATTAATTTCTTTAAGGTCTAACTCAATCACTCTTTTTCTTTTTTCTTTGTTATAGATTACATCAATATCTACCATATTATTAGTTAAAATATACTCATGTTCCTTTTTTAACTTACTAGATAGAAACATAGCTAACCAGGCTACGCCTAATGCTAACACAGGTGCCATAAAAATAGGTAGTGCAATAAATAAAACAACTGCTACTAAAATACTAACAGTCCATATAATTGTTCTTTGTGCTTTATCTTTTTTACTCATTGTCATTGGTACTAATTGCTCTTTAAAAACATCACCCATTATTTGCTCTCCTTTACTTTTCCTTCTCTGTCTTTTTCATATTTTAGTGTATCATATTCTGTTCTTTCTTTCAAATTATGTACTATAATAATTCATTGATTAAAAAATTAAAAATTTTTATAATATATGTCGTAAAATAAAAAACTTTGTATTATAATATAGATAGTATTTTATTATGAGATTTGTAAGGAGCCTTATTATGTCGAAAATGTTTAATTCTACAGATGAATTTATAAATAAATATCTGTATCAACATCTATCTATTTTAACTCTCTCTAGCTTATTATTCCTCATTTTATATAGCTTTAACGAAGCCACTTTTTTAGCCGCTTCCAAACTGATTATGTTTGTTATGGCAACCTACCTACTTATTAGTTCTTTCTCTACGAGACATATTACCCAAAATTCTTTTCTTTCTTATATCTCTATTTTTTATGCCTCAATTAACTTACTACAAGGTATGCCACTGGCTCTAAGTCAATTTAAGGACATTACCATTAACTATCACCATCTTTCTTTAGCTACGTTTTTTATAGGACGAATGAGTTTTGCCGTTATGGTAGTTATCATTAGCTACGTTTATCTAAAAAAACCGGACAAGCTTGAACAAGTGAGTATTTACATTATGTGTGGCTTTGCTTTAATCTGTTATTTCTTAATGCCTTTAATTATGAATGAAGACTTTGTTGTTTTTGTAAACAGTCACACTCTACAGGCTCTTTTCTTTAATCTGTTTTCCAATTTATTTATGCCTGTTGCACTTTTTCTTAGTTTCTCTATGCTTTATCCTCTTCGTTCTAGATTTCCTTATTCTCATAAAGTTATTATTGTCTTGTTCCTCATTTTGTGTGGTATTTCTGAACTTACCCAACTTATTTACTTTACTCCTCTTTCAGCACCTCGTATTGTACCTTACCTATTTAAATTAACTAGTCTGTATTTGCTTATTGTTGGACAAATTGATTGTTGTATCCTTCGTCCATTTAGTGAGCTTTATTTAAAGAGTGAGGTAAGCAAAAAAGATATGGCAGATACCCATCAGGAACTCTATGAATATTCACTTTATGCAAAACAACTTGAGAACAACCTTAGACTTAAAACAAGTCACTATGAAAGGATATTAAGTTTATTCCCTGAACCATTTTTACTTTGTATTGATGATAAAATACTAGATGCTAATCAAGCTGCCCTAGAACTTTTTCATTGTGTCAATAAACATGATTTAGCTGGTAATAGCCTTCTGACTTATTTAAATCTACCCCCTATTCTTCTAGAAGAATATAAAAGTCTTCCTAATCATCCTGGAAAACTGTTAAAAGGTGAAGGTTCTCTAACTACGTTAAATGATGAAACATACCATATCGAATACTTATTTACTACTACATATTTACATGAATCTATAAATATAGTATGTATATTGCGTAATATTACAGAAAAAAAACAAAAAGTAGTTGCGGAAAAAGCTTTAGAACAACAAAACCTAAAACTTAGTTATTTCTCAAATATTTCTCATGATATTAAAATGCCTATTAACATTATATATAGTGCACTTCAAATGCAGGCTCACGCTACAAATTTAGATGAATGCCTTCATTATACAGATATGATGCGTTCTAACTCTTTAAGATTATTAAAACTTATTAATAATATATTGGATATAACTAAGCTTGATAACAATATGATTAATCTTTCTGCTCAAGTATTTAATATTGTAGATGCAGTAGAAACCTTATGTGAAATGTCTTACTTCTATATGGAAGAAAAACATATTGATTATGTATTTGATACTAATGTAGATGAAAAGCTTATCTTTATAGATCCAGCTGCTTTTGAACGTATTATATTTAATTTACTTTCTAATGCTATTAAATATACACCTCCTGGCGGTCATCTCTATATTAATATGTATGATTTAGATAATGCCATTCAAATTGTTATTAAGGATACTGGTATTGGCGTTGCACCAGATAAGCTTGAACATATATTTGACAGATTTATTACTGCTGAACAAGGTACAAGTTCTAAGGAACATAGTTGTGGCATAGGTTTATCTATAGTAAGGGATCTTATCCACCTTATGGGAGGAACAATTACTTGTGAAAGTACTTTAGGGGAAGGTGCTACTTTTACTGTTACTTTACCTACTCCTTCTCTTGGGGATATAGAAATAGACTATCCTTACCAAGCAACTTATACACCTCATAACATTAAGATTGAGTTCTCTGATCTAGGATAAGTTGTAGCTTATACAAGGAGGTTGTAGTTTGGATTTTCTTATGCTATTTAAAGCAGGCTTACTTGGTATTGTAGAGGGACTAACAGAATTTTTACCTGTCTCATCAACTGGTCACTTAATTATCTTTTCTAATCTTATTGGCTTTTATGAACACGCGGATAAAACCTTTGTCGATCTTTTTAATATGATCATTCAACTTGGTGCTATTTTAGCTGTAGTATTTTATTACAAAGAGAAGATTTTAGATACGATTATTCACCTTTTTCCATCTTCTAAAGTTCCTTTAACGGAAAGTGGAATTTACTTTTGGAGTATGGTACTTATTTCTTGTATTCCAGCTGCAATGATTGGCTTACCCTTTGATGACTTGGTACAAGAATATCTCTTTAATCCACCTGTTGTAGCTTGTACACTTTTCTTTGGGGCACTTTGGATGTTGTATGCGGAAGCACGTTTAAAAGGAAATGTGATAACACCTCTTTCTTCTACTTCTCTTACACCAGCTAAAGCACTTACAGTTGGTTTATTCCAAGTACTTTCTATTATTCCAGGCATGTCTCGTTCTGCCTCTACTATTATTGGTGGATGGAGTTGTGGCATGTCTACAGTAGCTGCTGCCGAATATTCCTTTTTCCTCGCTATTCCTGTAATGTTTGGCCAAGCACTTATTCACTTTCTTAAATTACTTAAAATGCCTACGCCTCTTCTTTCTATCCACTGGTTAGCCCTTGGTGTAGGCTTTATTGTATCTTTTGTTGTAGCTCTACTTGTCATTGATGCTTTCTTAGGTTTTCTTAAAAGGCAACCTTTACGTTATTTTGCTTTTTATCGTATTTTATTTTCCTTTATTGTACTTGTTGCAGGTTTATTTGGTCTTTTGGCTATATAAACTTAAAAAGATTTTTTACATAGGTATGCAAAAAGACCAAGATAGCCTAGCTACCTTGGTCTTTTCAGAGCGTCGACAAAGTCGACGCTCTTTTATTTTGGAGAAATAGGGTTATAATA